>JARGPH010000017.1:0-4621 GCA_029213065.1 Verrucomicrobiales bacterium | reverse complement strand
GTCGCCGAAAGGTCCGTGCGAATTCGACTGCCCGAACCGGGAAACTGTCGAATCGCGTTATCAACATGCGTTCCGAATGCCTGACCTCCGGTGTATCGGTTGAAAAGCGGAGGAAAAATCTTAAGAGGGAGGGCAGCACTGAGAAACAGCGGGTTCTGCCCAAGCGCCTTTAGAATCATATCACCCACTTGCCTCGCAACGGGATGATCCTCCGGAATCTGCTGGTTATCCTTTGCTTTTGCGGACTGATGACCGGCCGTAACCTTGCCATCAACCCACTCGGCGGAATCCAGGAGAGCACGCGCTTCAGCAACCTGCTCAGGAGTCAGAACATCGGGAACGGTAATTAGCATACTGGTCGTGTTTTAGAATTTCATCGACGCCGTGAACATCACAGAACGCTCTTCGCCGGGAATGAAGTGACCACCGCTCATGCGATCGATGTATCTCTCATCTGCGAGATTACGACCGTTCACCTGCAGGGTGAGGTTTTCATTTACGTGGTATCCGATAGAGGCGTCCCAGGTCCAGTAGGCAGGAGCAACCCGCTCGCTGCCAACACTGTTGATGCGGTCACCGATGAAGACGGGGCCAGCTCCGAAGAAGAGTCCGTTTTCAAGCTCAACCTGACTCCAGAGACTGAAGGTGTCTTCAGGAGTGTTGTTGAGGCGTGAACCAACCAGGGTCGGATCGAAGTCCTTTGTCACTTCACCATCAAGATGAGTGTAGCTGGCATAAATGCTCCACCAGTCAGTGATTGCGCCGGACAAACCGAGCTCAAATCCCTGCACTTGTTGTTCACCTGTCAGGGTGTAAACCGTCGGATCAGCTGGATCGATATCGCGGGCATTGGTCTTTTCGGTTTGGAAAATCGCAGCAGTAAGGCTAAGACGATTTTCAAGAAGGTCCCATTTTGTTCCCAACTCGAAGGTCTCGTTTTTCTCCGGCTCCACATCAAAGTTACCGGGACTCCGACCATCTTCAGTCAATGTCAGGAACTCACCGGAGGGGTTGAATGAAGTTCCCCAACTGAAGTAGACGCTTCCGTTCTCAGCTGGCTTCACAACAATACCTGCACGACCACTGACCATCTCGTCGACCCGGCTACGGTAAGGCGAACCTGTCCCTATCGTATCTGCTTCGAAACGCTCATAGCGAATCCCACCGGTCAACTCCAGCCAATCATTGACCTCAACAGTGTCGAATGCATAGGCAGCGAGCGTATCGGCAGAACCGTGCGTGTCATCACCGTTGCGGACAAAGCGGGAAGAAATCGCATCCCCCGGAGTCGGATTGAAGTAATCGGTGACAACACCCGGGTCAGAGTCCCTGCCATATCTGTCGTATTCCTCATGAATGAATTCAAAACCGACAACGGCATCGTGATGCAGTGAACCGGTATCAAAAGCAGCCGTGAAATCGGTCTGATTCGCGAAAATCGAGGTGACTTCATCACGATCTTTTCGATCGGAACGACGAACCGTTGCAGGAAATGCAGTGGAATCAAATCGTGGTGATGTCAGAAGCGAAAGACGATCTGTTACACCATAGCGGGTTTGATTTCGCACTCCAAAGCTATCGGAGAAATCGTGCTCAAAACGAACCGTGAACATCGTTGAAGAGATTTCCTCAAGATCACGGGTGCGACTTCCGTAGAAGTTATCAAAGGCGTCGGGATGGGACGAATTGATATAGGGAACGAGACGGGGATCCGTAGCCGTGTCAGAAATCCATGGGACACCAAAGTCAGGCAGGTTGTCTTCCTCCATGTGGAAAAAGTTCAAGTAGAGACGGGTGTCGTTTGGAATGTAAGAGGTCACAGGCGCTTTGCCGCCGTATCCGTTCTTATCGAAGTAGCTGCTTTTCGGAGAAGGCTCCGAAGTCACATTTTCACCGAGACCGAAGGCAAGTGAGCCTGCGATACCCCAGCGGCTGTTTCGAGCAGCATCACGACCGGGAACACCATTTTCGTGGCCCATCACATTAAGACGGAGAGCGCTGCCCTCGATCCCTTTGATCTGTTGGTTGATATCGATCGTGCCGCGATAGAGATCGTCAGTGCCCACAGAAAGGTCCGTGTTGGCGAAATCATCCAGCTTTGCCATTTTGCTGACAAGATTGATTGATCCACCGGTGGAACCACGACCGGAAGAAGCCGAGGCCGGTCCTTTAACCACCTCCACTTGTTCAAGGTTGAAGGGATCACGGCTGTAGGCACCGAGATCACGGATTCCATCGACATAGAAATCAGAACGGGCCGAGAAGCCGCGAATGCTGAGATTGTCTCCCGGAGGGGCACCTCCTTCGCCGGCCTGCATCGTGATTCCGGAAACATTGCGAAGCGCGTCTCGAAGTGAGGTTGCGCCCTGCTGTTGCATCAACTCGCTTGAGATCACCTGCACTGACTGAGGCGTATCACGAAGCGGCTGAGTGAACTTCGGCGAGGAAAGCCTGTCAGAGCGAAGCAACGTGTCACTCTGAATCACAGGCTCAGGTGCTTCGACGACAACCGGAGCCGGAGCCGGACGGGGCGCCGGTTTGGGTTTTGGTGCTGGACGCGGTGCCGGCTCGGGAGCCGCCTCAACGATTTGCGCTGGCAAAGTTCCCGCTTCAGCAGCCTCCGCCGCTTCCGCTTCTGCCTCCTGAGCACTGGCTCCGCCGGCAGCGCACAATGCGCCCACCAGGGCAGCGCCCCCTTTAACGGAGCGATTGATATGATTGAGGCGTTCCTGCCTCAATGATTGGTATCTTGGTTTCATTTGTTACAATATTTAACGGTTGTTAGAGTGTTTTTGAAAAATCAGTTCTTGCTCACCCCGCTTTGCTCGGGGCCTGTCCCTTTCCTTTGGGACCTGTCCCTTTTGGACGTTCACCTTGTTGAAATTCATTTGAGGGGCCGGGCCTGCCTTTCGCACCTTTCTGCGCCGGTTCGCTGGACCGTTTCGCTGGAGGTCCCCCTTTGGACTGGCGTGGCACCCAGTTATTGTGGGAAAGCGTTCCAGCAAAAATCACAAAGGCTACGACTGCGGCAACACTGAGCCCGACCACGCCGAGAACGCGGGTCGGCTTGATCTGCCACCACATGATGAGCCCGGATATCCCCCAGAAAACCATCGTAATCCCGGTGGCATCGCCGAAGGCAGTCCAGAGCCAACGGGTGCTGAAACGATCCGGGTAGTGATGGGTCTTGTGGAGCCGGGTGAGCAGGCCGTATAGATCAGCGCCGAGCGGAGCCGTAATCTCCCTCACCGAAAGCTCGCCCGTGACAAGGTTGTGGGAAACATTCCAACGACTCTTCCCGTCTTCGCTGACAATACGAAATCTCACCGAAGCAGCGCCGCGCTCGACGGGCTCCACATCCCCCTGAATCTCAACACCAGCAGCCTCGAAGAGCCGATCAGCCACCTCGGCAACACCGTCGGAATCGAATCCGGCCAGCCCGCCTTCAAGAGCACCCGGAAAAACGGGCTTTGCTCCGCGTTCCGGTGACGGGGACTGACGAATCACGGCACTACCGTAATTGGGGCTCAAGGTCACAACAGTCTTTCCGTCCTCAGCACTCCCCTGGTAGACCAATGCGCCTTCAATCACCGCATCACCTTGGGAAGCCCGCTTAAAAGCCAGCCCTTCCACCTCATTTATTTTTGAGACAATCTCGTCCGCAAGGACATCGGGATTCGGTTCATCGAAGGTTTGCAGGGCGTCCACCTCAGAAGCCGAATGACTCGCAATCACTTCGACCGATCCGGAAAGATCCGGGTGATTGAACAACATTCCGCTGAACCCGAAGAGAATGACCCAGGGAAGCAGAATCAAACCAGTATACATGTGAATCCGGCGAACCAGCTTCAGCACCTTGTTCTTGTTCTTACGGGAACGGCGGACCTCGGTCCCCTTTTTTTTAGTCGGATTCATCTGATTGTCAAAGAAATGAGCCCTCATTACTATTGAGACTCAATATCAATACGTGACCGTATCGATCTTTGTTTTCAAGTTCCCATTTCAGCGAAAACGGTCGTCCCGGCGCTAAACAGAGCAATCCGGCGTCAATTCCAAACGGTTTCAGGCGAAAGCGACCGAAGACCTCGCATTTCTCACTACCTCCCAGTGTCCTGTGAGCCAGGTGATCCTGCCCTGAGCACTTCTATTCCAAGCACCCACGGCCCTCCCTCCCCTCCAGCAGGGACAGGTTAACTATTGGCCAAGCTCCCTCCCGGCCGCACATGCCTTCCCTTCTCCAACAGGGACAGGTTTATCACCAAAACAGGGACAGACACACCAAAGCAGGGACAGGCTAACTATTGGCAAATCGAAATCCGGCGCCTGATAATTTGTCTTTGATGAAGAGCAAGGGGGCTTGTGGCAAAAAAAGGAACCTCCTCCCCTAAGTTTATCGCTCAGATCATCGTCTCGATGCCAATTTCACCCTCTCGAGTGCCCATAAAGAACTACGGCATACCGATAGGGCGCAAGAATTCCCTTCGTCTGAATCCATCGAGCCTTCTTTCTACTCTTTGATATCGCCGGGGAAACTGAAGGCAACTCGATCCGGCTGCCACCTCTACCTCACTCACCCATCCCGCGTTGCCCGCGCAGGAGTTAAGACATCATCCCGCAAATC
>JARGPH010000070.1 GCA_029213065.1 Verrucomicrobiales bacterium | reverse complement strand
TCACGATCGACGCTTCCGGATTTGTCCACGGCCTCTGCATAGAGCATGGAGAGCCGGTCCTTTTCCTGGCTGTCGTAGGGGTAGTGCTCGAGAAGCCAGCGGAAAGCACTCTCCAGATCGTTCGCTGCAAGTTGAGGCTTGGGCAGCAGTTCCAGCGGATTCTCCGGTGGCAGCGGAGAGGTGGAAAGTCGCATCACGAGATCTTTCTTCAGCTTTTCATACTGCTCCTGAGAAATGGCGACACGAATCGAGAAACAGGATGGGACTCCCCACATTTCCCCGGACTTGGGTGCGTGATGTGCGAAAATAATGAAGGGGCCGATCGTGGAAACCGGCATCCAGGGATTGTCGGTTTTCGGGAACCGTCCCAGTCTGCGAAGGATGTTTTCCGCTTCGACCGAACAGGTCTCCCTGGGAAGGGTTACCGGAAGAAGGCCGAACTGAACGGCTGTCCCTTCGAGCGACATGAATCCGTCCAGACCACTCCCAAAGCCGATGCCTCCCCCGGTATCGGGAGCAGGGGCGGATGTACCCATTCCGACGACTCGGTCGACCGTATTGGGTGCAGTGATGGCTTCAGCGGGAATCATGTAGGTGTGACGGGAAAAAGAAAGGAGATCGTTACCGCGAGCCGACTGGTTTGAAGGCCCCGTCGTGTGTGTAAGGGGTTCCCAGATCGGAACCATCAAAATCGATCTTGAGCCCGGCTCCGTCGGTTCCCGGTTCGATCAGCTGCCAGGTCGAGCCGCTCCACATGGCGCGGTAGTCCTGGTTGCTCGTTGATGTGTCCGGATTCCAATCCGTCCTCATGAACGGCCCCTTGGGATTGAGCTCTCCGGAGAGGTCGGGGTCACGCCATTGCAGCGTGCGAAGCATGAGCATTTCATCACCGCCGGAAGTGAGGACCGGTGTCGATCGCAGATCCCACTGGGAATGACTGAATTCCCGCGTGGCCTTGTTCAGACCGGTCACTACATTTTCAGCGACGCCACGCTTGGAGCCTTCGACCACGTTTCCGATGGTAGGAACGGCAATGGCGGCGAGAATTCCGATTACGGCGATGGTAATCATCATCTCCACCATGGAGAAAGCGCTGGATGAAGGGGAACGCGACTTCATGAAAAAATTAATAGGCTACGGTTTGCGGAGAACCGCTGGAAGTGTCCGCGAGGACAGACTTTGTCAGAGCATTCAAATTTACCGGCAGCGTAATGGAGTATCCATTGGGGGTGTACTCGGCGATCGTTGCAGGAGCGAAAGAGAGATAGGGGATCAGATTCGCATAGCGGCCCTGATTGTCGGCCGAAGCCCAGGCGGCGGAAACATTGTCACGTCCGTTGGCCTGGATGTAGGAAACGATGGACATGTTGATGGCTTCCGCACGGGAGATCGCCAGATTCCTTTCAGAATCCCGCTTGATCGCCACGATGTTGGGGACCGCAAGAAAGGCGATGATTCCAATGATGCCGACGGCGGCAAGCACCTCGACAAGAGAAAAGGCGCGAGAGGAGCGGGATACGGGATTCATAGTCTAAAGAAACTGAGACACTATTTGAGTTCGACTTTGGGGTAGGAAGCGGCGGACCAAGTCCCCAGGTAAAGATATTGGCCGGTTTTCTTGAGAGCAGCACTTTTCACTTCTCCGGCATTGGTCGTATTCGACGGATTGAGGAAGTGAGCAAGGCTGGCGTCGTCGAGATAGGCTCCGACGAGTTGGACGCGTCCCTTGCTGGAGCCGGCGAGATTGTAAAGGCGGCGCGCTTCCGCGAGGCCGCTTTGTTGTGATTTGCTGTTCACCCAGGCGTTGACCGCGTTTTGTACGGCAGCCTGTTGCTGACGCGCAATGACCCGTCGGGCGTCCTGCGCTGCGTTCGAAAACGCTGCGATGACAAGGGCAGACATGATTCCGATAACAGCGATAACGATCAGCATCTCCACCATGGTGAAGGCTCGTTTTCTGAGGTTCTGCGAAAGGATCATTATGTCTGAACCACTTCTGTTTTGGAAGGTGACCGGCGCCCGGGTTTCGAGCGCCGGCCAGGCGAATGTTCTCAAAGAGTGCAAGATCGTCAGGCCTGAAACACTTCGGATTGGCTTATTGACCTCCCGTATAGAGGAGTTGCTTGCTGGCAGTGTCGTAATTGAGGTACTTGGCAGCACCGTCGGTCTCGCTCACAGCATCTGTGGCATCAAGACCGGGAACTCCAAAGTAGGTTCCGTTGAAAGGGCTGTCTGCGTCGTTCACAGAAGCTCCCTTAATCATGGCCTTGATGATATCTGCTTCTTTCGTGCTGACAGAAGAGAAATCGACTCCGGCAGCTTGTGCGGATGCAAAAATGGATGCGAGACTTTGTGCGTTGCGGCGATAGGTTGCGTCCTTGGCCGAGTCGTTGATACGGCCGATATTAGGAACGGCGATAGCTGCAATGATACCGATGACGGCGATCACGACGAGCATCTCAACCAGGCTGAATCCAGCCTTCAGAGACTGTTTCGTATTAATTTTCATATGATGTATTCTTGGTATTTCGGTTGTTGTTGTCTGATTTCGAGAAACGTTCGCCTTAGGCATTGTCCCTCAAAAGTAATATAATCAAGAAAAACCATAATTACAACCAAATTAATAATTGTTTTGTGCGAACGAATATTATGGTTTTTATGGAGTCGGAAGGCTGCTTTTACTTCTTCTTGAGAAGCGCATCTCCCAGCGAGAAGACGGGAGCGTAGATCGCGTAGATGAGGAGTCCGACCATGGACCCGAGAATCACGATCGTAACGGGCTCGATCAATTTATCGATCTGGTTCGCTGCGGTATCGAGCTCATCTTCATAGTCTTCGGCGATTTCGTTGAGAAGTTCCGTACCGGATCCTGTCTCAGCGGCGGTTTCCATCAGTCCGCAGATCATTCGACCGTCCTCGCCGAGCCAGTGAGACTCAATCAGAAAAGCATCGGGAAGCGTGGTCCCGGAGAGAATGTGCAGCTTCACCTTTTCGAAAAAGGTTTTGTAATGGTGATGCCAAGAGGTTTCTGCGGTGATTTCCAGGGCGGTAGCGAGACGCACATTGGCTTCGATCAGTAGTGCCAGAGTTCGAAACGCCACTGCGGCTGCTGACTTCCGAACCAATCCGTTCACGACAGGCACTTTCAGGAAGAGCGTTTGAACGGCCGGGATGGCGGAAATTTTCCCCCAGTTCTTGAAAAAGAGAAACATCCCGATAACAGGAATGGCCGCAAGCCAGGGCTGTTTCAGCAGGATATCGGAAAACGTCATCATCGCTTTCGTCGCGGCGGGAAGCTCTGATTCCAGGGAGGTGTAGAGCTTGGTCATCGCGGGAACGAGCGTGAAGCTCATCGTGATGACGACACCGATTCCAAGGCAGATGATCACGGCGGGATAGATCATTCCCGATTTCAGCTTCTTGAGAATACGGGAGGTCTTTTTCTGGGCTCCACCGATTCGGCGAAAGACCTCGGGCAGTCTTCCGGCTTCTTCACCGGCCC
>JARGPH010000069.1 GCA_029213065.1 Verrucomicrobiales bacterium | reverse complement strand
CAAAGCTCACACCGGTGGGAGAGCCGGGACCGATGTCGACTGCAGCACCAAAGGTATCAGTGGAGTAGTCCATGAATTTACCGGACCCGGTACGCCAGCCATAGTCAGCGCCGTCGATGACGTGATTCACGCGAGTCGGACGATACCAGGGAGTGTTGAGGTCCCACTCCATGTCGGCGTCGTAGGTGAACAGCTCACCCTCACGATTAACCGCAGCGTCGTACTGGTTGCGGAAGCCGGTCGCCATGATGTCCCAGGTTTTACCTTCGGGGTCGATCTGGGCGATGTGGCCTCGAGGGGCTTCGACTCCGGCCATGAAATGCTGAAGGGAAGGAAACAGCTGATCTTCCGCCCACACCTCAGGAACGCGTGAGTGCGTGTAGTCTTCAGGCAGTGCCGTCTGGTTTCCCATGACGACGTAGAGATGCTTGCCATCAGGCGCAGGGAGAATGGCATGAGGTCCGTGTTCACCGCCTGTCGCGGCGAGTGCCTTAATGGTTTTGATAGTGTCGAACTGGTCGTCACCATTAGTATCGAGCAGGCGAAAAACACCGGAGCCGGTTGAACTGTTGCGCGAGTTCACGACCACGTAGAGACTGTCGAAGGCGTAGCAGAGTCCCTGGGCATGGCCGATCTTGGGAAGTTTGGCTAGCTCATCGCTGAGGGGTTTGGCTTCAACAGCCTCCATGCCCTTACTGGCCGGCGTCCCTTCGGGCGAGTAGGTGATTTGCTCAATGGAAGCGGGATCGATAGTTTCACCTGCTTTGGGGATCGGGAAACGGTAGAGGCCACCGTATTGATCGCTCACGATGAAGCGACCTTTATCATCCTGACACATCGCAACCCAGGAGCCCTGGTCATCACGGGGAACCGAGTAGAGCAGCTCGATATCGAAGCCTTCGGGTAAACGAATGCGATCCGCTGCAGTCGCGCCGAGGGTCGAAGCTACCGCGTTACCATGGAGCTCTGAGGCGGTCTTCAGGGTTTTCTGTGCCTCTGCTCCGGACAGTTTTCGATAGTTGACGTCCTTAAACTCGACTTTCATCGGGGCGCCCTGATGGAGTTGCAAACCAAGACGACCCCGTGCAATCGCATCCGGGTGGTTCTCGGTGATATCGACCGTCACGACATCATTGACCAAATGAATGATCCGGTTGCCTACTGCGACAATGCGCAGCGTGTTCCATTCTTCACCTTTCAGCTCGGCTCCATCGCCCACCTCGCCGAGCACTTCGACAGCCTTTTTGTCGCCCTTGGCGTTCACCTTTTGCCCACGCGTGGCGATGATGCCGCGTTTGCCGAATTTTTCTCCATAAAGCATGCCGAAATAGTCCTGTTTTGGATGCAGGTCCGCCTGATAGCCGCGCAGTGCAAAATCGCTGACGTCGCCCACGGCCTCGCTGCGGTATTGCACTCCCGAATTGTTGCCGGCGAATTTAACCTGGCAGGAAAATTCAAAGTCCTCGACTTCGCCGCCCTGCCAGATGAGAAAGGTGTTGGCTTCGGTTGGATTATCCTCCGTCGTTTCACCGACTATCGTGCCGTTTTCGACCCGCCAGAAGCCGTCTTTGCCATTCCAGCCACTCAGGTCTTTGCCGGTGAACAAGGCCTGGAATTCCTCGGCGGAAGCTGTGCTAAGCCCCATCGCTATGACAGCGATGATTACAAGATGAGTGGCACTTTTGGCCGGAGCGATGAAACGAGCGAGTATTGCTTTCATGTGAGAATCGTAAGTAAGTGACTGATGGTTGTTCAGAGTCATATCGCCAGTACCCGACGATTCTGCCGTTTTTCTTCGATTTTTCTTTTTCATCAATCATATGGCAGAATCAGAAGCGAAGGGCGATATACTCATGATGGAACACAGTCCTCAGGAAAAAGGCAGTCAACTGCTGCAGCTTTTTGCCCGCCACAACCGGGAACTTCGCGCTTATTCCCGACTGATTCTGCCCTCCGTCGATCCCATCGACGATGTCATGCAGGAAGCCAGTATCGTGATCTGGGAAAAGCAGGACCAGTTGCACCACGAAGATGAATTTCTTCCCTGGGCCAAAGTCATCGTTCGCAACATCAGCTTCCGCCATCGCCGCAAACTGTTCAGGGATCGTCATGTTTTCGACGATGAACTTCTGGAGCGCATTCTGAACGAAGAAGAGGCTGAACAAGAAGAGGGAAACCGTTCCGGTGAAAGCTCCAGGGAATACGGTGCTCTGATCACCTGCCTCGACAAATTCTCCGACGAACGCCGCCAGCTCATCCTTGCCCCCTACGGGAAACCCGGTGCGGTAAAGGAACTGGCGGAACAGTCCACCCGCTCTCCTAACAGTCTCTACAAACTTCTGCAACGATTGCGAAGCAAGCTGGTGCGCTGCGTCGAAACCGAACTCAAAACCACACCTGCCCGATCATGAACACTCCGCGCCTGGAAGAACTCACGCAGAAATATGTGCTCGGGAATATCTCGAAGGCCGAAAGCGATGAGCTGGCCAGCTATCTCTCCCGGGACGAGGCGAAGGCAGCACGCGATCACTTTCGGCTCTCGCTGAAGACAGATGCCTATCTTCAAGAGGCAGCGGCAGAGATGGACGAACAGCCCGGTGCTGTCGCTTCTTCAAAAATCAAATTACGTGAGCGAAGCCTCTGGGCATTCGGAGGCATTGCCGCCGCCATTGCCGTCGGCCTGATCACCTGGATCCAGCCCCCCGCTCCCACCGGCGTGGCAACCGTTTACCGCACCGAAGGTCAAGCTCAGTCGACCGCCGGCCAAAGGCTCGTAACCGGAGATTTCCTCCAGAAAAATGATCGCCTCACCGTCACCGAAGGCCTAGTCGAACTCGTCTTCGCAGACACCGGCGTTCATGCCGTAGCTTCCGCTCCACTTTCGATGACGCTGCACAGTTCCGGGCGCGTCTTCCTTCATGGCGGTGACCTGAAACTCAGCGTCCCCCCGCAGGGAATTGGATTTATCGTGGAAACCGAAGAACGGGAGATTACCGACCTGGGCACCAGCTTTGTTGTCACGGCAGGGAAGGAGGGCTCGCGCGTTCTCGTGCTCGATGGCCTGGTCTCCATTGGACAGAAAGACAATGTCAGCCAGCAGTTCATGGTTGAAGGAGAAGCCGCCACTTTCGGGGAAGATGGAGAAATTGAACTCCTCAAAAAAAAGGTGAGCAAGATGCCTGAGCTTTCTCAGCTCGATGGCAACGCCCCGGGCAACACCGAACTCACCAGCCATCTCTACGCATTCACTCATTCTGAACTCCCCCCTGCAAACGCAAAACAGGATCTGATCGGTCAACGATTTCTTCCACTCGCGAGATCCGGCTTTCTCGACCACTCCTCCCTGCAAGGGCTCCGTACCGAATCCGCTCCGCCCCTCACCTGCATCGCAGGCGCTTACAACGACTTCGGAGAAAAAGCAGGGCTCGACCCCGGCACGGTCGCGCGCTCCGGATGGATGACATGGTACCGCGGCAATCTCCAGCCGCCTGAGCCGGGGCGCTATCGTTTTGTCGGCTATGCCGACAACC
>JARGPH010000016.1:51202-134332 GCA_029213065.1 Verrucomicrobiales bacterium | reverse complement strand
AGCGGGTCGATGTGATCTTACCTTTTTCAGGATCGCCTTTGAGAGCCAGAATCGCGTCGAGGGAAAGAGCCTCTGCCTGTGTTGCCTCGGGCTCCGGTGTGATGATTTCCTGAATGACGACCTTTGCCGGATCGTAAATGCCCCGGTCCTTAAGTTTGGTGCTGAGATCGAATTCCTTCCATTCGTTGTTCATCCGGTTCATGAGCCACCAGGTGGCATCAGCTTTCAGCGGGGTATCGAGCTGGGCAAGAGTAAGCATTGCTTCGCTCGCTGACTTTGTCTGAATGAAGGCGATCGCGTCCATGGCCTGTTTCCGTTGCTCTTTCGATACCGAGTCGGATTTCGCGCGGATGAGGAAATCTTCGATCGCTTCCATGGGATGAAGTCTCCACGCAATTCCGGCAAAGGCATCGCTCCAGAGGCGGGCGTCGTCACCGGCATTGAGTCCCTTTTTCACAGCAGCGTAGATCTCGGCTTCCTTGCCTGTCGCTCCGGTTCCGAATGCCTCGAGGTAGCTGCGGTCTTTTCCGTCGTAACCGGCTGCGATTGCGACGAGAATATCTTTGGAAGTATCAAGTGACTCATCCCGCATGGAGAGGGCGACTTCACGGCGCACCGCAGGGCTTTCATCTTTGGCGAGGCGCATCGCGCTGCCGCTTGTGTCAAGCTCCGCCCGGCGCATTGCCCGGTAGGCGGCGATTTTCATTTGCGGCGTTTTCTGGTCGCCCGGATATCCGGCGGATCGCGGGCCGCTCACACCGAGATGGTAAAGCAGGTGGATTGCCCGTGCCCGGATGTAGGGATTTTCGTCTTCGAGAAGGGCGGTGACCGGGTCGAGTGCTCCGCGACCGCGCGCTTTGAGTTTCTCGAATCCGATTGCGCGAACATTGACGGCAGGGGATTTCAGCGCTTCGATTTGTCCTTCAAGCGTCTCAGTATCGATAGCGGGAACTTCCGATTTGAACCCTTTCGGGGCGATCCGGTAGATTGCTCCTGAACAGGTTTCATCGAGGTCCTGGTGTCCTCCGACACGACTGTCAAACCAGTCGGTGACGTAAAGTGCTCCGTCGGGTCCGACTGCTACATCAGAGGGGCGGAAGAGTGTTTTTGTTTCAGACGTGACGCTGTCAGATCCCCCGAGGAAATCTGATCCGGCAAACTCGCCGGTGGGGTTGCTCGTCATGAAGTCCATGCGATCCAGTTTGAAGCCCGCTCCATCGAGCTCGGGTTGATAGCCGAAAACGACGTTTCTTCCCGCTTCACAAGCGAGGAAAGTTCCGATCCACTCGTCGCCGAGGGCCCCGTTTTCGTAGTAGACGTTTCCGGTGGGGGAGCCTCCTCCGTAGATGTCACCGGCGGGTGTGCTCCCGGGATCGTCCTGTCTCCACTCTGCCATGGGGATGGTTTGTCCGGGGCGCTTGTCGACACGCCAGGCTCTCTTCCCGTCGTTTGAGCAAAATCCGAAATTCGCATATTCCATGACCCAGCTGACCCGGCAGGCGGGAGGGTCATCGTTGTCATTTTGAAAGACGTCACCGAAGGAGTTGATCGATTGCTCGTAGGCGTTCCGGTAGTTGTGTCCGATTACTTCAGCGTTGGTGCCGTCCGGATTCATCCGAACGGTGAATCCGCCGACATAGACGTGGCCGTCGTCGCTTTTACTGCCGGCAAGAGCGCCACCATCATGAGGATACTCGAACGGTCCGATTGCCTTGGGGAGATAGGAGCCGAAGATCGTAAACGTCTTCCCTGACTTGTCGGTGAACTTTCCACCTACGTTGCCGGAGTTGAAATACCATTTCCCATCGGGGCCTACGGTGACGGAGTGAAGTGAGTGATCGTGGTTCTGTCCGTTAAATCCTGTGAGAAGAATCTCTCTCTTGTCTTTTTCCGGGTCGAATTTGAGATCCCGATCGACGTCTGTGTAAACGAGAAGGTGGGGTGGCTGGGAAACAACGATCTTGTTATCGATGACCGCAACTCCGAGTGGCGCAACAAGAAGCGGTTCCTGAACAAAGGTGTGGCTGCTGTCTGCTTTTCCGTCACCATCGGTGTCTTCGATTACGACGATCCGGTCTCCTTCGGGGCGGCGAGCGAAGTTGCGGCGATAGCGAACCCCTTCTGCGACCCAGATCCGGCCATCAATATCGATGTCCATGTTGGTCGGGTTGTAGAGATGCGGCGATTGAGCCCACAGGGTAACTTCAAGTCCCTCAGGCACTTTAAAAAGATCCACGGGAACCTGTTTGGCATCAGCATCCGGAAAGACTTTGTCTTCTGCGAAGGCGTGGGAAAGGGTGGCAATGCTGAAGGCAATCGCGAGGAGACCTGAGGGGCGGAGGATGCTGGGCATGATTCTGAAAAATTTGGGTAAGATGCGATGTCGTTGCCTTGATTCAACGAAATCTCATAGCCGGATCACGTTCTTGCCGAATAGGCTTGAAAATTCGGCAGCAGTAAGGAAAGTGTGCTTTGCATGGTAGTCAGTTCCAAGCCTTTTTTGATTTTTGATTTCGACGGAACTCTGGCGAATACCTTTGCTTTCGGGGTTGAAATCTTCAACGAGGTCGCGCCCGCTTATGGGTTGGCGGAAATTTCCGTCGCGAGAGTTCAGCAATTGCGGAAACTGACGACACAGGAGATTCTCGACGAGCTTCACATCTCCCGGGTCATGGCGATTAAAATGGGCGCTCAAATCCGGAAAATTCTTCATTCGAGAATGGAACAGGTTGAGCCCATAGATGGCGCCCGTGAAGCGATTCTCAATTTGCATCAGGAAGGGTTCCGGTTGGGGATTCTCAGCTCGAACTCGGTAGGGAATATTCGGGCATTTCTCGAGAAAACTGAAATGCTCGAGTGTTTCAGTTTTATAGAAGCGGGAGTGAGTCTTTTCGGTAAGTCGACCCGGATTGCGAATGTCTTGCGGAAAAAATCGCTATCTCCTACCGAAGTTATTTATGTCGGCGATGAGACTCGTGACATGGAAGCGGCGAGAAAGAACCATGTCAGTGCCCTCGCTGTTTGCTGGGGGGCGAATGGCAGGGAGGCGCTCGAAGGCGAGTCTCCCGAGTTTTGCATTGATGATCCTGTGGACCTCCTCGGTTGCGCGCAGGCGTTCGCCTCAAAAGAGTGACTCCACTATTCCCAGACCCAGTGCTTCAGGCGCAGGGATCTTGCAAGCCGGGCTGCTTCGAAGGAGCGGTTGCCGTCACGGTCCGCGAGTGAATCTGCGACGCGAATTGCCGCGGCCCAGTCTTCTCTTTCCTTCAACAAAGTGATTGCCGAAAAGCCGGCACGGAAAACCCAGTCCAGTTCCTGAATGGTCAGTTCCGGAAGGAGCAGTGAGTCGGTCCCGCCGGTTTCGTCAACGATGGAGCGATAGATTTCCAGAGCAAGATCTTCAGACCCCAGTGCTTCGAGACATTTTCCGCGCCGCACGGCTGCACTGTAACGCCAGAGTGCGGGAACTCCTGCGTCTGAGGACAGGACGGTGAATACATCGGCGGCTTCTTTCAGTTGCTCGCTGTCTTTGTCGTTGGTGAGCGCTTCAGAATACCACGCGAAACCGAGGTCCGCCTGCACGGCATGGAGTAGTGATTCGGGCGTGTCTTTGTTCGCGATAATTTCTTTGAAGGTGGCTTTTGCGTCTTCGAATTGATTGAGTGAAAGGTAGAGGAGCCCCAGCTCATGGCTCGCGTAGGGGGAGAGTTCTCCTCCTTCTTTGATGATACGATTCCATTCCTCGATCGTGCTTTCGGAGCCCGGTGTCGATTTCGCTGAGAAAAAGCGGGCTGCTTGAGCGTATTCAGAATCGGGGAAATCCGTCGCAATCTTTGTGAAACGTTCTTTGGCGGGCTCCCGGCGTTTCAGCTCGTAGTAGTGACTGGCGGCTAGCATGCACACTTCGGGGAAGTAAGCGGAGTTCGGCCAGTCAGTGAGAAAACTATCGGCGAGTTCGAGAAGGGAGGTCGACTCATTTGCCATGAGCGATGCCCAGACCGAGAGGTAGTCGAGGCGTTCCTGTTGTTTGAGTGTCAGAGGGCGCGACTGGAGTTGTTCAAATATGTCTCTGGCTGCTTTTGGTCTTGCCGGGGCCTGATTCAGTTGGATTTCAGCGAGGGCGAGTTGGGCTTCAACAAATCGCGCATGATTGGGATTGTTCCCGCAAAAATTGCTGAGAATCTTGACTGCGGCGGGATCGCCGGTCGCGGCTAAATTGAGTCCCTGAAGAAATTCGAGTTCAGCGTTGAGAGGGCTGGTCGGGTCGATCTCCTCAAGTTGTTTCTGAATTTTTGTGAATCGCTCGAAGTTACCTCCCCGCAACATCGAGATCGCTCCGTTGTAGAGGGAGGTTGAGCGCGACTGACCACTGAGGCGGTTGGCTGCTGAGAGAAATTTTTCGGCGGCTTTTTCGAATTCTTCAGTCTGGAACAGCGAAGACGTTTTGAGGAAATCAAACCGTGCCGCAAGATCCGCGTCGTGGTAAATCGATTTCATGGCTCCGCCTTCGAGAGGTTCCTCCGCGCCGGCGAGTAAGATTCGCAGCTGAATCTCTGCGAGGATGGATTTTTCCTGAGCGGTTTTTTCCAGATTGCGAAGTTCCGGAATCAAATCACCGGGAGGGCTGAACCACAGCAGATTAAAGAGGGCTGAGGCCGATGCCGCGGGATGCTCCCGGTCTCCGCTCCACTCGAGCATTCGCTCTTTCAATCCTGAGGCGGGTTTCCCCTTAATAGACTGTTCCAGAATGAGATAGGCAATCAGTGCCTCTTCACTGGTTGCGGCGGACTGAATCAGATCGCTCAAGACAGTGACGGCTTCTTCGTTCCTGCCGAGATGTTCGAGCGAGTAGATGCGGGTCTGGATCAATTCGAGACGCAATTCAGAGGAGATCGAATCATCTGCCGCTGCTTCATCGAGAAGTTGAAGGGCTGATTCGAATTCCCCGGCCCCGGCCGAAATCTGAGCCCTGCGAATCGTGGCCTCGGTTGAGTCGGGCGGCGGCAGCATCGCAATGACATTTAAAGCGCCTTTCGGGTCGTCGCTTCGTGCCAGGCAGATCGCGTAGTTTAGCGCAAGGTCAGGATCCAGGGTGACGTGTTTTGCGATGAGCCTTTTGTAGCTTTCCGCCGCTTCGAAGAAAAGCTCTTCTGCCTGGAAAATCTGAGCGGCGAGTAAACTTGTTTCAGCGGAGGGCGCTACGAGCGGGTGGGTTCGCAGCCAGAGGAGTGCTTCCGCGAATGAATCGTTTTCAATGAGGCTTCGAAGAATACGGGAGGCAACGAAATCCTTTTCAGCGTCGCCGCCTTCTCCCGCTTCGAGAGTTGCCCAGGTTTCCTCAAAAAGTGCTGTGGCTGTTTCGAATCGTCCGTCTTCAAGGGCGACGCAACCCTGCCGAAACGAGGGAAGGTCGGCAAGACTGTCCTGACCGGGCGCTTCGATTTGAGCGCTCGACAAAACGGCCGCAAAAGCGGCTAGAAAGAAGGTCGCCCGACGCGGCCTCATTTGGAAGCATGTGTCTCAACGAAATGAACCATCTTGTCATCGTCGTCGCCGGCACTCCAGACGGCCCGGAGAAAGTCAGCCGGGGCAATGTTGTTGGTTCTGAGGAATTTGCGATCTCCGCCGCAGCAGAACATGATATTCGGATCGAGTTCGCCTCTAAGTTTTCCGCGAGCTTTCATGAGAATCCGCGGGAGCCAGACAAATCCGCCGAGTTCCTCGCTTTTAGCGGGAAGTTCCTCCGGTTTGATGTCGTGCTCGCTGAGTTCGCCTCCCATTTCCCAGCGCAGATAGTCACGCCTCACGCTGGCAATCATCACCGCGGTGGAAAGCGCGGGTTCGCCGTCATCTCCAAAGTCTTCGATGAAGTCAAAAAACTCGCGGGGCTTGTAACCGATTGATTTCAGGAAAGTAAGATCGGCTTCAGAATAGTAGTCGGCGAAGTTTGCGTCGCCACCTCGATAGCGAGTCAGGCAACGTTCAAACAATGCTACGAATTCGGAGTCCCAGGTATAATGATTCATGAAAGGGGAGGGTAAAGTTTTCTGTCTTCAGTCTGATGCCCTGCGGTCTACTTACTCAGCTCCAGCATCTTCATGATCGGAGCTTTTGCGTTTTCGCGTTCAGTTTCGGTGAGGGTAACTTCAGGAGAGAGGTCGCGGAGACAGAGGTAAAGTTTTTCGAGTGTGTTCATTTTCATGTAGCGGCACTCGGCGCAGGCGCAGTTGTCAGTCGGCCCGGGAATTAGATTTTTGTCAGGGGCTTCACGCTGGAGGCGGTGGAGCATTCCCGCTTCGGTAACGACGATGATATTCTTTGCGGGTGTTTCCTTGCAGAAATCAACCATCTTCTCGGTGGAGCAAACTTCATCGGCGAGAAGGCGAACGGCTGTAGTGCATTCGGGGTGAGCGACGACGACTGCATCAGGATGTTCGTCCTTGATTCGTTGAATGCTGTCGCGGGTGAACTCGACGTGCACGTAGCAACTGCCGTTCCAGTATTCCATCTCCCGTCCGGTTTGCTGGGAGACCCACGCACCGAGATTCTGATCGGGAACAAAAAGAATCGGACGATCTTTCGGGGCTGCCTCGACAATCCGGACGGCATTGCCGCTCGTGCAGATCACATCGGAAAGAGCCTTCACCGCGGCCGATGAGTTGATGTAGGTAATCACGTAATAATTCTTCTCCTTATTTTCTTCGAGGAAAGCAGCGAGGTCTTCAGCGGGGCAGGAGTCTTCGAGTGAACATCCCGCGTCGGCATCGGGAAGGACGACCGTTTTCTCCGGGTTGATGATTTTCGCTGTTTCCGCCATGAAGTGGACGCCGCAAAAGACGATCACATCCGCGTCGGTTTCCTGAGCGCGGAATGCGAGCCCGAGCGAATCGCCCACGTAGTCGCCGATCTCCTGAATCTCTTTGATTTGATAGTTGTGCACGAGAATCACGGCGTTCCGCTCTTTTTTAAGAGCGAGAATGTCAGCGCGAAGATCTGTTGAGGTTGCAGTGGTGGTCATGGTCGTATCAAAATGTTATCCAATGATGGAGGGGTTGAAGCCTTTCTTGAGCGGCAGTAAAGTGGTGATGTCAGGATCGACTGTCGATTTCCCGGTGATGGTTCCGCCTTCTTTGATTTCGATATCATGGGCGGAAGCGGATCCGTCGATCCTGCCTGTTTTTCCGATTCTGATCTTTCCGGACGCGGTGATGTCTCCGATGAGATTGCCCATAATGTCGGCACTCTCTGTTTTGACTCCGTCAGGAAAAGTGACGTCGAAGCCTTTCTCGATGACGAGCCTGCGGCAGAAGAGCTGACCTCTTACGGTTCCGTTGTGGCGGAACACGGCGTCGCCGGTACAATCAACGCTGGCGTCGATAACTCCACTGACGGTCAGGTTGTGGCAGGCAATTTCAGAGTTGTTGATCAGCCCGCCACGACGCCCAATGGTGATGTCTCCCCTCGTCCGGAGAGTGTGACATTTGACGGCTTTAATGTCGTAGTTCGCCAGGGCGATGTAGGCGCTGCAGCGTTCGCACTGGGTGGACTTGGCGAATTTTGAAACAAATTGAGTGTGGTAGCAGCGGAAGCAACGGACCTTGTGATCGGAAACGGGTTCGTCTCTTCGCTTTCTGCGTTCCTCAGGAGGGATGAAGTTCGGAGGCATCTTCCCTTTCGATTGATTCAGCGAATGGCTTTGGGAATCCATCAAAGCCTCCATGGAGCCTTCGGCGAGAGCCTTCTTTTCCTTCTTTACGACGGGAGTGGTCGCCGCTTCGTCGTCCTCGTCTACCAATCCGAAGAATGCTCCGGCCGAGATGCCGGATTCTTCGTCCTCCTCGATTTTTTCCGGTTTGGGGAGGGCGCGGGCACCCCGCTTCTTTTCATCAGAAGTGACGAGCCACGATTCTGAATTCTGATCGAATTCCTCAACCACTCCAGCCTCTCCTGCCGTTTCGCTGGCGAGAGACTGACCGGCGTTTCGTTCCGTAACAACGCCTGAAACTTTCAATCCCGGGCTGGGAATCGCGACACCTTTGCGCACACGGAAATGTTCACCGCAGGAACGGCAAAATGAAGAAATGACCAGAGAGGGCTCCTCCTGACCTGCTCCGCAGTGTGGACAAGTCAGGCTGAGGCGTTTTGATCTGTTTAGTCTCCGGAACACAAATTTCAGATAAGAGTGGATTCAAAGCAAAGCGCGCCAACGTGATGCGGCGCGCTTCAAAATTGATGCCCGGTGTATCTCCGGACAGATCAGAAGTGGGGGTTATCCCTGTTTCTGGTCGTCGCCGCCGTTGTCTTTGTCCTGATAGGGTTTGTTTCCGCCGGACTTGGGAGTGCCGACAGTGGAAAGACCAATGAAAGTGGCACCTTCCTCGATCGCCAGTTTCCCCGCGACAACGTCGCCGTGGAGAAGTGCATTCTGCTTGAGCTCGCAGCGGTCGGTCACGGTGATGTTGCCGTCGACCTTACCGAAAACAACCACTGAACGCGTCTTGATGTCGCCCACGATTTGAGCATTCTCGCCCACAGTGAGATCACCTTCGGAATTCACTTCACCTTCGATCCGGCCATCAATGATGAGATCGTTTGAGAAGCGGAGTTTTCCGCGGATTTCCACGTCGCTTGAGAGAATATTCTTGCTGGCACCTGCTGTTAGAGCCGGGCTGGAAGATTTTTTCGGAGCGGAAACAGCACCGGAGTCGCCACCGGAAGGATTACCTCCGGATTTTGCGTCTCCGTTTGATTCTGAATCGTCGTCCTGATTGATGATTTGCTTTAGCACGGCTGAAAAAGTTTAGAATTTTCGATCGAAGGAGTCGGGCGAAATCCCAACTCTCGCGAAAATATACAATAATCATTCAGAAAATAAAAGATCTTCTGCAGGATATTCCCATATTTCGCTTAAAGTTGGGTGGTAATGCGGGATTTTGACAAAATCCGCTGCTGTCGCGCGAAAATGCATCGCGACAACGACCTCGTGAATGAGGTCAACCGCGTCGGGTCCGATCACTGCGGCCCCGATGATTTCGCCGGTTTCGGTGTTGGCGATCATCTTGACGAAACCGTGCGTTTCCCCCTTAACCATCGATTTTCCGTGATCGTCGAAAGGGTAGGACGCTGCCGCAAAAGGAATCCCTTCTGCCTTCGCTTCGTTTTCCGAAAGTCCCACCGTCGCGATTTCGGGATCGGTGAAGATGCCGAGCAGTTTCAAGCGGTAGCTGATCTTGCGTTTCGGCTCTTTGGTGACGCCCAGATCCACCGCTGCATTGTGTGCGGCAATTTCCCCCTGTTCGATCGCGATGTGAACGATCTCGTGTGGCCCCGAAACATCACCCGCAGCGAAAACGGCGGGATTGCTCGTTGCCTGTTCGTCGTTTGTCTCGATCTGGTCGCCTCCGTCGCGAAGGGAGATCGACGCGTTATCGAGGGCGAGCCCGTCCGTATTCGGTCGGCGTCCGAGCGCCTCAAGTATCTGATCCGCACTCACCGTTTTTTCCTCTCCGCCGTGATCGAAGACGACTGACTTTTTGCCGCTTTTCTGATCCTGATAGACCCGCGTGAGCGAGGTGCCGGTGTAGAGGGTGAAATTTTCGCGTTCGGTGAGGGCCGTCTCCAAGGCGTCCGTGATGTCCCGGTCTGATCCTGACAAAACCTGATCGCTTCGCTGGATCACGATGACTTCCTTTCCGAGTCCTTCGAGGTAGCAGGCCATTTCGAGAGCAATGGCACCGCCTCCGAGAACGATGATGCTGTCCGGCAATTCGGTGGCGTTGAGAATCTCGTCGCTTCTCCAGTATCCGGTTTCCTCAAGGCCTTCGATGGGGATTTTGGCGAATCGTGATCCCGTTGCAATGAGCGCTGACTTGAAAGCGACCGAATGAGAGCCTTCACCGTCTTTCAGAGTGATTTGAAGTTCATTTTTCCCGGAGAACGATGCGGTTCCGCGAATGAGGTCAAAACGTCCATCTGCGAGTTGTTCCTGTCGGTACTCGGCGAACTCATTAATGAGCTCTGTCTTTCGAGCAATGATCTCTTCCGGTTTTACTTCTGTCTTTCCCGCCCTGAGACCGAATTCTTCGGCCCGGCGCATCGAGCGGTAGCGGTTTGCTGATTCGATTAATGTTTTCGAAGGCATGCAACCGCGCAGGATGCAGAGCCCGCCCAGTTCGTCCGCTCCGTCAATCACGGCTGTGGACATTCCCAGATCGTGGGCGGTTCGTGCTGCTGCATAGCCGGCGCTGCCGCCGCCGATCACGACAAAGTCATAGGAGTCTTTCATGGTATAACGTAAAGTGGGGTCAGAGAATATTGGACTGGGATACCAGTGCAGCGCAAACTCTTCTCGAAAACAATTATGACGTTCCGTATTTCCACCGTCTTACAAACGACCTTCACAATGGCACTGATACTGGTGCTCGGAGGTTGCGAAGAACCGACTCGCAAGGCTCAGGAGGCCGCGCTTCCAGCTGCCGATGAAAAAGCGCAGGCTGCTGTGAAAAGTCCTGAATCGCCTGAGAAGAAACCTGAAGCGGAGGAAAAAGAAGAGCCGGTGGAGTATAAAGAAGGCTATCCATACTTTCATATTTACAGAGATGGGGAAGCGCTGGTGGTCGATGGCGCTCTCAAGAGCGGGGGGCAGGTTAAACAGATCGTCGGTGAGCTCGAGGAGTATTTTGCCAAGCTGGAGATTAAAAGCGGACTGAGGAAAGACCCGCGCCGGCACGCGGTAGGGTGGGGAAACCGAATCAGCGATGCTGTCCTGTTCGATTACTTCACTCTCGTGAGCGATCCGGAAATCGAATACAAAGAGGGAGTCGTCACGCTGAAAGGATCGGTTGCTGATGAGCGAAAACACAGATTAATCACCGAGATGGTGATCGCCGGATTTATGGATGTCTGGACGAACGATATCGCCAACGAAATCAAGGTTGGAGAATAATCGGCTTGGTCGAGCGATACACTTGAATCTCCGTTTTTATCTTTTGCGACATGTCTTTGCGTCTTGAAATGCTCCAGGTGGCACGGCTTGCGCCCACGGTGCTGGGAGAGGAAGCGAGCGATCTCATTGCTGATTTTGTGTTCAGTCAGGCTCATTCTGACGGTGGGTTCTGTGATCGTGACGGGGATCCCGATTTATACTACACGAGCTTCGCGATTGACGCTCTCACGGCGCTTCAGAAAGACCTTCCCCAGGAGGGCTTGAAAGCCTTTTTAAGCCGTCAATTGGGGGGTCTCGATGAACTGGATTTCGTGCATCTCTGTTGTCTCGCCCGGTCCGCGAGTGCTTTGAATGAGCCTTTTTCCAGGGTGGAGCTTGCCGCTCTTTTTGATCGTATCGAAACCTACCGAACCCCTGACGGCGGTTACAATCAGTCGCCGGACAATGAGACGGGTTCCGCATACGCCTGCTTCCTCGCATACGGCGCCTATTCGGATCATCGACTTCCGGTTCCCCGCGAGGAAGCGATCGCAGGCTGTCTTGACTCTCTGCAGTCGGGAACCGGTGCCTGGGCAAATGACGTCGAATTGCCGGTCCCTAACATTCCCGCTACCGCTGCGGCGGTGACTCTTTCCCGCAATCTCCGGCTCGCGATTCCGAATGAAACGCCGGAGTGGATTTTGAACTCGCTTCATCCCACGGGTGGTTTCCTGCCTTTCCCGATGGCTCCGCTTCCCGATTTGCTTTCGACAGCGGTGGCCTTGCATGCTCTCGACGGGCTCCAGATTTCATTTGGTGAAAAGAAGGAACGGATACTGGATTTTGTCGACTCGCTCTGGACCGCCGCGGGTGGCTTTCACGGCAATTGGGAGGACGACGATCTCGATATTGAATACACCTATTACGGGCTTCTAGCCCTCGGGCACCTCGCTCTCTGATGGCTCTTGACTCACTTCAAACCACGCTGCTAAACGCACGGGCTTCGCTCCTTTCCGAGCGCAATTCGCAGGGGCATTGGGAGGGGGAGCTTTCCACCTCGGCGCTGTCGACTGCGACGGCTCTCGTTGCACTCGGGAGTGTCGATGAGTCCCTCTACGAGAGGGAAGTGAGGATGGCGGTGGCCTGGCTGATCGAGAATCAAAATGAGGACGGCGGCTGGGGCGATACCACGAAAAGTTTCTCTAACATTTCCACCACACTTCTGTGTTGGTCGGCGGTTTCCCGGTTCGGGGGAGCGGACGAAAAATCGGAAACGGTGGCTCGCGCTTCCCACTGGATTAGCGACTACGTGGGGGCGCTTTCCCCTGCGCTGATCACGGAAACGGTAAAGGCTCGTTACGGGCAGGACAGGACTTTTTCGGTCCCTATTCTGATGCTCTGTGCGATCTGCGGAACGCTGGGTGAGCACGGGTGGAAATGGGTTATGCCGATGCCGTTTCAGCTCGCCGCTTTTCCCCGGAAATGGTTCGCGGTGATGCGTCTTCCTGTCGTCAGTTATGCGTTGCCCGCTCTCATAGCGATTGGCCACGCCCGATGGAAACAGGGCGCAGGCGGTACCCGGTTCCGGACTCGTGAGCATCATCTTTGGCCCCGCCTTTCCGCTTTGCTTCAGGAAATTCAGCCCGCTTCAGGAGGCTTTCTCGAAGCGGCTCCTTTGACGAGTTTCGTATCGATGGCCCTTGTTTCTGCAGGAGAGAAGGATCATCCCGTGGTGAAAAAAGGCGTCGAATTTCTGCTCGCTACGGTGAGGGAGGACGGGAGTTGGCCCATCGATACCAATCTTGCAACCTGGGCGACGACCCTCGCAGTGAAATCATTGAAATCCGGCTCAGTCGAGGAAACTCAAGAGGGTATCCCCGGTGACTCAACCCAGTTGGGTCACGGCGTGTCGACAGGTGTGGCGGGGTTCGATACCGAGGGCGCTGTCCTGGATTGGCTCCTGGGGCAGCAATACCGGGAGGTGCATCCTTTTACAAATACCCCTCCGGGAGGTTGGGCCTGGACCGATCTCACCGGCGGTGTCCCCGATGCCGATGATACACCCGGTGCGCTCATTGCCCTCGATTTGATGGAGGGTGGCGATCGGGCGGATGAAATTTTAAAGGCAGCTGAATCAGGCAATGAATGGCTTTTGAATCTGCAAAATGAGGACGGAGGGATTCCCACTTTCTGTAAAGGCTGGGGCGCTTTGCCATTTGATCGATCGTCGCCGGATTTAACGGCTCATACTCTCCGCGCATGGCACCGATGGCGTGGGCGGATGCCGGAAGCTCTTCAAGGTCGAATCGACGAAGGGATTCAAAAGGGGCTTCGCTATTTAGCCCGCGTTCAGCACGGCGACGGGTCGTGGATGCCGCTTTGGTTCGGGAATCAGCATCGTGATGCCGACGAGGGAAATCCAACCTACGGAACCGCGATGGTGACGCGGGCGCTCATTGAAATCGGCGAGACTGCGTTTGCCGCCGGTGGCGTGACGTGGCTGCGTGAGAACCAGAATTCGGATGGCGGCTGGGGCAGCCTGCAGGACGAGACGCCTTCGACGATTGAAGAGACCTCGCTCGCGATCACAGCGCTGGCGATTCTGTCAGAGTGCGAGCCCTCCGCAGAACTGGCTGCCGCGCTCGAACGCGGCGCCGCGTGGCTTGTTTCGGAAACCAGAGTGGGAACCCGGTTCGATTCGAGTCCGATCGGGTTCTACTTTGCGAAACTGTGGTATTTTGAGAAAATCTACCCGCTCGTTTGGAGCGTCGAAGCGCTCTCCCACCTGGCGGGTCTCCGTGACGCGATCGGTCCTGACGATCTCTGATTTTCCCGTTAGCGCGGGACCGGAGGAGGCGGGATTCGCTCGGATGAGCCACTGCTTCCTGACGGAACATTGATCGGTGGTTTTTCGGGATCAGGTTTTGGAGCAACTGCCGGCGCCTCTCTCATTCCGGAGGCGGAGGGGACGTTGCCGGATGGCGGCTGAGTGAGTGCAGGTGGCTCGGGAATGTCATCATCCATCACAGGAGGGCGGGTCGCTGCTACGGCCGGGGCTTCGGTGAGAGGGCGACCGGAGGGATCGACAGGAGTGTAAGTGCGGGTTTCACCCGGAACCATTTGTGGCTGGCCCGGCGTTTGATAAGGGGGCGCTCCGACGATGCCGGCCTGACCTGGGATCGGCTCGGGATTCGGGGGGAAGTCTGCGATGCCGCTCTGTGGAGGCATTGACTGGGTCGGTGGCGTTGCCGTCGTCATTGGTGCCTGAGATGGTGATGTCGAGTCAATGATGAGGGGGCGTCCATCACTTCTTGCGTTGGTGTCGTGATAGACCCAGACGGTTCTCAATACCTGACCGCTTGTGGCGGAAATGTAGATTTTTCCGACGACTCTTCCAGCGGCATCGAGAAGCTGGAGACGCCACATCGGGTCCTGTGAAAATTCACGTGATCTGAGAAGGTAATCACAGCTGTCGAATGCCATTCTCGCTTTTCTTGCTTCGCCTTCTGCGACGGTGAAGGCGGCAACACTGTCCAACCTGACTTGATTCGGGCTGAAGTATCCGACAGGAACATCTTTCGGGTAGCGGATCTCGTCGGGTCCGAGATCCCGTGCGTTTCCATTGCTGTCAGCCGCAAAACCGTAGAGAAGTCGGGGCGCGCGTTCGTCATAGGCGAGGATCTGCCAGGCGGATGGCTGCGGAATACCGTGAGTGGCATAAACTTCAGCGACCCACTGGACAGACTGAGGTCCAAACCGGCTCGAAACGATTCCCAGCGCCTCGCGAACGGACAGGTCCGATCTCTGAGCAAAAGCCGACGTCACCGGAATAACGGCGAGTAGCAAAACAAAGGGAATGAAGGGATTGCGTGATTTCATAGGGCAGGGGAATTCGATGGAAGCGGCGCTTCAGGTTACTATACGAATGAGATTTGTGGAGTCTTAGCGATAAATTTATTACGGGAATCTTAATTAAACAAGGTTACGCTTGGGGGTGATGATATTTAGATTTCTGCAGATTACGTGTGCTCTAATTTGTTTGAACCCGGGCGCTTTATCGGGGCAGTCCCCGTCGTTCCCGATCATCATGATTGATCCGGGGCATGGTGGCAGCGCGATGGTCGGTAGTTTAAAGGACCGTTCCAACAGCTCGTCGAACAACGCCGTTACCCGGGGTGGTCTCAAGGAGAAGGACCTCACCCTCGAATTCAGCCGCATTCTCAGGGATGAGCTTTTGCGCGAATCGGCGCGCAGCGGGCCGCCCGTTTCCGTCGGCCTCACCCGTGACCGCGATGTGAATGTGAATTTCATCGATCGGGCCGCGGCATGTAATTATCCCAATACGGCCTGCATCGTCAGTATTCATTTCAATGCAGGGGCCGGAGGAAAGGCGACGGGGAGTCTTGCTCTGATTTCGGATCGGAAGCGCAATCGCCATTATGATCTGGACTACGCCTTTGGAAAAGGGCTCGCGGCGGCGTGCAATGCGGGGATTCGACAATTTATACCGGAAGCGAAAAGCCGCGGGGTGATAACGGACGGCCATCTTCATGGCGGACTCGGGTCTAATTTTTTCTTTCAGCTGGCCCGCCAGAAGGCCCTTGGGAAAGTGCCCCGTTGTTTTCTCGAGGTGGAATTTATCGATAATCCGAAAGTTGAGGCGGCCATTCTCACCGGAGATCGTGAGGCAAAATTCCGTGCCATCGCGAAGCCCATCGTCGCGTATTTGTTAGCTTACGTTGAGCCGGGCGCGGCAAAGCGCTGAAGCGGCCGGGGGCTATTCCACTGCGAGCGTCTTGAGGCGTTTTTTTGTGGCGTCGGTAATCGTGTCGACGATTACGATGTAGTGGCCGGTTTTGCCGTTCGCAGTGAGGGTAAAGGTATCCGTCGAATCTCTCGGGCCGTCAGCGCCTCCCCCGGCATACTCGCGAAAGAACTGAAGTTTACGTTTCCCGCCAGTGTCTCCGGCTATCGATACCTTCACAGACTTCCAGCTTTGAGGGCGCTCGACGGAGGCAAGTTCTCCGTTTACCTCTTCATCGAAGGACTGATCGGGGACTGACGCCAGCGCCGCCACAGGAGTGGCGAAACCGAGAATGATCAGGGTTTCGAAAGGGGAATCCGGATCGGGGTTGTGGTAGCGCAGCGAGTAGGAGCCGTCTTTTAACACGTGGATGGCCGGGGTGCCCCAGCTTTGTGCGAGGGACGGGGAAGTCAGTTGGGGAATCGCGATCCCCTCGAGGCTGTCTTTTTCCTCTCCTTCGGAAAAGAGTCGGTCTCTCAGCTCGAACCACTTATCCGGCGTGACGGGCGCTTCCTCTGTGAGCCCTGACAGAGGCGTAAAGAGAATCGAGAGCGCGAACCAACGGGTGATGAGGAATTTCATAGTCGGAACCACTTTAATCAATTTTGTGCGTTGTCCCGGAAAACTTTCAACGCGGTGAGGCTAGTTGGCGACAGTCATGGCTTCACGCGCATTGGACTCGATACGCTTCCAGTCCTTCGCGGCGATGAGGTCGCGGGGAGCGAGCCAGCTTCCGCCGACCGCAGCGATGAGGTCGCTCTCCAGATAGGTGGCGAGATTCGCTACGGTGATGCCCCCGAGAGGAATGAACTTCAATCCAAGGTGCAAATAGGGTGCCGAGATGTTTTTGAGGTGAGCGAGTCCCCCGGAGGATTCCGACGGGAAAAATTTCAGGAGCCGGCAACCTTCGCGCACCGCAACGTCGATGTCGGTGGGAGTCATGACGCCGGGGCCGAAGGGAAGGGCTCGGGAGGCGGCATGACGAATCACTTCAGGGTTTACCCCGGGCGAGACGGCGAAGTGCGCACCGGTCTCGACTGCGGCGTCGACTTGAGCGGGCTGGAGAACCGTACCAATACCAACGGTCATGTCAGGAACCGACTCGCGAATCTTCCGTGCGGCATCGAGAGCGACGGGGGTGCGGAGGGTGAGCTCCATCGCATTGACGCCACCGGCGAGCAGGGATTCGGCGAGGGGGACTGCGGCTTCCACGTCATCAATAACCAGGACCGCGAGAACTTTGGATTTCGCGAGAGACTGCCCTATTTTACTTTCAGGAGTTAGTGACATAATTTGGTTGGGAAGGTAAGGTTAGAGACTTTTCAATCGTCTTATCTTCGAGTAACACGCTCTCATGTATCATCCAATCACTTTTCGAAAATTTGCCGTCACCATTTTCGTGATCACTCTGGGAATCGGAATCGGCTCCGCCCAGCAGAAAAGCAAGAAGAAGCCGGTAAAACGGGTCAATCCGGCGATGGCCGAAGTGAAAGACGTAGCCGGACTTCCCCGGGTCCTCTTGATAGGGGATTCGATTTCGATAGGCTACACCGTTCCTGTGCGCGAGTTGATGGCCGGAAAAGCGAACGTGCACCGGCCGCGGACCAACTGCGGACCGACTACGGTTGGCCTCGCCGCACTGAGCAAGTGGCTCGAAACGGGCGGAGCGGATAAGAAGTGGGATGTGATTCATTTTAACTGGGGATTACATGACCTGAAATACCTCGGGCCTGACGGTGCTAATTTGCAGGATCCCGCCAAGCCGGAGAATCATCAGCAGGTTCCCCCGGGGGCGTATCGGGAAAATCTCGTGGAGCTGGTGAAGCGACTTAAAGAAACGGGCGCCACCTTGATCTGGCGGAACACCACGCCGGTGCCGGAGGGCGCAAGGGGGCGGGTTGTCGGTGACTCTGTGAAGTACAATGAGATCGCTGCGGCGGTGATGAAGGATGCCGGAGTTGAGGTCCACGATCTCTACTCTTTCGCGAAGGAACGACAGGCAGAGATTCAGAAAAAGGCGGACGTTCATTACACGGCCCCGGGCTACAAAGTGCTCGCTGAGGATGTAGTGCGCGTCATTTCCGCAGCCCTGGAGGAATAGACGGCGCTCCGGTAAAATACGATCAGATGAGTCACCCCGACGTCCAATGGAAGGTCATCAAAACGGCATTGAGCGATGACGATGTCACGCTTGACGGTTTTGATAAGTTTTTAAAAAAGTGCCCCGGTTCTGACCTCGCACTTTTGTTCGAAGCGGTTGACGAAACGGACTACTCCCTGCCTGATTGGATTGCCGCCCTGCTGGCGTTTGACCGCTGGTTGGACGAGAACGGCACTTCGAATCGTCCCTTCAGCCAAATGCTTGGGTACATAAACTGCTGCACGCAAATCAATCCTCCAAACGTTAGTTTGGCTTCCTTAAAAGTCATTGTATACGAATCACTTATAGAATTTGGGTTTGATGATAAGGATGCCTCTCATTTGTGAGAAAATATAAAATTTGCGAAATTGACGGAGAAATCGATATGCAATAGGGCTTAATTGTGGTATAGTCTCGCCATGTCAACCACACGTAGAACACGATTCTCACGCCGGGTGCCAGATCACGTTACAGACGAACTGGTAGTTGTACTTTCCGATAAGCGGACCTTCGGGTTTAACGATCTTTTTGAGGTTGTTTACGAAAATTTGAAAGCACGTAATGCAGTAAGCGGTGGAGAAGAAATGCTTCGTCTCCGTGCTTACGAGAAACTCCAGAACCTCGTTACACGCGGTTTGGTCGAGAAAAACGGTAAAGAATACCGTGGACTCGAGAACCTCAAAGATGCTGCCAGTCCGCCACCAGCCGCGGCTCCGGGCAAATAATTCTGCGACGTTCCGCAGCTTTTTATCCCGTTTTGGGTGATTGACCCTATTTAGGTCGAATTCATCTGGACGGAACGATTAAAGTCTTTAAATTCCGGTGAGTGGGTATCAAGCCCGCCACCGGAATTTTTTTTGCCATGCTCTCTGACTACATCCCAGTTCTCATCCAGATTGTTTTCGCTTCGGGTTTCGCCGGGGCAACGCTAATTGCCAGCGCACTTCTCGGTAAAAGAGGCCTCTCTAATAAAACCAAGGACTCTGCATACGAGTGCGGGATGCTTCCAATTGGTGAAGGGCAGGCCCGGTTCAGCGTTAAGTTCTATCTCGTGGCGATGCTGTTCGTGCTTTTCGACATTGAAGTCGTCTTTCTCTATCCCTGGGCGACCGTGTTCCGCGAGCAGATTGAAAGCGGAGCGACGATTTTCCTCACTTCGATGCTCGGTTTTGTAGGCATTCTTTTCATTGCCTATCTCTACGCCTTGAAAAAAGGCGCGCTGGAATGGCGCAGCTAGTGGGCAAGTGGATTGGCCTGCCGCGAGAATCGGATGCTTTTAACGTAATCACCATCAGATACTCCAGTCATGGTTCACTACATTGCTCTCTATCGTTTGGAGAAAAAGAAGTCTGAAGAGACGATCGAGGAGATGATCCGCACGAGCCGGAGTTGTTTTCATCGCGTCAACGAGGCACACAATTTCCGGTCGGGCCGCAATATTGAGCCCGGCAGCGATTTCGGTTTCTTTATCTCGGCGGACTTCGAGAGCCGGGATAAACTGGAAATGTTTCGTGAAGATCCCAATTTTGAGCGTTTTGAGCGCGAAGTGGTGGTGCCGCACACGGTTGAGAAGAAAGAACTTCTTTTCGAGACTGAGCCGGGGAAAGATCCTAAATACTCGTGAACTGGTTCGAGCAGTTACTGGGATTTTCGGAAGGTCTTCACCGTGAAAACCCCGATGAGCTTCGGGAAAAGCTCGAACTCAAAGATGGCGTACTTCGCTCGCGGGTGAACAATTGCTCCTATGCGGTCGGCAAGTTGGATACGCCCGACCTGGATTCTCTCAGGGAGGCGACCGAAGGGCAGCTGAATCGCGGTGGTCGGACCACGCTCGAGGAACGAGTCGGCGATGTTCAGGCTTTTCACACGGATACAGAGAATGCGGGGGCCTTTTTTCAGGTCGCTTCGCAGTTCAACCTCCTTGAGATGGTCGGGCCATCGGTCACGCCGGAACATGGGGTGACGGGTTACGCGCACGATCACACGCAGGGGCCGGCCTGTGCGATCGCCTGCGGGGCCGGGACTGTTTTCCGGAATTACTTTTTCGAGATTGACGGACAGGTCGGACAGACTGCGGAACGACAGGTCGATTGCAGTCGTGATCTCGGCGTTGCGCTGGGAAACGATGACGACCAGCTCTGGGCAATGCGGAACGGCTACCTGCTTCCGACTCGGGAGGGATTGGCGACGATTAGTGAGCGAATCGAATCGCTTTCTCCGGAAGCGCGCGAGTCGTTATGCGGAAAACTTCGTATCGGGGTGCAGGAGGACACCGAAGTAACCATTCAAGAGGCGGGGCATCTCGTGACGCAGGCATTCTGCTCCGCGGTCCCCGTCGCCTACTCCGAGCTGCCCGATTCTCTCTGGGAGCCGCTTGCTCGCGTCGTTCTCGATGCCTCTTATGAAGCGACGCTTCACGCCGCGTTGTTGAATTCAATCCGAACCGGGAATCCCGGGGTTTACCTCACTCTGCTCGGTGGAGGTGCCTTTGGAAACCGGATCGAGTGGATTATCGAGGCGCTCGAAAGGGCCCTTTCAAACGTTCGTGAGGCAGGGCTTTCGATCTTTATCGTCAGTTACGGAAGCTCGAATCCGGCGGTGGCAGCGGCGATTGAGCGATTTAATCGTTCGTGAGGAGGTTTCTAATCGTCTCTGCTGAGACTTCTTCGAGGGAATTCACGATCAGGGCCGCGCCGCTTTCCGCGAAACTTTCCGCAGGATGCGTTGTCGTCACCGCAATGACTTTCATCCCGGCGGCGATTCCGGCCTCGACTCCGACATGGGCGTCTTCAATCACGACGCATTGCTCCGGGCTGCGCTCGATTTTAGAGGCCGCTTTCAAAAACACATCGGGGTGGGGTTTTCCCCGGCTGACATCCTCGGCCCCGGTGAATTTGTCCCCGAAAAAACGATCCACTCCGGTTGAGCTGAAGCACACCTCGATGTTTTTTCTCGAGGTGGACGAGCCCAGTGAGATGGGGATGCCGTTCTTCGCGAGATTTTCGAGCAACGCGACGACACCTCGCAACGGGGCGATACCGCTCGTGGCGAGCAGCTCACGATAAAGTTCCTCTTTTCGATCACCAATCGCACGGATTCCCTCGTGATCGTCTTCCGCGGTCCATTGAAAGACATGGGGAATACAGGTTTCGTTTCTCATGCCGAAAGACTCTTTGAACTGCGCTTTTGTGAGTGGTTTGCCAAGTTCCTCTGCGAGTTTAAACCAGCTCGCTTCGTGCTGGTCGTGTGAATCGATGATGACTCCGTCGAGGTCAAAAACAACGCCGGGTGAGGATAAATCAGTGTTCTCCATAGGTGGGCGAATATGGTCGCTCTCCCGCATGAGGCAAGGGGGAGGTCACGGTATCCGTGCGGATCGGCGAGACGCATCTACCGGGTGTTCGATGTCCGGGAAGGTAGATGCCTTTTGCTCAAAGGCATTTCACACCTAAGCGCCCCAGGTCGCGTTGTGGCCGCGCGTGTCGATATGAATAAAGCCGGCGTAAGTCCCGATTCCGCCACGGAAGGCGCCGGATTCTCTCAATTTCATGGCCGCTTCAGCGGCTTTCTCTGGACCGGAGGCAAAAATGAGATCCAGAGCACAATTCTTCATGTGGTAGGACCGACTCGCGGCTCCGGAGCAAACCGCGTTGTATTCGGGGCTCCGGTAGGCTGAATTGATACAGACAAGCGGCGAGCCGAGTTCGTGTCGAACTTGATCCGCGATTTTTAAGGTCGGGGCAAGGCGCTTCCACATGTGCTCCGGCGGAAGGTGGTTCTCGACCCCGCTCCGAACGTTGCGGTGGGGGCGGATGATTTCCTCGGCGGTGATGTATCTCAAGTTCAGGGAGTTGAGGAAAGCCGTGTATGCTTCGGTGTTGGGCAGGACGCGGGTTGCTTCCTCCCCTTTAAGCCAGTCCTCAATTCCGAAGCGAAGTGATCTCGTCGAATTGGCGAGCGAAACGATTCCTTTTTGATTCAGCGCGGCGACTCCGACCCCGGCCGCCAACCCTGACAGGGCCAAAGCGCGCAGCGCCTGCCGACGGGTTCCGGCATATTGACGCGCACTTCTTCGTTCGTCCCTCGCAGCCGTGTAGGTCGGAGGGGCGTCAGGTGTTTCGGGCGTAAATTCGTTCATGGGATGAAAGGGAAAGGGAAGCTACTCCGGCTGAGACAGATACAGGAGAAATTTGCTCAATCTTTCAAAATTCAGGCAATCTAATCCTTAAATTCGTTTGCATCATGATGGGATCGAATTAATCTCACAAGTCGTCTGGGGAGACGACAACTATAAGGCGGTCCGACTGATCGTTATTTCTGCAAGTTTCGGGGGTTTCTTGTCGAAGTATCAGTCGGATCGCTTCTTTTTTTGCCCTTTTTGAAAAATCGGAGCTCGAAAGCTCGTTCTTGATTGCGAGACAACATGAGATAAGAATCGGGAATGCAGATTCGTCATTATCTTTTCCTTCTCCTCTTCACCTCGCTCGTTACTTCGTGCGGGAAGTCGGAAAAGCCCGATGAGCCCGCCGCAGAGGAGGGAAAATCAACTGAGGCGACCGCCGCTGAAGTCGAGCCTGCGGAGAAAGCTCCGCCTTCACAGCCGAAATTCTGGAGTGAAGTGATGCTGCACGATGCGATTCGCGGCGCCAATGACGGCTATACGGGGAACGGACAGTTTCAGATCGATCAGGCCGGGCAGGTCCAGGCAATCGCACTCGATAATTGCGGGGTGTCAGATTTGGCGCCACTCGCAGGCCTTTCGCTCCAGGCGCTTTATCTTCAGGGATGTCCGGTTCCGGATGTTGAGGCGCTTAAAGGAATGCCACTCGTTGAACTCTATCTCGAGAACTCGGCGATTAAAGATCTGACGCCGCTCAAGGGGATGCAAACCCTGCGAAAGCTCTATCTCAGTGGAACGATGATTGATGATCTCACTCCTCTCGAGGGATTGCCGATCGTGGAATTGAACCTCGTGAATACGAAAGTGAAAGATCTTTCAGGTCTTGAAGGGATGCCGCTGCAAATGCTCTGGCTGACCGATACGCCTGTAGTCGATATCTCCGGATTGCGCGGGACCTCACTTGTCAGCCTGACATTGCACCGAACCGCGGTGAGCGATTTATCTCCTCTCGCCAACACCACTCTGCAGCGACTTCACATCGGCGAGACCCCCGTGATAGACCTGACTCCGCTGAAGGGCCTGCCGCTGACCCGTCTCGTCTTCGATCAGAACCAGATTCAAAAGGGGCTCGAAGTGATTCAAGCGATGCCCACGTTGAAGGAACTCGGCAGCAAGTTTGAGGATGGAAATCAGAATCTCCAGCCTCCCGCCCTTTACTGGCAGGAAAATGCGGCTGAGTAATTCCATTGAAAGATACAACAGATTGAGAACGTTCTTTGAGTTCCTGATAGTCGCCTGCTCATGATACGTTCCATGTTTACCGTCGGTGGGTTCACTTTGTTGAGCCGGATTCTCGGGTTCATCCGTGACAAGCTGATTGCCTTCTACCTCGGCGGCGGCGGGATGGGGGATGTCTGGGTTGCGGCGTTTCGCTTTCCGAATCTGTTCCGCAGGATTTTTGGTGAGGGCGCTTTCAATGCCGCTTTTGTGCCGATGTATGGACGTCGGCTCGAAGAGCAGGGCGATGAGGTCGCTGATGCGTTTGCACGGCGCACCCTCTCACTCATGTTTACGATTTTGATGACCTGCTTCGTGCTTGCCTTCATTTTCATGGAGCCGATCGTGAAGCTCACGAATATCGGTTTCGCGACCGATGGTCGTCTCGAGCCGGCTGTGATGGCCTCGCGGATTACAGTGGTCTATCTGGTCTTCATCTGTTTGGTTGCCGGACTCAGCGGTGTGCTCAATACGCGCCGAAATTTTTCCGCGCCCGCCTTTGCCTACGTGGTCCTCAATATTGTTTTTCTGATTGCGTTAGGGGTTGTCATTCCCAAAACAGGTGAGCCCCTCAAAGTCCTCAGCTGGACGGTCGTTGTCAGCGGCGTCGTTCAATTGCTGGTTGTCGTGATAGCCTGCATTCGACAGGGCGTGAACATTCGTCCCCGGCTTCCTGTGATTGACGGGGACATGAAAAAGCTCGGACTGCTCATGGCTCCGGGACTGGCCAGCGCGGGTATTCAGCAGATCAATCTGCTTGTCGGGCAGTCGGTCGCTTCGCTCCAAAAGGGTGGTATCACGGCGATCTATTTTGCGGACCGCATCAATCAGTTGCCGCTGGGGCTCATCGGGATGGCGGGGGGCGTCGTTCTCCTCACTGAGATTACGCGCAATCTCCGCAGCGGGGACGATGCGGGCGCGCGCACCTGTCTCAATCAGGGGATGGAGATGTCTCTCCTGCTCTGCCTTCCTGCGATGGTGGCAATGCTCGTGATCCCGAGAGAGATGATGTTCACGATCTTTGAAGGAGGAAAATTCACGGCTGAGGCGGCGATTGAGGCAGGGTATGTTCTCGGCGCGTTTGCTTTGGGAACCCCGGCATATATCCTCTCGAAGGTGTTGCAACCGGCTTACTTCGCCCGCGAAGATACAAAGACGCCGATGCGGTTTACAATTGCGAGCGCGGTGACTAACATCATTCTCGTTTATCCTTTCTTTCTCTGGCTCGGGCCGACAGGCTGCGCTTTGGCAACGACAGTCGCGGGGTGGACCGGTTTTCTTCTCCTCTGGTTCGGCCTCCGTAATTCGGGATTTATGGGATTCATTCCGGGCTTCTTCAGCCGGGTCACGAGGATGTGTTTATCCTCCCTCATCATGGGAGGTGTCATCTGGACGATGGCCTACTACGGAAAGCCCTGGCTCATGAACGCGGATAATTTTGTGCTTCGTGTCGGGACCATGGGAGTTATTGTGGTGACAGGACTGATTGTCTATTTTGTCGCTGTGATTGCAACACGGGTCTATTCGATTTCCGAACTGAAATCGAGACTCGGTCGCCGGCGGCGCTCGTAATCTCTTATTGAAATGAACTCACGAAATTCCGGACTGATCAAAGGTGGTGTTTGTCTGGTAGTGATTTGGGCTGTGATCGGGCTTTCGATTAAACTGGTTCGATCCGCCAAGCCTACTGCTGAGAAAGTGACGGCGTACCTCGCTGACAACAGCCTCAGCGATATCAGCGATGAGGCCCGCCGGAGAGAGGTGATCGGTCGCACTGCTGAAATGCTGAACGCGATGGATTCCGATGAGCTGGAGGCTCTCAACGGAAAAGAGGAAGAGGACCCGCGTCGCAAGCTTTTCGGTGAGTTGACCAGCGAGGAGCAACTTTACTTTCTGGAACGCCGCATCGGGCGGGCCTTTGAGCAGATCATGGAATCGTTCAATGCGATGGAGAGGGAGGAGCGGAAGAAAATTGTGGAGCGATCCATGCAAAGGATCCGGGAGCGCGGTGACGGAACCGGCGGGCCTTTCGATGAGGAGAATCCCGAGGTGGCGGAGCAGATCACGGATGCCGGATTAAAGGCCTACTATTCAACGGCAAACGCGGAGACGAAAATTGACCTGGCGCCTCTACTTGAGGAAATGCAGCGAACCATTACTCAGGGAGGCCGCGGGCGATGAGAGCCCGGCCGAGCAGGCAGGCGAACGGCTTCACGATTGTGGAGATCCTCGTCGTCGTTGCTATTGTCGGGCTCCTTGCCGCCATTTTGATTCCTTCCTTCAATCGCATGAAACGCTCCGCTCAGTCGACTCTGTGTGTCGGCAAATTGCGCGAGATCGGCATTGCCCTGAATACCTACTTTCTCGACCACGGAAGCACTTTTCCCACTCTCGTCGCAGCGCGGGAGAGTCGTGAGGAGGACAATCCCGCGATTGACACGGTGTTGCTGGATTACGTCGTCGACGAGTATGCTTTTCAGTGTCCCTCGGATCATATGGGGATTTTTGAAAAAACCGGTTCCAGCTACTTTTGGAACTCGCTGATCAACGGACAGAAGACGGCGAACATGGATATGTTAGGGCTGACTGATAAAGCATCGGGAATTCCGATCGCCTCGGATAAAGAAAATTTTCACGAGCATGTTGGAGACGGGGTGAACATGCTGTATGCGGATGGCCATGTCTTGCGTGAGCTTCAGTTTATTGTCGAAGAGCCGTGATGCTGAAGTTTCAAAACGTGGAAAAAAGGTTTTCCGGAGCTGCCTCTGCGGCTCTCGACGCGGTCTCGTTCGATGTGGAGAAGGGACGTATTTGTGGTTTGTTAGGTCATAACGGCGCCGGGAAAAGCACCGCCCTTGGCATTATCCTCGGAATGGTTCATCCTGATGAGGGTGAAGCGCTCATTGAGGGCGTTTCGGTGCAGCGGGACCGCGAGAAAGCACTCCCGCGCGTCGGGGCAATTTTTGAAGCGCCTGCTTTTTACGATTACCTCTCAGGGTGGCACAATCTGAAGACGCTCGCAGCCTATTCGGGGGGCGTTTCCGACAAGCTGATTGAAGAAACCGTTGAGTGGGTGGGGCTCGGGACGCGGATTCGCGATCGGGTTTCCACCTACAGTCACGGAATGCGTCAGCGGCTTGCTCTCGCTCAATCGCTCCTCCCGCGCCCTGACCTTCTGGTTCTCGACGAACCCACCGACGGCCTCGACCCTGAGGGGATCGTCGAGTTTCGTGAACAATTGCTAGAGCTTCGTGATCGGCTTGGTCTCACTGTTTTATTAAGTTCCCACCTGCTTTCTGAGGTTGAGCAGCTCTGTGATGAGGTCGTGATTCTCCGGGGAGGGAAGAAGATTTACGAAGGCAGCGTCGATGGCTTCGATCAGGATTTCGCGTTGTTCCGGATTGCTTCGGAGAACGAGGCGGAAACAATCGAACTGATTAACCGATTGGGTGGTCGTGTCGAAGGCTCCCGCTACGCGTTTCCAAAGACGGTCGACGACTCTGAATTGTTGGCTTCGCTGATTCAGGAAGGAGCAAAGGTGAGCCGTTTTTCCCGCGAAGTGACTTCGCTGGAGGAGTTTTATCTGAGAGCCGGCGATTCCAAACTCAACGGGAAAGGAGCGGTGAAATGATTGCATTTCTAAGGCTTTTGAAATGGGAACTCTTCCGGCTCTTTGCGAGACGCCGCACCTATATTGGCTTCGGCGTTTTCCTTGCCGTGGAATTGCTCTTTCTCTTCTTCTGGACGCGGGAGAAATCGGAATCCAATATGGAGAAATTCATCAACCGGGTCGCGGGTGGATTCGATGAGTATTTTTCCGCGCTCACCCTCGCTTTCCTGATCGTCGCTTTCACGATGTTCCTTCTCGGGCTGGTCTTCGTCGCTCTCGTTGCCGGAGACATTCTTGCCAAAGAGACCGAGGATGGAAATCTGAGGCTCATTCTCGCGCGGCCGGTGACGCGATTTCGGCTTCTCGTTGTGAAGTTTCTTTCCTGCCAGATTTACACCACGGTCCTTTTTGTTTTTGTCGGTGTTAGTGCTTTCGCCGTAGGTGTCTTCGAACGCGGCTGGGGAGGGGGCTTTCTCGTCTGGACGCCGGACCTCAAGCAACCTTCCATCTTCGGATGGAACGAGGGCGTGGTTCGTTATTTCGCTGCGATTACTGCCTTTTCCCTGATCTATCTGCCTGTCACCGGGATCGCTTTTATGTTCGGATGCTTTCGCATCAAGCCGGCTGCCGCCACGATTCTCACTGTCGCAATCTGCGTCGCTGACAGCGTCCTCGCAGCGATCCCGTTACCGGCCTTTGATCCCTACCGCGAGTTCTTTATCACGACCCGCATGAAAGCCTGGCTTCTCCTTCTCAAAGAGGACATTCCCTGGTATCAATTCGCCGAACAGTCGATCTGGCTCGTGGGGATTGGACTGACCGGATTCGTGATCGGTTGGGCGGCCTTCGAAAGACGCGATATCAAGTCCTGACCGGAGCCCGTTTACCTAGTCATTTCGGTCATATCGTCACTCGATGGATGTGTTAACTAACAGTTTCATAATTTCCGTAATTTATTGTGGTAATTATTATATATGTGGTAAATTTCTAAATGACAGTGAAGCCGGAAGAGGCATTTTTCATCAAATCGATGCCTGAATGGGTCGAAGCGCTCGATATTTCTGACCTGGTATCGGGAGGGAGCGATACGCCGAACTTGTTGTTTCAGCAGGAGTGCCATGTTCCTTCGAGATCGCGATTTATTCGAAATGCCTACCGGATTGACTCCGCTGAATCACTCGGAGAGTGCTCGAATATCGAATTCGATATCGAGCCGGGCTGCTTTCAACTTCACGTTCATCATGTCCGCTTGATCCGTGACGGGAAAATTGTTTCCGAAGCGGAGGAGGATGAATTCCGGTTTATCCAGCCTGAAGAGGCGCGTCATCGTCTCGTCTTCGATGGACGCTACAAGGCCATCCACATTCTGGAGGATGCCCGACCGGGGGACGTCGTTGACTATGCCTCGACCTCTGTCGAAGTATCACCTATTTTTCCAGGCTATTTCTACGGAGGTATCCTCGCTTGTGCTCCAGCGGGGGCGGAGCTTTTGAGGGTGGTCGTTCACACTGATAAGACCCATCCCGTTCAGCAGCGTTCCGCCGGGGGAGAGAGAGAATTTGTCACGAGGGAAAATGATGATGGAACAGTCAGCTCTATCCTCGAAGTGAGAAAAGAAAAATGGCGGGAATTCAATCACTACGCACCAGCCTGGTTTCAGCAGTTTCCGGTGGTGAACTGGTCCAGCTTTGATAGCTGGGAAGGCGTATCGCAGGCCGTTTCCGCGTTGTGGAATACATCGATCTCAGATGACTTCAACCATTCGGCGATTGAGGAGAGTATCAATGCGCTCTCGCTCACGGGGCTTTCCAAATCGGATCAAATCGATCGCGTCATCAGATTCGTTCAGGATGAAATACGATACCTGAGTCTTTCCGAGGGGATTCGATCTCTCGTTCCCAACAAGCCATCGAAGGTTGTCACGAAGCGTTACGGCGACTGCAAAGATAAGTCGATTCTTCTCGCTCTCATGTTGCGAAAAATCGGAGTCGCCGCAGCGGTCGGACTGGTGAGCAGCTACCGTCGCGGCCACATTGCTGAAGCGCTTCCCTCGGTAGATGTGTTTGATCACGTTATCGCGATGATTCGCCACGAGGGCAATGACTATTGGATCGACGCCACTGCGACCGGTGCGGGAGGAAGTTTCACGCGGCGTCAGCAGCCTGTCTTTGAGAAGGCGCTGCTGATCCTCGATCAGGGAAGCCCTCTCGTGGAGATCGCCGGATCTAAGAATAACTCTTCGATCTGCGTGCAGGAAGATCTCTACCTTGATAAGAAGAAGGAAAAGATCCGTATCGAGGTGGTGACCGAAGCGACAGGTCGGGAGGCTGATGGTCTCCGCTACAGTAAGAATCAGACAACGGCTGATCGCTTTCAGGAAAACCTGAGGGATTTCACGAACCGATTCTATCCCGACGCGACTGTCGAAAAGACTTTGGAATGGGAAGATGATCTCCTGAATAATCGCGTCGTACTGCGGGAATTCTATGTTTCGACCGCGAAGGTGGAGGACTCTCCGATCGCTTCGATGGGAAGACATTATCCCATATTGCCGACGCTGATCGGGACGAGGCTTCCCGGGTTTCCTGCCAATGAGTTGCCGGATGGACCCTTCGCTCTTTCACATCCGAACCACGCCAGGCATGAGATTCGATTTCATCACGATAAGAAGCTGAAGGTGAAATGGTCTGACACGCGTGAGGTCGTCGATGGGCCGGGATTTCGCTATGAATTTTTCTCACAGACGAAGAAGGATCGCGTCGAATTCTCCTTCGACTACGAAACTTCACGGGATTTTCTGAACAAAGAGGAACTGCCGGAATTCAAAAAGAAGATCGATGAGGTGAATGGCTCTCTGGGGCGTGGAGTTCCCGTTTCCCAAGCTGCGACGGCAGCGACGGCAGCGACACCGGTGCAGGTGCTGATTGTGGTTCTCGTTTTGGGAGGGTTTTCAGCCAGTGGCTTGAGCTCCAGTTTTCCGAAGGAAACCGTGAGACCAACGATTCGTGGAAATGTGCCCAAGCTTCGAGTTGAGAACCTCTACATAGAAGCCCACGAGAAATTGAATACTCCGGTGAGTGCGGAGGCTGATGATCAGGGTCTCGGGGCGCTGGCTGATTCGACTGCCGACAGTCAGGTAGGGGAGGTGAAGACCAGCGGTCTTGTCATCGAGTCAGAGTAGTGACCTTTAGACAAACCGCCAAAGGTTCAGACGGCATCACGGGTGCGATGTCCGTTCAGCATTCTGAGAACGCCGCGCGGATTCGCATTTTGAAGCTCGATCGGCAGCAGGGTGTCGGGCCAGTCCTGATAGCAGACGGGGCGCACAAATCGTTCGATCGCACGGGTTCCCACGCTGGTGTAGTGGCTGTGAGTCGTTGCAGGATAGGGGCCGCCGTGGTGGATGCTGTGGCAGACTTCGAGCCCGACAGGGTAGCCGTTGAAAATGAGTCGTCCCGTTTTCGTCTGGAGGATCGAAATCAAATCCCTGTGATCAGCGAGGTCTTTTTCGGTCCCGTGAATCGTGACGCTGAGGCTGCCTTCGAGTGATTTGGCAAGAGCGATCATGTCCTCACTTCCGCCGCAGCTCACCAGCGTCGAGCAGGGGCCGAAGAGCTCATCCAAGAGGGTTGGGTCATTGACTATACCCTGTTGGGTCGTTTCGAAAAGGTAGGCAGCGGCCTCCAGTTTGGCATCGTCAGGATTTTCAGAAGAGTGGCCGAGGACCTGAAGATCTTCATTCTCGCAACGCGATTCGATTCCGGAGCGGTAGGCTTTGTGGATACCGGCGTGCAGCATTGTCGCCGGTGCGACCGCTTCGACTTTCTCTTTCACAAGTGCGGAAAAGCGCTGCCAGTCTTCGGATTCGTTTCCGAGGACGATTCCGGGGTTGGTGCAAAATTGGCCGTTGCCCTGGGTAAGGGCTGCAACAAAACCCTCCGCGATCTGCGGTGCGCGGGACTTCAGCGCGCCCGGAAGAATGAAGAGGGGATTCACGCTTCCCATTTCCGCATAGAAAGGGATCGGGACGGGGCGCTGGTTGGCGACATCGAAAAGAGCGCGGCCTCCCGCGAGCGAGCCGGTGAAAGCGGCTGCGGTAATGTCAGGGTGTTGAACGAGAGCGGTTCCGACTTCGTGGCCGCGGCCTTGAAGCAGTGAAAAGACGCCGGCGGGAACGCCCGTCCTTTCTGCTGCGGCGTAGATGGCGCGGGCTGCGAGTTCGCAGGTTCCGGGGTGAGCGGGGTGGCCTTTGATGACGACGGGGCAACCGCTCGCAAAGGCGGACATGGTGTCTGCTCCGAGTACTGAAATCGCGATGGGAAAATTGCTCGCTCCGAAAACGGCGACGGGACCGAGAGGCTGCATCAATGAGCGGACATCGGGTTTCGGGAACGGCTTGCGCGTCGGATCGGGGAGATCGATCCGGGCGTCGAGCCACGAGCCCTCGCGGATCAGGTTGGCGAACTGCCGCGTGTGATTGATGGCCCGGTCGCGCTCCGCTGAGCAGCGGGCGAGCGGGTAGCCGGTCTCGGCGGAGGTTCGCTCGAGAAATTCATCCCCGAGAACGAGGATTTCATCGGCGATGGCATCGAGAAAATCGGCCCGCGTTTCGACGCGTTTGCTCCGGTAAATCTCGAAGGCTTCGAGCGCCGCTTCGACCGCTTCGTTGATCTCCTCCACGGTCGCTTCGTAGAAAGCGGGCTCGAGAGCGTCTCCCGTGGCGGGATTGTCCGCTTTAAACGAGTCCGAAGTCGCGGACGTCTCCCGTCCTGCAATGAGTTGCCTGCCCGAGATTTCCATAGTCGCCTGCCGGTTTAAAGGTTGAGCAGATTAAGAGCGGCTTCTTTGACCTGTGCCTCTTCCGTATCGGTAATGCCGCTGAGCAATGGCAGTGGCGGGCCCGTCTCGGCGATTCCGGCGAGTCTCACTGCCTCGTGCAGCACGCGGATGGGGTTGATCCCGTTGCGGAGATCTTCGAGCGGCTTGAAAATGGCCTGAATTTCGCGGGCGCGATCGAGGTCGTTCGCTTGCACCGCTTTGAGCAACTGGTCGCTCAGTTCGGGGCGAATACAGACGCAGCCGGCGGTGAATCCGGTGATACCGAAATCGACGAGATGCTCGATGACGGGTTGCTCTCCGATTCCGCTCACGATGATGGACGGATCGACGACGTCAACCAGCTCGGAAAGGTAGGGGTCCACTGCGGGATCATCCTGGACGATGGCGTATTTGATCCACGAAACGATGCCGTCATCGACAAGTTGTTTTGCGCCTTCGACGGTGATGAAATCCCCGTATTTAATGTAGAGCACGATGGGCTTTTCCGCTTTCTCGGCGAATTTTCGCAATCCGGTGACGATGCCATCGGAGGTGGTGATTCCCTGATGCGGCAGCACCATCACGGTGGGGTAATCGGTTTGTTTGACGATCGCGGCCTGCTCCATCATCGTGCCGTAGGAAGGGCCCACCGAGGGAACTACGAGCGAGTTTTCACCGGCGAGTTCGGCGAGCTGAGTGAGGATGTCCTCAAACTCACTCAGGGCGATGTGGTAAAAGTTGGCGTTTCCCCCGTAGAGGAGCGTAGAAACATTTCCGGCTTCGATGTGGCGAATGATTTTCGCGTTTTCGCTGCGATCGAATTTTAAATCCTTGTCGCGAGCCATCGGTGGCACAGCGATGACAGAATTAGAGAGGTCTTCAGAGGTGATCGGCCTGGTTTGCATAACGTTTTTTAGAGTCGCTACTACTAGCTTTCAAAAACGAAAATGCCAAGAAACTCTTCTGTCGGATAAACGTGAGATTTGGCGTTATTCGGGCGTTTCAACTGTCTTCAGGTAGTGGGATACCTATACCCTGTTCCCGGCAAACGAATGAAAGTAAATCTCAGAACCACGATTCCGCTTCTCTTTTCACTGGTGACCGCGGTTTCTGTCCTCGCTGCTCAGGTTGGCAGGGAGCAGGAGCCTTTCTCATTTGTCCAAATGTGTGACACCCAGCTGGGGATGGGCGGTTACGAGCACGATGTCGCGACCTTCAAGCAGGCGGTGAAGCAGATCAATGCGTTGCCGGTCGATTTTGTGGTGATTTGCGGGGACCTCGTTCAGAAAGCGGACGACAAATCCTTTGCCGATTTCAACGCAATTAAAGCGACCTTCACGCTTCCCTGCTACTGCGCGCCGGGGAATCACGATGTCGGGAATGCCCCGACGAGCGCTACGCTTGCGAACTACCGGGAAAAGATCGGTAAGGACTACTACTCCGTTGAGCACAAAGGTTACACTCTCGTGGTCGCGAACAGTCAGCTGTGGAAGTCAGATGTCGGAGCAGAATCAGCGAAGCACGATGCCTGGTTCAAAAAGACGCTGGAAGAAGCGAAGGCCAAAGACTCGCCGGCATTGGTGGTCGTTCACTATCCACTCTTTCTGAAAGACATCGAGGAGGAGGAAATCTATTACAATCTGCCGATCGAGAAGCGGAAGGAGATTTTTGCGTTGTGTAAGGAGAATGGCGTCGTCGCTTTCCTCGCGGGTCACACCCACAAGCAGATCTCGAACGAGAAAGATGGCATCCTCTTCGTCAATGGTGAGACCACGAGTAAAAATTTTGACAAGCGGCCCATGGGATTTCGGCTGTGGAAGGTCGGCGGCGGGAACGGACTTCAGCACGAATTCGTGAAAGTCGAAGGCTTCGACGCCGAGCCCGGTGCCGAGTAGAAGCCGCTAATTTGTTCTGAATCCGCCGCGCACGGCTCCCGCCCGGGTGTCGCCGAAATTGGCCTTGAAGAAATGGTCGATGGGACGGCTGTTCGGCATGCTCAGCCAGATGCGGAAAAGGCAGCGTTTTTCCTCCTCAGCGTCGTGATCCTCGAAGGATGAGCGTCGATGCAGGGTGATCCAGTTGTTCAGGAGAAGGATGTCGCCGGGCTCCTGACGGAAATGAAAGGCCTGCCCCTCCTCGTCTGCGACCGCTTCGAGAAAGTCCATCGCTTCAATCTGCTCCGGTGAGAGGTCGGGGAGTTCTGGATCGGCGTGGGCGCGGTCGATGAGGACCCGGAGAAAGCTGCAGGCAAAATGGCCTTCGGTGAAAGAAAAGATCGGCTGTTCGCAGAATGAGAGGGCGTTTGCGAGGTCTACGGTGTGCCGTTTGTAGACAAAGGGCTCCTTGAGGATTTTCAGCAAATCGGGCCTCCGCTTCGCGATCTCGTTGTAGAGATGTTTCGAACTGATGAGCTGGTTTTCGCCACCGCTGCGTGCCTGTTTCCAGCAGAGAAAAGCGATCACGTCGCAGCGGTCGGTGTGAAAGGAGAGCTTGTTTTTTGTATTCGGGCCGCGGGTTCGGGGATCGTCTTTGGCGAAGCCTGCATCGGAAACATCGAAAACGGTGTCTCCGCTTTCATTCTGTGACAGGAGCGTGCCGAGGGTGCCTGTCCATTCGCTGAAGGCGTCGCGAGCGGAGTCTTTGCTGTGTTCGGAAATGGGGAATCCCCGAAGGAGGATGGCCCCGCTGCCGTTCTCGAGCTGGTCGCGAATCGCACCGGGATCGGCGGTCGCGAAATCCTGAATCCAGTCGCTCCTCCGGACGAGTTCGTCGCCTTTCCAGACTGTGGGATCTTCGCGCAGATGGGTCATTTCTTTCCTTTCGCAGCCATTGATTTGAGAAGCGCTTTATCCGGTTCGCCTTCGAGGTAACCGAGATCGATGAGGAACTGGTCCGCCTTAAGGACGGTGTCGATGAAATGCTGCTTTTTGCCCTGTCCCACCTTGAGATTGAAAAATCCGTGAGGTTCTCCCTCGTAGAGATGGAGATCCGAGCGAATTCCAAGAGCCTTCTGATCGGCCTGGAACTTTTCGGCGGTCGCGACGGGGACTAAGCTGTCTTTCGTGCCGAGAAAAACGATCGTGGGGGGATCGTCTTTGGTGATGTTGTGAGCCGGGGAAATGGCGGGGAACCATTCGGTGACGCGATCTCCGCCGTAGCCGTCGGGGCCGTTGTCGTAGACGGGGTTGAAAAGGACGAGCGCACCGGGGCGCGAACTGATCGTGAGGTCTTCGCCTTCCTCTTCGAGACCTTCACACATTCCTGCTGCCGCGGCGACGTGACCGCCGGCCGAGCCACCTCCCGCGGCGATCATTTCGGGATCGACGCCGAGTCTGGCGGCGTTTTTTCTCACCCAGCGAATCGCTGACTTTCCATCGTTTACACAACTGATCGGGGCGGTCTTGTGGCTGCTTTTGGTTCGGTATTCAGGAAGGAAGACGACAAGTCCTCTCTCCGCGAGATACCGGCCCTGAGGCTCAAGATGCGTTGGGCTGCCTCCGTTCCAGCCGCCGCCGAAAAAGAGGACGATCGCGGGTGCCTTGTCGACCTTGGGATCGTGGCCCGGAGGATCGATCCGAAAGATGTGCAGATCGGAGTCGGAGACATGCTTGTAAACTTCGACCGTCGCGTCTTTCATTTTGACGGGCTGAGGTTTAGCCCCGGCGAGAGAGCACGATGCGACGAGGAGAGTGAAGGAAATCCATTTCAACATGTCGGCATGATAAAGAATTTCCGGCGTCCGGCCAATCTTTTAGAGGGACGGGAAGAGGCATGTTTTTCTTATGCCGGAGGGAGAATTACGACTAACTTCGAAGCGTATTTTTTTAAGGTAACTCACTGGAACAGCGCCAGTGTCTCAGGTCGCAGGATGCTTTCGAATTTGTCTCTCCCTTCTACACCCTCCTTTCTTCTCCCCGCCTTCCATGAGTCATTTTACAGTATCGCCGCGGCACCTCATTGCCCTGATCGGGGGCGCGCTTTGTATCGCCTTTGCCCCCATCTTTGCGGTCCTCGCCCGTCAGGGGGAAGGGCAGGTGGGCATGTGGGATTCGGCTTTCTGGCGGGTCTTTATCGGAGCCATTGCGCTCGGGATTCTTTTCGGGATCCAGAGAAAGCGGATCGTTCCGCGCCGCAGTGAGTTTGTGGGGAACTATTCGTGGATGTGGCTTCCGGGGCTTGCGTTTGCCTGTGATTTCTGGGCCTGGCACTGGTCGTTCGAGCATACCTCGGTCGCGAATTCGACCCTGCTCGCGAACACTTCGCTGATCTGGGTGACGCTCTTCGCCTGGTTGGTCTGGAAGGAGCGGCTTTCTAAACTGTTTCTCATCGGAGCCTCCGCCGCCTTTCTCGGCATGGTAGTGCTTATGATGAGCTCGACAACGCGGGATTCTCCCACGGGAGGAAATGGGCTCTTCGGTGATTCTCTCGCGATTCTCACGGCGGTGTTTTACGCCTCCTATCAACTGCTCATTAAGCGCTTCCGGCGCGATCATTCGGCGCCGATGCTGCTTTTCTGGGCGAGTGCGGTTGCGGCTCTGATTCTCTTCCCGCTCGCCTGGTTTCACGGAGACCCGTTTCTGCCCGGCAGTGCAAACGTATGGGGTGCCCTGATCGGGCTCGGGGTCCTTTCCCACGCCTGTGGGCAGGGGCTCATTGCCTACGGGTTGGGAGGTGTTCCCGCCAGTCTCGCCGGGGTGGCACTGCTCGTGCAGCCGGTCGCAACGGCCCTGCTGGGCGTGCTCATACTCGGGCAGCCGCTCGTGCTTTTCCAGGTCATGGGGGCGGTGCTGGTCGTTGTCGGCCTTGTTTTTGCGATTCGTGCAAAATCAAAGGTGAGTGCTCCTCCGCCGAAGTGATTGCAAAAAGTGGGAGTGGCATTGCAATATGCCAAGAAATGCATCGCTCCGGCGCTTTCTCGCGTTCGTTGCGAAATCCCCCGGGCCCTTATGCGGAAAGGGATCCTGCGATGCCGTGCTGGATTGGCTGCTAACCAGCTATTCAGAAAGGGTGAATCTCAATCAATCCCCAGAATGAAAACAGCAATACTAACAGCAGCAGTGATAGCAGGGGTCATCCCGGCCTACTCTCAAGTCGTGGAAGTGAACCCCGTCGACAGTTCAAAACCTCTCCCCGTAGCGGCAGACGTTGAAGTGAGAGGGGTTTCCAATGACACGCTTTCAGTTCTCAACGATATTCGGAGACTTGCCCCGGAGCGTGAGGCGGAAGTGCAGGCCGCGCTTAAGCTCGAGTCCGAAGCCGAAGCCAATCTGATTCTCGATACGATCCTTGCAGACGTGAGAGACGACAAAAAGGAAAGCGTTGTTGAGCGCCTCCGACTGGAAGAGGTGAATCGCACCGAGGAGGAGCGCCGTGAATATGTCGAATATATGACAAGGCGCCTTCAGGGATCCGTAACCGTCGAGGATGCTCCCGAGTCGTTTCGAACACGGGTTCAAGTGGAAGCCGATCCTACGGTGGTCGTGAGGCAGCCCCGCTACTACGGTCCGGGCCGTCGTGTCGTGACTTATCGCACCCTTGATGAAGTGCCACCGGTTCTCCGGGCGAGCGGAAGACTCAACCGGGTTGAAGTGACCGAGATTAACGGTCGACCTTTCCGCGACGATTTGGTCGCAGTCGGTGATATGCCGGAATCCTACCTCCAGCCGAATGCGTATGCGGTCACCTACGTTGTTGACCCAAATACCGAAATCACCCGGAGTGATATTCTTTTTGAGCAGGGAACGACCAACTTCGCGGATGCCTACTCATACGATATCGTCGTTGATCTGGCGATGGCGATGAAGAATCCCGCCCTGAGCGGCAGATCATTCATCATCGAGGGGCATGCCTCTGCTGAAGGGGACTACGTCTCGAATCTCGGTCTCTCTCAGCGCAGGGCGGAACGCATCGCCCGGGAACTGATCCGCTACGGCGTGCCGCGTGCCAGCCTCGTTCCGGTGGGGTATGGAGAAAGCGAAGCGACCTATCCCTCTGATGCCGCGGAGAACCTGAGAGCGATTGATCGCCGTGTCTCAGTCTTCACCTTGAGCCGCTAATTGAAAATTATTTACGGTTCCTCCTCCCCGGAGCCGGAACGGGCCCGCACTAGCGGGTCCGTTTTTTTGTTTTTGTCAGGTCGAGACGATTATTGTTCCTTTCCCTGTGGATGATATTTCCGGAGCCAGGGGTCTTCCTGGTCGGTGAGGCGTTTCACAAGGTCTCCGACCATTCGTGAAACCCTTTCCTCCTGATCTGCATTTTCGGCGAGGTTGTTGGTTTCCCAGGGATCCTCTTTCAAATCGTAGAGTTCGAGGCGGGGGCGATGGAGGAAACTCTCAACGGGGCGTTCTCCGATTTTGATATCGCCCCGCTCGCGCATCTCGACCCAGGTGCGTCGCTGCACGGTGTCGATTGGAAGCGGGTATTCGGTGCCCGGGGTGATGTTCCAGATTAATTTGTAGCGCCGCTCCCTAAGCGTCCGCATCGGATAGTAGGCAAAGAAATCGTGGGCGACGTGGCTGAGTAAGGCGGCATCCCACCCTTCGGGGGCAGTTTGATCGAGGACGGGGAGAATGCTCCGTCCGTGCAGTGCGTATTTGTCAAAGGTGACCCCAGTCCAGTCGAGGATCGTCGGGGTGATGTCGGTGAAGGCGACAAGGGCTTGGTTAGGGGACGCGGGATTCTCCAATCCCGGTTTGCGAACGATAAAGGGAACGCGAACCCCCGGTTCGTAGTGTGTTCCCATCGCTCCGGGTTCGGAGGTGCCGTGGTCGGAGATGAAAATGACGAGGGTGTCGTCCTTGTGCCCGCTGTTCTCCAGTTCCTCGAGGACGAGACCGACCCCGTGGTCCATGTGGCTGATCTGCTGGTAGTAGCCGGCGATGCCCTCGCGAACGTGCTCGGTGTCGGGGAGGAACGGAGGCACCCTCAGGGTCGCAGTATCGTATTCGATCGGCGTGTAGGCTTTCGTTTTCTCAACGCCCCATGCGACCCCTTCGATACTGATCGGATGAGGATCGGTATAGGCCATGACAAGGAAAAATGGATCTTCCGATCCTGAGATGAATTCTCCTGCCGACCGGGCCATTTTAGAAACGTCACGGGGGGAGATCCGGGGTTTGTGGTCGATCGGGTATTTTTCTTTGGGCTTGATGTGATCCTTGCCGATTAACCCGGTCCGATAGCCATCGTCTTTCAGCATCGCGAAGACGGAGGTGACGTCATCTCTGAGTTGCTGATTGTGCTCGCGATGCGGGTGCGCATACTGGCCGTTTCGATGAGTGAGCAGACCGGTATACATGACCGCACGGCTCGGGCCGCATGAGGCGGTGGTCGCAAAGGCCTCTTCGAAACGCACCCCTTCAGAGGCGAGTTTATCAATGTTAGGTGTCTTTACGGTCTTGTTTCCGTAGCAGCCGACATCGTGCCAGGTCTGGTTGTCGGAAATGAGGAGGAGGACGTTTTTCTGGCCGGAGATTCCGGAAGTCAGAAAAAGCAGGGCGCAGGCCAGCTGCAGGAGAATTGAATTTTTCATGGGGCCTTAGAGTCGGAGGAAGATTTTTCTGCGATACATCCAGAGAAGAATGAGCCAGAAGAAGAGAGCTGTGAGTGAGGCGAGGACGACCGGTCCGTGAGTTCCCGTGAACCAGACGTCGGGGAGGTGGCGTTTCAGGGCCGCGGTGACGCCGCCTTTCCCCATCATGCCGAGTAGATACATCGCGAGGGGATTGAGCCCGACCACGACGAAAGGAAATACCCAGCCGTTCCATTTCTTGACGTCGATGACCCAGTAGCTGAGAGCGAGCAGCCCGATGACCCAGCCGCCGCTGAAGAGCACCCACGATGGCGTCCAGAGTTTCTTGATCACGGGACAGACCGTGAGTCCCAGAACGGCACCGATGAGAAGACATGCCGTGGCAGCGACGCAGAGCTGCTTCAGTTTCGTCGCTTCGGAGATCGATTTGTTTTTGAGAACCTGTCCGCTCATCAGTCCCATCAGCATCGTCACGATGGACGGCACGAAGTTCAGGGTTGCGTAGACGTGGCCCTCGAACGGTTTTGCCCGGGGGAAAAGGTTGAGAAACCAGAGATCAAATTGCTGCGGCATTGAGGTTCCGTTCGCGAAATGGGCGGCGTAGGCAGGGAGATCACGCGGCAGTAAGACCATGAGGAGGTAGTAGCCGATCAAAATGGCGAGCCCACCCGTGAACTGAGTTCGAAGGGATCTTCCGACAAAGAAAAAGAGAATGCCATACCCCAAACCGATCTGGCTGAGGACGTTGGTGAAGATCCAGTAGGTTTCGGGTTTTCGCAGGGACTGCAGAAAAACACCCAGCAGGGTGAGGAGGATCGCCCGGGTCCAGGCGTGGCGCATTCGCTTGCCGTAGCTCTCACCGAGTGAGGCCCGCTTTTCGTAGGAGAACGGCATCGAGACCCCGACGATGAACATGAAGGCAGGCTGAATCAGATCCCAGAGGGAGAGGCCGATGAAGTTGAATTGACTGATCCATTCAGGATGGCTTCCCTGAAAGACGAGCCACCCTGCGAAAGGTCCCTCAAATTTTTGTGCCGCCCTCGCGACCCCAAGTCCGTTTGAGGCGAGCAGGAGCATGACCATGCCCCGGTAGACGTCGAGCGAGAGAAGACGTCGGGACGGCTCTGCCGTGGCCGGGGGCATGGTGGACGCTTCGTTCGACATGGAAGATAGCTTTACGAATCCGCCGTCGAGGGTCAATGCGGGAGGACCCGTGATATCGCCATTGTGAGACAGGATCGTTTTAAAAAATACTCGCCGGAAATTCGATACCAGCCTATGATCCGACATCCGATTTTCCTTCGACCGGGAAATCGTTTCAATTACCCCTCTTTTAGTAAATGGACGCAGTCAAAATTTTAGGAAGCCTTCTCAGTAACAATGCCATGGGCTCAGATGTCGGAGGCAGTATTCTCGGCAGTCTGCTCGGAGGCGGGCAGAGCAATTCCGGCGGGGCCGGCGATATTCTCGGGACTTTGCTCGGTGGTCGGTCGCGTTCCGGCGGCGGTGGTTTGGGCGCTCTTGGCGGTCTTCTAGCGGCGGCAGCTCGTTCACAGGGCGGCAACCAGAGCGGTGGCGGTATTGGAATGTTAGGCGAGTTGCTCGGTGGCGGAGCCGGTAGCGGAAACCTAGGTGGTCTCGGCAGTCTTCTCGGAGGCGGAGCGCCTCAGAAACAGAGCGGCCTCGGTGGCTTGCTTGGCGGTTTGCTCGGAGGTGGTCAGCAGCAACAATCCTCAGGTGGAGCGGCTGATCTTCTCGGATCGCTCCTCGGTGGCGGCGCAGGGGGCGGCAGTGGTGCTGATATGCTTTCGGGTCTCGTAGCCAGTGCGGGTCAGAATGCCGGCGGCGGTGAATTGCTCGGAATGCTCCTTGGAAAAGGCAAGGCAGCTGCGCCACCTCAGGAAGCTCAGGATGAAGCGGAAACCTTGATCGAGGCGATGTGCAATGCCGCAAAGTCCGACGGAAAAATCGATGAGGCGGAGCGCGATGCGATTCTCGGTCGTCTCGGCGACCTCGATGAGCAAGAAGTCGAATACCTTCGCGAGCATCTTGCGTCCCCACTCGATATTGACGGTTTCGTCCGCAGCGTGCCCGCGGATATGGCTGAGCAGGTTTATGCCTTTTCGCTCATGGCGATCAAACTGGACACGCAGAAAGAGGCCGAGTATTTCGGAAAGCTCGCCAACGGATTGAAAATCAGCGGGGACACTGCCAATGAGATTCATGCGCGACTCGGGCAGCCTGAGATTTTTGCGTAATTTACGACCAATTTTCTAATACGAAATGGCGAGAGGCAAACGAACCAAAACCCCGGGGAACCGTCCGCGGGAAGCCCGTGAAAACACGCATTCTTCCGTCACACAGGGCGTGAAGCGTCTTACTGAAGACAATCTCTACGACCTCGTTCGCGAAGACCGGGAGATTATGCTCCTCGTTCTCGACGGGGTTCAGGACCCTCACAATCTCGGTGCCTGTATTCGCTCGGCTGAGGGCGCAGGGGTTACCGCCGTTGTCGTGCCGCGGCACAAGTCGGCACCGGTTACCGAAACGGTCGTCCGTATTGCCTGTGGCGGTTGCGCCAGTGTCCCGGTTGTGACGGTTGGGAACATGTCCCGTTTTCTCACGACGATTCGCGAAGACTTCGGCGTCCGCGTCGTTGGAACTGCCGATGGCGCTGATTGCGATCTCTACGAGTGCGAAATGACGCCGCCGCTCGCGATTGTCCTCGGTGCCGAGGGCGAGGGGATGCGTCGCCTCACCCGCGAGGGCTGCGATCAGCTCATTCGAATTCCGATGGCCGGAAAGGTGGAATGTTTGAACGTTTCCAATGCCGCCGCTGTCTGTCTTTTCGAGTCTGTCAGGCAGCGCGATTTTTCCTGAAAAGCTTGCGCTTCAGCTGATTTTCAGATCACATTCATTTACTACCTATGAGCACCGGTTACGCAAATCCCTATACTGTTTCGCAGGCCGCTCCGGCCGAGCGTTCCGCCTTTATTCGAAATACCTACCTTCACCTCGGTGGGGCGATCGCGGCATTCATCGGGCTCGAGTGGTTTTTACTCCAGCAGGAGTGGGCCTTCGCCTTTGCCCAGAAAATGACGGGCGGGTTCATGTGGCTTGTCGTTCTCGGAGCGTTCATGCTCGTGGGGAATCTCGCGAGCCGTCTTGCCTCTTCCGGAGCTTCGCGCAGCGTTCAGTATGGCGGTTTGCTCCTCTTCATTGTTGCCGAGGCGATCATCTTTCTGCCGTTGCTGTTTATGGCTGCGATGTATGCGGGCGGTGATGTCATTGCGAAGGCGGGATACACGACCTTGTTTGTTTTCGGCGGGCTGACTTTTGCCGCCTTTGCGACGGGGAAAGATTTTTCCTTCCTCCGCGGGTTCCTCATGGTCGGTGGATTCGTCGCCCTGGGAATCATCATCGTGTCGATTCTCTTCGGGTTTAATCTCGGTAACATCTTCGCCGGTGCGATGGCTCTCTTTGCCGCGGTCGCGATTCTTTACAACACTTCGAACGTGATTCATCACTACCGCCCCGATCAGCACGTTGCGGCTTCGCTTTCGCTGTTCTCCAGCGTCGCGCTTCTTTTCTGGTATATTCTCCAGCTCTTCATGAATCGCGATTGATCGCAGAGGAGATCTGATTTTTTTTAAAGCCGCTCCCGATTCTTGTCGGGAACGGCTTTTTTGTTGTCCCATGGAATCGCCGCATCTGCGGTAGCAATTGTGCATTGCCGCCGATCGCGAATTTGCCTACGCTTTGATTCATACGAATATGAAAAAGCCTCACCAAGATACCAACGTCGATCGTCGTAAAGTCCTCAAGTATGGAGCCGGTTTCGGGCTCGCTCTTGCCTGGCCCAATTCAAAAGTGCTCGGAGCCAATGAGGATATCCGCATGGGGATCATCGGGGTGAACGGCCGTGGAAAGTCTCACATGGATGCCTACGCGAAAATGAAGGGCGTTCGTGTCGTGGCACTCTGTGATACCGATCCGACCGTGCTCGATGCGCGGGTCAACAAGATGGCCGACGTGCAGGAAATCTCGGTTCAGGGCTTTTCCGACATGAGAAAAATGTACGATGACGGTGATATCGACGCGATGTCCACCGCGACGCCGAACCACTGGCACACTCTCGCCGGATTCTGGGCAATTCAGGCGGGCAAAGATGCCTATGTCGAGAAGCCGATCTCCCACAATGTCTGGGAAGGCCGTCAGCTCGTGAAGCTCGCGAGGAAGCATCAGAAGATTTGTCAGGGCGGAACCCAGAGTCGTGCAATGGGCTCGATTCAGGCAGCGGTGAAATTTGTTCAGGACGGCAATCTCGGAAAGATCAAATACGTCAAAGGGATGTGCTACAAGCCGCGGACCTCGATTGGAAAAGGCGGCGGGGGAGCGATTCCGGACGGCGTTGATTACAACCTCTGGTGCGGGCCTGCCGCGCAGGAGTCTCCGCTGGGACGTAAGCGTTTTCACTACGACTGGCACTGGTTCTACGACTACGGAAACGGTGACATGGGCAACCAGGGGATTCACCAGATGGACGTCGCGAGATGGTACCTCGGTGAGGACAAAATCGCACCGCGCACCATGAGCATCGGTGGTCGTCTCGGTTACGATGACGATGGCGAAACCCCCAACACTCAGATTGTTTACCACGATTACGACAACGCTCCTTTGATTTTCGAAACGCGTGGTCTCCCAAGCGCGAAGAAGTATCAGGAGGAAAACTGGGGCAAAAACATGAACTCCCCGGATGAATTTCCCGGTGAGAGCGGTATTTCAGTGGTCGTCGTCTGTGAAGAGGGGCTTGTCTACACCAACGCCGGTGGGTCAGTGAAGATGAAGGACAACAAGGGTAACGATCTCGAAGTCCCTAAAGCGTTCGAGACCGAAGATATTTTCACCAACTTCATCAGTGCCGTGAAGAGCCGGAAGGTCGAGGAGCAGTATGCGGATTGCGAAGAAACCCACATTTCGAGCGCTCTCTGCCACACCGGACTGATTTCCCACCGCCTCGGCGACGCCCTCGACCGCGGCGAAGCGATGGAGCGGATCAAGGGAGACGCGACTCTCACCGAGCGGTTCGGCTCAATGGCCGATCACCTCGAGAAGAATGAAGTCGACCTCAAGAAAGACGGACTCCTCACCGGTCCGATGCTGAAGTTCAATCCCGAGACGGAGTGGGCGGAAGGGAACGGCGATCTCGACGAGGCGGCGAACCTGCTTGCGCGCCGCGAATACCGCGAGCCATTCGTTGTCCCGGAAGTCCTCTAGGGCGAGCATGTTACCGGAATAAATTACGAAGCGGCGGGTTGATCGAGATGATTGATCCGTCGCTTTTTTTGTGCCGGGGCGAGGTCGAATCGGGTGCCGCTTCAGCGCCTAGATGCAGAGCGCGATTCTCGCGGACTCGGTGACACCGAAGCACGTTTCCTCAAGGGTGAGCTCGTCTGTCTTGATCGCGAGATCCATCGAGTCGCAGTAGGACTGATTCCGTTCCGCCAGCATCTTCAGGATCGTCGCTTTGGGATCCTCTGTCTGGAGGAGGGGACGGTTTTTATTGCGCGAAACCCGGTCAAAAATCGTGTCGGGACCCGCCTGCAGCCAGATCGTGTAACCGGCCTCCTTGAGCAGTTTACGATTCACTTCGTTGGTGACGATCCCGCCTCCGGTGGAAATGACCTGATTATCCTTTTTGAGGCATTCGCGGAGTATTTCCGTCTCCATTTTCCGGAAAACCGCTTCACCATCCTCCTCAAAGATCCGTGGAATGGGCTTTCCAGCCTTTTTGACGATGCGGGAATCGGTGTCGACGAAGGTAAAACCGAGACTTTTGGCCACGCGCATGCCCACCGAAGTTTTTCCGGTTCCCATAAATCCGACTAAAATCAGATTGCGAGCGCGTGTTCCTGTCGTATCCACTGGTGGCATCATAGTCACATACCGGCTCTTGCCCAACAATAATCCCTCAGACATGGAAACTGAACTGGCTTTTACCGATTTTGAAGATTCAACCCGCGAGACGGTGCGCAAGGCTGTTGCCGCACTGCAGGCCGGCGACGTCGTCGCGCTACCGACCGAGACTGTCTACGGACTTGGCGCAGATGCGCTCAATCCAGCTGCGGTTGAAAAGATTTTCGAAGCCAAAGAACGACCCCATTTCGATCCTCTCATTGTCCACGTCGGTCACAAGGACGCCTTTCATCAGATCGCCGAAGTTCCCAAAGAGATTTCGAAAACGGTCGTGCAGCTCGTTGAGACCTTCTGGCCCGGGCCACTCACGATTGTCTTGCCGAAAAAGCCGGTTGTTCCCGACATCGTCACCGGAGGCCTCGAGACGATTGCGGTCCGTCAGTGCGAGCATCCTGTCTTTCATCGTATCATCAAAGGTTTCGGCGGTTTTATCGCTGCACCGAGCGCGAACATTTTCGGACGCATCAGTCCGACCTCGGCGCCGGCGGTGATGGATCAGCTCGAAGGGCGCATTCCTCTCGTCGTCGACGGAGGAGCCTGTGGTCGCGGACTCGAATCGACGATCGTGCGTGTCCTTCCGGGGGATAAAAAGCCCATCATTGAGATTTTGCGGCCCGGACCGATCACGAATGATGACCTCAAGAAATTCGGGAAAGTGGTCTTCGCGGAGAGGAATGTGGATGTCGAAGACTCCGCACCGGAAGCGCCCGGAATGCTTGCTAATCACTACGCGCCTAACAAGCCGCTGCGTCTCCTCAGCAGCCCGCAGGACTTCCGCCCCGAGGAAGGGAAACGCTACGCACTTCTCAGCTATCGCGGGCAGCCCAAAGACGGCTATCTCGGTGCCTACGAGTGGGATGAAGTCAGCGTTCTCAGCCCCGGTTCCGGCCGTGTCGCTGAAGCGGGAATTCGACTATTCCATGCAATTCGCCAGCTCGACCAGAACGAGGAGATCGATGAAATCATCGCCGAGCCGGTTCCGGATCGAGCCGTTGGAAAAGCGATTCTCGATAAGCTCCGCCGTGCTTCGGTGAAGTAGAGAGAGGGCGCTGGCGCGCCGTAAAACCGGAGCGCTGGCCGGGTAAAAGGTAAAAGGTCGGATGGTCTGTGTAGCGGAACGAGAATCGTTCCGACGGATCATGCTGTGATCTTCGCGACTTCCGTCTCCCGTTTTTCACCAGGGGCAAACAGGGAAAGGTCGGGCCAACTGCGTAGCGATGCGAGCCCCGTCTTTCTCGTCACGAGACGTTCTATTCTCAATGGGCTGAAGGCCCATTCGAACAAAGCCCCGGGCTCCAGCCCGGGGAATAATCAGCCCATAGCTGCGACCTGCAGGGTCGCTCGAAGACGCTGGGAGCAAGGCGAATTTGCGCCCGACCCTACAGGCCGGTTTCTTCGGGCGCAGCCTCCCGGCCGTGAACGGCCGGGCTCTGTGCGGTCGGGCCTTCAGCCCGTTTCGTGAATTCGTAACCCGTCGGGTCTGACACGTCGCGTTCCATCCCTTCAGGATTCCACAATTCACTCGACCGAACACTTCAGACACCGCGCTTCGCGCCGAAGAGGCGGAGGTGGAGGCGGTCGGAGTAACGGAAGCCGTGCTCGATCGCGAGGGTCGAAACCCAGCCCTGATTTGCTTCGAGCTCGTCTACTGAATTGGAGCGGGGCATCAGGAAGATCCGCTCATTCGGGATCGCAGCTGCCGCCTGAATCTCGATGAGTTCAGCGAGATCGGTGAGTTCGCCGATCACAAATTTAAAGTCCGCTTTTCCGGTTCCGGCGAGAAACTCAAGGGACTCGGGCACGATGCGTTTCTCGCGGGGGATTCCGGAATTGCTCAGCTTGGGAGAGACATTGAACTGATCCACCAACTCCGTGAAGGCGGGCCCGGGAGCGAGGGTGCCGTTCGTCTCGATTTCGAAATGGGATCCCGTATTTGTCTCTCGCAGCGCTCGCATCAGTTCCACCCACGCCTTCTCCTGGATGAGCGGTTCCCCTCCGGTAAAAACGTAGTTGGAACAGGGATACGCCTCCACGATCCCGGCGATCTCAGCGGGCGTGAAATCGATGATTTCATTGTCCCGCTTGAATTTCCGCCCGAGGTCGTGCTCAAAGTCCGTGTCCTCCCAGTTCCACGTGTAGGGCGTGTCGCACCAGCGGCAGTGGAGGTTGCAGAGCGACGCACGAATAAAGACCGTCGGAAGCCCAGTGCTCCGCCCTTCGCCCTGAATCGTGTGAAATATCTCCGGACTGCCGTCCGGCATGCGTGCCAGCTTCATTCCGGCACGATACGCCGTTCCGCCGCCCTGACAATCGCCCGTAGAGGAAAGAAACGTTTCCAGCCGGGTATTAAGTAGCCACGAGCAGGTCCGACGTCCTCTGGAATCATCCTGATTCCTCTACTCCTGAATCCCGACAAGCAATCTGTAGAGGAAAGAAACTCTTTCTACCCGCATCAAGTGGCCAAGCGCAGAAGAACCGCCTGCCATTCTTCAACAAAGACTCCGATTAGCGCTTATAAGCGCCTATGAGCGGTTCCTCCTTTTCGAACGCCTTATGGGCGAGGGGGCCTCCTCTAATTCCGCCCCACCATGACGCAGGCGCGCTGCGGATTGAGTAAATACCCCAATCCGAAGGTCATCGGCTTCACCGGATAGCTGCCGTCGCGATAGGCCGCTGCGAGATCCGACTGATGATGACCGCTGAAGGTCGCCATCGGACCGGTGTAGTTGCCGTAGAGTTTCATATCCCAGCCCGCACCGGTGAGATATTTGAAGGGAACTCCTGAAGGATCCTGAACGATCCCCGCGGAATTCTTCACGATGTAATCGCGGATCGTTGAGAAGCTGCTCCGGTGCATCAGGTAGCTCGCACTTTTCACAAAAGTGACGGGGCGGCCCTTGCTGCTCACAAAGTTAAGGATCCCGCGATTGCCGAGTCCGCCGTTCGAGAGATCTTTGCGGAAGTAGTAAATGTTCTTCCCGCCTGCTTTGATGTGCCATCCGGGGCAACCCGAACCGGCCGAACGCGAGGTGAGATTGCCCGCGCTGTCGATTCCGACAGGGGCTACTGAAGAGACCGACTTTCCGTCGCGGGCAATTTGCGCGAGAAGCAGGGGCAGGGTCCCGCGGAGGCGCGTGCTTTGCAGGTCGACCCGCATATCCTTGGTGATGAAGTAGCTTGCTCCCGTCACGGTGCGCAGTGAATTGCTGACCCCGCCGAGGCCGCGATTCAATTCGCTCGCGGAAAGGGTGCTCATGTCAGGCATCGCATCGGTGCCCTCGAGTCCGACGAGGACGTAGTTGCGGGCGCCGGGGAAAAGCGCCGAAGCGTGAAGAAAGTCAGGTCCACCGAAGGGGTAGAAGAGCACCCCGGGAGAGGAGAGGCCGCCGAGGTTGGAGCGAAACCCGCGAATATGACTGCGTCGACCCGAGTGATTGCCCCAGAGACCGTCCATCCGTGACTGATGCGATTTCCATTCCGCCGAACTCCGCGGCGCCGCAAGCTCGCTCCGGTTGCTTCCGGGCAGCCCACCGAGGTAGCGGGCCATGTCATTGATCGAATTGCCACCACCGGCGCTGCCTCCTGCAGAAGTGACACAACCCGTCAGGGCTCCAAGCGAAAGAAGTGCGCCGAAGCCAAGCGCGAGTGAAAGAATTCTCATAATCAGTCAAGCAGTTAAGATTCGTTAATTACTTACTGAATAGGGAATTGGCAAGTGAAGAATTGCGGGTGGGGTTGGAGAGTGGGCTGTCCGTATACACGGCGATCGCGGGCGACCTTTCAGGGCGCTTAGGTAATATGATCCCAATTCCCCGGGTTGAAACCCGGGGCTGGGTGCGATCGGGCCTTCAGCCCGGTGGGAAAGGTGTCCAAGAGGGAAACGCCAGTCGGCGCCCTAAGACGGCACCTGAACGATCTTATCGCTCACGTCGCCGCGAGTGCCTTCGGGCCATTCCTCTTCCTTCGGCCAGCCGAGGTAGAAGAAGCCGAGGCATTTGTCGCGCGGGTCTTCGAGTCCGAGCCAGGCGCGCATTTCGTCGGTGTAGCTGATCGGCGGGGTCGACCAGAAGGCGGCCATGCCCATGGCGCTCGCGGTGAGGTGCATGTTTTGCACCGCGCAGGCGACCGCTTCGATCTCCTCGATCTCGGGAATTTTTTCGATGTCCTGACGCTTCATGCCGACGGCAATGACGATGGGGGCCATCATGGGCTGAGCGCCGAGTTTTTCAAATTTGTCGGCGCGGACTTCCGTTTCCGGCGTGATTTTGCTGTAGAGCGACTGGCAGAAATTGCCGAGGCGTTCGCGGCCTTCGCCCGAGAAAATGAAGAAGCGCCAGGGTTCGGTCATGCCGTGGGTCGGGGCCCAGTTGGCGTTTTCGAGGATGGTCGCGAGCTGAATCGGCTCGACCGGTTTGTCGGACATGTCCTTCGGCTTGATCGTGCGACGTCGGCGGATCAGGGCGTTCGCTGCCGCGATGCGCAGTGATTGGGGATCAAGGTTCGGTACTTCAGGTTCGTCGCTCATGATGGTGCGTAGATGAAATCAACGTCTAGCGTGGATTCAAGCGTTTTGCCAGCAGGCATCCTGAGAACGCGCGAATTTTTAAGGGGCGGTAGATGCCTTTTGCCAAAAGGCATTTCACGGTGTCCGGATCGCAAAGGACCTTCACAACCGGAACAGCCTTTATCTTTTTCTTTATCCTTATATTTTTCTGAGGCGGAGACTCACGCACTTTCGATTGGCCGACGATCTCCGGGCCACGTATTGAGGGGATAGAGAAAAAGATAACGATAAAGATAAGGGGGGTATGACCGCGGAAGTCGTGGGAGGTGCGGGCGAATCTGCGTCCCGGCGGGACGCATCTATCTAGGGTGCGTTCGAACGAGGGGCGGTAGATGCCTTTCGCCAAAAGGCATTTCACGGTGTCTGGATCGCAATGGAACCTTCGTAGCCGGAACAGCCTTTATCTTTTTCTTTATCCTTATCTTTTTCTGAGGCGGAGACTCACGCGCCTTCGATTGGCCGACGATTTCCGGGCCACGCATTGAGGGGATAAAGAAAAAGATATAGATATAGATAAGGAGGTCGTGACGGCGGATGCCGCGGGAGGTGCGGGCGAATCAGCGTCCCGGCGGGCCGCATCTACCTGACGATCTACCTGAAGTGCGTTCTTCTGCTCCAGTGCGCACCTATCACGCGACCACATCTGCATCGACCTCGGCCCCGGCGATCATGATACGATCGGAGGGCATCGGCATGGCTGCATCCCGCTGAGAGATGAGGCTCTCGACGATGCGGTTCGCCATGGCGCGGTGGCCGGAGGGGAGGCGCAGGATCAGTTTCCTTGTTCCTTCGAGGTCGTAGAGAACGATGTCCTCGGAAAAAAGGCGTGGCTCCTGAGTGATTTCGAGGCCTTCGAGGGAAAGCTCGGTGTCGTAGGTTCGCCAGAACCGGCTCCCCACAAATTGGAGCGTTTCCGGTCTCTCAGCCTGAGCGATGAGGCGTCCAAAGGTCATCGGGATGAATCCGCTGAAGCGTTTCGCTTTGCCCACGAGCACTTTCGCGGACCAGGCGGGATCGATTTTCTTGCCGAGACGTGAGGAGATCTTCTGCACTTCGGTCGAAGTGAGATTGGCGTAGAGGAGCTTCTCCTCATCGGGACGGTTCACGATCGCGAAGACTTTGTTCCAGACGAGCCAGACAAAGCCTTTGATGCGGCGAAGCAGCTTCGGTGTGAGGAAGAGGGCGAAGCCGAGGAAGAGGAGGCAGGCGGCACCGGCGAGGAGCGGGTTCATGCTCATGAGAGCGAGACCGCCGACGACGGCCATGTCTTCGGTGACACTGGCGGCGACGTTGCTGACCGGTTCGGGTGAGGCGTTGATAGCGAGTCGGGTGCCCGCCTTGAAGCTGTGCGCCACGAGGGTGGTTCCCCCGGCGAGCATCGCGATGATGACTTCAAACCCGGGTTCTGTCGGCCCCAGCGTTTGGATGGCGAGAAGGCCGCCTCCGACGGGACGAATCAAGGTGTGAACGGTGTCCCAGAGCGAATCGACCCAGGGGATTTTGTCCGAGAAAAATTCGAGGCAGAAGAAGACGCCGGCTGCAGCAATCACCGCGGGATCGCCGAGAACCATGAGGTCGGGGTAGGTGGCCGAGACATCGACCCAGCCCTGGTTAATCGCCGTGCCGGTGAGGAGAACGACGAGATAGAGATTCAGACCTGCGAGGGTGGCAAATCCGAGCGCGACGGCGAGTGTTTCGAGAACTTCCATGGGTCAAGTGAGTGTGGGATGAGAATTAGACGTTTCTATGAAATCACATAGTCGGTCTTTTCACCTATTATAAACGGACGGGCGGTTTGTAATCATAGGCAACACTGCGCGATAGATCACAATGCTCAGTGGATCGATCCGGTGAGGGCTTGCCTTTCCCGCCGGGATACCTTGTAATTCCCCGGATGCCGCAGCGCTGCGCTGAACCCGACACCAAATTTTTCCTGAATCATGACTGCGGAAGAAACTGAACTTTGGAATGCGATCGAGGGCCTTGAGATAGGTAATCCCGAATCTGAACTGACCTTTGCTGACCGGCTCGCGAGGGAGAACCGATGGACTCCGGCATTCACGCAGCGGGTCATCGCCGAGTACCGGAAATTCCTCTATTTGTGCGCCGTCGCGGGGCATTCGGTGACACCATCAGACGAGGTCGATCAGGCGTGGCACCTTCACCTCTGCTACACGAAAAATTACTGGGATGAATGTTGCAAACGCGTTCTCGGCTTTCCGCTTCATCACGGTCCGACGAGAGGAGGAAAGAGTGAAGCGGCCAAATTTCATGATCTCTATGAAGAAACCCTGAAGAGCTATCGCGCGCATTTCGGAGAGGAGGCTCCGACGGATCTGTGGCCGCCATCGGAGATCCGGTTTGCGACACGGCGTTTCAGTCGGGTCGATGCGGCAAGTCACTTCATTATTCCGAAGCGTGCCGTGGCTGTCTTTGCTGCGGCGACCGGCACGGTTCTATTTGTCGCCGGGTGCAGTGGTGACGAGGCAAATTCGGGTGCTCTCGGAGTGTTCTTCGTCGTTGCCCTTCTTTTTATCCTTTTTAAAGCAATCAAACACGGCGGCGGAGGAGGAAAAGGCGGCTGGGGAGGTGGCGGTGGTTGCGGAGGCGGCTGCAGCCACGGTGACAGCGGTTGCGGAAGCGGGTGTGGCGGTTGCGGCGGAGATTGACTTTCCTCCCGGCTGCTCATTCGTCTGCTTCAGCTTGCTCATCCAGGTAAGGATTTACATAGGTGAAGGTGCCCTTGGTGACATCCAGCATTTTGGCCAAGTGGCGGCCCGGTTGTCTTGCGAAGCTGACGACATGAAGCTTTTTCGGAAATTTTCCGAGAACGAGACAATTCCGAATCCGGCCGATGCCTTCTCCGGTTTCGCCGTCCCTGAGGTCACAGATGAAGAAATAATCGGTGCGTCGTTCCCGGCTCGTTTCAGAGGCGAGAGCACGGAGAAAAGGGTCGTCACTTCCGTTGAGGGCGCAGCCGTTGACGTGCCTCGTGACGCCCTGAGGGAAGTTGTCTTCAATGTAGGCGTCGACGGCTTGATTGATTTTCTGCATGCTTCCCGACATATCGACGATGACGGCCATACCGGCGCCGTTCCCGAATTTCGATTTCGGGAAAAGGGCTTTGAGAGTGCCTGTAGTGATGCCGGATGCTTTGCCTTTCCCGCTGCCATTGGCGAGAGAGCCGCCCTTTCCGTTGACGAAAGCCTGCATCTTTTTCCGGGCCTCATTTTCAGTGGCTTCGAAATCGAATTTCGCGACGCTCCGGCCGAACCTGAGCGAGGGGGCGCCCAAATCCTGCGAGGCGATTTGAAGGCTTACCGGCGAGATCGCCAGGGAGGTGATGCTGGCAGGGCTCATCCCGGTGATGTCCGCTGAACCGGGATTCCCGGATTCGACCTGATTGCTGCCGGCGCTTCCGCTGTCGGAGGCTTCTTCCACTTCTTTGTTTTTCTCCGGGCTGATCGTCGCGGTGAAAAAGGCGCCGTCATTGAGATCGAGTGGATCAATTGCGATGGTGAGGAGTGCCCCGACAATGAGGAGATTGACGCAAAGGGCGGCGAGGATCGATTGAACGAACTCTTTTCTTCTCCGGCGTTGGTCTGATGTAAGGGGCGGGAAATGCCATTTGGGAAAACGGATTTCCGGAAGGAAGGATGCGAGAGCCCGCCGGGGCTTTTCCGATCTTTTCCGTCGGCGTTGAGGAATCGGAATCGGGAGATAATTTTCCCGAGGCGGGTTCTCTCCGAATCCGTGAGACGTCTCTGGCAGGTTCCCCGACATGCATAGAGATTAGTGGAAAATGATCGCGGCGACAATTTCCATCATGTAAAAGCTTTGTGAAAGGGAGCTCTTCCTTAGCGCGGTCGGGAATGGCCATGGGTGACTCACGTGATTTTTAAGAATTGAGAGGAGGCAGTCCTCTCAATTCGACGTATTTATAAAAGATGGTTTTCAAGTACACCTTAACATTGGGAATTCTCCTCATGGCGGCGGGCCCCGGAGCTGCTTTCGAGCCGCTTTATGAGCGTGCCCCGATTGATTATCATGAGACGGAGCCTGATACGCCGGTGACGAGATTGCTTGAGAAAGCAAAACGGGAAGGGCTCCTCTCGAAAGGGAGCGACAGGGAGATTCTCGCTGAATTTCTCGAGGCACTTGAGGTTCCGATTGAATCGCAGGTTCTGGTCTTTTCAAAAACGAGCGCTCAGAACAGCCGGATTTCGCCCGAAACACCGAGGGCGCTTTATTTCTCGGACGATGTCTATATCGGCTGGGTTCAGGGTGGGGAGATCGAGATTGCGAGCTTTGACCCGAAGCTGGGGCTGGTTTTCCACATGCTGAAGCTGACGGAGAGAGAAGCGGATGCGCCACCGGTGTTGAACCGTGAGCGTTCCTGTCTCAATTGCCACGCGGGGTCCTCCAATCACCATTTTCCGGGGTTGATGGTGCGTTCGGTTTTTCCTCAGAATACGGGCCAGCCGCTTTTTCAGGCGGGCACGTTTCATACCCGTCATGACAGCCCGATCGATGAGCGCTGGGGCGGCTGGTATGTGAGCGGGGAGGTCGAGGATCAGCGTCACATGGGTAATGCAGTGGCGCATTCGGAACTGCGCGATGTCGAGATCGAGCTGGAGCCGATGGGCGCTGCAGAGGCTTTGATCAGCGAATTTTTCAACAGTGATCCGTATCTTAACGGACCGCAAAGTGACGTTGTCGCGCTCATGGTCCTCGAGCATCAGGTCGGGGTGCACAATGCGCTGGTGGAGGCCAATTTGACGACTCGCTCGACCTTGCATCGTCATCGCGAAATGCAGAAGGCGTTCGGCGAATCGGTGGATGCCCCGCTTTCGGAAACGAATCAGCGAGTCCTCAAGAGCCAGTCGGACCGCGTTTTAAAGCAGCTTCTTTTTGCGGACGAATTTCAGCTCCCCGCCGGTGTCGAGGGGAGTGAGGCGTTTCAGCGTGCGTTTGCGGCGAATGAACGCAAAAGCGAAGAAGGGCGTTCGCTGAAGGATTTCCGGCTTTATGAACGGCTCATGAAATACCGGTGCAGTCATTTGATTTACTCAGATGCCTTCGGCGATTTGCCTGACATTATTCGAACCCTGGTGCTCGAAGACCTCCATTCGATCCTCACAAAGCCGGACTCCCATCCGGATTTTGCCTATCTCTCCGACTCGGAGCGGGAACACATTTTTCAGATATTGTCAGAGACGATGGAGGGGCTTCCGCCGGTCTGGAAAGGGAAGGGCTGAAAGGTAAAGTGTCTCTCAGCTTTCCCGCCTCTCAAGAGCTGGAGGCTCGAAAGATCGTAGCGCGGTGTGGAGCGAAGCGGAATGCCGGGAACTGAATATCTAAAAGCAGAGCGGCCCTGAAGGGGCCTGAGAAAGGCGGCGAATGCTTCTGCGCCCCCTCAGGTGGGGCGTGTCAGAAAGATCAGCAATCCGGTGGTTGCGCTTCGTTTCACCACCGGCTCGTTTTCTTTTGAACCTCCGGTTCTGTCCTGGGTTTGTCTCAAGTTTCCGGCGCTGTGAGTAATCAGCGGTCAAATACAGGACTTGCGAAGAAGGGTACACGTTCCTAAGCTCGGGGATGCATTCTCGAAATCTCTGTCTCCTCATCGGAGCTGTCCTTCTCATCGCGGGAGGTTTGCGGGCAAGTGAGCTGCCTAATATCATCTATATCATCGCGGATGACCTCGGCTACGGGGAGACTTCGATTCAGAATCCGGAGACGGATGTGCCGACGCCCCATATCGATTCGATTGCTCAAAACGGAGTTCTTTTCACCGATGGCTATGTCTCGGCTCCGTTTTGTGCGGCCTCCCGTGCCGGTTTGATCACGGGGCGCTATCAGACACGGTTCGGCTTTGAGTTTAATCCGATCGGAGCGCGGAACGAGGATCCCGATGCCGGTTTGCCGACGGACCAAAAGACAATCTCGGGACGTCTCAAGCACGAGGCGGGCTATACCACCGCGATGATTGGAAAATGGCATCTCGGCGGGACGGCCCACTACAATCCGATTCGGCGCGGCTTTGATCAGTTTTTCGGCTTCCTCCACGAGGGACATTATTTTCGTCCGGCTCCGTATGACGGGATGACGACCTGGCTTCGCCGCAAAGTGCTTCCCGGAGGAAAATTCGGGCGATGGGCTTCTGAGGATGGGCGTCTTTTTTACTCAACCCACATGGCGCACAACGAGCCCGCATACGACGCTGATAATCCGGTTTACCGCAACGGACAGCCCATCGTCGAGCCGGAAAATTTAACCGATGCCTTCACCCGTGAGGCAGTCCATTTTATCAAAGACTGTGGCGACGAGCGTCCCTTCTTTCTCTATCTTTCCTACAATGCGGTTCACAGTCCGCTGCAGGGCGATGCCAAATACATGAAGCGGTTTGCTTCGATTGAGAACATTCAACGACGCATTTTTGCGGCGATGTTAGGTCAGCTTGATGATGGTGTCGGTGAGGTGCTCGAGACGGTGAAAAGTGAAGGGATTCTCGAGAATACCCTGATTGTTTTTCTGAGCGATAACGGAGGCCCGACCCGTGAGCTCACGAGCAGCAATTACCCGCTGCGCGGTGAAAAGGGGAAGCTTTACGAGGGCGGGATCCGTGTTCCGTTTATGATGCAGTTTCCGGGGCGGATTGAGGCCGGGCAGATTTACGAGGAGCCGGTTACCTCGCTCGATCTCTTTCCCACGAGTGTGAAGCTCGCGGGGCTGGATCGGTCTGAACAGGTCGATGGCGTCGATTTGATGCCTTTCCTCAGCGGGGAAGTCGGAGGGACGCCGCACGAGTCGATTTTCTGGCGGGTCGGAAATCGTGCCGCCTTGCGGAAGGGAGATTGGAAAATTGTGCGCAATCCGGTGAGGGGAAACCCCGGCGATTGGGAGCTGTATCAGCTGAAGGAGGATATGGCTGAGGAGAATGACAGGGCGGAGAGTGAGAGGGCGATTTTGAAGCAGTTGATTGGGGTCTGGGAGGATTTTGATGAGGAGATGGTTGAGCCCGCTTTTCGGTGAGTGGAGGGAGCCGTGAGAGACCGTGTGATAAATAATCAAAGCCTATCGAATCGGTGTGAATCTGATTCAATCTGTGGGAGCGGAGCGAATCTGTGCTAAAAACTTACAGGGATTCTGCACAGATGGGCCACAGATTTCAGATGATTTACACTGATCGATTTGTTTGCCACACAGTCTCGTGAGGATTTCTTTTTGTGTTGGGGTGGGGACTGATGGGCTTTAGGAGGAGATTAAGATTAGGATTAGGATTAGGAAAAAGAAAAAGGGTGGGGATGGGATGGAGCGGAGAGAGGGGTGGAGAGGAATCCGTGAGGGATTCTTTTCGTGTCGGGCGTGGGGACTGATGGGCTTTGGGAGGATTAAGATTAGGATTAAGAAAAAGAAAAAGGGGAATGGAGATGGGAAACTAGGGCGCCTTTGGGAGACGATACCCTGTTGCATCATTGACCAGACCCTGTTGAGTAGGCGGCGGGTATGCTTCTTCGATCTCTTAACCTGAATCACTTTCGTTGCTTCGAGTCTCTGCGGCTCGAACTCGATTCGGGCGTAACGCTTTTTCATGGGAAAAACGCTCAGGGGAAGACCTCGATTCTCGAAGCGATCTGCGTTCTTTTACGGCTCCAGAGCCCGCGTTCTTCGCAGTTGGCGGAGTGCATCCGCTTTTCGGAAAAGGCTTTCGCGGTGGGCGGAAAGCTCGATGGGATTGATTCGATGGAGCTTCGGTTTCAGTATCGTGAGTCGGGGAGAAAATTGCTCGTCGATGGGGAAACGCAACGACGTTCGGAGGATTACCTCCGGCACAGTGCGCTCGTCGTCTGGATGGCAAATGACGATCTCGCTCTCGTTCGCGGTGGCGGCGACGGGAGGAGGCGGTTTCTCGACTTCATGGCGGGGCAGCTTTTTCCGATCTACCGGCCGGCCCTGAAGACTTACGAGAAGGCCTTGCGATCGCGGAATTACCTTCTTAAAAAAGACGCTAGTCCCCAGTGGGCGCAGATCGATGCCTACACCAAGATCCTTCACGCTCAGGGACGCATTGTGAGCGACTGCCGTCGGGAGTTGGTTTATCAACTCCAGTCCCGCGCTGCGGACGCGGAGAAAAAGATCAGCGTTTCGGGGGAAAGTCTCGAGATCAGCTACGAGAGCGCCTCAGGGGAGAATGATAATCTCATCGCGACGCTCGCGGAGCGTCGGCAGGAGGAATTTCGCCGGCGCCAAACCGTGGCAGGGCCGCACCGCGATGATCTTTTACTGACGCTCAACGGGATGCCGGCGGCGAAGTTTGCGAGTGAGGGGCAGCAGCGCACCGTGGCGCTGGCTCTGAAGCTCGGACAGACGCAGCTTTTCGTGGATGCGCGCCCCGAACCTCCGATTTTGCTGATCGATGATGTCTTCGGTGAACTCGATCCGGACCGGAGAAATGCACTCATGGCCGCGTGGCCGGAGGCGTCGCAAAAGCTCATCACAACGACGCATCTGGACTGGATGGATGAGCGGTTTTCGGACGCGCGTCGTCTTACCGTGGACGGGGCTTCGGTTAGCTGAGGTAGGTTCGCTCAACCCGGCTCGTGATTCCGGTGAGAACGGCCCAGGGGATCGTCCCCGCTTTCTTTGCAATTTCAGCAATAGTGATGGTCTCGTCGCCCTGAGAACCGGCGACGACGGCTTCGTCGCCACTTTTGACAAGATCATTGAGGTGGGAAATGTCGACGACGATTTGGTCCATCGTGACTCGACCGAGGATGGGACAGCGCTTTCCTCCGATCAAAACCGAGGCATCTTTTCCTGACAGGTGTCTCGGGTAGCCGTCTCCGTAACCGATCCCGAGTGTCGCGACCCGCATGGGCCTGTCTGCGACGAAGGTGCGCCCGTAGCTGATCGTCGTTCCTGCGGGAACTTCGCGCACGAGGGCAACGCGGGTTTTCCACTCGAGGATGGGTTGGAGTTCGTCGGCATGGCCTTCGAGGGGAGAGATTCCATACAGCGCGAGCCCCGGTCGGGTCATCGTCACAAAGGGCATGAGCTCCTGGAAATCGAGCAACCCGGCGCTGTTTGCCATGTGGACGATACAGTCCTCAGGAAGGTCGAGCGGCTCTAACAATTCAGCAAAGGTGGTGATTTGCTGTCTGGTGAAATCCACTTCCTCATCGGCGGAGGGAAAGTGGGTGTGGGCGCCGGCGAGATGACAGTTTTCGTGATTCTTAATCGAGTCCACGAGTGTGGCGTAGGTTTCCGGTGCGCTTCCCATCCGGCCCATCCCGGTGTCGGCGGCGGCATGCAGGGAAGCCTTTCGGTTCAGTTTTGCGGCTTCAGCGCCAAAGGTCTCAACCTCTTGCGGTGTCGAGACGGAGGCGCAAATCCCGGCTGCGACGATCGCGGGGATTTCCTCGGGCGTTGCCGGGCTGAGGATAAGGATGGGGACGGTGAGGTCCGGAATCGCTTCACGGATGCGCAAGGCTTCGCGGACATTGGCGACCCCGAAGGCTCCCACTTGGTGCGCGAGCTCACGGGCGATTTCTTTGAGGCCATGGCCGTAGGCGTCCGCTTTCACGATCGCCATGACGGGGCATTTTGATTCAGCCCGGCAGAAGGCGGCGTTCCGGGCCAGGGCCGGGAGATTGATTTCCACCCAGCAACGGGGCGGGGGAGTTTGCGTCTGATGTGAAGGCATTCTTGAAGATGGAGGTAGACCCCATACGTCAGGAAATATCGAGATCTTTCTGAATTTGCTCAAAATCGCCTTCTTCGCAACAGCGGACAAATCCTTCACAGTAAGATTTTAAGGTGTCCCAGACGACACGAATGTCGGCGGACTCGTCAGGCGTGATCGTATTGTCCTCCGCGGCACGGGAGACGACGTCGAGAAGCCCTGCAAACTGCTGGACGATGGTGTGGGTCGCGGGGACGACCTGATAGCCCTGCTCACAGGTGCTTTTCGGGTTCCTCACAAAGTAACCCCCTGCGCGACGGCACATCCATTCAGCAATCCCGGTGTGGCCGGTCAGCCTCATGAGGGTATCAATCCTGTCGAGCGGATTCCGGCTCCCTGAGCCGGTTTCAGAGTTCGGCTGTGCCCACTTGTAGACGAGTGAGAGGGAGACCCCGAGGTCCGATGCGATTTCCTTTGGGCTGGTGTTAGGGCTTTCGAATGCCTCCTTTAATACTTCATGCGACTCCATGGGGTGGAGTGTGCCCGAAAGGCACCTCATTGACAAGCGGATTGGCGTTACAATCATGCTCCCGCTTTGTAGTCGAGTGATTGAGAAACTACCTCTAATCTTCGAGCGTCCGGAAAAGATTAGGTAATCGATTTTGGGCTTGAATGTAAGTCACAACCCGGAGCAAGCTTGCTCGGGAACTGTAAGGACAATGCTTGAACTGCTACAAGAATCTATATCGCCATTGAATTTGCCTTTCACGATACTGTTAGGTGCGGTGGCTCTTTACTGGGTTATCGGCTTGTTCGGTTTGGTCGATTTGGAAGGAGGCATTGATGGGATTGACGGGGTCGATGGCGTGGACGGTGTCGATGGAGTCGATCCTGACGGCATTGATGGAGCTGAGGGCAGTGACAATCACAACCTCACCGGAAATGGCGATCATTCCTCAGTCGGCGCGACCTTTTTTCACGGGATTCTCCGGTTGGTGGGTGCTTCTGATGCCCCTTTGATTTTTGTGATCTCCGTATTTTCGGTCTTCCTCTGGGCCCTGAACATTGCGGGGAACCACTATTTCAATCCGGCTCAGTCTTCTTCCTTTGCCACTATCATGGTGATTCCCGTGGTGATCCTCGCCTTTGTCATCACCCGGCTATTGATCCGGCCACTGAGACCGCTCATGGACATGCTGCGCACCTCTGAGAAGCCGGCGCAGATCATTGGGTCGAGCGGGCGGGTTCGCTCCACGACTCTGGACCGTGAGTTCGGCCAGATTGAAGTCGAGACCGACGAAAAATCGCTCATTTTGAAGGCGGTTCTTTCGTCAGACGATTCGATACCCAAAGGGACGGAAGTGCTCGTGGTTTCCTATACGCCCGAAACAGAGACCTATACGGTTCGACCTCTTAACTGACTTTTGTATCTACCAACCAGGAAAAATCTATGAATACAGACCTACCAATACTAGCCATGAATTTCGGTGGCTCAGTCGTTTTGGTCGTCGTTGTGGCGATCGTCGCACTGCTTTTCGCAGTCGGGATATTTTACGCGAGTTTCTTTCGTAAAGTTAAAAAAGGAACCGCGGTTGTTGTCACCGGCGTCGGTGGAACACGCGTCGCATTCGATGGGGTCATGGTTTATCCGATCCTCCATCGCATGGAAGAGATGGACATCTCGATCAAGCGTATTGAGATCAAGCGAACCGCCGAGAACGGGTTGATTTGTAAGGATAATATTCGTGCCGATATTGAGGTCGCGTTTTTCGTACGCGTGAACAACGAAAATAAAGATGTTCTCAAAGTGGCGCAATCGATTGGTTGTGAGCGTGCCTCGAGCGAGGCGGAGATTCGAACGCTCTTTGATGCGAAGTTTTCCGAGGCGCTTAAGACGGTTGGTAAACGATTCGACTTTATCGAGCTTTATCAGGAGCGTGACACCTTCCGGGATGAGATCATCAAGGTGATCGGCACTGATTTGAACGGCTTTGTCCTCGATGACTGCGCGATTGACTTTTTGGAGCAGACTCCTATGTCCAGCCTCGATCCGAATAATATTCTCGATGCGGAAGGTATTAAGAAGATCACTGAGCTGACAGCGGATCAGGCGAAGCTTTCCAACTCGATTCAGCGGGAGAAAGAGCGTGTCATCAAGAAGCAGGACGTCGAAGCGCGTGAAGCAATTCTTGAGCTTGAGCGCCAGCAGGAAGAGGCTGAGGCGAAGCAGCTGCGCGAGGTTATGTCGGTTCGTTCCCGCGAGGAGGCGGAAGCGAACAAGGTGGCTGAGGAGGAAAAACTGAAGTCGGAGCGGGCCCGCATCACGACGGAGGAGGAGATTGAAATTGCGACTCAGAACAAGGAGCGCGAGGTCATCGTTGCGATGCGCAACAAGGAGCGCACCGACGTGGTCGAGCAGGAGCGCGTTAAACGCGATCAGGAGCTCGAGTCGATCGAGCGTGAGCGCGTCACGACACTGAAAGAAATTGAGAAGGAGAAGAGCGTTGAGGTTGAGAAGAAGGAGATCCAGGACGTGATTCGTGAGCGGGTTACGGTTGAGAAGAGCGTGGTCGAAGAGCAGCAAAAGATCCTCGATACCGAAGCCTTTGCCGGAGCGGATCGTGAGAAACAGGTCGCGGTGACGCTCGCTGAGAAGGCGGCGGAAGAGGCTCTGATCAGGCAAATCAAGGAGGCTGAGGCAGCGAAAGAGGCGGCTCAAATGAGAGCGGACCAGGATCTCTACGAGGTTGTCAAAATGGCCGAGGCTGAGAAGCAGGCGGCTGAGCTGCGAGCTGAAGAGGTTGTCATTTCGGCTGAGGCTGAACAGGCAGCGTCCGAGAAACTTTCGATTGCGAAGAAGACTCTTGCTGAAGGGGTTTCCGCTGAAATAGCGGCTCCCGGAATGGGTGAAGCCCGTGTTGTCGAGGCAACTGCGGATGCAGAAGCGAAAGGCATTACAGCCAAGGCTGATGCGATGAAGAAATTCAACGAGGCCGGTAAAGAGCACGAAGAGTTCAAACTTGAGCTTGAGAAAGAGAAGATCGTCGAGCTTGCGGAGATCGATGTGCGTGAAGCCATTGCGGCAAGGCATTCTGAGATTCTTGCTCAGGCGCTCAAGACCGCGAAAATCGACATTGTCGGTGGTGAAACAGAGTTCTTTGATCGGATTACCGGTGCGATCACTCAGGGCAAATCAGTTGATCGCCTTGTCGCCAACAGTGAGACCCTGACGGATATCAAAGAAACCTTCTTCAATGGCGATCCGGAATACTTCAAATCTCAGCTCGGAAGCTGGATTGATGACTTCGGAATCACTTCCGAGGATCTGAAGAATCTCTCGGTCTCGGCACTTCTTTCACGGATGGCCTCGGAATCCGGAGACAATGCGGTGCAGACGAAGATTGCCGGTTTGTTAGGTGCTGCGAAGCGATTCGGCATTGCCGATGAGAATGCCGCTACAGTGCTGAAGCAGATGTCTTAACACTCAATCCATTGGTGGAGCTCAATCCACTGAAGAATGTCTGAAGTAACCGACAATACGGAAGCGGTGGCGGGAACGCCGGCCCCCGCCGAGCAGCTCGAGGGCGGCACTTATGAAGTGCTCCGGAGACGTCTCCTTGCCCATGGGGGCGAGCTGCGGACCCGGCTCGATTCGCTGAACCATTCGCGGCAGGAGGTCTTCGGTTCGGTGGAGCCCAGCCTCGTTGCGACGGAGCGAATCTCGACGGAATACAATTGCGTTGCCCGTGACATCGTGGCGATCGGCGGCGGGAAACTGCTCTTCGGTTACAACGTTCAGATGGGGCTGAAATCCGTCACCGAGGTGGAGGATGTTTTCGGCTTTTATCAATACGACGCCGGGGGGCATCACTTCGGGGCACTCGAAGGCGGCCCGCTCGATGATCCTGAGTTCCGTGAGGATTTTTCCTATCTCTACAAATACTACCGCGAGACCATTTTCGTAAAGTTCATGGTGATCGGGGCGCACCTCTACATGGCGTTCCGGGTCGGGAAGTCAGTCGAGGATGTGAAGTGTTTCAAGTTCCTTATCAAGGGGCACGGCGAGCTTCGCTACATCGGGAACCGCTTTGATCACGAGTATCGTTTTCCTCCTCAGCAGGACTTCGAATGGAAGCGCGCTCATCGCGGCATGTTCCGTGAGGGGCTTCATCCCCACGTCTCGATTGAGGACCGCGTATTCGTCGAAACCGTTGGCGGCGATCTTACGATCAAGATCGAGGATAACACCGAATCCGGTGAGGGGATTTACGAGGAGGTTGTTGCGAACGATGACCAGACTCTCGACGATGCGGAGATTCTTTATGCGATTGTAGGGAGCCTCATCCTCCTCCGAATCCTTCCCTATCAGGAGAAAGATTATCGTCATCTCGTCTACAACGAAAAGACCAAGACGGTCACGCGGATCGATTCGATTAACGACGCCTGCGTCCTCCTTCCCGAAGATCACGGTATCATTTTCTCGGACGGATACTATCTCCAAACCGGTGAGACGAAGCGCTTCGACAATGAGCTGCGGGAGATGCTTTTCGAACGCCGCATCGCCTCACCCAACGGCGAGGACTACCTTTATCTTTTCTATAACCGGACTTCGGGGCACTACATTTTGATGCCCTACAATCTCATCAACCAGTCGGTCGAGAATCCGATTGTTTGTAACGGCTACACGATTTTTGATGATGGCGAGATGGTCTATTTTCGCGATGGCGAGGAGGCTCAGAAACATCACGTTCTTCAGGTTTGGCAGACGCCGTTCACTGCCGAGCAAAAGTCCATCGCCGACAAAGAGAACAGCTTTCTCTACAAGGTCGGTAATGCGGACATCGTGAAGTGCATGGCCGAGTGTCATGAAGTGCTGAACCTGCTCCAGAAAGAAGACAGCTACGAGGGGCTCTACCTCGACCTCACGAAAAAGAGCGGCGACATCATCGATACCTATTTCTGGTGTGGTGATGAAAATGCCCACGATCTTCGCGCGGTTCTCCTCCAGTTGAAAGGGGCCGCGGATTCAGCAATTGCGGAGTTCGAGAAGGTGTCGAGTCTGCGTCGTTCCACCGCCGAAAAATCGAACGAGGTCGTCGGTCGCTCCAAAGACATTACGCGCCGGGCGCGAAGCCTGCGACCGGATGACATTCTCGGGTTTGTCGAAAACCTGTCCGAGCTCCGGACAATCCGGGGTGAGGTTATTGCCCTTCGTGATCTGCGTTATCACGATGCAGACTTGATCGAGGCTGCCGAAGCCGAGGTGGTTGACGCTACCGAGCGGGTCTCAAATGATTGCGTGGAATTTCTTCTTAAAAAGGAGGCGCTCGATCCCTATCGGAAACGCATTGCCGATCAGGAAGGTGAAGTGGGGAAGGTTAAAAAAGTTGCCCGGGCCGAAGAGGTTCGCAAAGAACTTGATAAGGCGGGGAGCGAACTCGAAATGCTCATCGATATCGTGGGGAATCTCCGTATCGAGGACGCCACCGAGACGACGAAAATCATTGACGATATCTCGGCGATTTATTCGAAGTTGAACAGTGTCAGGTCGGTGCTGAAGAATCGCCGTCTCGAACTCGCAAAGCAGGAAGGCGAGGCGCAGTTCGGCGCTCAGATGCAATTGCTGAGCCAGTCGGTGATCAACTTTCTCGATCTCTGCAATACGCCTGAGAAATGTGACGACTACCTCTCGCGGACGATGATTCAGCTCGAAGAGCTCGAAGGGAAGTTCGCTGAATTCGATGATTACGTAACGCAGATCGTTGAGAAGCGGGATGAAATTTACAACGCCTTTGAGTCGCGAAAAGTTCAGTTGCTCGAGACTCAGAACCGGCGCTCGTCGACCTTGCACCGTTCCGCTGAGCGGATTCTAACGACGATCCAGCATCGCGTTGGACAGCTCGAAGGGATTTCTGAAATCAACGGCTACCTCGCCGGCGATCTCATGGTCGAGAAGGTCCGGGACATCATCGAGGAGTTGGCCGAGCTCGGCGATACGGTGAAGTCCGACGACGTTCGCACGCGTTTGAAAACGGTCCGCGACGATGCGGTGCGTCAGCTTAAGGACAGGAAAGAGCTTTTCGTCGATGGCAAAGATGTCATCAAATTCGGTGAGCATCGTTTCACGGTGAACCGCCAGGACTTGGAGCTTTCGATAGTGCCTCACGACAAGGGCCCGGCCTTTCACCTCGCGGGGACAGAATTTTTCGAGCCGGTCACGGATCCGGTCGTTCTCGAAGCAGGAGCGATCGGGAAAATGAGCGTTGTCTCGGAGAATGATGAGGTTTATCGCGCGGAGTATCTGGCATGGCGCTACTTTCGTTCCGAGGCCAGTGCCGGGTTGGATTCGCCGTGGAGCGAAATGGACGAGGTGGCGAAGTTGGAAGCGCTTCAGGTTTTCATGTCAAACCGCTATGACGAGGCTTACACCAAGGGTGTTCACGATGCCGATGCGCTTCGGATTATTGATGTCCTCGTCGCCATCGAGGGCGACGTCGGATTGCTCGAGTATTCAAGTCGTGACCGCATTCTGGCACAATTTGCGTGGAACAGGGCGGGGGCGGAATGGCGCGAGGGGATTGAAAAACGCGTCGCCTCGATGGGCATACTTGCGGGGAAATTTGATATCTCAAAACGCACTGATTCCTACTGCCGTGAGTTGGCTGAGGAATTCGAAATATGCCGGGCCTCTTTGTCAGACGGGCTCGCTTTGCTCCGCTCTGCGAATGCAGCGCGGGCTGCCAGATATTGGTTTGCCCAGCTCATCGCGGGGGAGCCGGTCGTGATTTCACCGGCGGCGGCGACAGTGTATCAGGAATTTTCACAGTCCCTCACCGCGAAGCGGCTTTCCACGGAGTTCCGCGCGGCGATCAGCGGCCTGAGCGCCGATTCGGGCGTCGCATTGGAGATGGCACAGGATTGGATTCAAACCATTGTCGGTGTCGCTGATGTCGACGGGCCTGTTCTCGAAGCTGCCTGGATTTCAGTGACCGATTCTTTCGAAAAGCGTGCCGTTCGTCAGGTCGCCAGCGCGCAGGAGGTGGCGGGGCTTACGGGCCAGCACCGGAATATCGAAAGCGGATCTCTGGCCCTCGACTATGTGGAGTTTGTGGAGCGGCTCAGCCATTTTGAGTCCGAGGTGGTGCCGGCCTTTGTCGAATACCAACAAACGAAAGTGCGTCTGATCGAGACCCGCCGTGAGGAGATGCGACTCGATGAATTCAGACCGAAGGTAATGTCTGCCTTTGTCAGGAACCGCCTTCTCGATCGTGTCTATCTGCCGCTCATCGGCGACAATCTTGCCAAACAGATGGGCACCGCGGGTGAAGATACGCGGACAGATCGCATGGGAATGCTTTTGCTGATCTCTCCTCCCGGTTACGGCAAGACGACTTTGATGGAGTATATCGCGAATCGTCTCGGGATTACTTTCATGAAGATCAATGGTCCTGCGCTCGGGCACGACGTGACTTCACTCGATCCCGAAGAGGCTCCGAATGCGAGTGCACGGGAGGAAATTCAGAAGCTGAACCTCGCTTTCGAGATGGGGGACAATGTCATGATTTACGTTGATGACATTCAACACACTCATCCTGAGTTTTTGCAGAAGTTTATTTCGCTGTGTGATGCACAGCGGAAGATCGAGGGCGTCTGGAATGGCAAGCCGCGAACTTATGATCTTCGCGGGAAGAAGGTTTGTGTGGTAATGGCAGGAAACCCCTACACTGAGAGCGGCGGTAAATTTCAGATTCCTGACATGTTGGCGAACCGGGCCGATACCTACAATTTGGGAGATATCATTGGGGAGCACTCTGCGGACTTCGAGGCGAGTTACATCGAGAATGCGATGACTTCGAATCCGGTTCTGAGCCGTCTTGCGAGCCGCAGCCAAAAGGATGTTTATGCGGTGATGCAAATCGCGGAGAACGGGTCCAGAGAGGGCGTTGATTTCGACGGGAATTATACGGTTCAGGAAATCGATGAGATGGTCGGCGTGATGAAGAAACTCATGCGGGTCCGCGACAGCGTTCTCCGGGTGAATCTTGAATACATTCGCTCCGCGGCGATGGAGGATGCCTATCGCACGGAGCCTCCGTTCCGACTACAGGGGTCCTACCGGAACATGAATCGTATGACCGAGAAGGTTCTCCCGGTGATGACCGATGAAGAGGTTGAGGGAATTATTGTCGATCACTACGAGAACGAGTCCCAGACATTGACGACCGGCGCGGAATCGAATTTGCTCAAGTTCCGTGAGATGGAAGGGACTCAGTCCGAAGAGGATTTGAGTCGCTGGGACGAGATCAAACGACGCTTCGGGCGGAATCTGCTCATGGGCGGTGCGGGAGAAAATGATCCCGTAAGTCGGGTTGTCGGAACCCTCGCGGGATTTTCGGATGGCCTCCATCGCATTGAGACGGTCATTGAATCGGCCAGCGAGCGAAATGCTCAGCCGGCGACACTGGCTGACGATGCGATCGGAAAGCTGGCTAAAATCATCAATGACCTGCGGGCCGTGCCCGTGAATGTGGAGATCAAAGTGGTTCCGGTTCAGGAGAACGGCGATCCCGTCGATGTCCCCGTGGAATCTCTGCCCGTTGAGGTGGAGAGCAAGGTCGAGCAGCCCGATGTGGAGGCTGAGGAGAAGTAGCAGGACGGGTAGCGTTCCCCGGGCGCAGGGCTTCCGGGAGATTAAGATTAAGAGTAAGATCAGGAAAAAGAAAAAGAGGAGGGCTTTCGTCCTCTCAGCCGCCCGGAGGTCGTGAGAACGGCGCGGCGGCGTCGCGGGCTTCCTGTTCCATGGCGCAGTCCCAGTAGCCGTCGCTGACGCACTGGTAGATGTATTCTTCGAGAAAGGCACCGATTCCGCCCATGCGCTCGAACTGGGCGACGTGGGTTAACTCATGGACGAGCAAAGATGGATTGGTCGCGTTGGATGCCTCGAGGTAGATTCCGTAATTAACCGCCATGCCGGTGGGGCCCTCTCCGAAGACGCCGAAGATCCGCGTGATCCAGGACCCCGGCGTCGGAATTCTCGGGACGGGGAGAATGCGAACTTCCTCGGGTTTGCTGACACCGACATCCTGCGCCCACATCGTTTCCCATTCACTGAGAGGGCGGCCTTCGCGCATAATGACCGACTCCTGCTTTTCAACCCATCGGGTCGCGAGCGGGAGGGACATTTTGACGATCATGTCTGCCCAGAAAGAGTTCATCTATGAATGGAAAAAGATCGGTAGAAGGGGATCAGGCAGTTTGCAATGACTTTAGGAATCGGGGCGGCTCACTTGTGGCAGGAATTCGCGAATGATGACCCGCTTCCACCAGTCGCCGGTGCGAGCTTTCTCCTCTGGAGTCGTGAACTCATACCGGAAAAGCCTTCCTCTAATATAGCTGGGAGGTTCGTTAGGAAAAGGATTGCTCTTCAATAATTTTTCGACGTCCCGATCACCGGTGAGTAACTTGAGGACAAGCGACTCGAGCCATCTGGCGTTGGAACTCCGATAGGAAAATTCCCCCTCCAGTGCCGCAAACCAGAATTGCCAGGCGACGCGCGGTTGGTGGGGAGCGACAAACTTCGGCCGGTCCGAGAGGTCATCGGCTTTCCATTTGAAGTCATATTCGAACCAGCTCAGTCCGTCACGACTTCCTTCGAGGATGATCTCGGGGCGTTCCGTCGTCATTGTGCGGAAGAGGCCATAGCCGGAAACGAGGTGACAGGACCTCACGGATCCCGCAAGTGAGGAGAGCCACTCCGGAGTCTTCTCCGTTTTGAAGAACGGATTCGGCGCAGTGTGGAGATCGCGCAGGACCGTGTTGAGATTGAGAAGGGCGAGGAGTAGAAAAACGGGAGTAACAAGTCCCAGCCGAATCATGAGAGGTTTCCTTTCCTCCGGTTCGGTGAGGCCGAGAGGTTCGAATTTGAGCCAGTTGCGGAAGAAAACGGGCCAGAGCCTGTCGGTAACGAGCGGAAGTGAGAGCACAATCGTGAGCCAGTTGAAGTAGGTAAAGTTTCCCGTCAGCATGATCAGAATCATGAGGAAGACAAATCCACAGGCGGCTACGAGACGACCGAAGCGGCCAAAGAGAATCGCAAAAGGAAACAAAATCTCGATGAGATACATCGGGAACAGTGAGAGCTGAAGCAGCCACGTCGGCGTCTGGTGGGCATACCAGGCGGTCCACGAAGGAATCGGTTGAGTCATGAAATGATAGGCGAGCGCGGTGCCTTCACCCCACCACTCCGGATTGCTCTCGCTCGCCCAGGCCAGTTTCACCCAGCCGGAAAAGAACATCAGCTTGGCGATGAGAAGCCACGCGAATACCAGTGCGATGCGATTGACGACGCTGAGAGGCGGCGGATCACTCCAGGAGGTTCTCCGTTTCCAGTCAGAGAGGAAAATGGCGATAAAACCGGATTCGAGCAGCAGAATGTCCCATTGAAAGCTCATGAAAACCCCGCCGACGTTGACGAAAGACAGATAGAGAGCCCAAAGCCCGATGAGCGCGGGACCGGAAAACCTTCCCGCGATAACGAGGATGGAAAGGAGGCAGCCGATCATGCAGGTGACATGGAAGGCAAAGTCTGAGGTGCCGAAGATCCAGAAGAGGGAGGGAAGCGTTCCAAAACGCGAAATTCCCGGCTCATCGAGTTTCCCTTCGAGGAAAAGGAGAAGGTCGTTGGCGGGAATGAGACCATTTTCCCCGATGAGGAGTGAGACCTGAGACCACCATGAGGCGAAAGCGATGAAATAAATCATCCCCATCCCGCGTATCATGAGGGAGCGACCGATTCGATGCCGGTCGAGATCGAGCCCGAAAATGGAATGTAAACTCAGCTGATTCACGTCTTTTAAGAGTCTTTTTATAGTCAGGTTCCGTCTTTGCCGAAACCGGAATTATGGATTATCATCACCCTGAGCACTTCTAATGGCTACGGAATATAATTGGCACCCCGGCACAAACGAGAAATCGGTTTTCAAAGTCGAGACTCGAAATGTCGGTTGGTGGGTTCTTCTCGCAATCTTTGTTTCCGTGCTGATTCATGTTTTGCTCTATGTCGCGCTCGGGACGATTCAGCGCAGCAGCGCCGCAGTCACCAACGAGGGGATCGTCTGGCGCAGCACCAAAGAGCAACTTACGATTGATCGGGATAAGCTCAATGAACTCCTCTCGGAAGCGGTCATCCCGGAAGATACGACGCCGATCGAGCCTGAAAAGCTCAGCGATCTTGATCTGGTCGATAATTCCCTCGATGAATTCGATCTCATGGAGCAGATGAAGGATGAAGTCATCCGGATGTCTCCGATCGAAAAGCCCCAGATTTTTGCCGGCGGTGGACCGAAGGCGCCGGGCGAGGCGCTTTCCGTGGCAGCGAACAGTCTCGACATTTCGGCTGCTGAAGTTCTTTCCAAGGATCTCCAGGAAATGCGGAACAAGCTGATCGATTCGTCGGCGACGGTTTCCAACAGTCAGCCCATCATGGAGCTGACCCAAAGTGACGATATCGGTTCCGATGTCGATGCCGAGGAATTTTTCAAAGAGGCGGCGTCGAAGGCGTTCGGAACGAAGGCGGATGAATTCGTGAACGGGTATTCCACCCTCGACGGGATCATCGGCCGGACCGGTGGGATTCCCACGGGGGAGGAGAAAATCGCGCTCCCTACAGACATTCTGTTCGAATACAACGAGTTTGAGCTGAAGGAGGAGGCCCGTCTCAGCATGATGAAGCTGGCCTTCGTCGTGCAGACCAATCCGGATGCCACCTTCATTATCGAGGGCCACACCGACAGTTTCGGGGCCGAAGAATTCAACCGCGAGCTCAGCCTGAAGCGGGCGACCGCAGTGCGTCAGTGGCTCATCGATCGACTCAGAATCGGAGTCGAAAACATCAAAGTTGTCGGGATGGGTAAATCCCGTCCGATCGTCTCCACCGACGGGGATAAGGACGCCCAGTCGTTGAACCGCCGGGTCGAGATTGTTGTGAGAAAGCCGTAGGGCCTTTCTAACTCTTTTTCTTTTTCATTATCTTTTTCTTAATTTGAAAGCGGAGCCCATCCCTCTGTAGCATACCGCTACGAGGCATCTCGCCGGAAATTCCATTGTGTGTCCTCGGAGGGCTCCCTTTCCACTGGACGACTCGCGGTTCCTCCTGTTCTTTACGTCGGATTCGATTTCATTTGGGGCGCAACCCTGTTGGATCCCTGACTCAATCGACTGCGTTTTACCTCGTCTTTCTTTATTTCACTCCGAATCTGTTACGTGCATGACTCAACCCTCTCAGGTCAAAGACTTAACCCTCTTAGGTCACTCCGAAAACCGTCTTCCTCAGACCCCTGAGGAGGCTCAGTTGGAGGTGTTTGACAATCGCAATGCCGATCGAAATTACTGGATCGAGCTCGATTATCCGGAGTTCAGTTCGCTTTGTCCTGTGACGGGACAGCCTGACACGGCTCACCTTACGATTCGCTACATTCCCGGTGAAAAGTGCCTTGAGACGAAGTCGCTCAAATATTACCTCGCCTCTTTTCGTAATTTTCCCTCGTTCAACGAGGATATCGTAAATCGCATTCTCGATGACCTTTCCGGTGCGGTGACTCCCCGCCGGATGGTGGTGAAAGGACGTTTTTCAGCCCGTGGCGGGATTCGGCTTACCGCGACGGCGTCTTTTCCGGATGCTGGACTTGAAGATGTAGAATGAAAGTAATTGTCCTCGTCAGTGGCGGAATGGATTCCGTGACCGCGCTTTACGATGCGGCACTGGAGCACGAGGTTGTTGCAGGGGTGAGCTTTGACTATGGTTCGAAGCACAATCACCGCGAGATTCCGTTCGCCGCGGAGCATTGTCTCGCTCTCGGAATCGAGCACAAAATCGTGGAGCTCGGCTTCATGGGGCAGCTCTTTAAAAGTGATTTGCTGAAGAGTGGCGGTGAGATCCCCGAGGGACATTACGAGGCTGATAATATGAAGCAGACCGTGGTTCCCTTTCGAAACGGGATCATGCTTTCGATCGCTGCGGGGATTGCTGAAAGTATCGGCGCTTCGGGGCTGGTGATCGCGGCTCACTCAGGCGATCACGCCATCTATCCCGATTGCCGGGAATCGTTCATGGCACCGATGGCTGAAGCCATTTCAGCGGGAACCTACGTTGATCTGCGGGTCCTGCGTCCCTTTATTGCATTGCGAAAAGAGGATATAGCGATTCGGGGGTCTCTTCTCGATGTAGACTTTTCCCTGACCTGGTCTTGCTACAAAGGGGGGAAACGTCACTGCGGCGTCTGCGGCACCTGCGTGGAGCGGAAAGAGGCTTTTTCTCTGGCTAATCTCGTGGACCCGACTGAGTACGAAAACTGAGTGTTTCGAGGGGAAATTTTGAGGACATGCGATCCAATTTGCTTGAACTCGATTTGAAAGCGTCTTATCTCATACTATGAGCGATCAAGATACTCCGCCGCCAATGGATGATGACTCTTCAAAGGAGGACGCCCCGCCACCGATCGACGCGGCTGCTGAACAGGGCGCTGCCGAAAAAGGAGCTGCTGAAAAAGCGGCTGAAGGTGCAGGAAAGGCAGCCGGTTCTATCGCTGACTCGCTCCCGACGGAAGCGCCGAGCACTGCCGGTATTGGTCTCTCACAGGGCACTCTGGGCGAAAGTGATGAGCGGACCATGTCGCTTCTGGCTCATATTCTCGGTGGGGTGACCTGTGTCGTCGGGCCGCTTATTATCTGGTTGTTGAAAAAGGATGAGAGCCCGTTTGTCGATGATCAGGGGAAAGAGGCGACTAATTTTCAGATTACCGTATTGATCGCTTACGGTGTTGCCATGATTCTCAGCTTCATTCCGGTAATTCAGTGTATTGCTGCACTGCTCTTTCCAGCCGTCAGCGTGGCGAGTCTTATTTTTGCGATCCTCGGAGGAATTGAAGCGAATAAGGGAATTGTTTATCGCTATCCCTTTGCCCTCCGTTTGATCAGTTGATTTTTTTCAGGGGCCGGTCCGCGCTGTCCCGTGAGTGTTCCTCCTTAAAACACATCCATGTCGCACAAAAAAGGCCTTCTGGGCCTCAATGAGCCTCAGCGTGCCGCCGCTGAGCATATTTACGGTCCCGTCCTGATTCTGGCAGGAGCGGGGACAGGAAAAACGCGCGTGGTCACGACGCGGATCGCGGGGATGATCTACAATGACATCCCGCCGCAACAGATTCTCGCGGTGACCTTTACAAACAAGGCCGCGAATGAGATGCGCGAACGGGTCGGGACGATGATTCCGCCCGAGAAAGTCGAGCAGGTAACGATCGCGACTTTCCATAGTCTTTGTGTGCGGATTCTGCGAACTTGTATCGAGCGCCTCGGATACAAAAAGAACTTTTCGATCTACACGCAGAGCGATCAGTTGGGACTGTTGAGGCGGATTATTGTGCGCAAGTTAGGGAAAGATGAGAATCTCGATCCCAAGCTCGCGAACATGATGATCAGCACCGCGAAGAACACGGGAACGCCGGTGAGTGACAACGAGGACTCGGCGATCAGCGAGGTCTATCGCACCTATCAAAAGGAGCTGAAGCAGCTCAATGCGGTCGATTTTGATGACCTTATGATTCTGGCGGTTCAGGGCCTCGCGGAGAATCCTGACATCAAGAAAGAGTGGCAGCGGCGATTTCGCTTCATCATGGTGGATGAGTTCCAGGATACGAACCACCTTCAGATGAGTCTCCTTCGTCATCTCGTCGGGCAGGAGTCAAATGTCTGTGTGGTTGGTGACGATGATCAGAGTATTTACGGTTGGCGTGGTGCGGACATCACGAACATCCTGGAGTTCGAGCGCTTTTTCCCGAATCCGAAGGTGATCAAACTGGAGGAAAACTACCGCTCCACGAATACGATTCTGCGCCTCGCGAACAGTGTGATCCGCCACAATATCGACCGGAGAGAGAAAACGCTCTGGAGCAGTCGCGGTGAAGGTGAAAAGGTCCGCGTCATCTCGATGCCGGATGCTGAGACGGAAGCGGAATTTGTCATCAGCGAGATTCTGGAACGTCACCGTATTGACCGGCGTCCTTACGATGACATGGCGATTCTCTTCCGGATGAATGCGCAGTCCCGCATCATGGAGGAGCACCTCAGGGAGAATGAAATTCCCTACAAGCTCATCGGTGGGCAGTCATTTTACGAGCGGCGTGAGATCAAAGACATCCTCGCTTATCTCAGCCTTTTCACGAATCATGATGATGACGTGAGTTTGCTGCGGGTCATTGCGACTCCGCCCCGTGGAATCGGTGCGGGAACGATCGCCCTTGCGACGGAGTTCAGCATCGAGCATCAGATGAGCATTTGGGACACGCTCAATGACTTTGAGTTTCTCGGTCGTCTCACGACGCGGGCGAACCGGGCGATCGATGCGTTTACTGAATTCGTAGTTCGCTACAGCGACACCGCCCACACCAAGTCGGCGAACTACGCGAAAATGACGGAGGGCCTCATCTCCGAGATCGGCTTCGTTGAGTTCGTGAAGAAGAATTGTAAGACGCCGGAGGAAGTCGACAACCGCCGTAAAAACATCGGTGAACTGCTGGAGGGAATGCACAGCCATGTTGAGAAATCGAAACGCGGCCTGAAGGGGTTTCTCGATAGCGTCGCCCTGATGCAGGACAAGGAAAAAGAGGACGATGGCGGGCAGGGGGTTTCTCTGATTACGATGCACGCGGCGAAGGGACTTGAGTTCCCGGTCTGTTTCGTGGTCGGGGTGGAAGAAGGGGTGCTGCCCCATTCCCGTTCGATTGAAGAGGGAAGTCGTGACGAGGAGCGGCGTCTGCTTTATGTCGCGATCACCCGTGCGATGGAGGATTTGACGATCAGCTGGTGCCAGAGCCGGAAACGCTACGGCGACAAAATGCCCTGTCAGCCAAGTTCGTTTTTCAAAGAAATGAGCGAGGAGGAGATTATCAGGACGGACCACGAGACGATCGAAGCCGCACCGGTTGATGAGGATTTTGTCGCTGATTATCTTCAACAGATGAAAGACATGCTTTCTTCGTAGCGCTGTGAGAAGGTGAGAAGCCGGAGGCCCGGCGCGTGAGAAGGTGAGAAGGTCTGGATGGGCTGAGGGGAGAAATGCTCACGCAGTTTCTCTACGGATGGTGCTGAGGGAGGTAGCGGAATCTGTGAAGATTTCTTTTCGTGGAGCTGAGGGGGGAATTGAATTCGCTATCCGAGCCGGAGGCTCGGCAGAAATTAGCGCGGTGTGAAACGCCGGGATCGGATAAGCGGTAAGTGTTCCGGCCCTGAAGGGGCTGCAGAACGGGTGAGAAAGCCGCAATAATTGACGTCTTTTCCTTCTTGCGTGCGGGCCGTCATCAACGAACTTTCTGAACTGTGAGTGTAAGTGAAATCAATTTCAAACTCGGCAACGAGACGCTGATTAAGGTGCTCGACGGCGCTTCTAAAAAGCTTCGTGGCCTTCTCGAGAAGCAGGGGCGTGCTGAAAACGGTGCGCTCCGTGTCGCTGTAATCGGTGGCGGTTGCTCCGGGCTTCAGTACAAAATGGACCTCGTCGATGGGCCGGCGAATCGGGACATCATGGTCGAGTCAAACGATGTTCGTGTCGTCATCGATCCGAAGAGCGCTCTTTTCGTAACCGGTTCGGAGCTCGATTTCAGTGACGACCTCCAGCAGGGGGGCTTTAAAGTCACCAATCCGAATGCGGTCGTGACCTGCTCATGTGGCGAGAGTTTCGCTGCGTGATTCGCTATTGCTTCGGTTCCGGCTTTTTGTCGTGTTTCGGGACGAGCTCGGCGACGGGCCTCAGTTTTACGGCAATTTCCGATTCTCCGGATTCGGCGATCTCTTTTGTGACAGTCAGTTCATTGTCGATGTAGCCCGGGGCTGAGAAGCCGACGGTGAAGGGTTCCCTGGCGATGCCGGAAGTTTTCCAGCGAATCGTTTCCACTCCGTCTTTCTTACTGAACGAGGCTGATTGGGAAATTAGGCCGGAGGCGGGGAATGGGGCATCGAATATCGCTCCTTCGACAGGCGCTCCCGATTCTGAGTCAACGGGGTGGAATTCAAGATTTACTGCAAAAATGCGGTCGAATTCTTTTTCATGATCATACTCCTCCGAAATGAGGACCAGGCTGCTGAGAAACGCTGAAATGACAATGAACCAGACGAGAGCAGTTTCGTTCTTCCGGGCTTCGGGTGTGAGCACTGGAATGCTGAAGTAATTTCCGTAGCGTTTGAAGCACCAGAGTAACACGATGATCCAAATGGTCGCGCCCACCAACATAGCCCAACCGGCCCATCCGCCATCCATGCCGGTTTCGTCTGAACCGAAGAGTTGGAATCCTGCCATTGCCAGAAACGCAATAAGCAGCAATGAGAGTAGGCTTTGAAAGCAACTTCTCGAATCGGGATTGCGTTTGATGAGCCCGATACCCACCGGCAGGAAAATGATATTAAGCCAATTTACTCCGTGCGGTAATTCATGGGAAAAGAAAAGAAAAAAGGCCGCTCTGAGATATTCATAGATGGCACCTTCAATGAGTCCTGCCGCACTGACCCAGAAGAGAATGAGAACCGGAAGCGGTATGGGCTCTCCGGCACTTGAGGCATTTTTTCGAAAATCGGTGGCGGGAAAATTAAGATCCATGGTGAGTGATGATCATGGCTCACCCCTGGATCTCAATCTGTCGGTAAGCGGCTACTGTGAGCAGCCTTCGTAGTAGGCATCGCCACCACAGCCTACTTCCTGGTAGGAGGCGCAACTGGTGAGAGCAACTGCTGCGGAAACGAGAGCGATGGCGAGTAATTTCGTGAAGATTGTCATATGGGCAGAGAGGTAGCAGTGTTCCTGCCAGTGAGGAAGCGAAATCGGTGAGGCAGGATGGAGTTCTTTCACCGCTCATGGAAACCCGGGGATTTGATCTCATGGAATCATCACCACCGGCAGGGGATTTTTAACATAGCCCACTTCGCGAATCCCCGGACCGGGAGCATCGCGGTCTCCGAGGTCGGCGCGGACGCCCTCGGCCAGCTTTGTGAGTTCTTTAATCACTCCGGGATGTTCCGCGGCGACGTTGTATTGGCAGCTCATGTCGCGAACGACGTTGAAGAGGAGTGGCTCGGTTCCTCCGGTTTTCCGGCTGAAGTGAGGGTGCTGCGCGAAGTTCTCGAGAGGGAGGAACAATTTCCACGGTCCTGACCTCACCGCCTGGAGTTGGTCGAGGTAGTAGTAAGCGTAGACTTCGTGAGGAGATTTTGCGCCTTCTTTCCCGAGGATGAGGTCCGTGATGTTTTTTCCGTCTCGCTTTGCTTCGTCCATTTTTCCCTGAGCGAGATCGACGAAGCTTGGATAGAGATCCATCGTCGAAGTCAATTCATCGCAGGTTGTTCCGGCAGGAACTTTTCCGGGCCACCACATGATCGTGGGAACGCGGAAGGCCCCTTCGCTTGTGGTGTAGCCGCGGCCGTGGAGGGGGCGATTGGAACCTCGTGTGAGATCGTCAGGATCCTTGTTGATCGGTGCTCCGTTGTCGGAGGTCCAGACCACGAGGGTGTTGTCGTCGATCTCGAGCTCTTCGAGCTTTCGCATGATCTCGCCGGTCGACCAGTCGAGCTCCTCGATGGAATCACCCCAGGGACCGTTCTTACTTTTGCCGCGGAACTGCTCGCTGGAAAAAGGTGTCGAGGTGCTCCCGGGCATGGCCTGGGGAAGGTAGAGGAAAAAGGGATCGTCTTTGTTTTCTTCAATCCAGTCGAGGGTTGCTTCGGTATAGCGTTTTGTCAGGCCGTTCCGTTCCACGGGTGCTTCGATTACTTTTTCGTTGAGCATGAGAGGCAACGGCGGCCAGTGCGAGCCGTCGCGATTCCAGATGCGCTCGGTCATGTCGTCGGAATAGGGGACGCCGAGAAAGTAGTCAAAGCCCTGACGGGTTGGCAGAAAGGAAGGTTGATCGCCGAGGTGCCATTTTCCGATCATCCCGGTTTTGTAGCCGAGCTTTTTCAGGGCCTCGGCGATGGTGACTTCGTCGGGGTTGAGACCGTAGGGGGATAAGGGGCGCAGGACGTGGTAGTCGCGCGGGTTGAGGTGCATCCCGACCCGTTGCGCGTAGCAACCCGTGATGATGCTGGCGCGGGAGGGGGTGCAGACACCTGCGCTGACACAAAAATGGGTGAACTTCCGTCCCTCCGCCGCCATTTTATTGAGATGCGGGGTGCGATGGATTGTGGAACCGAATGGCTCGATGTCCCCGTAGCCGAGGTTGTCACAAAAGATGATGATGAAGTTCGGCGGGCGCTTTGCGTCTTCATCGGCGCGGACGGTCGGGGCACACAAAAACAGAGCCCCGAGGAAAAGATGGAGAAGAGATTTCATAGCTCGATGCCGAACTTTTTCAGGAGAATTGCCATGAGCGCGTAGAGCAGCATGGTGAGACAGCAGCAGATCAGCAGGGTCGGCCAGAAAGAGATTCCGCGTCGCAGGAGCACCGGCAGGATCAGGAACATGGGCAGGCTGGGGAGCACAAACCAGAAGACGCCGGAAGAGTGTGCCGCAAGTTTCTCCACTCTCGCGGCGGGATCATCTTTCATCCCGAAATAGATCCAGACAAAAGTGATGAGGGAGACGAGCGGGAGGGAGGCAATGAGGCTTCCGAGGAAGGGGCGGCTTCTCCCGATTACGATCTCGTTTACCGCGTAGATCAAGCCGGCGGAGACGAGCAGTTTGATGATGGTTAGCATGCCGGATCCTACTGCAGGGAATCCGGCATTGTCACTGATCAATCAAACTCGATTGCGCGAGGGCGCGGGATTTCGACGCGTTGGGCCGGCAGTTCCTCGTCTTCGGTTTCGTTGATGAGAGGGCGGGCGATAATCAGTCCGTTGGATCCGACTTCTTCGTCCTCTTTCTCCCCGGCTTCCGCGTCGGGTTCCTCGACGACTACAGGCATTACCCTGGCGCGAATGATAGGGGCCACCGAATTGTAGGGGTCGTCTTCGGTTGCGATCGTCGGGGCGATCGGAAAGACCGGCACAGCGGTCTCGCGGACGACAAATTGAGGAACGATGAGTCCGTTCTTTGGCTTCTGTTGGCTCAAATTACGGAGCCTGCCACCGGCTTTTCCGTGGATGCTGCAGACGTGCTCAAGATTGGTTCCGGGGCGGAGATACTCGATATAGGTGCATCGCACCTGAGAGGAAATGCCGTTTCCTTTTTCGACGACATCGTAGCAGTCGTCCGAGGCGAGTTCTCCTGACTTGAGGCAAATCTCGACCTGCTCGGCATCAGGAGGGGGCAGGAAAGCCCGCGGCTCAAATTCCTTCGCTGCGGCGTTCATTACTTTTGTCCAGACGGGCAAAACGGTGTCCGAGCTGAAAGCGCCATAGTAGATCGTCTTCTTCTGATCGAAGCCGGCCCAGACGACGCAAGTGACTTCCGAGGTGTAGCCGACAAACCAGTTATCCGTGAAGTCATACTCGGTTCCTGTTTTACCGGCAACGGGGAAGTCGCCGAGACCGTATTTGGTTCGCGCTTTTTCGGCGGTGCCGTATTTAAACGAGTCTGAAAGGATGCTGTTGACCTGGTTGGCGGTGTAGCGGTCGATCGCCTGGCCGCTCTTCATCGCGACATTCGGCGTGTAAATCACGTTGCCGAGGCCATCGCGCACACTTGAGATGATATGCGCTTTTTCGGCCCGTTTTCCATTGTTCGGAAAAATGGTGTAGGCAAGAGCGAGATCTTCGGGCGAACTCGGATTGCGACCGAGGAAGGTCGCGTTGAATTTTTTCAGATCGCCCTCGAAGACGAGACCGGCATTCTCCGCCAGCTCGACGACGGGTTCGATCCCGACTTTCTGTCCGAGTCGGACCGTTGCGGCATTCTTCGATGTCGCGAGAGCGCGTCGGGCCGTGATGACATTCTCGTAGACGTTGTCGCGGTCTTCCGGTCCCCATTCTCCGAGAATTCCGGTGGTTCCGCCGACCATGACCTGCCGCGTGTCCATTGGAGTGTCGTCGACAAGGGTGCCGGGGAAAAAGCCAGCCTCGAATGCCGCGGCGTAAACAAAAGGTTTGAACGCCGTTCCTGTCGGGCGCCGGCCCTGCGAAACGCGGTCGAACATGCTGTCGTTGAAGTCACGGCTTCCGACGCGAGCGATGGTTGTACCGGTTTTGTTGTCGATCAGCAGCAGCGCTCCCTGCAAGTAGGTAGGGGCGGGAAAGGTCTGGTCGGGATGAGCGGACTTACGGAACTCCGCTTTCGCCTTTTTGTAGTCCGCGAGGGTGGTGTCTTTAAAGTCAGGATGCTGTTCGATTTTCGCGAGCTGTTCCTGGAGCGCTTTTTCGGCGATCGACTGGAGGTCGGCATCAATCGAGGTGTGGATGCTGAATCCGCCCTTGGAGACGGCTTCGTAACCGAGCAGCTCGATCACTTCCTGGCGCACTTTTTCGTAAACAAAGGCGGAACGGCCGGTGATGTTTTCCTTGGGTACGGTGCTGACGTTGCTTTTCGCGAGTCGATCCCGTTTGTCACTGTCAATGAAGCCTTCGGCTTCCATCCGGTTGAGAATATGATTTCTCCAGCGCAGCGAGGTCTCGGGGAACTTGCGGGGAGAGCGGTGGTAGGGGTTGGGAATCGCGGCGGCGAGTGTGGCCGCTTCGAGGAGCGAGAGTTGCTCGGGAACCTTTCCGAAATAGCCTTCGGATGCGGATGCGATCCCGTAGTAACCGTCACCGAAATAAATGCGGTTGATGTAAAGTTCGAGAATTCGCTGTTTCGCCTTGGTTTTGCTCCCGAGCATGGCTTCGAGGTGCTTTTCGACGCGCTGAGCGAGGAAAACCTCGGTGATTTTCCGGCTCATGGTCCGGTCTTTCAGTTCGAAGCTCTTCCGGGCGAGCTGCTGGGTAATGGTCGAGGCACCCTGATTGAACCCTTTTGAGCGCATGCTGTAGTAGACCGCACGGATGATGCCGTAGTAGTCGACTCCGTTGTGTTCGTAGAAGCGGCTGTCCTCCGCAGCGAGGAGTGCATTTACAAAATGAGCAGAGACTTCCTCCAGTTTCACGGGGCGGCGGTTCTGGACGAAAATCCGGCCCATTTCCTCGCCGTTCCGATCAAATATCCGGCTCGCAACTTCGATGTCCTTGAGATCATCGAGTTCGAACGAATGGGCGAGATCGTAGCGGGGTTTGCAGTAGAAAAACGCGCCGGCTGCGCCAATGAGGCTGACGACGAGAAAGATCACGAGCATGAAGCCGGTGAATTTCAGCCAGAAAACAGTCCGTCTCCTCCGTTTTGCGCGCTTTGCATCTGCCTCGCCGATAGCGGGCAAAGAGATCACGGATTCGCTGGTCAGCGAAGGTTCAGCGCTGTCGTCGGCGTCGAAATTGATGTCGTCAAAGTCGTCAGACACGGAATGAAGATGGCAAAAAGGTTGAAGGAAGGATGATTGCACGCGACTACATCAGCAGTTGCTACAGCCTATGGGTTCTCAAGATACGCCTCTTTTTAAGATCGTCTTTCAAAGAATTACGAAAAGTCCGGATATGGCGATTTCTTTCGCCGGTTTCATGGCCTTAGCCCTGTACCATGAGGAGTTCGGCTATTATTCGGTACCGGCTACACGCCAAATTGGGAGAAAAGGTGACTTTTTCACCAGTGTTTCGGTCGGGGAGACCTTTGGATTTCTCCTCGCTCACCGGATTCGGGGTGAAGCAGGGGCGCGTTTTGATGCGTCAGAGCCGGTTTTTGTGATCGAGCAGGGCGCGCACGACGGGCAACTCGCTATCGATATCCTGAGGGGATGGGATGAAATTTCCGCTCAGTCGGGAGACCAGGGGTGCGAGCTCCGGTATCGAATCATCGAGCCGCGGGAAAAGGTCCGGGCGGCGCTTTGTGAGCGTTTTACGACGGAAGGATTTGAGGACAGGATCGAGGTGGTCGCCTCAGCGGGCGAGGCCGGGGCGGGGCAGGGCGTATTTCTCTGCAATGAACTCCTCGATGCCTTTCCGGTCGAGATTCTCACCTTCAGGGATGGCCGCTGGCTCGAGAAAGTCGTCACGATTGATGAGGCGGAAGATAAACTTGCCTGGGGAACACGGGAGTTGCCGGATGCACTGAAGCCGTTTGCTGAGAAGCTGGGGAACGATTTTCCCGAAGGATATGAAACTGAGGTCTGTCCCGCGATCGATGAGTGGGTTCCCGAGGTCGCGACGCTCTTTTCCGGGAAAGGCTTGTGGTGGGTGATCGACTACGGCTATGAAGCTGCGGATTATTACGCGCCAAGTCGGCGAACCGGAACGCTTCGCTGCTATCGCAAACACGAAGCAACGGAGGACCCTTTTGAAGCGGTGGGAGATACTGACATCACCGCTCATGTGAATTTCTCTCATCTCGAAGAAGCGGCTGCGGCAGGCGGGCTCGCGCTGAATCAATTTACGGATCAGCATCACTTTTTGATTCATGCGGCGAAGCCGTGGTTGCTGTCGATCGAGGGAGAGGTCCCCGATCGGGCGACTGCGGCGCGACTGCGACAGTTCCAGACCCTGACTCACCCGAGCCTCATGGGGCAGCAGTTCAAGGTGATGGAATTGGAGAATGAGGGAATGAGAGAATGAGAGAATGAGAGAATGAGAGAATGAGAGAATGAGAGAATGAGAGAATGAGAGAATGAGAGAATGAGAGAATGAG
>JARGPH010000016.1:0-51102 GCA_029213065.1 Verrucomicrobiales bacterium | reverse complement strand
GAATGAGAGAATGAGAGAATGAGAGAATGAGAGAATGAGAGAATGAGAGAATGAGGTGCGTGGGTATCCTCTCAAAGTTTTCAACTGCTCCTTCCCCGGGAGCCGGAGGCTCGTAAGAAAGTAGCGCGGTGTGGAGCGCAGCGAAACGCCGGGAAACACCATACCATACCTATACCGGCCCCGGAGGGGCCGCAGAACCGGTGAACGAAATTCCGGTGGTTCAATTTCAATTCACCAATGGCTCTTTCTCGATTGGATGATTTCAGCCGGATGCCGAAATCCGGGTCTAGTCCTGCTCCAATGGCCCGCGGATCGATGGCACGAGACGGGGGTCGCCGGAAAGGGCATCGATGAACGAAGGATAGTTCGGAATCCAGCCGGTCGCCTTTAGAGCCTCGTTGCTGACTATCTTATTTGTCCAGGCACGCTTCCGGTTTTTGTCGGGTTCGGATTCGGGAGGGACGGGAAGTTCGAAAATGTCGGCCATTTTCTCGTAGCAGTCTCGCATCGTGATCGGCTCGTCGTCGCTCACGTTGAAGATCCGGCCGCAGTGATCTGTCTCTTCGCGGCCGATTAAATGCCGGATCGCGCCGGCCGCGTCATCGCGATGAATCTGATTGAGATAACGGCTCACTTCTCCCGATTCGATCGTGGCGGTTCCGTTGAGCATTTTCTTCAGGTGGACCGAGCGCTCGGGTCCGTAAATGCCTGCGAGGCGAAGGGCAATGCCGTTTTGTCTCGTCACAAGAGACTCGGCTTCACAGAGAATCTGACTTGTTTCCCGGTCGGGGGAGGTCTCTGAATTTTCATCTACAACCGAGCCATCGACCTGACCGTATACGCTGCTGCTGCTCGTGAGAATGATGGGAGTTTCTGTGAAAACGTCCTGAATATTTTTGATCCCGTCGAGGAACACTGACCGATAGGCATCGGCCCCGCCGCGGCCGGAGCTGGCGCAGTGAATAATCCAGTCAGGCCAGTCGACTGCGCTTTGCAGTGAATCGAGCGAATCGAGGGAACTCACATCCGCCTCCACGAGAGGAAAGGGGGCGGGGGTGTCGTCAAGGGTCCGGTTTACGGCGGTGACGAGATAGCCTTCTTCGTCGAGCTGCCGTGCCAACTCCGAGCCGACATAGCCGTGACCAATGATAAGGATAGTGGGTTTTGCCATAAGTAATCAGGTGTGGATTTCAAACACTCTACCGGAGGAACAGGCCCATTGCCTGAATTGAATCGCTGTTTTGTCAGGCTGGTATTTCACGCCTCCCGCCCAGGGGGAGAATGCGGGTAGAATCCAGCGGCTGGAGGACTGATCAGGACGCTCCTCCATCGTCAGTGCGGGTAGCTTCAGTGAAGTGCCGGCTCCGTCGTTCAATCGGACCGAGGGGTGTCTGTGGCCGGTTACTTCAATGCGACCGGAGGCTGAGTCTCTCTGTTCCTCGAAAAGGGGGAGGTGACCATGGTGAAAAAAGAAGGAACCGGTCTCAAATGAGGGAACAAAGGGAAATTGGCGGGTCACTTCGCCTCTGTCGTGATTTCCTTCGATCAGAATGGTGGTCGCGCAGAGTTCATGAATTCCGGAGAGCCAGTCGACCGCCTCACGGGCTGCGGCGGCGCTGTCAACGATGTCACCGGCGAGGATCAGCGTTTCCGGTCGCAGATCCTTCACGAGCAGTCGCAGTCGCTCGCTGAGGGATTCCATTCCCCACATTGGCCAGAGCCCGCCGTCACGTCGACGGCTCACTTCGTAGCCGAAATGCAGATCGGAAATCGCGAGCCAACCTTCTTCGGGGTGATGCAGGGCAAGGCGGCCATCGAGAAATACACCGGGAGCAACTTCTTCGTAAGCAGCATCTAAGTCTGGAACTTTGGTTGATTTTTCGCGGGTGTCGCCCATTCTTCGGTTTTCCGTTTATTAATATCTGCCTTTACCCATTTTATGTCTGAACAAAACGAAGAGACACAAGTTGAAGATCTTGGAGCCCTTTTGCAAGTGCGTCGCGAAAAACTCGAGAGTCTTCGTGAGCAGGGAGTCGATCCGTTTGGCGCCAAATTCGAGACCAACGAAACTCCCGGCCATCTCCGCGAGAATTTTGAGGAGGAGAAAACGGTTACGATTGCTGGCCGGATTACGGCGCTTCGCGACATGGGAAAAAGCAATTTTCTCGATATTTCCGACATCAATGGCCGCATTCAGATTTTTGTGAATCAGAAGGCAATCGGCGAAGAAAACTGGGAAGCCTACAAGCAACTCGACATCGGTGACTGGATCGGTATCGAAGGTGAGACGTTCACGACCAAAGTCGGTGAGCCTTCCGTGAAAGCCCTCAAGGTCACGATTCTTTCCAAATCACTTCGTCCGATGCCGTCGAAATGGCATGGCGTTGTCGATCCGCAGATTAAATACCGTCAGCGCTACCTCGATTTGATCGCAAACGAGAAATCCCGTGAGATTTTCAAAAAGCGCAGCCTCATGATCGCGGAGATCCGCCGCTACCTGCAGGAGCGCGATTTCTTCGAAGTGGAAACGCCGATGCTTCAGGACGTTCCCGGCGGTGCTGCTGCTCAGCCTTTCGAGACGCATCACAATGCGCTCGGGATGGACATGTATCTGCGGATCGCGCCTGAGCTATATTTGAAGCGTCTCCTTGTGGCCGGTTTCGATAAAGTGTTTGAGCTCAACCGGAGTTTCCGGAACGAGGGTATCAGCCGTCGCCACAATCCTGAGTTCACGATGCTCGAGGCCTACTGGGCCTATGCCGATTACGAGCAAATGGCCGATCTTGTCGAAGACCTGATTTGTCACCTCGCGGAAAAGTACTGCGGTGGTTTGAAAATTGAGCATAAGGATGCGGAAGGCAACGTCACGAAGACGATCGACCTGAGCCGTCCCTGGAAGCGGGCTCCCTACAAAGAGCTCGTTGAAAACGCGGCTGGCGCCGGATGGTGGGATCTCACTCCGGAAGGACGCGTAGAGAAATGCAAGGAGCTCGGCGTCGAGATTTCCGCAGGAATGGAGGACTACGAGGTTTCCCAGCAGGTTTTTGAGAAGCTAGTCGAGGAGAAATCGATTGATCCTGTTTTCGTGACACACGTTTCCAAGGAACTCGTGCCGCTCGCGAAGCAGAACACCGAAGACGATTCCGTGGTCGATGTCTACGAGCTGATCATCAACGGGGTTGAGATTTCACCCGGATATTCTGAGCTCAATGATCCCGACGTTCAGCGTAAGCGACTTGAAGATCAGGCCGGAGAGGAGATCCAGAAAGTGGACGAAGATTTCCTCCTCGCACTCGAATACGGAATGCCACCTGCTGGCGGTATCGGAATCGGAATCGATCGCGTCATGATGATGCTGACCGGTGCCGAGTCGATCCGCGACGTGGTTCTTTTCCCGCAGCTAAAGCGCAAGGATTCGTAAGGCATTTTCCAAGGAGAGGCGCGCTTCCAGCCGCCTGAAAAGACTCCCGCAGGAGGCGTGTCTGACGCCTCGTGGCCTCTGCGCGGAGTCTCCATTGGCAGCAGGATGCAGCCACTCCTTGTTTAGGCGAGCCAAATCAGGCCTCACTATTTCCCCTTTCAGAGCAGGCAATCGCGTATTACACTGATTGCCCTTTCTATGACTCAGTTGTTTATCGTCCTCGGTGTCCTCGTTCTGTCATTCGCGCTGCGGAGTTTCCAAATTCGCTTCCTCGGGAAACTGGGTGCGCTCGGTATTCTCGCAGCCACCTTTTTAGCGGTTTATTTTCCGACCGGCAGCATTATTGCCGGTGTCGGCGGGCTTCTCGCCTGGTTTTTGCTTCCCTGGGTCGAGTTGCTGACACGGGTGCGGTCGATGCGTTTACCGATCAGTAAAGAGCTGGAGAAAAAATCCCCTCCCGGTTCGTCACGGTTTCCGGCTTTTACGGAAATGACCAGTGAGGTCGAGGAAGAGGGCTTCGAATACATTTCCGACAGCGGTTGGGACTGGGAGGGGATGAACCAGTTCTACCGGATTTTTTACAACGAAGAGGAACGTGAGCAGGCCGCGATCTGCTTGACCGAGCAGGAGGATGTTTCCTGGGGGTGCTTCACCCTTTCCTCTCGCCTGCCGGACGGCAGGATTTACCGGACCACGAATGTTCCCTTCAGCAGTCCGATGAAGTCTGCTCCTCACGTGACGCTGAGGCAGGAGCCTTTTGCCGATACCTTCGGCGAAATGCTCGATGCGCACCGACTCTGGCTCAATGGTCTCGGCTATATCTCTGACGATTTTGTGGCGGAAGACACCGGAGAGTTTCTCAGTATGATCGAGAAAGAAACCGATCAGCAAATTCGTCACAACATCGATCTGGGATTGCTGCGATTGGCCGAGACCGCGGAGACGTTCTGCTATTCCTGGAAAGGGCTTTTTTATCTCTACTTTCAACTCGTAAAAGATATGGTGAAGATGTGCTGATACGCCCGTTTTTGATATGTCTTTCACTTTGAATTTTCCCGTTCCCGCTGTCGATCAGGTTGGCGTGGACGAGCGCGCCTCGCAATTCACCAAGCGCTCCATTAAAAATGAGGCGAAGCGCGTCGGCCTGAAAATGGCCGTCTCGATGATGGACCTGACGACACTGGAAGGGGCTGATTCGAAAGGGAAGGTTTCCTACCTCTGCCGCAAGGCGCGCCGGCCCATGGCGGAGCGTTACGAGTGCCCTCCGTGTGCTGCGATTTGCGTGTATCCGAATCAGGTTGCTCATGCCGTCGCTGAGCTGGAAGGCTCCGGTATTCCCGTCGCTTCGGTGGCGACGGGGTTTCCAAGCGGTCAGTATCCGCTTGAGATTCGTCTCGCCGATGTCAGAGACGCGGTCAACTCCGGTGCCGCCGAGATTGATATGGTAATCAGTCGAGGCGCGTTCCTCGAAGGGGAATATGGGCGTGTCAGTGACGAAATCGCTGCGGTGAAAGAAGCCTGCGGTGAGTCGCATCTTAAAGTGATTTTTGAAACAGGGGAACTGCAGACCTATGATAATGTCAGGCTGGTGAGCCAGCTAGCAATTGAGGCGGGCGCGGATTTCATCAAAACCTCAACTGGAAAGGTTTCCCCGGCCGCGACCTTGCCGGTCACTCTTCTTCTCGTGGAGACGGTGCGGGATCATTTTCTCGCGACAGGAAAGAAAGTCGGAGTCAAGCCTGCCGGTGGAATCCGGACTGCGAAGGAAGCGCTTCAGTATCTCGTCATGGTTAAAGAAACGATCGGTGATGACTGGCTCACACCGGAGCTCTTTCGATTCGGGGCGAGCTCTCTTCTCGGTGATGTCGAGCTCCAGCTCGCGAAGCTGGTCGACGGAAATTACCAGAGTTCAGACTATTTTTCGAAGGGGTAGGGAGAGAGCTGTAAGCAGCGAGTAAAAGGTAGAGGTAGATTTATTTAAGATGAGTGATTTGAATTTTGGCAGCGCTTTTGACTACGCCCCGGCACCGGAAACGACGCCGGTGTCGATGCGGAAAAAGTATGAGCTTTTCATCGATGGAAAGTTTGTTCCGCCGAAAGCGGGGAAGTATTTTCAGTCGGTGAATCCCGCGACGGGGAAACGTCATGCCCGGATCGCTAATGGTGATGCCGGTGACGTCGACGCCGCCGTGAAAAGCGCCCGTCGTGCCTACGAAAAAGTGTGGGGACCGATGGCTCCGGCGGAGCGGGGAAAATACCTTTTCCGGATTGCCCGAATCGTTCAGGAAAAATCACGCGAACTTGCGATTATTGAATCGATCGACGGCGGTAAGCCGATCAAGGAAAGTCGTGACGTCGATCTCCCACTCGTCGCGGCGCATTTCTTTTATTACGCGGGTTGGGCGGACAAGCTGGAATACGCGTTTCCGGGGCGCACCCCGAAGCCCGTCGGGGTCGCGGGCCAGATCATCCCGTGGAATTTTCCACTGCTGATGGCGGCGTGGAAAATTGCCCCGGCCCTTGCCTGCGGCAATACCGTGGTCTTGAAACCGGCCGAAACCACTTCGGTGACGGCGATGCATCTCGCGGAGATTTTTCAGGAAGCGGGACTTCCCGACGGTGTCGTCAACATTGTGACCGGTGCGGGTGAGACGGGGAACGCGCTCGTCGAGCATCCCGGGATCGACAAGATTGCCTTTACCGGGTCAACGGCTGTCGGCAAACGCATTGCCAAGTCTGTCGCCGCGAGCGGAAAGCGTCTCACTCTCGAACTGGGCGGAAAGGCGGCCAATCTTGTTTTTGAAGACGCTCCGATTGAGCAGGCTGTCGAAGGCGTCATCAATGGTATTTATTTCAATCAGGGGCATGTCTGCTGCGCAGGAAGTCGCCTCCTGATTCAGGAGTCAATTCACGATGAGTTCGTCGCGCGGCTGGAACGACGCATTGAGACGCTGCGTGTCGGTGATCCGCTCGATAAGAATACCGACATCGGCGCGATCAATTCCAAGGCTCAACTGGGTCGCATCACCGAACTGGTCGGTTCGGGAATCGATGAAGGCGCAACCCTTCATGAGCCGGGCTGTTCCCTGCCGGAGGAGGGGTTCTGGTTTAAGCCGTCTTTTTTCACCGGCGTGACGTCGAGTCACCGCATTGCCCGGGAGGAAATTTTCGGACCGGTTCTCAGTGTCCTCACTTTCCGGACTCCGGCGGAGGCGATTGCGAGGGCCAATGACACCTGCTACGGGCTCAGCGCGGGGATCTGGACGGACAAGGGGAGTAAGATTTTCGCGATGGCGGATCAACTCAAGGCCGGCGTGATCTGGGCGAACACGTTCAACAAATTTGATCCGACGAGTCCGTTCGGCGGCTTTAAAGAGAGCGGTTTTGGGCGCGAAGGGGGCTTGCAGGGACTGGCACCTTACCTCAAGTTTTAATGGGGCGAAGAAGTTCGCCGCATACGGATTTTTCCGACTGGTTGATCTGCCCGCTGTGCGATCGCCCCATCCCGCCTCATCTCGAAAGTCGTCATCATCTCGTCCCGAAACTTCGCGGGGGTAAGCACGGCCCCATTGCCGTGATTCACACGATTTGTCACAGCAAAATTCACAGTCTCTTTTCCGAAACGGAACTCGCCCGCACCTACAGCACGATTGAAGCGCTGCGGGAGAACGAAGAGATTGTGAAGTTCGTCAAATGGGTCAGGAAGCGACCGCCCGACTTTAAATCGAAGAATCGGGCGCCGAAAGATTAAACGTTTCCTGTTTTAAATTGTTTGCTCATCCCGGAGCGTTCGTCCGGGTTCAGGGGTCCGGATACAGCGCTTGCGTAGTGCTGTAGGCGATGGCCGCGACTTCGCTCTCTGAAGCGTTCGGTGATTAACGAGAATCTGTCCGTATACAGTGGGATCACTGCTTCTGATCTTTGAGGCAGTCGTCGTCTGCAGGAACGCCCTCGCCGATCTCGTCGACGGGGTGGGTGTAGAGATAGCGCCAGACGTCTTCGTGAATAAAATTTCCGTCAGCGTCTTTCCCGGCTGAGCCTCCGGGCTGGACGCTGCTGTGCGCCCGGTTGGTATTGCCATCGACATCAAAATCAGTGATGAGACGGCGTGTATTCTCGTAGGGAAAAGGCGTCTTATCGACATTGACGATGCGGCCGTATTGATGCAAACCCATCATTTCCCAGGAACGGCAGTAGTGATCGGCGGTCCAGCCACCGTCGAGAACGTGGGAGAATCCGAAGATGCGGTTCGCCGGAGTTTTAGAAGGGAGTGACTGCCAGGTCTGGTAGTTGTCTCTAGGTCCGCAAAGCGCGACGACTCGACTCACTTTAACGTGTTTGGCGAAGCGGGCAGCGGTGGTGGAACCGTGTGAGGCGCCGGAAACGATGATGTCTTCCCAGCGCAGTCCCTTGCCATCGGCGGTGAGGAAGTAGTCCCATTTTCCTTCGGGATTCTCTTTCGCGAGCCATTTTACCATCTGATGGCTCCGCTCCATCATCCCGTCGGGCTTGGGAATATCGACGTCGTCGCTGAAATCCTCGCCGGTAGCGGCTTCGAGGCGGACGTTCCCGCGGCACTCGGGCCCAATCGGTTTCTCCTTGCAGACGAGGCTGAACCAGCGGTTCGCATAGTGGGGCCGGATCGCGTGGAGTCCGTAGCTGTTGAGGCGCTCGAAAAGTCCGGTGTTGTAGCCCATCAGCCAGATCACCATTTTGCCCCGTGGTTTCACTGAGGTGTCGACCGTTGCCTGTTGAATATCAGCGGGTTTGCCTTTGGCGTCGTCGATGAGGAATCCGATCCCGGGATGGGCTTTGACGCGTGAGTCGAGTTCGCTGGCGCGGGCAGTGAGTTCGTAGCGTTGAGGCTTGGGATCATCGAAGGCCAGCGGGTCGGCGGCATTTGCGTAGACCCCTGACAGGGCAAGAAGAGTGATAAAAGAAAGACGCATGGAAATAGGTTGGAAATTAGAAATGAAGTGAGTTAAAAAGATGTGGCAGTCTGCCCCCTCTGCCAAGCACGTATTCACGATGAGACGACTCATTATCCTCAACCCGGCGAGCCGACACGGCGCCGCGAAAAAGACCTTTGTCGCGCAAAAAGCGAAGTGGAAGGAATTGCTCGGGGCGTTTGAGGTCTACCACACGACCGGTCCCGGAGACGCAACCCGCGAAGTCACGAAAGTGCTTCGGAATCGAACCGCGGATCAAATTCTGGTCGCGGGAGGCGACGGCTCGATCAACGAGGCGGCGCGGGGTTACTGGCACGAGGGAAAGCTGATTCGAGACGATGTCCCGCTGGGAATTATCAATTTGGGAACCGGCGGCGACTTTTATAAAAGCGTCACTGCGGCGAGTGAAAACTACGAAGAAGCCCTCGTGGAGAACCGGTTCACTCGTATTGATTCTGCGCTTGTCAGGGATAACCACCACATGGAGCGGACCTTCATCAATATTTCCTCGGTAGGGCTTGCGGGAGACATGTTAGGACGATTGAAAGCGTCGTCGTTCCAGAAGGGCGCGGCGGCTTATTTCTATCACACGCTGCGTTCCCTGATCGCCTTTGAGCCGCGTGAGGTTACGGTGATGTGGGAGGATGTAGAGGGTGCCACGCAGACCCGCGAGACAGAGTTGCTCAACGGATTTGTCTGCAACGGGCGCTATAGTGGCGGAGGGATGCAGTGGGCTCCGCTCGCCGAACTGAATGACGGATTGTTGCGCGTCACTTTGATCACAGGACGGCGGAAGCTGCCGCTGATTTTGCAGAGCGGAAAACTGTATTCCGGGAAAATTGAAACGTTTCCCGGAGCGGAAAGCTTCGCGGCGAAGCGGGTCCGCTTTTGCTTCAAATCACCGGTGAGCCTTGAGACCGACGGCGAGCCGGTTGCGAGAGAGAATGAAGGGCCGGTTGAGTTCGAATTCTCGGTCGTCGCGAAGAGTTTTCCGCTGGTTTTGTAGCGGTTGGGCGGGACACGGCTGTTACAGCAACTCGATCGAATCCGGGTTCACCTTGATGATCCGTTTTTTGTAGAGCGCCCCGACGGCCTGCTTGAAGGCCTTCTTGCTCGTTTCAAACTGCTGGCGAATCGCTTCGGGCGAACTCTTGTCTCCGATTTCGAGGCGGCCTCCGTTGGCCTTGAGCGCGTCGATGATTTGTCCGGAGAGTCCCGTGACGCGACCGTAGCCAACCGGGCTCAGGGTCAGGTCAATCTTGAAGCCTTCGCGGACTTCTTTGACCCAGCCTTCGAATTCGTCCCCGGGATTGATCGCCCGGTGGATTTCGCTTTCGTGGAGGAGGCCGCGATGCGTCCAGTTCACCATCGCATTGTAACCGAGGGGCGTTTTCTCGGTGATCATGATGGTTACCTTCTCGCCGCGCTCAAATCTGGGGAGAGTCTGATCGAGGTAGCGGCCCAGCTTCATCGTTGCGATGATGCGGTCCGTCTTCTCGTCGAGAATGACGCGGACTACGACACTTTGTCCTTCACGGGCGGGGCCGGTTTGCTCATCGAAGGGAAGAAGAAGGTCTTTGGGGAGGCCCCAGTCGAGGAAGGCGCCGATCTTGGGGTGGGCGTCGATCACCTTCATTTTCGCAAATTCGTCAACTTCGGCGTTGGGTATCTTCTGGGTCGCGACGAGCCGATCCTCTGAATCGCGATAGAGGAAAACCATGATTTCCTCGCCGGGTTCGACGTCTTCGGGAGCTTCGGCGTTTGGAAGCAGGATTTCCCCCAGATTGCCGGCATCGAGATAGAGTCCCTGATCGGCGTAGCGGACGATCATGAGCTGGTTGGTTTTGCCAAGTTGAGCCATGCGGCCATTCTATCAGCATCCTTCGAGTTTGCTCGTATTTTTGCGGGATAGATCACTGAATCGCGCTGGAATGATTCTTTACTCGGGATGGCCCGACCGCTTTGATCGGAAGGATGAGAAAACTCCTATTCGCTCTGATTTTCGCCGTCCCGGTGCTGTGGGCCGGTGCCGCTGAAAAGCCTAACATTATTTTCATCCTTGCGGATGACCTCGGATACCGGGAGTTGGGATGCTACGGACAGGAGAAAATCAAAACACCGCGGATTGACCAGCTCGCAGGAGAGGGGATGCGCTTCACCCGTGCGTATTCGGGCAGTCCGGTTTGTGCTCCCTCTCGCTGTGTTTTGATGACGGGGATGCACCCGGGAAAGGCCCGTGTCCGGAACAATCGCGGAGGTTTTGAACCGGAGGGACAGTTCCCTCTCGAGTCGTCCGATGTCACGATCGCTGAATTGCTCCAGGCGGAAGGCTACACCTGCGGCTCTTTCGGGAAGTGGGGGCTTGGAAATATCTGGTCGGAAGGGAATCCGATGGATCAGGGCTTCGACCGGTTCTTTGGCTTCAACTGTCAGTCCCACGCCCATTCTTATTATCCTGAATTTATCTGGAGCGATGAGACGAAGTTTCCTCTCGCTAACGATCCACCGGTTCCGGGCCATTCCGGGCTTGCCGAGGGGGCCGATCCTCTTGACCCGAAGAGCTACGATCCTTTCAAAGGGCAGGACTATGCCGCAGATCACGTCAACGAGCAGGCGCTCAACTTTATCAAAGCGAACAAAGAGAAGCCGTTCTTTCTCTATTACCCGAGTCTGATTCCCCATGTTGCTTTGCATATTCCTGACGAGAATCTAAAACCCTACCTCGATGAAAAGTGGACTGATCCTCCTTTCACGAGAGAGAGGGCCGGCTACACGCCGCATTTCACGCCACGCGCAGCCTACGCCGCGATGATTACTCAGCTCGATACCTACGTGGGTCGCGTCCTCGATCTCGTTGAAGAGCTGGGACTCGCGGAAAACACCATCGTTGTCTTCACCTCTGACAATGGCACCACGCACCTCGGCGATGAAGTTGACTACGAATTTTTCAACAGCGTAGGCGAGCTGAGAGGGCTCAAGGGGGAACTCTACGAAGGGGGCATCCGCGTACCGCAGATCGTGAAGTGGCCCGGGAAAGTGAAGCCGGGAAGTGTCACCGATTTCGTGACGGGATTTGAGGACTGGATGCCGACGATGCTCGATTTGATCGGCGACCCTGAAAAAACGCCGGAGAACATTGACGGGATCAGCATCGCGAAAACACTCCTCGGGGAAGATCTCGGCGAGCGGGACTTTCTCTACCGTGAGTTTCACGGCTACGGGGGGCAGCAGTCCGTCTGGCTCGGCAATCAGTGGAAGGGGATTCGCACCGGTCTGATTCCGTCGAAGCGATACAAGAAGGCGACTGACCCACTCGATGTCGAACTCTATGACCTCTTGAAAGATCCTTCGGAATCAAAAAACGTTGCCGCTGATAATCCTGACATTGTTAAAAAGATCGAGGGGCTCATGGTTTCAGAGCGAGTCGTCTCGGAAGATTTTCCGGTGAAGCTGCTCGATGATTTGGCGGTCAAAGAATAGGAGGCGACTTAACCCTCTCAGGTCAATGACTTAACAGGGTTGGATTGGCGGGAAGCGATTTTTCTAAGATGGGTTTTTGTGAGCGCTGGCGGGGTGCCTTCACTTACGCCCCTTTTTCCCCGGTGGGGTCCGATGATCGCCGAAATACTTTTCGCTGCGGTAGCGGAGCCAGACCCGGAGAACCTGTGGGATCTGTTCTTTTTCCATCTTTGATAGGCGGTTGTAGAGCTTGAGGGCACGCTCGCGTTCGAGGCGGGCGATCCCGTTGCGGTGCGCGTCCCAATGGGTTCGAGCGAGGCGAATGCGACGTGAGGTTTCCTTGATCAGAGCCGGTCCGCTCAGGTCGTCATCATCGATCTTACGCTTTTTTGCCATATTTCTTCGGTGTTTTGCGCCAATGGTCACTCTTGAGGTCGTGTCAGAAATTAGATTAAGATCCTGAAGGATATCCGATGATGAAGCGATTACTATTAACTCAATTTGCTATTGCTGCGGCACTGTTGGTTCAGGCCGGCCAGTCGGAAGAGAAGCTGTCCTTTAATCGCGATATCCGGCCGATCCTTTCAGATAAGTGTTTTCATTGTCATGGGCCTGACAAAAACACACGGGAAGCGGATATTCGCCTCGATACGCGGGAGGGGGCTCTAGCTGAGGAATCGATCGTTCCCGGCGATCTCAAGGGGAGTGAAGTTTATTGGAGGGTCAATTCAGACGACGAGGATGAGTTGATGCCTCCGCCGGACTCTAACAAGCATCTCTCGAAGGCGGAGCGGGAGCTCATCGCTCGGTGGATTGAAGAAGGTGCAGAATACGAGGCGCATTGGGCCTACCTGCCGGTTAGTACGGACGCTGCGACCCGATCGATTGATGAGCTTGTTGAGGCGCGGCTTTCCGCTGAAGGGTTGAAGCGTTCGGCACCCGCTGAGCCGGTTACCCTCCTGCGCCGCTTGCATTTTGATATCACGGGGATTCCTCCGACGGTTGAGGATGCAAAGCGGTTCGATGAAATCGGGCTCGATGGATACGTGGATGAGCTTCTCGCCTCACCACATTTCGGAGAGCGGATGGCAATTGAGTGGCTCGATGCGGTGCGCTATGCGGACACGGTCGGGTATCATGGTGATCAGCTCATTGAGGTTTCGGCCTACCGCGACTGGGTCATCAATGCGTTCAATGCGAACATGTCGTTTGATCAATTCACGATCGAGCAGATCGCGGGGGATTTGCTGCCTGATGCGACGCTCCAGCAGAAGGTGGCGGCGGTTTTCAATCGGCTCGGGCAGAGCAGTGAGGAGGGCGGAATTCAGAATGCGGAATACCTCGCGAAGTATCAGGCCGAGCGGGTCCGCACGACGACAACGACCTGGCTGGGCGCGACCCTGGCCTGTGCGGAATGTCATGATCACAAATTTGATCCCTACACCACTAAAGACTTTTATCAGTTCGCGGCCTTCTTTGCCGATATTCTGGAGAAGGGAGCCTGGACGGGCGATGGCAGCTTTCAGGAAGACATCAAGCCCTACGAGGCTTCGGGTATAAAGTTTGGGAAGCGCGGGCCCATTCTTTCGGTCCCGAGCGATGAAGAGGCGGAGCAACTGGAAGCGCTTGAGGGAAAATTGGCCGACGAGCGGGCGAAGTTTAAAGTAACGACTCCGGAGCTTGAGGCCGCCGCGAGAGAGTGGGCCGCTGAACAGCGCGTCTCGATGCAGAAAGGCGGTCCGGTTGATTACGTCATCATCAGCGAGCGTGGTGAGAAGCGAAATATTGATACGAAGGGATGGACCTTTGTCGGGCCTGAAAAGGGCGAGGTTTTTGATGGCGGCGTCTCGCGGGTGCAGGAGGCAAAAGCGCTCGTTCAGCACATCGGGAAAGGAAAGGGCGATCCTCTCGAAATCTCAGACGGGGACTCTCTCTATGCCTATGTCTTTCTCGATCCGAAGAATCCGCCGAGTCAGGTCATGCTGCAATTTCATCATGCCAAAGGCGGGTGGTCGCATCGCGCCTGGTGGGGGAAAGACGATATCCCTTTCGGAAAGGACACTGAGGGGCCGTCGCATTTTCGAGCCGGTGAGCTACCTGAAACGGGCAAGTGGGTGCGGCTTGAGGTTCCGGTGAAGAACCTCGGTTTGAAGACAGGGGATCAGTTGTCGCAATTCGCTTTCACCCAGTTCGGCGGAAAAGTGTGGTGGGATCAGTCGGGGCTTTCAACGGAGAATGAAACGTATCAGTGGGGCGATTTTTCTGAATCATTGAGCAGAATTTTGTCAAAAGCGGAAGCGGATCGGACTGCCTCTGACGAAAAGGAAATTCTTGAGCATTACCGGACCGTCGCTCCGGAGTTGGCGTCGATTCGAAATACGATTCACGAACATGAGGGAGCGCTTGCCGGAATCAGATCAAGGATACGGACGCTTCCGGCAACGGTGTCGGCGAAGCGGCGTGAGATTCGAATTCTGGCACGCGGCAATTGGATGGACAAGTCGGGTGAAGTGGTCCAACCGGGAACGCCCCATTTTCTGCCTGCCCATGAAGAGGGCGAGCTGACACGACTCGATCTCGCGAGGTGGTTGGTATCAGCGGAGAACCCGCTTACCTCGCGGACTTTCGTGAACCGGCTCTGGGCCCGGTTTTTCGGGAAGGGGATTTCCAGTGCTCCCGAAGACCTTGGATCGCAGGGGGGATGGCCGACACATCCCGAGTTGCTCGATTCGCTGGCTGGCGGATTTATTGAAAGCGGATGGGATATGAAAGCGCTCGTGAAGCGAATCGTTCTTTCTGAAACCTACCGGCAGAGTTCGAAGAGCCACCCGGCGTTGCAGGAGCGTGATCCCTATAATCGTCTCCTTGCCCGGCAGTCCGGAATTCGGTTGCCGGCGGAGTTGGTGCGGGACAATGCCCTCGCGGTGAGCGGTTTGTTGAATCCTGCGATCGGGGGACGGAGTGCGCACCCCTATCAGCCGGCAGGTTACTACCAGCACCTCAATTTTCCAAAGCGAACCTATCAAGCGGATATGAATGATGAGCAGTATCGGCGCGGGGTTTACACGCACTGGCAGCGCACCTTTCTCCATCCGGCGATGCGGGCGTTCGATGCCCCGTCGCGTGAAGAGTGCTCGGTGAAGCGGGATATCTCGAGCACACCTCTGCAGGCGCTCGTGTTGCTCAATGATCCCACTTTTGTGGAAGCAGCGAAGGCGCTCGCGGCTTCTTCGGAGACGATACCGGCGATGTTTCAGCGGGTCCTCACGCGGGAGGCTGAGCCGGAGGAGATGGCTGCCCTGACAAAGCTCTATGATTCCGAGCTGAAGCGTTTTCAAGCAGAGCCGAATTATGCCGATGGTCTTCTCGAAGTGGGGATGAAAGAGATTCCCGCAGGTGTGAACCGGATTGAACTGGCGGCGAGGACTTCGGTGGCTCGCAGTCTTTTGAACCTTCAGGAAGTGATTACCCGATACTGAAAAATGAACCACGGATGGACGCGGCTTTAGATAGAAACAGATTTGATCTGATCCGTGCTCATCAGCGTCCATCCGTGGTTCCCCAATACTCTTTATATCATGAATTTTGAAACAATCGATCAGCTGAAGCGACGCACCTTTTTGCAGAACTCTTTTTCAGGGATCGGTGCGCTATCGATGGCTGGTTTGTTAGGTGGGCAGCAGAATCTGTTTGGGCAGTCGAGTGTGGGAGGCGTGCTCGGCGAAACGCGGCATCGACCGGTGAAGGTGAAGCGCGTCATTCATTTGTGTATGGCGGGAGGTCAGTCACATCTTGAGAGTTTTGATTACAAACCGAAGCTGGCGGAACTCGACGGGAAGCCGATGCCGGCATCGTTTACGGAGGGGCAGCAGTTGGCGCAGCTCCAGAAGAGCGCGGGAAAGCTCAAGTGCATGGGGCCGCGTTACGGTTTTAAAAAGTGGGGCGAGTCGGGGCAGGAGATCAGTGAAGTGTTTCCTCATATTGGATCGGTTGCCGATGAGATTGCGATCATTCGGTCGATGCAGACCGAGCAGATCAATCACGATCCGGCGCACACCTTCATGAACACCGGCTCGATCATCCCGGGACGTCCCAGCATGGGGGCGTGGGTGAATTACGGGATCGGTTCGGAATCACAAGACCTCCCCGGCTTCGTCGTTTTGACGAGTGAAGGTGGAGGCCAGGGGCAGCCGATTTCATCGCGTCAGTGGAATAACGGCTTTTTGCCGAGTCGGCATCAGGGGGTGCAGTTTCAATCGAAAGGGGATGCAGTTCATTACGTAAACAATCCTGCCGGAGTGACGCGGGAGGCGCAGCGAGGGGTTGTCGATACGGTGAATCAGCTGAATCGACTTCTCGGGGAGCGTCGCCTTGATCCGGAGATTGAGGGGCGTATTGCCCAGTATGAAATGGCTTTTAAAATGCAGGCGTCTGTTCCCGGTCTCATGGATGTGAGCGCGGAATCAGCGAAGACGCTGGAGATGTATGGCTGCACTCCCGGGGATGGCAGTTTTGCCGCGAACTGTTTGTTGGCACGTCGTCTCGCGGAGCGGGATGTCCGGTTTATTCAGCTCTACCATCGAGGATGGGATCATCACGGTGCGATTGAGGATAAGTTTAAGAAGACCGCTGCGATTGTCGATCAGGGAACCGCTGCCTTGATTCGGGATTTGAAAGAGAGGGGAATGCTCGACGACACCCTGATTATCTTCGGCGGAGAATTCGGACGGACTCCGATGGCGCAGGGAAGTGGCAGGGATCATCACATCAATGCGTTTTCGATGTTCCTTTGCGGGGGCGGCATCAAAGGTGGCGTTACGCACGGGGCGACGGATGAACTCGGCTACGCGGCGGTGGAGGACCCCGTTCACGTGCACGATTTGCACGCGACGATGTTGCACCTGTTAGGGGTTGATCATAAAAAACTGACCTATCGCTTTCAGGGGAGAGATTTCCGACTGACCGATGTTTTCGGCCATTTGATTAAGCCGATTCTGGCATGACCTGAGAGGCGTGCTTGCAATGGGCGATCGCTTCTGCACGGAGTCTCTGCAGGCAGGAGGATGCAGCCACTCCCGGGGGCGTCAAATTGAGCGAACGTCAGTCAGGACCTTCTGCCCCGTGATGCGTAGAGAAAGATGCCGGTGATGAGAATGGCGCCTGCAATGATGAAATACCGGAGGGCTTTCATCCGTCCTTTTTCGACCTGGTGAAACGGATAGTCCCCGGATGCTCCGGTAAGCGAAATGCCGTTGGGTTCCAGTGCTTCCCAATTACCGGCTTCGTTCTTTCTAATCCAGGCTCTGAAGTCGGAACCTTCGGCGGGAACGTTGTTCTGACCGGAGGGGCCTGCCCAGCCGTTTTGCGCTTTGCGGAGGCGCCAGCAGTGAATCGTCAGTTCCTGCGAAGGCTTGATGATCTCCGCTCCTTTTTCGACGGCGCCCACGGTGACCGAAAGTTTGACCTGATAGATGGAGTGCTGAAGAGACCCGGCAATCTCCACTTCAGCGGAATCGACTTTCCCGACAATGATCGCGTCGGCGGAGGCCTCCAGTTCCTCCGGCGACAACGGTGGCAGTGCCGCAAATGCCGGGGCACAGAAAACGGCACAAAGCAGCAGCGGAATCGCGAGTCGATTTATCATCTCAGGCTAAAAGGACCACCTACGCGAGGCGTGCGTGCATGTCGGAGACGATGGCCTCTTTGAGCGAATCGAATGCGTTCTGCGCGATGGCTTTGGCCGAAGGCAGTTCCTCCGGCATCTCAAGTCCGCCTGTGCCCGGCTCGGGCCGGTAGTAGATGTAATATTTGATCTTGGGCTCGGTTCCTGAAGGACGAACAGCAAAGGCTCGTCCGTCTTCGAGGTCGACAAAAACCATTTTTTCCTTCGGGATCGCATCGCCCTCTTCGTCGACGTGATCGCCGTTGAGGTAGTCGCGGAAATGGCTCACTTTGACGCCGTCGATTTCAGTCGGCGGATTGTCGATATAGCTTTGGGCGAGCTTTTGAATCTGTGCGGCGCCGTCAGCTCCGGTGAGTGTTTCCGCGTGCTGTCCTTCGAGGTAAACTCCGTGACGGACATAGAGCTCGTTGAGCAGCTCGACCGGGGTCATCCCTTTAGATTTCGCGTAGGCGGCGACCTCGGCAAACATGACGACGGCTCCGTTGGCGTCTTTGTCGCGGAGGAAGTCAGTCCCGAGGTAGCCGTAGCTTTCCTCTCCTCCGAAAACGAAAAATTTGGAGTGTTCGAGGCGGAGCTCCCGGGTTGTTTCGTCGGAAAGATTTCGGTAGTCTTCGCGAAGCGCTTCGGGGATCGCGTTTTCGTATTTTCTGAGTTTAGCGCCGATGTATTTGAATCCTGTCAGGGTGTTCACCACGGGAACGTTGAAATGGTCAGCAATGGCCTGTTGCAGTTCCGTGGTGACAAATGTTTTCACGAGAGTGGCGTGGTCTCGATTGCTATCGTTGATAATGCCCTGTTCGGTGAAGGCGAGAAGCCGGTAGTAGGCCATGAGCGAACCGATCTGGTTGCCGGTCATGAGGGTCATTTCCCCTGCGGCATTTCGCACCACCACACCCATGCGGTCGGCATCGGGGTCGGTTCCGATGACGATATCAGCGCCTGTGGCTTCGGCTTGATCGATTCCCATTTGAAGCGCGGCGGCATTCTCGGGATTGGGAGATTTCACGGTGGGAAATGCTCCGTCTTCGATGTCCTGTTCGGCGACGGTGTCACAGTGAAAGCCGAGGCGTCGGAGCATCTGAGGCGAAATCGTTCCGCCGGTTCCGTGAATGTTAGTGAAAACGATTTTGAGATCGGCCTGCTCTTTGACCAGCTCCGGGTCGAGAAGAAGTGACTCCAGTCTCGCCATGTAGGCCTCGTCGAGGTCGGCGCCCAGCTCGTGAACCTGCCCCTGCTCTGATTCGGGGAGGACGTCGTAGCTTTCACCGGAGACGGCGCTCACTTCGGCGATGATTTGGCTGGCTTCCGGCTCTACGATCTGAGAACCGTCGGAACTGTAGGCTTTAAACCCGTTGTCATGCGGGGGATTGTGGCTCGCGGTAAGGACGATTCCGGAGGTGGTTCCGAGGTGTCTGATTGCAAAGCTGAGGTGCGGCGTCGATCTCGGCTCTGGAAAAATATAAACATCGCAGCCGTTTTCGACGGCCACTTTCGTAACGCAATCGGCGAATTCCTGACCGAAGTAGCGGGTGTCGCGGGCGACGGCAAGGGAGGGGCGACCTTCCCCCTGATAGCTTTTTACGAGGTGGCGAACGAGGCCGAGCGTTGCGCGGGTGATGTTGTAGTAATTCAGCGAAGCGGTTCCCACGCAGGGGAATTCGGGTCTTCCTTCTCCCACTGGAGCGCTGCCCTGTTCGGCGCTGGTAACGATCTCCCCGATGGAGCGACCGCGCAATCCGCCGGTTCCGAAGGCGAGCTTTTTGAAAAAGCGGTTGTTGAGTTCAGACCATTCTCCGCTTTCGGCGAGTTCCGAAACAGCTGCTTCGTAGACGGGGTCGTCTGACTCGAGAAACTCCGTGATGTTGGCAAGGCTGTCGGAAAGTAAATCGCCGGCTTCAACCGCGGCGTTGAGTTTGGATAACAAGTCAGAATTCATTGTCAAATATGGTAGGAAGAGCTAGGGAAGAATGCAACCAAAGTCCCTGTTGAAAACGCTTTCTTTATCTCCCGGTAACGACACCAATGCGTGGCGCATTTTTCACGATGCGGAGGCGGGCGTCTGGGTGGATCATTTCGACGGGCGCTGGCTTGTTCAAACGAGGGCGGAGCGGTTTCCTGACTATCTCAAATCAATGGCTCAGGGCGTGGCGCGCTCGATCTACTGGCGTCCGCGCGACAAGAGCGCCGCGACGGCTCCGGAGCATGTCTGGGGCGAGATCGTGACGGAACGGTTTCCGGTGAAGGAAAACGGGGCCTCTTTCTGGATTGATTTCGGATCGGGCTATTCGTCGGGGATCTTTCTGGACCAACGCCTTAACCGGCGTCGCGTTGGAAAGTCGGCAGGTGCGGGGGAGACCGTCCTGAATACCTTCGCCTATACGGGAGGATTTTCGGTAATGGCGGCGCGATCCGGGGCGACGACAACGACGGCTGATCTTTCAAAAACGTATCTCGACTGGACCTGGGATAATTTCACGCTCAACGGACTCGAACCGGACGATCATTTTGGTGTCAAAGGTGATGCGATTGAATGGTTGAAGACTTTCGGCAGGCAGGGCCGGCGTTTTAACGGGGTGGTTCTCGATCCTCCGACTTTTTCGAGGAAGAAGAAGGGCACCTTCAGCACCGATAAGGACTATGCCTCCCTGGCAGGGATTGCTGCGGCGATTGTGGAGGAAAAAGGGTGGATTCTCGCCTGTGCCAACACGCACCGGCTTTCGCCGGCGCAGTTTCAGTCGGACGTGGTTTCCGGCGTCAAACAGGCGGGGCGGAGCGTAATCTCCTGCGAGCGGCTCCCGATGCCTCCTGAATTCCATGGCGACGAGTATTTGAAATCGCTCTGGGTTGTTGTTCAGTAGGACCCCGCCAACTCTGGAAGGCTGATTATGCGCATTATCCGATACACCCAAAAGAACTACCAATCTGCGATTCGTAAACTGGATCGCCGTTCCGCTCCTCCGGCAGGGGTCGAGGCGATCGTCAAAGGCATCATCGATGAGGTGTCTGCGAAGGGGGACAAGGCGCTGATCGAGCTTTCGAACAAGTTCGACAAGGCCGGCTTCAAGACCGCGAAGGACCTTCGCGTCACCGAAGCGGAGCTCGCCGCGGCGGAGGATTCGGTCGATGTTGAGACGAAGAAAGCGATCGCCGCTTCGCGCAAAAATGTCATCAATTTTGCGAAGCGCAGTCTGCGGAAGGACTGGACGGGGAAGAACAGTCAGGGCGCTGAGGTCGGTGAACGCTACCTTCCGTTTCAGCGTGTCGGTATTTACGTTCCCGGCGGAACGGCTCCTCTGGTTTCCACTTCCAACATGACGGTTTGCCTCGCGGCAGCGGCGGGTTGTCCGGAGATTGTGGTGATGACACCTCCCGGTCCTGACGGAACGGTCAATCCGGCTTTACTCTACGCCCTGAAAGAAGCGGGAGCGACCGAGGTTTACAAAGTGGGCGGTGCTCAGGGAATGGCGGCGATGTCGATTGGAACGAAGACGATCAAGCCGGTTCTGAAGGTGTATGGCCCGGGAAATTCCTTCGTGGTTGAGGCGAAACGTCAACTTTTCGGAGTCGTCGCGGTTGATCTGCTGCCCGGACCGAGTGAGGTCGTGACTCTGGCGGACAGCAGCGGGAAGGCGAGCTACATCGCCGCTGATATGCTGGCGCAGGCTGAGCACGGCGGTGACAGCATCATGGGATTCATCACCGATTCAGAGACCTTGCTCGAAGAAGTGAATGAGGAAATTAAGTCTCAGATCAAGACCTTGAGCCGTCAGGCCCAGCTGAAGAAGGCGCTCAAAGACGGGGCCTGGATGATTCTCGTCGAGTCGCTCGATGAGGGCGTCGATCTCGTAAATGCATTTGCTCCGGAACACCTTTCCCTGATCACACGCCGTGAGAAGACGATCGTGCCGAAGATCACGACTTCGGGGGCGATCTTTATCGGTAATTACTCGCCGGTGGCGGTGGGAGACTTTCTCGCCGGACCGAGTCACGAACTTCCTACCGGTGGCGCGGGGAAATCGTTTCCCGGCCTTACCGTTGATATGTTTCAGCGGCGCACCAGTATCGTGAAGCTGGATCGTGATTCGATTAAGAAATCAGCTCCGATTGTGGAAGCGTTCGCACGAGTCGAAGGGCTTGATGCACACGGGCGTTCCGCGACGATCCGGGTTGAGAGCTAGGCTCTCGTTTGCGCCGGAACGAAGCCGGATAAACTAAAGCGAGCGCGACCCGCGGCAGGACAGGTCGCAACGATCGGGAGACGCGATCTTGCGGTTCCGGCTCTCGACGAAGGGAGGGATTTTCCCGGTTGGATTTAAAAATCTTCAGTGACGATACAGGTGCGGTCTGCTTGATTATTCTGGTATTTGTTGAAAAATGCTTTATTTTCAATGAATGGAAGTGAAAATTCGACTGAAGGCATTTATGGGAGCACTGCTGTGCACCTACGCGCTGCTGCTGGGGGGGCATATCCTCGCGTTGTATTTTCTCATTCAGCTTGAGCGACCGAATGCCCTCGGAATCGTCCCGGTGTTTCATTTTGATCGGGAGGCCAATTTGCCTACCCTGTTCTCAGGCTTCCAGCTCGCCTGTGCCGGGCTTTGCGCTTTCGGTATTTCCAAGTTTGAGCGATCGAAATCCGGAGGCAGTCCCCGCCACTGGTTTATAATCGGCTGTATTCTCCTTTTTATAGGAATCGACGATATGGCTCACCTTCATGAGAACCTTGATACCATCATCATGTCTCGGGTGGAGACGTCCGGTTTAATTCACTGGCCCTGGGTTATTCCCTACTCGATTCTGGCCCTGATTGTGGCTGGTTATTTTTTGCCGTTCTTTCTAAAGCTGCCCTCACATCTGAAATTTTATTTTGCTCTTTCGGCGGGAATGTTCGTCACCGGAGCGATTGGCCTTGAAATGTTCGCGGCACGACATGCTCAGAAATTTGGAGAGGAAACGACTACTTACGCCATTTTCATGACGATCGAAGAGAGCCTCGAGATGTTATCGATCACTCTTCTTCTATACGGGCTGCTCTCTCATATGGTGAAGCATCTCGGTGGGCTTCGAGGGCACTTTGAAGTTTCGCGATGAGCGCGTCACGGTTCGCCGTCACCGAGAGGAGTGCAGGGCTTTTGCCGGGGATTAAGAGTCGGATTAAGAAAAAAAAAGAGCAGAGTAGGCGTTGCCTACTCCGGGGAATACCAGCGGCCCAGTTTTTCAACGATGACTCGCTTGAGTTCGGTGATGTCGGCTTCGCCGGAAACGCGGTGAACGATTTCCCCGCCCGGAGCAATAAGAACCGTGTGAGGCATTGTTCCCTGCCATTCGGGGTCGAGTGCCTCCGCGAGCGAGTCAGTGTCCCCGTCGTAGAGGTAGTTATTGGTCGTGCGGCCTTCCTCTTTTACGGAGAGTTCGGTTAGTTTCGGCATCGCGGCGTTGAAGCGTCTTAAGAGTAGATTCGCTTTCCCTTCCGCTTCGGGGGCATCGGTGCTGATCGTAATCATGTCGAAGCCGCGAGTTTCAAACTGCCTGCCGATCTCGACGAGGCCGGACATTTCCGCGAGGCAGGGGCCGCACCAGGTCGCCCAGAGGTTAACGAGACGAAGCTTGTCGGTCTTGTTTTCTCTGAGAGCTTGGACACCGGCGGCGTCGATCGTTTCGATGGTGACTTCTTTAGCGGCGAACTCCTCATCATATCTAACGACGACATCGCGTTTGTAGGCCCATTTGGTGCTGCAGCCGTGGGCACGGGTTTGAGGAGTGCTGACTTCTTTTCCGGCCAGCAGCTCATCGATGGCGATGCGGGCGTCGTGAGTTTTGATCGTTGAGGGATCACCGTATTTGGAGTCGTCTATGCGGCCGACATAGCGAAGGATCCGCTCTTTGTCGAAAATGAAGAGATGTGGGGTCGCCATCGCCCCGAAAGCTTTTGCCACTTCCTGCGTTTCACCGTCGTAAAGGAAGGGAAAGTTGAACTCATTGTCGGCGGCGTGCTTTTTCATGTCTTCGAGCGTGTCGCCGTAGACGGAGTAGCCCAGTTCATTGAGGCGAACGGAAAGCGGATCGTTGGGCGAGATCGCGACGAGCTGAAAGCTTTCGTCCGCGTAATCATTTACGAGTTGTTTGACGCGGGATTCGGCCCCCTGCGCGCTCGGGCAGTGGTTGCAGGTAAAGAGCACTGCAAGAATATCAGCGTCGGAGTATTCAGCGAGGGTGTGGTTCCTGCCATCCACGCCGGGGAGATTGAAGTCGGGCGCAGCGGCTCCGGGTTCGAGTGTTTTGACTTTTTCGGGAGCCGGGGGCGCAGCTGTGGTGAAAGCACAAATCGACAATGCGATGGTGAGAGGAATAAAAGTTCTCATGAACTGGTGAGACGGGCCGGTTAATTTGAAGGGGCTTCGGGGGCCTGTCCTGCGTTTGATTCGGCCGATGAAATGACGTTCTTGAAGTCGTTCATGAATTCCTCACCCAGTTCGTGGGTGAGGTGCTCTTTGATAAATTGAAGCATTCCGGCGGCTCCGGCGGTGGCGTCAACGTATTGAAACTGGTCTTTCAACTTTGCCCACTTCAATCGGGGGAGCTCTTCACGGACAAAGTCATCCTTGTCATGAGACTTCATCATGTTACTGCGGTCGCCGTTCACGAGGTCGTTGAGTGCTCTTTTCTGATTACCCGCCTGTCGATCACCCTCCGCGAGACGCAATTCGCGTTCGGCTTCCTCCATCGCGGCGTTCAATGATTGCGCGAGCCGTGTCTGCTGTTCGATTCGTTTGTCCCATGCGTTCATGAGACCTGCGGTGTTCTTCTCGCGGAGGTGCGGGAGAATTGTCTTATCGTAAATGCCCCGGATACTGAATGGAACGGGTTCCCAGCGGCCGTTTTTTCCAAGGAGTGCTTCCAGGTTGTAGGCTTTGGCAAAGTTCGAATCGGCGACTGATTTCAGGACATTGTTAGTCGGTAATTCCTCCATTCGGCTGAGACCGTCGACATAGCTGAGGATGGAAGGGAAAACTTCCTCGATCTTCTCGGCCTCTGCCGCCTGGCAACTGAGCCCGACATACTTCAGCTGAATCATGAGTGATTCGAGGAAGCGATCATCGCGGGCCTTGTCGGAGTTTCCATCTTTCCACTCCCGGAATTCAGAGTCTTTTTTCTCCTCGCGATCGAATTCGATCAGCTTCGTGCACTTTTCCCAGAGTTCGAAGGCCGCTTTGGGATCGGCGGATGCGCGGAGGAAGATATCACCGGCGCTGGAATTGCGCTGAGAGAGGTGGGCCGCCTGTTCCTTCTCGAGGGCCTCCATCTGCTTCTTTACCTTTTCAAGGGTTTCCTGAGTAAGGCCCGTCGTCTGCGCAGAGAGTGGGGCAAGGGGTAGGAATGTTGCTAAAAGCAGCATGTTGAGGGTTTTCATGTTCACAATTTAGGTAAAAAGCATTTCGCTGACAATCCTGAAAACGCACTCCATCATGTGCGAATAGCTTCTAAAATGAATCGTCCAACGAAAATAAACGCTTGGCTGTTACGCCAGTGTGTCTAATGATGTTGTAGGCGTTGGAAAATCCTGCCACGAAATGCCAGTCTGCCTTGACCAACTATTCCCATTGTGGGGAACTGAGATGAACTTTTGCGCTGCCGCTTTAAGTGAGTGGTGGATTCGTGGACTTGAGTCAGGGTCAACCTGGATCGCCCTTGCCGTGGTTTTTGCCGGCATCGGAGGGCTCGTTTTCGGCTGGCTTATCGGGCGTCCCAGCGCGGAGGAAAGGAGAGAGGTTGCGGAGAGCGACAACGACCCTTTGATGGATGCAGCGCTGCGCTGGAGACACGAGAAATTAATCCTCACCGAACGACAACAACGCGAGTCGCGTGAGCGGGTGGCGCGGTTTTCGGAATTTTTGCAGAAGAAACCTCAGGATCCTTCGGTCGGCTATGCGGCGAGTCTTTTTGCTCTGACAGAAGCGGTCCGCGACGCGAGGCAGACGGTGGGGACTGATTTTTCCCGGCTGAAAATGGTGAGTGAGCAACTCACCGCTCTCCGGGATGAGAAAGATGCCCCGAGGCCGGAAACGATTGAGGCCTGTCTCGGGATGGCTGACAAGCAGGTCGTGAATTTGGTGAAGAACCGCGAGATCTTGAAGGAGGTCAGTGCTCTCGTCCTCCCGCTTGAGGATGACGTTCTTTCCGGAAAAGATTTTACTTCTGAATCCGTGATGCGGTCACGCGACGCCCTCAATGAGGCAAAAACTCTTGCGGGCACTTTGTCACCCGGCTGGGAGGTAGCCTCCAATGAGACCGATCGTCATATCGGAGACTCGCTCAAGGCAGGGAGGGAGCCGGTCTTCGAATCGATCTCTTCGATATTGTTGATCGATGGATCGGTAAGCAGCTCGCTTGCTTCCGATCAGAGCCGCGCTCTGGGGCAGTGCATTCAAAAGTCGCTGGACGAGTTGGACACTGCGATCACGGAGAAACCTGAAGATGGATTGGATGAAGTGATCGTTGAAGATCTTTCAGACGACGTTAAGCCATTGGCCGGCCCGCCGGAAACTGAAGAGGTGCCTTCTTCCGACGCCGGGGGATTCAAGCCGGCGGTGGGATTGTTGGGGGCTGCAGGGCAATCCTGGGAGAATCCTTTTTTGAATTTGTCTCCTGACGAGGGGTTCAGGGCTCCGGATGAGGTCGAGGCAATCGATTTTGCGGTGCCCGAAGAGACCGCTCCCATTCAAAAGCCTCTCAAAAAAACAGCCCGTGTCAGTGGGTTTACGGATCTGACCAAAGAGAAGTCGGAGGTAGCTCCGCCGGTTGAGGCTGAGGAGAACGAGCAGAAAGATGAGGATGAAGAACCTGAGGTTCTCGTTCTTTTTCGATCCAATGACGTGGGAATCTGGGGGAAGACCATTTATCGGGGAACGAACCACCGGGCGAGGTCTCTTGAGTCCATACCGGACTGGAACGGTTGGATTTCAATGGAGCGGCTCGATACGGGGGAGCGTGTTTTCGTTCGCTTGGATGGAGATGATCTCGACGACCTCGACCGTTCAACTTCGATCGGGTTCAACGCCTCCAATGAGCTTTTCTACGGTGCTCGACATCTGGGCGTCTTTTCGGAGGCCTGTCCCAACGAGGTTGAGACGCGCTTTACCTACGGCGGCTGGGGATTCGGTCACCGGGTCTCTCCCGGGGGGAATTCCGCCGAATCGCTTCAAGCGGTGGGATGGGAAGGGAAGGAAATTCCGTCAGATACGATTTTCGAGATTTGCCTGCATCGGGAATTGCCGGAGCAAAGGGCTCAGGATCGGGTTCTCGGAGAGAGCTAAAAGGATCGGTGGAAAAAAGTGCGGTGTTCGAGTAAATTCGGGTTCCCATTATAGACGCGCTGCCCTCCATCCCTAACTTTGAAATCATCGGACGCATCGGTGGCGGTGCCTATGGTGAAGTCTATTTGTCGCGCACCGTGACCGGTATGTATCGTGCCGTGAAAGTGGTGAGGCGTGAGGATTTTGAGTTCGAGCGCACCTTTGAGCGGGAATTCGAAGGGATTCAGAAATACGAGAAAGTGTCTCAGGATCATCCGGGGCTGGTGGATGTGCTGCACGTCGGCCGGGATGATGAAGCCGGCTTCTATTACTACGTGATGGAGCTCGCCGACGACGAAGATGGTTTCGGCGAGGAAATTGACGTGGAAAGCTACAAGCCGCGAACCCTGTCCTCTGATTTGCGGAAACATCCCGGACGATCCGTTTCCGAATGTGTGAATCACGGGGTTTCTCTTGCGGGCGCTCTCGGGCATTTGCATCAGGCGGGGCTTACCCACCGGGATGTCAAACCGTCGAACATCATTTTTGTCAAAGGGAAGCCCAAGCTCGCTGACGTGGGACTGGTCGCCAGCAGCGGACAGCGTACCTACGTCGGGACGGAGGGTTATGTGCCTCCGGAGGGGCCGGGGACGAGCTCGGCGGATCTCTATTCGCTCGCGATGGTGCTCTACGAGATGCACACGGGAAAGGATCGGCTCGATTTTCCCGAATTGCCGACCAATCTCGAGATTCCTCCAACGGTGAATCGTGACGAGTGGCGGTTACTTAACGGAGTGATTTGCCGCGCGGGTTCTCCGGATCCCCGGAAGCGATATGAATCGGCGCATGTTTTTGCAAAAGCCCTCGCTGCAGTGACCGGGCTTGAGACGGGCGAAACGAAGCGAAGCAAATCGAGTGCGGGAAAGAAATTGGTTCTCGCGATTGTATTGCTCACCCTTTTTGCGGGGATTGGATACGGCGGTTACTGGCTGTGGAAGGATAATGCTTCATTCCTCGCTGCGAATGGCGGGAGTTTTGTTTTTAATAAGTCCGGGGACGAGAGGGAGGACGATCCGCGTCTTATCGAGGAAGTGGTGGTCAATGATGCCGGCGAGGAATCCGGTGATCCTGAATTCGTTGAGCTTCCGGACGAAACGGATCTGGGGTCGGGGATTATTATTACGGACCGGCCTGCTGATCCGGAGACGGAGAACGGGAAGGGTGGTAAGGACGACAAGGGCGGAAAAGGAGCTAAGGAAGAGGATGAAGCGGTTGTGGTAGCTACTCCGGTTGAGGAAGAGGTTGCGCAGGGGCAGGTGAAAATCATGAGCCAGCCCAGCAATGCCAGCGTTTTCATCAACGGCAAAGATTTCGGGAGAACGGAGACGCGGCTCTTCGATCTGGATGTGGGACCAGTGGAGGTCGTTGTGAAAAAAGAAGGCTACCTGGACTGGAAAGATACCTGGGATGTGAAGGAGGGGTTTCAGATGATTCTTTCGACGCTGGTTCAGGATCGCAGCCCTGTCCCGGGAGAGCCATGGGTCAATTCACTGGGGATTCCGTTTCTTCCCGAGGGGGAGAGAGGGCATTACCTATCGACGGAACTGGTATCGGTAGCGATGTTTGATCAATTCGCAGGGGAAGTCGGGAAAGAGTATCCCCGAACGGCATCGAACGGGATTGCTTTCGTATCGGATTATCTGATTCGTCAGGCATTTTGCGAGTGGGTCACTGAGAAAGACCGTCAAGCCGGCTACCTGAAAGAGGGCTGGTATTATCGTCCCGTGAAAAGTGAAAGCGAGTTGGACCACTCTTTTCGCTGCTATCTCGACAATGATGCCGGCGTGCTTATTTTAAATTCAACTCCTGAAGGCGCTGATGTTTTCCTCGGTGAAAAACATCTCGGTGTGACTCCGCTGGTTTACAATGAAATGAGACGGGGGCAGTACGCGGTTGATGTATTTCTACCCGGTTACGAGGTGGCAACGGTAACGGGCGAGGTGGACGTACAGGAGCCAATCGCGAGGACGGTGGAATTGATCCGTGATGCCTCGGTTATCTACGGGCAACCGTGGAGAAACAGCCAGAATATGGAGCTGGTTCCGGTGGGAGGGCTCATGGTTGCCGCTTTTGAGACGCGGTTGAGTGATTTTCGTGAGTTCCGGTCGGACGGTGAAAACGGGATCCCTTTTGTTCCCATCGTGGGGCGTACCATGGAGCATCCTGTGGCGGGGGTGGATCTCGCGGGGGCGGTGGAATTCTGCGAATGGCTTACGCGAAAGGAGAGGGCCTTGAATCTGATTCGCCCGTGGCAGCGCTATCGTATTCCGACGGATACGGAATGGAGTCGTTTCGCAGGAATAACCGGAGAAAAGGGAACGACGCCCGAAGAGCGCAGCTTTCAAGCGGTTCCCGGTTATCCGTGGGGCACGGAGTGGCCTCCTCCGGAGGGGGCTGGTAACTACTCCGACCAATCGGCGGCGAATCTGTTCGGAGGCGCCGTCATCGAAGGATACAATGATCGCTACGACCGGACTTCCCCGGTGGGCTCGTTTCCTCCCACTGAAAGCGGGCTCTACGATATCGGCGGCAACGTCTGGGAATGGGTCACGGATCCCTATAATGGCGAGGGGAGTAATTACCGGGTTTTGCGCGGCGGTGGTTGGAACACCTACGACAAGACCATGCTCGAGTCGAGTTACCGGAATGTCGTTCCGGCCGAGGTCAGCGAATCCTATTACGGGTTCCGCTACGTGCTTGAGGACACAGGGCGACCGGAGGAATAGTTATTTCAGAACCGCTTTAAATCCGGTTGAAATTAAGGCAGCGATTTCGATACTGTGGCATGCCCAATTCCCGAATCGTTGATATTCTCAAAAGCGAATCTGAACCCGGAGACGTCACCGTGAACGGCTGGGTTCGCACGAAGCGGGACTCCAAAGCATTCTCCTTTATCGAAGTGAATGACGGGAGCTGTCTTGCCAATATTCAGGTCATCGCCGATGCGACCCTTGCCGGCTACGAGGAGAATGTCGTTTCGTTGAAGACGGGCGCCTCGCTGACGCTGACAGGGAAGGTGGTTCGCTCTCAGGGGAAAGGTCAGCTCTGGGAAATCCAGGCGACTTCGGTTGAGATGTTGGGCGCTGCGGAGGAGGACTACCCTCTGCAGAAGAAAGGTCATTCGATGGAGTTCATGCGCTCGATCGCCCACCTCCGTCCGCGGTCCAATCTTTTCGGGGCGGTTTTTCGCGTTCGCAGTCGCATGGCGTATGCGATTCACCAGTTTTTTCAGGAGCGCGGCTTTTATTATGTTCATACGCCGGTGATCACTTCATCCGACTGCGAAGGCGCCGGGGAGATGTTCCGCGTCGTGACGATGGATGGGGAGGAGATCAAAACCGGAGAGGAAGAGTTTTTCCACAAGCCGGCCTATCTCACCGTGAGCGGCCAGTTGGAAGGCGAGACGTTTGCCTGTGCTCTCTCGAATATTTACACCTTCGGGCCGACGTTTCGCGCTGAGAACTCCCACACTTCCCGGCATGCTTCCGAATTCTGGATGGTGGAGCCGGAGATCGCGTTCTGTGATCTCGAAGGCGATATGAATCTCGCAGAGGAAATGATCAAGTATCTGGTCAGTGATGCTCTCGAAACCTGTGCCGATGACCTCGCCTTCTTCAATCAGTTCGTCGATAAGGGACTTCTTGAAAGGCTTCAGTCAGTGCGCGACCGGAGTTTTGAGCGGATCACCTATACGGAGGCCGTCGAACTGCTGCAGGGAAGTGGGAAGAAGTTCGAGTATCCCGTCGAGTACGGCCACAACCTCCAGTCCGAGCACGAGCGTTACCTCACCGAGGAGCATTTCAAATGTCCGACCACGGTTTACAATTACCCGAAAGCGATCAAGCCCTTTTACATGCGCAAGAACGACGATGGGAAGACGGTCGCGGCGATGGACCTGCTCGTTCCCGGAATCGGCGAGATTGTCGGTGGAAGCCAGCGTGAGGAGCGACTTGATATCCTGGAGGCCAATTTTAAAGAGCACGATCTCGATGAGGAAACTTATTCCTGGTATGTCGATCTGCGGCGCTACGGCACCGTTCCTCATGCGGGATTCGGGCTCGGGTTTGAGCGCCTCTTGATGTTCGTGACCGGTGTCGCAAACATTCGCGATGTGATCCCGTTTCCGAGGACGCCCGGATCGGCGGAGTTCTAGCCTTTCGCGGGAATCGTTTCGTCGAGCTGGCAGAAAAGCTGGCGGTTGGCGCGCTTCTCAGTTCCGAGAGAGGCTGCTTTGCGGATCTCAAAGATGCTCCCGTCTTCACAAAGGACGATGAGCTCGCCATCAAGGGTTGTCTTCAACCCGGAAAGAGGACGATCGCCGAGACCCGGCACTTTTACCTGAGAAACGGAGGAGTCATACTTCATGCCGGTTTTTGAATTACCGCAGAGGAGCTGGCCGCTCTCATTCGTCATGATGATGCGGCCGGCGAGAGCGGGGAAGTTTTCACCGCGGTAGATTACGTTGCCGTTGGCGCGTCCTGTTTTCGTTGTGATCGCCGGATTCGTGACGATCTCCTTCAACTGCGCACGCAGGCTGCGGTCGAAGAGGGCGCTCGTCTCGGAGAGATCCCATCCGAAATGCTCGCCGCCGAGACGGCTCACGTTGATCTCCTCGGTTCCGTCGATGCCTGTGTCACCAATGTTAAGGCAACCCTGGAAAGGGTCGAAGTGAAGGCTGTGGGGATTACGAAGGCCGAAAGCCCAGAGCTCAGGAATTGAGTCGGAGACACGGCAGAAAGGGTTTGTTTCAGGGATTCCATACTGTCCGTTGGCTGAGTTGTCCCCGAGAGGGTTGATGCAGAGCACCTTTCCGTAGGCGGAAGTCAGTGACGAGGCATTTTTTGAAGGACTCGTGTGTGTCACTTCGTCGCTGGAACCGTCTCCGACGCCGATGTAAAGCTGGCCGAGATGGTCGAATGCGATGCTTTCGACGTTGTTCTCCGCTCCGGGCTGGCTGAACCGAACGATTTCGCGACTGGCTCCTTTGAAGTTGCCAAGGAGGGGATCGATTGTCTGATATTCGTAAATCACATCCTGGTGATCTTCGCCGTCGTTCCCGAATTCAGGGGTGAAGTCAGCGGTGCCGCTTCCAGCTGTTTCGGCTGCGACGACGTAGAATTTGCCGTAACCGGGCGAATTTTTGACGTGGAACTGAGGGTGGAGCGAAATCGCTGAAAAGCCGATATCGGTCGCGGTGTTCGCTGCGGCGAGCTTCGCGTAGCCCGTTGACACGGTCATGCCCGCTTCGGAGGGGCTGATCCTGACGATATCGCCGTTCTTTTGCAGCACGTAGAAATTTCCGAGAACGTCACCTGCGATGTCGACCGGTTGATGGGTTTTGGCAAGGAGGTGCGCGCTCGCGTTGATCACCATGGAATCGTGGATCACTTCGCTTCCACTCATAAGCGGCAACTCAACATCAAGCTGCTTTTTCGTCGCGATTTTCTTCGTCCCCATATAGCAAACCACTCCCATGAGAAGCGACAATGCGAAGAGAAATGCTTGCGACAGGAAGGTGGTCAGGGCTGAAATCATCGGTAAATTCGGTAATTGTCATAATTAATAATACAATTTGAGAAAATTTGCAAGTTTGAAAGGCTTTTTTCTCAGCTTTTATCAAAATTTGGAAACAACGCCGATTTACAAGTGCGTGCCGCTTTGGGATGCTGATCGAATGAGAGGAAGATTCAGCCCCGCAGAGGTGGTCCGTTATCACGATGAGGGGTACCTCATCTGCCGTGGATTGTTCACAGGTGAGGAGATTTCTCTTTTGGTAGAGGTGGCGCGAAATGATCATGCCCTCGATCAAGCGGCATCTGCTCTCGACGACGGTGAGGGAAACGCGGTGCGCCTCTCACTCTGGAATCATCCGGGCGACGGCGTTTATGGAATGGTGGCTCGATCGGAGCGGGTCGTTGATTCCGTCGAACAGCTCATTGGAGAAGAGGTTTACCATTATCATTCAAAGATGATTCTGAAGGATGCGCGGACCGGTGGTGCCTGGGCCTGGCATCAGGACTATGGCTACTGGTACCAAAACGGGCTCCTCTTCCCTGATCTGTGCAGCGTTATGATCGCCGTCGACGCGGCGACAAAGGAGAACGGCTGCCTCCAGCTTTTGAAGGGCTCTCATAAAATGGGGCGCCTCAATCACATTCTATCCGGCGAACAGGCCGGGGCTGAGAGGGAGCGGGTGGGTGAGGCTGAAAAGCGTCTTGAGCTCATTCATGCGGAAATGGAGGCCGGTGACGCGGTATTTTTTCACGCGAACACCCTGCATTGCTCCGGGGCGAATCATTCAGAGAACTCCCGCTGGGCGATGATCTGTTGCTACAATGCCGCTTCGAATGATCCCTATAAAGAGTCGCATCATCCGGGCTACACAAAACTTCATAAGGTGGGCGACAGCGAGCTGCTGCGAGTCGGACGCTCCGATCAGGCGCGATCCGCCGTCGAATTTGCCAACATTGACGCTGATGATGAGAGCGCCAGGGGGCTGGGGACGGGCGAGTAAGGGGCTGTCTATTCCTTTTCCAGTCTGAACTGAAAGGGAAACAGCGTTTTAAACGGGATAATATCTCCGGTGAGCCGGCCGTTCACATCACCGTTATCGAGCAGTACGAGAGCGTTGGCGGTTGCGAATTCGCTCATGACCTGGCGACAGAGCCCGCAGGGGGATCGCGACTCGAGAGGAGATGGGGCTTCCGCTGACGTCGTTACGGCTATGAGGGAGAGCTTTCGTTCTCCATCACTGATTCCATTGAAAAGTGCGGTTCGTTCCGCGCACATCGTTGCTCCGTAGCTGGCGTTCTCGACATTGGCACCGCGGTAGATTCTACCGCCGAGAATGAGGGCTGCGCCTACCGCAAACTCAGAGTAAGGCGCGTAGGCGTTGTCTTTCGCATACCTCGCTTCCCGCATGATCGATTCGAAGAGATTCGGCTCCGGAAAATGATCCAATGAAAATTCCGGTTCGACCAGGTTCCAGCTGGCGGTGGCAGTTTCGAGAGTAGGGGGCATGGTTGAGCGATAAAGTGGTGAGAAAGTCAGTGGGGACAGGAACGCGGGAGTCTCCGGGAGCCTCGCGATTCACTGCCCCTCCATAATATTCTCGATGAGAATATTTTGAATCACGCTGTAGATCTCATACTGCGCGAGAAGGAGGAGGCGGTTTTCGTCCACGGCATCAGGGCCTTCCATCTGGATGAGAAGACGATCCCCCGAGTCAGCGAGGTCATATTCCTCGTTCATGAGAAGGCGGGCCTGATTCAGCGCGCTGTACCAGAGCTCGGTGTTCTCAATTTTGACTTCGAGCCGGTAGAATTCATCAATCTCAAAATTGAGATCCGCCTCTTCGGGGGGGAGTATCGCTTCAACCGGGACGACCTCGACTCTCTCAAGATCGGATTGCACTGTCTCCCTGGAGGCTTCGAACGCTTCGATAAGATCGGGTTTAATCAGTTCGTCCCAATCCTCCAACTGGGAGAGGGTGTCCTCGTCTGCGAGAGTGTCATTTGCGAGCGGGGAGGGAAAGAGGCGATCGCGTGTCTTTTCGGTGAAATGCACTCCCGACGCGATCAGGGGAATCTCAGTAATGAGCTGCCATTCCGTCGGCGAGAGGGCATCGAGAATCCAGGAATCTTCCGTTAATATAAATCTCATCGTTCTTTCGGCAGTCTTTCCAAGCCATGGGATTACTGAAGACCAGTAACCCCGTATCTCGAAGTTCCATTGAACTTTCTCGGCCTGATGAATGTCAGACTTCTTGATAATCGAATCTAAAGGCAGCTTTGCGAGACTCCACTGAAAAATGAGGAAGGCCCCTTTATCGCAGAATAGTCTCGCCATTCGCCGGAAATTGTCGCACTTTTGAAAATCAATGCAGATTTACAATTTAATATTGCGAAATTAGCAAAAGAATGCGAAGTATTTAGTATATTTACGTGGTCTGAAGAATTTATTTGTATGGATTTTATGAAATTTATAACAAATCGATTGCAAGAGGACCCTGAATGGGTTTAAACTATCTTTACTTCCTAAAAATTAACAAAAAAATCGCCCGGAGGTTTATTATTATGCAAACACAAGAAGACAGAGTTGTTGAGGTCGATCCTAATGCCGACAGGCTGGCCGACTTCATTATGTTCGCCCAACGTTCTTTCCTACTCGATCTCTCGAAGGAATTGAATCAGGGGAATATTTCCTACGCCCAATTTTTCCTGCTCGGCTACCTGGCCAATGAGGACTACCTGACAATGACTGACATCTCCAAGAAGATGGGTCACTCGACGGCAGCTGCCACAGGTCTGGTCGATCGCCTTGAGAAGCTCGGTTACGTTCAGCGCCTTCACGCTGCTGACGACCGTCGCAAGGTCATGGTCCAGATCACCCGCAAAGGTATCGAGCTTGTTAGCCGTCTCCGTAACATTATTGCCGACAGCATTTCGCAGGTAATGGTGGCTCAAGAGAGTGGTGACGACGAAGCGATCCAGCCTATTTACACGCAGTTGCGTGAATTTTTAGCATCGGTTTAAGGAGAGTCGCTGCTTGAATCAATCCTCTGAGGATTGATCTGTGATCACGAAACGCAGTTTTCAGGCGACCCTCGAAAATACCGATACAATACCTTCCAACGCGATTTTTTAAAAACGCTCCCGTCTCACGACGAGGGCGTTTTTTTATGTACCTTCAGCAGGTGTCGTCCTGAAGGCGATAGACCCGGTGAACGGTAAGGTTGCGTGCGATTGAACCTTACCCGTTCGTGGGGGCATTTCTCAGGGTTTTGAAAGATGCGACGCGCGGTGATTCGGGCCCGGGTTCCCGGGATATCCTGACAAGTAACGAACCGCTCGGCAGCGTGAGAACGAGGAGCACTTCACGGGATTCAATTCGTTCGGAGTGTATTTCGAGGGACAGGCTCAATACGATTCGATGGGAAGGCCGATCTTTATCTTCATCTTTTCCGATCTGGTTGATGCGTCGCAAAGTCTCCCCGGTGACAGCGCGCAAGTTTTGCCCTTGCATCGGGTTGTCGAATTTCTAACAATGCCAGATCATGGCCTATGACCCTGATCCAGACGAGTTCACCAATTTCCTGCGAAAGGTCCTCGATATACAACTCGCTGAACCGGGGGATCAGTTAACGGAGGAGACTCTTGAGAAAATGGCTCGAAAGGCCGGACTCAGCGAGGCAGGCTGGAAGCGTGTCTGCGAAAAGCTTGAAGAACATCTTCAGAAAGGTCGCAATTTTCTCAGTTTCGAAAACTATGACGAGGCCATCGTCGAGCTCGAGCAGGCCGTTGCTCTGGCTCCCTACCGTTCCGGTGTGCTTCGTGATTGTGGAAAAGCGCATCTGGGGCTCTGGAAAGAGTCAGGGAATAAAACTTCCCGTGTCCGTGCTGAGGAACTCTTACGGAAATCTCTCGAGATCGACCCTGCCAGCGCGGAGTCAGCAGAACTCCTTACTGAGCTTAAAAAATCAAAACCCGCTTCCCGGGTTCCCGGGAAGAAGATCGCTCTGGCTTCTGCTGTTCTCGCCCTGGTTTGTGGCGGTGCTGTCTGGTTTGGAAGTGAGAAAACATCTGCAGTGGCAGATCCCGCCGAAGGAGTTATCGCGACGGCAATTGAGTCGGTTTCGAAGCCCGCGGCTGCTCAGGAGTTCTATCAGAGTCACAATATTTTCGCCAAAGATTTCAAGGTTGAGTTCAAGAACAGCCTCGAAATGTCTTTCGTTCCCGTGCCTGTTTTCGAAGGAACCCGGGAGGTGGGTTCGCTTCTCTTCAGCGTTCATGAGACGAGAATTAAAGACTTTCTCCCGTTTTCCAGAGAGGTTTCCGGGATTCGCTGGAAATCGCCTGATGACAGTTCCCTCGATAACCACCCTGTCTCGGGAGTCGACTGGCACGAGGCAAAAGCCTACTGCGAATGGCTCACCCTGAAGGAGCGGGAGGCAGGCTTGATCGGCCCCGGCGACCGCTATCGCCTTCCGACGGATCATGAGTGGAGCTGCGCCATCGGTATCGGTCAACTTGAGAACGCGAATGCCCCGCCAAAGTCAAAACACAATGCCCTTCGCGACGTCTATCCCTGGGGCATCGACTGGCCGCCTGCGACCGTCCTAGGTAACTACAGTGGTCCCGAGAATGACGATAGAAGAGCGGCGCCCTTCCTGCCCGATGCCTATAGCAAAGCCGCACCGGTGGGATCGTTTCCGCTCAGTCACTGGGGAATTAAAGATCTCGGCGGCAACCTCTGGGAGTGGACTGAGAGTCACTGGGACGCCGACATGCTCGATGAGAAAGCGGTGCGGGGCGGCTCGTATGTAACGAACAATGGCAACCACATTCTATCGGCCGGTCGGCGCTGGATTAAGAGCTATGACCGCTTGGATATCCTCGGCTTTCGTGTCGTTCTCGACCGCGAGAGCGGGGCGGATGAGGATTAAAGGGGAGAGCGGTTGGCCGCCTGACAAAAGCGAAAAGGGGAGATCTATTCCTCGACCTCCAATTTCCGCTTCAGACGCGCGCCGGTTTTCTCCCATGCTTCGTTGGGGAGTGCTTCCCAAATCGTGAGATTGCGAAAGCCAACCGTTTCACCTGCGACAATAAAGCCCCACTTCGCTTTCTCTTTTGCGAGAAGCGGGTCGCTCCCGAGACTGATATGATCTCCGGTTTGGGCCAGCATTTCCTCACCGAGAAGTTCGATGCGAATCGTGTGCCATTCCTCCCTGTCGAACTCTTCGGAAACGTTGTTGAACGGCTTGTTCTCGTCGGGACCTTCGTGATCGTTGTCATCCTTGCGTGCCTGAAAGGAGTTCGCGGTCAGGGTGACGCGACACATGTGGTCATTGTTGTCGATCCCGAACATGGCGCTCTTGCCGCTCCCTAAAAGAACGTCGTATTCGATGATGACATCTTTCAGCGGCATCGCTGTTTTCATGACTGCGGCGTGGTCATCGGCCGCTCGCTCCGTCCCGGTGAGTCCCGATTCACTCGCTGACCAGTCTCCGACGTTGGAACTCCAGCCGGCAGGCATTTCTTTAAAATCGGACTGGAAGATCAGTTTCCCGGGAACCGTCATGAGCGTTTCCGTCTTTGGCTTCGGCGCGTTCGCGATCGCGTCCTTTTCCGCCTGTGCCGCTTTGGCGAAGGTTTGGTCCTCTCCTGAAAGGCTGCTTAACGGCAGGGTGTAGGAACGTCCGTTCTCCATTTTCAAAGTGATCTCTTCGCCCGAAAGCGAAGTCATTTCGGCGGAGATCGTTTTGCCGGCGCTGTTGGTCCAGTCGCGCAGCTCACCGGCGTGAGATGCGATGATGCTGAGGAGACCGACACCTCCGGGGATGAGAGAAAGGGAAAGCTTCTTCATGAATTTTTCCAGAGAATAGCCGAGGCGAGATCGATTTGAAAAGCGCAAAAAGAGCCGGACTTATGCTGCGAAATATGAAAAATAAGTGTCTCGGTCCCGTTAGCTTTTTTCATCACCGGCAGTGATATCGGAAGCGCCTCGTGTCTTCGATAACGTTTAAAACCAACCCCCGGATACTATGACACCCCCTTTTGAAAAATGCAGATCTGGTGAGCCAAACAAGAGTTGCGGCTCAGACGAGCGAGGGGATAAGGGAGATTCGCTTTGTACCGGAGTTCGCGGCTCATCGGGACGATTCAGCCCACCAGATAACGCTTCACTGGCGCGCCACTTAAGAGGGTTGGGTCATCGACTTAACCCTCTTGGGTGTGCCTTTCTTCTGTGCCTTTTTCTTGTTTCGGAGGCTTTTCCGGCAGAGAAAGCGAAGAAGCCGAATATTCTATTCATCGCGATTGATGACCTCCGCCCTGAACTTGGTTGCTACGGATCCCCGGCCGTGATTTCCCCTAACCTGGACAAGCTCGCGTCGGAAGGTCGGCGCTTTGCCCGGGCCTATTGTCAGGAGGCGATCTGCGCCCCGTCACGGGCCAGTATCATGACAGGGGCGCGCCCGGATACGACGGGGATCACGCATAATTACGTGAAGATCCGTGAGCTGAATCCTGACATTGTCACGATGCCACAGCATTTCGCGGCACATGGCTACGAGACTTTCTACACGGGAAAAATCTATCATCAGGGCGACGACGATGAGCATGCGTGGTCACGGGATCCCGACCCCTCCAAACTTCCTTTCAAGCGGTTGAAAAAGCCCTACGCGCTCGAAGAGAATCTCGCGATTCATCAGCAGAACAAGAAGGAGATGATCGCCAAATATGGCGAAGCCGCGAAGCGCGGGCTCGGGACGGGTCCCGCTTATGAAAGCGCCGATGTTGCTGATCATGTCTACAAGGATGGCTTCAATACCGAGTTGGGAATCGCGACGATGAAGGAAGTGGTCGCGGAAGGGGATAAGCCGTTTTTCATGGCGCTCGGATTTCATCTCCCGCATCTCAACTGGGTCGCGCCAAAAAAATACTGGGACTTGTATGATCGTGATGAGTTGGCTCTAGCGACGCAAACGGAAGGGCCCGAGGGCGGAGCTGCAGTGGGGCTTCATGCCTCCTTTGAACTCCGCACCCGTCATGGCATTCCCAAGTCGGGGCCCCTCGGGGATGACCTTTCCCGCACCCTGCTGCACGCCTACTATGCCTGCGTCAGCTACGTCGACGCTCAGATTGGCAAGGCGATCGCGGCGCTGGAAGAGGCCGGGGTTCGGGATGACACCATTATCATTGTCTGGAGCGATCACGGTTGGCATCTCGGCGAAATGGGGATCTGGGGGAAGGCGACGAATTATGAAATCGCGACGCGTGTTCCCATGATTGCGTGGACGCCGGAGATGAAACACCCCGGTGAACCAACCAACGCGCTCGTCGAACTCGTCGATATCTTTCCAACGCTCTGCGAACTCTCAGGGGTGCCTCCGCTCGAACGTCTCGAAGGGCGGAGTTTCGCACCGCTTTTGGAAAACCCGGATCAGCCGTGGAAAAAGATCGCGATCAGTCAGTTCCCCAGTCCGGCTCTGAGAGAGTGGGCTGCGAATCCGCTTTCGCCGGAGATGCGGGAAACCTATTTCGGTCCTCTTATTTCAGAGGTGGAAACCCGGATTCAAAAGCAACAGGGCGATGCCTGGGATCGTGAACTCTTTGAGCAACATCTCATGGGATACAGCGTTCGCTCGGATAGGTATCGACTCGTGCTCTGGCGCGATCAGCGAAATCCGGAGGCGAAGCCGGTCTTCGTCGAGCTCTTTGATCACGAAAACGACCCTAACGAAACTGTCAACGTGGCCGATTCTCATCCTGAAATTGTTTCTCAACTACACACGGATCTCGCCGAAACTCTCGGATGGTGATTTGAGTTTTACTTCGATCTTGTATGAAAATGAATATTTCGTTGGTCGCTATTCTGTTTTTGATAGTGTGTCCGTTTTCCCGGGCGAATACCCTTTACTCGGAAACCTTTGAGGTGGCGCCGGTTTATGTCGCGGCGAATGGATCTGACAAAAATAACATCTCCTCCGTGTCCTATGGAAAGAAAGGGGCGGGGTTTCCAAACCTTGCCGCAGGAGAATATGGAGGGACTTCGCAATACTTTTCCGAGGTGGAATCTCCCGGATCAATTGATGGCGGAGCGCTCGTGATCGGCTCCCATATTCCGGTGTATGAAAAATCGCGAAGTCGAAGCTACGTCACCTTCATCGATACTTCGTCTGCGGTGGCGGGACAGTATGAAGTTTCATTCGAGGTAAGCGATTTCCAATCGGCTGACGAGAACACCCGGCTCCTTTTTCACCTCTTCGAAGGAACCGAAGCGGTCAACGGGCATGTCGATATGCAGGTGACGTTTCAGAAGATGCTTCCGGAACTGGCTCCGACCATACCCGGAATCAAGACCGGTAAGGGGGCAACGGCAGGACGCGTTGCGGTCGAGAATCCCATCACGGGGAACGGCAGTTTTAAACTGAGTTTTGGAATCAGCGAGGCGGGGAAACCCGGCGATTGGCTTGCGCTGGTCTGGACGCAGTTCAAAGGGAAGGGGATGGCGAGAATGCCGTCGATGACGATCGATAATGTTGCCGTCGCGATGCTGCCGGTTCCTCCCGACGTGACCGCTTCAGAGTCGCTGCCCGATGGCCCGCTTGGACAAAGTGGTGACTGGAAACTGCTTCCCGGGGTATCCGACGAGTTCGATTCGGCCTGGATCAATCCGGCGAAGTGGAACAACAATCCCGGAAGTTGGGGCGCGTGGTCATGGGAACCGGAAAACACCTATTTGGAATCAGGGAAACTCGGTATTAAGATGGTTCACGAACCGCACTTGCGGAACCAGACCCGACTGTTTTACAAATCGGGAATCCTGCGTTCGCACAGGCAGATGACCTACGGCTACTACGAGGCGCGAATCAAAGGCTGCGACCTTTTCCCCGGTGCCTGCCCTGCGTTCTGGGTATACAGCGATGGGAAAAAGTATTCGGGCAAAGTGCGTTACTGCGAGATCGATTTCGTGGAGCTGCAAATGAACGAATTAAATCATGATACCAACGTTCGCGATTCCGTTCACCACATCGACATGAATCTGCATCTTCGCCTCGCTGATGAAAATGGGAAAGTGACCTGGCATCGTCCCGGAACAGACCCTGACTTATGCAAAAATGCCTGGGTGGCTCCGTGGGATCCCCGCGAGGATTTTCACGTCTACGGCTGCGACGTCACTCCGGAAACCATCACCTGGTATATCGACGGGGAAGAAGTCGCAAAGAAGGAAAACCTCTACTGGCACGAGCCCATGAACATCACTTTGTCCCTCGGATTGCGGCACCCGCACATCGGTTGGAAGGGACAGGAAATCAAGCCGGTCCCCGGTGCTGCGACAGCTGAAGGCTTCCCCACCTCGATGGAAGTGGATTACGTGAGAGTGTGGGAACGTGAGTGAAAGGCTTCGAAGGGGGCAGCCGCAAAAAGCAGGACAAGCTTTAGCACTCGCCAAGGTTTGAAAACCCCGGATCATCCGACCGGGACCACGGTGCCCGGCTACAGGTTTGCGACCTGCATTTGTAGGTGAGGGCCTTGACCTCGCTCTTCGACTGTTCGAATATCCCAGCGCCTCTCAAAGTCGCCCCAGCAACTCGGCCTTCTTCGCATCAAACTCCTGATCGGTGAGAACGCCGCTCTGGTGTAGGCTTCCCAGTTTTTCGAGAAGGCCGAAAATCTCATCTGAATTGCCGGTGGGAGCGGGCGCTTCGGGAGTCGGAGCTTCCTGAGCAGGAGCAACCGGATCGACCGGAGCCGGAGCGGCTTCCGGAGGCGCAGGCGGTGCTGCAAAATTGGTTGGCCGGGAATCGCCCTGCAGAGCCGGGCCTGAAATGAGCGGGAGATCGAGCGTCGAAACAGTCCCGAACTGACTCGAAAAAGTGAGTGAGCTTCCGCCGCCCTGCTGTTGGCTCACTCCGCCGATTTGATGATTCAAAGTATCGAAGAGCGAGACCTGACCGTCGGTTTCGACGGCGAGCCGTTGTGCTTGGGGGAAGTAGGCGTAGCGGACGTTGTTCTGACCGCCGCTACTCGCAGGGTTTCCGAGATCTCCCGGCCACCAGTTGTTGCCTCCTGAACCCGCCTTGGGCGGTGGAAACATCTGATTATTTGCCAGCGCATTGGAAAGTTCGCCGCAGAGATTGTTGACCGTCGCCTTGAGGCTGTTGTTGAACATGTCACTCACCATCGTCATCCCGCCACTCATCCATTGGCCGTTGCCCAGCTCCGGACAGCTGAACTGAGCCATGGTGCCGCCGCCGCGGTTCACCGCGCACAACATATCGACCGCCGAATCGATGCTGAGATTGTAGCGTGCTGCGATATCATTGATGATATCCTGACCTTGAGGAGTGAGTTCTTGCATGAGGAAAGAGGTATCGGGATTCGAGTGAGTTACCTATCTGCTACGGGTGATTGCCCATATTACAACAGAAACTGGAAGGCACTTCTGTCAGCTCTTCTCGAGGATAAGTGCCTGATATAGGTTCGGGGTGATGCAAGGCGCTGATCATAAGCAGATTGTCCGCACGGCGGGCGTCTCGCCCCGGGGGGATGCTCCTCCCGTTACTCGCCGCAATCACGAGGAACGACTTCGATCTTTTTCTTGCACGGGCGAGTGATTAAACTGACTCTCCGGTATGAGGGAGACCCGGATACAGTGCCTGCCCCACGATCAGTGGGAGCCCGATTCAATCACCTGGGTGGTTACCTCGGACGATGATGAGGCACTGGGAAGAGAGTTTGATCTGCGGATTCGGACGAGGGTGGAAGTGAAGCTGTCCGGAGGAAATGATGCATCGATCACCGCCCTCGATGAGAGTTTTACCCTGAGGCGCAGCCAGAAGTTTTCCGTTTCCTTTGAAAAGCTCAAGGCTTTGCCATTTCAGGGGGACTCAATCAATATTTCCATCGAAGCGCGATTGAAGGGAAAGGGCAGCGAGGGACGTATCAAAGAAACGGTGGTGCTGAGCGAACCTGTTTTCGAAAGGGAGGAATCGAAAGTGAACGCCGCTCAGTTGATTGAACCCAAAGACGTTTTCTGCTTTAAGAAAAACCTCAAGGTGCTCTCCTTTCATCAGCAGATCGTCACAGTCCTGCTCGCCTTTGTCGCGCTGATTGCGTGTGGCATCGCGATGGCGCTCGGGGTCCACGACCAGATGGCGGGACACGGGCAGGAGATACTTCTCTCAAAAGTAAACAGCGATGGCGAAAGCCAAAGTCCCCTAATGGCCGCTCTCGCCGCGAGTGGAGGTGTCGGCGCGTTCTTCTGGTTTCTGATTCGAAAGCAGCTGCGCAAGTATATGACTTTTGTAGAAATGCCGATTCGTGGCGGGATCACTCCCGGTCTCGTTTCCCGCGCGGGGAGCCTCTTTCAGGGCAAAGCTCGCATCGACCTGCACAACATCACTCTCCGCGTCGTTGCCTGCAATCGGGAGTGCGGCACCTACACGACCGGGTCAGGTTCGAACCGGCGGACCCACACCTTTCGCTCGCCTTTTCTGGGGCTTCTTCTCTACGAGGAAAAAGTCGAGCTGATCAAGAAAGGCGACGCGGTTGAGCGCTGGTTTCCCGGAGAGGTTTACTTCGACACCATCTACGAAGCGCTTCTGCCACCGATGATGGTTACGGGTAGTCATGGCGTCGGCGTCTATTGGGAGGTGCAGCTGATTCATGATGATCTCGTTGATCAGGAGATCGAAGGAAACCTCAATGGCCTCGTCATGAAAGACTTTCTTGACCGTGAAAAAGAACTCGCCGTTTCATGATTTTCACGGCCTCGGCCGCGTAAAATTCGACCGTCCCCGCTGCCTCGTTCTCTGCGGCGTGAGTGGCTCGGGGAAGTCGACTGCGATTCGTTGGTTGCAGGAGCGGCACAGTGAAGTCCGTTTTCAGGTGATTGACGAAGTGCGTTTGTCAGGGGAGTTGAAGGTCGCCCTGAGCAAGGCGAAAAGCGGTTCCTCTCTCCTCATCGCAAGCCACCTTTCGCCGTTTACTCACTGCTTTATTCGTCCCTGGCAAATGCCTCAGCAGATAGTTGAAATCGATCGCAATCGTGGTCAGGTCGAAGCGTCGCTGAGGGACCGCGGGATCCACTTCTCGCCTCAAGCGGTGAGTCGTTTTCTGAAAACCTATCGGGCAAGCTACGTCGATCTGGCGATCATCCTCGACGCCTTTCCCTCCGACTGTTTTGATGATTCCCTGCACCAGTTCGAAAAGCAGCGGACCGTGACGCGCACGCCTGATCATGAGTCACGGCTGTGAATGCTTCGGCGAAGAGATCAGCCGCAAAATGCACAAATGACGCAAAAGCGGAGTCTGCGAAAACTGGAAAAGTAGTAGCTTTCTCTCTATCGGGTGGAAGCCTTGCCCTCCAAAGTTTTAGCGAAGGGCGGAGCTTCACTGCCTTCCGCTTTACTCTTGCCTTCGCCCCTCTCTCTTCAGATAGTAAGGTCATGACTTCTGCTCCGGATATTGATGAACTTGCTCAGTTTCTTAGCAAGGCTCTCGACATCCAGTTATCAGATCCTGACGAGCCACTAACGGAGGAAGTGCTCGCGAAGATGGCCCGTAATGCAGGGCTCAGTGACGAGGATTGGAAGCGGGTTTGCAGCAAGCTCGAAGAGCATCTTCAAAAGGGAAGAAACTTTCTCAGATTCGAAAATTACGAGGACGCTGTTGTTGAACTGGATCAGGCGGTTGCCTTGGCGCCCTATCGGGCCGGCGTGCTCTGTGACTGCGGGAAAGCACATCTTCGAAACTGGAAAGAAGCGGGCGTGAAAGCCTCGCGCGACCGGTCGGAGGATTTGCTTCTCAAAACGCTCGAGATTGATCCGGCCAATGTCGAAGCGGCCAGGCTGCTTTCCGAGCACCGAAAGCCAGCGCCGGTCGCTCACGGTCGGGGAAAGAAAATGGCCCTTGCCGCTGCTGCGCTCGCCTTAGCCGCAACCGCCTGGGTCGCGCTTACAAACCCGCAGCGTGATGCGGGCAACGGCAGCGGAGCGCCGATCATGATCGAAACGCAATCCGGTCCAATCGAAGGGCTCCAGGACAGCACCTGGGAATGGGAGTCCGGCGGGGATCTGGTTTTGAAAGCGGACGGCACCGCGACGCATAGCGAATGGCGGCGGGAAGGGGCATGGTCTCTCAATCCTGACGGATCCCTATTCCTCGAGGCCCCGACCGGAACTTTCCGGATCGAGTTCCGGGACGGCGTCGGACACGTGAGGCACCTTCAACGAGGCGGAGGCACGACGATTGTCCGGAAAAGGTGACTTTGGAGGACTTCGGGATGATGAATAAAATTGATTCCAAGAATGTTTAACTGACCCCAAATGAACCCCAAATGCGGATCTCAAAAGCGATCTCGTTTCAGGAGATGTTCGCACCTTTTACTTTTTACTTTTCACCTTTTACGGCGGCCCCAGCCGCCACATCACCCCACCGCTCTATCCTTCACCGGACTGTGTCCATGCACCTTCTTATACTGATTCGAGAACTGAAACACCGTCTCAAATTGCATGAGGTCGGCGACTTCTCCGACACGTAGGCCTTCGGTTTGGAGGATCTTGCGGGCGTAACGCATCCGCTCGCGCATGAGGTATTCTTTGGGGGCGGTAGCTACTGTTTTCTGAAAGAGACGACGGAAGTGGGGGAGTGACAGGCCAGCCTCTTCGGCGAGGTCGGAGATTTTGAGGGGGCGGTCGAGATGGCTGTCGATGTGATTGAGGGCTCGCTGGATTCTGGGATCGGTTGCGCTCCGGTCCGCCGGCGCGGGATGGAGGAGGGCCAGCTCAATTGCGGCGGGAATGAGCTGGTCGACGCCTTTACCCTTTTCCTGATTCACGGACCGGAGCAGGTTCACGAGGGTTTGGAAATGCGGCGAGGTCGCGGGGCATTCGAGAAAGGGCTCGCTGATGAGTTCGTCGGGCGTGCTGAACTCGACGTAGAGGTAGGAAACGGGGCGTCCTGACTGATAGCGAATTTCGCGCATCCCGGGGGCGAGGAGGAGCAGGGTGCGTCCGACGAGTTTCAGCGTTTTCTTCGGGAAGGTGAATTCGCCGTTGCCGGATTCGACGAAGAGGAAGCGGTGGTTCCTGATCTGCCTCGGCCGGAGCCGGAGCGATTTCGGAGAGCGGATATGGGCGCTCCCCAGGTAGGTCACATTGTTCCTCATGATCGATTTTGTTAAATATATGAACGATTGTGGCATTGGCGGCAAGACTTCGCTGCGCTAGTCTTTTCCCGTGAACGTAATCGCCCGACCCCTCGATATTGCTGTCCTCATTCTCTACCTTCTGGGAATGGCGGGGCTCGGTCTGTGGTTTGCGAAGCGCAACACGACGACGGAGCAGTATTTTCTGGGAGATCGATCTTTCCCCGGTTGGGCGATCGGTTTGTCGATGTTAGGGACCTCGATCAGTTCGGTGACGTTTCTCGCTTTTCCTGCAGCGGCGTATACGCTGGATTGGAGGCAGCTCGTTTCGAATCTGACCCTTCCCATTGTCGCTGTCCTCGCGATTGTGGTGTTTATTCCTTTCTTCCGGCGTGGCAAAACGACCTCGGCCTTTGAGTATCTCGGGGATCGCTTCGGACCCGGGGCGCGGCTCTACGGAACCCTGAGTTTTATATTGCTCCAGTTGATCCGGTTGGGGAAAGTTCTCTTTCTCGTCTCGATTCCGGTGAGTCTTCTCACGGGGCTGGATATCTGGATCGTGATCGTTTTTGTCGGAATCTTCATCTCGCTCTACACCATCGCCGGAGGGATCGGGGCGGTGATCTGGACGGATGTGGTTCAGGCGATTGTCCTGTGGGTCGGCGGGATCGTTTGTTTCATCACCGTGGTGACCCAGCTGCCGAACGGGCTCGGGGAGATTCTGGAAGTGGGGAAGGAGCATTCGAAGTTTGAGGTGGGGTCGATGGGATTCAATCTGAGCGAACGCACTTTCTGGACGGTGGCTCTCCTCGGGATTGTGAGTTGGTTGACGATGTATTCGAGCGACCAGACCGTGGTGCAGCGTTATCTCGCGGCAAAGAGTTTGAAGGAGGCGCGGAAGGCGACGACGATCTACTCCATCGTCGCGGTGCCGACGTGGGCGTTCTTCTTTTTTCTGGGGACCTGCATTTTCGTCTTTTATCAGGTTCATCCCAGTGCCGAGGTTGCGGGGCTCGATGCGGACACGGTTTTCCCGTATTTCATTCTCACGGAGGTTCCGGTGGGAATCACAGGGCTGGTCATTGCGGGGGTGCTTGCGGCGGCGATGTCGAGTCTCGATTCGTCGATCAATGCGATCTCAACGATTGTGACGGTGGACTTGATGAGGCCCTATCTCGCGAAAGGGAGGGATGATCGCTTTTATTTGAAGTGGGCCAGAATCATTGCGGTAATCGCTTCGGGGATCATGATTGGTGGCGCGGTGTTCTTCAGTTCCTTTGAAAAGGAGAGCATGAATGATCTGAGCTGGATTGTGGTCTCGGTCTTCGGTGGTTGTTTGTTAGGGCTCTTCATGGCGGGATTTTTCACGACACGAATTGATAACCGCTCGGCCCTGATTGGGTTGGCTTGTGCGATTGCTCTCAATGTTTATCTCGGGATCAGCGCGGCGGGATGGTTGCCGGATGCGATGACCGTTCCGATCCATTCCTACTGGACGGGCGTTTTCGTGAACCTTGCCTTTCTCGTCATTGCCGGAGCGGTTGCGTTGGTGCGTGGGCGCAATCGCAAAGATCTCAGCGGATTGACGGTGTGGACAATGGAGGGAGGAACGAAATGAGTGAGGAGACCGAGAGATTTGATGTTGTTGTTATGGGGGGAACCCCGGGCGGGCTTGCGGCGGCAATCGCGGCGGCCCGTCTCGGGAGTTCTGTCTTGCTCGTCGAGTATCATGATCATCTCGGAGGGATGTCGTCGAGCGGGCTCGGCAAAAGTGATGTCGAAAAACCGCATTTGATCGGCGGGCTCTTTGAGGAGTTCACGAAGCGGATGAGGCAGTATTACCTCGATACCTTCGGTGAGGGGTCGAAGGACTTCGAGTTGTGTAAGAATGGGTACTATTTTGAACCCTCTGTGGCGGAGCGCATTTTCGGCGAAATGTTAGGTGAGTGTGAGGGGATCACGATTCTGACGAATCACCGCATCAGCGAGGCGAGGGTGGAGAATGAATCGGTCGCCGCAGTGGCGATTATTGATCGGGCAAGTGATCGTGAGCGATGGATTGCAGGAAGCGTTTTTATCGACGGGACCTACGAAGGGGATTTGCTCGCGGCGGCGGGGGCGGAGTTTCGGCTCGGGCGCGAATCCCGGGAGGCATTTGGTGAACCGCACGCCGGGGAGATTTACTTCGATTATCAGGAAGCGAAGTTTCTCCCCGGGACGACCGGCAGGGCGGATGACCGATTGCCGGCCTACACCTATCGCCTCTGCCTCTCCACCCTGGCGGAGAATTCGGTGCCGCTCACTTCCGAGCCGGAGGATTACGATCGAAGCGAATACACCGGCTACTTCGACGATCTTGCGGCGGGGCGTTTGAGCGGTCCGAAAAACTGGAAGCCGGACCGCGGCTACGAGCCGGCCCACTTCGACACGATGGTGAGAGCCTTTTCGGTAACGACGCTGCCGAATGGGAAAACCGATGTGAACATCAACCCGCGTCCGCTAGGATTTCCTTTCGGTGAAGAGAACGTCGGCTATGTCGAAGGAGACGACGCGACCCGGCAGGCCATTTTCAGGCGGATTCGAAATCTCGTTCTCGGACTGCTTTACTTCCTTCAGAACGACAGTGGGATCCCCGAGGCGCATCGGGCGATTGCGAATCAGTATCATCTCCCGCTCGACGAATTTACCGACAATGATCATTTTCCGTTTCAGCTCTACGTGCGCGAAGCGCGACGGCTCGTTGGCGAATACACCCTGACCGAACACGATATCACTGAGTCGGGCGGGACTGAGATCGGAAGGCATCCCGACACGATCGCGATTGGGGAGTTCCCGATCGACAGCTTTCCCTGCCGGAAAAAGCAGCCCGGTGATGACATCGTTCTCGAAGGCTATCTGGGAATGCTCGACTCGATCACGCGGCCTTACGAAATTCCCTATCGGATTATGATTCCGAAAGTGATCGACGGTTTGATCGTCCCGGTCGCCGCTTCGACGACCCACGTGGCCTTTTCATCGATCCGGATGGAGCCGACCTGGATGTGTCTTGGTCAGGCTGCCGGGATCGCCGCTCATCTCGCGGTGAAGCATGAGCTTCCTCCGCGTGACATACCCATTTCTGAACTCCAATCGATTCTTGCCCGTGAAGGGCAGGTCCTTCAACATTCCAACCACTGATACCGTGAAAAAGACACCCCCATCCCGCCCCCTCATTCTTTGTGCGTTTCTCCTCGCCGGAACTACCGCCATGACCCGTGCTGCGGAATCCGATTATCCCGTTCCTCATCCTGTGACGGGGCAGGAAAGCAGGTTGATGCTCAATTTGAAGACAACGACGGGGACCGACCCGAAGAAGATTGATTTCAGCAAGCTCACCCACTTGCCCTCACAGCACGCGATCCTGAGCGATGTTCGCGACAAGGCGGGGACCCGGGTTCATCAGCACGCCTACCTCGCCTACTACGATGGTCGCTACTGGGCGATGTGGAGTGATGGCCCCGGTGGACCGATCCAGGGGGTCGATGCAGAAAAGCATCGGAATGTGGTTCCTCATCACGATCTGCCCGGAACGCGGAATTCCTATGCGACGAGCGTCGACGGGGTGAACTGGAGCGAGCCCGCTGACCTTACCGGTCCACCGCGTGTCGACGGGTTCGGTTGGATCGCGCGGGGTCTCTGGGTGCGCGATGGTGAGCTGCTCGCGCTTTCGAGTCATTTCAATGCGCCGGGGTATCCGGGTGAGGGGCTCAGCCTCGAGGCGTTCCGCTGGAACAAAGAAGCGAATAAGTGGGAGGCCCACGGGACGGTTCTCGATGATGCGATGAACAACTTTCCTCCGAAGAAACTTCCCAACGGCCAGTGGATGATGACGCGACGTGATCACAAGCGCCAGGTTTCGGTGATGGTCGGAGGTGTCGAGGGATTTGATCAGTGGAAGGTCCACCCGATGGCGAGCTACGATGGGAAGGGACGCCCCGAAGAGCCCTATTGGTATACGCTTCCGGACGGGAAAAATATCGTCGGGCTGATCCGCGACAACTCGGGATCGAAGCGTATCCTGCGGACCTTTTCGACGGACAGCGGTGAGAGCTGGAGTCCGATTGTGCAAACCAACTTCCCCGACGCGACGAGTAAGTTTTTTGCTCTGAGGACTTCACGTGGGTATCACGCCTTCGTCTCTAACGCTAACCCCAAAAGACGCAGTCCGCTCACATTAGCGATCAGTAAGGATGGGCTTGTTTACACGCATTTGTTTTATCTCGTGGGTGAGCGTCATATCGACTACCCGCACATGATCGAGGAGGACGGGTACTTGTTGATCGCCTTCTCGGGAGCGAAGCAAACCATGGAGGTGCTGAAGGTGGATTTGGATGATATTGATCGGTTGATCGCGGAGTGAGGTGGGTGAAGAGATTTGCCGCAAAAAGGCGCAAGAAGCGCAAAAAGCAGGGCCTCTTGGAGGGCTAGCACGAAGGCACCAAGATACCAAGGGCTCTTCTTTTGAATTTTCTCTGATGCGGCTCCTTTGATGCTTCGGAGGTGTGGCGGCGAGTGCCAAACGAGTGGCCGGTAGGCAGTGAACTC
>JARGPH010000015.1:55012-135336 GCA_029213065.1 Verrucomicrobiales bacterium | reverse complement strand
CACTGGTGCAGGCACTGACACCTTCACCGTGGAGGAGGGATATGCCTCCGCGATCCGGCTCCGTTCATTTGGAGGCACCGACACGCTGCAGGCTTCGAACACGACCAATCAGTTCACAGTCTCGTCTCCCTCCGGCGGTCGACTCAATGACTTGATTCGCTTTGACGAATTTGAGCGGCTCATCGGTGGGTCGAACGCAGACAATTTTCTCTTTCAAAATCAGGCCACGATAGAGAGCGTCGATGGTGGTGCGGGAATGGACCAACTCGCGATCGATGATCGGAACTTCGGGGGAACGAACGAATACACCGTGACCCGGGGAAGGATTTCCCGAAATCCTCAGTATAACTTTACGAACGTCGAGGCCGTGCAGATCACTCTCGGAGCGGGGGATGACACCGTTTACGTGAGTGATCTGAATTACGATTTCAATGTCGACGGTGGCCCCGGATTCGATACCCTCCGGACCTCTCCTCTCCACACCCTCGACGGGAACCCGATCCGTCTCAATGGAAAGAGTTTAACCTACCAGAATTTTGAAGCGCCGTTCACCTCGGGCACCGATGTGGATTCTCAGAGCGATCCCGGTGGACTTCTCCAGCAGCAGTTGGGGCAGGACCAGGCGGCCCAGAATTCCGGCGGCGAAGGGGATTTTGAAATCGAGAACCGTTATAACGACGAGGGCTCGACTTCTCCTTCTCCGACAATGAACCAGTTGGGAATGGGGAATGGTGGTGGCTTTGCGGCGGCTCCTCTTGCGCTTGCAGCGGTGATCAATGCCGGTCAGGCCGTGGTCATCGTTCTCGATGGAGACGCCTACCTCCTCGATGCACCCGCTTCGCTCGATGGTAATTTTGCGACGCCTACCTTGGGCACGATCGAGCAGTTGCGCGAAAATCTCAGTCCGGAGGCGAACGGGGAACTGGCCCGCGCTCTCGAGTATCTGGGTGGTGCTTACCTCATCATGGTGGACGGAGCTGCTGCGATCGATTTGTCCGGCCCTGTTCCGCCGGCGGCTGCTCAAATTCTGCAGGCGAATCTGGGGGCAGAGGCCGCGAAAGAACTCTTCGGGGCGTTGGATGAACTGGTCGCGATTCCGATTACGAACATTGACGGAGCGCTCGCGATCGGGTTCGTGGTTATCGCTCCGAATGCGGCGACGGCACAGGCGTTGCAGGATCACCTCGATGCTGCCGCGGAAAACGAACTGAGGGCTGCACTGGGCGAATGAGAGAGATGAACCGACTGCGCAGATTTTCAGGAATGAACGGAAAAGCACTGCTTTGCCTGCTGTTCGTCTGTCTTGCTTTCAGTCCCGCCTCTGCGCAAAACCGACTCGTGAAAAAGGCGGAAGCGGAGCGCTCGGAGATTCTGGACGTCCCCGCTTATGACGAATCGTCGAGCGAAGACCAGCGCGCCGGGGAGTCGGAAGGCTCGAATGATTCGACGCCACTGGGGGTGAATGTCGCTTCCGTGGAATTGATATCCCACCAGAGCGGCGCCTCGATGGATCCCGCTGTTTCGGGCGCTTCGGTGAAAGTGGACCAGTCACTTCCTGCGCCTCCGGGCCTGATCTCCGTGCTCGAGCCATTCGTGGGCAAGCCGGTTTCAATGGCTCTCCTCGCCGATCTCAACAAGACCATTGTCGAAGCCTGGCGGGAAAGTGATTACCCGCTCGTCGACGTCTACTTTCCCGAGCAAAACATCACGCAGGGGCGCCTTCAGGTGGTGGTCCGTGAAGCCGTTCTCGGAGAAAAGACCGTCGACGGAGTGGAGCGCTCCGATCCGGATTACCTTTTGAGCGAGCTGCGCGTCGGTCAGGGTGATCGCATCAATCGCCGCGTCGTCGAGGCCGATCTCGACTGGCTCAATGAAAACCCGATTCGCCGTGTCGATCTCGTCTATGAGCGCGGGGAAGGGGATGGCACCAGCGATATGGTCCTCATAGCCGAGGAGCAGGATCCATTCACGGTCTACGCGGGAATCGCGAATACCGGAGTGAAATTGACCGGTGAAGAAGAATGGGCCTTCGGCTTCAACTGGGCGAACCCGTTTCAAACCGAACAGAATATCGGGTATCACTATTCAACGAATTTCGATTTTGACTCGCTCCATTCCCATTCCGTCTTCTATCAGAGTTTCCTGCCGTGGCGCCATCAGCTTCGACTCATCGGGGCTCATGTCTCGTCAGATGCTGCTTTCGAAGCCGCCCCGGGGACTTTCATCGATATCGAGGGCGAGAGCGTTCAGGCGAGCGTCGAGTATCGAATCCCGCTCGGTCGTCCCCAGTGGAATCGCAAGCTCCGCCACTACGTGACCGCTGCGTGGGATTACAAGCGAACCAATACCGATCTCTTCTTCGGTGGACAGAATGCGTTTGCCAATGACGTGGAGGTCTTCCAGTTTCGTTTCGAATACGAGGCGATCCTTCCCGACAAATTCGGTTACACCCGCGGCATTTTCGGATTGGTTCTCTCGCCCGGCGATGTTCTCGGTAACAACGATGACGCCGTGTTTAATCTGTCCCGCCCCGGTGCGACCGCGGACTACTCCTACTTTTTTGCCGATCTCGAGAGAGTGATCCAGCTGCCAGAGGATTTCACTCTCGAACTCGGCGGAAATCTTCAAATCACCGACGACAGGCTCACTTCAACGGAGCAGATTCTCGGTGGCGGTTATCGCACTGTCAGGGGATTCGATGAAAATCTGATTAGAGGTGATTCCGGTTTTATTGGAAACATCGAACTGGTTTCCCCTGATTTTTCTCTCTCGCGGCACGCCGGAATCGAAGCAAACGACCAGTGGAACTGGGTCGCGTTTTATGATGTCGCCGCGTTTGATTTGTCCTCGCGAATGGTCGGAGAAGCCTCGCCCTCCCTGCAGGGCCTCGGTCTCGGGCTGAAGTGCCGCATCAACGAGAACATCAACGGTCGTCTAGAATACGGTTGGAACGTCGGTGATCACGGTATCGTCGGGCCGCCTGTCGACAGTGGCCGATTCCATTTCGGTCTCACGGTAAAGTATTGAGGCGAGATCATCTCGAATCGCCGGGGCCGCGGTTAATCGACACAACCCCGTTGGGGTTCGCCTTATTGCTCAACTGTTTCCCGGGGTTCAAGAACCCCCGGGCTGAGATACGAAACCCCGTTGTGGTTTATCGGTCCGTCGTGGCCAGGGACGAGTCGTGATAGTAACCCTCTCGCTCTGAGAGATGCGGCAAAGCCCATCCGCCCAAGGCCTGTCCGACCAAAGCCTATCCGATCATAGCCTATCCGCCCAAAGCCTATCCGCCCAAAGCCTATCCGCCCAAAGCCTATCCGACCTTTTACCTTTTACTTTTAACCTTTTACCGCGCGAAGCGCGAAGCGCGAACCGCGCCCCGCACTACCAACTATCCTTCGGCCGCACCAGCACAGCCGCATTCCGACGGTTCGCCTCCCACTCAGTCCGCCTCACCTCAGGTAGAATCGAGAGGTCATCGATACGTTCGAACCCGACTTTTTCGAGATAGTTCACCGCCTGGGTCGAGAGCGCGAAAAGGCAGTCCGCATCCAATTCCTTCGCGCGATCACAGGCGGCCTCGACGAGAACCCGTCCGTAGCCCTGATCGTTGTGACCTTTCTTCACGTAGAGGCAGGCGAGCTCGGCCTTGTTTTCCGCCTCGTAAACATGCACCGCGACGGAACCGACGATATTGCCGTCAATCTCCAGTACGGTAAAATCACGGATCAGTGACATGATCTCTGTCCGCGAACGGGCCTTCAGTTTTTCCTCCTCCATCGCGCGGTGGATGAGCAGGTACAGTTCGTCGACGTCGTTCTTTGTGGCGCGGCGGAGCTGCTGGTAGTCGTCCGAGTTAACCATGAGCCCGACGCCCTCATTACTGAAGATCTCAGCGAGCAGCGCATCGGCGACCTGGCTTCCAATGAGGTGGACGCGCGGGATGCCGTTGCGGGTCGCATCCGCGGCCTGACTGAGCTTTGAGGCAAATCCTGAGTCTGTTTCGGGATTGTCCTTTAGATACTGGCCGATTTCCTCGGCGGACCACTGGTGTTCCCGTTCCCTCGATATTTCTCTGGGATCGTCGTGCGAGATAAAGATCAGCTTGGTCGCCTTGAGAGAGGTCGCCACTTCCGTTGCAACGACGTCGGAATTCACGCGGAGAGTCTGGCCGTCGGCGTCAAATCCGAGCGGGGGAACCACCGGTAGAATGTCCTGATCGATGAAGCTCTGCAAGACCTTGAAGTCGATCCGTTCGATCGTTCCCGTGAACTGAGAATCGATTCCCTTGATGATCCCGGCCGGATGGGCGTGGATCGCGTTGGCCGTCGCGGCCTGCAGCTTCACCGTTGTGAGGCTCTGCATGACCCCGTTGCTGAGCCGCGAGATCGCGTCCATGCTCACTTCCAGAGTCGCTTCATCCGTGACGCCGGTCCCGTCGACGTTGGAAAGGGGGATCTCGCGCCTTTTTCCCAGTGCCGCGATCTGAGCGGCGGCTCCGTGAACGAGTACGACCTTGATATTCAGCGAGCGGAGCACCGCGAGATCGAGGAGGATATTCGAAAAATCCGGCGAATCGATCACCGCTCCGTCCAGAGCGACCACAAAGGTGCAGCCGCGAAATTGCGGGACGTATTGAAGAATCGATCTGAGATCGCTGAAATTCATATCGGACTGTCGTAGCGAAAGGCTACTCAATCAAATACTGAGACATCGCCGTGTCCACATCCATCCCGCCACGGAGGAGAGAATTCCCTTCAAACAATGCCGTCGGATCAACGCCTTCGTTGGCTGCCCAGTCTTCTTCGCTGACCTGGCCGCTCTGCCCGTAGGCGGAAAGAGGGTTGTGATAGGTGACCTGCTCGATCTGTTCGAGAGTGATCCCCTGATCTTTCAGGAGTGCTGCCGTCTTGGGCACTGCAAGCGGATCGCTGATGCCCCAGTCCGCCGCGCTGTCGACGACGATTTTCTCGGCGCCATACTCTTTCATGATCTCAAACATGCGCTGATTCCCGAGCTTCGTATGCGGATAAATCGTAAAGGCGGCCCAGTAGCCGCGATCGAGAACCATCTCGACAGTTTCCTCGTTGTTGTGATCAATGATGACTTTGTCAGGGCTCACCCCGACGTCTTCGAGCACGTCCATTGTTCGGATTGTTCCCGCTTTTTTGTCACGGTGAGGGGTGTGAATCTGAATGGGCAGATCCGCCTCGAGTGCGAGCTGGGCCTGCCAGCGGAGATACTTTTCCTCCGCCTTCGTCTGATCATCGAAACCGATCTCGCCAATCCCGACGACGCCTTCCTTGCAAATGTAGAGGGGGAGCAGCTCCATGACCGCCTCAGCGAGTTTCTCATTGTTCGCCTCCTTCGGGTTCAATCCGATGGTGCAGTAATGATTGATCCCGAACTGGCTTGCGCGAAAGCGCTCGAATCCGATCAGGGTGTTGAAGTAGTCCTTAAACGTTCCCACTTCGGTGCGGGGTTGTCCCTGCCAGAAAGAGGGTTCGACGATCGCGGCAACCCCGGCCGCAGCCATGCGCTGATAGTCATCGGTGGTGCGGGACACCATGTGAACGTGGGAATCAAAAAATCTCATGATACAATAATAGTAGCGTTAAACAGGGGCGGGATCAGTCATCGGACGGGGAGCCGTTCAGTGCCGGACTGGGATCGACAAGGGAAAGGCCGAGGCTGTCCCAGGTCAGGTCACCTGATTTCACTGAAGCCAACTCCTCCTGAAGCTCCTTGCGGATTGCGTCGAGTGCTTTGTCAGGATTGCCGGCAGCGATGAGGGCGAGAGCCTGTCGATCGGTTGAGTCTCCCTTTTCGAGAAGGTGGTTAAAGTCGGATAGAATTGTTTCAGTGAGGAAGTCGGCGCAGTGTCTCCACGCTTCAGGGGAAATGGTCCGGCCTGCTGCCCAGCGCTCGTGGGCGAGATCCGAGATCGCTTCGGTGAGGTCTGCATTGGCGCGCTTCTCGATACCGATGACCCGGAAATTCGGCCTGTTGATGAAGAAGGTTTTCAGAATCATCTGATTCCATGCCTCGTCGCTGAAGTGTGCCGCGGGGAAGGGGTTCCCCAAAGCGATCGCGTCATAGATGTCCACGATATTGCTCCTCAGACCGTCGATAGCAGATTCTACAAGCGCCTCCTGTGCCGGCAGCAACGCATAGGCGGAGAAAATGGCGGCCTGCTCCCGAAGGTCGGCCGTATTCAGGAGCGCCTCGATCGTTTCGAGAAAGACAGCTTCGTCCTGATCCGCGAGATGAAGAAGCAAAATAACCCGGGCAAGCCGGAATTCATCCCAACCCGAGATGGTGAAGTCCGGGCAGATCTCCTTGAGCGCTTCGGCCTGTGCCTCTGTCGCCGCGACATGCGCCTGCTTGTGGAAATGCCGCGAAACTCCGCTGAACGCGTAATAAAAGGGGCGCTTTTCAAAATTCGCTTCGCCCCCGGCGATGGATTCATTCAGCCATGCGACCGCGTCAGGAGAGGCGCTGGAGGCCAGTATTTCGAGGAGTCGATCTCTCATTGTCAGTAAATACGGTAGGTTCGAATTGATTGACGCATAGTCAAACCGCTTGAGTTTCGAAATCAGGGTACCACTATGACTTCATGCGCACGTGGTTCCTTACTGTCTTTTTCCTGATTCCTCTCCCGTTTTTTGCCGGATGTGGGGGAGATCAAGCGGGTAGAGGTGAGTTGGGCGATGGTAAACCCCTCATCGTCGGAATGTCTCTGACCTACCCACCGTTTGAAATACGAACCAATCAAAACGAGCCAGATGGTATCAGCGTCCATATGGCAGAAGGCTTAGCAGAGTATCTGGGACGTCCTCTCGAAATTCGTGACGTCGAGTGGAATGGAATCATTCCGGCGCTTCAGTCGGGGAAAATCGACGTCATCATTTCCTCGATGACCCGAACCGAAGAGCGGGAGAAGGCGATCGCCTTTTCCGATGGCTACGTAACGAACGGACTTTGCATGCTCGTGGCAAAGGATTCGGCTATTCAATCCGCCGGGGACCTGGAGGCTGGAGATTACAAAGCGGCTGTAAGAATCGGGACAACAGGCCATCAATGGGCACGGAAGGAAGCGCCTTCGCTCGAGCTCATTCTCCTCGACGACACCGCCGCCTGCGTTCTTGAAGTCGTTCAAGGGAAAGCCGATGCTTTTATCTTTGATCAAATTTCCGTCTACGAAAACTGGCAAAAAAATCCCAAGACGACCCGCCCGATTCTCAATCCGATTCGGGAAGAGACCTGGGCGATCGGCATGAGAAAAGAGGACAAGGCCCTGAAGATCAAAGTGAATGAGTTCCTCGCAGATTTCCGGACCCGGGGCCGGTTCGAGGAGCTATCCGATCAATACATGTCCGACGCCAAAGCCGCCTTTGAAGAAATGGGCGTGCCGTTTATCTTTCATTAACGTCGATTCTTCCGAATTTTCAACGGGGACAGATGCTCTCTAAACTAAAATCAGGAGAATCAATCAGACTTGTTCACTTTATCGGGGGAGTTCCACCCGAGCCGACTTCTACGATGTGGCTGCCACGCGGAAGCTCAGCATCTTCAAGTGCGCGCTCGAGCCAACGGAAATTATCCATGAGGTAATTGATCCTGCGCAAATCCTGCCGTGATCTCACCGCGTCGGGAGCGTCTGCAGGGAGTGAGTCGAGGATTTCAGGCTGAACGATGCGTAGCATAAGCAAAAGGGATACGAAGCGGGGCGAGAGTTGGATATATGCCTCCGCGAAAGAGAACTGCCTACTTGGGAATGCGCTCGAGGATTCCATCGCCATAGATGGCGTCGAGTTTCATTTCGTTCATGTGCACGTAGCCGATATGGCAGCCGCAGGTACTATTCGGGCAGTTTTCCGCCCGGAGTTTTTCGTGGAATCGCGAGCCATCTTTGTAGATGTTTCCAATGGGGGCGTCATCGATGAAATGACACCTTCTCGCGTCTCCTTCGCCGTCGATCGTGAATGAAGTATGTCCCGCACGACAGGGTTTTCCCAGGCTTGGGTGGTAGGTGGTGTTGGTTCGAAAATGGGGATCAATCGCTTCGAATCGAGTGAGATCCGCCTCGGTGTAGTAGTTAGGATCTCGCTTGTAGGCGTTGATCCAGAGGTAGACGTCGGGCGGGAGTGCTTCGCGCAGCCGGACGATATCTGATTCAGCCTCCTTCAATCCCACAACGCCAACACTGAATCGGGTGCCGATAGCGCTGAGCTCGTGGCATCTCGAAACGAACTTTTCGAAACGAACTTGAGTCGGGTGGTAGGTCGTCCAAAGCGCGGCGGTATTGAGATCGCATTCGGCGGTCCAATCGACAGGAGCGCTTAAGTTAGTTTGAATAGCGACACGGTAAACATGGGGAAGATGGCTCAGTCGCCGGATTGCTACGCGGTAAACTTTGTGAATGAGCGCTTCGCCCCAGGGAGTGAACAGAATTCCGATTTTCCTATCCTTCTGTGCTTCAACCCAGGAGATAAATCGCTCAAGGCGTTCGGCATCATCGCGCAGTTCCAGTGCGGTGTTTCGCGTTTTCGCAAAGGGACAATAATCGCAACCATAGTTGCAGCTCGATAGAGGGCCTCGATACAAAATGTTCCAACGCTCAGGCATCTTTCAGGTTAATTCGTAGTGCTCCATTCGAGTCGTCATTTCGGTGGAAAAGAGCCATGGGCCAATCGTGTCGGAGCGCTCAATTCCAGCGTCATTTAATTCAATCTTCAAATCGGAGAGAGAGGCGAGTCCTTCCGTTTTCAGGTCCAGTAATTCGGGGAAATCGGACAAGAGCGCTCCGTTAAACTGAGAATCGTAATCAGCAAATGATAACCCTTCCGCACGAAGCAACGATTTCATGATGAAACGTCGGCGTTGCTCTTCTTCACTGAGGCGACAGCCGAAGACCGCGTGCGAGTGGTCGTCACGGGATCGGCCGATGTAGTCGTCGATAATCTCCTGAATGCCACTGCGCCCCACCGCATACTCGGTGCAGTAGTGAATGTCATTGGTGTAACTGCGTGCTCCGGCGCCTATGCCGACCATGCCGTCTTCCTGACAACAATACACGGGCCCTTCGAGTGAGTCGTTCTCATCGGGGGCGGATTCCTTTCGGAAAAGACGCATCGAGATTTGGCGGTAGCCGTTTTCTCTCAAATAGTCGCGTCCGGCACGGAATAGTTCGAGTCGATGGTCGGCTGGCGTTCGTCCGATTTTTTCCAATCCTGTGAGAGGGCGGACATAGAGAGGGTAGAGATACAATTCCTCGGGTTGATACTTCAGCGCCATGCGAATTGATTCCACCCATGACTCGGGCGTCTGGATTTCGGCTCCGTAAATGAGATCAATGTTCATCACCGGAAACCCGGCTTGCCGCATCAATGTCAGGGTGTCGTGAACTTGCGGGATCGACTGAGGGCGTCCGAGCACTTTCGTTTCCTCGTGCAGAAAGCTTTGCACGCCGATACTGAGACGGGTGATGCCACGGGCTTTCAGGAGTTGCAGCTTCTCCTTCGTAACCGTTGCCGGAGAAAGCTCGAAGGACGCGGGCATTCCAGCCGGCGTGGGACCGAGGTGGCGGTTGATCGATTCGAACAATGCGTTCAACTCGTCGACTGAAAGAAAACTCGGGGTTCCACCGCCGAAGGCTCCCCGTGAGAACCTCATGGAATCTCCCAACGCTTCTCCGGTTGACGCCAGCTGCAGATCGACTGCCTTGAGATAGCGCGAGACGAGGTCATCCTTCGGATTCGTTGTCGTGAAGAGGTTGCAGAACCCGCAACGCATCTCGCAAAAGGGGAGGTGGACGTAGAGGTAGAGGCTCGATTTGTCTTCGTCTCTCCAGACCTCCTGCAATGGAATCGGGTCCGGGAAATGCCGATACGCCATCTTGTGGGGATAGGCATAGGCATATCCCTGATAAGGTTGATCCAGAAGGCGTTTCTGAAGGGTGGAAGGCATGCCTACTTTTTCCGCTTTGATAGGGTTAGGTCAATCATTCAATAGGGTTTACTCATCCTCTTAAGAGGGTTGGGTCGCTCATGATACCCTGTTGTGTGGCAGAAACGCCTCAGCGTAGGGAACCGTGAAGACGGCTTCGTGGCCGACGCGATGTCCGGTGAAGCCTTCTTCCCCGTAGAGAGTGCCATGGTCGGAGCAGGCGATTAGAAAGGTATCGGAGCGGTTTTGAAAAAGTGACAGTAGGCGGGGGATTTGTGAATCCACGTAGCGGAGCGCTGCAGCATGGGACTCAAGGTCGTCGGATTCCTTACCCGGTGAATAGTGGCAATTGGGTTGGTGGATTGCGCTGATGTTCAGGTAGGTGAAAAGCGGTTGATTTTCAGGGATCTGAGTTAGTTTTTCCTCCAAACGTGTAATCTGGTTTTCGGTGGATTGCGGATTGGTAACGCCTAATTCGGGTGACCAGAAGGCTTCGTCGAACATTGCCGGGAATACACGGCTCAACTCCGTTTGTTGATTGAAGAAACCGACCCCTCCTACACACAGGGTCAGGTAGCCTTCTGATCGAAGACCTGCGACGATATTGGCTTCACGAAAGGTTCTGGTGCTTCCGCCGGATGTTTCGCTCCCCGCGAACTCAGTTGCAAAAAGTCGTTCCTGCGAAGCGGTGGGATCGGAGGGAGTGGGTAGGAAGCCGGCGAAAAAGGCGTGATGGGCCGCGTAGGTGAAGCTGCCGGGCGAATGGCGTTTCTCCCAGCCATGGGGGAAAAGCTTCTTCAGGTTCGGCGTGTTTCCGGCGGCGAACTCCGTGCTCGCGACATCGAACCTGAGGGTATCGAATACGATGAGTGCGATGTCGGCGGATCCGACGATTTGGTTCATGTCAGGCATGTGATCTCTAGCTCGCTCAGGGTTGAAATTTGAAAGTCGAACACGGACGAATCGTTCACGCGATTCTCTACGTCAGGAGTGATCCAACAAGTCTGAAATCCTGCCGTGGATGCTCCGACGATGTCTTTCTCGAAATGATCGCCGACAAACAGTGTATTTGCCGGTGGGGTATTCATCTTTTTGTTCAGCGCTGCAAACGCTTCCGGAGCAGGTTTGTCGAAGCCGATCTCACCGGAAACGAGAATTTTTTCCGGATCGAAGAATCCTGTGAGCGAGGCTCTCTCCAATTTCTCTCGTTGGATTTGGGCACCTCCATTAGTAAGGAGCGCGAGTTCAATGCCTCTCTCCTGAAGCCGTTTCAGAAGGTCGTGAACCTCGCTGGAAGAAGCAAAATACCCGGGGAATTCACGGGCGAACCGGTTTTTCAAACCCACTGAATTTCCGCCAAATATATTCATCTGCGCGAGGAACTGAAAGAGTTCATCGCGATTCGAGTGTCCGTGATCGTCCTGTTCGAGAATGTGATTGATGAGGCTATGCTTCTTCCCGTAAATGACGGCTACCCAGTCTTTAATAAGGCGCAGAAAAGCCGCATCCCGGTCAATCAGGGTATTGTCGAGATCGAAGGCAACTGCTTGAATAGGAGGTGACACCATTTTAACGAGGAAAGTTTTGTCAGAAAGTTATACAACTGTTATTTGTCGTGTGAATTAGATTCTAAACTTCTATGGTTCCTGCAAAATTGACTGAATGGATGGGCTTGCCCGTAAAGAATTGGAAGCCTGCTGACGGCACTCCTGAGTTTTCAAAATACATCTACCGTATTGGTTTTGATTGGGAAGATTCGGTGGATATTAAAAATTCGCTGGCACAGTTTTTCAGTTTTCCGGGAGTTGAGGAAACGATTGGTTTGAGCCTCGGTGCCAATACTGAAGAGTGCAGCGAGTTTTACAAAGATGCTTTTTTTCTAATCGAGAATAAGGCGAAGCTTCCGAACCTGAAGGCGCTTTTTCTTGCAGAATGCGATCAGGAGGAATCTGAGATTTCCTGGATCGGTCAGGGAGACATTTCACCGTTCCTCGAAGCCTTTCCGTTGCTGGAGGATTTCCGTGCACGGGGATGCGAAGGGTTCACGGCAACACCGTTGCGACACAATGCGCTGAAGAAACTCGTGATCGAGTCGGGTGGGTTGGCAAAAAGTCTTCTCAAGGGCGTCCATGAATCAATTTTCCCCGAGTTGGAGCACTTGGAGCTCTGGCTTGGAACCGAGGAATATGGTTGGGACGGGAAGGCTGAGGATACCAAGCCCCTACTTTATGAGAATGCGTTTTCGAAGCTCTCCTATCTCGGGCTTAAGAACTCCGACGAACAGGATGAAATCGCTAAACTTGCGGCAGAAGCCCCGGTTCTCGGGCAGTTGAAAGTTCTCGATCTGTCGCTGGGTGTTTTGAAGAACGCCGGAGGCGAAGCGCTTCTAGCGAGCGAGGCTGTTCAGAAATTGGAGAAGCTCGATTTGCACCATCACTTTATGGGCACTGAGCTCATGGCCAGGTTTGTGAAACTTTTTGGAACTTCTGTCGATGTTAGCGGAAGAGAAGAGCCGGACACTTATGGCGATGAAATCTATTATTACATCGCTGTTAGCGAGTAGTTGAGTTTGGTAGTTCGGCTACTTTCGGGAAACTGCATTTCCGAGAGGGAGGGCATTCGGATACCGTGAAAATTACCCACATTTGCAATCCGGAAAACCGGCGCGCCCGGTTTTTTCGGGAAGCTTGCCTGCGGCTTGGACTACCTGAACCTGATGAAGTTGCCTGGGTGGATCTCTTGGGCGAAAGAGGTCTTCCCCGGCTCGATACTGATGCCATTCGCATTGAGTCGCCGGGCGAAAATTTCGACGTTGAACGCAGTCTCATTGCGAAAGGAGGTGGCCCCGAGTTTCTCAGGGAGGATGTCGGGAGAATCCGTCATCAGCGTCCCTGGTTCGATGGCTGGAAGTCAGTTCTCGGAGAGCTTGAAACGCGGTATTCGGATAGCCGCTTCATGAATGATCCGGCGGAAATCGTCGAAATGTTCGACAAGCCGGCTGCCCAGCGGAAGCTTGCATCAGCCGGGGTGCCAGTGCCTGATTTTGTAGTGGCTGTTGAATCGTTTGATCAATTGATCCACAAGATGAACCGACAAGGTGTTCGGCGTGTTTTCCTGAAACCTGCACACGGGTCTTCGGCCTCGGGTGTTGTCGCATTTCAAACCGATGGAAAGGATCGCTTTTTAGCGACTACTTCCGCGACTTTAGATGATCGAGGTGGGATGGATTCGATCGCTATTTACAACAATCTACGAATGCAGCGCTATGTAGAGCGAGATTCGATTCAGCGTCTCGTAGATGGACTTGCTCAAGAACGACTTTTTGCAGAGCGATGGTTTCCCAAAGCTTCGTTGGACGGAAGGACCTTCGATCTTCGAGTCGTTGTCATTGCAGGAGTTGTTGCTCAGATTGTTGTGAGAACGAGTCAGTCACCGATCACGAATCTTCATCTCGGCAATGCGCGTGGCAACGTCGATCAAGTCAAAGCGAGGATGGGAGCCGGGAACTGGGCGCGCGCGATGCATGTTTGTGAGGATGCCGCGAAATGTTTTCAAGGATGCCACTACGTTGCCGTCGATTTGATGATTGGAACGACGTTTCATAAGTTCGCGGTGGCCGAGGTCAATGCCTTCGGCGATCTCATTCCCGGCGTTCTTTTTGAGGGAGATGACACCTACACTGCGGAGCTTCGCTCGTTTTTGAATCAGTGAGGGGGCAAGGACGGGCTACAGATGAATCAGCTTTCCTGCTTTTGTCAGGATCGTGAGTTCACCGCCGCTTCGACAGACGACTCCGACAGGCGTCCCTGCATCAGTGGGAAAACTGAATTTTGCTTTAGGGGTGAGAAAGCTGTCAGGGGCGAAAATTTCTCCTCCACCGGAATGGACGATGACAATGGAGCCGTCCGCGAGAAAGGTCGTGACTGGTTCCGGTTCTTCGCTTCCGAGCGAAAGCAGGTTCACCGTTTCGAGTGGTTTCTGGGGCGTGTCGCGGGAAATGAGAAGGACTTCGCGGTTAACGACGACGATTACCTGAGAGTCATCGACTGGCGAGATTTGGAGCGAAGTCGGAACGCCTCCGATAGCGATTGTCGAAAAGGTGCCATCGTTCTCTCGTCGCGCGAAGAAGCCGTCGGATGCTAGGCAAATCGCATAGCCGTAGGCATCGATGCACCATTCTGCTCCTAGAACGGACGGCGCTGCGACGTCGAGCGGGATTGAGCTTGAACGTTGAAGCGTCGATGTGTAGCGATGGGCGACGAGAGAACCCGCGTCCGTGTATTCGAGTGCGATGATGTCTTCGCTTTCACGCCAGTTGCCTATCGCGAGAACGGAGTTTTGGAAACCGGAATCGCCTTGGTGTCCTCCTATGAATGCTAGTTTCTTCTGCGAGGGGTAGTGGAGAAACCAGGGACTCTCAGGAACTTTTTTCCCGCGGCGATGGGACAACTGAATCTCGTTGCCCGCCTGATGCTCCACGGAAAGGGGGTGTGTGTCGCAGACGCCTTTTGTCTCTTGTCCAACATAGACATGGCCCGATCGCACGCCAACAAAAGAAACCTCCACACCAATCGCGCAGAGCGAAAGCCACTCTGCTTCTCCCGGAATTTCGTTAATCTCTTTCACTAACATTTGACCCGTATACCGGTCAGTCTTCGGAGACTTGAACTGATGCTTGGGAAGGGAGAATCGCTTTACGTCACGCTCGAGCAGGCGGTCACCCGGTGCGAGACGGGGAATGAGATTGAGCAATTTCTCAGTGTCCTTCGATTCAGCACTGACTTCGTGTGCGATGCGTGACCACATTTCGGTGCTGACGAGTTCTTTCAGTGAATCATTTTCCCAGCGCTGTGTGACCGAATGAAACAACTCGAGCTGCGTTGTCAGGGGGAGTCCATGAATGTCGTCTTCGTGTTCGAGCACCCGCACGATGAGGACTTCGGCATGGGCGACCGAATCATGCTGTTGCAGGATCTCGAACATTCGCCGCAAAAGTTCCTGCGAACGATTTCCTTTAGGCCACGCTTGATCGAGGATCTCGAGCGCGACGGAGGGGCTTTTAATCTTTTCATCCCAGATTCTCGCCTTCTGAATGGGATCCGTTTGCCCGTCAGCGGCGAGAATCCAGAGCCGGTTTGCCTCGCTCTCGTTTCCGAGGCGCTCGTAAAGGTCGCCCGCTTTTTCAAAATTTCGCATCTCCTTCTGGAGGTCCGCTGCTTGCTGAAGCATTCCGGCACCTTCGTAGCAGTTCGCGGCAGCTGTTTTGTTTTTCAGCTTGTGGAGATAGATTGAGACGGCATCCCGATAGCGTTCGCCTTTCACGAGCGCAGCGGCGACGCCGTTCCAATCCCCGACAAGATTCCCGAGGATGTAGGCGGCGCGGTCGTAGTTACCTTTGGCTATTTCCCGCTCGGCAACGTCGCGATATCGCTTCTCAAGAGCGAGTCGTTGATTGTAGTCAAGATCCCACGAGTCGGCAGGACCGGAACCTCCTCCGGGACTGAAGCGCATGTTGCGCAGGCCGAGGCGTGTCGAGGGAGGCGCAGAGCCTCGTGAGCTGCCTGACCCGGTAAGAGGCAGCGCGTACTTGAGCCCTTCGTCAGGATTCTTGTCGAGCTTATCGAGGAGCTTGTTGATCTCCCGTTTCCTTGCGTTGAAAAGGTTCTCCCAGTTTTGCTGCGCCCATTTCAGAAACGCATCGCTTTTCTGCTGCGAGATCGAGTCCGCGTTCGCATTTGCGGAGGGGCCCTCGCCTGATGAAAAGGCTGAAGCGAGTCCGTGAAGACCGAGAGCGAGACCGCCGGCGATTCCTCCTCCAAGAATTCCGAGGGCATTTCCTAAACCGGACTTTTCCTTCGAGAGCTTTCCTTTCTTACTGGAAATGTCTCCCGCAGCTTCTTCGAGCGCTGCATCCGGTGACGGAGGAGAGGGGATCGAGAAGCCGGTAAGGGGAGGAGAGGAAGGCGGTCCTTCGACACCGACGCTCCAATTTATTTCTCTCGCTGGCGGCACCACGATCAGCGAAACAGGAGCGATTGCGTCACTTTTACTGAATCCGACCGATCCGAGAACAGGATGGAAAAAGTGAACTTCATGAGGAAAGAAATGCTTCTTTTCGTGGGCGAGAATCTCAGCTGAAAATTTGGAGTCGAGTGGAATGTGAATCCCGGGGAGCGCTTCGTAGAGCGGGATCACACGGGGGCTGAACGAGGGGGGATTGGTTGACTGCGGAAGCAGAAACGCGCCTTTGCATGCGGGACTCGACGCCGATTCTGAAACGGGCAAAGCGAGGAGCGGTTTGCCCTGGGCGGCGCCGGATGCAAGTTCCGAAAGCCATACTTTCGCGTCGTCGGAGGGGAGCCAACCGGCAGATGGCTGCGCTTCGGCGGGTTTCTCCCGAAATTGTAATGTCAGGGGAATTCTCATTTGAAAATCACCTTTCCGAAAAGCTCATCAAATTTGTTCTGAAATTGTCGCATTTGAACTTTGCTCGCTGGTTTGCCATTCAACCCGAGGAGAGTTTGGTCGTGGGAGAGCAGTCCCAGTTCAGAGTCCCATACCGCGGTTTTTCCGCTCATGAGAAGAAAGCTGAGGCAGACCGGATTCTTCGCGCGAGTGCTTCGCAAGTGGAGTATGCCCCGCGAGTCGTGAAGGGCGACGACATCTTTGGAGAGTTCTTTCTCGTTGAAAGCAATCCCTTCCTTGGCGTCAAACTCGAGAGTTTCGAAATTATCTTCTATCGCGGCCTTCTGAGCGGTGTTGTTCGTCGCAAAATTCACCCAGCGAAGAAAATCGAACTCGAAGCTGAAGGCATGCTCATCACAGTAAATAATGAGCCCGTCATGGTATTTGATCGCTACGGGATTGAGGCGTGGCCCCCAATCGGTGTTGTGGTCTTCGTGTCGAATGAGATCGGTATAAGGATCTGAGGGGGCCAGAGAGGTGACCTCGATCTCATTGCCGTCGAAGCGGAGCAGCGGTCTCGTCGGGAGACCTGGGATGGCTTTGTTAGTGATCAGTGTGCCCGTCTCGATGGAGAATGCTTCAACGAAATCGGAGTAAGCGAGAATGAGCGCCCCGCCCGAAATCGTCACTTCCCGTGGAAAAGCGTGCCGGGATTTCTCCATCGCGATCTCTTTCAGTTCTCCCGCTATAATCCGGAAAAGCTTAACCGGCTGTCCGGCGCCCATTCCTGCGACGAGAAACGGTTCAGAGTCTTCATTAACGACCCAATGTTGCGTTCCGGGGGCGTGTGGAACCAGTTCGCGTGCTCCGACTCCTGCCTGCTGCCAGCGGAAGATACGCTGGTCCGATCCCATCCCGACGATCCCCGAGTTGACCTTGGTTGTCGCTCGCTGGTAATGTGGGTTTTCAGGGAAATAGAAGGGCGGAATGTCGAGACGATACATGGGATAGCTCGCTTCGGGTTCCGTCTCAGGGCGAACGACTTTGCGGGATTTGCGCTTCGGCTCTTCTTTCTTTTGAATGAGGTCTTCCCATTCAATTTGTCCGCGAAAGCCTTTCTTGCGGCCGCGAGGCATCCAGACATCCATCTCAAGATTGCCGTCGCGATCAATCGCGATGACGTGGAGATGGCGATCCGCCCCGTGAAGGTCCCGGCTGATTTCGCTGAGTAGCTGTGCGCATTCCGTTGTATCGCGATGCTCGGGAATCGTAATGAAAATGAGATCGCCGGTGATCGTTTCTTCAGAAGCTTCCCACCAGGAGCGCAGAGAATGGGAGGGGCCGGGGAGTGGGACAAGCTCACTGAGAACGTTGCGAATTGAATCGACGCTTGAGAGATCCAGCTCACTCCAACCTGCCTGCGCCGCTGAATAGACTTCGAGATCGTTGGTTTTCCATCTCGCTTGTTGGGTGATTCCCAGGGCAATGCCTGTGGTGAGAAGCCGGCTCGCTCCCCAGATACGCAGGCCGCGATCCAGAAAGACGGCGCTTTTACGAGGCGATTCCTGTGGCGGGATTTCGCGACGAAAGTAGAGGGCTTCACCGTGAATGAGGCGCACTGCGAGAGTGAGATCGTCCCAGGCCATTTCAGCCGGGAGAAGTCGTTCGATCGAGCCGCGATTGGTGATGTCGGCGACGCCTCCGATCGGCAGTTCATCAGGTTGTTGAAGCGCTCCGGGGAAATGGATCATCGCGATGGCCCGCTCTGCGACTCCGGAAAGAACCGCGAAGTCACCTTTCAGTCGCTGCAATTCTTCAAGGAGAGTTCCGGCCTGTCGCTGCTCTTTGATTTCCAGCTCCAGATCCGGTTCTTCGAGATGGGATAAATCAATCCCGGTGCGAAGCACACTCTCGAGAGATTCGACAGTTTCATGTTCGAGTGCTTTTTTGATGGCTTTCGCGTCGCGATGAAAGCGAGGTACGCCGGTGAGATCGGGTTGAGCCAATTGGAGGCAAGAGGGGCCCAGTTCGGTAAGTTCGGCGAGAACGACCTCAGATTCTTCCGGCGACAAGCGCTGAGGGCTTTCTTCAAAAATGAAGGTAATGAGAGCCACTTTCGCGACAAAGTATTTTCGCAGTTCAGCGGGGAGTTGGTTAACGAGACTGAGCCCATCGGACAGATGCCTCATCATCGAGCGGCTCGTGTTGGATATACCACCGCTGCCGTGAGCGTTGCTAAGCCATGCCACGAGCTCCGATTCTGAGTCGTCCCAATCCTCGCGGCACGCTGCGAGGATCAGGATGATGGAGCCCAGCGGAGGGATGCCCCCGTTTTCGCTAAAATAAGAGAGGATAGGCTGAAGCTCGGCCCAGAGTGTGCAGGTTTTTCCGTTTCGCCATTCCGCTGCGTCATAGGTCTCACTCCAACGCCAGAAGTAGTCGTCCGGTGGCGTTGCGTAGTAGATCGTGCGCGTCTGAATGCTCATAGCGAGCCCTCCTCTTGGCTGTCTTTCGCATTGAGGCGAATCGTAGCCCGCGTTGCATTGATCCAATGGGCGGAAGCGATCACATCGAAGTCGCCGTTTTCCAAAATGAGAGCGGTTTCTCCGTCCTGCAGGTCGAGAGCTTCCTCTACCAGTTCAGGCCAGGTAAAGTCGGGCAATTTGAATCCTGTCGGAACCCAAAGGTCTCCGTTGCGGTAAAAACTTGCGCCTTGAATCGCGGGGAGCGGCGCGCCCGCGACGATGGCCGTGCCCTCCGATGAAAGTGCAAAGCGCAGGCACTCGATCCTCGGCGCGAGTGCCCGGTCGCACCATTCCGCCAATGAATCCCAAGAGCAGAGAAGCGCGGTCGGCTCCTGAAAGTCATCATTTCTCACAAGGCCGAAGCCGATAGGAAACGGGGGGATTGCAGGCGCATTCAGCGGCGGGGGAAGGAGCGTGAGCACTTTGGCGAGAGGTTCCCAGTTCAGTGACTGAAGGTCGTTTTCAGGAACGCGATGGCCTTCTTTAAATAGCCTTAGAGAAGCGTCGGCCCTCCATCTTCCGAGAAGTGGGAGATACGCGAAAATTTCCTCATCGTGCGAGGGAATTCGCAGCCAGCGCTGCTCGCCGTTTTCTCCCGCGTCGGCAGTTTCCCAATCGGTCCGGCCGCGATGATTCGCGAGCGCTTCGCACTCAGACGAGGACAACAGCCCGACGAGAAAGGGAAAGTCGCCGCTCAATTCTGTTCGAGTTTCTCCCACAATTCGTTGCGTTTGGTTTCGAGCGCTATTTTTCCGGGGGCGTCAGGAAGCCACTCTATGCGACTGCTGAGGCTGCGGAGTTCGTCGGCTGCGGCGAGGCCGTTCTCACCGGCATTGATCATTGCTTCGATCTGCTCGAGCCCGAGTAAGAGGGCTTCAGGATCGGGGGCGGATTGCTTGAATGCCTGATCATGATCGCCTTCCTGTGGTTCCGCCTGCTGAAGGGCGGACGAAACAATGGACTCGATTACTTCGACCTGCTCCTCACGGTCCCAGATGTGGCGGAAAATCCAGAGGTCTGAGATTCGAGCTTCAAGTCGGCCCGAAACCAGTGCGCTCGCGGCAACGACCCGCTGCAGCCTCACGGCACGACGGTCGGAAACTTCGATGCCGGCGAGGCGAAGTTTCTTCACGAGATCAATGTAAGCTTCCCGTGTCGGTTCAAGGTCGACTTCCCGAATCGCATTCTGAAAGGTTCGTAGATCGTCGGCCTGCATCGTCGACTCAATTTGAGCGGCCTTTTCCAAATTCCAACCGGCCGTGAGCACTTCGCCGAGTTGTTCATCGGGGACAGGGCCGCAGCGGACACGGAGGAGAAAACGGTCAAAGAGTGCTCCGAGAGCTTCGTCTTCGGGAAGGTGGTTGCTGGCTCCCACAAAAAACAGCGCGGGAATCTGACGGGTCTCGCGACCTCGGCGGAAGACCCGTTCGTTCAGCGCCATTAGGAGGCTGTTGAGAATCGCGCTGTTAGCGTTGAGTAATTCATCGAGGAAAACAATGTCAGCCTCCGGCAGCATGCCCTCGGTGTTCGTGACGAGATCTCCTTCACGTAGTTTTCTGATATCAAACGGGCCGAAAAGCTCATTCGGCTCTGTGAATCGCGAGAGGAGATAATCGAAGGTGCGTCCCTGAATTTTTCCGGCAAATGAATGGACGAGCGCGCTTTTAGCGGTGCCGGGAGGGCCGTGAAGAAAGAGGTTTTCCCTCGCCGCAACGCAGACGCTGAGCAGGTCGATGATTTCATCTTTTCCGACGAATGATGCTTTCATCGGTCCCGTAACTTCGTCCCGAAGGCGTTCGGCGGCAGCTTTAATGGATTCAATGTTCATGAAAAAAATAGAGAAATTATGAGAGAAGGCCCCGCGTCATTTCAGCAGGATAGATACCTAGTTTTTCCCGCGCAATCTGCCGAAACGGGCTCTCTTCGAGGAGTTCCCGGCTCTGACTTCTGATCGCGCGCTCGACGAGTAAGTTCGCCAGCCCCGGATGCGTTCGGACCGGTGAAGCGATCGCGACAGTGGCGGGGATTCCCGCCGAGGAAAGGGGGGCTGAACTGGCGAGGTGTTTGACCTGAGTGACAAGGATATCGTCTTCGCTGACGCGCAGAGCCATTTGGTAGAGGTCCGGAAGGTACTTTAGAGCCAGATCGGCGGAGAAATGTGATTCCGGATTCTGCGGATCCGGCAGCGGCGAAGTAGAAAGCCCACGTTCGACCTCGGCATCGACAATCTCGCGAAATGAGAAAAAACAGGAAGCGCGGAATAAGTGAAGTGCGCCCCAAAGTGCCGCGCGGGGATGAAACGGTAGGGGCGAACCGGGAAGGGAAAGCGAATCAATCTCAAATCGTAGGCTCAACAGGTGGATCAGCGCTCGTTCCTCTTCAGGGCTGGTTCCCGCGGCGAGAATGGCGGGGAGGAGTTTGCCTTCGGGCGGAGTGATCTCGGGAATCCCGCTTGCAAACAAGGTGCTGAAAAAGTGGGAAATCATCGGGCGGAAAGCGGGAACGGAGTCGTATCGGAGTCTAGCGTTATCACATTCTGCTATCAAGTGGACAAGCCATTTTCCACCTTCTTTCAACACTTCGCTCGCTATAGACAAATCGCAGTGTGAATGTCGATTCGAACGGGGCGGGACATGGAATCTGGACCCGCGAGGCCGCAGGTCCCTACCTCTTCAGCGGTGAGTGGTAGGTATGGAGATATTCAGTTCGATTTGGAATTCCTCTGTTTCCTGAAGGCAGCTGAATCGAAATAGCAGGGAAAGTGACACTAAGGCGCTCCATTTTGGCGCTACTGTGCCGATTTGGCACTATTTTAGCCGATTTTTTGAGATGTTGGCTTAATTGGTTTGTGTGCAAGTCCGTAAGCTTGAATTGGTTGTGAGTTATTGGGTCCGGATGGCACGTGCATTGCGCTTAGACCGGACAAACCAAAATACCTCCAACCACTTTAGAGAAAGGAAAACAGTATGAGTAAAATTTTAGGAATCGACCTTGGAACGACGAATTCGTGTATGTCTGTCATGGAAGGCGGACAGCCAGTTGTTCTCGAAAATGCAGAAGGTGCCCGCACCACTCCATCCGTTGTTGCCTTCGGAAAAGACGGCGAACGACTTGTTGGTCAGGCTGCAAAACGCCAGGCGATCACCAATCCAAGCAACACGATCTTTTCAGCAAAGCGTCTTATCGGTCGTAAATTCAGCGAGCTGTCAGAAGAGGAGAAAAACACTCCCTACAAGATTGTTGATTCCAAAAACGGCGACGCTCACATCGAGGTCGAAGTTGGCGGAGAAAAGAAAATCTACAGCCCGCAGGAAATCGCTGCGATGGTTCTCGGCAAACTTAAAGCCGACGCGGAAGCCAAGCTCGGCGAAACCATCACGGAAGCGGTTATCACGGTCCCGGCTTACTTTAATGACTCACAGCGTAACGCAACGAAAGCGGCCGGTGAAATCGCAGGTCTCGACGTGAAGCGTATCGTGAATGAGCCAACCGCTGCGGCGCTTGCCTACGGTCTTGAGAAAGAAGGCGAAGAGAAGATCGCGGTTTACGACCTCGGTGGTGGAACCTTTGATATCTCGGTTCTCGAAATCGACGAGGGTTTCTTCGAAGTGCTTGCCACGGACGGGGACACTCAGCTCGGTGGTGATGACTGGGACAACACGATCATCAAGTGGATCGTCGAAGAATTCAAAAAGGAGAGCGGTATCGACCTCAATGGTCAGCCGGATGCGCTCCAGCGTATTAAGGAAGAAGCGGAGAAAGCGAAGATTGCTCTCTCATCTTCACAGAGTTATGAGATTAACCTTCCTTTCGTTACTGCTGATCAGAGCGGACCGAAGCACATTCAGCAGACCTTGAAGCGTTCACAGCTGGAGCAGATGACGGATCATCTCTTCGAGCGCACCAAAGGTCCTGTTAATGCCTGTCTTAAAGAAGCTGGTGTCAGTGCCGGTGAAATCGACGAGCTCGTTCTTGTCGGTGGTATGACCCGTATGCCTAAAGTCATTGAGACTGCCAAGAAGCTTGCAGGAAAAGATCCTCACCAGGGGGTGAACCCTGACGAAGTGGTTGCGATCGGTGCGGCGATTCAGGGTGGCGTTCTTTCCAAAGACCCTTCACTCGGTGATGTGGTTCTCCTCGATGTGACTCCGCTTTCACTTTCCATCGAAACGATGGGTGGAATCGCGACTCCGATGATCGAGCGTAACACGACGATCCCGGCGAAGAAGTCTCAGGTTTTCTCGACCGCTGCTGATAATCAGCCATCCGTGGACATCGTGGTTTGCCAGGGTGAGCGGAAGCTTGTTTCAGACAACAAGGTGCTCGGTAACTTCCGTCTCGACGGGATCAAACCTGCCGCTCGTGGCTTGCCACAGATCGAAGTGACTTTTGACATCGACCGCAACGGTATCCTCAGCGTTTCCGCGAAGGATAAAGACAGTGGTAAAGAGCAGAAGATCTCAATCGAAGGATCCAGCGGTCTTTCCGATGAGGAAATCGAAAAAGCGAAGCAGGATGCTGAGAAATTTGCCGAGGAGGACAAAGAGCGCATGGAGGGAATCGAAGTGCGTAACCTTGCCGACAACGCCGTTTACACGGTTCGCAAGCAAGTCGAAGAGCTCGGCGAGCAGCTTCCCGAAGACGCGAAAGCGGACATCGAAAGTGCTGTTGTGAACGTTGAAGAGGCGATCAAAGCGGATGACACCGAGCAGATCAAATCGGCAACGGATGCGCTCCAGGCCAAGTTCTCTGAACTCGCAGCTTCCGCTCAACAGGCCGCCGGAGGAGATCCCGCCGCCGCCGCTGCAGCAGCCGCTGCTGCGGGAGGAGCACCTGCTGATGACGAAGACTCAGACGAGCCCAAAGCCGCGAAAGGCAATGTGGTCGACGCTGAGTTCGAAGAAGTCGACGAAGAGAAATCTTAAGCAGTAGAGAGGAGAAGGCAGGGAGTAGAGAGAATCCTCAGCAGGTGACTCCCGACTTCTCCTTTGAACTCAACACTCAGAGCCTGTCCGGCCTTTTACTTTTCACTTTTTACGGCGCGCAGCGCCAACTATTTTTAACCTAACCTAAACCTAAAAAACAAACCATATCTATTCAATGGCTAGTAACATCACCCCACTGGGAACACGCGTTCTCGTAAAGCGAATTGAGCTCGATGAGCAGAAGTCTGAAGGCGGAATCTTCCTCCCTGATACTGCAAAGGAGAAGCCTCAGGAAGCTGAAGTTGTTGCCCTCGGCAACGGAAAGAACGACGAAGGCGAGATCATTGAGTTCTCCGTCAAAGTTGGCGACACAGTGCTTATCTCCAAGTATGGCGGCACTGAAGTTAAAATCGGTGGCGACGAGTGCGTTCTTGTTAACGAGAGCGACATCCTCGGAATCATTTCCTAACGACCTGACGGGGTTAAGTCACTGACCCAACCCTGTTGAACCCTCGATGCCTCCGGCAACGGTGCCCCCGGCAAAAGAGGAGAAAATTTACTAAAATACAAAACTAAAAAATACTATGGCTAAACAATTGTCATTCGACGAAGAAGCACGTCACGCACTGCTTGCAGGCGCTAAGAAGCTTGCAAGAGCAGTTAAGGCAACCCTCGGGCCTGCAGGACGTAACGTTATCCTTGAGAAAAAGTTCGGTAGCCCCACGATCACCAAAGATGGTGTCACGGTTGCTAAAGAAATCGAGCTTTCCTGCCCTTACGAAAACATGGGCGCTCAGCTCATCAAAGAAGTTTCATCGAAGACTTCTGACATCGCAGGTGACGGAACCACGACTGCTACAGTTCTTGCTGAAGCAATCTACAGCGAAGGTCTCCGCAACGTGACTGCGGGTGCAAACCCAACCAGCCTCCAGCGCGGTATCCTCAAAGCAGCTGAAGCACTTGTTGCTGAACTCAAGAACATCTCTACCGAGGTGACTGACACGAAAGAGATCGCACAGGTTGCAACTGTTTCTGCTAACTGGGACACCGAGATCGGTAACATCATTGCCGACGCGATGGACAAAGTGGGTAAAGACGGAACGATCACTGTTGAAGAAGCTAAAGGAATCGAAACGACTCTCGACGTGGTTGAGGGTATGCAGTTCGACAAGGGATACCTTTCCCCTTACATGGCGACTGACACAGACGCGATGACTTGCGACCTTGAGAACGCTCTTATCCTCATTCACGAGAAGAAGATCTCCAATCTTAAGGACATGCTTCCTCTTCTTGAGAAAGTTGCTCAGAGCGGCCGCCCACTCCTCATCATCGCTGAAGATGTTGAAGGTGAAGCGCTTGCAACTCTCGTTGTTAACAAGATCCGCGGCACCCTGAATGTGGCTGCTGTTAAGGCTCCCGGCTTCGGAGATCGCCGTAAGGCAATGCTCGAAGACATCGCGATCCTTACCGGTGGTAAAGTCATCACAGAAGACCTCGGCATCAAGCTCGAGAACGTTTCTATCGATGACCTCGGTTCTGCCAAGTCTATCAAGATCTCCAAAGAAGACACTACGATTATCGAAGGTGAAGGAACCAGCGAGTCCATCAGCGGCCGCGTTTCACAGATCCGCCGTCAGATCGAAGAAACCACAAGCGACTACGATCGTGAGAAGCTCCAGGAGCGTCTTGCTAAACTCGCCGGTGGTGTTGCAGTGATCAACGTTGGTGCTGCTACTGAAACAGAGATGAAAGAGAAGAAAGCCCGTGTTGAAGATGCACTTCACGCAACACGTGCGGCTGTGGAAGAAGGTATCGTTCCCGGTGGTGGAACCGCCCTCATCCGTGCACAGGTTAACGTTGGTGACCTCGGTCTCGAAGGTGACGAAGCGACTGGCGCTGACATCATCCGTCGTGCTATCGAAGCTCCACTTCGTCAGCTTGCTGCAAACGCAGGTCGCGAAGGCGCTCTCATCGTTGAGCACGTCAAGAATGAGTCAGGAAACGTTGGCTACAACGTAGCAACTGGCGAATACGAAGACCTCGTTAAGGCTGGTGTTGTTGATCCTACCAAGGTGACACGCAGCGCCCTCCAGAACGCCGCTTCTATCTCCGGACTTCTCCTCACTACTGAGTGTCTCATCGCAGACCTTCCAGAGCCTGAAGCACCTGCTGACCATGGTCACGACCACGGCGGCATGGGTGGAATGATGTAATATCAGACCGCTTTCCTGCTTTCAGGAAACAATTCAAAGAAGCCGCTCTCAGAAATGAGGGCGGCTTTTTTTGTGGTTGGCAGGGCTGTCTCAGGTGGCGCACTCTTTCATTGTCGAGTGACAATGAAACGGGGTGAGGGAAACGGGGTGAGGGAAACGGGTCCGTATCGATCTGAGCGGCTCCCCGGTAGGTATCGGATGAATAAAGCGGTAGATTTCGTCCTGCTTCGTGTAAGTTGCACGGCTACCGGGACGTCACACCGTAGCAGATCGAAAATCGATCACCAAACACGGGGACGACCCTGTGTTTCTGACTTAATTACCGGGGACGACCCCATCCTCAAAATTAATCAGAATGGCCTGGGTATTGTTGTTTTTAGCGGGTTTGTTTGAAGTCGGTTGGGCGATCGGCCTGAAATATACGGACGGGTTTACGAAGTTGTGGCCGTCGATCTGGACGATTCTCTCAATGGCCGCCAGTGTCTGGCTCATGGCGATTGCGATGAAGACACTCCCGATGGGAACCGCCTACAGCGTTTGGGTGGGCATTGGCGCGGTCGGGACTGTCATTTTCGGGATCATTCTTCTCGGAGAGCCGGCCAATCCGGGGCGGCTCATCAGCATTTCCCTGATCATTCTCGGGGTGGTGGGCCTGAAGTTCTCAGCCTGAGAACGGAATTGGCTGGAAACCCGGTTTGGTCCCGATTCGGAGGACGAGCTTCAGCGCGACGGCTTTGTGGCGGGGGGGGAGTTCGGCGAATCGGGAGACTGGCTCAAGACGCTCCCGCCCGGCAGAAGATCAAGTGATCTGAAATGGAGTATCCCGCGCAATAATCACCTCAATACGATTTGATAATTATTATAACTGTCATATTTTTGGTAGATGCGGGGGCATGAAATATACATATTGATCGTTTTGGTGCTGGGTTTGATTCCCGGAACAGGTCTCGGGCAGCGTTCACCGGGGGATCTTGCTGATATTTCACTGAGTGAACTCCTCGAAATTCCTGTAGATTCATCCGTTTCGTATTCGGATGGGAGTGAGAGCTCCGGGGGCAAAGCAACCACTGATGCGATTGAGACGCTCGATTCCGCTTCTTCGGGCTCTCTGTGGTATCGATACAAGCAAGTTCGATTCGAAGGCTACCTCGAGGGGGATAGAAAACTAACAAATGCGGAAGTCCTTGCGCGCTATCCGGTTGTCCCCACCGTGATCCGGCAGGAGGCTCACATTGTCGGGCTCAACTATCGGTTCTCGAACCTTGTTGATTTCACCCTGACACTACCATACGTATATCAGTCGACTGAGCACATTCGGCGGTCGGGGGCTCCTTTTACTTTGGCTTCGGAAGGACTTGGTGATCTCGCTGTAGCGGCAAATTATGCAATTTACAAACATGGAAAAACGGCGGCGATTCTCACGATGGGGATTACCGCGCCCACGGGCAGTATTGATGAAAAGGGGAATACGCCTCGAGGAAGAGACACTCAGCTTCCATACGCCATGCAGATCGGTTCGGGAACCTGGGAGTGGCATCCGGGGCTCACTTTGACCGCTCCCGTGGGTGAATGGCAACTCGGGGCAACCGTTGATGGTGCGCTTCGAATCGGAGAGAATGACCGGGATTACAGTTTTGGAGATGAGTTTTCAGCGACTCTGTGGGCGAACCGGAAACTCGGCTCGCGCCTTCAACTGGGAGCCTTTCTCCGCGGTGAATGCTGGGATGGGCTCGACGGAGCGGACAGGGAGGTGAATGCCCGTATCGCGCCGGTAGCTGATCCCGGCACCTATGGAGGGTGCAAGGTGGGAGTTGGCGGCTCACTTCGATATCTCTGGAAAGAGGATGTTTATGAGGATTGCTATCTCGAACTGGGTGGGGGAGTTCCCGTTCATCAAAATCTGAGCGGTCCGCAACCCAAAGAGCAATGGAATCTCTCGCTGGGGCTTAGCTTCGGCTTCTGAATAGCGAAGTTCGCAACCGGATACTCTCAAATCACTTACCTGTCCGAAGATCGTTTTACATGGATTTAAATCGTCATCAATTCCTCAGCACGGTATCAGCCCTTTGGGTGCTGATCGCCGGGGTATTGATGGCTGCAAGTCCGGCGAATTCTGCAGATGAGCGGGATGTCTCCGCTGCGCTGACGATTCGCATAGCCAAGTTCGTCGGGTGGCCGGAACGGGCAACGCTTGCTGATGATCAGCCCTTCTTCATCATAGGCGTGATGGGCGGGAGCGGTATTCGATCTGCTTTCAGCCGTTTCTCCGGCCGTTTCGTCAATGGCAAGCAGGTCAAGGTGGTTAAGATCACCCCGTCTACCGACTCTCATTCGCTGAGGCGTTGTCACATTGTTTACGCGGAAAGCCGCAAGGATGTCGACCTGATCGCGGAAATGGTGGCTAGGTCGGAAGGCGTCCTCACGGTTGCGGGGCCGGGCGGGTCGGGAGGCGGTGCCGCCTGTCTCGATATTGTTCAGGAAGCCGGAAAACTGGCCTTCGACATCAATTTACGACGAACTCGTAATGCTTCGCTCGGCGTGGATGCCGGATTGATCCAATTGGCCCACAAAGTTTCCAGATGACGAAAAGCGAAGAACTCGATTTATCACTTTCCGGCAGTCGATCACGAATTCGTGATCGTCTCGTTCTCCTTTTTACGGTGCTGCTCGTCGGGGCGATGGGAACAACCATGGCCGTATTGTTGGTGCATCGAATGAGCGAGACGAGGGACCGTCTTGTCGATGAAACGGAGGTCAGAGCGCAGAATTTTGCAGTAAAAGTCGCTCCATCCCTCGAATTCGGGGAGCCACGGGAGGCGCAGGCGCTCGCCGCCCATTTTACGAACGATTCCAGAGTCCGTGCCGCTTTGATCACGGATGCCGCGGGAACCACCTTTGCGAATTTTCGTGATATCAAGATTCCGAATGAACTGACGGCCGGAAAGCGAACCTTCGTCGATGACGAAAATCTCTGGGTCAGTGTTCCCGTGCTCGCGGGGTCTGATATTGTGGGGAACGTCTCTCTCCGGGTCAGCCTGCGGGAGATGAAGGAAGAGATGAAAAGGACTGTTCTGATCAATCTTCTCGTCGGTATTTGCGTAATCGGATTAACCGTGATTCTCACCCTCAAGGCGGTGAACAAGATTATTGATCCTGTGTCCTGCCTTGCCGGGACCGTCGCAAAGATTACCAAAGACGGCGACTACTCGCTCCGGGCAATCAAACATGCTGACGATGAGATTGGCCATCTTGCTCAGGATTTTAATGTGATGTTAGCCAGGATTGAGAGGCAGAACGAAGAGCTAAATGAACAGCATGAGAAGCTTGCCAGATCCGAGCGCCTTGAGTCTCTCGGCTTGCTTGCTGGCGGCGTGGCTCATGATCTGAATAATATTCTCGGTCCGCTCGTTACGATGCCTGATGTGGTTCTTGCAGGGCTTCCCGAGGACAGCCTGGTTCGTGAGGATATTGAGATGATGGGGAAGGCGGCAAAGAGCGCCTCCGTCGTGATTCGCGACTTGCTTTCCCTCGCGAGGAGGCGCGTCTATTCGCTGCAGGCGGTTGATCTGAATGAAATGATCCGTGAGTGCGCGGTCAGTCCGGCAGTCACGCAACGTCTCGATGAAGCGCCGGGAGTGCGGTGTGTTCTTGATCTTGATGAGTCCAGTCCGGCCATCAGTGGATCGGAACCGCATTTGATCCAGGCGGTCCTCAATATCACGATCAATGCGATAGAGGCAATGGCTCTAAGCGAGGCAAAAGGGGATCTCACTATCAAAACCTCCAATGTTGTTCTCGATCTCCCGTTGGATGCGTATGAAATCATACCTCCCGGTGAGTATGTGGTTCTCGAGGTGAAAGATGAGGGCCCCGGTCTGAGCCCGGAGGGAGTGAAGAGGATTTTCGAGCCGTTTTACACAAATAAAAAGCTCGGCGCGAGCGGAAGTGGGCTGGGTCTTTCTGTGGTTTACGGAGTGGTTCATGACCATGGCGGGTATCTCGATGTGATCTCCGGCACGGGAGGTGGCGCTACTTTCAAAATCTACCTGAAGAAGCACGAAGGGGAGGTGGTTCCGGTTGAGAAGGAGGTTTCTCCGGAAGAGGATTGCTCATCTCTTGATATTCGGGTTCTTGTCGTTGACGACTACGCTCCTCAGCGAATGCTGACGGAAAAGCTGCTAACAAACATGGGGCATCGGGCTCAGGTTTCCAGTAGCGGGCGCAATGCGATCGCCCTGCTGAAAGAGGACTCGAATTTCGATGTCATGGTCGTCGACATGATCATGGAAGAGGATTTTGACGGCCTCGACACGATTCAAAAGGCACTGGAGTTGAATCCCGACCTCAAATGCATCGTGGCAACGGGATTCTCTGAAACGGCCCGTGTTGAGTCGGCTTTGAAGCTGGGATGCGGGATTTGTCTGAGCAAGCCTTTCTCCCGCGAAGCGCTCGCTGACGCGGTGACAAATGCGCTCGACGACGGTGTCGTTCTCGCCAATTGAGCTTCGGACTCGCGATTGGCAGTGCTGCAGGGGGCATATTCTGCATGTTTCTCATCGTCATCTGAAAGGTCTATGACATAGAATCGTAGAATGAGCAGACGTTTTCCCATGATCCATTTCCGAACCCTGCTATCAGTTTCTTTCTTTCTCGTCGTTTCAGGGTTTGCTCAGGAGACACCAACGTTTTTCGGTCCCGGTGGTGAGACTGAGGATAGCGAGATCCCGGTGGCGCTGCGACCGTGGATCGACTGGAGTCTGAAAGACGCTCCTGCGGCTAACACTCCCCGTATTTACAGCGATGGCGAGGCGCGGCTTCCCTTGTGGAGTTCGCGATTGCGGTTTGATGCGACGAGCGCGGGCGCGGAGTTTTCGATGACAGTGGAAGCCTTTCGCGGAGACTGGCTCATCCTTCCCGGCGGGGGGCGACAGTGGCCTGACGAAGTGAGGGTAGGAGAGGAGCCGGTTCCGGTCGTGGCGCGTCAGGGGAATCCGGCGATTCGACTGGAGAAGGGAAGATCAGAAGTGTCGGGCCGCTTTGTGTGGAGAGAGTTGCCGCAGCAGATCAAGCTGCCTCCCTCGGTTGGTCTGCTGGCCCTGAAAGTCGAAGGGGAGGAGAGACCGGTGCCATCGTGGGACGCCGACGGAACGCTCTGGTTGCAGCGCGAGGCATCGACCGAGGAGGTCGATGAAGATTTTATGTCAATCAAAGTGCATTCGCTTCTTGAGGACGGGATCCCCCTGTGGTTCGAGACGAGGATCGAATTGATCGTAGCCGGGAAAAGCCGCGAAGAAGCGCTCGGTTCGGTTCTGCCTCAGGGATGGCAACTCGCTTCGATCGAGTCGCCCATTCCTGTCGCGATTGACGAGAAGGGCTTTCTCAAAGCTCAGCTGCGGGCCGGTCGCTGGAGTATTCTTCTGCGCGCCTTTCAAACCTCGGAGGCGAAGGAGGTGGGTTTTGCTGCGGATGCGAGCCCCGCGGTGGAGGATCAGGCGCTGGCGTATCGGGCTCAGCCGGAGTTCCGCCAGGCTGAGGTGATGGGGCTTCCTCAAATCGATGTGGCGCAGACGCAGGTTCCGGAAGCATGGCGATCCCTTCCGGTTTATCGCTGGGAAACAAGTTCGCCTTTTCAGGTTGTTGAGAGGATTCGGGGGCCGGGCGAGCGGGGTGCCGCGCCACTCACGATACAGCGTTCCCTTTGGCTCGATGATGACGGAAAGAAACTCACTTATCAGGATCATCTCTCAGGAGAGTTGCGGCGTATCAGGCGCCTCGATGCGGCCGATGCCCACCAGCTCGGCTCGGTCTCGGTAGGGGGCGAGCCTCAGTTGATCACCCACAATCCCGAAGGCGGTGCTCCCGGTTTTGAAGTGCGTGCTCCACATCTGTCGGCGGTCGCGACGGGCCGAATTGAAATGCAGAAGTCGCTCTCCGCAACGGGTTGGAAATCCGATGCCGGAAGCCTGAAGGCGACTTTACAGCTCTCTCCCGGCTATCGGCTCTTCGCGCTCTTCGGTGCGGATTACACGAAGGGTGACTGGTTGACCTCGTGGACCCTGCTCGATCTTTTTCTGCTACTGCTATTCACTCTTGCTGTCTTCCGGTTGCGAGGATTCCGTGGCGCTTTTCTGGCTCTGCTTGCTTTTGGACTCGCCTACCACGAACCGGGAGCGCCCCGGTTACCCTGGCTTCTGCTCCTCATTCCGGTGGCATTGATCGAAGTGGTTCCGGCGAACCGCTGGCGCAAGTGGGTCGTGTTCATGAAATGGGGGGCTGCCGCGATTCTCCTGATCTCCCTCGCGCCGTTTCTGATGTATCAAATTCAGGGGGCGATCTTTCCTCAACTGGAAAGGAAGGCTGCTTACTCGGTTGCCTCTGGCGGACTGGACTATGCCGGCAATGTCATGAATGAGGTTCGCGCTTCCAGTTCCATGATGTCACGGGCGGATCGTTCAAATGCATCGAGTGGGAAGAAGCAGGAAATTTATTCGCTCAAGAAAGCGAATCTCAAAGCCGACCCGAAGGCGGTGATTCAGACCGGCCCCGGCGTTCCGATGTGGTCGTGGCGGACGATTGAGTTCGGATTTGACGGCCCCGTTTCCGAGTCGCAACAGGTGCGGCCTATTCTTATCCCGCCGCTGGCTTCGAGAGGGATCGGCATCGTGAGAGTTCTCGCGCTGGTTTTGCTCGCGGTCCTGCTTTTCTGCCGACGAAGAAAGCTGACGGAAGATCCCGAAGATTCGGCCGCCGGTACAATGCCGTCGAAAGGGGCCGCTGCCGCAATGCTGGTGGCAGGGGGCATTCTCTTCTCGGGCACTCAGGATGCCGGGGCACAGTTCCCTGAGGCGGAGTTGCTTGAGCAGTTGAGGACGAGACTGAGCGAGACCCCTCCTGAATTTCCCGGCGCGGTTGAGATCGCGAGTGCCGGGATGACTCTCGACGGGGCCGATGTCTCACTGTTAGTCGAATTTCATGCTGCTGCGCGGGCTTCCGCGCCCGTTCCCTTGCCACTGGCGGCGATGGAGCCCGCTTCCGCAGTGTTTGAGTCTGGAGATGCGGCAACTCTTCTGCGTGAGGATGGGCGGCTCTGGGTGTTGCTTCCTGAATCGGGGATTCATCGCCTAACCGTGAAAGGCGTTCTTCGTGCGAGGGATGACTGGGAGTGGGGATTCGAGCTCAAGCCGCATCATATCGAAGTGGACGCCCCCGGATGGACCGTGAGCGGGATTCGCCCTGACCGAAGCGCTGAAGATCAGGTTCTTTTCGCCCGCGCTCGCGAGGCCGGAGCGAATTCAACGGCGGCAAACTACGATCATCCACGGACGAACCACGCTATCCTTGTGGAGCGTCAGATTGAGCTGGGACTGGTATGGCGGGTCACGACGACGATATCGCGTCTCTCACCGAAAGGGCGGGCGGTCGCACTTCAGGTCCCGCTTTTGAGTGGTGAAAAAGTGGTCAGTGCGGGGCGCTCCGTGAAGAACGGGGCGATAGAGGTTCGGCTGGCTCCTTCGGTCGATTCGATCAGCTGGGAGGGAGAGCTTTCACCGACGGATGAGTTTACTCTGACGACACCTGAGGGCGCGGCCTGGACGGAGCGCTGGCGGCTCATTGCCTCGTCGGTTTGGAATGTTTCCTTTAGCGGGCTCGCACCGGTTTTTGAGAATTTTGATGAACAGTTAGTGCCTCTCTGGCAACCGTGGCCCGGTGAGGAAGCCGGCGTTATTGTTTCGCGGCCGAAGGCGGTCGAGGGGGCTGCAGTGACGATTGACTCGGCGAAACACACCCTGAATCCGGGACGGCGTCAGCGTAGCTCGACCCTGGAATTGTCAGTGAGAACGAGCCTCGGCGAGGACTTTCCGATTCAGCTTCCTGCGGGGAGCGAAGTGAGTTCACTCCTCCATGACGGGAAAGGCATCCCGATTCGCAAAGAGGGGGATGCTGTCGTCGTCCCGCTCCGGCCCGGACCTCAAACGATCAGAGTGGAATGGCGTGCTGCAGGCGATCTTACCGGTTGGACTCGCGCGGACGCTGTCGTCCTGCCGGTGGAGTCTGCCAATGTCACCACGATTGTCCGTCCCTCCCGCGATCGCTGGTTGATCCTCACCGATGGTCCGCTTCGCGGGCCGGCGGTTCGTTTCTGGGCGGTCCTCGCTTTCTCGATCATCGCTGCGGTGGTGCTCTCACGCGTGCCGCGTTCGCCCCTGAGCATTTTCGCCTGGGCGCTCCTCATGCTGGGGCTCACGCAGATTTCGGTGATTTGTTCGCTCATGATCATTGCCTGGCTTTTTCTGGCGCTGTGGCCGGATGAGAAGATTTGGAAAAAGCTCTCCCCCTTGAAGCACAACATCGTTCAAATCGGCCTGATCGGTCTCACGCTCCTCGTGATTGGTTTCTTTGTCAGAATCGCTTCTGTGGGGCTCCTCGGAAATCCCGAAATGTATGTCGCGGGGAGTGGTTCCAGTGCCACTTATTTGAACTGGTTTTCCGCCCGCGCCGGTTCAGCATTGCCTCAGCCGGGCTACTGGTCGATTTCGATCTGGTGGTTTCGCCTCGCGATGCTGCTTTGGGCGCTCTGGCTGGCGTATTCACTCGTGCGCTGGTTGCGGGACGGCTGGAAGAATTCCGCGAAGCGGGGGCATTTCAGGTCTGCTCCGAAGAAAGCGAAATCCACGCAGGCGTCGAGTGGAACTGAGACCGGTCCTCCCGAGTTGCCTCAAGGGAAATCGTCTTAAGAGACGAAGTCGATGGAATACCGCAATGCGTTGTTGAAAGCGAAAACCATAAAGATCGAGACCACGCAGATGCCGGCCTGACGCGAAAAGCAGCGATCACGGAACCTCCGATTGGAAAGGGATTTCCCGAGAGTGATGAATCAAGGTCGAGTGGGTTCCACCGCTTCAGTCAAAGGAGAAACTCCGGCCTTGATCAGTGCAGCTTGTCGACCGGCACAGCACCGGATGAAGGGACCGAAATCGTGAACGTCGTTTCGATCCCGGGAATGCTGTCGATGGAAATGGTGCCGTGGTGGGCTTCGATACCCCGCTTGACGATGGAGAGCCCGAGACCTGTTCCTTTGATCTCAGTTTGACTGTGATGCTTCTGGACCCGGTAGAAGCGCTTGAAGATACGCGGAAGATCCTTGGCGGGAATCCCGATACCATTGTCGCTGATACCGATGATAATGCGGCCGTGTTCCTCCCGGAAATCCACCGTGATTTTCAGTTTTCGATGCGCGTTTTGTTTCAGGGCATTCTCGATCAGATTGAAAAATATCTGATCCCAATAGTAGCGATCCCCGTCAATGAAGTAGGCATCGTTCCCGTTCAAATTCAGCTTCACGCGAGCTTCATTATCTTCAATCAGCGGCGTCAAATGACTGATCATCTCTTTTGCCGAACTCACGAGATCAAACGGTTCGCAGTTGAGCAGACTGCCGGCACTTTCCAGTCTGGAGATAGTGAGCATGTCTTCGACTAGGCGGGCGATGCGATCACCGTGTTTCACCATTGTTCCAATCGCCCGTTTGATGGGGGGCGCGTTCAGATCAATGCCATCATCGTTCATCGTTTCGAGGTAACCGTTGATGATTGAAAGCGGGGTTCGCAGCTCGTGAGAGGCGTTTGCGACGAAATCCTGCCGGATCTGCTCAGTCTCCAGTTCCTTCGTTACATCGCGGAGGAGCAGCCAGGCTCCAACCGTTGCCGAGTCCTCCTCGAACCCGAGGGGTTCTGCTTCAATCTGCAAGGTCCGGTCACGAACGTGGTGATCATCCTGATCATTCATTCTGAAATCAATCTGATCGGATGTTTTGGACTTGAGATCACAGGCCATCTCGATGGTGTCTACGATACGGTGATCCCGGCAGACATCGATAAAAGGACGGGTGGCATAGGGTTGGTCGCTCGGGAAAAGAAGTTTGGCAGCCTCATTGAGAAAGCGGATCTCATAGTTGTGATCGAGAATGACAATGCCGTCTTTGATCTCATCCAGAAGCGCTTCGAGGAATCTCCGTTGGTAGGAGTTGAGATCTGCGATCACTTTGAAGTCGTGAAGGCCGTTGCTCAGCGTATGTGCCAGCGTCTCTGCGTCTTTGCTGAGCTCCCTCGGGATGCCTTTTTTGTTAAAAGGATCCTTAAGGAAATGTTCCGTGAGGAGACGAAAACTTCGCCGTTCGATGAAGAGTCGAACGCCGAGGTAAAGGCAGAGTGCCAGTAGGGAAATGATGACGAGTTTCTCCAAAAGGGGCGGCGGTGTGAGGTGGTCGGGCGGCTAGGACTCGCAAAAGCGGTAGCCGATTCCCCGCGAGGTCTCAATCATCGGCCCGAAGTCTCCCAGTTTCTCGCGTAGGCGCTTGATGTGAGTATCGAGTGTGCGTGTCTGGATCATGTCACTGTATCCCCAGACCCGTTTGAGTAGGGTGGCTCGCTCCTGCGTGACGCCGGGAGATTCGATGAGACAGAGCAGCAATTTGAATTCGGTCGAAGTGAGATCGATTTCCTCTCCTTCGAGGACGAGTTTGAGAGCACTTTTGTCCAGAGAGAAGGGCCCCATCCCGATCACGTCGCTTCCCTGATTCGGGTTGGATCGACGAATCAGATTGCGTATCCGCAGCATCAGTTCTTTCGGGCTGAAGGGCTTCGCAAGGTAGTCGTCGGCTCCGATTTCGAGCCCGCCGATTCGTTCCTCCAGGCGTCCCTTGGCTGTGAGCATAATTACCGGAATCGCTTTAGTATTAGCGTTTTCCTTGAGGTTTTTACACACCGTTAGGCCATCCATTCCCGGTAGCATGAGGTCGAGTACGATGAGATCCGGCGATTGCGCCTTAGCCGATGCGAGGGCCTCAAGACCATCCGCTGCTTCAATGACAGTGTAGTCTTTTTCGCGGAGAAGGTTCATGGAGATCAGGTCCCGAATATCTTCTTCATCGTCGACGATCAGTATTGTTGGCATTGTGGGTAGTATCTAGGTAGCGGCCTCAAGACTCAGGCTAAATTGTAAACTGAAAAGGATTAGGGGGTGACAAAATTGTAACGGACAGGAACTCTTGCTCTCGATCTGAAACCGGAGTGCCACCTCAATCCCTCCCTTATTAAGGCCTCTTCAAATTATTCGCGCGAACCTTTTTTTGATTCTATGATTCATGCAAATGGCTTCTGCTATGATTAACATTACTACCCAACCGAGACCAAAATCGGTTCATGTCGTTGTAAATCCCGCTCCATCGCGGCGTATTCCACTGCTGGCGATGTTAAATCAGGCCTTTCGCGATGCCGGAATTGCCTGGGATCTGTCTATCACTCACGGGCCCGGTGACGGGAAGCGGCTCGCTAAGAAGGCTGTTAAAAACGGTGCCGAAGTCGTCGCTGTCTACGGTGGTGACGGCACAGTTATGGAAGTGGCGGCGGGTCTTCTTAAGACTGACACGCCGATGCTTATTCTCGGAGGGGGAACGGGGAACCTCGTCGCTTCGGAGCTGCGCCTCTCGACTAACATTGAAAAAGCCTGCGCTCTCGTCTGTGGTGAGAACTACAGCACGCGCCGGATCGATGTGGGCATGATGGGGGAGAGGCCTTTTCTTTTGCGCATCGGATGCGGGATCGAAGTGGGCGTCGTTCAGGAGGCGACGCGCGAGCTCAAAGATCAGTTCGGAAAATGGGCCTATGTCTTTGCCGGGATTAAGACTCTGCAGGAAACACCTGAGGCCAAATACGAGATCATTCTCGACGGAAAGGAGAAAATCGAAGCGACCGGTGTGGCCTGTGTCGTCGCGAATACCGGAACGGTTGGCGTTGGGCGGCTCACCTTGGCTCCCTCAGTGGACGTTCACGACGGGAAACTCGACGTTTTCTTTCTCAAGAAGGCCAACATTGAAGGAATCGTTCAAATTGCGAGCAAGATGACGGGGCTCGACAGGCTTCGCAAAGAGGAAGCTGACCCTGTCCTCGATGCTTCTCAGGCCGTGACTCACTGGCAGGTCAGCACCGTCGAGATCAGAACGGATCCCGTTCTCGATATTCAGGTGGATGGCGATGTCGTTGCGAAGACGCCCCAGAGTATCCGGGTCCTTCCCGAAGGGTTGCGTGTCGTTATCGCCGATCCGTCGCTCACTGACAAAAAGGACTGGCTGTAGCGTCGCCGCGTTCGGCAGGGTCTACGGGAAAAACGTCGGGAAAATGCGCCGCGACGGTGGAAATCTCTCTCTGAGAGGTGATAGATGAAGTTCAATTTCTCCGTATTCTATGAATATGATGGGGAAATACATTTCATTTTATCGGAAAATAAGTAAGCTCCCCGATTTTTAATAATCACCAAATGTCTAAGAACTCCGGCCAACACTTGATCATTGCCTGCGGTGGAACAGGTGGACATCTTTTTCCCGGGATCGCTGTAGCGGAGGCCTGGACAAAACGCGGCGGCGAGGCCCTCCTCCTGATTTCAGAAAAGCAAATCGACGCCCTCGCCTCCGAGGGATACGATCATCTCCGCTTCGAGCGGATGCCGGCGATTGCGATGCCCCGATTGATTTCACTGAAGATGCCGGGTTTTATGGTGCAGTTCACCAAGGCGCTTTTCGGTTGCAGGAAGCTGATCAAAACCTTCAAGGCCGACGCGGTCCTCGGAATGGGCGGTTTCACTTCGGCGGCGCCCTTGATGACCGGAAAGTGGAAAGGTCTTCCCACTTTTATCCACGAATCCAATTCGATTCCGGGCCGGGCAAATCATCTCAATGCCCGTTTTGCGAGCTCGGTGCTCGTCGGTTTTGATGTCTGCGCGCCCTTTTTCGGCGAGAGCAAAAATGTGGAAGTGGTAGGAACTCCCCTGCGTCCTTCGGTGGCGAACAAGCCGACACGGGAAGAGGCGATTGCCAAATACGGTCTCAATCCGGACCGCAAGACCGTCATGGTTATGGGCGGAAGTCAGGGCGCTCATCGAATCAACGAACTGGTCGCTTCGAGCCTTCCTCACTTTATCGAAAACGGTATTCAGGTTCTGCACATCAGTGGTCCATCTGACTACGAATCCGTGAAGCCTGCCTACGATGCGCATCCGGAGGGCGGGGTTCTCATCGATTTCTGCAGTGATGTTCAGTTCGCCTACGCCGCATCGGATTTGGCGATCTGCCGTTCGGGAGCGTCGAGTCTCACCGAGTTGGCCTACTACGAGTTGCCTTCGGTCTTGATTCCTTATCCGTTTTCAGCGGATGACCACCAGGTCACCAATGCCGAGATTTTCTCAAAGCCCGGTGCCGCGGAGCTTTGGGTTCAGGAGGATCTCAATGAAGAGAATTTCGCGGGCAAGCTGACTGCCCTGATCAAGGACGATGAGCGCCTCGCCGCGATGGGGGCAACGATGAAGTCTCTCGCGATTCCCGACGCTTCCGAGCGCGTTTGCGATGTCATTACGGCAAAGCTTTCCTGAAACCACCTAAACTGATTTTTCTACCGTAATCTGCCACAATTATATGAGCGATATTTGCCAGGAATGGGCCGCTAAATTTTCAAATCAAGACTCGCCGGTGCGGGTTCATCTCATCGGTGTCGCCGGCTCAGGCATGAGCGGTCTTGCCTCACTGCTGATCGGGCTCGGGCACAAGGTTTCCGGATCAGACCGGGTCACTTCGGGGGAAACGGAGCGACTCGAGAAGTCGGGACTGATCTTTTCCAGTCCCCACTCGGCCGAGGCGGTTGAGGGTGTCGATGTGGTGATCTACTCCAGTGCGATCAAAGAGGGGAACGCCGCATTTGATGCCACCCTCGCCGCCGGAATTCCGAAGCTTCGCCGCGCTGAAGCGCTTTCCGCAATCATGCTGGGGAAAAAAGGTGTCGTTGTTGCGGGGACGCATGGTAAAACAACCACTTCCGCCCTCGCTGCTCACGTTCTCAAGGTCGGGGCGAAGAATCCATCCCACTATGTCGGCGCTGAAATTCCGATCCTCGGTCGCAACGCGAACTGGGACGAAAAAGGGGATTACTTTGTCGCAGAGGGAGATGAGTCAGACGGCACCCTCGTGAATTTCCATCCCGAGCACGCGATCCTTCTCAATGTCGAAGCAGAGCACCTCGATTTCTACGACGGTCTCGACGCAATCTGCGAGGTCTTCGGTACTTTCTGCGATCAAACGAATGGAAAGATTTTCTACTGCGGGGACGACCCCAATGCCGAGCGCGTCTGTGGTGCCCGCGAGAATTCCGTGAGCTACGGCTGGGCTGAGGGTCTGAATTTCACCGCCTCGAACCTTTCTCCAAAAGGCGCCGGAACGGAGTTTACCGTGAAGCGCGATGGCGAGGAACTCGGCCGGGTCCGTCTTGGGATTCCCGGTCGTCACAATGTCCTCAACGCGCTTGCGGTGATCGCTCTTTGCACCGAGTTGGAGGTTTCTTTTGACCGGATCGATGAAGCGCTTGCCTCATTCCGCGGAGCGAAGCGTCGTTTCGAACTCAAGCGAAACAGCGACCGAATCACGATTGTCGATGACTACGGGCATCATCCCACGGAGATCGCGGCAACGATTCAGACGGCGCGCTCTCAGCACGCGGGGCGTTTGATCTGTCTGTTTCAGCCGCACCGGTTTACGCGGACCCAGCTTCTGCGCGATGAATTCGGGGCCTGCTTTACAGGTGTCGATGAGCTTTGGGTGACGGATATTTATCCCGCGAGCGAAAAGCCGATTCCGGGCATTACCGGTGATACCATCGTCGATGCGGTGAAAGAATTCGGGGAAGTGGAGTCAGTTCATTCCCATCCCGATCTGACCTCTTTGCACCTCGCCGCGGGGCACAAACTGAAAGCCGGTGACTGGGTCATGACACTTGGCGCGGGGAATATTCACGAGGTGGGAAACCGTCTCGCGAAGGATCTCGCGACGGTTGATCTCCTTACGGATATTCTCGACGAAGCGGAAGGCAGTGTCCGTCTTTACGAGCCGATGCGCCGTCACACGACCATGAAGGTGGGCGGTCCTGCCCAGTTCTGGATCGAGCCGACAACAGAACCGGGGCTTGCGAGAATTGTGAAGCACTGCGCCGATTCCGGTCTCCCGCTTCGGGTTGTCGGGAGAGGTTCCAATCTTCTCGTGAGAGACGGGGGGATTCCCGGTGTTGTCATCAATCCGGTGAAAGGGGCGTTTTCCGCGGTCCACGCCGAGGGGAATACGATCACGGCTGGTGCCGGGGTGAAATTCAAAGCCCTCGCGGCAGCGGCACAGTCTGCCGGACTCGGTGACTTCGAGTGGATGGAAGGCATTCCCGGCAACGTGGGCGGCAGCCTGCGCATGAATGCGGGAGCGATGGGGACGGAGACGTTTGATCAGGTTGTCAGCGTTCGCATGGTCGATGCTGAAGGTGTCATCTTCGAGAAGCCGTTGGAAGAGATCCGGCATCACTATCGCAATGTCCCTGAGCTGGCGCACAACGTCGCCATATCTGCTGTTTTTAAAGGTACCCCGAAACCGGATCGTGAAATTGCCGATGCCATGACCGCGTCGAAAGAGAAGCGCCGCAGTTCCCAGCCGGTCGCAGCGAGTGCCGGTTGTATCTTCAAGAACCCCGAGGCCATTGGAGCAGGGCAGCTCGTCGATGAGCTCGGGTTGAAAAACACCGGCGTTGGAAATGCTGAAGTCAGCGAGGTCCACGGGAACTTTATTGTCAATCAGGGGAAGGCGACCGCGAAGGACGTTCTCGATCTGATCGCCCAAATCAAGGCAGTGGCGAAAACGGAACGGGGAATTGACCTTGAGACCGAAGTGCAGATTATTGGACAGGACGATCCGATCTAGTTGAACCCCGGGGAATGCCATGAATCAAGACAACCCATTTTCATCAGGACCGGGGAAGCCGGCGCCCAAGCCTGCTGAATCGGAGCCGGTTGTGGCTTCTGAGGTTCCACCCGCGACTCCGGCGAAAGAGTCCAAGGTTACTCAGCCGGTTCGTGCTCCCGGTGGGGCGCGTCCTCTCGCCTCCGCTGTGGAGGGGGAGCTTCCGCCGCTGGAAATGGAGGAGACCTCCTGCCGAACCTGTCAGTTTTTTCATTTTGAAGGGGAATCCCGCGTCGCTTCTCCTGAGGGAGAATGCCGGTATAATGCTCCCAATCCGGGTTTTGATGAGCGCGCGCAATGGCCGATCGTTGACTGGGATTCGTGGTGCGGGCAGTGGAATTCGGGAATCAGCAATGATGACATGGTCAAAATGGCCCGCCTCGTCGCTGACCGAATGAGCGATCAGGGGACTTTTAACGAATAGAGTGGAGCTGGGCACTCAACTCTCTTGAGCGGTTGACCTGACCCTGTTCGATTTCGAATCCATTGACGGGATCAGATTTTTTTTAGCCAATCGATTTGCTTTAAGGGCTATCCAACTGGAAAAAAAACACTATTTCTCAAAGATCTCATTGTTAAGAGAGGTAGAATGGTTCGTTTTGACGGAAACGACAATTCGGTTCATCCTCACCTAATGCTTCAATTTTCACTTACGTAATTTATGAATCCCTCAATTGATCAACTTCATGTCGCCGTTCTTGCAGGCGGTCCCGGTTCTGAGCGCGACGTTTCTCTCGCTTCCGCCCGCGGCGTCGCTGAGGCCCTCGAAGGCCACGTTGCGAAAGTCACTCTCGTGGATGTGAAAGGACCGGGGTTTGATCTGCCTGACGGGACCGATATCGCATTCAATGTCATTCACGGCACTTACGGCGAGGACGGGGCACTGCAGGCGGAACTTGAGGAAAGGGGAGTTCAATACACCGGGGCACGCCGCGTCTCGTCTGCGCTCGCTTTTGATAAGGTTTTAAGTAAAAATGCGTTCATCGAAGCAGGAGTCAGCACTCCGCGTTCCGAGGTCATTATGATTGGTGCTGCTGACGTGGCGCCCGGAGCATTGGGGCTCCCGTGTGTTGTCAAGCCGCCTCGCGAGGGGTCGAGTGTCGGGGTCCATCTCGTGCACAGCGGCACAGAATGGGATGCGGCAATCGCAGACGCCTGCCAATACAGTCCCGATGTCCTCGTTGAAGAACTTATCACCGGGAAAGAACTCACCGTGGGCGTCCTTGGTGATCAGGTATTTCCTGTTATTCACATCCAGCCCCGGTCGGGATTCTACGATATTACGAATAAATATCCGTGGATGACAGGGCAGGGCGGCACGGATTATTTCTGTCCGGCTGATCTTTCCGAATCCGTTACCGCACGCGTCCAGGAGGAAGCGCTCAAGGCCCACAAGTCACTCGGAATCGAGGTTTACTCCCGTGTCGACATCCTTTTGAGCGAGGATGAAACGCCCTATGTCCTTGAAGTGAATACGATTCCGGGGATGACCGAAAGCAGCCTTTTACCCAAGGCGGCGAAGGCTGCGGGAATCGACTATGCAAATCTTTGTTTGAAAATTATTACACTTTCGCGTAATTTCAGTTAATGCGAAAGAAATCGGGGATCAAAAACGGTCGAAAGTTCAAGAACCCGCTGAAGTTCAGAAAGTCAAAATCTACGGGAGAAGATTCTGATTGGGTTCAGCTCGATGCTTACACGACGGTGTCGGCCAGGGCACCGGTCCGTCGAGGCACTTCGAAAAAGGGGCTCGCGATTCGCGCACTCGCTATTCTCTGTCTTTGCGTCAGTATTCCGCTCGGGGCGAAGTGGGCCTACGCCAATATTTTCTACAAGAATGAAGAGTTCGTTCTCCAGCGCCTCGATATCTCGAGCGATGGCCTTTTAAGTAAGGCGAAGCTCTCGGAGATTGCCAACGTGTCGCCGGGGATGAATCTAATGGAATTGGATCTGGGATTGATTCAGGACCAAATTGAATTGCTGCCGCAGGTCGCAAAGGTGTCGGTGAATCGCGAGATGCCGGACCGTCTTGTCATTCAGGTGCGCGAGCGTATCGGTGTTGCCTGGTTGTCATGCCCGCCGCAGGGAATTAGACCGTGGGATATGGAGCGCGGGTTTCTCATGGATGATCATGGGTATTTGTTTCGCTGCCTCGATCTGACCGACGCGATGAAGAGTCTTCCTGTCGTCGAGACCTTCAAGCTCGATGCACCGACCGAGGGCTCGAGTCTTGATTCGGCGCCTGCGAGGAACGCTCTGAAGCTGATCATCGAGAGCGAGCGTCTTTTTCCTGCAGAGGGGATGCTGGTTGAGAAAATTCGACTGACCAACGAATGGTCAATGGAATGCGCCTACCGCAACGGGCTCAAAGTGACCTACGATGTCTATGATGTTCCCCGTGGACTTGATGATCTCGCCTTGATTTTGCTGGAGACTGAAAAAGCGGGGCAAACCCTCTTAACGGTGAACGTAGTTGCCAAAAAGAATATTCCGGTAACCTTTGCAGAGAGCGCGATTCCCGTATCTCAGGGGGGTGACAATGCGTCACCTGCTGCAATCGAGGTTCCCAAGCCCCCGGCGAAACCTGAATTGTCCGGTCAGGAAAAACATTTGCACTCGATTCTCTCGGGAGGCTAAGATCAATTTCACAATACCCCCTATGGCATCATCAAATATCTATGTCGGTCTGGAGATCGGCACTTCAAAAGTGTGTATGGTTGTCGGCGAAGTGCGCGACGACGGTGCCATTAAGATACTTGGCGTGGGGCAGCATCCATCCGCAGGCGTCCGCAAAGGGGAGATCGTTGATCCTGATACCGTCCAGACGTGTCTCCACGATGCCCTGATGCGGGCGGAGGAGCGCAGCGACGTGGAGATTAACACCGTCTTTCTCGCTGTCACCGGTTCACATATTCAGAGTCTCAACAATCGCGGGACGATTCGTGTCTCGGATGAAGAGATGGAGATCACCGCGGAAGATCTTGACGAGGTCAAGAAAATCGCCCGGGATGTGCCACTCCCCAAGGAGAACGGCTATATACATTCAATCATCCAACACTACTTTGTCGATGGTCAGGAGAAGGTGTTGAATCCCGTGAATATGCTGGGGCAGAAGCTTGAGGCGGATTACCACATCATTCACGGGGTGAAGACCCGGATTCAGAATGCGATCCGCTGTGTGCGGGAGGTTCCTCTCGAAGTGGAAGATATCGTGTTTTCCCCCGTGGCCGCCGCTCAGGTGGTTCTCAATCGCGAAGCCAAGAACGAAGGCGCTCTCCTTCTCGACATAGGTGGTGGCACGACCGACTATATCTGTTTCGTAGATGGCGCTGTTGTCGCCAGTGGCTGCGCTCCCATCGGTGGTGACCATATCACCAACGATATCGCTCTCGTTTTGAAGATTCCTCTCGCGAGAGCGGAGAAATTGAAGGTGAAACACGGCAGTGCTTCACTGAAAAATGTTAAGAATGAGGAGATTGTGATCGAGGGCGAATCGGGAAAGAAGGTCGAGCAGGAGCTCTTGAATCAAATCATGAACGCCCGGCTTACGGAGCTTTTGACGGTGGTCGCTGAACCATTGAGAAAACAGGGTTGCCTTGAAAAGCTTGGAAGTGGTATCTTTCTAACCGGAGGATCGAGCTTGATGACCGGGATAGATGATGTTACGGAGGAAATTTTTGGTGTTCCCGTGCAAAAAGCGGGGGCCGCGTCGATGTCGGGGCCGGCAGCACTTTTCGAAAATCCTCAGTATGCGACTCCCGTGGGATTGATTCGATACGCACAACTTTTAGACGAACAGAGGCCCCGCAAAGGGCCACTGGGTAAGCTCGGAAAGAAGATAGAGCAGATTTTCAGCTCAAAAAGCTGAGAACTAAAGCTTTTCTTTTCTTTTGACAATCACTATCTATTAAGGAACGTAATAATTTATGATTGAGTATAATCAGGACGATCAGGCAGAACCGGGGCAGCCCGGGGCTGGCGTGAAAGTAATAGGTGTAGGTGGAGCAGGGGCAAATGTCCTCGATCGAATGGCTCTGGAGGGGAGCGACGATGCTGCGCTGCTGACACTGAATACCGATGTGCGCGCGCTATCAACATCTGTCTCGAGCGACAAGATTCAGCTGGGAACAACTCTCCTCAAGGGGATGGGAACCGGCGGCGATCCTTCACTCGGTAAGCAGGCTGCACTCGAGGCCGTTGACGGCATCCGCGAAGCAGTCCGTGGGAACGAGATGGTTTTCGTCTGTGTTGGTCTTGGTGGAGGAACCGGATCCGGTTCCGCTCCTGAAGTTTGCCGTATCGCTAAAGAGGAAGGTATTTTTCTCGTGGTCTTCGCAACGATGCCGTTTTCCTTTGAGGGACAGCGTCGAATGGATCAGGCGAAAGAGTCTCTCGAGACGATCGGTCGTTATGCCAATGCGGTAATCACGTTCGACAATGACCGCATGGGAGAGCTTATCGTTCCCAAGGACGGAGTGACTCAGGCCTTTTCCGCTGCTGACAAAATTATCAGTCAAAGTATCCGCGCGACGATGAACGTTGTTTTCCGTCCGGGCATTATCCGGATCGGAATGGATGATCTCCTTTCAGCGATTGACTCAGAGGATTCACGCTGCCTCTTCGGCTATGGCGTTTCCAAAGGTGAGAATCGCGCTCACGAAGCGCTTGAGCAGGCACTGAAGTGTCCTCTTCTCGACCGCGGTAAGTTGCTTGAAGATTCTGATGCGGTGCTCGTTCAGGTGGCGGGTGGCGATACGATGACCCTCTTCGAAGTGCAGATGGTGATGTCCGAGGTGGCGAAACACGTTGGTCCGCAATCACAGATTCTTTTCGGAACCGGTACTGATAAGCGACTCGGAAACAGTCTTTCGGTGACCATTTTGAGTTCAGTTTCAGGTCCTGATGCCGGTGGCGCGAAAAAGAAGGTTGAAGCGGATGCTCCTGCATTGAGTGAGCCCGCTCCTGTGAGCCTGGGCATGTCGGCTGCGCCGGCAAGCGTCTCCATTTCGGTTGGCGAAACTCAGCCGATTCAACCAAGTCAGCCGGTTGCTGAGGAAGCTGCGCCTGAAGAAGTGGAAGAGGAAGTTTCCTACGATGAGCCTGAGCCCGAATCAGAGATTCGGCTTGAGATTCCTGAAGAAGAGCCCGTGGAAGAGGAGCCTCCGGCGTTTGAAGAGGAAGAGGAAGTGTATGAGGAGGAGGCCGACGAGTCTGCTGTTTTCGAGCCACTGCAGGAGGAGGAAGTGCCTTCTTATTCGCCGTCACCGATTCCTCCGCAGCAGCCCGCTGCTGCAGAAGAGGCGTTCGTTGAAGATGAAGACGAGGGGGAAGAGGATTTCCGCAATCCTATCGCCCGTGCTGTCGGTCAGGCCGATGAGGGGGCTGAGGTTGACCGCGTCGAAGCGGTGACTGAATCATCTCAGAAAATTACTTTGAGCCGGATGGTTTCCTCCGGCAAGACGGGGCGCATCAAGACACGCGATTCTCTTGAGGCTGCCGATGCGGGACCGGCTCTTCCACCGAGTCGTCCACCTTCACTTCCACCGGAGCAATTGGAGCCTGCGGAATTGAGCGAAGAGGCGCGTGCCCAGCAGGAGATGCTTCAGCTTGAGCCGGTTGGCGGAGCCAAGAAAGGGCGCTTCGCGAAGACCGATCCGACGATTGTTGACGGTGAAGACCTCGATGTTCCTACTTTCCTTCGCAAGAAGAAGTAAGGAGGAGTTCCAGATCATTTTTCAAAATCAAAGCGCCTCTTTCCGGGGCGCTTTTTTTGTGTCCGCTTCCAGGAGGCTGCAGGCTCGTCAGAGTGTTTCGCTGATTGGCAGGGGATCACCGTAGAATTTCGGCCCGGTGCCGAGGAGGTGCACGTCGAGGACCGTTTTGACGCGGGCCAGCTTCTCTCTGAGCCGCGTTTTAAGCCCGCCGGCATAACTCACTTCCCGTGCATCGTAGCCGACGGCATTCAATCCGAAATGACCGGCGAGGAAAAGGGCGCGCTGATTGTGGAATGCCTGTGAGACGATCACGGCTTCCTCCAACTGAAACACGGTGCGTGCCCTTGCTATGGTGTCGAGAGTACGGAAACCGGCAAAATCACAGACGATTTTCTCCTCCGGAATTCCACGGCTTACCAGAGCTGCTTTCATTCGTTCGGGCTCGTTGTAGCTCTTGTTGCCATTGTCCCCGCTGACGATGATCCACCGGCATTTCGATGCCTCGAACAGTTCCGCCGCGGCATTGATTCGATAGATGAAGTAGAGATTCTTCCTGCCATCGCGGAGATACTCTGAGCAGCCGGGAACAATCGCGACCGTCACTTCGTTGATGGCGGATAGATCGGCTGTGTGTCGCCCCTCACTTGCTCTCGTGACAAGGCGATCGCAAACGAAGACGGTAAGAAGCAGGAGGAAGGCCCCGACTATGCTGAGATAAACCAGTCGGCGATAATGAATCCGGAAAAAACGCATTCTCACGATACGCGAGAATGCCGGATCTCTTTCAGCGATATCCCGACTCTATCAGAGCGGGACGGTTTGCTCAGTTCGATTCCGTTGCCTCGTCGAGGAAATTGCTCGCAAGCCCAATGAGATCTTCGCCTGTGGCGAGGTAGCGCTCGCGGTATTCGGTGACAGCGTCGGTGTTGCAGGAGAGAAAGTTTTCCACATCCGATTCTGCCTCGGAGCGCTCGCTTCGTGCCCATTGGAGGAACTCGGCTACGCAACGGTGAGTTGATCCTGCTCCGATAGCATTCAGTGAATCACGAAAACGGGTCGCATTGTCCCAGTTGATCTCTGCAAGAAGATACTCGACGCCGCCTTCACGGATGCCGCAGTCGATTTCCTTGATCTCATCGATTTTTACGTCTCTGGGATTGTGAGGGGCGCAGGCAATCAGCTCTTCGATGAGATCCTCACGAGTCTTCACGAACTTCAGATTTTTCTTTGCGACGAAAGATTCTGCGTCAGCTCCCTGGTCGATGAGGTAATTAATCACCGCGCGATTGCGGTTGAAGATGGCGAGGAACAGTGGCGCTCCGCCACGATAATTAACGTCAGCACCGTCTTCGATCGCTTCAATCGCGTCGTCCAGAGATCCTACGGTACAGGCCAGTTCAAGGGTGCAGTTTGCAATCGGGTCACTCATGATCAGGGTAAGAATGAAAAAGAAAATCGGAAATTGAAGCTAACTGGGAATTTAACACACGGGACACTATAGGTAAACACGGAAATTAGAATGAATTCAGAAAATTATCATGTTTCCTGAATTTACAGGAATTAGTCAATTTCACCCGCGATATCTAAGGATTCCCTGCACTATTTCTTCAGCGAGTATTTGTCTAAACCATTCGGCGCTGCAGCGTTGGCTTTCCCAGCGATTCGAAATAAATCCGCATTCGATCAAAACGGCGGTCGCCTTGGTTGCTTCGAGAACTTTGAGGCGTTCCGGCTTGAATCCCCGGTTCCGGGTTACGAGGCGCCGCCCGAGCTCACTCTGAATGTAGCTCGCGAGTTCCCGCCCGGTGGCACTGCCCGGCCAGTAAAGTGTTTCGGTCCCGCTGATGCTCCGGTCGGAATGAGCATTGAAGTGAACGCTTAGAAAAAGTGTTTTCGGCGACTTGTTTGCCATCTCTGCGCGGTCGATCAGCTCGACGTAGGTATCGGTCGTGCGCGTGAGTTGCGAACTGATGCCTTTGGCGGTGAGAAGCTTTGCAATTCGCTTGGCGAGATCAAGCGTCAGTTCTTTCTCTACGTTGCCAAAGGCGGAAGAGCCCGGGTCTTTGCCGCCATGGCCGGGATCGATGACGACCTTATTAAAATCCTCCAGCGCCGAGGAATCAGCCGGAATCATCGAAATGAGTCCCGCCAGAGCGCAGAAAGTGAGGAGAAGGCGATCCATCCGGTTTAGATTAGCCACAGGTTTTCGAAATGTCGAGTCGAAGTGATTAAGATTACTTAAGTATTTTTTTCCGACGCAATCTTGAGAGGCTGAAGAGGCGCAGTGCTATCGTTGCAAAGCAGCCGATAATGATTGTCCAGAGGGCTATTTGTGGAATCGGCGTCTGGAACCGTTCGTATGAAATACCGCAAATCATGAGAATGGAGGTGATCGAGACGAGGGTGAGACGATGGGTTCGCGTCATCGGTCCGCGGGCATAGTCCTTAATGCCCGCTCCCATGGTCTGGCCCATCGACCGGACGTAGGCGGAGAAGATCGCTCCCAGCGCCGCTCCCAGTCCCAGCCAGGGGGACGAATAGGCGGCGAATCCAAAGCCAATCATGGTGACGGCGTCGGAGACGCGCTCAGGAAGTTCGTTGAAGAATTCGTCCTCGCTGAGAGTCCTGCTCGAATTGGGGGAAAGAAATCCCACAATCTGGATCGTGCCGATGCGGAGGAGACAGAAGACCATACCGAGGAGCCAGAACCATTGCGGCTCCGGCATTTCGCTGGTGACGAAAAATGAGAGTCCTGCGAGAATTCCGAGAATCATGCCGATAATAGCGACCCACTCGCGGGACACTCCCGCGCTCACGAGGTAGAGGGCGACGCGGCGTGCCATCAGATTTCCCTTTCGGATTCTCCTTTTCTTCTTTGTTGGCATATGTTCTGGCTTTTTACTCTGGCAGGAATTTCTTTAGAAAGAGAAACATTCGGTTCTTGCCGGTGTTAACGTTAGCTGTTATTACGCGGATTCACCCACGAATCTCAAATAAAACTTTTTATGTCTTCACCTGCCGATATTCCTCACGCTCCGGATGAGGAAAGTGCCGTTGAGCGTGAGAAGCGGGAATCGAACGAGCGCGACGTGGGTCTGATGTTGCGGGTGAAGGAGGGGGATATCCCGGCTTTCGAGAAGTTGGTTGAGATCCATCAGGGCCCTGTCATCGGGACGGTTGCGAAGATGCTGGGCGGGGCATCGGATGCCGAGGATATTGCGCAGCAGGTTTTTATTCGTGTTTGGAAATCAGCCTCACGTTACGAGCCAACCGCGAAATTCACGACCTGGCTTTTCACGATTACCCGTAATCTCGTCTTCAACGAAACGAGGCGGCGGCAGCGAAAGCCTACCGTCTCCGCCGACGAACGGGAAGAGGACAGCCAGTGGACAACAGAGGACCAGGATACCGCGTCCCCGGATCAGGATGCGCTGAACCGCGAACTGGAGGAGGCGATTGACCGCGCCATTGCCGAGCTTCCCGAGAAGCAGCGCATGGCGATTATTCTCCGGCGCTACGAGGAAATGCCCTACGAAGACATTTCCAAAGTGTTATCAATCTCCATCCCGGCGCTGAAGAGTCTGCTTTTCCGTGCTCGAGGTCAGTTGAAAGAGTCGCTCCAGGCCTATCTGGATCAGTGAGTGGGGCGGGCCTTTCAGCGCTCGCCGATGCGAATGAGATTCTCCTCAGTTCGGACGAGAAACCCGTCGGAGACGACCGCGAAGGAGGATAGGCCGAATTCATTCAATTCATTCTCTCCCACTTTATCGAACCTTTTGCCGGGTTTAACAACCGTCGTCACTCCCTCGCCGTTGTGAAAAAAGAGGTGGCCGCTCGCGTAAACGGGTGAGGAGGAAAAGCCGCCTTCGCCGTTGAGACGCTCCTGATAATATTCTTCCCCGGTGGCGGCATCGAAGCAGGAGAGGATCCCTTTGTCATCGTTGATGAAAAGGAGCCCGTCGACAATGATGGGTGAACTCTCTCTCGGGATCCGCTTTTCCGCGGTCCAGACAATATGGGTGTCGGTGACATCGCCCGATCCGTCGGCCCGAACCGCGAGAAGATTTGCAGTGTTGAATCCGGAACAGACGTAGACGATTCCGTTGTTAAAGATCGGACGGGGAACCACCGAGTAGCCTTCGTCGTAGCCGCATCGCCAGATCTCTTTGCCGGTATCCGGATCGTAGGAAATGACGGCGCCTGAGCCGGGTAAAACGACCTGTTGCCTGCCTTTCACGTCGATCAGAAGAGGGGTGGAGAATGAAAAAGTGCGGGACACTTCAACACCGCGCGGGGTTCTCCATACTTGCGATCCATCAGCGGCATTGAGTGCAATCACGAAAGGATCTTCACTGCCGTCGCAGGCAAAAATCAGTTTGTCGCCAACCAGAACCGGTGAGCCACCGGTGCCGTGAACAGGTTCGTAAGTGATTGTATCCTGAGTCCAGATCACTTTGCCGTCGGCAGCATTCAGGCAGGCGGTTCCCTTGTGGCCGAAATGCACGTAGAGCTTTCCATCGCGGAAAATCGGAGTGGGGGAAGCGTGACTGTTTTTCTGGTGCATCTTGTCCTCATCGCCCTCGAAGATAACCGTTTTCCAGAGCTCTTTTCCGCTATCGAGAGTGTAGGCCCGTGCTTCGAGTGAGAGCTGGTTGCGGGCCACGACACCGGTGCTGACAAAGACTGTATTATCGGCAATGACAGGGGATGACCAAGCCTTGCCGTCGACCGGTGTCTTCCAGCGAATGTTTTTAGTCTCCGACCACTTCAGTGGAACCTTGGCGTCCGGAGCATGGCCTTCTGCGCCGGCCCCGCGAAACTCCGGCCAGAAATCGGCGGTAGCCCCAAGTGGGATCAGAGCCGATAAGGAGGCGATAAAGGCTAGCAGGGGTGTTTTCATGGGATTTGTTTGAAATAGAAGTTTAAGAACCTTCAGCTATCTTCCGTCGTTGACTCCAATTCCGACACGATTTTCCTTAGAGTCTTCAAGATGTCCTTATCACGTCGCCGATAGTCAACACTCGGTTCATTGACGTCTGGTTTTCGGCTGTCTACACCGGTAAGGAGCCACTCCATCGATACACCAAAGTAGACGGAGAGCCTATAGAGTTCCTGAGCCTTGGGTATTCGTCCGCTGATATATCTGCTCATTGATGCCTGCGCGATGTCACATGCGTCCGCGACCGAACCCTGCGTGGCTGCGTTTCCCACTATAAGTGTGTTTAGGCGGCTGGAAAAGTCACTCAAAATAAAATAGAGAATGTGGCAATGGAAGGAAATTTGAAGAGAAGATCAAGAGCGGTAAAGCCAAAAATCGCGTAACCCTGTCTCTTTCATTGATCACTCCTCCAGAATCGCGGTGGCGTGCTGGGCGAAGAGGGCCCGGAGGTCTTTTGCGTATTCCTTGAGGATTTTCTCACCGATGCCTTCATGGTCGCCGCAGCGATAGAGGGCGCGGGCGAGGATGATTTCCCGCAGTGGCTCAGTGCGTTCGTCCTGCCGATTGCTTTCAGAAATTTCCGTGATCCAGTGACCGCTCATGTTTTCCTTTTTGAGGACCGCGGCGAGTGCTTCCGCAGCCGCGGGGTCGCGAAGGGTTTCAAAGGCTAATGATACCGAACGGTGATGGGAGAATTCCTTTTCCTGATCGAGTTCCGCTGTTTTCTCGAGGAGCACCGGCATCGCCGTCTTCGCATCGCCGGACTTACCGAGGGCGATAATGTGGGAATCGAGTCGTGAGATGCTGCCCCCGAACTGACCCATGCCACGGAAGTTCCAACCCTCGTCCCATTCCTGATTCGAAATTGTTTCAGCGAGCACACTTGATCCGGTTGCGTCACCGATCATACCGAGAATGTTCGCGTAGATGAGCTGATGCTCCGGTGAATCGGCTTCCTTGAAGGCTTCCTGTAAGAGCGGGAGGGAACGCTCCTCTTCTCCGAGCAGAGTCGCGAGTCCCCGGTAGTTGTTGACCACATTGGTAACTGCGGCGGCGATCGTTTCGTCAGCGACTTCGTCGGCTTCGGTCGCCTCGAGAATTTCGGGAGGAAGCGAACCCATCTCGACGAGATGCTTTTGAAGTTCTTTCACGTCGAGTGAGCGCGTTGGAATTCCCTGTTCAGCGATCGTGGCGGCGGCGACGCCGGCCGCGTAACCCTGATTCTGGATACAGGGCTGCATCCGGAGAATGGGCATGGCGTCGCGGTGGGCGCTCATTCCGAGCCCGGTCACGATGATCCCGTCGAGTTTCTGCGGGAGGAGAGCGCGGTAGGGGACGCTCGCGATCATTTCCTTTTTATCAGGAAAGTTGATCATGAAAAGCGGGTGCACCGTGTAGCCGTGGGTGTCGAAGTTGCTCTGGTGAAGCGAAATCGTGTCCGCCCAGGTGCGCTCATTGATGATGTCACCGGGACCGACGTAGGCATCACCGACGATGCGACGACGTTCGCGGCTGTCGATGAAGGTGGAAAGATCGTAGCTGCTCCGATACTTTTTACGGGCCGCGACAATCATGCGCCATTGGTCGACGGGGTCGGATTCGTCGGCAAAGGAGTAGTCCGTATTCATGTAACCGGTGCCGAGTTTTCTCGGGGAAAGGCCTGTTCCCTGCATCGCGATGTGCTCGGAGGAAGTGGTGACAAAGTCGGCTCCGGCGGCGACAGCGATGTCCGAATTGCCGGTCGCATCGACGACTGCTTTGGCGAGGACCGCACCGCGACCCTGGGGCGTTGTCACGATCACTCCGATTACTTTTCCATTCTCGACAAGGGCGCCGGAAGCGAGTGAGGAAAACCAGATATCAGCACCTGCTTCTTCATTTTCGTTTCTCCAAAGCTCACGCTTAGCGACGGGATTCCAGCCGCCTTTTCTTTTAGGCCCTCCCATCTCCTTAATTTTCTCATCCACCTCGGCGGTGAATCCTTTTCGGTAGCCGTGGTAGTAACTCGAAATCAATCCCATCGTGCCAACTCCACCGAGATGATCCTGATACTCAATCACGAGAGCCGTGGCGCCTTGGCGTCCTGCTCCGATTCCGGCAGGGGCGCCACCGGTTCCACCGCCGGCAATGACGACGTCGTAGCTGCCGAGAACGGGGATGGAGCGCTCCGGAGAGGCCACTGTCGGAAGCCCTGAGTCGGTCGGTCTCGCTCCATTGAGAAACTCACGAACCTCTCCGTGGGGTTTCGCGTCACCAACGGGGGTGCCTTTGACGCTGGCGGCACCGGCAACGGTGACGTCTTTCGCGAGCTCAGCGGCTGCGCCTCCGACGCGTTTGCCGAGTCGCATCAGATTCAGTGGTTTCATCAATTCGCCTGCCGCTTCGCGGGAAACTCCGGCGCATCCACCGAGGACGAAGAATCGATCCAGTGACTTCGGTTGAAGCGCTTCCAGATTCAAGGTCGCCACTTCGAGTGACTTCTCTTCCACACCACTTCGCGCCACGATCGGGTCGGGCGGGATTTGGAAAAGCATGTCTGATTCATCCATGAGAGCGACGTCGAAAGTCATCTGGCGGGCCAGCACCTCCGCCCGCGCGAATGAAGCGGCGCTGTTGTCAGGCATGGGGATTGTCAGATCGTAAAGAAAGACATCGTGCTCTCCCTCTTGAGAGTAAAAATGCACGTCAGCGGTTTGAACCTCAATACCGTCGCCCTCCTGCGGGCTTCCTCCCGAGACAATGCGTCGAAAGGTCTGCGGGCCTGCAGGGTAGGCGGCAAATTCAACTCCAGCCGATCGCGCCGCGGTCGCCCGCGTCGTTGCGTCGATCACCACTTTCGCTCGAACTGCCTGACGTCCCGCCCGGTTCGTCATCACGATTCCGGCGGGCTGGCCTTCTTCATCGACGAGGAGATCCGTCACCATCGAACCGTAAAGGTATTGAACCCCGGCTTCGAGGAGGGCCTCATCGAGCGCGATTTTTGCCTGCATCGGCGTCGCGGGAACGTTTGCCTGAGTTGTTGGGTCGATCTTAATGCCGGTGTCTTCGATGACGAGTAATTCGCCCAGCAACATGCGGGTCACGTCCTCCGGTTTTTTTACTAACAGTTTAACAAAGCGGCAGGGTTGTTTCACCGGAAGTGACCACTGCACGACGGCGTCGCCGGTGCCGTAGGATTTCCGCTCTTCGATTTCACCGAGGCTTCGCCAGAGTTTTCCGTTCGGGGAAGTCCAGACTTCCACGCCGTCGACCTGAAACGTGCCACCCCGGTCAAAACTCATGAGATGCAGTTCTTTCACTTTGGCCATCGTTCCGAGATCAGCGATCAGGGTCACGTTCTCTTCGAACTGCACAGACTCGTGGGCGGCAAGCTGCCATTTTCCATCGCTCAGGAGTGCGTTGTTTTTGTCGGGGTGGGCTTTGCTCGCGGTTTGGTCTGCCTCGTAGGTAAACTCAAGGCGATCGGGGAATCCGGTGACGGGGGCCTTTCGCTCAAAGAGCGCTTTCTCCAAATCACTGACCGGTTCCTTTCCGTCCTCCAACCAGAGTCGAAGCGTTCCCGCGATGTCCTCGCCAAGATAGGGGCGGGGCGCTGCGAGGAAAACGGAAGCGCCTTTGTCAGCGGCTTCGACTGCCGCCGTAATCGCTCCGCTGGTGCCTCCGACGACGACGATATCGACGTCGTAGGCGACCGGGATCTCCCGGGCGGTTTCGAGGATGGTCTCCTCTGCACAAAGAGGAATGGACGATGCCAGCGCGGCGGTGGCGAACAATGAGTAGAAACGTTTCATAGAGTCAATCGGGACTTTCAGACTCGCATCCTACATGCAATGCTTCCGCCCGTGCCACTACGCAAATCGTGAAAAAATATTTTGGGAACTTTTACCGGCCATGGACATTACATGTCTATCGCGTCGCCATATTCGTCTTTCTGCTCGTTGCGATACGGCAGCAACATTCGTGGTATATCGCTCAGCGGGCGGGGGAGGCCAAGCAGCTCACGCCGGTGGAGGATGTCATTCCCTTCTACCCGAACGCGGCCTCTCTCAGTGACTGGGATAGCGGACACGGCGGCCAGAATGTCTTTGATGCCGAAGGCAAAAAGCTGGGACATATTATCCAGTCATCGCCCGATGCCGACGAAATCTACGGCTTTTCCGGCCCGACCAACACGCTGATCGCCTTCGACGACACAAAGCGGATTCTCGGTATCGAAATCCTCCGAAGCGATGATACGAAGGAGCACCTTGCCGAAATTGAGCATGACGAGGCCTTCCTTCAGCAGTGGAACGGGCTCGACCGCGATGAGTTCCTCGCACAGAACGACATTTACGCTGTCTCCGGGGCGACCCTCACCAGTGATGCCATCGCCGACGGAATCGCGCGGCGACTTGGAGGAGGCAACCGGATCTCCCGTTTTCCTCAGGAGATTGAGATCAGCGAAGTGACGCCGTTTCTGGAGGACGCCGCCGCGTTTGCCCCTGTCGAAAAACGGCCCTTTCTCCAGCAGGTCCTCGACGGCGAAGGCACGCCGCTCGGGTATGTCTCACGAACCTCCCCGCACGCCGACGACATGATCGGCTATCAGGGGCCGACCGATTTGCTCATCGTTCTCGATCCCGACGAACTCGTCATCGGTCTCGCGGTGCGAAATACCTACGACAATGAGCCCTACGTGAAACTGCTCACCGAGGATGAGTATTTCTTCAACACCTTCAAAGGCTTCGAGCTCATGCAGATCAGCGAGATCGACATCGTTGAGTCAGGCATCGACATTGTCTCCGGCGCGACGAAAACGAGCGTGACTGTGACCGAGGGCCTCATCCACAGCGCCCTTGAAATCGCGCGCACCCGCGAACCCGTTCCGCCGAAGCCTCTCATCGACCTGCGTGCCCGAGACATCGGAACCATCGTCGTCGTGCTGCTCGGGCTTCTCATCGCCTTCACCCGTCTCAAAGGAAAGCGCTGGCTCCGGATCGGATTTCAGGGAGTCCTCATTGTCTATCTTGGCTTCATCAACGCCGATATGGTTTCGCAGGCGTTGCTCCTCGGATGGGCGAAAAGCGGCGTTGCCTGGAGTGTTGCGCCCGGTCTCGTCTTCCTGACACTGGCCGCACTGATCGCGCCGATCTTCACCGGTAAGCAGGTCTATTGCACGCACCTCTGTCCCTTCGGCGCCGCGCAGGACTGGTTGGGAAAACGCGTTCCCTGGCGCATTGCTGTGAAAGGTGTCGCTGAGAAAATACTCAACGCGCTGCCTGTCGTCCTCCTCCTCTGGTGTCTCATTATCACGATGCAGCACCTCTCCTTCAGCCTCGTCGGACTCGAGCCGTTTGATGCCTTTGTCTTCCGCGTCGCCGGTTGGGCGACCCTCGCCATTGCCATTGTCGGGCTGATCGCTTCACTCTTCATCAATAGGGCCTACTGCCGCTACGGGTGTCCCACCGGCGCGATGCTGAAATTCATCCGCTTCGGTGGCAGTGCCAGCGGGCGCATCGGAACGAGGGATTACGTCGCGGCCGGTTTTGCTCTGGTCGCGATTGCTCTGATGGTGTTTCGGTGAGGGCAGGAGAGAAATCGCCGGTTCGCAACGGGGTGGCGCGGAGAGAAGGACGCTGTTAACTATATATCAAACCCGGCTTATAAATGAAAAAAGGGATACGAATCCTTTCCGCTCTCGCTTTACTGATCGTCCTCCTCTGGTTGGCAATTCGAGGTGTCGATTCGGTGCTGTTTTCGATGGGGCGCCCTTCAGAAGCCGGGAGCTGCAATTATGAAGGGAATTGGGAAAGTCGCTGGGGCCCGCTGGTTTCAGGGCGGATTCTGGCTGAACTGCCGACGCCCTTACCTCAGGGGGAACCATTCACCGTGTCCGCATACGTGTATTTCAAGGTAACGAGTCCATACCGCGCCGGACGCTTCGTTCCGATGAAGATGAAAGGATTTGTTGATGATGGGGCGCTGGTTTCGGGCGGCAACGCAGCTGACTCGGGCACATCTCCTCAACAAATCTCATATACGCTTAAGGGCGGGGTCGGCAATGGTAGGCAAACAATCGATTGCGTCGCTACCTCTGACGATGCATTTACACAGATTACAGGGGGTTACCGATCTTCTTCTCCTGATGACTTCGGAGCCTTCGCGCTCCGGAAGATACGGTGAACCGGATCCAAAGGATAACTTGTCCCTGATAGACCGAAAGCAATGGCAGCAACTCAAAAAGCGATCGATGTTTTTCTCAGAAGCCTTGTGAGTGGCCCTGAGCAGAAGGAGATGACCTACGATCTGTCGCTTCTCCGGGGGCTCGCAGGTGACGAGCGTATTGTGGCTGAGCAAGCGCTTATAGGTCGAGCGAGGGAGGGCGACCTGATTGCGATCGAGACGATTGCCATTGCGCAGATTCACGCGGCAAAAACGATTCTCTACGACCTCACCTCGAAGGAGGGCGATGTCGGCACCGCTGCAGCGAGAGCTCTGATGAGTCTGGGGGAACCTGCCGAAGGTATCATTGCCGAGCGGATCCGCGAAGCGGGAGATTTACAGTCCGCATTTGCTGCATTTGATCTTCAGGGAGGCGATAGTCTCGGGGCGGTGGACGGATTACTCAACGCCCTTGAGCACCGATCTCTCTCTACTCGAATCAATGGCCTTGATGGCCTGGAAAAGCTAAAACCCATTCCAGAGGCGTTTCGAGAGGTTAATATGACTCCCTACGGTAATTTGTCGGTTCGCCTTCTCGTGGCGATGCCGGCCGTTTGGCAACCGGCGGCCCGGGAGCTGCGAGCGATCTGGCGTCATTGGCTCTCGGGCGGATTACTTGAGGAACGGGGATTGAGCTATATTCCCGGAGATCGTGATCTCGTCGATACCTACTGGAAAAGTTCTCGTGGAGACGAACCCTGGAACACAGGGGCAGTCGAGGAGATGACCGGTCACGACCGGGGCTGGGCAGAGAGCTACGCACTTTTAAGAGCCGGGCAACGCGCGTCCCGGGCTGTCGACGCGATTGGGCGCCTTGGACTCAGGCATGAACGGGAGGCGATTGCGCAGCTCAAGGAGGCCTCGACCGCTCTTCGAGACCCCGATTGGCATGCGACGCTTGATCGCACCCTTGCAGCACTTTCCTGAGTCAGTCGCGCGCGACGGTGAAGTAGGCTCGCAGACGTTTCCTGCGACCGTGAGCGCCTCGTGATTGAGAAATCGCGGGGTGCCGGCCGTCAAAATCCGACCGTAGCTCTTACCGCGAGAGCGCCGGATTGCTGCTCGACGAAACTGAACGGAGGATATTTTGAGGGGGGCGATTCCTAACCGCCCCACACATCCTGACACGACGCCACAAGGATGGCCCGGTCGGGGGTGCCGTGAGAGTGTTTGTGGTTGTGGGAAAAATTGCCTCCGGTGTAGAAGAGCCACCAGCGTCCGTCGCGTTGAACGAGATTGTGCGGGGCATGGAGGAGATAGGTGGCGATGCCTTCGTCCTCTTTGTCGCGCGGGATCCAGGGCTTTCGCTGTGGGCGTTCCCACGTGATGCCGTCGGTGGAAAAGCAGGGCTCGATATCGATGGCTTGAGCGTCGAGACGATAGCTGCCGAGCATTCCGAGGCGTCCTTTTTCGGTGTGGGTCACCGAGAGAAAGTAGAACTGCTGATCAATCGGGTCATTCGAATCGGGCGTAATGACCCGCTTGCGGTTTCCCCACTTGAGACCGTCGGCGCTGGTGTAGCGATCGATGACGCGGAGGAAGCCTTTGAGATTGTCCTGCGGGGCGTAGCGCGGGTTGTCTTTGTTCACTTCAAGGAGCGTCACGGAAAACATTTCAAAGCTGCCATCGGCCAGTTGATAGACGTTCGTTGCGTCGTTGGAGATCAACGCAGCCGGTGCGAGAGGTTCACCCTCAATGGGCTTTGCGACCTTTTTGCCGAAGCGGCTTAGCCCGGCTTCCTTTGCTGCGGCTCCACCGACGGCACGGTCGCCGGGGTGATAGAGACAGGGCTCGAGACGGTTCACGACCTCGAACTGTCTCGCGGTCTCGTCAATACTGTCAGCGGCAAGGTAGCGAACGATGCCTTCTCCGTGCGCCCAGAAGTAAAGTCGAGTCAATCCGTTCTGAAGTCTGATCGTCACGACCTGAACGGGGTGGGCACCCTCCGGCATCCCCCCGATCGCAAGCTCCGCCGTGGGATCGGGCTTTCCGGTGGTGCAGACCGCCCAGACCGGTTTCCATTCGCCGCCGACTTTTCCCTCGTGATAGCCGATGTTCTTGATCCCGGTTTCGGGCATGGAAACGCTCGTCCAGATCCGCCAGCGATCCTTCGGAAGGGCCTCGACGGTGCTGGTGAAATTTTGTACCCAGCCGCCTTCATACGCTTTGTTGATTCGAAATTGCTCACCGTGCAGAGTCCACGCTTCCTGCGGCGCGAATTCGGGGTGCGCTGCCTCGCTCGCAGCCCATGGGCCGGTTCCGAGAGCGGTGAATCCGGCTTGTTTCAGGAAATGACGTCGCGTGTTCTCTCTCATTGTTGCAGGAAGGTGGGAATGTTTTTGATTTCAATACTGGGAGCGCACCGCCGTTTGAAAAGCCGGAAGGCGCCCGTGAAAATGGAGATTCTATGGTTGACCCAATCATTCCAAAAGGATGAGGGGAGGACTCCATCGATTCCGGATCGATAGCTCTATTCCGTCATGAGAAGCCTTGCCTTTCGAGCCGGTGAGGCGCTACTCTCACTCCACGTATGCCTTCGGCGTTTTTCCCCCCTTATTCGTCACGCCACTGCCTGGCATCCTGCTTGTCTGCGGGAGTGCTCCTGTTTCATGCTGCCCTTGAGGCGCAGTTTTTCAATGACTTTGATGTCGCTCCGCATAGCTACTATGAGCGAACGGGAACGGATTCCTTCAGTGAACTTCTGACGAGGAAGGCAAAAGGGGATTACGATTTTGGAACCGAGACTGGGCACCCACTGCTTCGTAAACTGCTGGAGGAACTGAATATTCCGGTGTCTTCTCAAGTGCTTGTCTATTCGCAAACGAGCCTGCAACGAAAGCTGGTCAGCCCTGAGAATCCGAGAGCGATGTATTTCGATGAGAACATTTATCTCGCGGTGATGGCGGGAGGAAAGCTGGAGGTGAATTCTTTCGATCCGGAAGCAGGGGGGATCTTCTATTTCGAGGACCCTCCTGAAAAGCCGGGAGATCACGTTGATTTTGAGCGTCCGAAGAGTTGTCTCGGATGCCACGGCGGATCTGCGACAAACTTCCTTCCCGGACCGCTGGCGCGCTCCAATTTCGTCTCTGATACGGGCCGGCGAATGGGAGGGGTGCGCAGCCACGAGCGAATCAGTCATTGGATTCCGTTTCGCGAGCGCTGGGGCGGCTATTACGTCACGGGGGCACCGTCGACTCTGGAGCACATGGGTAATGCCTTTGCGACCCGCGAAGCGGGGGAAGTCACGATCGATCTCAAGAAACGAGCTTCTCTGGAAACGCTGGAGGGGCTCTTTGATCCGTCACTGGTTCTGCGGGGGGATTCCAACATTGTTCCTCTGATGCTCTTTGATCACCAGATCGAAGCGCACAATCTCCTCGTGGAGATGCGCTATCGCGAGCGCATCTCGCAGTTTCGTGCCGCTGAGAATGACGGGGTGATTCCCTCGCGAACATTGGTGAAAACAGAAGCGTTTGCTGACAAGCTCGTGAAGTATCTGCTCTTCGCTGATGAGGTCTCGCTGGAGGGACACGAGATCACGCCGTCTCAGGACTACCTCACCGATTTCCGTCGGAACCGGAAGGCAAATGCGGCGGGGGAGAGTCTGAAGGATTTTGATCTCAAATCGCGTCTCTTCAAGAACCGGCTCAGTTACATGATCTATTCCGAGGCCTTCGAGGGGGCGCCACAATCGATGAAAGATCGGATTTACTCGCGTCTCCGCGCGATTCTTTCGCCGGCGGAACCTGTGGAGGGATATGACTACTTCGACGAGGGCGAGCGGGCCCGGATTCTGTCTATTCTCACGGCGACGAAGACGGATCTGCCGGCGGATTGGGAAAGTGCGAAGGACCTTGCAGTGGCGGGTCGGTAGGGTTCCCGCGAACGAAACGTGGAGCATAGCGGATTTGAACCGCTGACCCCCTGCATGCCATGCAGGTGCTCTACCAACTGAGCTAATGCCCCGCTTCGTTTTCCTGCCGAAATTGGCAGGGCCGGATCATCGAACATAAATCCGTTCGATTCAAACGGAAAAGTCCCAAGTTTGGATTTTTTGGTGAAAGGGGGGTAATCGGTCTCGCCTTCGCCGGACTTGAGGTCGTATGGGCTGTGCAGAGAAATGCTCACGCCGTTCCTCTACGCATGAGGCATGTAGAGGAATCCGTGAGGATTTCTTTCGCGCCGGATCTGAGCGCGGATGGGTTAGGTGGATGATTCGTTCATTTCGAATCCGGACACCGTCGACGATGTCTTTTGGCAAAAGACATCTACCACCCCGACCGAGAAAATCCGGACCCGGAGGAAAAGCTTGAGCTGGAAAAGCTCGATCGTGATGAGCTGCTGGAGCTGGAGGAATAACTGCGCGAACTCGACCGGCGGGCGGCGCGTGCTGCCGCAGCGCGTCTTGCTGCAGCGGCAGCCCGTGCTCTCTCCGACTCACGCGCCTTCGCCCGGTTCAGTTCGCGGAGGGCTTCGCCGAGCGCGCTGATGGCTCCTTTGCGGGACTCTGCATACTGCCCGCGGGCGAGCTGCTGCTTCGCGCGGGCGAGGGTGCTGGCACCGGCAGTACGGTTGATCCTCACCTTGTGGCTGCTAGTCCAGTCGTGGAGCTGCGAATGGGCCTCGGCCGCTTTCATGATCTTCTCGGAGCTCTCTCTCGCCGCTGCGAGTTCGTGTTCGAGAACACTGCGAACTTTCCCGACGTCGGTTGTCAGTTTCGTGGTCTCTTTGAGCAGCCCGGGCCATTCGAGATGACTCTTCTTCAGCTGCTTCTTAATCAAGGAAAGCTGCGCGGTCAGCATGCCGTGTTTGTTGATTGCCTTGCTTAAATCGACGCTGTCGGTGATTCCGTCGGTCTTCGCTTCGTTGAGGTAGTTGTTGCAGAAAGTGAGAGCGGCTTTTGCTCCGGTCGATGCAGACTCGGTCATTTCATAGGACTTCCAATCGGCCTGAATACCGTCCTCAAGCGCGTTGAGATGTTCGAGAAGGGACTCCCCGGTCCGGAACTGCTCGAAAGGGTTTGGTTTCGCAAGGTCGAGGCTTGTGGCAAAATTCTCGACGTCGATCACTGAGAGAGCGTGGAGATCAATGGTGGACTGGCAGGTACGGCGATCCTCCCCGAGCAATTTCAGATCGGTAAGCTGACTCTCAAGTCGCTGGAGGTTTTTGCGGTTTGAGGCGACCGCTTCGAGGGTGGCTTCGTGTTGATCGCGGATCAGCGAAAGTTGATGATCGGCAAATCCCAGTTCGTTCCCGCTGGTTTCGAGGAGCCCGTAGGCACGGATCAGTTCGCCATTCTTAAACGCGGCGGCACTGTCTTCGAGCGAGGTGCCGGCAGCATCGAGGCGGGTCCCGGCGCGTTCGATGCAGTTGGTGATCGATTTCTGGCCGCTGATTTCCTCTCCGAAACGGGATGAAAACAGCTGAACGGCGGGAGCGTATTCCGTTTGCAGCTCTTCGAGGAGGCTGGCGGCGGGGGCAACTTCCGAAACGAGAGCGTTCCGCTCTTTCACCAGTTCACTATGCTTGTCGGCGTGATTGACGACACTTTCTCGGCTCAGGTCCATAAGCGCATGAGCATCGCTGAGGCAGTGTTCGACTTCGTCAAGATCCTGGAGGGCCCCGGTGATGTTTCCGTGATCGAGTGCTGAAAGGGCGGTTTTGATTCCGTATTTTGAGAGCGCTATTTTCTCATCGGGGGAAAGGCCGGGTTCTTTCAAAAGCGAGCTGCCCGGGAGATTGATCTCGTTGCTCAACCAGGCACGGGTTTCAGCAACGGCGGATTCAGCCTCGCTGATTTTCGGGACGAGCTCGTCGTTGGCCCGGTCGCATTGGTTTTTCGCGCTGAGGACGGTTCCCTTGAGGCGGGTCAGGTCATCGACGAACTCGCTCAAGTCCGGAGCGATAGACTTCTCAAGGGCGTGGTTGCTGAGCTGTTCGATTCGTGCAATGAGGATGTCAATGGCCTCGTCGATCCAGGAGACAGAGCGTCCCGATTCAAGCAACTCGTCAGCAGATCTTGCGATGACCGGTTGGTCGATGGCACGGAAGGACTCAATCGACTGAACGATCCCAAGCGCGTCGCCAACCTGCTGCCGGCTCGTCGGGATGAGGTTCTCGAAAGCATCTACGGGATCCGCCTCGCCGATCGAGGCAGCCTTTCTGAGCCCGTCCTCGGCCACGGGGATCAGCTTTTGCCGGAGGCTGACGAGAGGGAAATGCGAATCTTTCCCCGCTGCAAACGCGAGCTGGGCGGCGCTCCCGGAGATCCGGTTCATCTGCGCGCTCAGTTCCTGTTGAGTGATAGGCAACCCATCTATGCCCGCCTCGAGCCGCGCAAGATTTTCCTCAGCGAGCTGCTGCCTCGCGTCATATTCCCTGATCAGTTGCTCGAAGGAAAGGTAGAACGGTTCGTAATCCTGAGTATGGCCGAGGAGGCTGCGGGTGTTTTTTGCCGACTTTGGAGAGATGATTTTCTCAAGCCTGTCTTCGTCATCGAAACCGATAGGACGGGAGGAAAGCAGTTGAATCGCCCGCTTATAACGTCCTGACGAAAAGCCATTGAGACACCAGGCCACCGGCGAGGAAGGCGAAACCAGTTCCTCAACCTCTTCGATAACCTGATCGGTCGCTGACGACATGATGAAAAGCTCATCGACTCCGTGAATCGTTTCGTGGGCAAGCTTTTCAGTGGTTCCGACAAAACCCCGTTCCTCAAGATCCGCACTCGAACCAACGACGAGACTGGTTCGGTCCATGAGTTGAAAAAGCGTGTCAAACTTGCCGCGGAGGCGTGATTTCCACGTCGTGAGAAGCTCTTCCGCCTCTTTGCGCGCGGGGCGGCGCAGTCGATTGAGAGTGATGAGAATGATGACGAGCGCGAGGATGAACAAGGCAGTCCCGAGTTGGCGGGCAAACTTCCTCTTCGCTTCCGCTGCGAGCCAGTTCTGATACTGGCGCCCGGCGGATTCGAGTTCACGCTGTGCGGTGACGAGCTGTTGCACATAGAGTAATTCGCCAAGAGCGTGGTTTTTCTGTGAGGATGTCAGGGCGGCGTCAGCCCTCGCAAGATAACCGGCGATGGCTGGATCGCCTTCCGCGACAGGATGTTCAGAAATGCGCTTTTCAAGATCCGGGAAAAATTTGGCACTCGCTTCCCACTGATCGATTCCGGTTTGAAACGCGGAAATACTGTCGCGGGCCTTTTCAAAATGCCTGCGGGCGTTCGCCGAATCTTTCTGCTGCACCAGCTGTGAGATCGTGACGAGCGTGGCCTTCCATTCGCTGACGGCCGGACGAACCACGGCACCGTTGAGCGCGGGATTGTCCGACCTGAGAGCTGCCGCTCGTGCGACTGCTTCGTCGATCAGCGGTGAGAGCTGACTCACGTAGAGCTTTGCTTCTTCGAGGGCTTTTTCCTTCGCGATTTTGGCGAGACGCTCGCGATTCCGCTCGCTTTCGATCACTTTGCTCAAAGCGAGATCAATGAACTTTACGGTATCTTTGGCGGCATCGGCGACTCTGCCACCCGAGCGCATCGCGGCTATGGCGGGGCGATCAAGTCGGTTCACCCAATACCGTTCCCCGAGGGACCGCGCGTCGTAGACTTCAGAGGCGAAGTAGGAGAACTTTCTCTCTTCGAGGAAGAGAACGAAGACGGCTCCATTGGCCTGACCGGTTCGGGAATCCCGAAGATCGCCGAACCCGGTTCGGTTTGAGAGGCCTTCACCGAGAGCGAACTCCACAGCGGTCATTCCAGTTTTGGAATCGTAACGCTGTGTGCGCGCGTTCTGCATCAGAACGATGGTCCAGTTCGCGCCGTTCGCGTCGAGCCAGGATTCCAGTTCGCTGAGCCGCTCCTCGCTCAGTTGAAGGTTCCCGTGAACCCAGAGGTGTTGATCCGGCTGCCAGTTGGAAACAACTTCACTGACGTTTTGGAATCTGGCGGCGGTGTCAGCCGCGATCGACGTTCCCGGTAAAACGAGAAGCGCAGCGGTGAGCAAAAAGTGTCGTAGCGATTTCACGACGGAAATTTAGCACAGGGCCGGCGAACGTGGCTGGTATAAATTACACGCAATATTGTCACGCAGGCTTCAGGGGAGAATGGTCCAGTCGAGCTCGAGGTCCATCCCCGCAGGGAGGGGAGTGACGGTCCCATTCGTAACCGGACGCGTTTCGGTGCGTGAAGGGGAGCGCTCCATTGAGAAGCTCTCCGTGGAGCGTGGAAAGCCGTAGAAGTCGGGACCGTTCGTGGAAAGGAATCGCTCCAGAAGCTCCTGTCCGGCTTTATCACCGAGGTCCGCCCCGGCCTGTTCGAAGGCCATCGCGTAGAGCTGAGGCGCGCAACCTCCCGTATAACAACCGGCGGCACAGCCGCAATCGGTCGCTTTGGTCGTGTGAGGGGCGCTGTCGGTCCCCGCGAAAAACTTGCTTTGGCCCGGCGTCATCACCGCGGCGCGGAGGGCATCGAGATCTCTCTGGAATTTCACGATGGGGAGGCAGTAGAGATGATATTTCAGCCCCTGGATCAAATGACCCACGGTGTAGAGCAAGTGCTGCGGGGTGATTGTGGCGCCGACGTGACCGGGCGCACCGGCGACGAATTCCGCCGCTTTCGCCGTCGTGATATGCTCACAGACAATTTGGAGATCGGGGTGCTCGTCGAGAATTCGCGGTAAGCGTTCGGTGTAAAAAGAGGACTCAGCAGTCTGCTGCTCATCAAAGTAAGCCGATCCGGAAAGGCCGTGCTGCTCACCATGAATACACAGCGTGACCCCGTTCGCCGCCATCGCGCGAAAAACGTCTCCGCCGATCCACTCCTCCATGGGAACGCCGTGTTCGGAGTTAGTTGTTCCGTGTGGCGGGTAATACTTGCAGGCCTTCAGCTCGCCGGACTTCGCGCCCGCCTCGATCATCTCAGGGGTGGTATCACGTGTGAGATAGAGCGGGATGATGAGTTGATCAAAGGCATCAGCACCGGCGTAGTTGAGCGCCTTTCGGTAGGCTTCAATCGTCCAGCTCGACTCGGTATTCGCTCCCCCGATGCTTGAGACAGGGGGCTGAGTGTTCGGCATCGCGAGCGCGCCGGCGCATCCCATCGCGAGATGATCCTCGATGTAGTCACTTACATTCTCACCCTGTCGAAAGTGGGTGTGGAGGTCATACCATTTGGGAAGAGTGATCGTCATGCTGGGCCGTGGATGTAGTCAAAGAGTGCTCCGTTTTGATTCACCATGATCCCTCTTTTTGCAAGGATCGACCCCGGTGAACTTGATCTCTTTTCCCTAACCACCCTGAAGGCGGGGCGAGTCGTCGTCGATAATTTTGGCAGCGCGACGGCTCAAAGTGGTCTTCCAGCTTGCGGACAGGGCTGCGCAGTCGGCGAGAGCGCGTGAGGCTTCGGCGTCCTTTTTCCGACGGTGCATGATGTCGTTGGCTTCCGCGACGGTCCATTGCGGGAAGGGACGTTCAAGAAGTGTGATTTCAGCGGGGGCGAGAAGGGGGCCTTCTTTGATGACTCGAAAATACCAGCCGGTGCGACCGGTTCGCTCGACCTGAACCGCGAGATCTTTGATGCGCCAGCGCCGCGCCAGTTTCCAGCACGGCTGTCGCGGTTGCGAGATCTGGACCGTGATTTTGCCAATTCGAAAAATGTCTCCGATGCACACTTCCGATTCAAGGAGACCCGAGGTCGTCAGATTCTCGCCGAATGAGCCTTGAGGCAGTTCGATGCCCAGTTCCTCCTCCCAGGTCGGCAGGTGTTCAGCGGGATATACGTTGATGGCCTTGTCAGGTCCACCGTGGTGTTCGAGATCCGCCTGGCCGTCTCCTTCAATATTGAGCTTGGAAACCTGCACTTCTCCGCAGACAGGGGCTTTGTTGAAGCCGGATCGCCAGGGGCGATCAAAGGGATCGTCGGATTGAGCGTTACCGAGGTCCCGGGGAAGTCCCACTTGAATACTGAGTAGTTTCATAGCGTTGGGTGATGAATTGCGAATTCATTTAATATGTCGAGGGCGTTTCACATGATCTCAAGCGGCGATTTTCCAAGGGAAGCGAACCTGACCCTGTTGAGTCCTCGACCTAACCCTGTTGTGTCGCCGGATCGCGCTCATTGCGAGGAGGAAATCCTCACGGATTCCTCGACTTTGCGCGCTGTAGAGAAACTGCGTGAGCATTTCCCGGCGGAGCCTTCCCGTTCGTGCGGCCGTAGCTAACTGTTTTCCTGGCGGTCTTTAACCTGATGAGGCCATGGCGGTTCGACACTATTGCGGGCAGTTTTGTCAGGATCGTGTGGCAGGGAACGCCATGGAATTTTACGATGAACTTTTTATACGCGACAATTCGACTTGTCCTTCTGAATGCGGCATGGGCTTTCCCGGTCTTAGCGGTTGGAGTTGATACGCCCCATGTCGACGACCAAGTCAACAAGGAGCACGAAACTGATCCGTCACTCGCTCCCAATCTCTACGTTGATCTAAAGACGGGGAGCGACAACAACGACGGGAGGTCGGCGCCTGTTAAAACAATTGCCCGTGCCATGAAGTTTGCCAAGCCCGGCGACACGATTCATCTCACTTCCGGGAGCTACTACGAGAGCGCTGACTTCACAAACAAACACGGGCTCCCCGGAAAACCGATTACCCTCGATGGTCATGGTGCGGTCCTTGATGGCAGCGAGCCGGTAACGAGTGACGAGTGGGAACTGGTGGGGCCGGATCTCTACCGGCGTCAGAAAATCTACAAAACCACGGACGACGCGATCGTGAGCCGCTGGTTCCTGCTCTGGAACGGGAAGATGCAGCGAATGAACCGTTGTTCGAAAGGGCCGAGTGAAGACTTGAAGAAGCCGGAAGAGCTCAAGCCGGGCGAATGGACCTTTGTGAGGGAGGATGGAGATGCTTTCTACCTGAAACTCGAGCCCGGGCAGAAGCTCGGCGAAGCCAATATCCGTTATCCAAAGCGAAGCAGCGCGATCATTCAGAGTGGTAAAGGATCATGGCTCACGGTGAAGAATGTGACTGGAACGCACGTCTACAACGATGGATTTAATGTCCACGGGGCTCAGCGGAATCTGGTCTTTGAAAACATCGCTGCGATTGAATGCGGGGACGATGGCTTCAGTGCTCACGAGGATGCCGATTGCCGGATTGATGGGTTTGTCAGTATTCGGAATGCGACCGGATTCTGCGATACGGGGACGAGCCAAACCCATTACAAAAACGTGTATATCAAAGAGTGCACCGGTTTCGATATGTATTTCATCGGGTTGAAGCACTCGGTTGAGAACGCGCTGATCGAGAGCAGTGCGGTGCGGGCGTTCTGGCTGGATGGGGCAAGGCTGTCCGATGGACAACGCTGTCAGGTCACGATGAAGAATGTTCACATCAATCGCGTTGGAGGTGGGCCCCAGGAACTAAGGGTCGGTAAAGGCGGGGATCTCTACGCCGAGAACTGCACGTTTCAAGGTGTCAATGTCATGCTGACACCGAAGGGAAGTGTCGAATTTCAGAAGAGTGTCTTTAAGAAAGGGAAGTTTGTTCCTGAGGCGCAGACCTACCGGAATACGATCTGGCGCGGTGACATGAATCACTATGATTTTAAGTTACTTCGAGTCGTTCATGAAGTCTATACTCCCGAGACCTTTGCGGAGTTTCAGAAATACATGGGGAGCGACGCGGGTTCGACATGGAGTGATTCTCAAGAGGTGTCGGAGGGCACTGGAGCGGATGAGACGTCTTTGCAAAAACTGAAGCCGAATCCTTGAGTGGACGTGAGTGCGCAAAACTACAATTCACGAGAGATTGCTATGGGTAGGGAGAGGCGTCCCTTGCCGATCCGGGAGCCGCGATCCGTTTTGTCCTCTGGAACGTCCTAGGCACCGCCCCAGCTTCGCAGCGAAGCGACTGGGTGTGTATTTCATCGAATCGGACCACGGCGGCTCATCGGGACGATTCGCCCTACCTCAAAGTTCAAGCCCTGACCCTGTTCCTCTTGCGGGCAGGTTGTCGAGTCACGAAACGCACCAAGTGCGCCATTGTCAGGCGAAGCCCGATTGTTGAATATCCTCTGAGATTCTCTTATGAAATATCCCCTCTGCACCATTGCCTCTTTTGTGCTCTCCCTGACGGCCCCTCTAATGGGTGGTGTCTCCGTCGACGGAGGACCCGAAACTGACGAGGCGGTCTTCTTTTCCTTTGATGATCATGCCATCCCGTGGCGGAATAATCTGTATGTGACTCCGGTGACGGCGACGAAACATCCCGGAAATCCTGTTCTTAAAAGAGGTCCGGAGGGCGCGCCGGATCATGGGCACGCGATCCTTTACGGGACCGTTTTAAAAACGGGAGACAAGTTCCGAATGTGGTATCTCGGGATGTTTGAGGTCAACATGAAGTCCGGCCAGGCTCCGGGCTGGTGGCGTCCGATGTGTTATGCGGAAAGTGATGACGGGATTACCTGGACGAAGCCCGAGCTGGGACTTGTTGAGTTCAACGGCAATAAGAAGAACAATATCTGCCTGATCGAATCCGAAGTGCCTTCGCTGGCAAAGGTGAATGATTTCCTATCGATTCTACATGAGCCTGAAGATCCTGATCCGGATCGTCGTTACAAGGCTGTCTACATTGCCCATCCCGAATTCAAAGATGTGAAGGGTGGTCGCAGCGGCGTGGGACCGGACGAGAGGCGCTGGGGGGCTTTCATTGCGGCGACCAGTGCTGACGGGCTGAGTTGGAAGGTCGTTGGCGACCGTCCCATGAATGCCGGGAACGAGCGCTTTGAGGTGTCGGGGCTTTATAAATGGGGAAATTTCTACTATGCGCCCGGTCAACTCATGGAGCCGTGGTCGTCGGCGATGGACGGGGGCGACACGGGGCGGATTACCCTGACATATCGCTCACCTGATTTTGATCACTGGTCGGATTCCAAGGCGCTTTCGCTGGCCCGTGTCGGCCAGCTAACCTCAACGCGAGTCAAAGGTCAGCAGGGGCACATGGGAATGGGGATTTGGAATCGTGGCAATGTTATCGTCGGGCTGAACGGCCTCTGGCAGGACGCTCCGAAGAAGCCGGAGGATGGGAGATACTGGAACGAGGGCGTGCGCGTTGATCTGGGTTTGGTCGTGAGCAACAACGGGATCCATTTCCGTGAGCCGATTGCCGATCACAAGGTGATTCCGCGAGGCGAACCGGGCGAGTGGGATGATATCGCGATTTTGCAGGGACACGCGTTCGTCAACGAAGGCGACAAAACGATGATGTGGTATTCGCATTGGGACACCGGCGGGAAACTCAAGAACATGGAGATCGGGCTCGCCACGCTGCGTCGCGATGGCTTCGGTTATCTTTCGAGGAAGGTTCCGGATTCATCGGCTCACTTTGAAACCGCTCATTTTTCAGCAACGGAACCGGCGAAGGTGCTCGTCAATGCAAAAGGGCTTTCGGCAGAGGCTCCGCTCACGATCCAATTGCTCGACGAGCTGGCCCGTCCTATTGAAGGCGCTGTTGCAAAAGTGACCGGGTCGGGAACGCGGGTTGAGGTTGCTTTGCCCGGAGGGATTTCGGCAGGAAAGGAATTCGCGCTGCGCGTTTCGTTACCGGATTCGGGGGAAGCGAAGGTTTACGCGGTTTATGTGACCACGAAGTAGATAGCGATGAGTAGTGAGACAGAGATTGATCCCTACGTCTGGGCGGAGGTCAACGATTTTGATCTGGATCTCTGGAACCGGTATCTCAAAGACTTCGTTCCCTCGCAATCTTTCGATGCTCATGCTCACCTCTGGCGAACCGCTGACCTCGGATCGCCGACGCCGGCACTGGCTGCGGCGGGGCCTGAAGTGGTCACTCGTGCGAGATACGACGAACGCCTCTCGCTCTGGATGCCGGACCGTTGCCCGACGGGTGGCTTGTTCTTTCCGTTTCCGACCCGCTCGCTCGACGTTGACGCCGCGAACCGCCACCTCGCGGACGAGGTCAAAGACGATGCCGGTTCCCGTGGTCTGATGATCCTGACACCCCGGCAGGACCCCGCCGAAGTGGAGCGACAATTGGACGAAGATGGTTTCGTCGGGTTCAAAGTGTATCACCTTTTTGCGGAGCGTCAGGACAGCTTCAATGCATCCACCGGAGAGTTCATTCCGGAATGGGGATGGGAACTGGCGAATCAGCGGGGTCTCGTCATCATGCTCCACATGGTATTGCCCCGTGCCCTCGCCGAACCGGAGAACCAGCGCTACATTCGCGAGCATTGCCTTCGTTATCCGAACGCCAAGCTGATTCTCGCCCACGCCGCACGCGGATTCTGTGGCAAGCACACCGTTGAGGGAATCGACACCATCCGCGGTCTCGACAATGTTTACTTTGATACCTCTGCGGTCTGTGAGGCATCCGCCTTTGAGGCAATCTTGAAGGTCTTCGGTCCCGGGCGACTCTTCTTCGGGGCAGATTTCTGTGTCACTGAAATGCGGAGCCGCTGCGTCGATCTCGGGGATGATTTCCTCTGGCTCGACGAGATTCGTGCCGACTTCACAAAAGCGCGATCCGCGAAACCCACGCTTCTCGGAATCGAGTCACTTCTCGCTCTGAGGCGGGCCTGTGAAAATCAGAATCTCGATGTCACTGATCTGGAGGAGATTTTCTGCAACGGAGCGAGGCGAATCCTCGATATTCCGCTACCGCGTGAATTGCCGGACGTTCAAGAGGCCTACCAAAAAGCCAAAGAACTCATCCCCGGGGGAACTCAATTGCTCAGCAAGCGACCCGAAATGTTCGCTCCTGAGCAGTGGCCGGCCTACTACCGCGAAGCTCACGGCTGTGAAGTGATCGATATTTCGGGTCGTCGTTACATCGACATGGGGCCGAACGGGATTCTTTCGACCATCCTCGGAGCTTCCGACCCGGATGTGAACTGCGCCGTGATGCGTCGGGTCAGCCTCGGTTCGATGTCGAGTTTGCAGACTTACGATGAGGTCGAGTTGGCTGAGCTGCTTCTTGAAATTCATTCCTGGGCGGACAACGCAAGGTTTACCCGGGGCGGGGGAGAGTCGATGGCGGTTGCGGTGCGGATAGCACGAGCTCATACCGGCAGGGATAAGGTCGCTATCTGTGGTTACCACGGTTGGCACGACTGGTATCTCGCGGCCAATCTCGCGAAGGCTGATTCGTCCGCACTCGACGGGCATCTCCTCCCCGGCCTCGATCCTGCAGGAGTTCCTGCCGATCTTGCGGGGAATACCCTCACTTTCCACTATAACTCCCTTGAGGAGCTCGATGTGGTTTTGCAGGACCATGGCGAAGCACTCGGGGCCATCGTGATGGAGCCGACACGTTTCATTGATCCCGCGCCCGGTTTTCTCGAAGGGATTCGCGAGCGGTGCGACCAATTCAGGATCCCATTGATCTTTGATGAAATCTCTGTGGGGTGGCGGCTGTGCCCCGGAGGAGCGCATTTGAAATATGGTGTGAATCCTGACATTGCCGTTTTTGCGAAGTCGCTCGGGAATGGATTTCCCATCGGGGCGATCATCGGAACGCGGGAGGTGATGCAGGCGGCTCAGGTGTCCTTTATCTCGAGCACCTTCTGGACCGAGGGAGTTGGACCGGCCGCGGCACTGGCTTGCGTTCGGAAAATGATGGCCAATGACGTTCCCGCGCACCTGGACGGGATCGGTTCGTTGGTAATGGAGGGGTGGACTCGTCTTGGTGAGAAGCATGGGCTTCCTCTCAAAGTCGGAGGCCGCCCCGAGATGGCGATTCTGGGCTTCGATCACCCGGAGGCAGCTGCACTCACCACTTTGATGACCTCTGAAATGCTGAAGCGAGGGTATCTCGTCGGCGCGGCCTTCAATGCGACCTTTGCCCATGAGAAACGCCACGTTGAAGCCTATCTTGAATCTCTCGACGAGGTCTTTGCTATTCTTGCTGAGGCGATTGCCGCGGAGAGCATTGAAGCGAGGATCGGCGGTCCCGTGAAACACACCGGCTTTACCCGCCTCACCTAGCGCCCGATTGAGAAAACGGCGAAAACGCTTCTGTTTGAGCGGCCTCTATGACATTTTCAGCGCTTGATGAAACGTGCTCTACCATTTCATTTAGCCGGATTATTACTCGTCGTTTCACTCTCGTTGTTCTTTTCTCTCTCCCTTCGTGCTCTCGACAATGAAAAGCCCGGGTTCACAGATTACTGTGAACGGCTCGAGCAGGAAATTCAGGGACGGAAACATGGCTTCCTCGCCGGTAACGTTACCTACTACGTCGGAGGTTTTCATGCGAGCTGGAAAGTGATCGAGGACGAGACGATCGGGCTGACTCATCCCTTTCACCACGATCTCCGCAGCCGCGGGGTGGGGAGGCTCGAGAGTATGCTCACCGGATCGGAACACACCGGAACCGGAAACGACTACAGCGGATGGGAGTTTTACAAGGACACCCGGGTTCTATACGGAAGCGTGATTGTCGACGGCATTGCCTACGCCCATCCGAAGCCAAAAAGTATGCGGTGGCGTCCTGACCGGATCATCTGCGAATACGAGCTTGGTGGTGTTACGATCAGGGAGGTGAAATTCATCGCAGCCAATGATGCGGCCGCCTCGATCATTACTTCGTCGAGGCCGGTTACGATCGAGTTTTCGGGGAACAGTTTTTATCATCGAAACAGTGTCTCTTCGACCGCAACGATTGCCTTTGATTCGGCAAATTCAGCGATCGTGATTTCGGAAGGCGGAACCGTGAAATCCCGACCCGATCCCGACGGTGCCGAGCGGATCGGCCCATCTGTCTATTCAGGAATGACCACCGTCTTGAGCGCGTCCCGCATCGTCGCTGACTCCCTGATCACCGAAGAGGATGGGAGAGGCGTCCAGTATTACACCTTCTCCGTTCCCTGCGACAGTGAGGGCACCACTGTCTCCTGGGCAATGCACGATGAGAGGGAAAAGGCCATTGCCGGCGCTCGCGAGATCATCTCAAACGATACTACTTGGCTCGCTGCCAGGGGCACAGAGATGAACCGACTCCTCAACGATGAGATTCCATGGTTTCGCTGCCCTGACGAGAAGTTCGTCGATATCTACTACTACCTTTGGTCGCTCTATTTGATGTATTACATCGATGTCGGAAAAGGCTGGGAGATGGAGAATCACACTCAGACAGCGGTGAACAATTTCCTCGGCATCCACCGCTACGATGCCGCATTTCAAATCAAGGTGGGTGCCTGGACTGATGACAAGGCCCGCTTTGCCTACGGGAATGTGCTCACGTGGAAGTATCTCACGGAGAATGGCCGTTTTCGGGAGTTGCCCGACGGGCTGCGCCTGCTCTCCGACAACAAGGGGATTTCATGGCACAGCGGGGCATACGGTGCGGAAACATCGGAACACGTTCTCGGGGCCTGGCAGATCTACGAGCACACCGGAGACATCGGGTTTTTGAAAGACTGCTACGAAGGCCATTTTAGAACACTCTATCAAAAGCGTCTCGGCAGTTTTTCGATGAATGAATTTGAGGTCGCCGCGACACTTGAAAAAATGGCCACTCTCACCGGGAATGAGTCCGATATCGCGCATTGGCAGAAGATGGTTCGTCGCGACCCGGAGCACATACGGATGATGTTTGATCAGCGCTGGGAGATGAACGGTGTGCCTGACTTTTTCCTCGCTCCCGCGAACGGTATGTTGATGACGAATGGATTCTGGGCGATGCGATCACCGCACTTTCCGAAAGAGTATGCGAAGCGCATGGTCGATACCTGGGCGCTTGGTCGTGAGAAGGGATTTTATGGAGAGTTCTTCCCTCTCGCGATGTCGAAGCAGTCGATGAAGTCTTTTGCCACAGAGGTGGACCACTCGTTCGGCTACACGCCTGACACCGCCTACTTCACCCTCGACGGAATGTTCCGGCAGGGGCTCGTCGAAGAGGCAACAAGTCTAACATTGAACCATCTGAAGCATTACAATTATCGCGAGGAATGGCAGATCCCCGTCGCTCCTGAAGCCTACCGGCGCGATCTGACTCTCTTTGGCGATCAGTACTCGAATTTCAACGCAGGCAAGATCCTGCTCTACCTCGAAGGTCTTGCCGGTTTGAGGTATTCCATTCCCGAAAAGCGCCTATCGGTCGCTCCTGCTTTGCCACGGGAATGGGAGTGGATGGAGGTCCGTTTACCGATAGCAGGGAAGTGGACAAAAATTCGCTATGAAGGAGAGGGGTTCGAGGTCACAGGCTCCCCGCTCCCTGTGAAACCCTGATCCTGGATCTCAGTCAGGGAAAGATTGAACTCAATTCCTCCTTTCCATACTCTAATGGTGAGCCATTCGCCAAATTATGAGTCAGATAGAGAATTCCAACGCGGGGGGCGTCACGGTGGGCTGTCCCAAAGAGATCAAGAAGCAGGAGAACCGCGTCGCGCTAACGCCGGGAGGAACGCTTCAGCTCGTTCGGAACGGAGTGAAGGTCGTGGTCCAATCCGGTGCCGGTGAAGGCGCCGCCTATTCCGATGCCGAGTATGCAAAAGCGGGCGCTGAGATTGTCTCGAGTGAACGGGAGGTTTTCAACGCGGCAGATTTGATTGTAAAAGTGAAAGAGCCACAGCCTTCCGAGATTGAAATGCTGCGGGAAGGGCAGACCCTTTTTACCTACCTGCATCTTGCGGCGGACAAAGAATTGACCGAATCCCTCGTGAAAACCGGGGTTACCGGGATTGCCTACGAAACGGTGCAGGTTGGGAGTCGGCTTCCGCTCCTCGAACCGATGAGCGAGGTGGCGGGACGCATGAGTGTCATGGTCGGTGCCTACTTTCTCGCAAAGCACGCCGGCGGTCGTGGGACATTGTTAGGCGGCGTTCCCGGGGTATTGCCCGGACGGGTCACGATCCTCGGGGGCGGAACCTGCGGCACCAACGCAGCCAAGGTCGCCACCGGAATCGGCGCGGACACCACCGTGATGGAAATCAGCAGCGAGCGCATGACCTGGCTCGACACCGCCGTTCCGTCGGCCCGGACCCGCTACAGCAGTGAGTCGGCATTGATTGAGGAGTTGCCGCGAACCGATCTCCTCGTAGGGGCGGTCCTCGTTCCGGGACGAAAGGCCCCGAAGCTGGTGACCCGTGAAATGCTGGGACTGATGCGCGAAGGCACGGTCCTCGTGGATATCGCGGTCGATCAGGGTGGTTGCATCGAGACAACGCGCGCGACCACTCACGAGGATCCCGTCTACACCGAGGAAGGCGTCATTCACTACTGCGTCGCGAACATGCCGGGAGCCTACGCCCGCACCTCAACGCAGGCGCTCACCAGTGTGACTTTGCCCTATTTGCAGCTTCTCGCCACGAACAGCCTCGAGGTTGCCTGTGAAATCGCTCCCGAAATGACAGGCGGGATCAATTGTCATGAAGGTAAACTGACCTCGCGCGAAGTTGCGGAGGCTCATGACCTCGAGTGGAGCGAGCCGTTTTAGTTTTAGAAGGGGGAGGTTGCCCGTATCTGCTGCCTCTGCCGCATCTACGGGCAAAGATCGATTAATTGGTTTTCTCAATTGCGTCGCCAACTTCGTCGGCGACTTCTTCAACCGCATCGCCGATGTCGTCTGCTGCTTTCTCCGCAGGAGTCTGCTTTTCGCAACTCGAGAAAAGAAATGACGAAGCGATTCCGAAAGCAGCGAGTGCGAGGTAGAGTGGTGTTTTTTTCATAATGAGATTGGCCAGATGGGCTCGACTTCATTATGCGCAAAAACGCCGTGGTAATGCACTAACTATTTTCGGGCTGAGTTAACTTCTCTTTGTTCTTGTCAGTTGAATTCGCATGCGCTGTGAGGATTCGCTGCAGTTGATTCAACCCTGTTTGGTCAGTCACCCAACCCTCTTGAGTTAGGCACATTTCCGGGGGAGCTGAATCGCTGCTGCTCTCTAACAAACCGCCTCGGACCTCGCGACGAGATTGTCGAGGATCGCAGTGCGATCGAAGTTCAGGGCAAATTCGCGGGCGCGATCGGACAGTTCGCGGCGTTCCTCTTCGGTCATGAACCAGGCGCGGTTGAGGCATTCGCGAAGCTCGTCGACGTTTCCGGCTTCGTGCTCGAGGCAGTGACCACCGCTCGCTTCGGGAATTCCCCCGGTGCGGGTCGTGATGACGGGACCGAGTCCGCCGGCGAGCATTTTCTCGGCGACGGCGATGCCGAAGGTCTCAATAAACTCGGGACGCGGTTTGCTGGGAAGGCAGTAGGCAAAGGAGCCGTGCATGATAATGCCTTTTTCCTCATCGCTGACGTCGTCGAGGACGCGAATGTTCTTATCCTCGGCGGACATCGCCTTGATCTCGTCTTTCATGGGGCCGTTGCCGCAGATGACGAGCTTTTTCACGCCGTAGAGTTCACTGGTCTTGTAGGCGGTGATGAGATCATCGACGCCTTTGGCAGGGGCAATACGGGAAAGAAACATGACGTAACCGTCCTTGGTGAGTTCGCGGGACTCGAGGACCTGATCAATCTTTTCCTGATCGTTCTCGATTTCCGTATAGGCGCTCGTGTCGATTGAGGGGAAGCTGATTTCGACCTGTTCTTTCAAGCGTGTCGCAAAGTCAGTTCCGAGCTCGGCATCGACCATCGCTCCGGCGTCGACGATCATGTCCTTGGTGAATTCACTCACCGCGACAGGGAGGTCGTGTTGAAGGTAGTTGGAAAGCACCATCTGGGCCGCGCCGACCTGACCTGAGGCAAGGGCGTTGGTGACTACGTTAGTGATATCCGAGCCGACTGCTTCGCCGATCGTAACGACATTGGCATCTTTTACCAGTCCACGGAAACTCTCGACGGCGTTCATCACCATCTGGCCGTGCGGCACGAGGTAGAGATCCATCAGGATCGTTTTACCGGGGAGAGAGTGGAGCAGGTCGACGAGCTTGCCGCTGATGGCGTAGCCGAGTCTACCGTCGAGGACTTTGTAGTCTCCAATCGGCTCGGGACGATGGACGTGAATGCCTTCGCTGTATTCGGAAATGGTATCGAGTGCCTTGAGGGGGAGATCACTTTCGAGAAGCGTCTTGATCGGGTAGCTGACAATATGAGCGGAGTTGAAACCGCGTTCGATCGCTGCCTCGGCGAGGTTGCGCGCTTCAGTCGAGTGACCGCAAATAATAGGATCTGCGCGAACGACGAGAATGAGGTTGAGAGGCGTCTCTCCCGGTTCGGTGTCAGTGGGAGGGGAGTCAATTACGTTGGTTGGGTCAAACATAGTCTTGGGTGCGTTGAGAACGGCTTCAAAGACGATGCAGCTTGCGTGCCAAGTCCGGTTTATTTAACCGTTGTTAAGTAACGATTTTGTTTCGGAAATTAGGTAACTTCCTGATGGTGAAGTGTTAGTAGGAAGTCAGTTTAATGGTGGGGCGAGACGTCCCCGTCGAGCCGCGTGGTCTCATTCGATGAGATTTCAATCCGGCCCGCTTCGCTACGAAATGGTGCGGTGGTTCGGCACTCTCTTAGGACTTCGCGGATCGGCAGGGACGCCTCTCCCTACCCATATTGATCCATGGTTGGCGTAACATGGTTTTGTGGCGAAAATGAGGTAAGCCGTTGATGGTGAGGTGTTAGCGTAAAGTCAGTTTAATGGTGGGGCGAGACGTCCCCGTCGAGCCGCGTGGTCTCATTCG
>JARGPH010000015.1:0-54912 GCA_029213065.1 Verrucomicrobiales bacterium | reverse complement strand
GTGGTTCGGCACTCTCTTAGGACTTCGCGGATCGGCAGGGACGCCTCTCCCTACCTTCGGCTGAAATCGATCCGTGGTTGGTGCTATATTATGGTTCTCCCGGGCTCCCCTTGAAAGCTCAGGAAATAAACGAAGGTGGTCGGGTTTCGCTCGCCCAGCCATTCGGCGTCGGGCCCATTTCTAGAGTCAGCTCCGCTTCCGCGGCGAATTCGGTGAGCTTGAGATAACAGCGGTCGAGCGGCTTTCCGTTGAGCCAGGCCCGCTGAACGTAATAATTGTCCGGTCCCTGATTGAGCGCTTTGATTGTGAATGGCCCGCCGAGGAGATTCATTGTCGTCTTTTCAAACACCGGGCTTCCGATCAGCATGATGGGGATGCCGGTGACAGGGAAGAGGCCTACCGCACTCCAGACATACCAGGAGGAGAGACCTCCTGAATCATCGTTGCCGGGTAGTCCGCCTTTTCCGGTCGTGAACTGATACTTCATGACGCTGCGCACGATCTCCGCTGTCCGGTCGTGTCTCCCTGCGAAGAGGTAGGCATAAGGAGATTCCATGTCGGGCTCGTTGTTGAGTCCTTCGAAGTGGTGGACGGTCTGCCCGGGAGCAGGTTCGGTAAATCCGAAGAAAAGATCGAGCAGTTCGATGAACCGTTCTTCTCCGCCCGCGAGGTTGATCCGGCCGACCATGTCGTGGAGGAAACGGAAGGAGTAGTTCCAGTATTCACCCTCGTAGTAGTCGGAGTCTTCACTGAGGAGGCCGGTCGAATCGTCGAAGGCATTTCTCCAGTGAAAGGAGAGGGGAATACTTTTATCGTAGATGATCTGGTCCCCGAGACGTTTCGCGAGCTGGGAAATACACCAGTTCGCGAAGGCGAGATCGAGGGTGTGCGAGAGCGGCTGGACGACCTGATTCCTCGCGAACTCGGCAAATTTACCGCCACGGCCTTTGCCGCTCAGGCTGGTCTTCCAGAGGAGTGCGAGAACGCCCTCCCAGTCGCCGTCGATTCCGCGCATGTGGGCGTCATTCAGGATCATGTGACAAAGACCGGTGGCCTGTTTAGCAAAACGTTCCGGGCCGTTATCCATCAGGTAGCTGATGGGAAAGGACCCTTCACGCGTCGCGACTTCTTTGAGAAAGGTGACGAAGTCGGCTCCCAGCTCCGGCCACAGCGTCAGGAGAAGGGGACGTTGGGTGTTGTAGAGATCCCAGAGCGTGGAAAGGTCGAAGAAGAACGGTCCCGGTTCGCCGGAGAACGGGTTCTCGTCCATGAAATCGCCCGGCTTCAGAGTGGCATGGTAGAGCGCGGTGTAGAAGATTTCACGTTCCGTGTCGGAGCCTCCTTCCACCTCGATCTTGGAAAGAATCTTCTCCCAGGCGCCGGACGCTTTGGCGGCAATCTCGGGTGCGCTGCGACTGCGGTTGAGTTCTATCGCCTGCGTGGGGCGCTCTTTGTCATGGAGGGAAAAGCCGAGCCTGATCTCCATCACTTCGTCGGGAGACTCCGCTTCGAACCAGATTCCGAACGGTGTCTCTTTGCTCTTGGTCTCCGAATCGAGCTTGAATCCGCCGGGCGCGTCGATCGCTTCCCCGTCTTTCCAGAATCCTGAACCGGAGATCGGGGTGATGCATTCGATGTGGGCGTGATAGAGTATCCCCTCGATGTCGACGAGAGCGTGACAGGTGTTTCCATTCGCAAAAGCCGCCTCGGCTGCGTTCGGGTAAGTTCCCATTTCCTCGATGAGAAGACCACCGGATGTGAAATCGATAGCGACCTTTCCCTTTTGCCCCGGGGCAAAGCGGTAGGTGTGAATCGCGGTTCGCTTCGTGCAGGTGACTTCAAAATTACATTCAATCTCCGGAAAAGAACCTGCGTAAAATCCGGGCGTAGCCGATTCGTTTTCAAGTAGATAGCGCTTGCCGAGCCCCTCGAGTCCCTCCGATCCCAGCGGGGTGGTGAGGAAGTAGTTGTAATACATCCGGATGCGACCGGTTCCGGATTGCTGAAAGTGAGCGAGGCCGAGCGCTTCGTGCCGATCGAAAAGGATCTCGGGAGGATCTCCGGAAAGGGAAACGGCATACTGTCCGTAGCCGGTCACATAGGCTCCGGAGTAGGCACATACCGAAACCATGCCGAAGGGAAGGGTTGCCCCGGGGTGGGTGTTGCCAACAGGCGGCTTGGCACACCACCAGCGTTCTGCGATGCCCTGAGGCGTGGGGAGATCGGCGGCGGCGTTTCCAAGAAAAGGATCGACCCAGCTCGTTTTGGTTTTTCCACGAAGGGGGCTAGTCATGTCGGGTCGTTCTCAAGATCATTGCTTAGAACAGGTTAAGCAGGTTCAGGGCCAATTCTGTTGGATTGGCAGGGAAACCTGAAGATTGGGCGTTCCCAATCGTGTTGCCACCGGTGATCAATCGCTGACATGGTCGTCTTTTTTGCGAAGCGATATCAGCTTGCACAGAAACCGTAAGATCTCCGGAGGGGCGCTCCCCGATAGGAGGCTTTTTGTTAAGAGAAACCTTGCTAAAATGGGGGCCGGAGGACATTCTCGATCACGAAGGCCTTAGGTGATATTGATTCGTGAGGTGATACTAATAAATACTGTTCGGTGAAAAATGAGCAATCTAGATAACGAACGCGACGCTATGATCAAACGGTCGGCGGAGCATACGATTCAGGGGAACTATGCTCTCTGGAATGCGCTGCTAACGATGAATACAATCGTCGTTTCGGTGTTCACTGTGTCACTGAACTACGTGGACCGGACCCTTCAACTTGCTGTTCTACCGCTAATCTTGCTAGCAATAGTTTCCGCTGGGCTCCTAGTCGCGAATTTTCGTTCGAGTCGAGACATAGCGAAATACATTGGACAACTAGGTCTTGGTCTTGTGGACGAGATGACAGACGAAGAGAAGAAGGCCGATTTACTTCGAACTGATGATCGTCACGACAACACGGTTGATCGAGAACGGTGGGTTGTTCGAATTACATTTATACAGGGTGTTATTGTCGTGCTGATCCTTCTTTACATCGCGCTAGGGGTGACGAACGGCACCGAACAAGTCGAGGCACTCAAGCCCTGACCGCTCTGAGTTGAAATGACTTTTCTTATTCGCCAGATTCTTCCACAATCAACTCGCGCTCTCCGTCAGGGCTGAGTGCTCTTGAACGTTAGCCGGAGGAAATGGAAAATCCGACCATAGAGAAGCTGAGCGGTAAGCGTTGGGATGATCCGTTGTATCCATCGGAGGAGGTTTGCGCCATGCACCAGATCCGCAAGACGCCAATTTTTGATTTGTCACCGGAACAGTTGATTCGGGCATACGACCAAGATTGGTATCGCAGCGCCCTCATTCCGGCAATTCTTTCGGCTTTAGAGACAAACCCACGAGTGAAGGGCGACGCCTTGGTAACCAAATTCCTTGAATACTGCGAATCGAATCAGATTGACGATGTTTGTGAAGAGCGTTTCGATTCAATTGTCAGTAGCGGAGCTTTTGAAGAACTCGACGAACTGGATTACCTCCAAATTCTGCTGTTCAACCGCGACGACCGAAGAGGCGGCTAACAAGATGGTGCGCGGGGCAATCCGTGAAAAACTCTGGATGTGGCAATCTCGCTCCGCGAGATTCGGCAAGGTGTCTTTCGTAGCTCAAACGAAGAAGGTAGACTCCCGCCGCCCGGGGCGAGGGCGATTCAGCTCACCGTAGCAAGCACCAAAAAGAAACGGCGCGAGGCAGATCCAAAGATCCACCTCGCGCCGTCAAAATTGAAAGCAACAACGTCGCCTACCCGAGCGCCTCAACCTCACCGAGTTTCCAGTCACCTCGATACGGAAGCGCCATGAGTTGTTTCTGAGCCTCATCATTCCCAACCACCATTTCCCCGGCTGGATCCCATTGAATCGGGGTTTTCAGTGCTTCGGAAAGGTAGGCAAGGTGGCCCGGTGTGATCGAGCGGTGCGCCGTCTCTGCGTTGGCAATGGTGTCCTCGCGGGAGATGACGCAGTCGATGAAGTTGCGCTGATGCCCGGGGTTTTTGTAAGTCTTCCAGTCTCCGGCGACGAAGTCTTTTTCCGCCCATTCCGGATTCGATGCGGTGAGCTTGCCGCGTGTCACGTGAACCCAGCCGTTCTCGCCGATCCACTTGGGACCCATCGCAAAATTCGATGAGATCACGACGTCGATCTCATTGGCGTATTTGGAATGCACCTCGTAATCGACCGGAGAATCGTAAACGTCGGTTTCGGGATAGACCCAGTTCTTCGCTTCCACCGAAATCGGGCCGCTTTTATCCATATCGAGGCCCCAATGGGCGATGTCATTGTGGTGGCCGATCCAGTCCATGAGCTGACCGCCGCCATAGGCCGTTGTCCAGCGCCACGACCAGTGATGGCGGGCTTCCATGTAGGGAAGCTTCTCCGACGGGCCGCACCAGAAATCATAGTTGAGATCCGAGGGTGGTGTTTTGATAGTGGCATCTCCTTCGGGAACGTTGTGTCCTTTCGGAAGTCCCACTTCGACGCGTGAGACCTTTCCAATGAGTCCGTTTCTGACGAGCTCGACAGCCTGCTGAAAGACCTTGTCCGAGCGCTGTTGAGAGCCGACCTGGAAAACGGCTTGGCGCGCTGCCACTTCACGATGAATCGCGTGGCCCTCGGCGTAGAGATGAGTGACCGGTTTCTCGCAGTAGACGTCTTTTCCGTTCTGGATCGCGTCCATCGTGATGAGTCCGTGCCAGTGATCGGGTGTCGCGACCATGATGCAGTCGATGTCGTCGCGCTGCGTGATTTCGCGAAAGTCCTCGTAGGCTTTACAGCCGCTCCAGTTGCCGGATTCCGATGCTTTCGAGTAATGTTTCTCGACGGCCGCTTTACCGGGGGCGCGACCGTAGGCCCGGCTCGTTTTGCCGTTGCGAGTCAGTTGATGATGTTCTTCGACATCTGCGACGGCAACGCCCTGAACGGCGTCGTTTTTCAGAAAGGCTTCCATGACACCGATGCCACGGTTGCCCATTCCGACGAAGCCCATCGTGACGCGGTTGCTTGGGGCGTTCTTACCGAGGACGGAGGCGGGAATGATCGTCGGCGCTCCGATCGCGGCGGCGCCGGTTGCGAGGAAAGATCTACGAGAGGGGTTTTTGTTCATAGTCAGGGTGATAGGGGAGTTCTAGATATCGCAGAGCTGAGCCGCGTGCTGCAGAGCGAGACGCGGGTCGTCCCATTCGGGGATGAATTCCTGAGCGACGAAGCCTGTGTATCCGGTGTCGAGAATTGCCTGGAGGATCGGTGGGTAATTGATCTCCTGGGTGTTGTCGAGCTCGGCCCGTCCGGGATTTCCTGCGGTGTGGTAGTGCCCGATGATGTCCTTATACTGTCGGATGCGGCGGATGATGTCGCCGTTCATGACCGAGACATGGTAGATGTCGAAGAGGAGTTTGAAATTGGGTGAACCGACCCGGTTGATGAGGTCGGCGCAAAAATCGACGTCATCCCCGAAGTAGCCGGGATGGCCTTTCATCGGATGGGTGTCGTCGCGGGAGTTGAGGTGTTCGAGGACGATGGTGACCCCGGCTTTTTCGGCTTTTGGGAGGACTTCCTTCCAGGTATCGATGCAGTTCTGAGCGGCCTTTTCGTCATCCATTCCATCGAAACGCATTCCGGTGAAGGTGATGATGTTCTTGCAGCCGACATCTTTGGCCACGTCGATCGCTTCGTTCAGCTTGGTGACGACTTCGTCATGGTTCTCAGGATTGCAGGGGCCGTTGGCGAACCCGTGCGTGGAGATCAGCGAAATATCGAGCCCGAGCTTTTTCACTGCGGGGTAGGCATCTCTCGGGATACCCTCCATCGCGACGAGACCGAGTTCCTTGCAAACCTGCGCGAGCTCAACCGCGTTGTAATGCTTGTTGAAACACCACCCCATGATCGACTGCCGGATTCGTCCGTTTTTGATGACAAATTCGGGATCGACCTGAGATCTCAGGAGCTGGGCTTTGAGCGATGGGTTGGTCAGTGAAAGTCCGGCAAGCGCGAGGCCTCCACTGGTGATCAATTTTCTGCGATTCAACATAGCCTGAAGTTACCCGGTTGTGGATCGCTCTGGCAAGTCTCTTCGTGGCACGCGGTCAGGGAAGGCCGGGGGCGTCTTCATTTTGTGGCAAAACAAGGTAAAAACGTCCCAAATGCCCCATTTTAGCCACAATGAGCAATTAAACTGAGGAAAATTTGGGTTTCCAACGCTTTGATATTCGTTACCATTTATGATCGTGAACCACCGCCCCTCAAAAAGCCTGCAATTGGCCGAGAAAATTAACCCGTTCGGGGCGGTTCCTTTGACGCCTTTCCGGTCGATTTCCGCTTCGATTCAAGCAGGTGCCATTGCCGTCCTCATATCGGTCGCAGGGATGCCAATCGCGCAGAGTCAGGACGTCGCACCGAAGAAGATTGTCGATATTCCAGACAGTCTTTTTCAGGTTCAGGATCAGGACGGGTTTTTCTGGCAACTCACCGGAAACGGAGCCCTCACTTCCGGTGAAACTCAGTATCTCCAGTCGGGGATGAATCTTCTCGTCGATAACGCGGTTTTCGCGCCCGGCGAAGCACTGGTCCGCGCTCCCGGGGAAGGCGTTTCGAAGATCGATGCCGTGTTCACCGAGACCCGCAAAGACCTCGTTATTTCCCGGGATGTCTGGATCGATACGAAACGGTCCGGTGTTCGCTTTTTCGATTCGATCAAAAACACAGGGGCGAACCCCGTCGATGTCGTCGTGGTCTTGCGCACGACCTACCCGTTCGGATGGCAGAGTCTTCACGATACCGGGGGCGATCTACTTTCGAGTGATCCTGTTTTGCGACTGGACGAGAATGACAACGGGCTCACCGTCCATTTCAGTCCGGCGGAAGGTCGTCACGATACTCTTTTCCTGACGGGGACGGATGCGGAAGGGGGCGAGCCCGCCCTGCAAGCCTCGACAAATTCCCGTGAACTCACCTTCCAATACAATCTCTCGATCAAGGCCGGCGAAACCGCTTCTCTTTACCATTGGATGATGCAGCGGAATCTTCAGTCTCCCGCCTCGGCCGCTGAAGTGATCCCTCAGTTCTCGCAGCGCAATCAGCTCATCAATCCCGGCGTATCGAGTCTGCAGGCCGTCTCGGTGGTGAATTTTCCCCGCTCGGCCTTTCCCGATGAAACGGCTGCTCCTTCGCGGTTGCGTGAGCTTCTCGCTTTGAATGAGCTCATGGATCAGATCGGATGGCACCGTCGTCGCACTGATGCGCACTGGCTGGGGCAAACCAATCAAATTTCCGGTGAACTGAGCCGGACCGGGAGCCTGACGATAACCGGCAATGAATTCGGCGAGCGGGTCGTTCCTCTGGCACAAATTGCGGCGATCCGGGGCAACTCAGGAAACGAGATGAAGCCTTTCCTCTACTTGCGGAACGGGGAAGTCCTTACCGGTGATCTCGCCGAGGCCAAGTTCGATTGGAAGGTTGGCGAATCCACCAAATCTCTGAGTATTGATGAAATTCAACTGCTCCTTCTCGGCACCGAAGTGTCTGACGGGGCGCCTCCGGCGAAAGCGACTCATTTTGTGAAATTCAGCAGCGGCGTGATTCTCGCAGTCGACGGCAGCAGCAGTGAGCCTCTCGATTACACCGCTTCGTGGGGAGCCGGCCAAATCAGTCTCAGCGACCTTGTCGAGTTGGGGTATATCTCGAGCCCGAATCCGGGATTCATTTTACGGACCGGTGCCGGATCGGTATTCAATGCCTTCCTCCCGATGGAAAGCGGTTCATTCAAGGGGCTCGACGGGAAAACGATTGAATTTCCCATGGTGATGCTGGATGCGATTTGGAAAACAGGCGCGACGAGCCTGGAGGTTTCCGCGCGGTCGGGCCAGTGGATCGAGTTTGCCGAGATTCCGAAATCAATCGCCCCGGCAGGCGGATTTCTCCTTTCGGGAAACACGGTTCTCGCAGGCCGTTTCGAGGATGAGATGATTGCCTTTAATGACGGAAGGGCGAGCCTTTCAGTCGCAACAGAAAACATTGTCTCGCTGACGCGACCGGGAAGGGATGCGGGGAGCGATCCGCTGAGATTTGAGATCGTTTTAAAAAGCGGAGATCGTATTTCCGGTTCACCCGTATCGCCGCTCTTCGGGATCGCTCTGGACGGCAAAGCCATTGAGATTCCGGTGGCCTATCTGCAATCCTACAGAGCTGCGCCCGGCGAAGCGAAAGCAAAATGATTTTGATTCCACCCAGTTGTATGAGAAAAACTTTCCTCGTAACCGTGTTCGTTACGCTGGTAGGCGGGGGCGTGTCGTTTGCTCAGGAGAAGGCGTCTCGCGAGGCCCCTGCTCCCGGAGTGGTTCCGGCTGCGATGGGAATACGGACCGATAAGCAGGGCAACTCCTGGAATATCGAGTCGAACGGAACGATCGGCCGCATCGGCAGCACGATGGTTAACAGTGGACTCGTCCTTACGGTCAACGACGAGGCGTTTACCAGCTTCCAGCCGATGATGTCGCGCGACGGAAATGAGTTCATTCTCCGTGGACGCCCCGTCGAATCGATCCCGGGGTTGAAGATGCAGCGGAGGATCAAATTGATCACCTCTTCGGTTGCGGGAGGAGCCAATCTTTCCGGCGATGATACCGGAGGCGGACTTCGCTTCGCGGAAATTTTCTACAACGGTTCGACGGACCCGATCACGTTCACGGTCGGACTGACGACTAATTTCTCAGGGAACTACAAGCATTTTATCAGTGACAGGGGAACGAGCGAGCCTGTCATTCTCGGAGAGGGGGAAAGCGGAATTCTCGTCTTGCCGGGCGCTTCGCAATCGACGAAGGCGTTTCTCTTTTCGCTCGCCGATGCGGGGAGTGCAATCAAACCGACCGTTTCCGCGCAGAATCGCTACGGCCTCACCTTTCGCTATCAGGTGGATCTCGCTCCGGGCGAAACCGGTGTGATTTTGCATCGTGTCGCCCAGGTCATGATTCCGGGGAATTTCGATCGCAGAACCCTGCTCCGTCTTTTCAGTCCTTATGCCCTGAGCCAGTCAGACACGGTTCTCGATTCCCAGTGGGAGCGGTTTGTCTTGAATGTGAGCAACGACCGGCTCGGGCTGAATGAGCACTTTCCCATCGCCGGATTCGAAGCACTCGATATGGAGCCCGGTGAGTCCGATACGCTTGCGGTGGGCGGCACGACCCGACTGCCCGGCGCGGCATCGAGTCCGGGCATCGTCATCACGACGCCGTTTGGCGAGGCCGAAGTGGCGCTGGAAGCTATTGCTGCGATTACCGGCGGAAAGTTCCAGGGAGGCGGCAAAGAGCGACTTTATCTACGCGACGGCCAGATCCTCTCGGGGTCGATTTCCGCTCCGGATTTCGTCTTCAAACAGAAGAGCGGCACGAAGATGGTCATCGAGATGGATAAGCTCGACCGACTCGTCCTCGCGAAAAAGCAGGTCGCTCCATCACAAGTTGCGCGGACGCTGCTGGAAACGTTCGGAGGCGATCGTCTTCTCCTTAAAAATCCATCGGGCGTTTCCATCGAGGGGATCACCCCCTGGGGCGTTGTTCCGGTTTCGCTGGATCAGGTGGCGCGTCTCTACCCTGATGCGACCTCTCCCGGTTATCGGGTTCAGCTCGTAGACGGCAGCGAGCTTCGGATTTTCCCGGGTGAGGATGAACTTCAATTGGAAATCGACCGACTGGGACCGGTTACGATTCCTCACGCATCGGTGCGAAGCTTTGTCACCGAAAATCGAAATGAGAATGCGATTCCCTTTGAACCGGAGGCCGGAAAGTCTGCTGTTCATCTTTCCGGTTTTCAGAAAGTGATCGGCACGGTCGGAAATTCGGAAATCGTTCTCCTGAGCGACCAAGTGCCGATCGCGACACCGGCCCGGGAGATTCGCCGCCTTCTTCAAACCCCGCGGAGCGCTCTCGCCGCCAATGTGCTTTCGTCGCAGAAACCGAACTTCCGCATCGAACGTTGGGACGGGGGCATCATTGAGGGAACCTTCAGCAGCGGGATTGTTTCCGTTTCGGTAGAGGATGCCGCAATGAGTATTCCAGCTCAGGATGTCGAAATGATCGAGATGCCGCTTCCTTCCCTGAATGCGGAGAATACCGCCAAAATCAAAGAGCTTGTCGCATTGCTCGGCAATTCCTCATGGGCTGAACGCGAACGCGCCACGTTGGAACTAGGCGCATTTGGCTACCTTGCCGGCTCAGTTCTCCGGCGTGAACGTCAGGCAACGGACGACGTTGAAGTCGCCCGTCGTATTGACCGGGTTCTCAAGAACCTCGACTAAGCCACTTCATCCGGACGAAGGTGATACCACGCCGGAAAAATTTCTATTTCTCCTACCTTGAACGAATCCCTACAGATTAGCGACTATGAGGCTGCTTCCGAAGCAGTTCGCCGTCGCGTCGGGGCCTTGCGTTTTCTTCGCTGGTTGAAAAGGGGCCATTGGATTGCGGCAGCGGCCGCCCTGTTCATCGTTCTCGCACTGCGCCGGTTTGGTGAGTGGCGCGAGGGGGAATGGGCCTTCGTTCTAGCCATTCTCGTGTTGTGGGCGGTGATCGGGTTCATTCTTTCCCGGGTGGGTCGTCCCAGAGTGATGGAATCGCTTCTTCTTCTCGATCGAAAAGGGGGATGGAAAGACCGTTTTTCCTCGGCCTGGGCGTTTCTGAGCGGCGGCGAGATGAACGAGGCGCAAACCCTGCACGTTAAGAAGTCCGGCGGGGTCCTTCCCGAGGCGCTTTCGAATTTACCGGGTGTGCTTCCTTTTCCCAGCCTGCGTTGGATCTGGGTGGCACCGTTGATCGCTTTGCTCTTTTCTCTGAGTCCTTTCGGACGACTTCCGATTGATTCCGCCGATGTGAAGTTGTCAGACGGGATGAAAGAAGTCGCGGCACTGGAAGCCGACGAACTTAAAAAGGAAGCAGCCCGTTTCGAGGATTTGAATGCTCTCACCGAAGAGGAGAAAGCCGAGTTCGAGAAGTTACGTGCCGAGGTCGATTCGGTTGCGGAGGATTTAGCTGAGTCCGATGACCTCACTGCCGGTGAAATGCTCGAGGCACTCGAGTCCCGCGCCCGCGCTGCGGAGCGACTTGCCGAAAAACTGGGCCTCACCGACGACGGTTGGGCCTCTGAAGAAATGCTCACCGAAATGCGAAGCCACCCCGATACCGCTGATCTGGGGCTCGCGATCAAGGACAAGTCAGCTTCCGGTGCTGCGGATGAAGCGATGACGCTTCAGGGAATCCTGAACGGCGATGACATTCAGATCGAGACGCAGGAGCGGCTCACGCGGGTCATGGAAAGCATCATGACAGCGGCGACGGACGAGGACAAAACCAAGCCGGTCGGAGAGCGGGTCGGCAACGCTTCGATCAAGTTACTCAATGCGCAGACGAAAACGGCCGCCCGCGAATTTGAAGAGCTCGCCAAGTATTTCCGGCTCATCGACAGTCGCGAGGAGGCGCAGGAGAAACTCGAGCAGATGGCCAGCTCTCTCCGCGAGGCGGGAAGCGAGATCAGCGGTTCCGACCTCGATCGAATGGAGCAGATCGCCGATGAATCCAGTTCCGGTGAAGCCGGACAGCAGGGCGGTGGAGGCGGTTTGCAGTCACTCGATTCCGATCCGGTTTCCAACGATATTAAGAAGATGACCGCTCCCCACATGGCTCAGAGCGGTCAGTCTCCGGAAGCGGGGAATCCGTCACCGGGACAGCAAAAACCGGGCGAGCAATCCGGTGAAGGCTCGAAACAGGTTCCTGTTCCCGGTCAGGCTCCGGGGGAGGGCGACGAAACGAGCGAGAGCAATCCCAATTCCCAGCAGGCCTTCGGGGCACCGATTCCGGGGGAAGCGCCGCCTCAGGGACAGTCTGGCTCTGGCATGCAGATGAGCGAAAACGCCCGTGACGGAAAAGGCAGAGGAGGCATGCTCAGTGCACCGGTTCCGGGGATGGATGCAAAAGCGCCAACACCCGGCCAGGGAGTGACCGCGTCTCAGGCGGGAATGAGTCAGGCCGGGCAGGGGGGCAACGAAGCCGGTTCCGGCACCGCCGAAATGATCGACGATCAAAGCGAAGCCACGAAGGCAGCCCGCGACTCGGAAGTGGTCGCGCAAATCAATGACAACGGCGATTCGACCTTCCGCGCGGTTGATGGAAAAGTGCGCAACGAATCGGTCGAACGCACCCGGCAGGAAATCGTGACCGATTACCTCGCCGCCGAAGAACAGGCTCTCGACGGACAGACCCTCCCACTTTCACGACGTAAACATGTTTTGCGGTATTTTTCCGCGATTCGTAAACAATTTGAAGAGGCCGACCCTGCTGAATAACGTTGCTCCCAACGAGACCTGATCGAGTTGAGAAAAAGGAACATCCCATGAAACATAGAATAGGCATCATCGGGTTAGTTGTAGGGTTAATCGCTCTTGGCTTAGCCATTTTCCAAGATGCCCTTCGTCCCCAACCTCCGGAGCCGACGCTGAAGGAGGTTGCGTCTGAAGCAGGAAAGAAGTTTCTCACTGAAAAGTTTCTCAGTCCGGAATCTGATTCACAGCCGATAGCGGAGCCTCGGGTTGTAGCTTTATACGATGGTGTCGATTTGACCTACATGATTTTGGGGTTTATCGCGATGATCTTAGGTATATTCTCCTGGGTTAAGAAGGATCACATAAGGATATCCGGTGGAGCTATTTCCTTAGGATTGATGGCCGTTGCCTGGCAGTATGTGCTGATTGGCGTTGCAATTGCGGTCGTGATATTAATCATAGCAAATTTCGGGGCTTAGCCAGAATATGCACCGGACCTTTCAACTCCTTTCCAACCCTCTTTAGTGCCGGACCCAACCCTGTTAAGTCAGTGACTTAACCCTATTAAATTTGATGACAGACAGTAACGAACTCGAAAAAGATCTGGAGCGCTTCCAGGCGAAATTTAAGGATCTGAAGGATGAGATCCAGAAGGCGATCGTCGGGTATGACGAGCTTCTCACCGACACCCTCGTGGCCGTTTTTGCGAGAGGGCACATTCTCCTCGAAGGGGTTCCCGGTCTCGGAAAGACCTTCCTCGTTCAGACCTTGTCGAAAGTGATGGGACTGGAATCGGGACGTATCCAGTGTACACCGGATCTGATGCCGGCGGACATTCTCGGAACGCACATCGTGAACGAAAATGAGGAAGGTCGACGCGTCATGCACTTCGAGAAAGGCCCGGTTTTTGCGAATCTCATTCTCGTTGATGAGGTGAACCGCGCCACCCCGAAAACGCAGGCGGCGCTCCTCGAAGTGATGCAGGAAGGTTCGGTCACCGCCGGCGGCGAAACGCTCGTCCTTCCGAAGCCGTTTTTCGTCATGGCTACGCAGAACCCGATGGAGATGGAAGGCACTTACCCGCTCCCCGAGGCGCAGGCGGACCGCTTTCTTTTCAAACTGCGGGTCCCGTTTCCCGATCGCGAAACCCTCGTTGAGATTTCGAAGCGGACTTCCGGATTCGACGCTCCCGAGCTGAAGAAAATCATCACCTCCGATGAGATCAAGGAATTTCAGGAGATCGTTTCGCGGGTTCCGATTGCGGATCACATCACGCACTATGCGGCGCAGATTATTCTGGGAACGCATCCCGAGATGCGGGAGCACCCCGGCGAAGTTGAGAAATACGTCAGCTATGGTGCGAGCCCCCGGGGAATGCAGGCCCTCGTGCGCGGTGCCCGTGTCATCTGTGCCCTCGATGGACGAACCACGGTTTCGGTTGAAGACATTCAGCGCGTTGCCCTTTCATCACTTCGCCACCGTGTCATCCTCAATTTCCAGGGGGAAGCGGAGTCGAAGAATATCGATGCTCTCATCAACGCGGTGATCGAATCGATCTCGACGAACGTCTCCGCTTAGAGTTCGGGAAACGCGGCATCTTTCAAACCATCTGCTTTAGCTAAAGCTTATCAAATTTAACTTACATCGGCTGCCGGTTAGGCTTCGAAGGGGAACGAGTTTCGTTCCTCTACAAGTGCTCCGTAGAGGAACGAAACTCGTTCCTTCGTCAGCCCGTGCCAGGTGTTTGAGAGCGATGGCGACGCTTGCCTGTTGCTTCGCCTTTACGGCAGCGGCTCAGGAACTCACGGAAGAGGAGTTCACTGAGCTTTCGTTGAAATACCGGACCGCGATTCACTACGATCCGCTTCTTCAGCAGCCGATCGATTCACTGGTGAAATTGTATCGGGATGCAAAGCGGGTCGACGAGTTGATTGGTCTCTATCGTTCCCATGTCGAGCAGTATCCCGACGACGGCGGGGCGAAAACGGCCCTGATTCGGATTTTGCGAAAGGTGGATCGCCCCGGCGCGGACGAATTGATCGCCTCAGCGGTTCCGCTGCACCCCGAATACGCTCCCTTGCAGTATTTGCTCTACCTTTTCCTCAGTGAACGAGGTGATGAGCGGGCTGCCGAAACCCTTTCCCGTGCCATTGATCTGGAGGTGAATCCGGCGAAGCGGCGTGACTGGATTGAGGAGTTGCTTCAGATCGCGGAAAGCGACGTGACTCGTCAACTTGCACAGGCTCAGTTGGAGAAGCTACTTCTCGCGGACGGGAAGAGTGTTGAGGCGCTTCTCGGGCTCGCCCGCTTGATGCAGCGCTACGAGTATTATGAGCTGAGCATTGCGGCCTTGACCAAAGCGATTGAGCTGAAGCCGGCTCCTGACGCTGCGCTCGAGGGTGAGGTGTTGCTCGCGAATGCAGAATACAAACTGGGGAACAGCGCCGCAGCTGGAAAGCGGCTCGATGCCGTTCTCGCGAAGCTGGCTCCGGATCACTGGCGGCGCCGTGAGATCATGAGCCAGCGGGTTAATGTGCTCGCTTCGCCGGAGGAACGCGAAGCGATGCTGAAGGCGGCGGCAGATCGTTACAGAGAGAATCCGGAGAGTGAGGCGCTGATCATTGATTACGCCGAGCTTCTTGTCGCGAGCGAGAAACAGGCCGAGGCGGCGGAGTTGCTCGTGGACCGTTCTGCTGTTTTGTCAGAGTCGAGTGCGATTGAGGTTCGTGCGCTCGAATTGCTCGAAGAGGTCAATGACACAGCACTTTACAAAAAGTATCTCGAGACACGATTGGAGCAGCAGCCGGATCGTGCTGATCTTCGTTTCCGGCTTGTGAAGATTCACTATGCGAACGGGGAGGACGCCGATGCGCAGCAGGATTTTAAATCAGTCGTCGCCGGTTTGGAGCCGGATGAGATTTCTGAGAAAATTCTCGAATTGCAGCGTTATCTCCGCCGGATTGACCGAATCGACGCGGCGGGCACTTATCTGGAACGCTATCTGCGGAATCACCCGGCGCGTCTCGATGTCGCGAGGGAGTTGGCGGAAATTTACGTGAAGCTCAAGAAGCCGAATGAAGTGAACTCGCTCGTCGGCAGGGTCGATGCGGCGGCGGCCGAGTTGGAGAATCTGATCGACTTCGTCGAGTTTCTCCTCGCTCAGGGATTTCCGATCGGTGCAAAGCAGATCCTCGGCGAGAAGATTGCGACCGACGCTTCGCAGTTCGAGTTGGGGCTGCTCCTCATTCAGGCGGAAAGTGAGATAGGCGATCGCGGTGCGGCGCAGATTCAAATCGACCGCGTCAGGGAGCTCGCCGACAGTTCAGCGCGGTATTCGAAATGGCTGGAGACGGCGATGCGTGCGAGTGCGAAATTTGAAGTGGTTGAGGGATTCTTCGATCAGGAACAGGCCCGTTACAGCTTCTCAAACGGAGCCTGGTCACCGGAGAAAGTGGAGCGGTTTATGTTGTTGAGTGAGTTCGGGAAGCAGCGGCTTTTCACGGAGCGCGTCGCCGCAGGTATTCGGGAGCAGCTCGCTCAAACCACTCTGGCAGCGGATCTGCGGTTGCGTCTCAAACGGTTTCTCGTCAGCGTTCTCGAAGAGGAGGTCACATCGGTCGATGAAGTGATCCACTTGCTCACTGAGTTGAAGTCCGAGGATCCCGCGAATGAACTTGAGTATCAGCTGCGAACCGGGATGGCGTATCATCGCAGCCTGCGACTCGACTTTTCCGAGAAGATTCTCGCCGAAGTCGATTACAGCGAAGTGGAGTCGGCGGATTTGCTCCGCGAGACGGTTCCGGTGCTGATCGAGTATGGGTTTCACGAGGAGGCCGAACGCGCCCTCGAAACGATCAACCGACTTCAGCCCTCGGATGTGTTCAGCTGGGAGAAACGACTTGGCTTGCTCGCCGCGAACGGGAGAGAAAAGATTTTCCGCTCGGTGATTCGCTCACTGAGGGGGGGCGATGCGGGGATGAAGCTTCGCGCTTCTACCGACGTTATTTTGCGGGATCATCTCCTCGCTTCCTACTACCGCTCCATGGGGGAGCTCCTGCATGACGGCGATGCGAAGAAAATGGAAGAGATGTTGCCGTATCTTTCCTTGATTGGTCGTGAGGATATGGAGGCGGGGGCAAAGTTGTGGTCGTTCTGGAGTCGGGCATTCATTCTCGGGGAGCTGGGTCGGACTGCTGATGCCGCCGGTGCGCGGCTTCAATTTGAAGGAGAGCTCAAGCAAACGGGTTTGAAGTCGGTCCGTTTCCCCGACGGGCTCACCCTTGATGCAAAGGCGGCTTTCGACCTCCTTGAACAAAGCAGGGTCGTCGACCTCGCGAGTTCGGGCGGTGATGCTTCGTTTCTGCTGCAGCAGCCGGAGCTAGGCTGGGCCTTCGAGTTGGAGGAAAGGCAGCGCATCGTTCGCTTTGCCCAGTCAGGTGATGTCGTTCTCATTGTCGACGATATTGCCACGGTTCACGCCGTGGACCGGCTCAGCGGCAAGTTGCTTTGGGAGAAATCGTTTTCCTCAGGCAAGTTGGTCGAGGTGGCGGACGACTCGCTCTGGGCGGTCCCCGGTGAAAGTCCGGTCATTGCGGCGGGAGAGGGCACTTCCGGAGCGCTTCAGGTGAGGGACGTTCCATCCTTCCACGCGAGTGCTGACAGCTTTCTGATGATGCGCGGGGATTCACTGCAATGTTTCGAGTCGCTCAGCGGTGAATTGAAATGGTCTGCGGTGATGCCTTTCGCGCCGCCGAAGCCTTCCGGCCTTCCCAGAAAGGGGAGTTTGCCGGGGACAGTGTTTGAGTCGAATGATTTGCTGACCGTTGTTTTCAGACCGGAAACCCGGGAGGCGGCGGGTTACGATAGAAATACCGGGAAGCTGCACTGGTATCGGAAGCTTGGCGAGATCCCGGACAAGCCGGATTACGAACCGGTTTCCCTGAATTCGGGGATCACCCTCGATGGCGGGATGGCTTTCCTCTATGGATACGGATCTGAGATTATCGATGTGGAAACCGGTGAGCTGATTTGGAGCTTTCAGGGGGATTCGGAGGCCCGGTTCCCGATCACGGTTCGGGAGGAAAAATTCAAGGATGAGTCCATTCCTGAAGCCGGGGTGCCGGTGAAAGTTGCCTCGATTAGCGATGAAGTGGTGGCGGAGGCGTCTGCGATGTTGCCGTTTCCAATGTTTGAAGAGGAGGCGCTTGTTCCGCTGGACCTGCTTGAAAAAGGAACCTCGATGGTGAGCCCCTCCGTTTACTGGTCCGGGGTCCGTTTGCAAAACGGGAAGGGTTCCTTTGCCGCTCTCAGTGGGGGGGATCTCTGGCTCACTCAGGATGGCTCTGTCAGGCGGGTCTCGACTTCACTGCCTCTCATCTCTCAGGAACTTCCCTCAGCCGGTGCGTTTCTCGGAGTGATAGGAAATCACGCGTGGTTTTTGAGAAAGAACGAACTCATTCACGCCGACTTTTTGAGAAAGAAATCGACCCGACTCGCTTTCGACGATCTGGGAAAGGCGATACCGCTGAGAGCTGTCGTCGTCGGAAATCAAATCGTCGTCCGGGGCGGAATCGGCATCAAAGTGGTGAATGGTCTCACCGCACAGGTGATCGGGCAGACCTTGTGGGAGGATTCGCTGCAGGCCTACCTGAAACAGGTGAAGCCGGAGAATGCGCCCCTTGTTTCCGAAGAGAGTTGGCGCGGTCGCATCACGCAGCGGAAGCGGAACGATCTTGCCATTCTTACTTCCGTTGAGGATCTCGTTTCGAACGGGAATTATTACACGGTGTTCTCGCAGCGTTCCCTGATCTGTCTTCGCGTTCCGGCCCCGCCGGCAGCCGAACCCGCACCTGTCACTGCTCCCGTTAATTGACCGCGGGATTTCCGCCTGTTATGCCATCCAGCGATTCCAAATCCGATAACGAAGAACTTTTTGACGCCGATTTTCTGGATCGGCTCAGAGCGCTTTTTCTGCGGCTTCGGAAGCGGAAGCAGCTGCGTCGCAAAGGGATTCAGTCAACACCCGCGACCGGTTACACGAGGGAGTTCAAAGATTTTCGTCAATACACGCCCCGCGACGATTACCGGTCGATCGACTGGCGTCTCTACGCGCGGTTGGACAAGCTCTTCATCCGTCTCTACGAGGAAATTCAGGAGTTCCACGTTCATGTTGTGATCGATACGAGTGCTTCAATGAAGGAGCCGTTTGCTGAGAAGCGAAGCACCGCTCTGAAGCTCGCGGTCGCGCTTGCCTACATGGGCCTGGTGGGACATCACCGCGTCAACCTCTACGAAATCGGTGACGATGTCGGGGATACGACGCCGCCGTTGAAAGGGCAGGGCAGTTTCCAGCGGGTTCTCGATTTTGCGAGCGAGCTGAAGTTTGAAGGCCTCACCAATCTTGAAAAGTGTTTCGAGCGCTTTCAGCCGAGTCGACGTCGCTACGGGGTGATTTTTGTGATCTCCGATCTTTACGGAAATGACATCAATGAGGCGCGCGAGGCGATTCGTCATGCGAGCAAGTGGCCGGGAGAGGTACACTTTATTCAGGTCTACCACCCCTGGGAGGAGAAGCCGGACCTCGACGGTGAGATCGAACTGTTCGATGTAGAAACGAAAGAGGAGCGACGTCTCTGGTTCACGCCGCGTGACCGTGCCCGTTACGAAGAGCGTTATCAGGAATTCCTGACAGATATCGAAACGGCTTGTCAGGAACGTCAGATTGATTACCAACGATGGCGGACGGATTACCCGTTCGATGAACTTTTTCTCGAATTGCTGTCGCGCGGATCGGCGCTCGCCGGAAACGGAGCCTGATTTTCTTTTCTATGCAGTTTTTGCAACCAGCATCGCTATGGCTTCTGCTTCTCGGGATCATCCCGGTGATGCTGTACCTCTTCAGGCGCCGATCGAAGAAGGTCAGTGTCTCGACCCTGGTTTTCTTCAAGACACTCGCGCGTGAGCACCAGGAATCGGCCTGGCTGCGGCGCCTCAAGAAGCTCCTCTCCTTTCTCCTTACGTTTCTCGTTCTCCTGTTTACCGTCTTTGTGCTTTCCCGCATCGTTGCTTCTTCCAATGACGCTGATGAGTATCGATCCATTGTCGTGCTCCTCGATCGATCCGCTTCCATGGCGGTGAAAGATGAAGACGGTGAGACCAGGCTGGAGGCGGGGAAGCGCATTCTCAAGGAGCGACTCAAGTTGGTTCCCGAGGAGATTTCGGTTTCTCTCGTCGCCTATGACATTCGCCCCGAGGTGGTGCAGCCGGGGACAACGAAACGACGTGAGCTCATCTCCCGCCTCGATGGCGTCACGATTCGCCCCATTCCCGACCGGGCCGATCTCGCGCAGGAGACCGCAAAGCTGCTCGCGGGTCTCGAACCGCCCACCGCAATCTGGCATGTCAGCGATAAGGCTCTCGATGCGGCCGCTTTCGAGGAGTCGAACATATCTGTCCGTGAGTTGAATCTCGCCCTCGGTTCGGTCAGCAATGCGGGAATCACCGCGTTTGAGATTCGACCGGTTCCGCTCGAATACGCGCGTTACGATGCCTATGTGCAGGTCGCTCTCAACGAGGCGGCGCCGGAAGGAGATGAAGTACGGCTCAATGTCAGTGTCGGCGGGATTCCCAGCCAGTTCCGCGAAATCGATCTCGAACCGGGTGAAAAGAAGGGCGTCACTTTCCGTATCAATGGTTCACGGGATCAGATATTGAAACTGGAGCTGAAATCGGAGGGCGACGAGTTCACTCTCGACAACATCGTCGCCGTCCCGCTTCCGGATCCCAAGCCGGTTCTCGCCGCCTGGATTCGTCCCGATGATGCGGAAGATCCCTACACCCGCTTTGCATTGTCATCGATCCAGGAATCGGGAAGTTTTGAGTTACTGAAAGGGGGCGCTGATTCGTGGCCCCTGAGCGAAGAGGTTGATGCTGTGATCTTCGATGGCTGGCTTCCCGAAAAGTGGCCGACCGATATTCCCGTGATCGTGATCAATCCGCCGGGATCTCTCGGTCCTGTCTTTGCGCGGAGACTCGACGCAGCAATCCCTTATGATCAGGTTCGGGTTGGAAATGAAGAGCATCCGGTTCTCTTTCGAATCAGCAGCAGCCGACTCGCCTTGACTCAGACCGCGCTGCTTCAGGCGAAAGGATCGTTGGAACCGCTCTGGTTTGCGGGGAAAGATCCTATTCTCGCCGCCGGCGAAGTCGAAGGGCAGCGCCTTGTCGTCATGGGATTTTCTCCGGGGCTCTCCGAGCGCCTTCCACTGACGGCGTCGTTTCCATTGCTGATGGGCAATGCTCTTTTCTGGGCGGTGGATCGTCAGAATGAAGGGCGTGAGCTCGGGGCGCATTTTCTTTCCACAGGTGAGCTCGCCGAAGTCGAGGGAACTGAGATTCGCTGGACCGGGGCGGAAGAGGGGCAGGGCGGAAGTCGACGAATTGAGTTGGAATCGGATGTCGTGGAGATGAACCAGATCGGGATCTGGGAAACTGACAGTGGAATGAAGGGGGCGGCTCATCTCCTTTCGGCGCGCGAAAGCAATATCGCGGCTGGCGGTGAGGTCGACGCGAATGAATCCGATTATTTCGCGGTGGCATCCCGGTTCACAGGGAACCTCAAGTGGTGGTTTCTTTCATTTATCGTTCTCTTCCTCGTCGTCGAGAGTTGGCTCTTTCACCGTCACGCCGTCTACTAGGAAACTGTTTTAATGGATTGGCTTTACCCACAGATTCTTTTTCTGATCGTCCCCGCGGTCGCTTTCCTGATTTGGTTCGATGCCAGGTCGACGCATCCCATGCACGGGAAGAGGAAGCGTTTCCTTCTCATCGTTCGCTGTTTGTTGGTGATTCTTGCCCTGATCGCTTTTGCCTCTCCCGCCAAATTACTCCCGAGCAAAGATCAGTCGGCTATTTTTGTGCTCGACCACAGTCGCAGTCAGGGCGCCGAGGGGCTCAAGATGGTTTACGAGACGGCGCGGCTTGTGCGCGAGTCTCTCTCCGGAGATTCTGAGGTCGGTTATGTCGCAGCGGGACGTGAGCCCCGTTTGCTCGGAAATCCTACGAGTGATTCTTTCACCGGAAAAGCCGATGGCGGAGCTGAGCTGATGGAGGAAATCGGTTCCGGATCCAATTTTGAACAGGCCGCCCGTCTCGCGAAGGGGATTTTTCCGGGAGGTTCTTCGCGTCATCTCGTTCTCGTTGGTGACGGTGTTGAGACGGCCGGTTCGCTCATGGCGCTGGCGCGTGAGGCGGTCGTCGCGGGGATTAAGATTCACGCCGTCGGTGTCACCGGTGAGGTTCAGCCCGATGTGCGGGTGACGCGTCTCGTCAGTTCCCAGTCACGTTTGAATGAGGGAGCGAGTCTTGAATTGGAGGCGACGATCGAAAGTTCTTTGTCAGGGCCGGGACGGGTGAGACTTTTTGAAAACGGGATCGAGGTCGAGTCCAACGATGTCGAGCTGGTCGCGGGGGAATTAACGACCTTGCGATTCAAGCGGGTTCCTGAGAAACGTAATATCTACAACTACCGCGTTGTCATTGAAGGGTTTGAGGAGGAAGACGCGATCCCCGAGAACAACGAGGCGCTCAGTATCGTTGACGTTCGCGGAAAACCGCTTCTGCTATACGTCGAAGGGGAAGAAGGCGAGTCGCGCTATCTCGTCGATGCGATGAGCCGTGAAGGGATTCGGCTCGATGTGCGATCACCGGACGGTTTGCCTAACAGCCTTCAGGAGTTGGCCGGTTACGACGGGATCGTCCTTTCCGATATTCCGGCGCATCGCATCGGGGAGGGACGCATGGTTGCGATTCGTGACTATGTCGAAAAGCTCGGTGGTGGCTTTGTCATGATCGGCGGGATGAATTCGTTCGGCGTCGGTGGTTACTACCGGACTCCGATTGAGGAGATCCTGCCGGTGAAGCTGAAGGCGCCCGATCAGGAGGAGTTTCAGTCCTCGGCACTCGCTCTTGTGATCGACCGGTCCGGTTCCATGGCGGGACAGAAGATTGAGATTTGTAAGTCAGCGGCAATCGCCAGTGCCGAACTCCTTTCCCCGAAGGATTCCATCGGGATTTACGCCTTCGATTCCCAGGTTCACGAGATTGTCCCGATGACGAAGGTGACTTCGACGAGCACGATTGCGAGTCAGATCTCGTTGCTGGGTTCCGGTGGCGGCACGAATATTTATCCGGGGATGGTGATGGCCCGTGAGGAACTCAATCAGGTCAAAGCGAAGATCAAACACATGATTGTTCTCACCGATGGCCAGACTTCGGGGCAGGGCTATCAGGCGCTCGCGTCGCAATGTCAGGCCGAGGGAATCACGATCTCGACGGTGGCGGTGGGTTCGGGTGCGCAGGTCGGCTTGCTCCAGGCGATAGCAGCGGCGGGTGGAGGGCAAAGCTACGTGACGATGGACCCGGGATCAATCGTCCGGATTTTCACTCAGGATACGATGACTCACACCGGTCGCATGATTCGCGAAGACGCCTTTGAGCCGATGATTGTTGAGAAGCATCCCATGATCCGCGATTGGGAGGACGGTATTGCTCCGCCTCTCCTCGGCTATGTGAAGACGAATCGCAAGGCAACTTCGCAGATCCCGCTGGTGACGGACACGGGGGATCCGTTGCTCGCGCACTGGCGCTTCGGGCTGGGGAAAGTGACCGCCTTCACCTCCGATTGTAAATCCCGCTGGGCCGCGCTCTGGGTTTCCGACTGGGAAGGCTACAGCCAGCTCTGGTCGCAGATTTTGCGTGAAACGGCTCGACCACCGCAGGGCCTGAACATGGACCTGCGACTGGAACAGGATGGTGAGGATGTTCACATCGAAGTCGATCTTGCCGAGGATGCGGGAACCCGGAAAGATGGTGCCACGGTTGAGGCGGACATTTTCCACGTCCCCGCGAATGCCCTCGGATCGGGAATGAAGGAGTTCGCAACCTTGCCGCTCGATCAGGAAGGGCCCGGTTGGTATGAAGCCAATTTCAGACCTGTCGATCCCGGCGTCTATCTTGTCCGCGCGCGATCGGGATCCCAGCTCGTATCCGCAGGCTACGTCCACAATCCGTCGAGCGAGGTGGCTACCGGTCGCGTCGATGAGGAATTGCTCCGCAAAGTCTGTGAGATGACCGGGGGGACTTTCCTCGATTCACCCTACGCCAAGCTTGAACTCACCGGCACAAACGTGGCGAGGTATTACGAGTTGTGGCCACTCCTCATGAAGCTGTTCCTCGCTCTCTTTCTCGTCGATCTCTGTGTGAGGCGTTGGGAGAACGTCATGGGCGTGGGAGATCAGTTTAAGCGGCTTTTTCGGGTGTCCTAGGGTGAATCAATTGTTCATCCTGAAGGGGCTGTCGCAACCTACCTGATCCGTATCATTCCCTTATCAACCTTTTTCATCTGTGTAGAAAAACAGTGGCTGAGTGTTTTAAGACAGAGCCCCGGTGTGGCGTTGGTGAGCGTATCGAGCGGGGTAGGGACAGGCGAAAGAAATCCTGACGGATTCCTCTACATTCGTGGATCGGAAAAGTAGAGGAAGGGCGTGAGCCTTTCTCCGCAGAGGTCTGTGGGGGGGGTTGGTGAGCGTACCGGGCGGGCTAAGGACAGGCGAAAGAAATCCTGACGGATTCCTCTACATTCGTGGATCGGGAAAGTAGAGGAAGGGCGTGAGCCTTTCTCCGCAGAGGTCTGTGGGGGGTGTTGGTGAGCGTACCGGGCGGGGTGGGGACAGGCGAAAGAAATCCTGACGGATTCCTCTACGCTCGTGGATCGGGAAAGTAGAGGAAGGGCGTGAGCCTTTCTCCGCAGAGCCCCGGGGTTGGCGTTGGTGAATCTTACTTACCGCGGAAACGAAAGAGATGCTCCGTTCCCCGCAGGTAGAGATCATTCTCGAAGATAGCAGGGGAAGCATAGAGTTCTTCGCCAAGTTCGGTTTGCGCGACGATCTCGAGTTCTTTGCCCGGCTTAACCACGGTCATGACGCCCCTGTCGGAAAAGAAATAGGCAAGTCCATTCGCTGAGATGAGGGAGGCACTGTGCCCCGGTTCCTGTTTGCCGCTGACGAGTCGTTGCCGCCAGAAGCGCTCACCTGACATAGCATCAAAGCAACTCGCCACCCCGTTGTCCGCGACGACGAGAAAGTAGTCGTCTATTCCGATCGGGCTGGGGACGTAGCTGGCTCCGGCGGTCTCATGCCATTGGACGTGGGTGTTGGTGACGTTGCCGTCTCCGTCGGGTCGGATCGCCATGAGATGTTTCTCGGGGAATCCGCAGGTCAGGAAGAGGATGTTCCGCTCCGGATTGTAAACCAGCGAAGCCACATACTGCTCGGTCGGCCCGTCGATGACCCACTGTTGTTTTCCGGTGTCGGGATCGTAGCTCGCGACGGAGAGACTTCCCGAGAGCATGAGCTGATTGCGTCCTTTGATATTACGAATGATGGGAGTGGAGTAGCTTCGGGTTTTGTTAGGACGGTCGGTCTTCCATTTGGTTTCTCCGGTTTTCGCATCGAGTGCCACGATGTAGGCGTCGCCGTCATGGTCGCCATTGACAATGACGAGATCCTTCCAGAGAACAGGGCATGAGCAGTAGCCGTGCTTACTGGAAAAGCCGCCGGGACGTTTTCCCCAGAGGACGTTTCCGTCAAAGTCGTAAGCGGCGATGAACATTTTCTCCTCATCGAGAAAGCTCACGTAGACAGTTTTGCCGTCGGTTGCGGGAGTGCTCGATGCCCGGCTGTTGAGTCGATGGATTCCTTCGAAGGGGGAGGCGAGAACCACCTTGCTCCATAGAATTTCGCCGCTCTCACGATCGAGACAGAGAAGTGATCGGGTATTGCCTTCTTCTTCGGCCGATACGAGGAAGATGCGATTCTCCCAGATGATGGGAGAGGCGTGACCAGCCCCGGGGATGGCCGTTTTCCAAACCGTTCCCGAGCCGGGTGAAAGTTCCGTGGCGAGCGTAGGAGCATTCAAGACGGTCCCGTCACCGCGCGGGCCCCGCCACCCCGGCCAGTTCTCTGCCTGTGAAACGAAAGTGACCAGGAAAAGAAGAGCCGTTGAGAGAACGATTCGATTCATTGGGTGGTGCGATGGGGGGAATGAAAAGGAGGCCTCGGGTTGTAGCTTACTTCACCGGAGAATAGTCGGTCGCTTTCAGCGGAGTCGACTGGACTCCCTGCTTCACGAGAATCTTCCCGCCGGCTTCCGAGGCATCGCGGGCGGCTTTCCATTCGGGATCCTGACTGAAGGCTTTGAAGCCAGCCGCTTTCGATTCGTCAGAAGCGTGAGCGAGGAAGTAAAGAAGGGTGTTCTCGCTGCCTTCCTGTCCGTCATCGAGATGAAAGTAGAGGAGATTGGTGAGGCCGTGTTTTTCAAAAAGATCAATCGTATGATCCCGGAAGCGGGCATCGAGATTCTCCAGTTTGTCGGGATTGCAGGTATACTGCCGCATTTCAAAGAGACGAGCGGTGTCAGATGCCGGGATGGGCGGTTTCGGGGAATAATCGGTGAGATGAAGGAATACGCTGTCGACGTGATTCACGAGCTTTCCATCGGCGGTGGATGCCTTGTAGGCTTTCTGCCAGTCGGGATCGCTGCGGAAGGCCTTCCAGGCGGTTTCTCTGGCCGCTTTGTTAGGATAGCCGAGGAGATAGACGAGAACATTTTCCCTGTTCTCGACGGGGACCCAGTAGGCGAGCTGGGTCATGCCGTGCTTATCAAAGAGGCCGACGGTGTGGTCGCGAAAGCGGGAATGGAGCGCTTCGAGTTTTCCCTCGTTGGGGTGGTAGGTGCGTAATTCGAAGCAGGTCAGTTCTTCTGCGGAGAGTGGGCTGACATTCCAGATAAGAGAGGTCACGGCCACGGCGAGCCAGAGGGAAAGAGATTTCATGGCAAAAGGGTAGGGTGCCCCTTTTTCAAAGTCACGATCAATTCAGCCCGGGGGCCACCGCGTTGAAGGGATGGCAGCCGTGTAAGGTTCACGAAGGTGTCGTCGCCGATAGCTTCACCGGATTGAGGATCCAGAGAATCCAGCCAATGAGGAAAGAGAGCCCGCCGATCGGAGTGATTGCTCCAAGCTTTGTGATTCCCGTAATCGAGAGCGCGTAGAGGCTCCCCGAAAAGACGACGATTCCGACGAGGAAAAACCAGAAGCTGCGGCTGCGTCCTGCTGTCAGAGCGATGATGAAAAGTGCGACCCCGTGAACGAGATGATACAGAACCGCGGTATCCCACGTGGCAACGCGGTCATTCTCCGCGAGACGGTCCGCCAGAGCATGCGCCCCGAAAGCCCCCAGCGCGACTCCAAGAAACATGACGAAAGCAGCGATACGAATACGGGAGGTGTTCATGATAGAAAGATAGGCAGCGCAGGGGAGTTGTCACACGCGGATTTGGGGGATGGATCCGGATAGATTGCTCAAGCCCATTGGCTGTCGCAACTTCTCGCAAATTCGCCCAGTGCTCTTTGGCAATTCTGCGTTTTCCGGCGATGGTGAGGCTTGAGTGAACTACTACAGAATTCAGTGCTTGAGGTTCATGCTGAATTGCTGGATCGCCTCGAGCTGGGGAAGGTCGCGGATTACATTCCTCAACTGGCTACGGTTCCGCTTCAGAAGTATGGCATCGCAGTGGTGACTCGTGAGGGTGAGCTTGTCACAGCGGGGGATGCGGCTGAGGATTTTTCGATCCAGAGCATTTCGAAGCTGTTTACGTTGAGCCTCGCGCTCGGTCGGTTCGGGGACCGATTGTGGGACCGCGTCGACCGCGAGCCGTCCGGCAACGCTTTCAACTCCATCGTTCAGCTTGAACACGAAAATGGGAGGCCTCGCAACCCTTTCGTCAATGCGGGGGCGATTGCGGTGACTGACGCGATTCTCTCCGGGCACCTGCCGAAAGAGGCAATCGGGGAGATCCTCAGCTACATGCGTTTCCTCGCGTCTGATGATTCCATTGTGATCGATCCTCTCGTGGCGCGATCCGAGCAACTTACCGGCCATCGGAATTTCGCGCTCGCACATTTCATGAAGTCTTACGGAGTTATCGACCATGACCCGGCGATGGTCCTGGGCGTTTATTTTCATCAATGCGCAATCGCGATGAATTGTATTCAGCTCGCTCGGTCGGGCCTGTTCCTGGCCTGCGATGGATGCAGTCCGCTGACGGGGGACCGCGTCGTATCGACGTCCCGGGCCCGGCGTATCAACTCTCTCATGATGATGTGCGGCCACTATGATGGTGCAGGGGATTTCGCCTTTCGCGTCGGGCTGCCCGGAAAAAGCGGAGTGGGCGGTGGCATCCTTGCGATCGTGCCGGGAAAAGCCTCGATTGCTGTGTGGTCTCCCGGTCTTGATATCAACGGGAATTCGCTCGTCGGCACGGCGACACTTGAATTGTTAGCGAAGCGGATGAGCTGGTCGGTTTTTCACTAGGGTGTGGTTGTGTTCAGAAATTTCCCAATGAGACGCGCCCTAAAAAACGGCCTGATAGTTGCCCTGGTGGTAACCATCGCTGCAGGAGCGATCGAGGCGGCGCTTGCTCAAACCGAAAATGACTTCTTTCAGTTTTGTACAACGAAGGCATACGGATGGCCTGCACCTTGGCGGATCGATTACTGTGAATGTGAAGGAGCGAAAACCGTCTATCCCGCGAGGAGTAAGGTCGTGAACCTCTTTGCTATCGGCGGAAGCGGATTCTTAGCCTTTGCTTTTGTCAGTGGGCTTTCGTTGTTGCGCCAGCGACCACGCTGACGAATCTGCAAAATACGCGCCGCGTGGTTCCTGCCAGTTACCGATTCTCTCGACGATCCTTCGGGCCATTCGGATAGCGAAGAGAGCGCTTCGACCCGCAACTCATTCAGGCGGGTTGCTGCTGACTGATGCAGTGGAGGGAGCCGCCTTCTTTGACGAGGTCGAGGCAGTCGATGCCGATGACTTTGCGGTCGGGGAAGAGTTTGCCGATTTGTTCGAGGGCCGCGCTATCATTTTCGGGCTGACGAAATTGCGGGACGAGAACGGCGCCGTTGATGATGAGGAAATTGACGTAGCTGGCGGGGAGGAGCGGTAGTCTCCAGTCCCCGGTTTCGCAGGCTTCGGGAAGCCCGATGGTATGGATCACAAAGGGCTTGCCGTCGACAGTGCGGAACGATTCGAGTTTTGTTAGATTCTCGGAAAGCACCGCTTCGTTGACGCCACCGGGATCGACGACGGTGATCAAAGTGTCCTCGTCGACGAAACGGGTGAGATCATCGATGTGGCCGTCGGTGTCATCGCCTTCGATTCCGGCGCGGAGCCAGAGCACTTCCTGAACACCGAGAAAGGTTTTCAACCGGGTTTCGATCTGATCCCTGTTGAGTTCGGGATTGCGATTCGGATTGAGTAAGACGTCTTCGGTGGTGAGAACCTGTCCCTGCGAATTCACCTCAATCGACCCGCCTTCGAGAATCATTCCCGGAGTGAGTTTGGGAATGTCGAGGGCTTTGGCAATGCGGGAGGGAATCGCATTATCGAGATCGTAAGGGGGGAACTTTCCACCCCAGGCGTTGAAGCCCCAGTCGAGGAGGGCGAGGGATCCGTCTGCTCTGCTTTTCACAAAGACGGGACCGTGGTCACGACACCAGACATCGTTGGTGGGATGATCCCACAGCCTGAAATGATCAAGGTTACCGCCCGCGGCGACAAACTGCGATTCGATGGTTGCGTGGAGATCGGCAGAGGCATTGATATCGACCTGCTGAAACTGGCTGATCGTGGCGGCGATCTCTCCGAACTTGTTCTGCAGGGTGGTGAGTTCACCTTCCCATTGATCGTCACGGTGGGGCCACGAAAGCCATATCGAAGTCTGCGGAGCCCATTCGGCGGGCATGAAATAGTCGGACATGATCCTGAAATTAGTCTCTCCAGCGGCGGGTGATCTCGTCGTAGGTTTCGATGCGGCGGTCGCGGAAGAAAGGCCAGATTCGGCGGGTGTCTTCGAGGAACTTCTGATTGCACTCGAAGAGGATGATTTCCTCCTCATCGACGGAACCCCGCGCGACGATTTGGCCGTATGGGTCAGCGACGAAGGATTGTCCCCAGAACTCGGTGCCGTGTTCGGTGCCAACGCGATTGATCGCCGCCACGTAGCAACCGTTCGCAACGGCATGGCCACGCTGGACGGTTTCCCAGGCGCAGTGTTGGGCCTCTCCGAGAGTGGGCTTTTCTTCGGGCAACCAGCCGATCGCGGTGGGGTAGATGAGAATCTCGGCACCGGCCAGAGCCATGAGTCGGGCCGCTTCGGGATACCATTGATCCCAGCAAATGAGGACGCCAAGTTTTCCGAAGGCGGTATCCCAAACGGGATATCCTTGATCTCCGGGGGTGAAATAGAATTTCTCTTCGAAGCCGGGATCCTGGGGGATGTGGTTCTTCCTATACGTCCCGAGGAGTGCGCCGTCGGCATCAATGATCGCAGCGGTGTTGTGATAAACACCGGGGCCGCGTTTCTCGAAAAGCGAGGCGACGATGACGACACCGAGACGGGCTGCGAGCTCACAAAGCCGATTTGTGGTCGGACCGGGAATGGGTTCGGCGAGGTCAAAACGGTCCTGATTCTGGATATCGCAGAAATAGTCGGTGAGGAAAAGTTCCTGGGTGCAGATGATTTGCGCGTCTTTCCCGGCTGCTTCAACGATGAGCTTTTCATGCGCGGCGAGAGATTCCTCTTTCGAAGGGAAGTGGCGCGATTGCAGGAGAGCGATGACGGGATTGGACATGACGTAGAAGCGATTGATCGCTGAAAATCCGCTGTTTGTCCACTTTCTCGTTGCGCGGCCGGGGACGGAAAACAGGGCGGGAAATGAGATGGTGTCGCGACAAAATGGGTTTCGAAGCGGGTTTTAAGGGGCGGGGCAGTTGAATCTCCGGTAACCGAAATTCGCTGAATGTTTAACCGGTGTCATTGGTGGCGCAATCTCGGTGGGTCTCAGTCGGTTGCGTGGATTGACCACAGCGACGGTTTACCCTTCAGTTGTCCCATGAAGAAAACCACGATTCTTGCTCTCTCTCTTTTTCTGGGGTTCGCCGCTTCGCTGCCGGTAACTGTTGCAGCCGATGAAGCGACTTCGATTTTCAACGGGAAAGACCTCACGGGGTGGAAGATCCATGGCACGGAGAAATGGTATGTCGAAAATGGCGAGCTGGTTTGCGAAAGTGGACCGGATGCGGAGTATGGCTATCTTGCGACGGAGAAGCAGTATAAGGATTTCGAACTGACAGTGGATTTCAAACAGTCGGCGGATGGCAACAGCGGGATCTTTTTCCGCTCTTCGTTGCATGGGACCAAGATCTCGGGTTGGCAGGTCGAAGTGGCTCCGCCGAACAAGAATACCGGCGGAGTCTACGAATCCTACGGTCGCGGATGGCTCATCAAGCCGGACGAGGAAGCACAGAAGGCCCTCAAATACGGTGAATGGAATACGATGAAGATCCGCGTCGTCGGAGGTCACGTCACGACCTGGCTGAACGGTGAGAAAATGATCGATCTCGAAGATGAGAAGATCGGTAAAGCGACCGGCTCGATCGCTCTTCAAATTCACTCAGGCGGCGGAATTAAGGTGAACTGGAAGAATCTGAAGGTGACCGGGATTTCCGGGTAAGCAGGCCGTTTATAGCTTCGGAGGCGGTCAGATGCCTCCGGTTTTTTCCTAATCCGACTGTTTCTTCATGACTGGATACCGCTGCCTTCTTCCGGTCCTTTTTCTTTCGCTTACGGTGATCACGCGGGGGGCTGATGATCGTCTCCCGGAGATCAAGATTTTACAACCGGGCGTTGAGCTGACGATCGTCGCCGAGCACCCTGACATTGCCACCCCGACCGGGCTCGATGTCGATGCTGATGGCAGGATCTGGGCGGTGGCGTGTCACACCCACATGCGGGAAGCTGACTACGAGGGACCTGAGAAGGACGAAATACTCATCTTCGATCCGGACGGGAAACGTCACGTTTTCTATGCGGCAACCGAGCAAACGATGGATTTGGAACTCGGAGTGGATGGCTGGGTCTATCTTTCGGAGCGCGATCGTATTCTCCGTGTTCGCGACAATGATGGCGACGGGAAGGGTGATGTCGAGGAAACCATTGTCGAGTTGATTTCAGAGGAAAGATATCCGCACAATGCCTTATCAGGGCTGGCCTGGGCCCCGAACGGCGACCTTGTGTTCGGGATGGGTGAGAATTTTGCGAAAGCGTGGAAGCTACAGGCGAGGGGAGGAAACGCCTTCACAGGTTTGGATCGCGGCGGCGTTTTTCGGCTGGATGTCGCGGGTAGGGAGTTGAGCAAGGTGGCGGAGGGACTCTGGAATCCATTCGGGGTCACGGTGCGTGCGGATGGCGAGATATTTGCGGCCGAAAATGATCCCGGCGAGAACCCGCCATGCAAGCTGCTGCACATCGTTGAGGGAGGAGACTACGGCTATCGGCGAAAGTATGGCGGAGCGTCTCCACATCCCTTTGTCTGGTGGAACGGAGAGATGAGGGGAACCCTGCCAATGATACATCCTTCGGGCGAGGCCCCGTGCGGAGTGCTTCCGCTTGGGCGCGGGCTTCTCGTCCCGTCGTGGGGAGATCACCGGATTGACTTTTTCCCTCTGACGCCTCAGGGTGCCAGTTTCACAGCCGGGCAGGTTACGCTGGCGAAAGGTTCCCGCTATTTCAGGCCAACGTGCATTGCCCGTGATGTCCATCACAAGGACGCTCACTCCGCCGTTTTCTACCTGACTGACTGGGTCGATGGGCGTTATTCAGTTCACGGCTTCGGGAGGCTCTGGAAGCTGGAAATCGATTTAGAAGAGGCAGGTTGGTTAGGGCCGCTCGATCTTGAGCCCCGCAATGAAGAGGCAACTCTCGCCCCCCGGCTGCGAAAGGGCGAGTCAGGCTTCTCACGAAGTAAGTTGTTCGAACTGAGTCGGGACGAGGATCCCTTCATCGCGAGTGGGGCGCTCAACTCTTTGAGTGGGCTCGCTGGAAATTGGAGTCCGAAAGAGCTGCGGTCGTGGCCCGACCCTGACCGCATTGAGGCGGTTCAAGCGCTCCGACTAGCAAGGGTGGATCCGGAGGGATGGATCGATGGTCTGCTTGATGACAGCAACGCGGGTGTGCAGTTTGAAACCCTTCGCTGGATTGCTGACGAGGATTTAGAGGCCTATCTTCCCGCTGTCGAATCGCTCCTCGCGGAAAGTGATTTGAAATACGAAGTTTTTGAAGGAGCCATCGCCGCTCACACGGCACTCAGTGGCAAGCCCGAACTGGGCCTGCGCAACCCTGAACTGCTTCTCGCGAGAGTGAAAGACGAATCAAGTTCGGCGAAGCTTCGTGCCTTTGCTCTCCGTCTTTTGCCGGTTCCGGCAACCCGTCTCGTCGAAGGAAACATGGCACAGAAAGCCTATTACCCTCCCGGCCTCACCGTGGAGCTTTTGGAGCAGTTGTTAGAGGCCGGGGATGCCACTCTTTCTCTGGAGGTTGTCAGGGTCCTCGCTGGAAATCCGAAAGCCACGCGGACTCTACTTTCTGCGATCGCAGGGGATGAAACGATGGACTTCCGGATTCGTAGCGAGGCGATTCTCGGACTTGCCGCTGTTGCCGAAGAGCACACAGGACTCCTTTTGAACCTGGCCAGTCATGATGATGCAGCGGTTCGGGAAGAAGCTCTCCGTGCTCTTCGTGGTGTGAAACTCACTGAGGATCAGAGGAGAACGCTCGATAACACTGCCCGGAAGTTCCCGCGATCGTCAGCCCCGGTCGCGGCTTTGACTGACCCGGCCTCTCTCCTTAAAGATCGTCCCGCCCTGACCGATACGGCATTGTGGCAAAAGAGACTCGCCGGGGTCGAAGGGCCCGCCGATCCTGTTGCGGGTGAGCGCATTTTTCATCATCCCAAGGTCGCTCTCTGTGCCAACTGTCATCGTTCCGGTGGACGCGGCAATGTCGTCGGGCCGGACCTCAGTCATGTTGCCGGTCGCAAGGACAATGGCTGGCTCCTGGGTGCGATTCTTGATCCCAATCGGGACATTGCCCCGCAATACATGCCGCGCGTGATCACCTTGAATGACGGAAGCAGCCATGTCGGTATTCGTCTCCGCTCCTACGTCAACGAGCAGATCCGCGATGCGCTTGGCCGCAACCACACTTTTAAACGTGACGATGTGAAAACGATTGAAGACCTGACGATGTCGTTTATGCCGGCTGGTTTGCCGATGGCGATGACCGATCGCGAGCTGCGCGACTTGATCGCATTTCTTGAACTGTCGAAGTGAACGGCTGCTGTTGCGGCCCGAGTTGAAGACCTCAGGCGATTCAATCAGTTCCGGCCCGGCTTCAGGAGCGGGGGGCTCGCGTATTTAAGAACCGGGAGGCTCTCAATCGCGTAGGAGGTTTTTGTGAGGGTGAGGCGATCACTTGCCTGGAATTTCTTCATTTCCCCCTCGGGAGAAGAGATCGATTGCACGCCTGTCAGGATGAGGTTTCCGGTGACGGCGTCAAAGTTAAGAGTCTTTGCGTGAACGGTGCGCCGGGGACTGACCTGATTCACGACGACATCGAAGGCGGTGAGGGACGGGGACTGATTCATCGAGTCGCCTTCGACCTTTCCGGCGATGGGAACGGAGGCTCCTGCCGCTTTGATCTTCCAGGTATCATGAGTGATTACGACATCGCCGTCGAATTGAGTTTCGCGACCTGTCTGCCGCACTTTCGAGGCAGAAATCAGGAAGCCATGATGTTCCGCCTTCGAAGGGAGTTGAGAGAGTGACTTGCCGAATTGTGTTTCCATAAAGTAGTCTGTGCCGGAGTTGATCGGGCGAACCACCGCATCCACTTTCGCAAAGGTCGGTTCGATCCGGCCTTGATTCGGGCTTGCTGCAACCGTGGGAGGAGTCGTTGGAGGGCTTGCGTCCACTGGCGCATCCTCAAGAATTTGAACGACAAAATGCACTTCCCTTCGCGGCATTTCGGAATCGCGAACTTGAAAGGATTGAAGGAAAAAGAAACCCAGCAGGAGAACCGCTGCTGCGGACCCCACTCCTATGAGAAGACTCTTCCACGGTGCGGTCGAACGGGCGGCAACCACCTCTGTTACGGATTGTTTGTTCACTGTTTCCAGAAGAATTCGCTCGATGAGCGCGTCGTCATTCCGGTTCGAGCCGAGCCGGGCGTGCTCTTCGAGAGCGGCGTGCACGAGACGTTCTTCGCCGGGGAGGGGGCCATTGTGATTAGGAAAGTCGTTTTTCATGATTCCGCTTCGGATGAGGTTGTTGAATCAATGCGTTGATCCAGAAATTGTTTGAGAATGGAACGGGCCCGCTGGAGACGCTTGCGCACCGCTGCGGGTTCGATCTCGAGGCGTTCAGCGATCTCGTCACCATTCCTGCCCTCGTAGTAGAAGGCGATGACGGCGTCACGCAAGGTGTCGGGAAGACGCTTGAGGCCCTGATCGAGAGAATCGAAAAGGCTGTTTGACTCGTTGAGGCGCTGGTTCTGCCAGGACGCGATGTCGGCGTCAATTTGCGCGAGGAGATCGTCGGTCAGCTCATACTTTTGATTTTTCCTCAACCACTCGCGCCACTTATTGCGAATGATACCCCGCATCCAGGTCGCGAAATCACGGGTCACATCAAAGGTCTTCACTTTATCAAACGCGACGACGAAAGCATCCTGAACGAGGTCCGCCGCAGTAGTCGAATCATGAGAAAGCGCGCGCGCATAAACCAGCAAATCGCGGTGATGTAATTTCACCAATTCGGTGAAATCCTCCGCGTTTTTAGGGTCGAGCTCTTCTGGATCAGTCGGGTCGATAGTGAATGTTCGTGGCATCTGCACGATGATTGTTGACCATTTCGCGGCAAAATGTGACTCTTTTCTACTTCGGTTCTCTTAATTAAAAATTCTGGATTAGAAAAACTAATGCTTCAATCGTCCCATGACGAAAATTGGCGGGGAAGGACCCGTTTATCGGCCTTATGTATTAATTTTTCTAATTTACGCAATTATGCGAGAAATACATTTTGCGGAGTTGATGAGACCTTTTAGCTTCACAGATCGTTTTGTATTCGTTATCGATTTCTTTTATCCTATGATATCTCTACGTCGCGCCTTGTTCGCACTCATCGCTGTTGGAACTCCCGCCTTTATTCAGGGCGAGGATATTCATAAAGGTAATTGGCTCTCATGGCGTGGGCCACTCCAGACTGGAGTGAGTCTTGAAAGCTACGAGGGGTTCAAACTGAGTGAAGATCCCGTTTGGACGGATGAAATATCAGGGCAGGGCACCCCCGTAATTTTCGACGGGCGTCTCTACACCTGGGGCTATCGCGGAACCGGACCTGATCTTGAAGAGGTGCTTCAGGCGAGAGATGAAAAAACAGGTGAGATCATCTGGGAGCGCGCAAGCAGTGACTTTATTTCCGACACGATCTACAACCGCTATTCAGTGGGCGCTCCGGCGGTTGATCCTGAGACCGGTAACGTGATCGTCGCGACGACTTTCGGACTCGTTACCTGTTACGATAAAGAGGGAAATCAGGTTTGGCAGCATTCCATGATCGAGCGTTTCGGTCGCCTCACTTTCCCCAACGGCCGCGCCGGTGCTCCTGTCATCGATGGTGACATCGCTCTGATTCGCGGAGTGACCAGCTACTGGGGTGCCGACGGTCCTGCACGTGACCGTTTCTTCGGATTTGATAAGAACACCGGCGAACTTCTCTGGTCATCGACACCCGGGGTTGGACCTCCTTTTCTTCGCGACAGCTCAATGAGTCAGCCTTTTGTGGAGACGCGGAACGGTAAGCGTGTTTTCTACTCGGGAACGGGTTGCGGAAATATCGTCTGCGTAAACATACTCGATGGAACACCAATCTGGCGCTATCAGATGTCCAAAGGTGGAATCAACAGTATGCCGGTCATTTTTGGTGACAGTCTTATTGGAATTCACGGCAAAGAGAATCTCGATACCACGGAAATGGGGCGTCTTTTCTCAATGACTCTTCCCGCTGACTACAATGAGACCGGCGGTGTCATCGATGAGGAGCAAATGGGAGCACCGAGACTTCCTGATTCCGTAGAGGAATGGCGCGCCGCGCTCGAGATGTTCACGAGCTCTCCTGTCCTTCACGAAGGCAAAGTCTACCAGATGGTGAAAACCGGTTCTCTTTTCTGTGTGGATGCGAAGACCGGTAAAAAGCTCTGGGAGAAGAAGCTTTCCAACTCGCAGTTGCACGCCTCTCCTGCATTGGTTGATGGACGACTCATCGTTCCGACTTTCCCCGGTGATCTTTACGTCATTAATATCTCCGGTGACGAGCCGGTCGAAGAGAACAAGATCAAACTCGACGGAAACTGCATTGGTTCTCCTGCAATCTGTAACGGAAAAGTCTACGTTCACACGACCGAGAAATTTTACGCGTTTGAAATCGAGAACAGCGGAATCACTTACGCGGCTGCTCCCGAGCAGAAAATGCCTGAGGCCGGTGAGGCGACATCGCTCCTTCCGGTTCCTTCCGATGTCCTTCTCAAAGCCGGCGAAAGCGCCACGGTTTCCCTCCGTAAGCTCGATGCGAACGGTGTCGTTGTTGGAAAACTCGACAATGTCGATGTTGACTGGGAAGCCTTTGTTCCACCGACCGCGAGAGTGAAGGCGCAGATGGATGCCGGCTTTAAAGGAAACACCATTTCAGCGGCTGATGAGGCAAGCCTCTCTGCTGGCGCCTGGAAGGCCAATGCGGACGGCCTCAGTGGAATCCTCCGCGGGCGTGTCATTTCCGGCTTCCCTTACAGCGAAGGGTTTGAAGATTATGAACTCGAAGCAAAGCCCGGCGGTTCGGTTGCGGGTCGTGCTTTCGATTTTCCTCCGCTTCCATGGATTGGCGCCCGCCTCAAGTGGGAAGTAGTCGAGATCGATGGTAACAAGGCGCTTTCAAAAACGCTCGACCGCGTTCTCTTCCAGCGTTCACTCTCCTTCATTGGCCACCCTGACTCTTCGAATTACACGGCGCAGGCTGATGTGATGACCGACGGTAACCGTCGTATTAAGTCTGTCGTTGGTCTGATCAATCAGCGTTACATCATCTCTCTGGTGGGGAATGCGAATATCCTCGAAGTGAGCTCAAACCACGAGCGTCTCAAGGAGTCGGTCCCATTCCGCATTTCAGCGAACACGTGGTACAGTTTGAAAACGCGCGTTGATATCGCCGAGGATGGTTCCGGTGTTGTTCGTGCCAAAGCCTGGGTAAAAGGCGAAGCGGAACCCGAAGCCTGGACAATCGAAGTGAAGCACCAGAAGGCGCATGCCAAAGGTGCTCCGGGAATCTTTGGATTCTCACCCCAGGCCCAGAAAACTGTCTTCGTTGACAATATTCAAATTACCCCTAACAACTGATTCTTTCTCTATCGAACTCATAATCCTTGATTCCCCAATCTATCATGATGAAATCAATACTTAATCTAACCTGCCTGATGGCGATCGGAGTTGGCGCTACTGTCAGCTTCACCAATCCGGTCAACGCTGAAGAGAGTGCTCCCGGTGGAGGAGAGTGGCCTCAGTGGGGACGCAATGGAAGCAACAATATGATGTCCCCCGCGAAGGGGCTTCCTGTTGACTTTACCGCCGGTGAGCAAACTGATGAATCATACGCGGAAGGGGCGAAGCATCTCAAATGGGTCATCGAAATGGGATCTCAGGCCTATGGTACCGCTACGGTGAAAGACGGGCGGGTTTACATCGGGACCAACAATGAGAAGCCGCGCATCGATTCGGTTCAGGGGGATCACGGCATCGTGATGTGTTTCGATGAGAAGTCAGGTGATTTGCTCTGGCAGTTTTCAGTTCCTAAACTCGGTGCCGGTAAAGTTTCCGACTGGGAGTTTCTCGGAGTGTGTTCCTCTTTCACTGTTGATGGTAAATTCGGTTACGTCGTGACAAACCGCGGCGAAATCATCTGTCTTGACGTCTATGGAATGAGCGATGGTAACGATGGTCCTTTTCAGGATGAGGCCAAGTATCAGAATGGCGGACTTGAGGGCCTCGATGCGGCCGAGCCGGCAACCCTTGATGACAAGAGCGCCGATATCGTATGGGGATATGATATGCGAAGCGACCTCGGTGTTTTCCCTCATAACATCACCTCGAGTTCGGTTACGATTTCTGACAAGTATGTCTTCGCAAGCACTTCGAACGGCGTGGATTGGTCACACATCAATGTTCCTGCTCCCTACAGTCCCTGTTTCGTCGCTCTCGACAAAGAGACCGGCGAACTCGTCGCGGAAGAGGCGAGTGGCATCGGTGAGCGCACGATGCACTGTAACTGGTCATCTCCCGCTTTCGCGAAAGACGTAGGTGGCGAGCCTACAGTTGTTTTTGGCGCAGGTGACGGATTCACCTACGGTTTTCACTCCAGTGAGTTTGACGAAGAGAAGGATGGAGATGAGACCTTCAACCTTTTGAAGGAACTCTGGAAAGTGGACTGCTGCCCGAAAGAGTATCGCTTTGATGAGGCAGGGGAGCCGATTAAATACGCGACCTATCCCGGGCCCTCCGAAATCATTTCCTCTCCGGTTGTTTACAATGGGAAAGTCTACTCCGCAATCGGTCAGGATCCTGAGCACGGCGAAGGTGTCGGCGCAGTGACCTGCATTGATCCCACAAAAGGAAGTGGACAGGACGCGATCGTTTGGCAGTTCAAAGAGATTGGCCGCACCATTTCGACTCCTTCAATTGCTGACGGATTCGTATACATCGCCGACTACTCGGGTCGTCTCTTCTGCCTCGACGCAGAGACGGGCGAGAAATATTGGGAGCATGATACTCTTTCCCACATCTGGGGATCGACTCTCGTGGTCGACGGTAAGGTGCTTCTCGGTAACGAGGACGGCGAGCTCGTCATTCTCAAGGCTGGAAAAGAGTATGAAGAGCTCAACATCGTTGAGTATCCTCAGCCGATTTACTCCACTCCAATCGTCGCCAACGGAACACTTTACATCATGACTCAGACTCACCTCTACGCTTACGAGCTGAGCGAAGGGGAGAAAGTGGCTGCGATTGCCCGATAAGAACGATTTGGCAGGCCTCTTCAATACGGAATCATGAAAACGACAGTTGTTGTTACGATCTTCTTCATCCTCGCTATTCTCCACCAGGATTTCTGGAACTGGAACAATCGGGACCTCGTTTTTGGATTCATTCCAGCAGGCCTGGCCTACCACTCAGCCTATTCGCTGGTGGCAGCTCTTTTCTGGTATCTCGTGAGCAGGTTCGCCTGGCCTCATCGAACCGAACAGTGGGCCGACGAAACGGCTGAATCGGATTCCTAATCAACCTATCGCTGCGCGGGGAGTTATCCTGTTGCAGCGGTTCAGCCACTTCTACCGCTAGTCATGACTACATTTTATATCATCGTCGGTTACCTCGCCCTGCTCCTTGGACTCGGCGTAATCAGTAACCGTTTTTTCAAAGGAACCAGCGCCGACTTCTTCGTCGTGAGCCGCTCGGTTGGGTCGTTTCTTCTCCTCATGTCGATCTTCGGCACGACGATGACCGGATTTGCTCTCGTCGGTTCCACCGGGAAGGCGTTCTCCAGTGGTATCGGGGTCTACGGGCTCATGGCATCCTGGTCTGGTCTGATTCACTCCGCGGTATTCTTTGCCGTAGGTATTAAGCTCTGGGCGGTTGGAAAACGCTACGGCTACGTGACGCAGTGCGAGTATTTCCGGGATCGTTTCGAGTCGGAGCGACTCGGGTATTTGCTCTTCCCGATTCTGGTATTGCTGGTGATTCCCTACCTCCTTGTCGGTGTTATTGCCGCAGGAAAATTCATTCAGCCAACCACAGCTGGGTTGTTCATGGAGGCTTTTCCCATGCCTAATCTCCCCAACGGGAATCCTCATCCGCTCAGCGGGGGAGTCCCACCGTGGCTCGGGAGCGGTGTGATCTGTCTGATCGTGCTTTTTTATGTATTCTTCGGTGGTCTTCGCGGTGCTGTCTGGGCGAATACATTTCAGACGATCGTGTTCATGATCACGGGGGTGATCGCCTTTTACATGATTTCAAAGAACCTCGGTGGTCTCAAATCCGCCTCTGAGCTGGTCGCTGCGAGTGATTTCGCCGCGGACAGACTTGCACGTGAGGGGCTCATCGGGAAAATGCAGTTCCTCAGTTACCTGTTTATCCCTTTGTCAGTGGGAATGTTTCCCCACCTCTTTCAGCACTGGCTTACCGCGAAAAGTGCCAAGAGCTTCAAGCTGACGGTCGTCGCCCATCCGGTTTTTATCATGATCGTCTGGCTTCCCTGTATCCTCATCGGAATCTGGGCGGCAGCTTATCTCGGACCACTCGGGCCGGGGCAGAGTGCTAACTCGGTCCTTGGACGGATGATATCTCAACTGGTGCATTCACCGGTTCTCTCCGGTCTCGTCGGTGCCGGCGTTCTTGCCGCGATCATGTCGTCGCTTGATTCCCAGTTCATGTGTCTCGGCACCATGTTCACGAGAGACGTTGTGATCCGGAAGTTCGGCGAAGACCGCTTTACCGATAATCAGAAGATCTGGATCGCCCGCGGATTTATTCTCGCGATCGTTTTTGTGACTTACCTGCTGTCACTCGCGCTCGCCAACAGCGCCCACGTCTTTGACCTCGGAGTCTGGTGCTTCTCCGGATTCGCAGCGCTTTTCCCTCTCATTTTCGCTGCCGTTTACTGGAAGCGTGTCACTCTGGCAGGGGCATACAGCTGTATCATTTCCACGGCGATCGTATGGTGCATTCTTTTCTACAATGATATTCTCGCGGTGAAACCTCCGGGGATGGAAGAGGAGGAAATGCTCATCGGCGGGATGATGCCGGTGACGATCATGATCGCTGTCTCAGCTGTTTCTCTTATTATCGGGTCGCTCCTTTCGAAAAAGCCTTCAGAGGCAGTGATCCGAAAATTCTTTCCCTAAGGTTCAATATTTTTAACTACTTTATTTCTCTACAACTTTATTTCTTCTCATGACCGCTGACGAAGCAAGATCACAACTCGACGAACGCGTCCGCGAAATGATGACGTGGCACTTCTCGGATGAAACCGGCTGCCCTTTCTGGCTCGACTGGAAAAAGGAAGCGGGCTGGGATCCCCGCGAAGAAGTGAAGTGCTACGATGACATCATCAAGTTTCCTCATTTCCAGGATGAGTGGCTCCGCGATGAAAAGAACGAGCGATTCGTTCCCAATGCGTATAAGGGCCGTCCATTCAACGTCTTCGAGACTGGTGGAACGACGGGACTTCCCAAGCAGCGTGTCGGTTGGGAAGATTATAAGCATGATTACGAGCAATTCTCTGATCAATTAAATGACGAGTTTTTCCCGAAGGGGGGCAACTGGATCATGGTGGGACCAACCGGCCCCCGTCGTCTTCGTCTCGCTGTGGAGCACCTCGCCAACGTGCGTGGTGGCAGCTGTTATCACGTCGATCTTGATCCGCGTTGGGTAAAGAAACTCATCGGTCGCAAAGAACTCGATCAGGTTGAGCGTTATCAGGCGCACGTCATGTCGCAGGCGGTGGAGATCATCAAGCACCGCGACATTTCCTGTATTTTTACGACTCCACGGCTTCTCGCTTCGATCGGTGAGCGGATTTCAATTTCCGATCACGGGATCAAAGGCTGTTTCTGCGGAGGCACCTCGATGACTCCTGAGTATGTTCGTTTTCTGCAGGAGGAAGTGCTGGAGAACAAAGCGCAGTTTGTTCCTACTTACGGCAACACGCTCATGGGGCTGGCGGTTTCGATTCCTGAAGAACTTCCGGAGAAGAATTACAGCGTGACCTACTACGCGCCGCAACCACGGGCTGTCTTGCGAATCGTGGATCCCGAGAAAACGGAGATCACAAAGGAATACGGCGAGTATGGTCGTGTTGAGCTGACTACGCTCACTCACGAGTTTTTCATGCCGCGCTTTCTCGAGCGTGACGAGGCGATTCGTCGCGAACCGCACGCCAAGTATGCGTGGGATGGCGTTGGTGATGTCCGTCCGTTTGGCGCTCTCACCAAGAAGGTAATCGAAGGCGTATACTAAACTCGTAAGAGGCAGGATTCGATTCTGCCTTCAGAATTTTGAAGCAGGGAAGGCGGGCCGAAATGCCCGCCTTTTTTGATGGGAACAGCTCAGCTGCGATCCACTACCTGAAGATTCGTCGTATACCGGGATTCCTCCGGCGAAACGCCTGCGATTGCTTTTACGATTCTCACATGATCGACCGTGATCTTGCTGGATCGGGCCAGATAGTTGCGGACCGTATTGGCTCGCTTCTTTTCGAGAGTGGAATCAGCGTTTGCCACCACTCTGACTTCGGGGGAGGCGTGGCGATTGATGATCGCGGCAACGTTTTGCAACGTTTCCTCTCCCCGGGCGCTGAGTTTTCCTGAGGGGCCATCAAAGAGCTCATTGTTACCAAGCCGGATAACGGTTCCATTCATGGCCGGGGTGTTTCCGGTCGCCAGATTTGCCTGAATTCGTGCTTCGAGTGCTTTCTCGTCGGCTTCCACACCTTGAAGTTTCAGCATTGAGGCCGATGGGGACACGGGCGGGGCGGTAAAGAGGGACTTTTCCAGAACGGTGTATTGTTTCTCTAAACCTGAGATAAGTTTCTCTCCGGGAATTGAGTTTCCCCGGTGGGTCATAGTGTTACTTACGACCTCACGACTGCCGGCCCGGGAGGAATAGGTGGCTGAACCCCGGAATCCGTCTTGAGCAGAGATGACGGAGGGTTGAATGACGATGGCAGTAAAGGTTGCTGCAGTGACGACTTCGACAGAGTATTTTTTCATTGGGGTGGGGAGCCTGATGCAATGGGCGTTTACGATCGATCTCGCTTTGAGACGGTGTATTCTCCCGGTCTGCTTGCGACAGTGCTTCCCGATGGATATTGGTAATCGCAGCGCAAAATTCTGCAAAGAATATTACGCGATTCCGTACCGATATTTTTCTATCGGAACGGAATGGCCTGAGGCAATTGACAATCGATTTCGAATCTGGGAATACTGTGAGATGAAGTTTCTTTTTCTGATTCTCCTCGCCGTTTGGGTCTGTGGTGACGGCAGTCTCATCGCTGATGAGTTTCAGACTCTCTCCGACCCCGCTTCGGCTGATGCCGTTTATCTACCGGGGGTGAGTCTTGCCACAGGAATGTCCGAGATTACCGGGGTCGCCATTTCACCTCTACTTGGCGTGAGCGGAGTGGGGCTCTGGACCTACTTCCGGACTCCCGCAGAGCATAGAGGATCTCTGCCCTGGTATTGCCAACCGCTCGCCTGGGGCATCGGGCTTTTTATCCTTACACTCTGCTTTTTCAAAGACACTCTCGGAGCGATGCTTCCGCCCTTTTTTAAGAAGCCTCTCGATCTAATTGAACTCTTTGAAAACAAAGCGAGTGCCCTGATCGCCAGCGCTGCTTTCGTGCCTCTGGTGGTAGACCAGATTTCGGTTCATCTCGCGGCGACGGAGGGAGCGGCGGCGGGATCCGGTGCTTTGACGTCCGGCGTCTTCCTTGCACAGGCTTCCCCGGTGGCCGCAGTGTCTGTGAGCCTTCACTGGTTCCTGCTTCCTCTCTGTCTGGTCGGCTTCTTTCTCGTTTGGATTGTGAGCCATGCCATCAACATTTTAATCCTGCTGTCTCCCTTCGCATTGCTCGACACCCTGCTGAAAGCCGCCCGGCTCAGTCTTCTTTCCGTTTTGGCCGTCGCCTACGCGATCAATCCGGTGCTCGCTGCGATCTTGTCTGGACTGGTGATTCTCGTGGCCGCGATTTTAGCCCCCTCCGCCTTTCGTCTCGCCGTCTTCGGCACCTTTATGGGAATGGACTACCTGCGTTCAGTGCTCTGGAGAGAGCGGGAGTCCGAATCGGTTCGGGGATTTCTAGCCAGGCGAGGCGGAAAACTGCTCAAGGCACGGGCGTTTGGATCTCTCCGCCAATCGGATGACGGGGGGATTGTTTTTGAGAGCCGCTTTTGCTTTTTCGGACCGGTGCGATCCCTTAATCTGACGAACCCGGAATCTCTCGTGATTAGAAACGGAATGCTTTTTCCTTCCGTCCTGCGGTCGGGTGGCGAGAGCGGGGCACCCCAATGTCTCTTTCACCTGCTCCCGCGGCATCGTCATCAGGTCCACCGCATTTCGGAAGCGCTCGGGATGGGAGAGGCACGTGAAACCGCTTTAAATCGCGGGATCGTCGCGATGAAGGCGTGGCTCAGGGAAACGCTGCGGGCCGGGAAGGGGACCTTGATCGCTCAGGTTTCGGAAGGCGGCAACGAGGCCGGTTGATCGGCCTTCATTGTTTCCGCCATAACATTGCGAAGATAACGGAGCTCGTCTTCGATTTCCTCCGGATTGGAAACCGTGTTAGCCACCAGCTCTCGAATTTCCTTTTTCAGGCGCATTTGAAACCGGGTCGCTGCGACCGCGAGATGATTCTCCGTGATCTCAAAGGTTTCGCAGATTGCGGACCGCATTTCCGGGTTGTCGTTTCGACCCTCAATGATGCCAAAGAGAGCCTCCCCGAACGCTTCCTTGTTCTGTGAGGCGAAGAATTCCTGAACCTTTCTCACTGCTGCATCCATGATTCGCTGGGCCCATTCTCTATCAAAAATTTCGAGGACCGGTTCAAACGATGCTTCAATGTCATCCTCTTCGATAGACTCCGTTTTCGAGCGATCCCGTTTCTCGGCGTTCTCAGAGCGGTGGCGGTCGATCAGAAAATACTGAACGCTCTTGAGTATGTAATTTCTCGCGCGGCCGGATTGCTTTACGTTGGTGAACCCGCCTGAGCGGATAAACTTCAGGAGGAAATCCTGAACGGCGTCCTCGGCTTCGATCTTTGAAAGGCCGGTTCGTTCGATGAAGGCGAGTATCGGCGCTCGATACTCCCGGCAGAGGGATTCAAGCGCTTTAGCAGCCATTGCAGGGTCGCTGTCTCGAGAGAGACGTATATACGTCCATCGAGTGGTTGGAAAATTACTCAGTGGTGGCGCCATTCACAGATATCCTGCAAAGCCCGCAGGGACAGAACAATGTTCGCAAGTTTGAGATTTCATGCAATCCATTAAATCCCTTTTTCCGGTGTAATTACCCCTCTACTATGACGTAGTAGGTAACTGGCTGGTTTTTTGTGTGAAAGAGAGTGCCTTAATTAAGGAGAATGGTGTATTTTTCCCGTTTCAGGTTGGCAAGTTTGTTTCGAGTTTGAGAGGGTAGCCCCTCGACGATCATGTCTGAGGACGTTCCCAATTATACGAGGCTTTTTGATGCCACTTTAGACGACGCTGATTCGGTTGATTCACCTCTTGAGTCAGTCGGGTCGCTGGGAGGTTACGATCTCCTCGAAAAGATAGGTGAAGGCGGGATGGGGCTTATCTGGAAGGCGCGAGAGCCGAAGACCGGCCGAATTGTTGCCTTGAAACAGCTTCGTTTCATCGATGCGGCGATGGACTCCGATCGGGCGACTGAGGCGGCGATGCGTTTTGATCGTGAGATTGGGCTGGCCTCCCGTCTCGAGCATCCCGGAATCGCCCGGGTCTACGAAACCGGAACTGATGAAGCGAGTGGGAGTCCTTTCTTCACGATGGAGCTGGTCGAGGGCGAACCCCTCACCGGTGAGGGCTGCAGTGAGAAAGAGAAGGTGGCGCTCCTGATGGCTGTGTGTGATGCCGTTGAGCATGCCCACCGGAACGGCATCATTCACCGCGATTTGAAGCCTGCCAATATCCTTGTGAACAACAAAGGGGAAGTGAAAATCCTCGACTTCGGCGTAGCCCGGGCCTTGCAGGAGAGCGAAATTCGCTCGGATCTGTTTGCGGAGGATCCCGCGATGACGATTTCGAGAAATGGAGAAATTTTCGGGACACCCCAGTTCATGGCGCCGGAACAGGCCAGGGGCGAATCCTCGCTTTCAGATACAAGGACCGATGTCTTCGCGCTTGGTGCGCTTCTCTTTCGCATCCTGACCGGTGAGTTCGCCCATTCCGAAAAAGGGGGCACCTGGGAGGTCATCAGCAGGGTCGCTGAAGGGAATATCAGGCGACCTAAAGACGTAAGTTCGGTGAGAATATCCCCGGATCTGGAAGCAATTCTGATGAAGGCACTCGCGTTTGCTCCCGACGACCGCTACAGCTCTGCCGGGGAGCTTCGACGTGATCTCGAGCACTATCTGGAAGGTGAGCCGGTTACGGCGCAAACATTGACTGCGGCCTACTGGTTGAAGCGACATATTTACCGGCACTCAACGGAGTGGATCGCTGGTCTTTCTGTCTTAGTGCTAGTCATCCTTGCTGCGATTGCCTGGAGTATACAGCGTGCGCGTTTTGTTGAAGAGCAGGTTCGGTTGCGGGAGAAAGCGGAGGCCGAAGAGAGAGGCTCGAAAGAGGCCCAGAGCAAATCCTTCGTGCGAATTGCCCGTGATCTCCGGGAGTCAGGTGCGAAGGCCGAGGCGTTACCGTATCTCGCACAGGCAATCAAACTGGATCCAGACAACCGCATTGCGCGGGCATCACTGGCGACCGCGATGCAGCAGTTTCCGAACTTGAGAAGAGCATCCTCAACGGTCCGATTTTCGGGGAGAGCTAAAGAAGTCGTCTTTGATCCCGATGGAAACTGGTATGCCGTTGCCATTCTGGGGGTTGGTATCCATTTTTATGACAGCAGAACCAATGAGTTGATTCGTGAAATTCATGAAGCCGGGAAGGTCGTTAATATGCGCCTTGTTCCGGGGACGCGCGGTAACATCGTGGCTGCTTTCCGGGATTTCGATAATGAAGCACGGAAAGATCTGGATTCCGGTTCCCTCGTGCTCATTACTCCGGCGAAGGGTGTCGTCGCGAGAATGGAGATGCCGCAGTTTGTATCCTACTTTGACTTTTCCAATGAGGGAAACAGAATGGTGCTGAGTTTCCCGCAGTTGGGAGAGACTTCCGGGGGAATAGAAGTCTTCGATATTTCCGACTTTCCGAAGCCCACTCTTATCTCACGTCTCGGGATTGTCTTAGCGGATGGCCTGTCTCCCTGGGCTTTGATGTCGGAAGATGAAAATCTGATTCACTACACGACAGCGGGGCGTGAAGGTTCTCTCTACCGGTATGATGTCAGGACCGGTAAATCGGAGATGACTGCCATTATGTCGCGACCGGTCGAAGCGCGGCCCTATGCGTTGATTCATTTCAACAATGCCGCTGATGGACGAATTGCGGTGAGTGGATTGGCGGGACAGATCGCAGTCTGGAAGGATGATGTCGAATCGGGGGCTGAGCTGCTATGGGCGGAAACGGTGGAGAAAGCGGGGCTGATTCGCAATTGTCGATTTTCGGAGGATGATCGATTTCTGACGGCGGCAACGACGAAGGGGCAGGCCTTGGTCTGGGACAGTCACACCGGTGAACGATTGGCGACGATCGAGCACGGCGAGAGGGTATTGGCGAGCCGGTTTTCAACGAATCCCGAAGACACATTTTTACTGACCCAAAGCGAGACGGATCGTTTCCGCCTTTGGGATTGGAAAACGGGGAAAGAGGTGGGGCATCCGTTGGAAGGGGGGCAGCGGATTCTGACGGCGAAGTTTTCTCCGGACGGTAAAAAACTCCTCGTGGGGCGTCACAATCATGTGAGGATGTGGGGTGTCGAACCGAGGCAGTGGGAACCGGTCGTTTTGAATTGCGGAATGCCTCTGAATGCCGTTCGAATTGATTCTGAAAGGAACCGGATTCTGGCAACGTCATTTAAGTCCGAAAAGGCCATCGTCATCAGCATTCCGACGGGTGAAAAGCTGGGGCAGTGGACGCACCGGCCCAATCACACCCCGGAGATGACGAGTCATAATGTTCCCGCTGAGATGTCAGCTGACGGACGCTATTTTGCCGCGGTGGAGAGTGAGGATGAGGTGGTTGTGCGACGACGGGGGAACTTTTCCGAGATCCGGATTCCTGTCGCCTTCTCACCCACGGCATTGGCCTTTCATCCCGGAGAGAAATTGTTTGCGGTGGGCAATACAGCAGGTGAAACCGTGCTTTATCGCCTCGATGAGCCGGGAGCGAACGAAGTCGCCACTGAGATTCAGCGGTTGGAGGGCGCAGGGCTTCATGCCCGGGAGTATTACCAGTGGAATCAGGAGAATGGGACGGCTGAAATGAACCCGTTTCGTAATTTCATCAGCCAAATCGCCTTTGCTCCGGTTGGGGAACGCCTCATTTCAATTGAGTCGCCACGGGCCACGTACAATCTTTACGATTTAAAAAAGGGAGCATTGGTCGACGGGCCCCGGTTGGCGAGCGAGACGATCCATGATCTGAAAGTGACTCCGGACGGTCGTTATTCACTTATTGGCGGTGATGGCCACTACGCACGAATGATAACCCTGGAGAATGGTCATTCCTACGGGCCGGCACGTCATCATTCCTCGTCGATTCGAAAGCTCTGTATCAGCTTTGATTCGAAACGTTTCGCGAGCGCTTCTGCAGAAGGGGAAGTGAAATTTTGGAATATCACCCCGACTGGTGAGAATGACCCTGTCGTTATTCCGCCGGAGGGCGCGCCTGTTGTATCGATGGCGTGTTCGTCTGACGGAGTTCTCTGCGCCACAGGCGATACCGATGGCAGGGTGAAGTTATGGTTGATGGAGACCGGTGAGTCTCTCTGTGATCCCCTCGAGGTCGGTGTCGTGGTCAATGATCTCGCTTTTCACGAGAAATACCCGCTGCTGGTGGCTGCCTGTGAAGATGGAACCCTTCGCCTCTGGGAGATCCCGTCGGGAAAGGGGCGTTGTGCCAGTGAATTTGCAACTTTAGCGGAGACCATGGCGGGATTGTTTCTGACTGAGGACGGGGTTCCCAAGGTGGGTGCCGTTTATCAGTATGACCAGATGAAATCACGATTTCGTGAGCGCTATGAGGCGCAGATCCGCGAGCGGGCGAAGACTCCCGATTATCGCCCCGACGAATATCACCGGCTGGCCTACGAGATACTCGATTTTCCTCCCATTGAAGAGCCTGATTGGATCCTGAAGGACGATTGAAGCCTCAGCAGGCGTGAACGCGGTTGAGGGGGGGAATTTATTGAGATTTTCCCGAGTTGAGTTTAAAGCTATCGCGTGGTTTCGAACGTAACCTCCGATACTCATGAGCGCTCCTCACATTCCTATCCTTCGCCAGGGGAAACCCTATGTCAGTCTTGATGTGCAAACCGTTCCCAAGCTGGGGACAGATGAAGCCGCCGCCGAGATCAGTTTTGCCTGCTCTGACATGATCAAATATGATCTGCACAAGATGGGTGATGCCCGTGAGGCACTGAAGAAGTTCAGTTGCGAAGAGCTTGTAGAGATTACGAAAAAGGCCGGTGAAATCTTCCTGCACGATGACCTTCCCATCGGAATCGAAGGGGAGATGCAATCACCGGAGGACTATGTGCTCGCACTCGCCTCGACGAGCGGCCTCCCGCACTCGCTCATTCGGATGAACATGACCCGTCTTGGCGGCATCTTCGGCCAGATCGACGATATTTTCCAAGGACTCACCCGCGGGCTCTCCTGGGGCGTTCTCGACAAGGGATACGGTGAACAGGGCGGCGCTCCGGTGAGCTTTTCACCGACGACGAACGAACTCGCGGTGATTCTTCCCAGTAACTCACCGGCAGTGAACGCTCTCTGGATTCCGGCGATTGCGATGAAGGTGCCCGTGCTCCTGAAGCCGGGACGCGAGGAGCCATGGACCCCGTGGCGTATCATTCAAGCCTTTATTAAAGCAGGCTGTCCCGCAGAGGCATTCAACCTTTATCCTACGCAACACGATGGATCCGGAGCGATCATTCGTCGCGCCGGTCGTGTCATGCTTTTCGGTGATGATTCGACGGTGAAACAATACGAGAATGATGAGCGAATCGAGGTCCACGGCACCGGCTATTCGAAATTCGTAATCGGCGAGGATGAAATCGAAAACTGGGAGCAGTATATCGACTCGATGGTTGAGTCCGTCTCTGCGAACTCGGGACGAAGCTGTATCTGCACTTCCTCTATCGTTGTCCCAAAATACGGTGACGAAATCGCTCATGCCATTTCAAAGCGCCTCGCTGAAATCAAACCACTCGCTCAGGACGACCCTGCGGCGAAACTGTCCGGATTCGCCAATCCGCAGTTTGCTGAATGGATCAACGAAGCGGTTGAAGAAGGCCTTGAGTCGAGTGGTTCAAAAGACATCACCGCCGGATATCGAGACGGAGAGCGCTTTCAGGAAAAGGACGGAATGAACTACCTCCAACCCACGATCATCCGGGTGGATTCCTTCGACGAACCTCTTGCCCTCCGGGAATTCCTTTTCCCGTTCGCGAGTGTTGTCGAGTGTCCTCAGGCCGAGGTGCTGGATAAGATAGGTTACTCGCTCGTCCTTACCGCGGTTACAAAAGACGCCGACTGGATCAATCAGCTCTTCGACTGCCCTGAGATTGAGAGGCTCAATGTGGGAAATGTGCCGACCAACCGGATCAGTTGGAATCAGCCCCACGAAGGAAACCTTTTCGAGTTCCTCTATACGCGCCGGTCCTTCGCATTTGCGGAGACTGCTTGATCGGTTAGGGTCTCCTGCGATGTCACAAAGTCCGTTTACGATTGAGTCCTTGTGTAAAGGATTCGACATCCCTGACCGGGTTCAGGGCTTCTCCGATATTCCCGGAGGAAAAGTCATTTTCGGCTGTGGCACCGTTGCCCGTGTAGGGACAGAAGCGAAGGCGCTCGGGGCGCGGCGGGTCCTTGTCGTGACCGATCCCGGTCTCGCGAGGACCAATGCAGTGGCTCGCGTCGTTGAGTCAATTGAAGCGGCGGGTCTTGCCTCTGTTGTCTATGCGGAAGTGCACGAGAATCCCACGACCCGGGATGTGGATCGCTGCGTTGCGGCCGCGAAAGAGGGGGAGGTGGATTTAATCGTCGGGCTCGGTGGCGGTTCCAGTATGGATACCGCCAAGGGATGTAATTTTCTCCTCACGAACGGCGGGCAGATGAAAGACTACTGGGGCGTCGGAAAGGCGACTGAGCCGATGCTTCCATTGATCGCTGTCCCGACGACGTCCGGGACGGGAAGTGAGTGCCAAAGCTTTGCTTTGATTGCTGATGCCGAGTCTCATGCCAAGATGGCCTGTGGCGACAAAAAAGCCGCAGCGGCGGTGGCAATTCTGGACCCGGAACTTACGATTACGATGCCGACTGCGGTAACCGCGCATACCGGAATCGATGCGATCGCGCATGCTCTTGAGACCGCGGTGTGCTCCAATCGAACCGCGATGTCGTCGGAGTATTCACGCGCCGGATGGATTTTATTGGATAACGGGTTGGCGAGGGTTCTCGAAGACCGGAATGATCTCGAAGCGAGAGCCCGTATGCAGCTCGGCTCGGCCTTCGCCGGAATCGCGATTGAAAATTCGATGCTGGGAATTGCTCATTCCTGTGCAAATCCGTTAACGGCTCATTTTAATGTTGTCCACGGACAGGCAGTTGGTACTATGCTGCCACATGTTATCAATTTTAACTCACGCCTCCCTGAGGTTGCTGCGATTTACGCATCGCTATGCAAAGGGGGCGATCTTGAGTCCCGGATTAAGGAGCACCTCAGAATTTGTTCAATGGACAAGGCTCTTTCCGAGCTTGGAGTATCTGAGGATTCTCTCGGAATTCTTTCCGAAGAAGCAGCCAAGCAGTGGACCGCTCAGTTTAACCCGGTTCCGGTTGATTCCGGCGATCTCGAAGGGGTCTACAGGAGAGCTTTTAACTGAGCCTGATCCAAACCCGTTCCTCTAGTTGGCATGGAGGATGCTTATAAGAAGGGTGTGAAACCCCTAATAGAAACCTACGAGACGGAATCGTTTTTTGACGAAGCTTTTGTGGACGATTCGTGTCAGGCCAGGGACGGCTACCTGCCAACGCTGGAATTTTTTGCTGACCTTTCTCCGGGACAGATGCAGGCGAGCCTCCGCTCCCTTGAGCGGGCTTTTTTAAAGCAGGGTGTTACCTTCACCGTCTATTCCGACGGGCAGGGCACGGAGCGCATCTTTCCATTCGATCCCTTTCCGCGAATTATTCCTCACGACGAGTGGAATGTGATCGATGAAGGCCTGCGTCAGCGAATGAAAGCGTTGAATATGTTTCTCGCAGACATCTACGCCGAGGGGAGAATTTTGAAGGAGGGAATCGTTCCGGAATACCTCGTGAAAACATCGAAGCATTACCGATCGGAGTTTGCCGGTGTGAAGATGCCTCATGATACCTATATCCACATTTGTGGTTCTGATCTGATTCGTGATCACACGGGGCAATACTGTGTTCTTGAAGACAACGGGCGGTGTCCCTCCGGTGTCTCCTACATGCTGGAGAATCGTTCTGCGATGAAGCGGACCTTCCCCGATTTGTTCCGACAGATGAATGTCGAGAAAGTGGGGACTTATCCGAAGGAGCTTCTGAACACACTTCGCTCAGTGAGCCCCCGCCAACAGGATGACCCTGTCTGCGTCTTGCTGACTCCCGGTCAATACAACAGCGCTTACTTCGAGCACACCTTTCTCGCGCAGCAGATGGGAATCGAGATCGTGGAAGGGCGCGATCTTGTTGTCGAGAACGAGCGGGTCTACATGCACACCACGCAGGGACTCGTTCAGGTGGATGTTATTTATCGACGGGTCGACGACGACTTTCTTGATCCGCATTTTTTCCGGGCTGATTCCACCCTCGGGGTCGCGGATTTGATGAGGGCTTACCGCGCGGGGAATGTAACGCTCGTAAACGCGATCGGAACCGGGGTCGCGGATGACAAGGCTACCTATGCCTACGTCCCTGACATGATTAAATTCTATCTCGGGGAGGAGCCGATTCTCCCTAACATTCAAACGTTCCTCGGCAGCAAAGAGGACGATTTGAAGTATATCCTCGAGAATCTCGATGATCTCGTAATCAAAGCGGTCGATGAAGCCGGAGGCTACGGAATGTTGATCGGGCCGGCGGCCTCGAAAGAGGAGCGGGACGAATTCCGTGCCAAGGTGAAAGAGAACCCGCGGGGCTACATTGCTCAGCCGGTGATTTCTCTCTCGAGGCATCCCACCTTCTGCGACGGTAAGCTTGAAGGTCGCCACGTCGACCTCCGTCCCTTTGTTCTCACCGGGAAGAAGACGGTTGTTACCCCCGGTGGACTTACCCGCGTCGCTTTGCGCAAAGGATCGCTTGTTGTTAATTCCTCTCAGGGCGGGGGAAGTAAAGACACCTGGGTTCTCAAAAAGAGTAAAAATTCCTGATCATGCTATCCCGTGTTGCTGAAAATTTGTATTGGATGAGCCGCAATCTCGAGCGCGCCGACAATCTGTCGCGTCTCGTCATCGCTCATCAAAGTGAACTCCTCGATGCGACTGCGTCTCTGAAAGGGGATCAGTATGAGTGGCATCCGCTTCTTGAAGTCACCGCGATGGGGGATTCGGAGTCGGATGAAGATCTTCTCACCTACATGGTGAGCTCTGAAGAGAATACGCAGAGCATTCTCAAATCGGTCTTCTTCGCCCGTGAGAATGCGCGGGCAATCCGCGATCAGATTGCCGAGGAGATGTGGATCGAGTTGAACTCACTGTGGCTCGAGCTGAAGCAGATCGATCCCAAGGACTGGAATCGGCATAAACTGATTTGCGAAATGACTCAGCAGTCATCGCTCATTTTCCGGGGCATCGAGTATTCCTCGCTGCCGCGAACTGATGTGTGGGCCTTCGTGCAGCTTGGCGAGTATCTGGAGCGGGCGGACAAGACCAGCCGGATCGTTGATCTTCCTCACTACCTCCCGAAAAAGGACGCAGCCTCCGCGTGGAACACGATGCTTCGTGCCAGCAGCGCGACGGCTGAGCACCGCCAACGCTATGGGGGTGAAGTCAATGCTGCCAATGCTTCCAGCCTCTTGCTTTTTTCAACCACCTTTCCGAGGTCGGTGCGCTACTGCGTTAAAAAAATCGACGAGCTGCTCCACTTCATCTCCGGAACCGCTCCCGGCGACTACCTGAATGAAGCCGAGCGCGAAGCGGGAGCGCTTCTCGCCCGCCTTAACTTCTCCGGCGTGGAGGAGATCGGGGAAATGGGGCTCCATGACTACGTGGACAGTATCCAGGTTGAACTCAATCAAATCGGTTGGGAAATTATGCAGCGATACTTCCTCTTGTGCCGCGATGCACCGCCTTCCAACGCCGAAGCTTATGTCACGAGCCGCATGCAGGCTCAACAGCAGATTCAGAAGCAGGGCTGAAGCAGTCTTTCTTCTTAACGGCAACCTTTCTTCCCTCTTTCTCCCATGTCGATTCAAGTCGCACTCTACCACCACACCAGTTACACCTACGACAAGGAGATAACGATCCATCCGCATGTCGTGAGGCTTCGCCCCGCCCCGCACAGCAGGACTCCGATCCTTTCGTATTCACTGACGATTCATCCGAAGAATCACTTCATCAACTGGCAGCAGGATCCATTTGGAAACTACCTCGCCCGTATCGTCTTTCCTGAGAAGTCAGATAAGTTGGAGATCA
>JARGPH010000068.1 GCA_029213065.1 Verrucomicrobiales bacterium | reverse complement strand
CGCAACTCGCAACTCGCAACTCGCAACTCGCAACTCGCAACTCGCAACTCGCAACCCGGTCGCATGGGCTGTCTCACCGGCTGCTGATTTTGGTCGCGATGGCGAGGAGGCTTGAGCCGAAGGGTTGGGAACCCCCGTGCCGAAGGCGTCTGCGTTCGAGCTCTTGGATCGGCTGGATGAAAGGGGCGAGAAACCAGGGAAGTCGGTGTTCGGATGGCGGATCTTCCTTCGATTCGGGAGATCCGGCGGGGGAAGATTCCGCGTTTCCGGTGGTCGGTCTCAGCCGGCCGAGGCGGTGCGGCAGGCTCCGGAGGCAGAAAATCGGCAGAACCGGCCAGAACATGAAGTAGGAGATCTCGTCGATGCGATAATTCGCCTTCTCGAGAGCTTTGCGGAGCGAGGGCCGGGAGTAGCGCCGGAAGTGTCCCGCCGAAACGTCTTCGTCGCTCCAGAGGGAGGTCAGGGCGGGAACGGTCAGGTAGAGGCGCCCGTTGGGGCGAAGAATCCGGTGGATCTCAGTGAGGCAGCCGGTCTCGTCCTCGATGTGTTCGAGCACGTCGAACATTCCGACGGCCGGGAGGCTTCCGGAATCGAACCCGGCGCCGGCGAGTGAGGACTGAATGATGCGGCTGAGCCCTCGTTTCGCGGCATTGAGCGCGCCGGTCCCGGGTTCCACGACGACGGCCGGAAAACCCGCTTCTTCGAAGGCTTGAGTCTGAAAACCGTTCCCTCCGCCCACATCATAGAGCAGACCCCCGGGAGGATGGCGATGAAGCGCGTCCCGAAGGACGTCGTTGCGATGTCGGAACCACCAGCTCCCGTCCTCGAGCTGGAAGCAGCTTTCGTTGCTATCGTCTGGGTAGGAGACCTCGCACTCGCCTTCCGCGATCCAGAGGGATCCGTGGCGGCGAAGACTCGGCGAAGGCGGCTGCCAGGGGTCGACGTTCATCAGCTCGATTGGGCGGTGATCATGGGAAAACTCGTAAGGGATGTCGTCCACGTGAGGGTCGTGGCGGCGAAGGCTTCAATCGCGATAGACATATTCGACCGAGAAAGCGGGCCACCGGCTTTCGTCATCCAGGAGGAGGGGCCAGTCAGCCTCCGCCTGCAGGGTGAGCTTCAGGATGGGGCTGCCGAGCCCCGCGTCTCCGAGGGGAAGAGACAGAAAGATCGGGGTTTGAAGGTCGTCGAGGGTTCCTGTGAAAAAGGTCACCCCGTCAAGCTCGGCCTCGAGGCGGGCTGGAACAATCGAGAAATATTCGCGGAAAGGCGCCTTCACTCGTGCACAGGCAAAGACGATTTGCCTTGTCGTTACTGCCGTTGAAAGACGTAAAAGTCAGGTGAAGGGAAGTCCATGGCAGTCCATCTCCCGGGGTCAAAATGTCCAAGCTTAATCCATGGGCTACCCTTGACCCGAGTCGCGGAACTCACGAACGACAAAACCTTGAGGGACTGGCTGTCGGTGGGCAATTCGGCTATCGTTTCCGCGTCGTGAATTTCGACATATGTGCCTGATTCCAGCCTTTGTTGAGCAGCTCGCATGTCGGGGCCGGAAAGCACGACTGTTCGAGCATCTCGCCAATCGTCAAGCGTCTTGACCCGCGATGGATCCGTAAAGGGCATCGCGAAACCTGGGGTCGCAGGTCCGAAAAGCAACACGACCGGTTCCATGGTTTCAGGATCAGATTCCAGTAGTTTCGTAATCTCATCCCTGGGGTCGATAATACGCGCGGCCAGATTTTTAGCTGTGAAATACCCCATTCCACAAATTGAGAGGGACAACAAAGCGTATCCGAAATAACGCGGAAGTTTTTTTCTCGAACGGCAAAAAGTTTCGAGAAGGCAGGCTGCTCCGAGGCAAAACAGAGGCGCTACCTGAATAAAATACCTGCTTGGTGCCGGCCATTTGTTCAGGTAGAAGTTGAGAAAGTAGACCAGTATGCTGATTTCCAAGCCGATCACAACCCAACGATTCTTTCCTTTGACGAAAAACGGCGCCAGGATCAAAGGAATCAGGACGATATATCCGACCGATTCGAAGGATTTCGATTGCTGGATCAGCCAATCGTAAAGTTGCAATCCTTCGTAGGAGGTTCTCCGGCCCACCTCGGACACTTCTGTAACCGAAGTCATCATATGTTCTACATGGAGTCCGGGTGCGAGGAGGGTGTTCCAGTTGAAAGCTGCGTATGATGCAATCCACGCGACGAAAAACTGGAAAACGGCGGAAACGAGTAAAGTTCTGCTGTGAAAATTCGTAATCACGTGTCGCCGGGTCTCAATGATTGCGAGTGAAGCGATCAATGGGAAAATAAACACAAGGGCGGTAATTTTTGTCCCAAGCAGTAATCCGCAGAGGACGCCTAAACACCTGTAGAACCCAATCTTCATTTTTTCTTGTTCGTTATACCAAAGAATGGCGAGAAGCCCCGCCATGATGAGGAGGGTCATGAAGATGTCTACATGGGCGATTGCGCTGTTTAATGCGTGAATCGGGGTAATTGAAATCAAAATCCCGCCGATTAAGGCTGTTCGTTGATTGGAAAATCTGCTGAGAACAACCATGACAAGCCAAACAATCGAGGTGCTCAGGATGATGTTTATAATACGAAAAACCAGTGAGGAAACATAATAGTTCTGAAGCGACGTCCCGAAGAGGGCGTCAATCGAACCCAGAGTCGGTCTCAGAAAAAGGGCGATTGCGTTAGGGAGCGTCGTTCCGTAATAGGTCGGTTTCAGTTCTGGGAATTCCGTGATTACCCTGACACTGAATTTTTCGTCAACATTGTGATGCCCGAATGGTGGAACATCCTGCAATCCCCAACCGCACACTGATGCGCGCAAAAGAAAGGCGAGAACAAGCACCCCGCCGAAGATAAGTTTTCTTCGGTTAGGGAGCTGGGGTATTCCGAGGAGTTTGAGAACGGATTTCAAGAATCGCCGCAGTGATGTGGCAGGGTAACTCCGTTTGAGGTGTAACACGTGGCGCGCTATCCACACGAAAGATACCAGTAGGGATAGGCACATTCCCGCTGAGATAAAGGTCCAAAAAAACAGGGAAAAGTCTCCTTTCCAGTTGATGGTCGAACGGTAGGTTGAGAAAAATTGACTGCCCTTACTCGGGAAATGAAGTTTCAGGGTAGTGGTGTGTTGGCCTGAACTCTCTACCGTGGCTTCAATGGGTTGAAATTGGAGGAGTCTGGTATCGCTGGAGAGTGAATGGGAAATGTGTTCGATAAGGGGATTCAGATATCCGATATAGTAGTAGAAAGAAATGGCATCCGGGTCCTGGTTGGCCGGAAGGTCTACTGTGATTCTCACAGTCGGGCGAACTCCGTTGTCTGCCGCGATCCACTGGCCTCGAGTGTCAGCTGAGAGGTTGTAGTCCGTTCCGAAAGGGGAAAATTGGGTAACTGTCAAACCCTCTGAAATTGGCTTGTTTTCTCGGAGAACAATAATCTTGATGGGATGAAGATTTACGCCGCTGGAATAGACGTTCCACATAAAGTACCCCCATGCGAAAATGAAAAAGAGTGTGTAGCCTACCGCCTGGGATAGTTTTCCGGTTGTTTTACGCGGCAGTTTGAGAAATGTCATAACGGCGGATGAGGCGAATTGCCCGGGCTGCACGCAGAAGCGGGAAACTCACCGCAGGAACACGAGGAACTTGCGGCAAGCAAAATTGACAATGGCGGAAG
>JARGPH010000067.1 GCA_029213065.1 Verrucomicrobiales bacterium | reverse complement strand
CGCGCATCCTCTTCTTCTGCGGCGACCTCGATCTATCGCCCGTCACGCCTACCCACTAAATTCCGAGGAGTTCCTTCGTATTCTCAAAAACCAGCGATTCCGAAAGAGCCGTGAAATTCTTGTCTTCGGGAAGCTGCCTAATAAAGTGAATCAAGTTGCTCATCCTGTGATCGCAATATGTTTCGCCACAAATTCGATTAACGGGACGGGCACGGAATTTCCAAACTGCTTGTATGCTCGAACCTTGGAAGAGTGAGGCATGAAATTCTCTGGAAAACCTTGAAGTCTGGCGCACTCTCTTTCAGTTAGCATTCTCGGCAGGTTCTTAGGATGGTTTTCTTGGGGGATTAAGCATTCCTTACCATCTTTATAATAGCGGGCCACCAGTGTGGTGGATGGTTTGTCAAGATCTCTAGTGTAGGCTGTGAAACCTGCACCCCGCGCAACGTTGCGAGCACTTCTTCGAATGTGGCCATTCCACATCTTCTCGCTGAGAGTATAGTTGGTGTCGGAAGGAAGGTCTTCCAATATGGATCTGAGGGGCAATGCTTTACCTGTTAGCTCCGGCATTTCCCAAAACGCACTTTGTTTTTCTCGGAAAGCTACGATTAGGCAGCGAACCCTGCTCTGAGGGACCAATGGGTTCGAATTGTAAACTTTATAATAGAAGCTGTATCCGAGGTCTTTCTCAATAGTGTGTCGGATTACTTTAAATGTGTTTCCGCCATCGTGCCGAATCAAATTCCCTACGTTTTCAAGCAGCAAAATTTTTGGTCTGTGGACCTTTGCTAGATTCACCACGTCAAAGAATAGTTGCCCTTGGGTCTCGCATTCAAACCCATGCTCTTGTCCCAGTGAGTTTCTTGCTGATACTCCTGCACGGCTGAATGGTTGGCAGGGAAACCCTCCAGCTAGAACATCAAGGCTCTTGCTGAAGAGCTTCATGGAACTAAGCGTGGTGATATCCCCAAACGGAACCTCACCGTAGTTTTGCAAATAGGTTTCCTTCGCATGCCGGTCCCATTCTGAGGAAAATACACACTTCCCACCCAGATTCTGCAGGGCGATACGAAACCCGCCAATGCCGGCGAACAGATCCATGAAGGTGAACTTAGGTTTGCGGAGCGGGGGAAAGGGGAGGTCGGAGAAGTCGATATGGATCGGCTTTGGATGCCTCAACTCGCGGCCGACTCCCGATGCGGGATTTTGCCTCTTGAGGAGGCACCGACTACGCAGAACAGCCTCCCACTTCTTACCCGTTGCTTCGTCGAGCAGGATCGGCGGCTCATCCGGCGTTTGCAGCCAGTGCGAGGCAATGGCGGGAAGTTCCTCCCACACCATTTCGCTATGGTCGTGATCCCGTTCCGTTCCTCCTCCCGGCCAGCCCTCGGATTCGAGAATTGCATTGAGGGCATCGGAGTAGGAAATCACCAGTGAGCCTGCCTTCGGCTGTGCGGCGACGACGGAGCCGTTAATTCTGAGTGTGCTCTTCGACATCGTTGGAACGGGGTTGGGGGGTGGGACGATCTGCCGTGTAGGGAGCAGATGATTCTTCTGCAACGCGCAGAAGACTGGGTTGACGGTATTCGGAACAAAACTCAGCGGCATGCCCCATAAACCAGTCTTTCAGGGTGCTGCCTGAGTCTTTCAATGCTCCGTAGAGCTCCTGCTTAAATTCGGGATCGACATCGATCACGATTCTTCCGGAAGATCCTTGCGCCATAATGATATGATGTAACGTCACGTCACGTCACATGTCAAGTTGCGTTTTTTTGAACAGTTCGCATTTGGCGTGCTCGTTGAATGAAGCGGATTCCGTCCAATCCCGGTGATCGCCTCTGGGGTCTCACTGATCGATTGCTTCGCATTGGTAAAAGCGAAGCATGTCTTCGAGAGTGACATCAAATTTTGCGGCGAGTTCACTCCGGCCAACGAAGAGCCTTTCGACCACCGGAATTGTCTCAGTGATACTGGCGTAGTGAATAGCACGGTGCCAATGAGGGGAAAGAGCAATCAGGTTTTCGAGGCAGTCGAGAGACTCATCAAAATACCCCTGACAGGCAAGCGGGATAAAATGGTGGACCTCTACGTAGGGCAATCCCGTCGCGCGGGCAGTGAACAGGCCGATTCCCGCGTCAAACTCGCATTGATACCGCGCACGTTTCAGGCACTCTCGTCCGAGAGCGGGGTTCCTTGCGTAAGTGCGGCCCGATACTTCCACTTCCCGTATTTCAGGAGAGGGATTGGTCGAATGGATCGCTTCCTGATAATCCGTATCACGCGGGTCCCCGGCCGCCAGCGATTTCCAGTGATTACCGTCCAGTCCGCCGATCCAGAGATCACCGCCCTTCCGTGCGAGAAACCATACCTGCCCGCCCTCCGGCTTGAATCCCGCCGTCGCGGAGATATAGAGTCGCAACTCGGGTTTGTCCTCTTTCGGATAAACAAGATTTAAGGATATCCGTTCGCCAGTCGGATACAGTCGGAACTCCTTCGCCGCCGCTGCGGGGTTATCCGATACCCGGCCGATATGAATTGTGTTGCCGAAATATTTTTCCGCCAGTTCCACTTCGTTACCCGTCAGTGTAATCTGCGAATCGTAATGCTCGCGGTCTGTGACTGCGGAATATGTTCCGTCTGATGCTCCGAAAAGTGCTTTTTGCAGTGGCCCGAATCTCATTCTGATGTTCTTTTTAGCTAAGTGCTGGTCGATTCTGCAACAGAGAAAATTAAACGATTGTTGCCTTAATACGTCGCCTAAGGGATGACCCTTTTGTTTCCTTCTTCGTCTCACATTCCCAGACTACTATCACCTTCCACCCCGCCTTCCGCAACACCCGCTGATTCCGCCGGTCGCGCTCAACGTTCCCGTCAAACTTCGCCTGCCACCATTCCGTTCTCGTCTTTGGAGTCGTCGTCTCTTTGCACCCTTTGTGACGGTGCCAGAAGCATCCATGCACAAAGATCACCGTCCGGTATTTCGGCAGCACGATATCCGGCTTCCCCGGGAGCTGCCGGTTCTTCGGGCCATTTACGGTGAAGCGATAGCCCAGTCCATGCAGGATCGAACGCACCACCAACTCCGGTTTCGTGTTCTTATTCCGGATTCTCCCCATGTTCCAGGAGCGTCGTTCCGGCGTGAGGTGATCGGTCATGCCTGAAGCGCAAGCGGGTTATTTTCTCTTCAGCCACTCGCTGAGGAGGCGATTGATCAGGGGCGACAGCTTTTCCCCTTTACGTTTCACAGCCTCGACGACTTCCGGATCGAGGGTGATATTTTTCCGCACCGCGCCGCCCTCGTATTTCTTCGCGTTACGATTTCCGCGGTAACCTTCGGACATTTAGCAATGAGAGGCGGCGCGTGGGAAAAAACAAGTTGATTATTCCTTTGAAAGTGTGTATAAACAAAATATGCAGAACAACCCGAAAATGGATCTTGAGCTCCTGAAGCTCGCCGACTTGATTGAAGACATGCAGTGGGATTTTGACCGCTTTTCCACATCAGGACAGGAGACCTACGATGAAATTCTGGTCTCCTTGAATCGCTTTCTTCGATTGTATGCGGCAGCGAGAAAGGTTAAAAAATGATCTGCGGCGAGACAGGGAGGGCTGATTTTGTGGATCACGAATTCGGTCCCGCGAACTCGCAAAGATAGAAGTCCCGCGCGATCCGGCTGCATTCTTCGCAGCGTGGCCGCTTCCATGGTGGAACTCGTCGTTCTGCACGTTTTGGTTGAAGCCCGGCAAAACCACGTTATTTTCCCCTCCCGAAAAACGCGTGAATAGCT
>JARGPH010000014.1:351-138932 GCA_029213065.1 Verrucomicrobiales bacterium | reverse complement strand
CGACACTTTCAAAAAGATGCTCGCAATTCACTTCAAATTTCCCCGCCCACCCCCGCATCGGCAATTCGCGCAGAATCTCACGATTCACGACTCGAGATCCACCGGTCTGACGAAAATAGCGGAAAAGATGGTCAGGCAGTTTCAACCGGAGTAATTCCCACAACTCGAACCTGCGCGGACGATGATTCTCTTCCACCTCACGTTTCCGCCGGGGGCAATACTGCAGAAACTTTTTCTTCCGGCAGTATTGTCTGTGATTAACGAACTCCAGAAGCTCTTCCAGCTGCTCAAAGTCAGGACGACGCGAAGCCCGCTCGCTCAGGACAAGATAGCGATACCAGCCCCGCTGATACGGCTCCTTGAGAGGAATGACGGGCGCGTTCCACATCGCGCGGCTGAGACGGCGCTGCTCGAGAATCAATTCCCGAAGCTTCCTGTCCTCTGCCTTCCGGTTGCCCGCCCGTGCTCGACGCGCCTCGCGGTCAGGATCGTTTTTAGTTATCATGTTAGATTGAAAGAAAGAGGCGCGCCTCATCGCAGGCGCGCCCCGGTCAGGTTATTCGTTTGCTTTTTTAACCAGGCCCATGAGTTCCTCAGGAACCCCGATGATGAGTTGGTTTCCGTATCCTGAACCGGCTTCCTTAAGCGTTTCGAGGTAACGCAGACGGAAAAGTTCAGGATTATGTTCGTAGACGCGGGCCGCGTTCGCGAAGGTTCGCAGGGCCGCGGCATCACCACGCGCCCGCTCCTGTTGAGCCTGCGCCTCCTTCCGGGCGCTGATGACACCCGCATAGGATGCCTTCAGCTCCCCGCTCAACATGAGGTCCCGAATATCAATTCGCAGCACCTCGACGCCGGTCTCTTCGAGGATCGTTTCCTTCACATCGTTGAGGAGGGCTTTACCGAAATCGGCTTTCCCTTCGACAACGACATCCAGTTCGATCCCACCGATGAGTCGTCGCATCGCCAGCTGCACCTGTGTGTAGAGAGCCTGGTGAGCATTATCGACACCGAGATGAAACGTGAGAGGATCGACCACTTTCCAAAGAGCGACCGCCGTGAGTTTCACGGTGGCGCTGTCGGAGGTGATCACCTCCTGACCTTGGACCACCATCTCGGTGGTTCGCGTATCGAGGAGGATCACAGAGTGCCCGCGTCCCCAGAGTCGGTGACGTCCGGACTCAAGTGTCTCGACGTATCGACCGTCTTTGAAGTGCAGCCCCACCTGGTAATCCCAGATCGTAACAATCTCGATGCGGCTGCGGACCACGCCGATGATAAGGCGCCCCATCCAGATGACGGCGACGACGAGTGCGATGCTGATGATATTTTCCATTTTCTTATTCTTCCTTTCTAAAAATTCTTTCGATAGTTCCTCCCCTCGAGGAGAAACGGTGTTCGTTCTTTTGGGGCATAAAAAAAGCCATGCCGCCTTTGCGTTCACTGTTTAGGAACGGAAACCTGAGTTTCATCGCAAAGCATCGCTGGAAAAAATCCAACGACGGATCTCGGGAGTGACTCGATTTGCAAAGTTCCCTACCAATTGCCCGATTTAAGAAAATCAGGCCGAACACAAAGACGGCTGGCCGTTTTGTAGTTTGGTTGTGCAAACCAATGGAGCCGGATTCGAACCGGCCACAGTCAGATTATGAATCTGATGCTCTACCACTGAGCTATCCAGTTTAACTGCCAATAGGCGGGACCTCTCCGGGACACCCTTCGAGACCGCACGACAGAAAAGTGTTTTTGACGTTCAGGACAAGAGGAACGGATCCCAGTCCGGAATGTCGTGAGTATTTCGCAGGAATGCGGTTACCGGCATTTCCCGGGGTGTGTGCGGAGTCCGAAGCAAAGAGAGCCCTGCTTCCTTTGGAGTTCGATCCGCTTTACGCGAGTTAATATCCCGCGCCGCGAGCACACAATTCTCCCAACTCGTTTCACCTCCTCGAGACCGGGGAACCACATGATCGATGTTACCTTCGCCGGGTTGCAAAGCGCGCCCCGAATACTGGCATCGACCACCATCACGTTCCCAGAGACCACGCGAACCGAACTTGGGTCGCTTCATCGGGACCTTCGCAAAATTGGCGCAGACGATGACCGTCGGCACACGAATCAAACCGTGAGCGGTTCCGATGCTGGCGTCCTCATCCCGAACCGGCAACTTCTGCCAGTCCTCCCAGGAGGTGGGGCTCATGTAGTCCCTCCCCTGAATATTGAGAGCGGTTGCGGTGTCAGTTGCCATTTGGCAAAACGCTTCGGCAGGAGTCCGCGTATTGATCGCCTGCCAGTTCCGATTCAATACCAGAACGATTTTTTGATGCAGGATAGAAGTGCTCATGATGCGTTGACGTGAAAAGTTATAGAATGTTTTTTTGAGTTCAGGGATAAAATTGTTTCGTTTTAGTTACGTTCGAAAGCCACGCAGAGGGAGCGAACGGAAGCGGATCGGCCGGCGCAAATACACCGACCAACCCGCTCCGCCTATTCCCCCCTTGCTCGCACTGGCGAACAAGACCGCGCCTTTTGACCTGCCATCGGCACGTGAATGGCAAAGAGATTCCGGATGAGCCGGGCCGCCCGAAACCGGGTCGACCCGGCACGTGACTCCGGTGTTAATGTTAGAGTTCAATCGATTCTATCTCCCGAACGAGGGCACGTTTGTCCCGTTCGAGCGATTTCATGATTCCCATCGTTTTGTCGGAAAAACCCGCGAGGGCGTAGACCTCCTTTTCAGGGAACTGAAGGGTTCCGTATCCCGCCAGATCAAACGAGTAAACGCGGGGACGTTTCCCCACTTTTGCGACGTATCGATCAAAGGCGTCTTTCGGAGTCCAGTGCCCCATCCAGGCTTGCATATCCGAGAGGATCACGATGCGATCGTAGGCCTGATTGGCCCGCTGGAAAACCGCGTGGAAGTTTGTCCCACTCCACTCGGCTTTTTCCTCAATTCGCTGAGCGAGAGACAATGTCCCGTCGTCAGAATTGAAGGAAGCGAAACGCGCCTCTCCGCTGAAGAGCATCAAGTCCGCGTCGTTCACCTTGTAGAGAACCGAAGCGAAGAGTGATCCGATTTTCATCGGCTTTCCGAGCATCGATCCGGAACAGTCCATCGCGATCAATGTGCGCCCCGGGAATCGGGGAACATTGGACAGCGAACGATCCACCGCCTTGTTCAAGGCTCGAATCACCTTCTGACGCTTTCCGCGCTCACCCCCTGACGCCTCAAGGGCATCGAGAGCAACCCGGTATCGGAAAGGCAGCACCATCGACTTGCGAATGAGCTTCCGATCCATAAGGAGTTCGGCCACTTCGTTCGTAAGTTGCGGAGCCTGTTCGAGGATATTCCGAAGATTTCGGATCAACGCGAAGTAGCCGATCTTCCGCTCGCGAACGAGCTTCGACCAGACTTGCGCCTTGTTGGAATCCTTCTCGCGATCAGACTTAGCGGTCTGCCCCGCCTCAGTGAGCTTCGCTTCCCACGTTTCCGCAGGAACAAGCGTCCCATCAACGAGCTGACGTAGCGCCTCCGAGTGAGGAGGGTGAAGCAGGTTCACCGCATCCACCATCTTCAGCTCTGCTGAGTCCCGTCGATATTTCGCCAATTGATAGGCATCGAATTTGGTAAGCGCGGAACCCAACCCTTTTTTAAGAGAGTTAGGGAGCGGCTTCCCGTAAACAGCGATGTAGTAGGCGAGGATTTCCAGAACATCATCGGCTCGAAAGACGATCCGCTCGAAGAACTCTTTGGTCCACTGTTCACCTTTTACGGCATGAGCGATCTCACCGGCGACGAGATGGGAAACCGAACGCATCCCGGCCTCGCGACGAGCGTAAAGAGCCGCCCTGGCAACGAACCGCTTATCAGGGATTCGATTGATCAATTCGACAAGGCGATTTGCCGCCTCATCACCTTTTCGATAGAACTGGTTTTCGAGAAAACTCGTCAGCATGATCGTGATCAGCTCGAGCTTATCGGACTGCGAATGCGCCTGCCCTCCGGCGAAGTTAGTCGTATCCGGCTTACCGGTTTGACGTTTGAGTCGTTTATTGAATTTCATAGTTGGTTCATTACCTCCTTTCGGTGTTTTGGTTTTGTTAGGACGCCACGAATCTGTCGTAGCGAAAGAGAATCGAAGAGAAAAACGGACGGGGGTTGGATGCCTTTCGGCACCACCATGGTTAGGTGGTCGTTTTACGAGACGAAGTATCCCCGTTCCTCACTGCTTCGAAATTGGCACCCGGACATGGAGTTGCACCATGATCTACTGATTCAGAGTCAGGTATCTTAACTGTTGGACGACCCGGGAATTAAAGAGACGGTTCAGATAAAATCGGCAGGAGCGTATACGTGCTCTACCACTGAGCTACCTCCCGTAATCGGGAGAGCGGGAGTCGAACCCGCGACCACGCGAGCCATAGTCGAAGTAGCTCCATCACCTCACTGCTGAACCGAAATCGTTCTTGTGATCGATCAAGACCGATCTGAAAATATTCATACTGACGCGATACTGAACGATCAGCGTCAGTCATCGGAAAAGCTCAAGCACTGAGCCATTTCCGGAAAAATCCACCTGAGTCCGAAACCGGTTTTGGACTCACTTTCGGCACCCCCTGCAACTGCAGAGATTCCCCAGGTGGGTCAAAATCAGCGCGATCCCTCCAAGGGTGGTTACAATGCTGGCCGGAGGAATATGCAAACGGGAAGTGCCGTCACCATTCTGAACGATTGACGGGCAACAGGAATCCTGACACTCACCCACCGCGTTCGCAGTCTCAACATCGTAGACGAAGGTCACTTCGCCGGCCTCAGGCATAGTAAAGAGAGGAAATGTTGAAACATCCAAATACGGAAGCGCAGCGCCTAAGAGAAGAAAGAGAATTCCTGTGGAACCGCAAGCGATGACCCATTTTTTACCGTGCTTGCGATAACCATGAACCATTGCTGTTGAGGCTAACGGAACAACGAGAAGAGCCGCTCCCCAGTGAGAAGCAGGATGCGCCCACATTCCGCCGAAAGCCGGAGCGATCAGCAAGATAAGTGGCGTCACTGCGCAGTGAACCGCACAGAGAATCGAAGCGACAACGCCAACACGGTCTGCTTGAGAACAGGCTCGTCCCCTTTGCTTCCGCCTTGATTGTATTTGAAGGGGAGCAACGGGATCATGCACGATACCTCTTAGGGAAAGATCTTTCATATCTTAATGCAAAGGACTTGCAATTATTCCATGCAGCAGGATATTGCAAGAGATTTGCATTAGTATCCGTTAAATTTTTAGAATCCAATGACATCGCTCCCTCACTCTTTCCTCCTCTTCCTTATTGCAGGAACCCTCGCTGTTCAGACAAACCTCGTAGCCGCTGAGACGACTTACGCAGGAAATGTCAACGGAGTTGAGTGCACCGCCTGCAAGCAGAAAATCGCGAGATCACTTGGTAAAATCAAAGGTGTCAAAACGATTCGGCTCGTGAAAAAGTCAGACGAAAAATACCGCCTTGAAGTCATCACCGATGGCAGCATTGTCCTCACCAAATCGCAGGTCGTGAGCGCGATTGCCGATGCAGAGCATTACCAGGTTACGAGCTGGGGAAAGCAAGGGTCCTGAAAGCATACTCCGACTCACTTTGAATTTCTTCCACGCCGCCCCTATGAGCCGAACGCCGAATTTCCTGCTACTTGTGGCGCTCCTCGGATTCACCTGTTCTCCGGTCAGATCCGGCGAGAAAGGGAAACCTCTGATCTTCGTCCCGGCACCTCCATACGAATTTCTCATCGAGAAAGTCGCGGGTGACCTCGTCACCGTAAAATCGATTTGCGGTCCGAATGACGACCCGCACGAGTATTCGCCGACCGCTCGGCAGCTCGTTGAAATCTCCGGGGCCGATCTTCTTTTTTCAGGCGAACTCGGATTCGAGAGCAATTTTTACGTAAAAGTAGGCGACGGGAAAGACGCGCCGAGATCAGTCAGCTTGCTTGCAGGCCTGCCCCTTCTCGAAGGCAGCTGCGATCATCCCAGTCATCGCCCTGAAGCGACCGAGGAAGAAAAACGCTCCCATGTTCACGAAGACCTCCACGATCCCCACGTCTGGCTTTCGCCGACCATTCTACAGCAACAGGCCGTGAACGTCGCAGGAACAATCAAAGAACTGCTTCCTGAAACTGACCACGCAACCATCGGTGCCAACCTCGCGGCATTTGAAAAAGAACTCGCTGAGGTGAACCTTGAGCTGCAGGAGAGTCTCGCCCCCCTCAAAGGAACCCAGTTTTACGTTTACCACGGAGCCTTCGCCTACTTCGCGAGAGACTACGGACTAGAGCAAGTCGCTGTGGAAGTTGGAAGTCGCGGCCCGTCGCCGAAGCAGGTGGCCGCCCTTTCTCAGCAAGCCATCAAAGATGGCGTGAAACTTATTTTTGTTCAGCCGCAATTTGATCAGACCAGTGCCCGGGCACTCGCCAAAGCAATCGATGGGAATGTCGCTTCACTCGATCCCCTGGAACGGAATGTTCTCGAGAATCTCCGCTCCATCGCAGAACTCGTGATGAAGGCAAAGTAAATTTGAATCCAAGTGATTCGCCTCTCTGACCACTTGCAGGAAAATGGCAACCCTACCCGGATTTGCACCGGGTTTGTCAGGTTGAAAACCCGATGTCCTAACTGCATAGACGATAGGGTCTTTTAAAGGATTAAGAACGGACGATTCGGGAGTATTCCACGTTCAATGCGCAGGCGATCCTGCGACACATCAGAACTGATCACGCCTGAATCCTAACTGATAAATAAAATGGCGGAGCTCCGGAGACTTGCACTCCATCCCGCTTGCACGGAACCAATCGCTTAGCAGGCGACGCCGGCACGCTGGTCCGGTTGAAAACTCCAAAAAAGTATTCCCGGTAGGATTTGAACCTACGACTTTGTGTTTTGACCGGCACGGTGCGCTAGCGCCCTTCACAAAATTGCGAAGCGAATCGCCTGAGATGCAAAGCATCAAGACACCTGCTCTTCCGCTGAGCTACAGGAACGTTAAAAGTGGTGCGTCATCCCGGTGCTGCCCCGGGTTCCTCTGTTTGGAAGACAGAAATCTTAGCTGATGGACCAATGACGCGAATTGGAAAAAGACTGGCCGACGGGACTCGCACCCGCTCCGCTACCTTCACAGGGTAGAATGCAACTCATACACCACGGCCAATATCTAAAATAGTTTCCCTGGAAGGTACTGCCCCCTCTTCACCGGATTAAAAGGCCGGTGCATCACTGTTAATGCTTCAGAGAATTTAAAATAAGTTCCAGGGGCGGGAATTGAACCCGCGCTGACAGGCGTATGAAACCTGCTCGGGAAGCCAACACCCTCCCTGGTTTAAAAGAGCGCCCCATGCCGGTAATGCTCCGGCTCAACCTGTTCGACAGACAGGCAGGCTGCTTTTACATCAATGGGGCCTGAAAAATGGTAGGAGCCGGTGGTAACGCTCCACTCGTCGACTTCCCATCTTCTTTGATGACGGCGGTTTTACAGACCGCTGACGGGATCAACTCCTTTGTTAAAATTGGTCGCGGTAGCAGGAGTCACACCTGCTTTCTGATGTTCCCGAAACATCCGTCTCCATGACTTCGACCTCACCGCGTTTTTCCGGCAAAGCCGGAGTATGAAGGTTTGAAGGTAAGAAAGTGGGAAAGTGGGAAAGTGATGTACCAGTATGCCTGCGCCGATTTAGCGGCAGCTACCTTCTTACTTTCCGACCTTCTTACCTGCTTACGTTTCACTCCGGCGCTAGCCGGAACATGGGCTGAGAAGGACACCCACTACTGTAGAAACTTGCGCCGGATTATCGCAGGCCTGCATGGCCCGCCTTCCCGACTCGTTCCACGCCACCGGAGGCTGCGGGCCCCGCATGGCGTATCTCTACATGGCTGCCGTTTAGTTTACGGGTCCGGCGTTGGACCCATTCGACAATTGCTACTCGACGTTCCGCTTACCGTTGACCCTGCCGGGCCACAAAGGGGCGATCACCCCACCGTGCAGCTTCCCATCAATCCTCAGAGACCTTGCGAGTCCCGTCGGATCCCGATTCTGACCGAAGCGAGTCGGAAATTAAGCCATTTTCGCTATCATCGTGGATGCGACTTTGCGTTCGTGGTGAACAATGCGGGACTCGAACCCGCAATTATAGATTAGAAGTCTATCGCCTATACCAATTTGGCTAATTGCTTTCTCCCTGAAAGACGTGCACATCCTGCGGTTCCATTGCTTTTTGAGCAACCGAATCCCACACGCCTTTTGTCCGGCCTCATGCCAGAGGACTCGAACCGTCTACGCGACTCGGGATGACTCAAAATGAGCCATCCCTTACCGCTCAACTGCTTCATCGCACTCGGCGGCAAAACTGCCTCGCACCATAAAACTGCCCTTCATTCTTAGCTGTCGATGTTTGCGTGGAGACTCTGCAGGCTGCTACCCCTGCCTCTTGCCTGAGCATTTGCCATCAGCAACAGAAGCGTCCCCCATCTTCCAGCATAATTCCGCAGCGTGTAAGGCTGCGAAATTCACAGAATCAGGTTTGCCTGGCTGTCCCCGAACCGAAGTTCGAGGCGGAAAGTCCGGGCAGACTCCCCTTTTCCCTGCCTCACGACAGGATCATCTAACGACGCCAGGCCGCCAAACTCTTCCGGCACCAGCCGGAGTATGAAAGTTGGAAGGTAAGAAAGTAAGAAGGTCTCAAAATCAAAACAGCATCCGCATAACTGCGTCAGCCACTTTTCCACCTTCCTACATTCCCACTTTTATACCGCAGCGTTTGCTGCGAGAAAAAAAAGAAGCAAGTCGCCCCGGTGCTGTCGCGGACAGCATGTTCCGGGTATCGTTGGATTTGGAGTCCATCGTGCACAGCTGGTGCGCGACTTACTTGTAATTTCGAGATACGGAATCCTTATCGTTTACGAAGGACCATTGAACCCTGTTGGGTCACGGACTCAACCCTGTTGAGTTCACCATCCAACCCTGTTGCCTCAGGAGACTAACCCTGTTGATTTTCATTTGAGTCATTCAGGCGGGAAGAAGGGGCGAACCCGGGCTTCTTCGAAACGTCAAAAAAGACATCCCGTATCACATTAAAAAAGAACGAACACCGTTTCCTTGTTTTTCAAAGGAAGCCGCAGGATTTCCCGGCGGACGTTTCGGTGTTTAGCAGGCACACCTCCCTGAAGGCCTTTCGTTTTTTCTGATTCTAAATAAATACATTTTCAGGAAACATAGATTTGTATATAGATACAACCATCCGGTTAAAGAGTTGAACAACTCCCCATCCTTGACCGGATTCGTTTGATCGCTTATCTTTGGTTTGCGAACAATCGATCAAATTTACCGGTCTTTTGCTTCCTTTGAACCCGTTGTCAGTTGCCGCTGACAGCGGGTTTTCCTTTTTCTAAATTCTTTCTTTTCTTCGGCTCCCGATTCAAGGGGAACTCCTCTTTCTTTAATTCTCAGTTTCTGAGGTGTCTGTTTCGGACACCCTTCATTTTGGGCAATAAAAAACCCGCTTCCTTGCAGGAGAGCGGGTTCACGTCGCGTCATCAGCGTTTAAATGCTGCAATACTATGTGAACGGGGCCCTCCCCTGGTTGAGTTCTTTCTTCTCTGTCCCTTGATGATTCGGATTCGTCGTTGCGCAATAATCGCGCATGCCGCCGAAACTATCGAGCGCATCAAATCTCAAGCGCGAGCTCTTGATCGGATTGCCACAACTCTGCCGACTGCTGAGCAGCAGTAGAATTGAGTTCGATATGAATAAAATGGGGGTCATTGAAATGATTTTGTGTGTGATGAGTTTACTACCGATATCAAGAGCGTCAAACACTAATTACATTTTATATAGATATTTTTTTCTACTTCCAAACACCGAGCTCGATCAACTGCTTCGTCGCCGTTCCGGCCCAGTCTCGATTGGCTGCCGGACTGGCCGGGCTCGGGTGAAGGATCCGGCCGATCGTAAGATCAAGACCAAGCCCTGAAGCAATGCGCTTCAGCCCTGTTTCCGCAAAAGCACCGACTCCGACAAGATACTCCGGTTCAAGAAGACGAATGTGTGCGGCAACGTATTCATCACAAGCGGCACTGACCGGCTCCATCTCTGCAGCCTGCAATTTGTCCGGGGTGCGGTTTCTCCCGCTCTCCTCCATCCAGACGAGCGGGCAGTAATTCACAACGTAATTGTCTGCGAAGAACTCATCAGCCTTCGGAAAGGTTTCTGAAAAAAGTCCCCAGAGCCGCTTCCCGCTCACCTCTGATTTCTCACAATCGAAACCGACAATGGGGCGCTTGGGATGTTCGTTCTCCGGCTTGCCGACCTCAGCGCTCACGCCCATCCAGTCGCGGACCAATGCGATCTCACCGAAAGGAACGCCGGTCTGCGCCATTCCCCAGGGACCGGGATTCATCCCCATCATGAGAACTCGCTTTTTCGAGTTCGCGAAACGCTTCAGATAAATGTCATGCGACGCTCTCGCATAGACGAGCGGATTGTAGACATGCGTGACAGGTTCAGAAAAAGTAAGTCCTTCCAACTTCGCGAGGAGTTGATCGGTCGCGGAGAGAAGTTCGTTTGCGATGGCCATGCCCCATTCAAGAGCCTCTGCAGGAATCGTCAAGGAAAGGCGATTTGGAATCACTTCGAAAATTGCGGGAAGGCTTATTTCGGCTACGCTTCGTGCGATGTCGGATTTCAGAATAGCAGTGGTGGGTTCAGGCTCGGTTGGCTCCTACTATGGGGCGATCCTGAGCCGTCACTTTGACGTCTCGTTTCTGATGAGAAGCGACCTCGCAGCAGTGAAGGAGCGCGGTCTCACGATTGAAAGCCCGGACGGCGATTTTCATCTCGATGAGGTAAAGGCCTTCGCATCGACACAGGAAATTGGTCCGGTCGACCTCGTCATCATCGCCCTGAAAACGACTGCAAACGGGATTTTGCCGGAAATCCTTCCTCCACTTCTCAAGGATTCGACCCTGCTCCTCACTCTTCAAAACGGACTTGGGAACGAGGATTTCCTTCATCAACATTTTCCAAGGCACTCCATTCTCGGCGGGATGTGCTTCGTCTGCATCAACCGCGGCGAGCCGGGAACGATTCGCCACATCGCCCACGGCCTCATTGAAATGGGGGCACGGGATGACTCCAAAGCACTCGAAAAGGTCGCCTGGATCTTCACCACTGCGGGAATCCCCTGCAAAGCACTCCCTGACCTCGGGCTGGCGCGCTGGAGGAAGCTGGTTTGGAATGTTCCCTTCAACGGTCTCGCCATCGCCGCGGGCGGCATCGACACGCAGGCGATCCTTTCCTCGCCAGAACTGGAAAGCCGGGCCCGGGCGCTGATGCTGGAAATTATCGCTGCTGCGGCCGGTTTCGAGCACGAAATTGACGAGTCGTTCGCCGATGCCAATATCAAGCGAACCCGCGAGATGGGAGCTTACCAACCTTCCAGCCTCGTCGACTTTCTCGCCGGAAATCCCGTCGAAGTGGATCCCATCTGGGGTGAGCCCCTCCGCCGCGCAAAATCGGTCAACGTTTCCACTCCGCAGCTCGAATTGTTGCATCAGGAGATTTGCGAGGCCGTCGCTTCAGGGGCATCTTAGCGACATGAGCGACTCGACTTTCGAAATTCCGAACTCGATTAAGAAGCACCACCCGCAGGTCGGGCTCGTTCTCGGTTCCGGACTGGGAGGGTTTGCCGAGCTGCTCGAGAATCACGAGTCATTCGATTTTTCCGCGATCAAAGGCCTCCCCGAGAGCACCGTCCCCGGTCACGAAGGGAAGCTGCATTTTGGAACGATTGGCGGAGTCAATCTCGTTGTCGCCCAGGGACGGGTCCACCTTTACGAAGGCTGGACCGCGAAGGAGGTTGCCACGGGTGTGCGCGTCTTTCACGAGCTGGGAGTGTCGACCCTCATTCTCACCAACGCGGCGGGGATCGTGAATGCCAATTTTAAACCGGGCCAGTGGATGCTGATGTCAGATCACCTGAATTTAACCCGTCAGTCCCCCCTCACCGGAGAAGCCCGCTTTATCGATCAGACCCATGTCTACTCGCCGCAGCTTCGTGAACTCATGAAGGCGGAGAGTCGCGAAACAGGATCGTCGAGGCTTTACGAAGGCGTTTACGCGTGGATGAACGGCCCCGAATACGAGACTCCAGCCGAAATTCGGATGCTGCGAACCCTCGGAGCTGACGCCGTCGGAATGTCGACCGTCCCCGAAGCGATTCAGGCGAGAGCTCTCGGGATGCGAGTCCTCGGAATGTCCTGCCTTACCAACTACGGCGCCGGACTCTCCGGCTCACCGTTGAGTCACGGCGAAGTGATCGAAGTCGGGCGTGACGCCGCGGCGGAACTCTTCACGCTGCTGGAGAGCGCGATCCCGGCGATGGTCGAGATTTAGAGAAGGAGGCTGACCGCTGATTAACGCTAATCTTCGCTGATCAAAATCCACAGCCCCTGATCAGCGCTTATCAGCGACCATGAGCGGTTCCTCTCTCTTCGCCTCAACCAAGGATCTGAAGCAGCTCGTCCGGCTTTTCCAAAAACACTTCCGCTCCGGCAGCGCGCAATTCGTCTTCATCGCGAAACCCCCAGCTCACCGCGACAGGAAACATCCCGGCATTCACTGCCGTGAACATGTCGACATCCGAATCGCCGACGTAGGCACACTCGGACGGCGCGCAGCCCACAAGGCCGGCCGCCTCGAAGGCTCCTGCCGGATCCGGCTTCCTTTCAATGCCCTCACGAGCTCCGAGAATCACATCCCACTCCCAATCGGCGAGGAAGGCCTCGACACATTTCAGGGTGAAGTCGTGAGCCTTGTTCGATAGCACACCGATGGGAATCCCCTTCGTTCTCAGCTCATCGAGCAACTCCCCCATGCCGGGAAAAATGCAGGTCGTGTTTTTCCAGTTGCGGCCGTAGGCCTCGCGATACTCGGCGAGAATCGCTTCCGATTCCTCCCCATCGGCGGGACGATGCTCAGGAGGAAAAATATCCTGCACGAGACTCATCATTCCGTTCCCGATAAAGGTTCGATAGTCATTCATCGAATGCGTCGGCATGCCATGGGCACGCAACACCTCGTTCCCCGAGTCAGACAAATCCCGCAGGGTGTCTAACAAAGTTCCATCGAGATCAAAAATGACGGCTTTGATCGAATCACTCATGAATCAGCTTCCTGCTTGAGATTGAAAGCACAAATCAAGGCCTTCAAACCAGCCATCTCGATAGAGGGGTCAACGCCGCAGCCCCAGAGAAGCTGTCCACTTTCCTCATCCTGAATCTGAACGTAGGCCGCCGAATCCGCATCCGATCCGCCGCGCAATGCCTGGCTGCGGTAGTCAGTCACCTTGAAGGTTTTCTGTCCGGCACCGTCGAGAAAATGCACAAAGGCATTGATGGGACCATTTCCTTTTCCAGTTCCCTCGATCGTCTCGCCGTTCAACTCAACGGCAGCATGACAAATCACTTCCCCCACTTTCATGTTGGTATGATCGAGTTCAAAACCGGTCAAGGACATCGGTGCATCAACATTGACGAACTGCTCGAAAAAGAGCTCGCCGATCTCGTCGTTACCAAGCTCACGACCGGCAGCATCCGCTTTGTCGTAAACAAATTTTCCGACCTGAGGATGCATCGACTTGGGAAGATCGTAACCGTGCTCACGATCGAGAACATAGGCAACGCCGCCCTTACCGCTCTGGCTGTTGATGCGAATGATCGCTTCGTAACTGCGACCGAGATCCTGAGGATCGATCGTCAAATAGGGAACGCCCCACTGAACTTCTTCGCCACCCGCCGCCGCCACATCGGAAACGCGACGATCGAAGCCTTTCTTAATCGCGTCCTGGTGACTGCCCGAAAACGCGGTGAAGACCAACTCCCCTGCGTAAGGATGACGCTCAGGCACATTGAGCCGGGTCACCGATTCGTAAATCTGACGGGTCGCGGACAAGTCCGAAAAGTCGAGTCCGGTGTCGATCCCGTGACTGTTCATATTCAAGGCCACCGTGACGATGTCGAGATTGCCGGTTCGCTCGCCGTTTCCGAACAAGGTCCCCTCGACGCGATCCGCGCCGGCCAACAAGCCAAGCTCGGTCGCCGCCGTCCCGGTTCCCCGGTCATTGTGCGTATGCAAACTGATGATGGAAAACTCGCGGTTATCAACGTGACGGCAAAACCATTCAATCTGATCCGCATGCACATTCGGAGTTGTCCACTCAACCGTGGCGGGAAGATTCAAGATGATTTTTTTATCTTCGTTAGGCTCCCAGACTGCAGAGACCGCGTTGCAAACCTCGAGGGCGTATTCGGGCTCAGTGTCCGAAAAGCTCTCCGGCGAATACTGCAAGGTGATCTCCGTGTCGGGCAAAGTCGGCACCAATTCTTTGATCAACTCAGCTCCCGCAATTGCAATGTCGCGGATACTCTCTTTGCTCGCATCACCGAAGGTGACACGACGCTGCAAGGGCGATGTGGAATTGTAGAGATGGACAATAGCCCGCTTCGTTCCCTCGAGGCTTTCAAAAGTGCGGCGAATCAAATGCTCACGCGCCTGCACCAACACCTGCACAGTGACGTCGTCGGGAATGCGGTTCTGCTCGACAAGCGCACGCAAAAAGTTGAACTCGGTATCCGCAGCGGAAGGGAAGCCCACTTCGATTTGCTTGAAGCCGATTCGGACCAACTCATCGAAGAGGACGAGTTTTTCCTCAACGCTCATCGGAACCGGTAGCGCCTGATTCCCGTCGCGAAGGTCAACGCTGGCCCAGACAGGTGCGTTCGTGATCGTCCGGTTCGGCCATTGGCGATCCGGCAATTCGACCGCTGGAAACGGTCGGTATTTCTTGATGGATTCAGGTTTCATTAGTTCTGATTAGTGGTTGAGAATGAGTGGAAAAGCAAACTCCGGTACACAATGATCCCGTAAACGGTGGGACAGGGAGTTGGGAAAATAGAAAGAAGAACGGGCAGACTAGCCCAGTAGCACCAGCTCGTTAGCGAGCAGAGAGAGAGAAAAAACGGTGCTGTTCTTTGAGATTTTCATCCTTGGAATAATCAAAGGTAGTTTCGATTCCCGACCTGTCCAGCAACAATGTGATCAGTGAGCTCGCCAGTGATCGTGGAATGAGTTCTCATTCCTCTACTTTTGAGTAGCGGAACGAGAATCGTTCCGAAATCGCACCGCCACTCCATACCGTCACAGGGAATGAATGCTCATTCCTCTACCTTCCGCTGATGCAAAACCTGAAACTCATCAGCGGCACCCGATTCAACGAGCGGATCACTCACGATCCCGTGACGTTCGAGAAATTCCCGCTGGGTCTCGCGGCGAACCGTCTCGATCCCTGCGCCTTCCCCCCAATTTTCGAGATCGGAGAAATTCACGTCCACAGTGAGATCCTGCTTCCCGAACCGGCTGTAGATCCGGCCTTCCGTGATTCGTTCGTTTTTGAAATACCCGCGAACCGTCCCCATCAAATGGCGACCATAGACATCGCCCGGATCGCCACCGTAGTCGACTGAGAGGATCGAACCGGCTTTCCAGTTTGCCCCCAGCTCACTGATCCAGTCTTTCACCGAAGGCTGAATTTCGATTCGCCGCCCCGCCTTCATGCCACCCAACTGCATCGCCGTGAAATCAGCGGTCTTGATCGCTTCAGGAAGCGGACGCCAGAATTCCCTGAGCCCTTCCGTCTCATTGTAGCTAACGCAAATCTCCTCCCACTGCTTAGGCTCCCCTGTCGCGCGCAACCATTTCGCAGGAAAGGCGTCGAAGAGTTCATTCGAATAAATCAAGGCCTTGCCTCCTGTTTCACGAAGTGCCTCCTGAACCGTATCGTGCCACCTGACGCGCCGACCTCTGAGCCTTCTCCGCTGTCGCTGCCGCAAAGCAGGCGAAACCTCGACGAGATGATAATCCAGTTTACGCCGCCCCCACCATCCGAACTGCTTGAGAACACCGGCCGCGAGATCACCACTACCCGGCCCGACCTCAATAATGGAAACACGCCCGTTCCATTCGTGATGACCGGCCTCAACCTGAATCCAGGACGCGACTGCCTGCGCGAGGCCGGATGAAAGCGTCGCCGTCGTCGCAAAGTCACCCCGTCCATTCCCGACATCATCGATGTTCGCACCGTAGTAACCGAACTCGGGGTCATACAGCGCCAGGGCCATAAAATCCTCGAAGGACATGGAGCCACCCGAAGCTTCAAATTGGGTCTTTAGAAATGCGCGCAAGTTCGGCATGGAAAGTCATCACTAAACAGTGTTTAGTCCCGTATTCAACAGGGTTGACTCCCCCCCTTTTTCATCCCTGAATCGGTTGCGCTTTTCCCAATGCTCTCATTTCATCGCCTTTTTATCTTCGTTGCAGCGCTCCTGCTCAGTTCATGCGGCCCCGAGAAAAATCCGGATTCTGTCACCGTGGAAGAGGACTACTCGCCCTACCACTCCATCCCCAACGCGGACTATGCGGGGCTGAAAAGCTGCGTCGAATGCCACACCGAACAGCATCAGGACTGGCTCAAAAGTGATCACCACCTCGCGATGAATCCGGCGACAGACGAGTTCGTTCTCGGTGATTTCAACGATGCAGAATTCGATCACTTCGGTCAGAAATTTCGCTTCTTCAGAAAAGGGAAAGAGTTCTGGGTCAACGCACCCGATTCGGACGGGACCTACAAAGACATGAAGATCGATTACACCTTCGGTCATGAACCGCTCCAGCAGTACCTGATTCCCTTTCCCGGCGGTCGCTACCAGGCGCTCCAGGTGTGCTGGGACTCGCGCCCGAAAGAGGACGGCGGTCAGCGCTGGTATCACCTCTATCCCGACGAGCCGGTTCCACCGGAAGATGTCCTCCACTGGACGCGTCGTCATTTCAACTGGAACTACATGTGCGCCGACTGTCATTCCACTAACCTGGATAAGAATTTCGATCCTGACACACTCACCTACGACACGACCTGGTCAGAAACGAACGTGAGTTGCGAAGCCTGTCACGGCCCCGGATCAGAACACGTTCTCTGGGCCAACGCGGCGGCGAAAGAGACAGGTGGGTCAGGCATCTCAGATGACGAAAAGAAAGCGCTCACCGACTACGCCAAATCAAAGGGACTCGTTGTCACCTTGAAAGAACCGGAAGAAGGGCTCTGGGCGATCAATCCGGAAACCAACATGCCCGAACGAACCCCACCGCTGAAGTCAAACGTTCAGGTCGAAAGCTGCGCGCGTTGCCATGCGCATCGATCACTCAACGAGCCGGTCTACACTCCCGGCCAGGGATTCCACGATTCTCATCATCCCTCCATCATCACCAATCAACTCTATCATCATGACGGCCAGATTGACGAAGAGGTTTACGTCTACGGATCCTTCGTTCAGAGCAAAATGTTTCACGCCGGGGTGCGTTGCTCGGATTGCCACAACCCGCATTCGATGAAACTGAAAGTGCCCGGCAATGCGCTCTGCCTGCAATGCCACCAGGCGGAGCCCTACAACACACCGGCGCACCATTTTCATGAAATGGGCAGCACCGGGGCAAGCTGCGTGGAGTGTCACATGCCGCACAAAACCTACATGGGCGTGGACGACCGACGCGACCACAGCCTTCGCATTCCACGTCCTGATCTTTCAATGAAAGTCGGCTCCCCTGACGCCTGCACCCAATGCCACGAAGACCAGACTCAGGAGTGGGCCGCCGAAGCGGCGAAAAATTGGTGGGGTGGAGGTCCACGCAATGCGCACTACGGGGAAATTCTCGCATCGGCCCGTCGCGGTGAACCGGGCTCATTGGAAAGAGTTATTGCATTGGCAGGCGATTACGACCAGCCGGCAATCGCACGTGCCGCCGCCGTCGAGACGATCAGCCAGCAGGCCCCCGGCCTCGAATCGACGACCGCAATCGCGACGCGACTCGCCGACAAAGATCCCGAAGTGAGAGCGCAGGCGGTCGCGGCTCTCTTGCCCTACCCCGCTCAGCAGCGAATGAATCTAGGAAAGGGCCTTCTTAGCGATCCCGTGAAGTCCGTTCGCACCGAAGCGGCACGCGTTCTTGCTGCCGCCTCACCTTCATTTGACGAAGCAACTTTTGAAGCCTTTGCAAAAGCGAAAGAGGAACTCATCTCGAAGCTGGAGGCGATTTCCGACCGCGCCGCCGGTCACATGGGGCTGGCATTGTTTTACACCGACCTCGGTGAAGCAGAGAAAGCGAAAGCGGCCTACGAAACCGCAAAACGGGTCGAGCCGGAATTTGTTCCTGCGCGGATTAATTTGGCCGAAATGCTTTATTCCGAGAACCGTCCGAAGGAAGCGGAGAGTGAATTCCGCGAAGCCGTCGAAGCCGCGATGATAGCCGGAGAAGAAGGTCTCGCCCGCGATGCTCTGGCGCGCTTTTTGATCCGAATGAAGCGATACGACGAAGGCGTCGCGGAACTGAAACTCGCCACCGAACTGATGCCGAACCACGCCCAGACGCATTACTTTTACGGCGTCGCCCTGAACTCACTGGGACGATTCCCCGAAGCGATTCCCTACCTGGAAAAAGCAGTTGAACTCGATCCCTACAATCTCGAATATCTAACCGGCGCCGCCGCGATCATGCGCGACGGAGGGAAGGTGGCAGAGGCCCTGCGATACGCGAAAGAGGCGTTGAAGTTGCAGCCGGAGAATCCGCAGTTGCAACAGTTGGTTCAGAGTTTGGGTGGGTGAAGGAATCGCGAAAGCGGCGGGGCAAAAACCATAAACCGACACAACCCCGTCGGGGTTGGACCGTGCGCGTTCCAGTCCCCCGGGGTTCGAGAACCCCGGGCTATAATACAGAACCCCGTTGGGGTTCTGGGCCACCGAGCACTTTCCACCGGACGAACATTCCGAGTAAAATTATGTAAAACACGTTTCTCCCATTCTCCCATTCTCTCATTCTCTCATTCTCCCATTCTCCCATTCTCCCATTCTCCCATTCTCCCATTCTCCCATTCTCAGGAGCTTCGCTCGAACTGGCGGGCAACATCTCGACTCATCCCCTCCTGCACTTCCGACCTTCATACGCCATCTAAACCCCAACGGGGTTCCGTATTCCAGCCCGGGGTTCTTGAACCCCGGGATAGATTCATGAAGAATTGGCAACCCCACCGGGGTTGTGTCGATCTCCCTTTCGTATCGCCCTCGACTACCTCAATCCCACACGTATCGCTCATCGACTTTAACGGCGTGCTTCTCGCAAAAAATCCGATACTCATCCTGAAAGGTTGTTTTGCGATGATGCTCTTCCTGATTCTGGATATATTTGGTCACCACTTCGCAATTCGATTCTGAAACGGAGAACACGCCGTATCCGGCCTGCCAATGAAATTGAGCAAGACCGCGATTTTGCTTCTGAATCCAATCGGTCGAAACACGTTTGGTTTCTTTTACAAAATCAGCCACACAAATTGAACGATCCAAGGTCGAAAGAATATGAATGTGGTCAGCAGTTCCGCCGATCTGGATGGGGAAACAAGCCAGCGTCTTCGCGACGCCGCCGACGTATGCATGCATTTCCGAGCGAAACGCCGAATCCGTGAAACTATTCTCACGGTTTTTCGTAGAAAAAATGGTGTGGATCAGGATTCGTGAGAGCGATTGCGGCATAGCAACGGACGTGGTGGTTAAGTTCGAACTCGCATTTTACACAACCCCGTTGGGGTTGCGAGACTTCCGCGATTTAATCCCGGGGTTCGAGAACCCCGGGCTATGATACAAAACCCCGTTGGGGTTCGCCGGACCAACCACCATCCACCAACGACCAACGAATCCGCGAAAACTGAAAACTGAAAACTGAAAACTGAACACCGAAAACTGACTACTGCCTCAGATACCGCCGCAGCTCGAAGTCATCATTCCTGAACAACACTTCGGTCATTTCAAAATCGGCTTCAAATTCGGGCAGGGTCGTGTCGCCTTCGTAGGGGTGAAACACGTAACTGAGCAAGACCTCGTCACACAAAGGAATCATCTCGCCGTAAATTTGCGCGCCGCCGATGACACTGGCGGCTTCTTCGTCTTTGACCAGCTCTACCGCCGCTTCGCAACTGTCGACCAATTCAAATCCCTCCGGCACTTCAGCGAGCGAGCGTGAAATCACAATGTTCCGCCGCTTTGGCAAAGGGCGCCCTAACGAATCCATCGTCTTGCGGCCCATGATAATGGGATGGCCCACTGTCATTTTTTTGAACCACTTCAAATCCTCGGACAAACGCCACGGCAAATCACCGTCTTTCCCGATGATGCGATTCGACGCCATCGCGACGACGGCTTTTAAAACAGGACCGCTCATACCGCGATGGGAGCTTTTATGGTTGGGTGAGGATCGTATCCGACCAACTCAAAGTCATCGAAGGAAAAGCCGTCGATCTCTTTCACGTCCGGATTCAGCTTCATCGTCGGTAGAGCACGCGGCTCACGGCTCAACTGCTCACGTGCCTGCTCGAGGTGATTCGAGTAAAGGTGAAGGTCACCGAAGGTGTGAACAAACTCACCGGGTTTCAAACCGCAGATCTGCGCCATCATCAGCGTGAGCAGGGCATACGACGCGATATTGAAAGGAACCCCCAAAAACAAATCGGCACTCCGCTGATAGAGCTGGCAACTGAGCTCGCCGGCACTCTCATCGACATAAAATTGAAACATGGTATGGCACGGCGGGAGGGCCATGTCCTCGACATCGGCGGGGTTCCAGGCGCTGACGATGTGACGCCGACTGTTCGGGTTGTTTCGAATTGAATCGACGACCCGTGCGATCTGATCGATCGTTTCACCGGAACCCGGATTCGCCCACGAGCGCCATTGCTTTCCGTAAACGGGACCGAGGTCGCCATTTTCGTCCGCCCATTCGTCCCAGATCCGAACGCCGTTATCCTTCAGATACTTGATGTTCGTATCGCCCTGCAGAAACCAGAGCAGCTCGTGAATGATGGATCGCAAGTGAAGCTTCTTTGTCGTGAGACAGGGGAAACTCTCGCGGAGATCAAATCGAGCCTGAGCCCCGAAAACACCGATCGTGCCGGTGCCGGTGCGATCGCCGCGTTCTTTTCCGTTCTCGAGAACGTGGGTGAGTAAGTCGAGATAGGCTTTCATTTCCGATAAAGTGACGAGGGTCCCTGCTCAATAGCACTTTCCAGTTTCGCGAGCAAATCCGGCAGCGTCGTTGAGTGAATCAAGTTCGCGGCATCCTCCGCGCTGATGAAGCCTGCTTCAACCTGCGTTTTCTGCGTGAATGAGATCAGTTCATCGTAAAAACCGCCCACATTGAGGACTCCGCTGGGCTTATCATGAACCGAAAGCCTCGACCAGGTCAACATTTCAAAGAGCTCGTCGAGCGTCCCGATACCACCGGGAAGCGAAATAAAACCGTCACTGAGATCCGCCATGACCTGCTTTCGCTCCAGCATCGTTTCGACGACGCGCATCGCGGAAACGCCGGGATGTCCGAGTTCACGGCCCTGGAGGTAAGTTGTGATGACTCCAATGACCTCTCCGCCCGCTTCGAGAGACGCGTCAGCGACCGCCCCCATCATTCCAACACTTCCTCCGCCGTAGACAAGACGGATTTTGTGATCGGCGAGATACTTCCCGACTTCTCGCGCCGAAGCCTCGAAGGCAGGATTAGCGCTCGTTTGCGCTCCGCAGAAGACGCAGAGGGACTGGATGGAAAATGACATAGGCCCTCTATCGTTGCGTATCCGTATCGAGCTGCAATCAATATTACCGTTACCGCCTCCTTCTCAATTGTTACCGTTTTGTGATTTTTTGCTGATATTCTCAAATCCACTCGCGCCGTATCCGAATCCTCTGCTAAGATGCGCCCATGACTGCCAGGCAGTATTTTTTTGAAGGTAGAGTGCAGGGAGTGGGTTTTCGTTACGCAACGAAGCAGCTCGCAAAAGGCTTTGATGTGCTCGGCTGGGTGCAAAACTGCCCCGATGGTCGCGTCGAACTGCAGATCATGGGCGACGAGGAGGAACTGGATGAATTTATTCAGGAACTGCACGACAGCCCCCTCGGCCATCATATTTTGGAACAGGAAGAACGCACCGTGCCGCTCTTAGAAGACATCAGTGGTTTTTCGATCCGGGACTAATTTTCATGAGTGAACTGGCAGTAGAAGTCAAAAATTTAACCAAGGTCTTCGCGACCGGTCTGAGCAAAGACTACGTCGTCGCGGTCGATAACCTCTCCTTTGAGGTGAAAGCCGGCGAGGTCTACGGGCTTATCGGGCCGAACGGCTCGGGGAAATCCACGACGATGAAAGTCGTCCTCGGGCTCATGGCCGCGAGCAAAGGATCCGCCAAAGTCTTCGGCCTCGACAGCGGTGACATTCGTGCCCGCAACGAGATCGGATTCCTTCCCGAAAACCCGTATTTCTACAAGCACCTCTCCGGAGCGGAAACGCTGAAATTTTACGGCAAACTCTGCGGGATCAGGGGCCCAGAGCTCAAAAACCGTATCGCTGAACTGCTTGAGCTCGTTGACTTGGAAGACGCCGCGAATCGACGCCTCGGCGGCTATTCGAAAGGAATGCTTCAGCGCATCGGACTCGCTCAGACCCTGATTCAGAATCCCCGCCTCGTCATTCTCGATGAACCGACCGCCGGTGTCGACCCCGTGGGCTCCCGCCAGATTCGGGACCTCATCATGAAACTGCGCGACGACGGCTACACCGTTTTTCTCTGCTCACACCTGCTGGAGCAGGTCCAGGAAGTCTGCGATCGTGTCGGCATTATTTTCAAAGGCCGGATGCGCCGTGAAGGCTCACTTGATGAACTCATCGCGATTGAAGACCAAACCGCCATGACCCTCAAAGGTGCCAGCCCTGAACTGATGGAGAAAATCAACGCGCTCGTCGCCGAAGACGGCAAAGCACAAGTCCTCGAGCAGGGCCACCCGAGGACCACCCTCGAGCGGCTTTTCATCAATATCGCCGGAAAACGAAAGGAGAACGCTGAAGATGAGTGATTCCAACGCCACCACCCCGACACTGCGCCCGCCCACGGCGAAAGTTCCCCTCTTTTCTCTCGGCCGGGTCTGGACAATTGCGGCCAGCACTGTGACTCAACTCGTCCGGATGAAGACCTTCTATTTCCTCCTCGCCTTCGCCCTTGTCGTCGTTGCGGTGGGGAATTTCAACATCCCGACGACACCGGCGAAAGAGCTTTCGATGATCAAGAAAGTTTCCTTCGGGACGATGGACCTTTTTGCCTGGCTCTTCGCGATTGTCTCGACCGCGCTTCTCATTCCGAGGGATCTCGAAGACCGAACCCTTTACACGATTCTCTCGAAACCGGTGCGCCGCATCGAATACCTCGTTGGAAAACTCGGCGGGGTTCTCTTCGTCGTCGGCGTGTCACTCCTCGCGATGTATGCGATCTGCGCGGTGATGATCTACGCCCGTGAAACGGCCTTCATCGGGGCGGAATTCGAAGCGATGCAAGCGGACAGCCGCTACAGTCAGGAGGAAATCGCCGAACAGCTCACGCTGATTCAAAAGCAGGGGCTCCGGGCCGAGCTGGGGATTGCCGTCCTCGCCTCATTTCTGAAAGCCTCCGTCGTCGCCGCCGTGACGATTTTCCTCTCCACTTTTGCCTCAAGCTCCCTCTTCACGATTATCGTGAGCGTTCTCCTCTTCCTGATCGGACACGCCCACACCATGGCGACGAATTTCTGGCTGCATCAGAGTGACTCGAATCTCTTTGTGCAGATGCTCGTGAAGGTCATTAAAATCCTCATCCCCAACTATCAGCTCTTCTCATTCAGCGAAGGCGTCGTTCAGGGGGAGGCGATCAACTACGCCGTCGTTTCGCAGATGGGGATGCTGACGGGAGGCTATCTCGTCGTCTTCCTGCTCCTCTCGCTGCTCGTTTTTGTGGATAAAGAATTCTAGTTGCCGGTGAATACGATCCTACAGAAATGCCCGCGCCTCGTCCTCGTCATCGCCGGGCTGGCACTTTTCGGCTTCGTCCGTGAACCGATCGAGGACAGGCTCCGTGTAAAGCTCGTTGAAGAGAAGCTGCTATTGCCTCCGCCGGGCCAAACCGCAATGGAGCAAATGAGCCAGTCCGCGCTCATGGGCACGCTGGGAGGGCTCAGGTCGCTCGTTGCAGTGTTCCTCACCCTCGAAGCCTACGAACACTTCAGTAACAAGGACTGGGAGCAACTCAGCCAGACCTACGCGGTAATCACCAATCTGGAGCCCAACGACGAAGAGCACTGGGTCACCTGGATTTGGCACATTGGCATCAACGCCACCGCGAACATGGAGATCGACGACCGGCTCCCTGAATTTGAGCGGAAACGACGGTTTTTCGCCTATGCCCTCGAAGCAGTCGACATCGCAGAGCGGGGCATCAAACAGAATCCCGAGTCGGCCACGATCCGGATGCAGCTTGCGGAGGTCTATCGGGAAAAACTGAAAGACAATTGCGCGACCTCGCGCGTTTATGGAGACACGATCGGTCTCCCCGATGCCCTGCCATTTGTAGAGCGATTTCACGGCTATTTTATGGCTCGCTGCGAGGGGAAAGAACAGGAAGCCTACGACTACCTCTCAGGCCTTTACCGGGAAAGCGAACGCAATCACCTACCCACCCTGATTGTTGAGATCAAAAAGCTCGAAAACTTCCTGAATATCCCCGTCCCGCAACGGATTCCTGACGCGGACCCTGACAAGCGACCGCAAAAGTCCAACCGCAAAAAACCCGCCCCGAATGAGCTGCCCGGGGGCATCATCGTCCCCTGATCGATTAGTGTTAGCAAAACTATAGACAAGTTTTCCAAGCTTTTCCTTCCCCATCGTTGCGAAAATGCTAATTTATGATTAGTTCGCACTTCCCCGTTCAATCGGAATCACTGAGTGTGCGGGGTAACAGGCAATGAAATACGCCATTTTTGGAGACATCCACGCGAATCTCGAGGCTTTCGAAGCAGTCCTCGAGCATGCAGAGCAGCAAGGTTGCACCGAGCATGTTTGCACCGGCGACATTGTAGGCTACGCAGCCAACCCGGGAGAGTGCCTTGCAAAAGTGCGCGAGCTCGGATGCCCCGTGGTTAAAGGAAACCACGACGAGGAGGCCATTCTCACGACGAGTCTCGACGGACTCAATCCCCTTGCGAAACAGGCGATGGAGTGGACCCGCGAACACCTCAACCCGGAAGAGCAGGACTTTTTGAGAAACCTGAAACTCGTGCGCCAGGTCCGTGATTTCACGATCGTTCACGCGACGCTCGACACACCGGGCAGTTGGACCTATGTGACCAACAAATTCGATGCGATGGCGAGCTTCAGCTATCAATTCACCCAACTTTGCTTCTACGGTCACACTCACACCCCGCGAATTTACATCAAGGGAGACAGCGTTGAACCCATCGAGGAGACCACCGTGAACCTCGAAATGGGGAGAAAGTATTTTATCAATGTAGGTAGTGCCGGCCAGCCCCGCGACGGCGACTGGCGTGCTTCCTACGCGATCTACGACGTCGAGGAGCAAACCGTCTCGATTCAGCGAATCGACTACGACATCCAGAAAGCTCAGGACAAGATCATTGCGGCGGGCTTACCGGAAATGCTGGCCCACCGCCTTTCGCTCGGTAAGTAACCTCTTCGAGCCGCGACGATGAAACAGGTCTGCATCTACACAGACGGTTCCTCCCGTGGAAACCCCGGCCCCGGCGGCTACGGAACCGTCGTCACCTATGGCGGTCACTCACGCGAGCTGGCCCAGGGATTCGTCACCACAACGAACAACCGCATGGAGATCCTCGCCTCCATTGCCGGACTCGAAATACTTCGAGAGCCCTGTCAGGTCACGGTCTATTCAGACTCGCGTTACCTCGTCGACGCTCAAACCAAAGGCTGGGTTGAAGGCTGGAAGAAAAAGGGCTGGAAAAAATCCGATAAAAAGCCGGTGAAAAACATCGATCTATGGAAACGACTCGAAGCCGCTGCGGAAGGACATCGCATTGACTGGCAATGGGTTAAAGGCCACGCCGGACACGAAATGAACGAGCGCTGCGACGAGCTCGCGACAGAAGCCGCCGACGGCCTTCGCGGAAAGCTGATCGAAGACGACGGTTTCACGCCTTCGGAATAAGGCGACTCGAAGGCCGGACAATCACTTCGAGCCGATCTCTTTCAGATACTCCCAGAGACTCTGGATGGCCCGTCGCCCTTCGGGCGTTTCATCAAAAAGATCCGGCATCGGAGTGTCCCGCTGCACCGCCTGAGGATGGAGGAGAAATTGCTCAAACCAGTCGCGCTCGAGCCGCTCAGGGCCAAATGCGAGATTGATCCCCGGAGCGCCACTTGACTCAATCGCACCTGCTCCATGACAGGAGCGGCAATTCATTTCCGCCGATTCGAAAACCGCTTTTCCCTCGTCGGGAGTTCCCTTTTTTCCACCGAGTCGAGGCCCTTTGGGAAGCTCATCGAGTTTTCTAAACTGCTGGAGAAAGGGCTTCACATCCTCATGCCCGAATAGAGGCATTCTCGCCACCATGTAGGGCCGCACCGCGCCTCCCCCGTTCACACCGAGAAAAACCCGTTCCATCCAGTTGGGCGTCAGCTTCGCCCCGACCCCGTCAAGGGAAGGTGGCAGATTTCCCCATCGCCCGAGCGCCAAGGCCTCTTTCGAGGAAAATCCGAAATACACTTCCCGCGCCATCTCCGCGCCGCCGACTCCGCCCCTTTCGTGGCAAGCGTAGCAATTGAGACGCTTCATCCTCCAGTCGACCTCCCCCTTGAGATCAAACTCCTTACGACTCTCAAGCCTGCGCAATGCCGCGCTGATTGCCCGCTTCTGGACTTCATCGAGCCCGTAAAAAGGAATCGCCCCGCCGGGAGGCCGCTCTGAAAAACAGCCGCCAATGACATCGGGATTGATATCAGCGAGAGGCATCGCCTGTGGCTTTGCGAGAGCGTTCCCCGCCTCATCGGGAATTGAGTGACAGGCATGGCATTGCTTCGACCGAAAAAGAGCTTTCCCCTTCGCGATTAGCGCTTCGTCAGGCTTCATCGAGGCTCCCTCAGCGAGCGCGTTTGTCAGATTTTCCGGGAGGATCAAGTCGGGCCCGGCACGGAGGTAGGCCGCGAGATCGACCGCTTCTTTTTCACTGAGTTTGAAATCGGGCATCCGCCCCGACGGCCGATGCTCATGAGGTTTCAGCAGAAAATGCGTGAGCGCATCGAGATGGTAGAGATCAGCAAGATTCATCGCCACACTGGGAAGACCCGAAAGTTCGATCTCGGCATTTTCCGGGATCCCTTCAGGCCGGTAACCCACTTCAGGGGCATGACAGGCGACGCACCCGACACTGTGATAGAAACTCCGCCCCGCCTCAATATCCCCGACCGGATAGTCGGGAACCGGCTCGCTCAAACTCGCGAGATAGTGCTTCAGCGCCTCCACTTCCGAGAGGTCACGGTCAGGACCGGCGAAGAGACTGGGCATCATCGTGTCGCGCTTGAGAAAACGCGGATTCCGAATCATCAGTTCGAGGCTGACAGGATCGAGGCGATTCGCAATACCGCTCAGGTAAGTTGCTTCAACGCCCTCCAGTTGCTTATCGAGATGTTTCGGCGGCGCGTGACAGGCCACACAGTTAAGTTCGTTCAGCAAAATAAAACCACCCTCGGCAAGGTAATCCTCATCATCAAGGCTGCTGTGAAACCGTTCAAACCCGATCACAAAGGGGTAATTAACCGGCTTGGCATGAGCGGGATGCCCTTGAACCTCTTTCGCCGACAAAAGGGCAATCAGCGGGAAAAGAATCAGAAAAAGAGCCGACGCAACCCTCTCAGGTCGACGACTCAACCCTGTTTGGTGATGCATCATACCCTCTTCATTCATGGACGATACCCTCCCGGGTGGCGGGCCGGCTTAATCTGTAATCCTGCCATCGACGAGGGTCACTTTCCGATCCCCCACCTCAGCGAGAGCGCTGTCGTGTGTCACGACGATGAGGGTTCGCTCCTGCTCATCGACGAGATCCATGAGCAAATCCATCACTGCCACGCCGGTTTTCGTGTCGAGGTTGCCGGTCGGCTCATCGGCAAAAATGATCGCGGGATTATTCATCAGCGATCTCGCGATGGCGACGCGCTGTTGCTCACCTCCGGAAAGTTCCGTGGGAAGGTGATGCGCCCGGTCCGCGAGTCCGACCTTCTCGAGGAGCTCGAGGGCTCGCTCTTTACCTTTGCGCCCCCGGATCATCGCCGGCACCATGACATTTTCCATTGCGGTCAGCTCCGGCAACAGAAAGAAGCTCTGAAACACATAACCCATGCTGGAATTCCGCACGTTGGCCTGCTCCCTGCGACTGAGCTTATAAAGGGAGCGTCCATTGATGATGACATCCCCCTGATTGGGCTTCTCAAGCCCTGCAAGCGTGTATAGCAGGGAAGTCTTTCCGGCTCCGGAAGGGCCGACCAGAAACAGTTTCTCTCCCGGCTTCGCTACCAGCGTAACGCCTTTGAGAACTTCAATACGATTATCTCCGATCTCGAAAGTTCGGAATACCTCCTGAGCTTCGACGGCTGACGCACTCGTCGCCAAGCCCACCTCTTTGGAACTGGATAAAATTTCAGACACGTAAAACAATCACCTCACTTTTGCGTGAGGACGAATGATTTTTCGGGGAATTACGCCCCGATAAACCCGATCTGAAAAGCGATCGTCTACGCTGTATCAGCGCTTGCCTTTGAGACCGTCACGACGTGCCTTTTTGGCCATCGTAAGAGCCTTCTCGGTGCCATAGCGCGTGATGGAAAATTTCGCAGTTTTGCGTTTTCCATCTTCGCTGGCCCAGGCTGCCTGCCAGTACTCGTAACTTTTCCCCTTGGGAGATTTAGAAACGACATGAGTAACACCGACAACGCCTGACTGTTTGATACGACGTTTTTTCTTCGATGCTGCCTCCTGCTTGTACTTGGGCATTTTTGACAGCAACTTATCGCGATGCTCTTTGGCTGCCTTCAGCGCTTTTGTTTTCCCTCCTGACGCTTTGTCAGGGAAGTATTTTTGATGGCTCTTACCGCGATGGGTGATTCGCACGTAAAAGCCGTGGTTCTTTTTTTCCGGCTGGTCAATCCGGGTGATCCCGTAGTTAGGACGAGGTGATGACATAGATGAAGCGGTTTAATTGAGTGTGTGAAATTTCACACAGTTAATCTTGTCTAACGTTTTTTTAAAAATGCGACAAGACAAAACATACAAAACAACTAAAAATTGTTTATTTTCAGCTGTCTGATCGCTTCATAGAGCACAATCCCTGCCGATGTGGCGAGATTCAGACTTCGTCCCCGCTCTTGCGGAATCACAAAAATTTGGTCTTTTACGCCGGTGAGGAGACTCCCGGGAAGGCCGCGGGTCTCGGGCCCGAAGATCAGATAGTCCCCATCCGCAAAGGCCGCGTCCCAGTAGGGCTTTGTGGACTTGGTAGTGAGATAGAAGCAGTTCGCCGATTCGGGAACCGATTTCAAAAACGTTTCGAAGTCCGGCCAGAGTGTGGGATTCAGCTCAGGCCAGTAATCCAGTCCGGCTCGCTTCAGAGACTTGTCGTCGATCGAGAAACCAAGTGGCTCAATGAGGTGCAACGCTGCACCGGCGCCATGACAGAGGCGCCCGATGTTGCCGGTATTCGGAGGAATCTCCGGCTCGAATAATACGACGTTCAGCATAGAACGCCTGCGGGTAGTTCACTGAGGCTGCCACTGTCGACAGCCCGGAAAACTTACGCCTCGACTGGATCAACGTTCACACGACGACCATTCTGATCGAAACGAACGTTGCCTTCAACGAGTGAGAAAATGGTGTAATCGCGGCCGAGACCTACGTTTTTGCCGGGGTGCCACTTGGTGCCACACTGGCGAAGAATGATGTTTCCGGCGATGACTTTCTCACCACCGAATTTTTTCACACCACGTCGCTTACTGTTACTGTCGCGACCGTTCTTAACACTTCCCTGTCCTTTCTTATGAGCCATGGCTTTTTAGAGGGGTAAAATAAATTAATTGGATTTCCAAAAATGGAACACCGGTATTAGACCGATACAATCTCAAGCTTCGTCAAGTGACGACGATGACCGGTGGTTTTGTGATGACCTTTACGGCGCTTGAACTGAAAGTTGATCACCTTCTTGTCACGGAACTGCTCAACCACCTTGGCGGTTACGGTTGCGCCGTCAATGAAGGGAGCACCTACATTGATGCTGTCACCGCTGCCAGCAGCGAGAACTTCGTCAAAAGTGACAGTATCTCCTACTTCAGCATCGAGCTTTTCGACATTGATTTTGTCTCCAGCCGCGACGCGATACTGTTTGCCACCTGTTTTGATAATTGCGTATGCCATCGTTGTGTCCCTGATTTGAAGGGCGGGAAATTGCCATGAGTAAGGCCAAACGGCAAGCGGTTTTTTAAAATAGCTTCACTCGCCCAAATCAGCGCAAATCCACGTTCCGAATATAGACGAAGCCATCGGCATCAATTTCGGCGTCATCCGGGCCGGGAATCCACCCCCCGTCAGCGTTTTCATCTTCACAGGAGGCGAATTTCAACCAGAGCCTCCCATCTTCCACTTTTGCGGCAATTCCGGGGAGAAGACGCCCTACCGACTTCGGATTGCGGCCAACTTGCTTGATATGACGTGCCGTATCGCCGGTCATGGGATCGGTCCGGCTCATTGTCACAACCCGCCCTGAATGGGACCAGGCCCGCGCGAGGGGGAGGTCCAGCAACTCCTCCCAGTCTTCGAGCTCCCATTTATTGGCGGGACCGAAGATGATTCCGTATTTAAGCGAGCGAATACTGAGGGCGCGCTCCAACGAACCGTAGAAGGCGGCGTCTCCGACCACAATCGTGACGCCCTGATCGAGGATCGCATTCTCGAGGGCGTCGAAATTGTCGCGGAGCGCAAAGGAACGGCTCACGACTCTGCCCCGCCCCACGATGGGAGCCCAGCAACCGAGGGCGAGTCCTTCCGGCATCGCCATGGAAGTCTCGCTGAAGATAATGTCGTCTTTTTCCACGAAGTTCGCAGAAACCACCCGGGTCGCGCTTCGAAGCAGGGTCTGAGCACTGAAAAAGAGAGGTTTATCTCCGGGCGTGGCCACGGTTCCCACCGCTTCCCTGTCAATCGTGCGTTTATTCAGATCGAGCCTCCAGCAAGTCAGCCAGGCCGGTTCGATCATCGCTCTGACCCGCTCCAGCATGGCCATCGCTGAGCCCGGGGCGGAGATGACCGATTTCAAATCAATAAAGACGCCTTCATCCCCGTGCCAGAAATCCATGAGATGAGGCATGAAAGCCCGCGAGGTTACCACGGTATTGATCCCCAGGGGCGCAATCGCCTTGGCGACGGCTTCGGTTTCATCCTGATCGATCGTAAAAGGAAGGTTCACGGGCGTTTTTCCGGCAAGGAAAAGCCCGACATTAATCACTGCGGTCATCGGACCCGGCGGGAGGAGAATACCGATACGGTCCCCGGCTTCCTCCCGCTGGTACATCCATCGGCGCGCCATAGCGGTTGCAAGACCAAGGGTGTAGGCCCGTGACCAGTTCCGCTCCCCCTTTTTCCCATATTCCACAAAGAGTGATTTGCGGCGCCCTCTCTTCAGATTCTGAATGACGACTTTCTCCAAAGGAGCCTCGAACTCCCGCCGCATCGCGAACGCTTCGACGGATTGCTCCCAGATGGCCCGACGCACTGTTTCGACGTTGGCGTTTTCAGGAGCAATCGGAGCTCCCCAGGAAACCTGAAGCGGGCAAACGAATCCATTGGGCCGCTTCTTGAAATATTTGCTCCGCTCAAATGAAAAAATCGACCCCCAGAGCCCATCCATATAAAAAGGGACAACCTGACAGCCCGATTTTCGAACGATGAGCTCGAATCCTTTCTTCAACTCCGTGGTGACACCGAGACGGGTCAATCCCCCTTCGGGAAACAAACAGACCACGGAGCCTTCCTGAAGAGCCTCTGCGGTTCTCACGATTGCCTCTTTTGCGTTTTTAGGTCGAATCGGGATCGCATCGTAGAGTTTCAAAAACCACGAAATGGCCTTCACCCCCATGTAACTTTCCAAAATCACGAAACGGACCCGTCGGGGACAGCTCAGATAGACAACGAACGCGTCGATATAGCTGACATGATTGCCTAGAATGAGCACCCCTCCCTCTTTAGGGAATCGCTCCACTCCAGTGCGCCTGATCCGGTAGATCAGAAAGACGAGAGGCTGAATCACCAACCTTAAGAGAAATCGAATCAAAAGTTTCATACTAGGAAGCCGTCGACGCGCCGGATCGCCAGTAACCAATCGTCCATACCACGACCCCGAGCGTCACCAGCAATACCACCAGCATCTGCCCGGTTGAGTCGAACCCTGCCGAATCGAGACCATTGCACACAAGTATGGCCACGACGCCTGACACGGAGTTCAGCAAATTCGATGCCGAAATAATACGTCCACGCTCATCTTCGGGAGCCAGATCCTGCAATTGTGCCGCCAGCGGAATGATGAGAAAGCTGGAGAAAAAGCCAATCAACCCGATGCTTGGCTTAAAGAGATCACTCGCCGGATCAAACATAAGCACGCCGGTGATTCCAAGCGCCATTCCGATCGCTCCCAACGGGATCAACTTGAGTTGAATTCTCTTACGACTGATAACGGACACGACGATACTTCCGATAAAAAGGCCGGCGCCCACAAAAAGCATCATCCCCGAAGTGGCACTGGCAGCGCCGCCTTCCTGTGCGTCCGGGAACAGTTCTTTGCCTATCGTGACAAAGACGAGGGCGATGAAATTGGCGATGAGCCAGTAGAGCGCGATGCGGATCGCTACAGGACGGAGCCCCTTGCGCTTGAACATGAGCCCGAGGTGCTCAAAATGCCGGAACCAAACTCCTGCTTCAAAACGTTTCCCCGGATGAGCCGGTGTTTTCTGAATCAGCATCGAAATCAGAAGCGGGGCAATACAACCGCACCCGATCCAGATCGTCGGCGTCAGGGCCGCTGACCAGGCATTGTCAATTCCGACGCCGTTCGTCTCATTCAGGTTCGCGAGCAATTTATCGAACCACCAGCCGCCAATCCCGATGCCACCGAGAATTCCGATCATCGAGAGCATCTGCATGAGCCCGTTGGCGAGCCCCAGTCGCGCCGATCCGACCAACTCCTTCAGAATCCCCTGCTTTGCCGGTGAGAAGAGCGTCGATTGTACGGCGAGAAGAAAGTACCCGAAAATCGCAAGAAGGACCTGCTTCTGAATAATCGCGAGGGCAATGAGAATGAAAATCGCGAGCTGAAAAATGAGACTCGCAACGATGACCTGTTTTTTAGAAAAGCGATCCGAAATCCATCCCGCGACCGGCGCCCCCAGAATAAAAGGGATCGGAATCAACATCGTGAGGATGTATTGAATCTTCTCACCGAGATCGACGGAGAAAACGATCGTGCCCTGCGCAACCGCCAACCCCAGTCCGATCAGGACCATCTTCACGAAATTATCGTTAAAGGAATTCTGCGTCTGAACGAAAAGCACCGCAAATAGCGAAACCCAGGATCGGCGCGGGACTGGCTCGGAGGTCAACTCTTCAGGCATGGCCACTTTTACTCGAATTACTCAGGCAGGGCGAACGGATTGTTCGTCAGATTTAACCGGTTTGACTTCGTAGCAGCCAATCGACTGCAATAAAGAGGCCCAGCGTCCTGACCACTTCCCGCCATAGGGCCGCGCCGGAGTCATCGTTCGCCACCCTTTCTCCATCCCCACGGCATCGAGCTTTGCCCCCGGGTGAATCATCACAGCATGCTCAGCAACCGATAAGAGAGGGATATCAGCCGAACTGTCAGAATAGGCCCAGGAATTGGCGAGGACCTCGACATCGTCCGGAATGAGCCCGCGCGTTTCCATCGCTGTGATTTTCGCCCCGTGCTTGTTATTCGGACCCGAGATCGCCGGAAAAAGCGCCATTTTATCCCGCACCTCCATGTCCGTTCCGATGAAATGATCAAATCCGAGTCGATCGGAGATCCCTTCGAGATAAAATTCAGGACTCGCGCTGTTGAGGATAAGGAGACGCCCTTCGCTCCGGTTTCTCTCGATTTCAGCAACGACAGCCGGATAGAGCGCCGCTTGAAAATCTGACTCAAGGAAACCGCTCACATGCGACATGAGCGTTTCGCGCTTCATCCCGACGAGATAACTGGCGAAAACGCGCTTCATCGTGCGGAGATTCAAAATCTTCAAAGCAACGAGGGGAAGGCAGGGAATGAACCAGAGGAGATAAATCCGCCGCCACCCCTCCCGATGCAGCACGTAATTACAAAACAGTGCCTGGGTATCGAACGGGAGAATCGTGTGATCGAGATCAAATAATGCGTAGCCTCGTGACATATCCAGCGAATGAAACGGAGGCAGCGGGAAAGAGCAAGGCCGAAGACGGCAGGAAACGCGATCGACACGGCATTTGTGGTTGCTCATCGTCATCACTGAGCCCTAACCTTGCCGAATGATTCGCAATTTACTTTTCCTTGTCGGACTTCTCATTTTGCCGGGCTTTGCTGCGGACACTTTCGCCGACGAAACGCGGCCGAATGTGCTCCTCATCATGGTGGATGATCTCGGCTACTCTGACCTCGGCTCCTACGGAAGCGAAATTGAAACGCCTAACATTGACCGTCTCGCCGCACAGGGCCTGCGCTTCAGCCAGTTCTACAACACCGCAAAATGCCACAGCTCCCGCATCGCGATGCTCACGGGGCGATACGCTTTTCAGGCCGGCGACACGACCTTGAAGCACGCCACGACCACAGCTGAAACACTCGGCGCCGCAGGCTACCACACCATGATGAGCGGGAAGTGGCACCTCGACAGGGAACCGACCGACTTTGGTTTCGCGCGCTACTTCGGGCACCTCAGCGGGGCCTGCAATTACTACCGCGGCGACAAAACCTTTCGACTCAACGGCGAACCCTGGGAGGTCCCCGGGGAGGGCTTTTACACCACCGTGGCAATGGTCGACCACGCACTCGCATTCCTCAGTGAAGCCCGCAGCGAAAAAGCAGATCACCCCTGGTATTTGCACGTCGCTTTCAACGCGCCTCATGCGCCCCTGCAACCGCTCGAGGCCGACTACAAAAAATACCTCGGCCGCTACGATGCCGGTTGGGACGCCGTTCGTGAAGCGCGAGTTAGAAAGCAGCAACAGCTAGGGCTCTTTCGCGAAGGCACCGAAGCGAGCCCACGTCCCTCCCACATCCCCGCGTGGGATAAAATGGAGCCGGAACGTCAGGACTGGGAAGCACGCCGCATGACCGCACTCGCGGGCATGATTGATCGCGTTGATCAGGAAATCGGTCGACTCCTCGCCGACCTCGAAGCCAACGGGGAATTGGAGAACACTCTCCTCATGTTCGTCTCCGACAACGGCGCCTGCCCCTACGACCGCACGAGTCGCAACATGGACGCAGAACCTTACCTCCCCGACACCAGCTGGAGCGACAGCACGGGCTGGTCATGGGCCCGCAACTCCCCCTTTCGTTACTACAAGCAAAACCAACACGAAGGCGGTGTCGCCACTCCGGCAATCATTCACTGGCCCGCCGGCCTCAAATCTGAACCCGGCAGTATCACCCGTGAACCCGCCCACCTCGTCGACATTCTGCCCACCATCGCTGAAATCGGAAAGGCAACCGTCGCTTCCGAATGGCCCGACCGCGAACTGCGGCCGATAGCTGGAGAATCATTCCTACCATTACTGAAAAATGAAACCTGGAATCGAGAGGAGCCAATCTATTTTATCTTCGGTGATGACCGGGGGCTGCGTGAAGGCCCGTGGAAACTGGTCAGCTTTCGATCCAATCCGTGGGAACTTTACAAGATCGACGAAGACCGCACCGAGTTGAACAACCTCGCTGCCGACCACCCTGAGATTCTCAATCGGATGGTCGCGGAGTGGCATCGACTCGCCGAAACGCAGGACCACGCTCCCGCGAAGGCACGCAAACCGGTGATGGAAGCAGCGACCGAAAAATCCATGAAACACCCCGAATGGACCGCTTTCGATCAGAAGTTGGGACCGAGCGGCAAACGGGTCACCGGTAAGCCAAAGCAATCCCAAAGAAGGCCCGGGGTGATCCGCGCGCGAAAAGACACCAGGCTGCGCGTCGAGGGCAACGAGCTGATCATCACTTGCGAGGGCGAAGACTCCGGCCTCGCTTTCGATCAGCTAACAAAACTACAAAAGAGCGGCCCCTATCGCCTGCGATTCCGGATTCAAAGCAGCGCATCGGGAAGCGGAGATCTCTTCTGGACAACCGATGCCAAAACCAAACTCCCCGCCGGCGAACGGATTCCATTCGAAGTTCACAACGATGGAACCTGGCAGGATATTGAACTCGCAATCGATTCCTCGAAGACACTCTTCGGCTTTCGACTCGACCCTGCCGGAGGCCCCGGTGAAGTGCGCATCGCCAATCTGGAACTGACTGACGAAGCTGGGAAAGTGCTGATCAGCTGGCCCGAAAAAACGAAATAGAAGAATCGCTCCCCCCCCTACGACGAAGATTCGCGAACAATCAGCTTTCCCTTCAAGGTGATCCGCAAAACGGGTGCCTGAGGATTTCGAATCCGGTGGATCATGACGTCGGCTGCCACTTTACCGATCTCCCTACAGGGCTGCTGATAACTGGTGAGCGGCACGCTGAGCAGCGAGGCGTATTTAACATCGTCGAAACCGCATACTTTTAACTTCCCCGGAATCTCTGCACCGGCATCAAGCAAACTCCTCAACAGCGTGCTCGCAGTGGCATCGTTCGCACAAATGACGCCGTCGACACCACTGGCAAGCAACGCTTTGGCAGCTTTTCCGGGCTCCGAACTCAAGTCGTCCAAATTGATCAAGTCGGCAGGATCGAGACCGCGCTGCGTCAATGCTTCGCGACAACCCATCTTTCTCAAATACACGGTCGCAGCGGGATTTCCCCGGGTCACGAAAGCAAGGCGCTTGCATCCTTGATCTAGCAAATGAGTCGCGACGAGATAGCCCGCTTCGACGTTGTCGATTCCAATCATTTCAAACGTCGTCTGCTTCGGCCATCGAAAGATATCGCGGTCGAGAAGGACGACGTGGATTCCCGCAGCTGTGAAGCGCTCGATGATTTTAAGGTTCAATTCCGATGAATCTTCGATGTGTTCAGGCGGAGCAAAGAAAACACCCTGAACACGAGCTTCGATCAATTGATCGGCAAGGGATTCGGTCCGCTTTTTCAGATCATCCGGGTGATTGAGATCTGTCGGACTGATGATCCGCATCCCCTCGATCCCGGCCGATTCGGCAATGCTGGCACTGATTGGCTGGAAAATCTCGGTCTCTAACATTTGCGGAATGAGGAGACCGGCAAGAAGCGATGATTTGCCGGGTGCAAGCACACGCGTGCCGAATCCGGCCCTCCGTTTCACCAGCTTTTCATCGCTCAACCGCTTGAGCGCCCTCGCAATCGTGGGACGGGAAACATCGTATTTTTGACACAGTTCACTCTCCGTAGGAAGCAAATCACCGGGCAAATAGCGCTGATTTTGGATCTCCCGCAATACTTCCCTGTAAATCTGTAAATACTTTGGTTGCGAGTCACTCATGAATTAAATGTAAGTCAAATGTAATGTATCCTACAATCAATTGTAAGGTTTTTTAGAGACAAAATCATCCCAATTTGGTTACATGATGTCAACACTGAAGAGAAATCATTTATGAAGACTAACAGGAACCCCAAACCAACCATCGCGGGAATCGGAGAAATTCTATGGGATCTCTTTCCGGATGGAAAAAGACTTGGAGGAGCACCGACCAACTTCGCCTGTCACTGTCACCAGCTCGGAGCCATCTCGTATCCTGTCAGTTGCATCGGTGGTGACCAACTCGGACAGAAAACACGAGAACAACTCGAACAACTCGGAATCGACGCCGGGTTCCTGCAGGAAAACTCAGCTCTGGAAACAGGACGAGTCGTCGTCTCTCTGAACCAGCAAAAAAAGCTGACTTATCAAATCATTGAGAACGTCGCGTGGGACCACCTCTTATTCACTCCGGATTTGAAACCTCTCGCTCACTCTCTCGACGCTGCGTGCTTCGGGATACTCTCTCAGCGCTCCACAACGACCCGGGAAACGATTCGAAAATTCCTCGGAGAAATGCCGGAGGGCTCCCTCAAGATTCTCGACGTCAATTTACGTAAACCTTATTTCTCGAAAGAGCTGATCGAAGAATCGCTTCAGCTCGCCACGATTCTCAAACTCAGTGACGAAGAGCTTCCGGTTCTTGCCGACTTTTTCGACCTCAAGGGTGAAGTGGTAGAACAACTGTCCAGCCTTCGCGAGCGCTTTGATCTGGATCTTGTTGCCTACACCCGCGGACCTGACGGCAGCGTCCTCCTCGACCGTGACGATTATAATGAATGTCCGGGTACTCCGGTTGAAGTCGTTGACTCCGTCGGCGCTGGAGATGCGTTCACCGCAGCTCTCTGCACAGGGCTGCTGCAACAATGGCCTCTCTACGAAGTGAATGCTTTTGCCGGTCGAGTTGCTGCTTTCGTATGCGCAAACTACGGCGCGACTCCGATACTCCCCTCCTTCATTTCCGAAGTGGCGGTCGATTGAAAATCCGATTCCCCTTCCCCTTTCACTCCAAAAATGACATTCTCTTCTTCTCAATAAAACACCCCCTCAAAACCCTAATACACTATGAAAAAACTTATCCTCACAGGCCTTGCTCTACTCGCAGGTCTCTCATTCACCTCCTGCGATCGCGGTGGCAGCAGCGACCAGCTGAAGATAGGCATGACCGTCCAGGACCTCAGTAACCCCACATGGGCCGGCTACTGCAAAGCAATCCAGAAAGAAGCCGAGGCCAACGGTGCTTCGATGAACTACGTCTCCTGCGAGAGTAACGTCTCCAAGCAAATCACCCAGATCGAAAACTTCGTTGCCCGTGGCATGAAGGTGATCATCGTCCACCCCGCAGACCCGGCCGGGATCGAGCAAGCTTGCAAACAGGCCATGGCTGCCGGCGTGAAAATCATCTCATGGGACGATGACATCAAAAACGCCGACATGCGCTGGCTCATCGACAACAAGGCCCTCGGCTACGAAGTCGGAAAAGAAGCCGCCGAGTTTATCAATTCGAAACACGGCGGCACCGCGGAAGTCGCGATTCTCAATTACCCCCAGCTCCCCGTCCTCCTGGCTCGCGGAAACGGAATTCGTGAAGCGATCACCGAGCTTGCCCCCGATGCGAAAATCGTCGCGGAAACCAGCGCGATCAATCCTGACGAAGGCATCACCAAGATGGAAACCATCTTCCAATCCAATCCCAATGTAAAAGTGGTCGCATGCATCGGCGGTGGCGGGTCCGTGGGTGCTAACGAAGCAGCTAAAGCAGCAGGGAAAGTCGGACCCGACTTCGGTGTCTTTGCGGTGGATGCCACCCAGCCGGAACTGCAGGCCATCAAAAACAATGAGGCCGTGCGTATGAGCGTCACTGTCACCGGAACCGCCGGGGACGTCGCGAAGGAGGTCTTCGGCTTTGTTCAGAAACTCGCGAACGGGGAGCCCGTCGATGCACGTGTCTATCGCGAACTTATCCCGGTCACGAGCGAGAACGTCGATAAATACCTCAATAAATAATCCCCCCTTCGAACCCGAAAACCCCATGTTTCTGGAACTGAAAAACATCACCAAAACCTATCCCGGTGTGGTGGCCCTGGACAACGTGAGCCTTGAGATCATCGAGGGCGAAGTCCACGCTCTCGTCGGCGAAAACGGGGCAGGTAAGTCCACCCTTATCAAGACCTGCACCGGAGCGATTTCCCCGGATAAAGGAACCATTGTTATACAGGGAACGGAGTATACCTCACTCACTCCGAAGTCCGCCGAACTGGCCGGCGTCGGAGTGATCTATCAGGAGTTCAATCTCGTCGATGAACTCTCCGTCGCTGAAAACATCTTTCTGGGGCGCGCCATTCGCAAGGGCGTTGTCATCGACCGGAAGGCGATGGAAAGGGAGGCGGCGAAGATTTTCGAGCAATTCGATATCGATATCGACCCCCGCAAACTGGTCGGAGAGCTTACCGTCGGCTACCAGCAACTTGTTGAAATCGCCAAAGCGATGTCCCAGAACGCGAAGATGCTGATCATGGACGAGCCTTCCGCGCCGCTCACCCAGACGGAAGTTCAGGCCCTCTATGCCATGGTCGAGAAACTGAAATCCGCCGGGGTCACCATCATCTATATCTCCCACCGAATGGATGAAATCTTCCGCCTCTCGGATCGTGTCACGGTCCTTCGGGACGGGGAGAAAGTGAAAACCCTCCAAACCGCAGAAACGAATCTCGACGAACTCGTCACCCTCATGGTCGGGCGGGAACTGAAGGAAACCTACCCGACGCGCAAAGACTGCATCACCGATGATGTTGCCATCACTGTCGAACACATTTCCGGAGAGATCGTCGATGACGTCAGTTTTGAAATCAGGAAAGGTGAGGTTCTCGGGTTTGCCGGGCTGATCGGTTCAGGCCGAACCGAAGTCGCGGAAATCCTCTTTGGATACAAAAAGAAAACCGCCGGGCGCATCACTTCCCACGGCAAGGAAATCAATCCCCGCATTCCCAAAGAAGCTATCGCTGAAGGCATTGCCCTCGTCCCCGAAGACCGCAAAAAACACGGTGCGCTTTTGGAACGTTCCATCAAAGACAACATCAGCATTTCCATTCTGGAAAGGATTTCCAGTTTCTTCACTGTGAACACGACCGAAGAAGACAAGGTCGCCAAACACTACCGGGAAGCGATCCGCATCAAAACACCGAATCTTGAGCAGAAGATCAAGAATCTGAGCGGCGGAAACCAGCAGAAAGTCATCATCGCCAAGTGGCTGGCAACCGAGCCGACCCTCGTCATTTTCGACGAACCAACCCGCGGCATTGACGTCGGAGCAAAATCCGAAATCTACGCGCTCGTCAATCAGCTCGTCGAGGAGGGAAAAGCGGTTCTCATGATTTCCTCCGAAATGGAGGAGGTGATGGGCATGTCTGACCGCATCATCGTTCTCCACGAGGGCAAAGTGACAGGAGAGCTCTCCAGAAAAGACTTCAATCAAGAAACAATCATGGGATTCGCGTCCCGCAACTAAACTCAAAATTCCCTAATGAAATCTCAAATTGCACAAAACGGAAGCGGCGCAAAAATCGCCGAATTCGGACGCCAGTTCGGCATCTACATCGTCCTCCTCGTCCTTCTCACCTTCTTCTCAATCGCCTCGGAAAATTTCCTTGTCAGCCAGAACCTCCTGAACGTGGCCCGCCAGGTCTCCATGATGGGTATTGCTGCGGTTGGATTTTCCTTCGTGCTGCTCCTCGGAGGCATCGATCTTTCGATCGGCTCGGTCATCACTCTCGTGAATATCGTCGCGGCATCCCTCATGGTAAATTCCGGCTTAAGCCCCGTCCTTGCTATCATCGCGGTACTCTTACTTTCCGCTGCGATCGGCTTCACCAACGGATGGATCATCGCGAACATCAAGATGCCCTCCATCATCGTCACTCTCGCCATGATGATCATCATCGAGGGAGTTGCCTACCTCATCTGTGAGGGCCTCCCTATCTACGGGTTCCCTGAATCTTTTGCCACGATAGGACAAGGCTACGTCGGTCCTATCCCTATCCCGGTCATCATCATGTTCGTCGTCATGGGCATCGGGGGTTTCATTCTTAAGAAAACCTTCTTCGGCAGATACTTTTACGCTGTCGGTGGAAACGAAGAAGCGGCAAAACTCTCCGGCATCAACGTTACCCGCGTGAAATACCTCGTCTACACCCTCTCCGGATTTTTCGCCGGCGTCGCAGGGGTAGTGATTCTTTCGAGAACAAACTCCGGTCAGGTTCTTTCCGGAAAAGGCTTTGAGTTCGATGTCCTCACCGCCTGCGTCCTCGGCGGTGTCAGTGTCGCCGGTGGCGTTGGAAAAATCACCAACGTGCTGGCCGGTGTCCTCATCCTCGGTGTCCTCAGCAACGGCCTCGTGCTCCTCGATGTCAGCCAGTTTGTCCAGATGGTGATCAAAGGATCTGTCCTTCTCATCGCCGTCGCCCTCGACAGCCTCCAGCATCGCAAAACGCTGTAATCGTTCCGCCAGGCTTCAGCCAGCTATGAAAGCTAAGACTCAACTCAATCAGCGGAATCTCGCCAATCTGCCGGACTCTGTAAAACGTCCGACCTATGACCGGAGCGGCCTCACCGCCGGCATCATCCACATCGGCGTCGGCGGGTTTCACCGCTCCCACGAAGCCTACTACACCGATGAGCTTCTCGAAACATCCGGTTCCACAGCCTGGGGCATTTGCGGAGTGGGTCTGCGCGAGGCTGATGGAAAAATCGCAGAGGTTTTAAAGTCCCAGGACTACCTTTACACGCTCATCGTCAAGCATCCCGATGGCTCCATTGAAACACGCGTCATCGGCTCCATCATCGACTTCATGCTCGGGTGTAATGATCCCGAGGGTGTCATCGATCGCATGGCAGCGCCGACCACGAAAATTGTCTCCCTGACCATCACCGAGGGAGGCTACAATTTCGATCCCGCGACAGGTTTATTCGATTTCAAAAACCTCGACGTCAAACACGACCTGAAGCACCCCGATCAGCCGAAGACCGTCTTCGGTTTCCTCGCCGCCGCACTCAGAAAACGCCGCGCCGATGGCCTTCCCCCCTTCACAATTCAGTCCTGCGACAATATCGAACACAATGGCGACATGACTCGCAACATGCTGCTCGCCTTCACCCAAAAGGCAGATCCCGATCTCGCCACCTGGATCGAAGACGAAGTCGGCTTTCCCAATGCGATGGTGGACCGCATCACCCCTGTTACAACCCCGCTCGACGTCAAATCGCTCGAGGAAGACTTCGGAGTCAAAGACGAGTGGCCCGTCACCTGCGAACCGTTTTGCCAATGGGTCATTGAAGACAAATTTTCCGACGAAAGACCTCAATGGGAAACTGTAGGAGCGCAATTCGTAGAGAATGTCACCCCCTACGAAACGATGAAGCTGCGCTTGCTCAACGCAGGCCACTCCGTCCTCGGCCTCCTCGGCTCCATTCACGGACACACCACCATCAACGAGTGCATTGCCGATCCCCTTTTCGAAACTTACCTGCGCCGTTTCATGGATGTGGAAGCCAGCCCTGTTCTTGATCCTGTCGAAGGTATCGATCTCGAAAAATACAAAGCCTCGCTCATCGAGCGCTTCGGAAATCCGGCGATCAAAGACTCACTCGCCCGGATCTGTCTGGAAAGCTCCGCCAAAATTCCGAAATTCATTATTCCCACGGTGAGGGAGAACATTGCCCGGAAAGGCAGCACCGAATTCGCAGCTCTGGTACTCGCGGCCTGGTGTTATTACAGCGACAAAGGCACCGACAAGGACGGCCACAAACTCGAAATCGTCGATGCCATGAAATCAGAGCTTCACCTTGCCGCCGCCCGCACGGTCAAAGATAAACTCGCATTTCTAAAGGTCCGCGCCGTCTTCGGAGACCTCGTGGAAAACAAATCGTTCGCAGCCGAATACGCCGGAATGGTCGATGAACTCTACACATATCCTGACATTGCCCGACAAATGCAGGCCCTCCTTTTCGGAAGAGAATAGCCCCCCCCTCTGTAAAAAAAACACTGCAGCACCGGTCTCTCCGGGAGAGCAGCCTGAGAAAACTCTGGAAAATCAGATCCCCCCCCCCCTAACTAAACAGAAAAAACCCCATGAAAAACACGATTATTGCAACGGCCGTCAGCACCTTGATCGCCTTTTCTGCAAATGCGCAAAAGGCAGTTGTAGACTCTCCCGTCCGATTCGACGACACGTCTCCATCACTACGCTGGTATGAACGCGATCGCCTCCTCGGCCCCCGTGACTCCCTCGAAGACGCAGGTATCTCCCCATTCCTCTACTTTGATTCCATCGCAGCGGCAAGTGTCGACGGTGGAATAGACACGGCCAAAAACTACACGGTTCAAACCTATGCCGGTGTCGATCTCGATCTCGAGAAAATACTCGGGTGGGACGAAACCACCGTTAAGATTTCGATGGTCGACCGGGAAGGTCTCGGTATCGCCAAAGACGTCGGCGGCATTTATGACCCCATGACCATCAACGGCGGCGGTGCCGGACAGGTCACCTGGTTGTATCAGGCCTGGATCGAAAAAGTGGTTTTCAACGACTGGAAAATCAAACTCGGCCGGACATCGATGGATGAGGATTTCGCGGATACCGGTCTGAACCGCTACTCCCTGAGCACCTCAATCAACGGACCGATCCGCTCCTTGATGCTCGATACCCCACAGATCTTTTCATTCCCCCTCGCCCTCTGGGGTGGACGGATAAAGTACAATCCGAACGATGAACATCAGTTCCAGCTCGGTGCCTACCAAATTAACAACAATCCCTTTGGCACTCACCTGAAGGGAACCGACTGGAGCATCAACACCGGCGACGGGGTCACCGTGATGGCCCAGTATGACTGGACCCCGGAAGTGTTTGGCCGTCCCGCCCGCTTCTATACAGGTCTGGCCGGTTCCTTCTATGAATTCGACACCTTCAATGGCGGCCGAAGCTCCAGCATGCTGGCCTTCTACGGGCGCGCCGAGGTGGAAGTGATCGACGACCTGAAGCTCTTCGCTTTCGCTTCCTACAATGCCGAGGACGAAAAGGCCAAGATTCCACTTCAAATCAACGCCGGCGCCAACTGGAAAGGTCTGATTCCCGGCCGTGATGATGATCACACCGTGGCCTTCGCCACCTATGGACAGATCAGCGATACCTATGGCCAGTTTGTCACTATGGGACCAGTCTCTTCAGAGGTTGTCCTCGAACTTGGACACCGTATCCAACTCACTCCCGCATCCTACATTCAACCGGCGATTCAATATATCATCAATCCAGGCGGTGGAACGAACGGCAACCTCGACAATGCCACGGTCATTGGCGCATGGTTTGGAGTGACCTTTTAACAGGCTCTCCCGCCAGAAAAACCCACAGAAAAACCCACAGAAAGACGCCAATAAGCCATTGGCGGATCGGCGTGGCCGTGGGCACGATAGGAGAGAATGAGATGCTCATCTTACCACCTCCTCATCGCGCTCCTCGCCACACAGTCTTTCGCGCAACTGCCCGAGGGCATCGTCGATACTCAGGCTCCCGGTGAGACTCCGCCCTCACCCCTTGAGTCGCTGGAAAAAATCACCGTCCCCGAAGGGTTTCACATCTCCCTTTTCGCCGGCGAGCCGGATGTGGCTCAGCCCATTGCGATCGAATACGATGACAAAGGCCGCCTCTGGGTCCTCGAAAGCTTTTCCTACATTGAATGGAAACGCACCGGAAAGGATCGCCTTCTCATTTTCGAAGACACTGACAACGACGGTCAGTTCGACAAGCGCAAAGTGTTCTGGGACAAAGGAAACCATACAAGCGGCTTCCAAATCGGTCACGGCGGGGTCTGGCTCTGCGATGCGCCGGAACTGCTTTTTATTCCCGATGCCGACCGTGACGACATTCCCGACGCCGCGCCGACGGCTGTGCTCGATGGATGGAGCACCGAGGCGGAACATAATTTTTTCAATGGCTTAAAATGGGGACCCGATGGATGGCTCTACGGTCGACACGGAATCAAGGCGCCGTCGAATGTCGGAAAGCCGGGCACGCCCGACGACGAACGCACTCCGCTGAGCTGCTCGATATGGCGCTATCACCCCGTGAAGAAAGCGTTCGAAGTCTGGTCCGAGGGAACCGTAAACCCGTGGGGCCTCGACTGGAATGAAGAAGGTGAAGGATTCATTCACACCAGCGTGATTGATCATTTCTGGCATCTCGTTCCCGGAGCGAGATACCCGCGCGGGTCCTGGAAGAGCCCCGACTCATCGAGCTATGCCCTCATGGAGCCCACTTCCGATCACCGGCATTGGGCCGGCGGAGAGACCGGACGGAAGGACTTCGGGGGAAATGACGAAGCGGGTGGAGGACACTCCCATTGCGGCCTCATGATCTACCAGGCCGATTCGTGGCCATCCCAATACCGGGGAAAGGCATTTTTTGGAAATGTCCTCGGTCAGCGCATCAACATGGACCACCTCAGCCGGAAAGCGTCCGGATGGAACGCAAGTCATGGCGATGATTTTCTCCGGAGCAGCAGCCCCTGGTTCAGAACTGTAGATCTTTGTCAGGGCCCTTACGGGGAAATGATGACGGCGGAGTGGACTGATCTGGGCGAGTGTCACGACCGCGACGGGATTCATCGCAGCAGCGGGAGGCTTTACGAAGTCTGGCACGGGGAACGCGCCGAAAAGGAGCCTTTCGACGTCGCCTCAATGAGCACCGAATCGCTCATTGAGCTGTTGTTCCACGAGAATGTCTGGTGGCGTCGACATGCTCTGCGCAATCTGCACGAACGGGCCGCACTCGCCCCCGAATCGCAATTCACTATCGACGAAGATTGGCAACAGCTTCTCATAGGGAAAGCGAAAACAGCCTCCGTTCCCGACGCCATCAGCGCGATACAGGGGCTCCATGCCCTCTTACCGGACGGAAAATGGATCGACTCCGTTTATCAATCAACCTTCGCATCCGGCAACGCCGAAACACGCGCACCGGTCCGTGTGCATCTTTTAACCCTGACATTTACCGAATCAATCCCGGGACCTGATCGGGTCCAGTGGCTGGAGGACATGATCGCAGTCGAGTCAGACCCTGCGGTTCTCTATCGAATCTCGGCCCTGCTCCAACGTATCCCGGTCGAACATCGCTGGAACGCGGCGGAAGCACTCTCCCGCATCAGGATCGATGACAAAGATCGAAACTTTTCGCTGATGCGCTGGTATGGATTCGAGCCTCTCGTCGAATCAAATCCCGCTCGGGCCATGAAGGTGGCAGTCGCGCCGGGACATGCGTGGCTCAGCGAATCAATCACAAGACGGGTCATCGAAGCTGACGCGCTCCCGGCAGTCGTCACCGCACTTTTAAATGATCCGGTGGAAGAGCAACCGCTCCAGTCCATCCTGAGAGGCCTGCTCGAGGCTCTCCCCGTCCGCTCAGAAACACCTCAGAGCTGGAGTGATCTTTTCACCCATCTCAAAAGCCGGAAGAATCCCGCTATCCTCACACAGGCGTTTCAGCTCGCACTCCGCTTCGGTGATCCACGGGGCGAAGAGGAAATAGCGGAACGGATACTGGCCGAATCAACAACCGCAAATGAACGGCTCAAATATTTTCGTATGCTCGTTTCCGCGGAATCCCCCGCGATTGCGAAGCGGCTTCCCGAACTGATCCAATTTCCCGAACTGACCCTCGATGCGATTCGTGCAGAAACCGTTTTTGCAGGAGACGATTCAGCGCCCCGGCTTCTCTCGCTCCTGTCGGATTCAGAGAATAAAAGAAACACCGCGATCCTCGAAACCCTCGCTTCCCGCAAAAATTTTGCAGACGCTCTTGTTGAAGCAGTGCTCTCCGGTGAAGTCGCGAAAGAGCGAATCCCGACTTATGTTGCCCGTCAAGTATTAATGACAACCTCGCGAAGGAAGGCCTTCTCGGAATTTCTCGGGATCAATGAAAAGGACGCCTCTCAAAAAGCGGCGCAGATCGCGACCTGGAAGAAACGTCTCTCAAAAGGCTATCTCGCCAGAGGGAGCGCAGAAGATGGTCGCGAGGTTTTTCGACGCAGCTGTGCTGCCTGCCACCAACTTTACGGGGAGGGCGGCGTGATCGGTCCCGACCTGACCGGCTCGGGACGTGCCGACCTCGACTACTTCCTCATCAACACGCTCTTTCCATCCGAAGATGTTTCCCCCGACTATCGGCTCGTAACCCTTACTCTCAATGACGGCCGAACCTTATTGGGTAACGTGGTTGAGGAAAACGGAAAGGTGCTCACTTTTCGGCAGGTCGGACAAGTGGACCGGATCGATACCTCGGAGATCAGATCACGGGAAGTTTCCGGGGTTTCCTTGATGCCACCCGGGCTTCTCGATGCAATGAGAAAAGAAGATGTGCGAGACCTTTTTCTCTACCTCCAAACAACAAAACCTCTCAGCAAATGAGGCGTCGCAGAATGCTCCAGTCGATTCCGCTGTTGGGATCCGTATCTCTCGCGTCCCCTGCCGCCGCGGAAGCCGGGGCGGCTATTGAGACGATCTACAGTAACGATACCACTCACATTTTCTCCTGCCTCCGCCCCGAAATAAGGGCTCAGGAATCGTTCACCGATGAGCTTCTCGCCGCATCGATCAGAGAAGCCGCGGAAGCCGACGCTCATTTCCTGCAACCGGGCCTGGGTTGGATGCCCTGGTGGAAGTCTCATATCTATTCACCCACCGAACACTATCGATGGCTCAGGGAAACGCACGGCGTCAAAGGAGTTCCCCACATTGGACAGTACTTGCTCGATGGCGGCGACATGCTGAAAACGCTGGTGGAAACATGCTCCGAACTTCGGGTTAAACCGTTTCTCAGTTTCCGACTCAATGATGGCCACCACACCCGCGATCTCGCAAAAGCACTTAAAGCCGGCAAGCCTACGGTCCACATGTCACGGCACTACTGGGAAAACTACGAGGCATTCCGGATCGGTCCCGATCCGAACAACTGGGACGACGCTGTCTTTGACTGGGCCATCCCCGAGGTGAGGAACCACACCTTTTCGCTGATCGAAGAAGCCTGCGCCAACTACGACATCGCCGGGCTCGAACTCGACTTCCTCCGCCACTGGGTGAGATTCAAAGCCGACCTTCCTCTCGGGAAACGCCGTGAGATCACGACCGGATTCGTCGCGAAAATTCGGACAATGTTAGATCAAACCGCTCTCGCACGCGGCCTTCCGCGCCGGCAGCTCTGTATCCGCGTCCCCGCCAATGAGCAGATACGCCCCGATCAGGGAATCGACCTCGCAAGCCTCGTCGACGCCGGCGTTGAGATGATCAACCTCTCGCACAGTTATTTCACATGGCAGGACAACAGCGTCGCCAAAGCCCGGGAGGATGTGGGAGAATCCGCAGCGCTCTATTCTGAAATGACCCACTGCACCATGACTGGAAAAGCGAGCAACGGCAGCGGAACCCAGCCCTATCTCCGCACCACCGATGAGCAATTTTACACCACCGCACAACTTTCCTACGAGCAGGGAGCCAGCGGGATCAGCCTCTTCAATTTCCCCTACTATCGCTATCACGTCACCGATGAAATCGGCCCGTTTCACGAACCGCCTTTTCACATCCTTCCCAAACTGAAAGACCGGAAGTTTCTCGAGAAGCAAACTCCCTCGTATTTCCTCAGCTCCGGCCGAAAAGATCGCATTCTCGGAGAGCGTTCCCTTCCGGTAATCATGAACCGGGACGGCCCCTACCCCTTCACGTTTCCGCTCTCCTCGAAGATGCACCCGAAGGGGGACGGGATTTTGAGACTTCGTTCGGATGAATCCATTTCCGACCGGGAGATCACAGTGACTTGCGGAGAACTGTCCTTGAAACCCGTCGCGTTTGTTGAAAAACCAATTCCCCATCCCTACAACGACACCTGGCTGGGAACCGCCGATGACACGGTGTGCTTCGAGCTACCGAAGGAAACGGTTGAGGACCTATCGAATCTGACGATCTCGGTTCGACTTCTCGCAGGGATCCGCGTTCGAATCACGTATCTCGACCTTACCTTTCCGGAGGAATCGCCTCCCGCTCTCAGAGAAGTTTAATTGCAGTTTGGTTTCCAAAAGGGCCGTTTGCTGTTAGAAGAACTCATGGCTGAAACAAACGATCTCAAACCTAACACGTTCTTTATCGAAGTGTCTGGCGCCGGCCTTCCCGAAGTGGACGGACTTTTCGTTCCTTCGACGGCACCTCCCGCAAAATCCGAATCAGGAACCGTTTCGAGTCCGGGTTACTGGAACGGGAAAATGGCATGGGACAGGGCCGACGGGAAATCAGCTCGCAGCCCCGCACTCTCTTTTTCCAACAGCTACACCTCGTGGCGAATCTGTCGGCTCGATGGCCACCTCGCCTACGACACCACCGGCGACGAGGAAATGCCGCCGACCGGGATCGAATGGCACGTCTACAAAAAGGGCGTCGCTCCGGCGCCTGAGGTCGTCATCCACCACTTCGATCCGCGTCTCCCCTGCCCCGAACCTAATGTGGTCTTTGTGCTCGGCGGCCCCGGAGCCGGAAAAGGAACCATGTGTGAGCTGGCCGAATCTCAACTCGGGTGGGTCCACCTTTCGATGGGAGACATGCTCCGGGAAGAGTGCGAACGAGGCGGCCCTGACGCAGCAACAATCGAAAGCTGCATCACGGCGGGGAAACTCGTTCCCGACGAAATCATGCTGGGTTTACTCAGATCAGGAATGGAGAGAATCACAAGAACGACGGGAAAAAATAATTTTCTCCTCGATGGCTTCCCCCGCTCCCCTTCCAATTTGGAAGCCTGGCACGAAACCTTCGGCAGTGAAAAGGAACTCCCCAAAATGCTCTACTTCGAATGCCCATACGAGGTTCTGGAAAAACGCATTCTCGGACGCGCCAAGTGGACCGGGAGAAGTGACGACAATATTGAAAGCATCAAACTGAGATTCGACACCTTCAAAGCGGAAACCCTTCCTATCGTCGACCTTTTCAAAAAACAGAGCAAGTGCGTTGAAGTCGACACCAGTCAGGATCGCGAAGCGGTTTACAACCTCGTTGCCGGAAATCTCGCTGGGCACACCGACAGCGAGCTCGCTGCGAAGCCGTTAACGGAACGAGCGGAAATGCTCCTCGGTTTGCGTCCCTTCCCCGGGAAGAAGTAGGAGGAGTCCGCCGCCATAAGAGGGACTGGATTGCGCCGTGGCTTCACAGTGACAAGGTTACAAAGATCATGGCACTATCCGCTACCATGAAAACATATTTTCGTAATCTACTCTGCGCGGCACTGGCAATCGGCGGGATCACCTCGTCAGCATCAGCGGCAGAAGACCAGATCAGAGTCGGCATCATCGGACTCGATACAGGCCACGTCATCGCATTCACCAAAACGATGAATGATCCCGCTGCGGAAGGAGCCCTCGCAAAGTGCACCGTCGTCGCGGCCTTCCCGGAAGGTAGCCCTGACATTGAATCAAGCACGAGTCGGGTTCCTAAATACACTGCGGAGATCCAGAGCTTCGGAGTCGAAATCGTCGATTCCATTCCCGCGCTCCTTGAAAAGGTCGATGCCGTTCTCCTCGAAACAAATGACGGTCGCCCCCACCTCGAACAGCTCATTCCCGTGCTCAAGGCCGGGAAGCGCGTCTTCATCGACAAACCGATCGCAGCTTCCCTTGCTGACGCGATTTTGATTTTCAAAGCTTCAGAAAAGTATGAGGTCCCGCTGTTTTCCTCCTCATCGCTGCGGTTCGGCCCCAACTCTCTCAAAGTGCGAGCCGGTTCGATTGGCACCGTAACCAGCGCACAAACCGGAAGCCCCGCCTCTCTCGAGAAAACCCATCCCGACTTGTTCTGGTATGGCATTCACGGAGTGGAATCCCTCTTCACCGTGATGGGCACCGGTTGCGAATCCGTCGTCCGGACGAAGAGCGACGAAGGCATGATCCGGGTTACGGGAACGTGGGATAACGATCGAACCGGCGTATTCGAAGAGCGCAAAGGTTACGGGGGGACCGCCACCGGCAGCAAGGGAAGCAGCGAAGTCGGAGCCTATCCCGGATACGGACCGCTCGTCGTTGCCATCGCAGACTACTTCACGACAGGAACCCTTCCCGTCGAGCCGGCGGAAACACTTGAGATCTACGCCTTCATGGAGGCAGCCGACGAAAGCAAACGTCAGGAGGGTGCTCCGGTGACGCTAGAAAGCGTCATGACGAAAGCGCAGAAGGAAGCAGAGAGCAGACTCGGCGAAATCGATTGAGTCGGCTCCGGCAAGACTACCCGGCAAAAGCGTCCGCCCTCATCGCCTCGATTTGGTTGAAAAGTTTGTGCCCTCGATCTTTCCAGCGAAACGAACTCTCGCAGATTTCGAGTGATGACTTTTGCATGCGATTGAGCGCGTCAAAGTCATCGATCTTCTCAATGATGGCGGAAATGAGGCTGCCCGTGTCCGGGGTGAGCAAGACGTTCTCCGGGCTGCTTAAGGGCAGGCCTTCGACGGCATGATCCAACCCGGCGAGCGGGAGGCCGTGAAAGATGTATTCGAGAGTCTTCAATTTAAAGCCACCGCCAAATTCCTCGACAATGAGCCCCATTCTCGATTTAAGCAGAAACGGCGTCATTTCAGGGACGCGCCCCACCATATCAACGCCTGAAAACCGGTCAGAGATTTCACAGCGATAGTCATCATCGGCTTTGCCGACAATCTGAAGTTCAATCCCTGCCTCCTGCAACGGGCTCGCCGCCTGCTCGAGAAAACGTTCCAGATTGATCCGCTTGGCGACCCATTCAAACGAGCCCGACATAACAACACGTCTCGGTGTGGCTTCAGTGATCTCGCGCCGTTGCGACTCCCCCTCATACCCCGGCGTCAGGCTGATGTATTTCTGTGAGGGAAAATTCTCACGGTAAGCTTCCACTTCGGTATCGGTGATCGCGGTAACGAGGTCAACCTCGCGGCAGAGCATTTCCTCCTGCCTTGCATATTTTTCCGCATCAAGTTGCAGGGCAAGCCGGCGCGGAAGAGATGCTTTGGAATTTTTGGCGATCTCCCGCCGAATTTTCGCTTCGTGATTATGCGAAAGGTAGACCACAACCGGATCAATCGAGAAATCCCCCTTCAGCTTCGCACTCTGAATGAGTCGAAATGCCCAGCCCAATGCGGCGTGATCGATAACGATGGCATCCCATGACTCATTCTCCAGCGCAGCCACTAAAGCCGCTTCAGGACCGCCGTTCTTGAGACGCCAGGAATCACTTGGGTATCGCGTGAACAAGCTGGCGAGACGTCCTCCCAGATGGGGAGTGCCCAACTGCCATTTTACATTATCATCGTCTACGTACTCGGAGTGAGACCCGCCTCTTCCAACCGGTTCCTCATCGTTGTCGTGCGCGAGCACAGTGAGTTTGGCACCGGTTTCCGCAAAGGAACGAATCAAACCGTTCGAATAAATCAGCTCTCCGCTATTGGCGGGACGTGGGTATTTCCGGGTGAGCCAGAGACAATTCATTTAAAGCACGGGAGAGAAAAAGCGTTCGAAAGGCCTCCGGAAACGTTGTCCTCAGCGATTCAAATCGGCGCATTCAGCGCACCGTAACCCATAATTTCAATAAAATCAATAGCTATGGATTTTCACCTGTTCCTGACTTATCCAAAAAGGGATTTTCTCCTTAACTGAAATTCAGGCGTTCAGCCACCTTCTCCACCGTCGGTAGATTCCCGCGTCCTCCCGGGGCCAGGACATTGCAAGCGGCAGCGGCGCTCGCAAAAGCGGCGCAATCCCTCCACGAACTCCCCCGCGAAAGCGAAGCAAGAAAGGCACCGTGAAAAACATCCCCGCACCCGGTCGTATCCACTACGGGACTGACAGCGAACGCCGGCTGATGAAAGACACGCTCTCCTCGCGGGAGAAACCAGCTTCCTTTCTCACCATCCGTGATTCCCACGATCTCAGCCCCCCACTGACCAAGCGCAGCCATTTGCGCTTCCCGGTCGGTCGAATTCGAGAGCTTTTCGGCAAAGTCCCGCGCAACAATCAAAATATCAACTTCCTCCAGAAGCGGAAGAAACCGCGACTCGTATCGATTCGCGCCCCCGTCGAAAGAAACTCTCCCTCCGCCCGCCTTCACGATTCGGGCGGCTTCACAGGCACAATCCCAGTGTCGTCCGTTTAAGTGAAGAATCGGGCAGGCCTCCAGATCCTTAACCGGCAACTGCGACAGCGAAAGCTCATCAAAAGTGCCGCGGGTGAAAACAATATGCCTCTCCCCGTCGGATCGGCGAACCATGACCGAACCATAGGTGCTGCTTCGCCCGTCCTGGCGGTGCAAATAGCGGCAGTCGACTCCGAAGCGCGCATAATCTTTCAGAATCAGATCGGAACACCAGTCACCCCCGATCTGATCGATGATCCCCGCCCGGACACCCAGCACCGAGGCAGCGCAAAGAGCCGTGGGAACCGGACCGCCGCCCATGAGGGTTGCAACGGGAGATTCGGTGATCCCGGCGCCCGACGGAAACTCGTCGACCACCTGAATCGAATCCATCATCGACATCCCGATACCGAGAATGTCGAAAGAACTGTCATCGCTGCCGCCTGCAGTGGAATCTGCATCAGCGGGCATAGAGGACATCAGCTGTGATGTGCTTTCAGCCAGGAAACGACCACATCAGTCATTTTCTTGAGGCCGTCACCGCTGTAGACGTGATCGACGCCTTCAAGAATCTCGAGCTCCTTCGGCTCGTAGGCGCTGCGGTAAATTTCGCGGCTTTCCTCAACCGGAACGACATCGTCAGCATCACCGTGAACGATAAGCCAAGGAATCTCGATTTTCTCAGTCTTGCCAAGCGTGTTATCGATTTTCACCATGTCTTCGGCAAACGCTTCAGAAAGCGGGCACTCTTTGTCGTCCCACATGAAACCTTTTCCGGGAACCTGGTCACCGAATTCGGTCTCAAGGAATTTTTTCGTGTGAACCATTCCTGAAAGCGAAACCATCAGTTCGATTCTCGAATCTTTTGGAGCGGCGAGAACGCCGACAGCACCACCCATGGAATGTCCCATGTAACAAACCCGGTGATAGCCTTCGTCTTCCGCTGCGTTAACGATCGACTTGAGATCTTTGACCTCTTTCGAAATCGTGCATTTCTCAAAATCACCCTCTGAATCCCCGTTTCCGGAAAAAGAGAAACGAAGCACGTTAAACCCCTCTTTTTCAAGGGTCTCGGCAAGGCCAACCGCCCATGGGCGGTCTTTGTTCCCTGTCACGCCGTGACCGATGATCACGAGTAGCGAGGTATCGCTGGGATCGCCGTGAAACTCGTAGTCGAGTTGTTCTTTCGAAGAGTTAAAAATTTCCAGGTGCATCGTAAGTGAGATTAATTTGCGGGCGTGCCGGAGATTGTCCAGCCAAAGTGTTCAAAAACCGAAGGGCAATTTGAGAGGTGATTTTAAAACTGGGTATCAAAGACCCTGACCTCTTTGAACCAGCTCCCGAAGGAGTCCACAAAAACGGTATGATCGTCGTGAACCTGATAGGCGTTGTGTTGTTCGACAGAATCAAATTCGAGGACTAACGCGTAATCAAAAGTGTTCTGAGTCACGGGGCGCTCCGGCGTTCCGGCAGCGATACCGAACGACCCTTTAGCAACCACATCAATCTCAAAAAGCGCCTTGAGTCCCTCCTCAAACGCAGAGCGTTGAGTCTCGGAAACTGTCTCATTCAGCCAGAAATATACGTTGTGTCGAACCATGGCCGGATCGTATGACACCGCATGCGGATAATCAACCGACGTATCATTCACTTTTCGCTTTTTATTCTCAGTCTGCCGCGTTCTGAAGCATGACCTGAATGTGCGGAGTGTATAGCTCAGGCTCAAGAAGAAACGAATCGTGCCCCTTCTCCGAATGCACCGTGAGGAACAAATGCGGAACCTCTGCATGCTTCAACTGTTCGACGAGTGCCGCCTGCTCCTCGGGATAAAAGCAATAATCCTCGTCGATACTGAAAACGAGATACTGATGCCCCGCCTCGCGTGAGCGCGAAAAGAGACTGAGAAGATCCTCCGCATCCCCCTCAATGACAGGGTCATATCGACTCCACATCTCACAGATGCGCAGATAAGTGTTAGCATCAAAACGCGCCGTAAACTTCTTCCCCTGGTGGAGCATGTAGCTCTCAACGTGATCGTGCGCCCGATACCAGGAAAATCGATCTTCGGGATGAACGACATCTTTTCCCGCCCGCCTTTCGATGGCATTGAGATGCACAAAGGTTTTATGACTGATCATGCGGGCGAGCGACAGCCCGGTCTCAGGAACTCCTGAATCGTAGTATTTGCCTGCCTGAAACTTGGGGTCGTTCTCAATCGCCAAAATCTGCTCCAGCAAAATGATGCGGTTCAAAACCGTCGTCCTCGTTCCTGTCGCGATAGGAATAACGAGACTGACACGCTCAGGAAACAGGGTCGCGAAAGAAACACAGGCAAGACCTCCTGTCGAAGGGCCAACCACTGCGAGCAGTTTTTGAATCCCCAGCCCATCGAGGAGAAGCGCCTGACTCCTCACGACATCGTTAACCGTCACATTGGGAAACGAACTGCCATGACGAAGCCCGGTAGCAGGGTTCACGCTCGCCGGCCCCGTAGAACCGTAACACCCGCCTAAATAATTGGCGCAAATGATGAAATACTTATCGGTATCGAGCGCCTTCCCCGGTCCGATGAATGGATTCCACCACCCCTGCTCACATTCCTTCGTCCAAAATTCATTCCCCTCGACCGACGGATTGTATCCTGCCGCGTGCTGACTTCCCGAAAAGGCGTGGAACAACAGAATCGCGTTGCTGCGGTCCTCATTTAAGGTGCCCCAGGTTTCGTAAGCTATGACAACATCATCAAGCGAGTCGCCGTTTCGGAACACAAAAGGACACTCTGACGTCGCAATTGTCTGAAATTGAGTTTCTACCTGACCTGGATCGCTCATAAAAAAGGAGCCTAGGCTAACGCACCTGTGAATTCATTGCCACCGTTTTAGGTGTCATAACATCACCTCTCCCCAGAATGCCGTTCGTGTCAGCCCCTTCGACGACGCGCCGCCAACCCCTTGATATTACTGAAAAGCGAACTTTCCCTTTGAAATTTCAGTATTGATTTTATTTTAATTATGGTATTTATTATTAATAGTTTTCTTTAAACTTTGCAGTCGGTAACGAACATGAAAATACAAACACTCTCTCAACGGGCCTTCTCCATGCTGGAAGTCTTAATCGTTATCGGCGTGATAGGAATCATCGCAGCAATCGCGGTGCCTTCGGTCGGCAACCTTTCCAACGGAGTGAAGGAGAACGGTCTCGTTTCCGATGTCGCGACGATCAACCGCTCCATTCAGGCCTATCTCGCAACCGGCGGTGATCTCAAAGGGATTTCTGATCCGCAGGTCGTTCTCGATAAACTGAAAACCCGCAACGATTCATCAGCAGCCAAGATCTCCACGACATTCAGCGGCAGCATGATCGATAAGCGGCTCGCCGTCCAATACCTCACAAAGCAGGAAAAGCTTGATTCCAACGTGCCCCGTGCCGTTTGGGACAAGGACAAAATGCTTTTTAAAATGGTCGAATCGGGCAAAGGCATCAGTCAGTTTTTCCTCGATGATACTCTCGCCGAAGTCGACTACGGGACCGAAACGCGTGATCCCGGAACCTTCAATTATAACAAGAATGCAGGCTGGGTTTGGAAAGGCGTCGAAAAAATGCCGGAAACCCGTGCCGGGATCACCACAATTGGAACCACTGATCCGACGTCTTCATCCCCGGCCGCTATCGTTCAATCTCTTGACCCACCGCAGATTTATCCGGCCAGCGGCGAATACCCGGAGAGCGCCAGCCCGCTCAACGTGTCCCTTTACAACCCCAACCCAAGTGGCACCTGGATGCTTTACTCTCTCGACGGCGGGCCTTTTAAAACCTACGGAGGGCCATTCCAGATTACCGCTGACACAACTATCGTGGCGTTTACTGAAGGCGATCCCGAATATTGGACCAGCAGTGTTCAAGCATCGAACTCCTGGACGTTCAAAGCGGCAGCACCACCGACCACGCTCGCCTCACCCCTCATCACTCTGAGCTCAAACGAGTTCAACGAGAACACCTCCTCAATCAGCTATTCATTGGCCAACCCGAACCCTCCGGGGTCATCGGATATCTTCTTTGTCCTCACCGATATCAACGCACCGGTTCCTCCGAGGACGCAGTGGTCGCTCTATCAAGGCAGCAGCTCCGCCGAACATGCCAACTACCCTGACGGCTTCCGCATTTCCGCCTATGCGAAAGCAAGGCAGAATACCAACTACCTCAACAGCAACGACGCCACTGCTACAACAGGCTCGAACTTCTTCGGACTGCCCACCGCCGGCGATGTCCTTTTCGTTCTCGATGGTTCAGGCTCGATGAATGGGAACTTCGGCTCGCAGTCCCGATGGGAAGCGGTCGTGCAGGAGACAATTTCCTCGATCAACTCTCTCACCCCGGCTGACCGGTTCGGGGTGGTTGTTTTCTCCAGCAGCCTGAAATACAACAGCGGGAATATACTCGAGTCTGCCACCCAGGAGAATAAAGACACCGTGATCTCAGCCCTTCAGGGACTCTCAGCCAATGGGGGAACCAACTATCAGGTAGCCCTGAGTGCCGCCATGAATTTCAATCCCCTGCCGTCTGAAGTGTTCATGCTCAGTGATGGCCAGCCCAATTCACAAAACTACTCAACGACGACGAACCAATTGCAATCGGCGGGAATCATCGTCAACACGATTGGTTTCGATGTGAACAATCCGGCGGAAATTATTCTGACCGCGATAGCCAATTTGCTGGGAGGAAGCTACGTCAACATCAGCCAGTAGCGCTCGCGGGATCCAGCGGAAAACCGGGGACGCCACTTGCAGAAAGTGGCGTTCAGCATTTTACTGCCAACCGTGTCACTCCTTGAAAAATTTTTCAGCGGCGGCTCCGGAAATTCCGGTGCTGCACCGGATAAGATAAAACTCGTCGTCGGTCTCGGCAATCCCGGCTCCGAGTATGAGGGCACGCGCCACAATATCGGGTTCGATCTCGTGGATCGTCTCGCCGGCAGGAGTGAATCCAAATGGTCCCGGGAACGGAAATTTCGTGCAAAAGTAGCGAGGGGCGAAGACGGCGTCATTCTTGCAAAGCCACTTACCTTTATGAATCTCAGCGGCAATGCTGTCGCGCGTCTAGGTCGATTCTACAAACTCCACCCGAATCAAATTCTCGTTGTCTACGATGACCTCGATCTGCCGCTTGGAAAAATCCGCTTCCGGAAAGAAGGATCATCAGGAGGACACAATGGAATCAAATCCATCATCGAATTTCTCAGCACCAAAGACTTCCCCCGATTGAAGCTGGGAATCGGAGGAGCCGCCCAAAATGACACCGTTGTGGACCATGTTCTGGGCAAATTCCAGGCGCATGAAACCGAAGAACTCGAAAAAGTGCTCGCGATTGCCGTAGATGGAGTAAATTGTGCGCTCTCCGAAGGAATGGATCAGGCAATGAACCAATTCAACAGGCGCGCCTAATTGTGCGTGATCGGAGAATTTCAAAACGTTAATTTATTCATGAAGCGCAAATACGAAGGGGTTTACATCCTCAAACTACAGGGCCAGGAAGAAGGCATCGAAGAAATGGTCGCAGGCATCACGAAAGATCTCGAAGCCGGCGGTGCATCACTCGAACAGATCGATCGCCTCGGTCGCAGAGAATTCGCTCACGAAAACAACGTGAAACAGAAGCACGGCTACTACGTGCAATTCTATTTCGAAGCAGAGCCTGAAGCCGTGGCAAAGGTTGAAGCCGATTTCAAGAGAAACGAGCAGATCATGCTCCAGTACTATCGCCGCCGCTAGACGATCCACTCTTTCAACCGGAATATCCATTGCTTAGCCTGTTGTTCCTGTGCAAATCCGGCTGAGCAAACAAAGCCTCCCGCCGTCCCACGGTGCCGGAGGCTTTTTTATTTCCTGACACAATGGCCCGACCGGTTGACGCCGGGCCTGCCGTGGGCTTAATTGCCCGCCCCCCGATGCAGCGCAATCGATCACCTCTCTGATAGTGACCGACCCTGTTTTCCTCCCCTATCAGAAGAAACTGAATTAACGGCTTTCCGGAGCCATTACCCGATCCCTCTTTATTTTTATATGAACGTAGACCGTGCGACTCTCGACTTCCTCAATGCATTCTCCGAAGATGAAAAAAATGAAGGCCAACGCATCCACGACGAAGGCGGCGTTACCCAGATTTTCGGGAATCACCTTCTCATTCAGGGAAAAGTAGAAGACAGAGACTGGTCATGTCGCACCAAGATTCAGTTGCAGGGCAACGACTGGACCGGAGAAGCCGACGAAAAAACGGAATCAGGTCGCGCCGCCCTCTATGCAACCATGCTCGAGAAAGTCGCACGCAAAGGCGACCTTCCTGAAGCACCCAATGAAGTCGGGGAGCAAACCCTCACCGAAGTCATCGAAGAAAAGCTGAGCCGTTCTCTCACCGGTGAAGAGGACGAGTATCTCAGCAAGATCGAGCGTCGCTTCCGGAGATTTGAACTCGAGCGGGAGATTTTCGACTCTGATCTCGTTCGATTGAATCCGCGCTGGCCGGTCGAGAGCTTCGAACCGCTCATCCTCTGGCCCACCCCGCCGGACAACATCATCGAATTCTGGAACTACGTGGCCCACGCCTTCGAGAAGAACAATTTTGACTTCCCCGAATTCCTTGAATCCATCACCGACCGCGAGTGGACCGAAGACCGCATCGCTGAATGGGAGCGCCGCCGCGAAGAAAGCGAATGGCGCTACCGTGTGGAAGTTTTCGAAAAGCGTCCTGCGGAAGATCCCGTTGAAGAAGTGGAGTTCCGTCTCCAGATCAGCACGAGAGAGGCCCGCCTCCTCACCAACGTTGCCGACAAGAATCAGTTTGTGAGAGTCGAATCGGAGGAGGAATTCGAGCGCCTTTGCGATCGCTACAAAAACGGCGGTCTTCGAATGGATGGAGCCTCTGAAATTCTCTGGACCAAATTTCTCAACGCCGCCGCAAAAGAGGAATCAAGCGATGGAGTGATCCAGCTCGACCGGATCGAAAACTGCCGGTTTCTGAACCGCCTCTTTCATCAATCCGAACTGAACGGCCGCATCGTCAATCTCGATGAACAGGCATTTCGAATCAGCGATGCGCCTTTGCACTGGGTCTGTCAAAAGGACACGATGGGAAGCGACGACTACGAAATTCAGCTTTTCACCGCCGACGGTCGCGAAGTTTCCCACACCGTGAGACTGCTCCCCGGCGATGAGAATCTCTATGTTTCCGATGAGTGGGTTTTTCACGGTCCCGAGCACTGGGTTCGCGACGAAACCCTGATCGATCCCAGAGTGGAGATCCCACGTCAAGTCATCGAGAGCGAGAACGGCATCGCCTTTCTCTATCGACTCGGCGCAAAACTTCCCGAAATACTGGAACGCCAGGTCAAAGAGGAAGCGCTCACGATTATCTTCAATCTCAGCATTTCATCCAAAGCCACCGGCGCGAGCAGTGAGCACATGCTCATGAACATCCTCGCGAGGAACAGCTCGGGAACGCGCGAAGAACAGCTTTCCCGCGAAGGCTGGGAAGTCGTAAAGCAGCCGAAGGAATCCTCCGATTTCCTCTACCGCTACGACAGAAATCTGCAACGCAGATCAGGACGCCTCATCGCCCCGATGCAGCCCACCTTCGACGGAAACCTCGGATGTTACCGCGCACGGGTAACCAAAAATTTCCCCGAAAAATACGCCGAATGGGTCGAATCCCTTCCTGAGGAAATCGTCATCGAAGCGGATGCCGACCTCGCGACTCTTGAGGCTGAGCCGGTTGAAGCACAGGTTTCATTCGAAGTGGTTGACGAAGAAATCGACTGGTTCGATCTCAAAGTCGTCGTCAAAGTCGAAGGCATGGATCTCTCGCAAGACGAGATTCGCGCTCTCGTTCAGGCACGGGGCGAATTCGTCCGGATGGACAGAGGCGGCTGGCTTCGCCTCAAGATGAACCTCAGTGAAGAGCAACAGGAAGCCGTTTCCCGCATCGGACTCGATCCATTCGACCTCACCGGCGAAACGCACCGCCTCCACGCACTCCAGCTCGCCGAACCCGCAGCCAAGGAAGTCTTTGATGCGAAAGCCTGGGAGCGAATCACCGATCGTGCCAAGAATCTTCAGCTTCAGGTAAGACCGGAGGTCCCTCCGGGTCTGAATGTGAATCTTCGCCCCTACCAGATCGAAGGTTTCCATTTCCTCTCCTATCTCGCGACCAACCAGTTCGGCGGTATTCTCGCCGATGACATGGGTCTCGGTAAAACGATTCAGTCACTCACCTGGCTCCTCTGGCTCCGGGAAACGTTCGGCGACAATGCGCCACCGAGCCTCGTCGTCTGCCCCAAATCGGTCCTCGATGTCTGGGGAGCAGAGGTTATCAAAGCCGCTCCTTCGATCCGCGTTCAGGTTTTGAGAAACAAGATCGAGCTCGACGTCGACAAGCTCGGCAAAGACATCGACCTGCTCGTCGTCAACTACAGCCAGCTTCGAACCTGCGCTGAGGAACTCACCTCGATCAAATGGCTCGGGATCATTCTCGATGAAGGCCAGCAGATTAAGAACCCTGATTCCAAAGCCGCGAAATCGGCACGTGCGCTCGAGGCTCAGAACCGCCTCGTCCTCACAGGAACGCCGATCGAGAACCGCCTGCTCGACGTCTGGAGCCTGATGTCTTTTGCGATGCCCGGCATCCTCGGAGACAGAAAGTACTTCCGTGAAAACTTCGACCGCCGCAAGGATCTCCAATCCAAAAATCGCCTCACAGCACGACTTCGCCCCTTCCTCCTTCGACGGACCAAAGGCGAAGTGGCCCTGGACCTCCCTCCGAAAATCGAAGAGGACGTCTTCAGCGACATGGAGGATATCCAGAAGCAGATGTATCAGGAGGAGCTCGAGCGCATCCAGAAAGTTCTACTCGGCGTCGAAAACGACGACAGCCTCAGAAAGAACAGCTTCGTGATCCTCCAGGGATTGATGAGACTGCGCCAGATCTGCTGTCACCCCGGTTTGCTCAAATCGCAGTATCTCGGCGAACCAAGTTCCAAGCTGAACGCTCTCTTTTACCTGCTCGATCAGTTGCATGAGGAAGGACACAAAGTGCTCGTCTTCAGTCAGTTCGTTTCCATGCTCGACATCATTCGTGACGAGCTTGAGGAGCGTAACCGCCCTTACAGCTACCTGACAGGCCAGACCAAGAACCGACACGAAGTCATCAGTGATTTCCAGGAGACGAAAGAGCCCAAGACATTCCTTCTTTCGCTCAAAGCCGGTGGTAGCGGTTTGAACCTTACCTCTGCGAGCTACGTCGTCCTTTACGATCCATGGTGGAACCCCGCTGTGGAAAATCAGGCGATTGACCGTTGTCACCGAATCGGCCAGGAAAGCAAAGTGAACGCCTACCGTTTGCTGGTGAGGGACAGTGTTGAAGAGAAAATCCGAATCCTGCAACAGCAGAAGAACGAGATGATGACCAGTGTTCTCGGCGAAGAAGGCTTCACCCGGAACCTCGAAATGGACGATCTCAAGTTCCTCTTCAGCGACGGTTCAGTCGAACCTCCTGCAAAAAAAGGGAAAAAGAAGTAAGCACTGCTCTTAAGGAAACTGCCTGCAGGTTCGATTCGAACCGACAGGCAGGTTGCCGTTTTTGAGATCGAGGGACCTCAAGAGCTCAACCCTGCACCGCGGCCCTGCTTCGTTCCCGAAAAGGAGACCTGAGAGGGTATCGTCATCGACCCAACAGGGTTGGATGACAGGGTTTGATCCCGCGTGAGGATCAGTTTCGCCGCAGACGGGAATCCCGCCGGCGCCACTACCCTTTCGCTTTCAGCTTCCGCAACTCGGTATCAACGGTGGCGAGATAATCCGAAGTGGCCTTGAGACGCTTCGTGGTAAGCTTGGCGATGAATTCGTAAAGTGCCGCGTAGAACGGGGCATTTTTACTCTTCGGCAGCACGTGATGAAGAAACTTCTGATCCACCGCAAGGCAGAATGAATCAGTCACTGAAACGACCGAGGCGGAACGGACCTCATCGTCGAGAGCAGCGAGCTCTCCGAAGATATCGCCGACCTGGTCCATCGAGACAATCTGCTCTCCGCCCTTGACGACCGCAACCGTACCTGCGAGGAGAATAAAAATTCGCGAAGCCTCGTCGCCTTCTGCAATGATAACATCTCCCGGATCGCATTCGATAAATGCAGAGGCGTGGAGAACTTGATCAAGATGTTCCTTTGAAAAGACTCCAAGGAAAGGGACCTCCAAAAGAGTCCCGGGGACTTCATCTTCGTCGTGGATGTAAGCGTATTCTTGCACGTGCGAAATATAGGTTTTTGTGAGGTTCCTGTCGAGCGACAATAATCGGTTTAAACCAGTTATCATCGGGACAAAAAAAAGCGGCGAGGCTTTCGCCCCGCCGCTCTTTCCTGGTCTCACTGTTAAAATTTAAAAGAGACCCGACTTAAGCGTCGATTAGTTGAGGTTGTATGCCGGAGCACCGTGCTCAGCAACGTCGAGTCCTTCAGCCTCTTCCTCTTCACTGACACGAACTCCCATGACCAACTTGATCACGAAGAACACTGCGAATGAGAAGATGAATGCGAAGGCATAGACAGCAACCACACCGATGAGCTGTGACATGAAGCTTGCTCCGCCGAAGAATGCCACGGCGAGGGTTCCCCAGATACCGCACACACCGTGAACGGAGATCGCACCGACTGGATCGTCGATCTTGATCTTGTCGAAGAAGAGGATCGAGAACACTACGATGACACCACCGACAGCACCCATGATCACAGACTCCATAGGAGTCACTGAATCGGCACCGGCTGTGATACTGACGAGTCCGGCAAGGAGACCATTGAGAGCCATGGAGAGATCAGGCTTCTTGAGGACGATCATTGAGATGAAGATCGAAGCGATACCACCGGCAGCAGCAGCAAGAGCAGTCGTCGTGAAAACGAGTCCGAGTGGACCGGGGTTAGCGGAGAGAACCGAACCACCGTTGAATCCGAACCATCCGAAGAAGAGAAGGAAAACACCGACTGCAGCGAGAGGCATGCTGTGTCCGAGGATAGGCTTGATGCCGTCTTTCGTATACTTACCTTTACGTGGCCCGAGGATCAGGACACAGGCGAGAGCCGCAGCACCACCGAATCCGTGAACCACTGTTGAACCGGCGAAATCGTAGAAACCAGCTTCGCCACCACCAAGCTGGGAGAGCCAGCCACCACCCCAATGCCATGAACCGGCAATGGTGTAACCGAAAGCCACGAGAATCGTGGAGTAAATCATGAAGCTGCCGATCTTAACGCGCTCAGCAACCGCACCGGAAACGATCGTCGCTGCAGTAGCGGCAAACATCGCCTGGAAAATAAAGTCACCATAAGCTGTCATGGCAAGACTGAGGCCACCGTATGCCCATGTGTCGTTTTCACCGCCACCAAGATCACCGATAGGACCATTGATGCCGAGCCAACCGGGAATCTGCCATGAGTCCACCGGATAGTGCGTGTTGAAACCCAGAAGAGCATACGTCAGAAGACCAATACTGATGATCCAGACGTTCTTGAACAAAATGTTCACTGTATTCTTGGACTGAGTGAGACCTGCCTCAAGTGTAGCGAACCCGAGGTGCATAATGAACACCATCGCAGCTGCGATCACTGTCCAGAGCATCGATACAGTGAAGAAGTCGAAGGCCGGAGCCAGTTCAGCCCCTCCTGAGGCTTCGACCAGTTCCAAGTATTCATCAACAGGACCGGGTTCCGGAGCGGCGTCCTGCCCAAAGGCAGTGCCGGCTAGCAAGGGAGCCACCGCGAAGGCGACTAGTAACATTAATTTCAGGGTGAATGTATTTCTCATTTTTTGTTTTAGTTAGGGGTCAGAGGCAGCCTTCCTACGTGCCACTCATCACTCTTTCCCAACCTTACAAAGCACCCCGCGTGCCAAGTTTGATTTAAATTGAAGTTTTTTATTAAATCTCCGATCTCACCGCTCTTTATGTGACATCAGATCAGGACCGAAGATGCGATACAACCGTCTCTTTTTGAATTAGTTACCAATTCACCAACCGGGGAAAAGACTACGTAATCCTCCAAAATTTTCAGCTCAACTCAAACTGGGGAAGACGAGCCAATCCGCCCCGATACGCAGGCTCAGGGCGTCGAATCGAGGAGGTTTTCGATCAACTGAACGGGCATGAGAATTGCCTCGTGCCGGTCTGTTCGTGAGACGATCACACCGACAAAACCGGCGTGCGATGTATAGAGAGGACTTCCGCAATCCTCAGCGGCTATCGGGAGATCACATACCACCCCGCCTTCAAAACCGGTTCGTCGTGCGCTGACCGGAATTCCTGAACGCTCCCAGTGAGCGCTCACTGAATTCCTTACCATCGGATCGATCCCGCTCTCATCGGAATGGTGCAGCGAGGTAACACTTCCGAGAACCCATGCCCCCTCCCGGGTTTCGGCTCCGACAAAGGCACCGGGGACGAGAGAAGCAGGCCGATCACTTGAATTACCTGAGGCCACGCCACCATCTTCAGCAATCCCCTTAAAATCATCCCCGGGTTCAAGAATCGCGAGATGGTGCGCTTCGGAAAGCGGGCGAAGGGTTGCGGTGTATCCCCGCCCATTCGGGGGAATCACACGCACTTTTCCTCTTCCTGAGCACGGACCGTCGAGAGAAGTCACCGCGATCCCCTTCCCGGGATCGATCAGCGTCCCTCTCGCGGAGACCTTTCCGTCGATAGATTCAATACGGACAAGACGGTTCCCCTCCTCAGAATAAGCTCGTCGTTTTATCTGCGAAAGAATCGCTTCCGTCCTCCGGAAAATCTCGACCTCGGCCTCACGCACCCTTTCGCGACGGTCCAGGGTTTCTATAAGGCGCTCTTCTGCGTGAGGATCGGACCCGGCAACTTTGATCTGCCCTGAAGCGACCATCGCCCTGAGCGAAGTCGGCTGTGAATTCGCCTGCGGGAGCTCAGTTTCCGCCCCGACAAGATCAGCCCGGAACATCAGGAGAAGGGCCAGAGCGATGCCTGAGAAAAGCCGACTCATGAATCACCTTTCTTCATATCCGGCCATCGATCGAGAATGGCAGCCAGAGAAACATGAGTCGCGCTGCCCCATTTCCGATCAACAGTCCGGTGAATACCGATAAGTTCACCGTCAAGGTTGAGGAGCGCTCCTCCCGAGTCGCCAATCGTAAGACGGCAGTTCGATATCAAATCGCCTTCGGCATTCTCATAAACAAAGCCAAAGCGAAGTGGAGCCTTCCTCTCCCTTCTGAATCCCGAGGCGTGCCCGAAGGCGAGAGCCTCAGTGGGCTCATCCAATCCCGGGCGGGAACTCAGCGCGAGCACTTGTGTTCCCTTTGCATAATAACCTCCTCCATCCGCCTGAAGCAGCGCGACATCGAGATCACGATCCAGCCTCACCACTTTCCCCAAACCTTCCGGCCTCCCAACCTGATGGATCACAACGGACTCACCAACGGATTCAAACAAATGAGCGGAACTGAGGAAACGCCCGCCTTTTGAAATCAGAACGGCACTGCCCCAGCTCCCATCACAGGTCCGAACCCCGTAGCAGGCGCCCGAGAAATCTTCAATCGCCTGCTCGACCTTGAGCTCCAATGCCTCAATTCCATCACCGGCGACAAGGTTGACGCAGGAAACCAATGTCACCAAAAAGACCACCGGTTTCGCTTTTATGATAAAATTCATAAAAATGATCCTACCTTATGATAAAACCAATTCAATATGAAAATTCGATTAATTTCTAAAGTTCTGGATTCAAGCAGAGGACGACGGCGATGTCCAACGCGATTGCGCAAAAAAATAAGCGCCCCGTTGCGAAAGCAAAAGCAAACACTAGAGGTCCACAACGGACTGGGCGAACCCGGAAAAACGATGCCACCCCATCGAAAGGTCACGGCCCATTGAGCGCTCTGGCCGGACGCAAAGAATTAATCGGCATCTCTCACGATCTTCCCGCCAAGGGAAAGAATCCGTGCATTGGCCTTGGCATCCTCGGCTTCGCCGATTTGCTGATCCTGAACATACATCTGAGACAGTGCAGTCCAGGCGAGAAGATCATTCGGTTTCAAGGTCGTCGCCTTGAGCCCCGCCCCGATCGCCTCTTTGATCTGATCGGTTTTCATGAGCGCCATCGCAAGAGCGTGCCACCCATCGAAAAAATCAGGATCGAGCTCGACGCAAGCACGGTATTTCTCAACCGCCGCGTGCAGATCACCAACGGCGAGGTCACCGTTGGCGTCATCAAAAAGGTCGTCTAATTCAGCACTCACACGCGTCAGGACTACTGCTGAGCCACTGCCATTCCGGCGCGCTCTGATCCGGACTCCGCACGACGCTGGTTAAACCAGGCTGAGAAAAGAGTCCGATCAAGCTGATTGGAGGAAGACGCCGCGATGGAGGTTTTGGCCGCTGCCTCTTCCTCATCTTTGTAGAGTTCAAGCTTGTCGACATAGACAAGAAGCACCCCGGCACCGCCGGGACGGTCAATCACTCCCGAAAGTTCCTTCTCACCGAGACCCTCGACCGCTTCGAGAATCAGAGCGGAATCTTCGGCGCCGGCAGGAGGCTCAGCCTCTGAGAAATTGGGAATCGACTCAGCTTTCACTCCCGCTTTAGCCACGGCATCTGAGAAAGAGCTCCCGGCGGCAATGGCTTCGCGAATCGAAGCGAGTGCTGCGTTGGCGGCCTCATTAACCGCTGTGTTCGATTTCTGAGCGAGCAGCTTCTCGCGAATCGGAGAAGTCGCCTCTTCCAGGGTGAGAGGCTGAGGCTCGATTTCCTTCGTGAAGTGAAATACGTAGTAACCGCCATCCTGAGCCGCGATCGGCACCGTAACCGTCTCAATCGGAAGCGCGTTGCTGAAGAGAACGCGAAGCATCGCCTCATCTCCTTCCGCAAAGGCCGGGGGGGAATCCGGTGAGAACGGGGCGATCTCTTTCAGTTCGAGATCGTAGTCCGCTTTCTTCCCTGAATACTGTTTTGCAACGGCCTTGAAATCAGCTCCGTCCTGAGCCAGGTCGGAATAGGCGTGATTCACGGCATTGGCAAAATTGAGCTCGGCTTTGGCTTTCTGCTCGTTGGTGGCACCTTCCGGCTGAGTCTTGGGAGTGAATTTCACGTAATCGAACCCGCGCTTGGGGTTGGATTTGAGAGAATCTTTGTTCTCCTCAAAGTATGTCTTCACCTCCTCATCCGAGATCTTGAGTTTCTCCACGATCTCTTTGCGATCAAATTTGATCACTGAAGCGGTGTAACGCTGATTGCCCCGGATATAAAGACGATCTGTCTCGCTCGGAACAGCTGCAACTCCGGCACCGATCAAATCGCGAAGCTTCTGGAAGGAAAGATAATCTTTCACGAGTTGAGCGAGATCACCTTCTGTGAAACCGTTGGGTCCGAGAATGTTATTCTTAACGAAATCCGCATTCACGAAAGGCTGCTGGAATACCGGCAACTTTGGAATCGCCTCTTTGATCTCTTCAGCGGTCGGTTCGATCCCCATCTTTTCCGCTTCGGTCCGGAGAATAACGAGGCTCATGATGAAGTCGGTCGGGTCGCGGTCCTGACGATTCTCACCGAAAAGGACCGTCGCGAAATCATACATCCCGAGACGCAGCGCCACATCGAAATTGCTTCCGAGCTTCTGGGCTTCCTTCTGGCGATAGCAGCGATTGTAAACCTTGACGACGCAGTTCTGTTTTCCCACGGATCCTTTCACGAAATCAAAGTCGGAATAAAGAAACGCGAAAGCGATCACAATAATAATGGTCACGACGATGAGCGTGCCTTTTTGGATATGACGAATTTGAGTCAGCATGAGAATAGCTCTATATGGGGGCGCGAAATTTCGAATCTCCGCAGGGTCGGGAAGGTAGAGAGAAAGTCCCTCCTGATCAAACCCTTTTTAGAGCTGTATCAGGGCCCTTTCAGAGATAGAAAAAGTCGGAAATCGCCCGTTACCTTCCCGCAATTTGCCCAAAAGCGGAATTGCCGCCCCCTGCGCGACCCGCTACAACTGACCCAGCCCCTCCCAATCTATGGACCAGAGCCGCCCCAATCTTATTTTTATCATCACGGATCAGCAGCGTTTTGATACGATCAATGCGCTCGGCTATCCGTATGTGGATACGCCCCACCTCGACCGACTCGTCAACGAAGGCGTCACGTTCACGAACTGCCACGTCACCGCGCCGAGCTGCGCGCCATCACGGGCGAGTCTTTTCACCGGACAATACCCTCACACCAACGGGATCCTCAAAAATGCCGATCGCTGGACCAAAAGCTGGATCAGTGATCTCGCTGATTCCGGATACCACTGCGTCAACGCAGGGAAGATGCACACTTTTCCCTTCACCACTCCCTGCGGATTTCACGAGCGTTACGTGGTCGAAAACAAGGACCGCTATCTCGAAGGACGCTACTTTTTCGACGAGTGGGATAAAGCGCTCGCGGCTCGTGGACTTACCAAGCAGCAGCGCGTCACCTATCGGGAGCGCGAAGACTACGCGAACCGGCTCGGCGCTTTCACCTGGGATCTTCCCGAAGAAACCCAGTCAGACAATTTTGTCGGGGATCTCACCAAGTGGTGGCTGAAGACACATCCCAAAGAGGATCCGCTCTTTCTCCAAATCGGCTTCCCCGGGCCGCACCCGCCCTACGACCCGACCCCGGCCGCCCTCGCCGAATACGCAGATCGCGAGATCCCCTTGCAACCACTCACTGATGAAGATCTCGAAAACCAACCGGCCGCCTATAAGGCGATGCGAAAGCATAACAACGAGGTCGATCACGACTCGGTAATTCTCCCTCTCGCTCCGACCGAAGAACAACGCCTCGATCAACGCCGCCACTACCTCGCCAACGTCACCATGATCGATACGAAGATAGGGGAAATCATGGCGTCGCTCGACGAACAGGGTTACCTCGACAACTCGGTGATCGTCTTCACGAGCGATCACGGGGACTGTCTCACCGATCACGGGCATTCCCAGAAATGGACTTTCTACGAGCAGGTCACGCGTATGCCCACGATTGTCTGGTCATCAAATGGCCGATTCGGAAAAGGGGGACGAAAAATCGACGAGCTCACCTCGCTCTTTGATCTCGGACCGACCATCCTCGAACTGGCCGACTGCGAAGTTCCCGAAAATTTCACGGCCCGCTCGCTCATGCCGGCGCTTCTCGAAGAGGAACACTGGAAAGGCCGCGACTTTGTTTTCGCCGAAGGCTGCCGCGACGGGAATTTCATTTCCGCCGACTACCAGACCATGATCCGGAGCAGGGAGTGGAAACTCGTCCATATCGCCGGCAGCGACGAACTCGACGGAGCAAGCGAAGGCCAACTCTTCGATCTCGTCAACGATCCTGATGAACAGATCAATCTCTGGAACTCAGCCGCTCACCTTGAAACGAAGAACGCGCTCCTTCTCGAACTTTTCGAATGGCGAGTCAAGACTGGTCATCACGCCTCAACTCACTATGCTGAGTCCCGCTAATGTTCGATAGTCTCCTACCGCTTTTATCAGCAGCCACGCCCTTCGGTGAGGCGATGGACCACCTTTTCAGTCCGATCGGGCTGCTTCTCATCGTCTTCGGGGCCGCCCTCGGGATCTTTGTGGGAGCGGTTCCCGGACTCACCGGGACGATGCTCATCGCCCTGATGCTGCCGCTGACCTACGGGCAGGACAAACTGCTCTCGATGGCCTTTTTGATCTCCGTCTACGTCGGGGCCGTCAGTGGAGGACTGATTACCGCGACCCTTCTGCGGATGCCGGGAACCCCCGCCTCCATCGTAACCACTCTCGACGGCTACCCCATGGCGCGCGACGGCCAACCGGGAAAAGCGCTCGGACTCGGGGTGATGTCCTCCACCGCCGGAGGCATGATTTCATGGCTCTTCCTCATTCTGCTGACCGAACCGATCGCCCGACTCTCCTCCAGGTTCGGCTACTTCGAATACTTTTCCCTCGTCCTCATGGCGCTGGTGCTGATCGCCACGATTGGCGGCAACTCGCTCTGGCGCTCGCTCTTCTCCGGTTTCTTCGGCATTCTCCTCTCCATGCCGGGCCTGGTCGCGGCGACGGGGAATCCGCGGATGACGTTCGGAATCACGGAGATGAATGCCGGATTCGAACACATGCCCGTTTTGATCGGCCTTTTCGCAGTGAACCAGATCCTGCGGGACATCATCGAGATTGAGAAAAAGAAAAAGCCCATTGAGATCGGAAACAACCGCGTCCTCGTCGGACTCAGGGACATCAAAACGCACGCCTTGAACATGCTGCGTTCCTCCGTCATCGGGACCTGGATTGGAATCCTTCCCGGGATCGGGGGGAACATCGGATCTGTCACCGCCTACTCCGTCGCAAAAAGCGTTTCAAAAACGCCGGAGAAATTCGGAACCGGTCACGAAGCGGGAGTCGTTGCGGCAGAGTCCGCTAACAATGCCACCATCGGAGGCGCCCTCATTCCGCTTATCGCGATGGGACTTCCCGGCAGCGTCATGGAAGTGGTCCTGCTGGGCGCTCTCATCGTCCACGGCCTCCAGCCCGGTCCGCGGCTCTTTGAACAAAGCCCCGACATGGTTTACACCATCATGGGAGCGATGTTTCTCGCCAATATTGCCATGGCGGTGATCATGTTCGCCTCGATGAAACGGCTCGCCCGTCTCGTCCGCGTTCCGCGCCCGTATCTGCTCCCGTTGATCCTCTGCTTCGCGGTGATCGGTTCCTACGCGCTCTCCAACCGGGTCTTCGATATTTACGTCATGTTAGGGTTCGGACTGCTCGGGTTCTGTCTCGAAAGCTTTCGCATTCCGCTCGCTCCCTTTGTGATTGGATTCGTCCTCGGGCCCATTGCCGAAAAAAATCTGAGCCTCGGCCTTCAGGCCTCGAACGGAAGCTACGCCCCCATCGTGACCCAACCGATTTCGCTTTTCTTTGTCATCATCGCATTGGTGATGCTTTTTCTACCGGCCATTAAATCGCTCGCTTCAAAGAACACTCCACGCGAGGAGGGACATTCATGAAGCAGGCTAAACTGACAACAGCATGGCATCTCGTCACCGGCATCATCATCGCCGCTCTCGCGATTTGGTGGACGGGAAAACACCTCAAAGGGAAGGAGAAAACCTTTCCCTCGAAACCCATCGAAGTCGTCGTCCCCTACCCCGCCGGCGGCGGATCTGACACCTTCGTGAGACGCGTTATCCAGCAGGGCATCGAGGAAGGGCAATTACTTGATGTTCCCCTCGCGGTCATCAACATCCCCGGAGGCGGAGGCACGATCGGCAGCCGTGAAGTGAAAGACAGCCGCCCCGACGGTTACCGCATCCTCTGTCATCACACATCCATGATCAGTTCGAAGCTGGCCGGCACCGTCGCGTTCGGGCCCGATGATTTCGACAAATTCGCCCAAACCGCGAAGAACACCATGATCGTGATGGTGCGGGAGGATTGCCCCTATCCCGATTTGCTTTCACTCCTCAACGCCGCCGCCAAAGATCCGAAAACGCTGACCTTCGGGGCCAACGTCGGTTCAGCTGCCTATTTCATCACCCTGCAGTTGGAGAAAGCCGTCCCCGGTGCCCGCTTCAGCATTGTCTCTGCTGACGGTGGCGCAGACCGCTACAACCGACTCATCGGCGGCCACCTCGACGCGGGTATTTTCTCACTCTCGGAATATCTCGATTTTCGCGACTCCGATGACACTCCAGCGGACCGGAACGTGAAAGCCCTCGCCGTCTTTGAAGAGGAACGACACCCGGCGATTCCTGAGACAAAGACAACCATCGAGCAGAAAATTCCCGTCACCTTCAGCAACGCCTACTATTGGTGGGCACCCAAAGGAACCCCACCCGAAATTCAGAAATACCTCGCCGATGTGCTTGAGAAAACGATGGCGACGGAGATCGCCCAAAGCGAGATGAAACGGCTTCGCATCGATCCCACTTTTCTGCGCGGCGAGGCGGTGGAGAAAAGCATTGAAACGACCGTGAAGGGATTTCAGTCCGTTGTCATTCAGGAGGAAAAGAACGTCCCGAATTTCGCGCTATACGTCCAACTCATCGTTCTCGCACTGCTTCTCGCAGTTCTCGCGGAGGCCTATCGCAACCGCAAAAACCCGATACCGGCAACCACCGAAGTTCCCGGCGACGAAATCCCTTTTACGAAACGTCCCGGTCGGGCCGCCGCCTCTTTCATCACCCTCGTCATCTACGTCATTTCGCTCGTCGCCACGCCGATTCCCTTCGCGATCGCTTCCATACTCATGGTCTTCGCGGTCGGGGGAATCATGTCAGGGTGGGAACGCAAATACCTTCCCGTGCTCGGGCAGCTCGCCCTCCTCACCGGGTTCGGCGCCGAATTCGTGTTCACGAAAGTGTTCACGATTCCCCTGCCGTGAATTGCCCGCATTCAACAGGGTCAGGTCACTGACGTGACCCTCTTCAGTTTCACTTAATCTCCCGCCAGTCGCCTTTGAGCACGTAGACAGGATCGAGCCCGAGGAGCTCGCGGAGGCGGGCGGAGACATCCTGACTTTTTTCGCAACGGGTTCCGTCGCAATAGACGACAACCGGCGTCCCGAGCGCGGCCTGAAGGGCATCCATGTTCCGGAACATGAGATCGCCCCATTCCTCCGGATTGAGAAGGATCGCCCCTTCAAGGTGCCCCTCCTCGAATTTCTCACGGCTCCGGGCATCGACCCAGAGAACCTCACCGGCAGCGGCAAGCTGATTCGCCTTCTCGACGTCGATCTGCCAGCGAAGGACCTCCGCGCTCTCGACCTGAAAAAAGGGAGGGCGAAGAGGATGAATCGCCGCTGAGAGGATCGCAGCAACGAGCGATATCCCGAGAATTGCGGCAATTTGTTTTCCTATCATTGAATCGAGAAGTAGGCGAGCGGCCGTGCCAGTTGCTCGATTTCACAATCGGTTTCTATCCTGACAAATCCCAACAGCGTTTCCGCGGTTGAATCCGGTGTCAATTTAAGATGATACTCCCTGCCCTTCTCCACCTCGAGGACTTCACACGCGACTTCCTTCCGCATGCTCTCAGCTCCGAGAACATGAATCGGCTTGGAACGCTTCACGTTGAACTTCACAATCTTCGGCTCGGGCTTTGAACCGACGCTCCAGGTTGTCATGCTCTCGATGACATCGTAGAGAGGGTCGACGTGAATCCTGGTCTTCAAAAAGACGGGATGCTTCTGGCCCTCCGTTGATACGGTGATCTTTTTCTCAGTGCTTCCCCGCATTTTCGAAGTATCAAAAACGCCGGTGATGGTTGCGGTCCCTCCTGCGGAGATGGGATTCTCACTGATTTCAACCGCTAAACAGGCACACCCCGAATCCATTTGAGTGACCTTTACCGGTTCATTCCCTCTATTGCTGATTTGGAAGGATACCTCGACCTGATCCTGACCGGCTTGAGCCTTAATCTCATGCAAGGTCGACTCGTATACGATATCGCCCACTCGTGTTGACCCGGAAAGTGCCTGAACCTTTTCAGAAGGATCGGAAGAACTGGCCTTTGAATCCGTTGAGGGAGGAAACCATTGATAGATCATCAGGTAGATGATGACTCCGGTAACGGAAACAAAAAGCCATGAAGGAAAGGTGAAGCGGGCGAGTTTTTTGTGCTTCTCAAAATTCCCCCGGAAGGCGGCAACGACCAACATGATAATGAAGGGCAAATTGACGACCGCGAGAATGACATGCGGAATGAGAATCGACAGATAGACGATTCGAGCCACAGGGTATTCTGTCGGGAAGGTGGTGTGCCGGGCCGTGTAGTGATAAATGAGGTAGGAGGTAAGAAAAAGCGCCGAGGAAATCAAAGCCCCGATCATTGCTCTTTTGTGCGCCTCCTTCTTCCCCGCCTTAATCAAAAGGACTCCGGTAACGAGCAGAATCGCGCTGATGGAATTGAGAACCGCATTGATTGGCGGAAGCGATTCGTAGCTGAAAGCGGCGAGTAATTCCATGATCTATTCGAAGTCGGAAAGCTTGAGTTCGGGGTTCAGGACCATTTCGACATCCCGCACGAGCCTTTTAAATTCGAACTCACCGTGATTGGGATTCATGACATCGTAATAGCCGCGAATGTTGGCATCACCATCGACGAGTGCGAGGCGCTGATCGTGAGCAAACGGTCCCTGCGAGGCGCGAATGTCAGGATCAGTAATCTCTTCGGTCGCGTAGAATTTGAACTCCGAAATCATGTATTTAGCAATCGTGTCAGGATCACCGGTGAGAAACCACCAGTCGTCTGATTCGACTCCTTTGTCCTTCACCCAGGCATCCATCTTCTCAGGGGTATCGTCTTTCGGATTCACGCTGATGGAGACGAGTTTGAAGACCGGGTTATCACCGAACTTCTCCTCGAGAGTCTTCATCATCGCCGCCATTCCGAGACAGCCTGCGGGGCAATCCGTATACTGATAACCCGTGACGTAGACTTTGTGCCTCAACATCCCGAGAGAAACTTCCTTTCCGTCCCGATTGATCACATTCAAGTCCGTTTCGAGTTTCGCAATATGCGGTGGACGCCAGTTTTTCTCCTCGTAGTCGCGCCGGATCAAATAGGCACGGGTTACGAAAATCGATCCAAAAACGATAATAAAGCAAATCCCGAAGATAGTCCCCCACCAGGCGATGAGTTTATTTCGGGTCACGTCAGATTCTTCTTTGTCCATCAAACTGAAAATAAAAAGGAGTTACGCCCAGGCGAGGTAGGAAGCGACCATCATCAAAGGCAAATAGAGCAGCGTATAGAAAAAGAGTGTTCTCGCATCGTTTCGCTTCCCGCTCTTGAGAAACTTAATCGCCAGCCAAACCATGACCGCTCCGAGTGCACCGCCCGCAAAGCACCCCCACCAGGCAAGCGAGTTGCTCACGAGTGGATAGACAGCACCGAAAAGAAATGTCAGCACCGCAAAAAACAGGGCGATCTTTCCCGTCTTTGCTCCCGTCTCATCGTCGTTCGACCACATTTTAAAACCTCCGAGCGCATACTCTTCGCGATACATCCAGTTGATCGCGGCGAAGTGAGGCATCTGCCAGAGGAAGAGGAGGAGGAATAAAAACAGTGCCCCGTCACTGAAGAACGCACCGCCGCCTCCGGTCCAGCCGATCAGCGGTGGAACTGCCCCGGAGACCGCACCGACCACCGTGTTGAAAGTGGAAACCCGCTTCATCGGGGTATAGACGAAAAGATAAGTAAGCAGGGTGATTCCCGCCATCGATGAAGCCATCACATTCACTTTCACGCCGAGGTGCATAATCCCGAAGGCACAAAAGAGCCACCCGAGAACGAACGCAGCAGGCCTCGGGATCCGGTTTGCAGGAAGCGGACGATCAGAGGTCCGCTTCATGCGGGCGTCAACATCGACTTCCATGAGCTGATTGAAAACCGCGGCACCGAAAGCGGCGAGGATGGACCCGAGAAAAACGTGAAACAGCAGAACTGCCGAGAACCCTCCTTCCTTTGTCGCAATGAGGTACCCGAAAATCGAGGTGATCACGACAAGGATGCTCAGCCGCGCTTTCGTCAGGGTCACGACATCACGACGCAGCTCCCTCGCTACATTGCGCGGCGATGCGGTTGATTCGGGATTCACTTCTACCTCTGCCATTCCTGATTATTTATTCGGCACGCTAACCCGTTTTCCCTGTTCGCGCGAGTTCAGCCTCGCTCGAATTCGGTTTCATCGACTTCACCGCAAACGTGAAAGCCACCGCAAGTATCGCCAGCCCGTTGATGACATGAAAATTGGTGAGCCAGAAGTGCTTCCCTGTCGCAATAACAGTGAGCCCGAGGACAATCTGCCCGACAAGGAGGAGGAGGAGAACCGTGAGATGTTTTCCGATGCGCTGCTCATTTCTGAGCTTCAACCAGAGACCGAGAACCAGCCCGAAGATACAGAAGGCAGTCCACTTGTGGAGAAAGAGGACTATGATGATCGGTTCATGAAACGGCGGAATCCATTGTCCGGCTGTTTTCAGCAAATCTGTGTCAGCAAGTCCGACGCGATGAAAATGTCGCATCGAAGCGCCGAAAAGGAGCTGCATCGAAACCAACGCCACTAGGGAAACACTGCCAAGGCGAATCAGCTTTCGCACGCCCGGTGAAGCGGAGAACCCGATGAGCTCCCACTTCGAACCCGACGCCATGACAATGAGAATGAGAAGACAAAAGAAAGCCTGAGCAAGGCATCCGTGAGCAACCGCGAAGGCATTCGAAATCTCAGTAACCCGAAGTCCGCCGAAAATCGCCTGTGTCGTCACCATCAGCAGCGCCAAAGCAGAGAGTCTCTGAACGAGAGTCCAGGAACGCTTTGCCCAGCTCCAAATCAGCCAGACGAACGGTATTACCCCCAGCCCCAGTCCGAGCCCCAATAGACTCGCTTTTCTGTCGGCATCACTCCGCTCCGCTCCCGCCATGATGAAGATCGCGAAAATAACAGCAAGACCGATTACGAGAATTAAAACCTCGAGAAAGCGCTTCCCGCTTTTCACATAAGCCCAGGAGAACATCCCCAGAACGAGGAGCCCGACAAGCGTTGCGAGAAGACGGTGACTGTGCTCCAGGAACGGAACCATGTAGCTGAGCCAACCCGGAGGATTGATCGACCCCAGACTGAGAGGCCAATCGGAAAAAGCCATTCCAGCCAGCTTGGAGGTCGTAGCCGCCCCCCACCAAATGAGGAGCACCGCGAAAAATGCGACGACTCTTGAATATTTGTTAAACGCCGTCTGAGGTAATGGATTGCTCATCTTCTATCGAATCTTATACGCTCGTGAAGGTCCGGAGGGCACGGCTTCCCCGAAGCTGATAACGAAAATGGCGGAGTGCTTACACGCTCCGCCACTTCGATCAATTCTATGAACTGACCGTTTAGTTTTTAGGCAAAAGCGGAGTTTGAGCGGCGTACCACTCATCGAACTCTTCGCTGCTGACAGCTTCAACGTAGGCCACCATCTGCGCGTGACCCGCTCCGCAAAGCTGAGCACAAACGATGTTCCACTCACCTTCCTTTTCGGGAACAAACCACATCGGAATCTCCGAACCGGGAATTGCATCCTGCTGAGAGAACATCGGAATAATCGCGAGGCCGTGAATCACGTCCTTCGATGTCACCTGAATGACGACGGGTCGTCCCACGGGCACTTTCAGCTCATTCACGGAAACAAAGTCATCAGCCGCGTTGGGATCCTCTGCAACGAGTCCAACCGGGTTGGCTCCTGAAATCCGCTCGTGAGAAGTCATTCCGACATTCTTATCAGCACCGGCGTAATGGAAGGTCCAGCGATACTGCTCACCAACCGCACGGAGATTGACGACCTCATCACCGACAGGTCGCGCATTCTTGTCGGACCGCTTTGCCCAGAGTGGGAATGCGAATCCGAGGAGCAGGACAACTTCCACGATCACTACCCCGATCTCGACGTGTGTCGAAAAGTGAGAAGTCATTCCGTGGTAGTTCGCACGGGGTGTTTTCTTGCGGCGGAACTTCCAGAGGATCACCCCGAGAAATATAGACCAGCCCACAAAAAGGATGAGCATGAACCAGTGCACCAGCGCCAACATGTGATTGCCCACGTTACCATGCTGGGAAGCCACCTCGTGCATTCCGGAAATGTCGTTAATCCACTCAATCATATCAAAATTTGTCAGTAAAAAGATCGGTTAGCCGAACACTCGATTCAGCCTCAGTTCTCCTCGCCAGGGAGTTCACCGGCAAATTTCCGGGAACGACGTGCGAGATAAATAATAAAAGTAATAAAGCTCCCCAGTATCGTGAAGAGAAAGACCAGCATCACACCGATGGCGCTGTTGGCCGCGAGGAGGGATTTTCCCTCCGCGCCGCTCATGCACATCGGGCAGGCGAGAATATTTTCAAGTAACAGCGTGCTCATCATCAGATTCTTCTAGGATACCACCTTGCGAACTTTCTTCATGAAACGAACCCCGTAAATGAGAAGTCCGAGCCCACCAACGAGGCTGGCCCATCCCATCGCAGTGAACATCGTGGGAAGCCCGCGCGTCAGCAAACACCAGGCGCCTAAAGACCAGGAGCCGAGGACGACGATGGTGATGAAGGCGATATGAAAGTGTTTGAGTGACATGTTACTTTTGGGTGTGGGGTTTTAGAGCTTCTCCATCAATTTCCCCTTGGTGCTCTCCAGAGTATCATACTGCTCCAGAATGGGATCCGCACCGGCGAAAAGGGTCAGGGCCATGAGCCCGAGAGAAAAGAGAAAGGTGAAAACAAGCAGCTTGTAAATCAGCCCTCTTTCGTGATTTAAGTGCATGAAGATAAGTCCCACGAGGCTTGCCTTGAAGCAGGCCACCGCGAGGCCGATCACGAAATCAGCAGGGGTCGGTCCCGGAGGGCCCAAATCAAAAGGGGCGAAAATACCAAGCGCCAATGTAAGACAAGTGCAGAAGCAAAGCGCTCCGAAAACAATCAGATAAGACTTCTTATGCTTTCCCCAGTCGTGAGTTGATTCAGCCATGATGAATGAAAATAGAATAAAAAATTAAAGAAGATACATGAGCGGGAACAGGAAGATCCAGATCAAGTCGACAAAGTGCCAGAAAAGACCGCCCACCTCGATGCGGTTGGCGAGATGCTCCGGGTTCTTCAGGTAAAGCTTCTTCCCGAAGACGGTGAAGAACAGGAGGACGAGCGCACCACCGATGACGTGGAGGCCGTGAAGCGCTGTCATCGTGAAATAGATCGCGTAGTAGTTGCCGTAGCGGGGGCCGTGGTTCCCCATGAATTTGATCTGGTCGCGCGGCACACTGATGCTGTGATCATCTTCGTGCTCGTGAGCGGCCTCTTCGTGGGCACCTTCAGCGGAAGGCTTGGGTTCGCTCTTATGAACCGCGTCATGATGATCATCACCGTGATCGTCTCCATGATGCCCGCCGAGGTGGACGTCGTGGAGGTTCAGAATGTGGCCACGGAGCATTTTCTCGGGAATAACCTCGCCACGCGGCTCGTAGTATTCGCGGAGATGGCGATACTCGGCGTCCTGCTGTTCAAAGAACTGCTGCTTGGCGCCTTCGTCGTTGATGACATCCCAGACAATCGACTCACGCTGCTTTTGAGGAAGCACGAGCTGCAAATCAACCTCGTGAACGATGAACTCGACGTCGTCGCTGATCAGTTTCCCCTCAACTTTCGAACCGTCTTTGAAGTTAACCACGCTGTCGCTGTGGAGAACCACTTTGCGGGGATTGGCGTTGAGAACAAAAGGCTCACTTGAAGTCAGCTTCGCTGAACTGCTCACCGAAACCGGCGTCGGATTGGCAACCCCGGAGGCGAGCTCTGCACGATAGCGCTTCCGCTCTTCGGTGAGTTTGGCCGAGATGGCGCGACGCTCCTTGTGGAACCACGCTTTCAACTCAGAATCGGAATGGATTTCAACCCCCTCTTCAGAGCCGGGTCCTTCGGTCACCTTGAAGATCGGGAACTCCCCTTTCGGAATGCTTTTGATAAAGACCGGCACTGCGCCCTGCAGACTGACTGAGGCCGTTGCTCCTTCGAAACGAATCCGGTCGGTCTTGTTCACGAGTTCCCCCTCCATGACGGAGTTGTCCTTCAGCTTGATCCCGAAGTGGTGGTTCAACTTGCTGTTGTACTCGATCCCCTTGAGACACATGAAAATCACGGCGCAACCAATCACCGCATACATGTAGACCTGGTAGAGCTTCCAATTCCGCTCTTTCAGGGCAACCCAGGCGAAAACGACTCCGACGGAGGAGGCGATGAGTACAAGGGTATTGATGAAACCGAGCCAGACAAAGTCTTTGTGCACGTTGAGACCCCAGGGCCACGGGTTATCAACCCCGTCCTGAATCCCGACCCGCAAAAATATGTAAGCGGAAAAGAGGCCGCCAAACAACATGACCTCGGAGGCGAGGAACAACCAGACGCCGAGCTTGGCATTGTATAAACCGGTGTCCCGTCTCGGCGTTACTTCGTGTGGAATTTCCATATGGCAATCGTCTTGCTAAAATCTTCTAAATCGTTCGGTAAGGGGTCTAACCCCGGTTAAACGGCGGGTTTATCACCTTCTTTGCCGGCTTCGCTCTTGGCAGGGATCTTGGAAGGATCGTCCTCGAACTGCGGGCAAAAATCACTCGCTTCACCCGGCACGCTATACTCGTAGGGTCCACGATACGCAACCGGCTCGGAAAGGAAATTCCCGTGCGGCGGAGGCGTTGGAGTGGCCCACTCGAGAGTGGTTGCGTCCCACGGATTGTCACTGCTCACTTTCTTGCCGACAAACTTGCTGATGAACAAATTGATGATGAAAGGAACCTGGAACACGGCGAGCAACCAGGCGGATCCGGAAGTCACGATGTTCAGATCGATCATACGGAGGGCCGCATCCGGCTCAATCACATTGAGAATCTCGGCGATGTTGGCGAGAAACGTATTCGGCTCGGCGAAAATTTGCGTGCTGATCTGCTCATACGCCTTACCACCGTCAAAGGCACGGCGGTGAAATCCAGCCATCCCCTGAATGAACATGGGGGCAAAGATGCCGTTCATGAACAACAATGAAGGCCAGAAATGAAGGTGCCCGAGACGGGTGCTCATCATGCGCCCGGTGAGCTTCGGATACCAGTGATAGATCCCTGCGAAAAGACCGAAGATCGTGCCGGGAGCGACCACGTAGTGGAAGTGGGCAATCACGTAATAGGTGTCGTGGAGGTGCAGGTCAGGAAGACTGAAGGCAAGTGGCAAACCGGTAAGTCCACCGATACCGAACATGGGGATGAACGCAGTCGCGAAGAGCATCGGCACATTGAAGCGAATCGAACCGCCCCACATGGAAATCAGGAGTGAGGTGATCAGAATCACCGAAGGCACCGAGATCAGCACTGTCGTGGTCTGGAAGAACGTGGAAATCGCAGGCCCCATTCCGGTGATGTACATGTGGTGCGCCCACACGATAAAGGCGAGGAATCCGAGCACCATCACGGCGTAGACCATTGTCTTGTAGCCCCAGAGCGGTTTCCGGGTGTTACAGGGGATAATTTCAGCCACGATCGCAAGCGCAGGCAGAATCAGAACGTAAACCTCGGGGTGAGCGAGGAACCAGAAAAGGTGCTGATAGAGAAGCGGGCTACCACCTCCGGCGGCGTCGAAGGACATCCCGCTGACATTGAGACCGGTCGGAACAAAGAAACTCGTTCCCGCCATGCGGTCCATGAGCTGCATGATCGCCGCGACCTCAAGAGGAGGGAACGCCAGAAGAAGAAGGAAACCGGTCACGAGCATCGCCCAGACGAAGAACGGGAGACGCATCCAGCTCATCCCGCGGCATCGCAGGTTGATAATGGTACAGATGAAGTTCACCGCACCGAGAAGCGACGAGGTGATCAACAGGGCCATCGCGACGAGCCATTGGGTCTGCCCCGTCCAGAAAAGGTCCCCGTAGTGAATATCCGTCGTCGTTGCGAGAGGTGAATAGTTCGTCCAACCGGCCTTGGCCGCGCCGGAAGGCAGAAAGAAACTGACGAACATGAGCACACCACCGAGAAGGTAGAGCCAGTAACTCGCCATGTTGAGACGGGGGAACGCCATATCAGGCGCACCGATCTGCAAGGGCGTCACGTAGTTACCGAATGCCCCGAACGCGAGCGGAACAATTCCGAGGAAAACCATGATCGTTCCGTGCATCGCACCGAACATATTGTAGAGATCGCCGGTCACTTTCCCGCTGTCATCGAGCCAGGCTTGAAACCAGGGCCAGTCAGCGAGCAATGGAACCGCGCGATCCGGGTAGGCGATGCTCCATCGCATCACCATCATCAGGAAAAACCCGAACGCGAGAAAGACCAGCGAGGTGAAACCGTACTGAATTCCAATGGTTTTGTGATCGGTGGAGAAAATATATTTCTTCCAGAAAGGCTCAACATGATGATGTTCCTCCTGAGCCTGATCGTGTGTTTCTGCTGTAGCTGCGCTCATTGAAAGTCTAAATTACGTTAATAAGGAGTGGAGATAAACCCCCGTCTTTGAATGTTTTCGGATTGAGATCCTTTAATATCAACCTTCAGCCGGTTCGCCCGTCTGCAAGTCCACCTTTGCGCCCGGAAGCATCTCGCCTTCGGGAATCGCCAACAGTTCAGCTTCCTGATAAGGAACTGCCTGACCACTGAATTGCTCACGAGCCGCTTTGATCATCTCCGTCGTAACTACGCCGTCCTCCCCTTCAGGGAGACTGCCGAATTCACGACGAATGTAAGTGGCCACCTGCGCAATTTTTTCATCGGAAAGCGTGTTCCACGCCGGCATAAGACCGTTGTAGGCCTGACCGCCAACTGAAAATGAACCACTGATTCCGTGAAGGAGAATCGCCCCCATTCGAGCTGTGCCACCATCAACCCATTCGGATCCGATGAGAGGTGGGAACTGACCGGGAATTCCGAGCCCTGATGCCTGGTGACAGGCGATGCAGTTACCATAAACTTTCTTACCGTCCTTGGTCCAGGAATCAATCCAGGCGACAGCTGCGGCATCGCCGCCGTCACCGCCGAGGGCAGGTCTCGGCTCCGCCTTGTAATAATCGGAAATGTAAATGCTATCGCTAAAGCCGTTGGCACCGCTGAAAAGCTGCCCCCCACCGAAAATCAGGACCAGTGCGCTTACCACGATAATTGAAATGCCCACGGTGCCGCTCCCTTCACGTGGAAGGGCGTTCTCACGACGAACAGAGTCATGCAACTGAACCGTGCTGACGGTTCCCTGATCGTAATCGATGTTTTTGTTCTCGTTGCTCCCCATTTGGATAGCTGATTAAAATTAAATTTGGTTTCGCGGACTAGCTGCCGCTTACGATAGCGCCCGGAATTTTCTGATCTTTCTTCAAAGACATCAGATAGTCCACCAATGCTTCGGCTTTTCCTGTAGGAACATAGCCACTGCCAATGGAAGATTTCTTGTAAAGGTGCTTGTATGCCGGCATTCCCGAGTTTGGATCGAGACTCTTTGGCTCAACGAGATGCTGATGCATCAGATCACGGGAAGTGATACGGTGCCCCACGTTGGAAAGATCCTGGCCGATACGCTGGTAGCCGAGCATCGCCACTTTCTCAGTCGCGTAATCGCCCGGTTGAGTTTCACGGGCGAGCCCGTCCTCTTCACGTCCACCCCAGCCGGGTCTCCACATATCCGGGCCGGCGTAGGTAGGGCGAACCACCTGCGTGTGGCAGTATGCGCAGCCTTCGGCAGCGTAAATTTGACGACCGTAGTCGCTCGCTCCGTGCCGTTGCAGGGTCTTGTCCGGATAGGCCGCGATACCTTCGACACCATCTTCCTCAGAATAAGGAACCGGCTCGGCATTCGACATTTTGAGGAATGGGATGACGATGAGAAATAGCCACGGGAGTGCGAATACCGCGCCAAGAGCGCCGAGCAACTTCCAGAATTTGTTTGAACTCATATAAATGATTTTTCTACGCGATTCAAAGGTTCTCAGTTAAGACCGGCAGCTGCTTTCGCGCTTTCAACCTTACCCGGCTCGGCATGAATCAGAGTCGGTCCGCTTGATTTACGCCCTTTGCCGACAAACATGAGCGCCAATTGGTAAAGGAACATGAGGTTCGAGAATGCAATCAGAGCCCATGCGATGCAACGCCCCGCGACGTATGCTGAAGAAGTGACGAACGAGGTCGAAAACGCCTGGTCCCACTGAGCAAGGTTTCCTCCCTGAGCGATACCGCCAACCAGCATGCAGATGATTAAAGTGATAATGCCGTAAGCGCTGAACCAGAAGTGGGTCCGAATGCGCTTACCCGAAGGCCACTCGCTTCCGGTGATACGTGGAACGATGAAGTAGATCGCTCCGAAAACCGTCATCGAGAAGAAACCGTAGAAAGCAAGCGTGTCGAGCCCGACCACAAAATGGCTGAATTGAAGATTCTTACCGAAAAAGTAAGTCGAACTGATTGCCGAGAGAAGACCGTAGGCCGCGAGCATCAACATTCCGAAGACGGTGAAACGCAAGGACGGGCTGAACTCCCAGATCTTGGTTGCTCCCTTCAAGGTCATGAGAATGTTCACCACTGTCACAATAATAGCGAGAAGGATGAAAATTGAAGCGGTGCTGCTTACCGCCGACATCCAGGCAGGAAACGGACCACCCATGTAGCGGGCAAACCCTGTCCAGCCGGCAAGCGCGGCGAGGAGCCAGAAGCTCACCTGTGCGAGAGGATAACTGAAAACAGCGCGGCCGGAAATCTTCGGCACGATGTAGTAGGCAATCGCCAGTGCGATCGGAGCCATCCAGAAATAGGAGAGATTGGTAATGAACCAGGCATTGGTGCCGGCAGCCATAACCGGGGCGGTTCCTTTATTGATAAGGAGGTTTGCGGTGATGAAGATCCACGGAAACCAGACAACGGCACCGAGGACAAACATCTCAGAGACATAGATGAGTGATTCGCCACGCTGACGGAACATCGGCAGGATCCACACGACGATCAACGCGTAGGAGATTGCAAGGATAGGCCATACCCAGGCCGGAAAGTCGAGGAGCGGCATCGAATTACCAAATCCGAACCACACCGTGATCACGGAAAGGGTTACGCCGGCATTCCAGAGGGCTCCGGCAACGATAATGGCGACAGGATGCTCAATCTTGTTGCGGCTCAGTCTCGCCATAAGCCAGAGCACCACACCCAGTCCGGCCTGCATCGCCCAACCGTAGACAAGGGCGTTCATGTGGGCGGGGAAAAGACGGCCATAGCCGAGAAACTGACAGTTATCCCAGAGACCGGGGACACTCAGCTTCAAAGAGCTGAAGAAACCCAGCAACGTAGCAACAAGAAGCCATGCTGCTGCACTTGTGAAGAAAAACAGCACGGGAAAGCGGGCAGAGCGGTCAATCGCCGCTCTTTCGCTCATTTCCTCAGGCGTTGGGTGTTCAGATGTCATGAGAACGTGATAATATTTTTCGTAGAATACCTGGCCGCCTTACTTCTTGGCTTCAGGCTTGGCTTCGGGCTTAGCTTCAGGCTTGGCTTCAGGCTTGGCTTCGGGCTTGGCTTCGGGCTTGGCTTCGGGCTTGGCTTCAGGCTTGGCTTCAGGCTTGGCTTCAGGCTTGGCTTCAGGCTTGGCCGGCGCCTCCATTTGCTTCAAAAAGGTAGGTGATCCCGGAACGACCAAGTCGGTTTTCGCAGGTGCGACCGGTGTCTTGGCAACCGCTGCCATCGCGGCCTCGATTTTCTTCGCATCGACCGACTGGGCTTCTGTCACTGTTTTCAGATTCTCCCAACGCGCTTGCGTTGTCGCCTCGTCGAAATCGCCACGGGCGGCACGATCCTCGAGAGATTCACTCCCTGCATTCTGAAAAAGAATCAGTGCGAGAAAACCGAAGAAAACAAAGATACCGAGCGTTCCGATGAAACGCTTCACTTTTGACTCTGAAATGGGGGCTGAACCACTCATATAAAGTTATTACAAAAACTCGAAAGCAATCAGTTCACTACGTTAAGGGACTCATCGAGACGAGGGTCACGACACGGGAAGAGACTTGCAGATCCGAGGCGCCAGAGGAGACAGAAACCGAAGATCCCGGCAACTGATACAAAGGCTAAAACATCAAACAACCATGCACCGGGCATCACCATGAGCATATCCTTGGCAGGCCCTGCAGCAGTCAGAGAAGGACCGCGCTCAGGAATGATAATCCAGTAGATGTCGAAAACGTGCATGACCAGATTCCAAACCGCGACACCTGAGAGGACCAGTGGAAGCTTTTTCACTTTCTGGAGCAGGAGAATCGCGAAAGGAACGAAGAAGTGCCCCACCACCAGCAGAGTGATCGTGTAGAGGTTCCAGAACTCGGTGTTACGAGTCAGATAGAACTTCGTTTCCTCGGTAATGTTCGCATACCAGATGAGGAAGAACTGAGAGAAAGCGATGTAAGCCCAGAAGATTACGAAAGCGAGCATCAGCTTACCCATGAGATGGTAGTGCTCGAGCGTCACGATATTCTTGAGGTATCCGAAGTGACGGAGGAGCGTCACGATGATGACGAGAAGCCCCATCGAGTTGAGCGCAGCACCGGCGAAAAGATAAACACCCCACATCGTCGAGAACCAGGTGTAATCGAGAGCCATGAGCCAATCAAAAACGAGGAAGGTCCACGCGGTTGCAAAGAAAGGAAGAAATCCACAGCTCGCCCGGCGCATCCAGAGAAACAGTCCCGGGTCACCGCTCTTATCGAGTTTGATTGACCAGTGACGGAGCGCAAGAGCGATACCGGACAGCACGATCAGATAGAAAAAGAACCGCACATACCAGAACCCTTCATTGAGATATCCCTTTTTCACATGAAGAAGGGCTTCCTCCTTTTTGAAATTCTTATCGACGAGTGTCTCGTGGACGGCAGCCTCGGAGAGATCCTGCTCCTGAAGCTTAGCGAGCTTCGTCTTCAGTGACTCGATCTTGCGATCAAAGTGCGCACGGTGACCGGCGCTCGGTGACTCGATCGCGGCAAGCTCAGCCTCGGCAGACGCCACCGCTGCTTCCGCACCGGCGATTTCCGCCTGCTTTTCGGTCACGTATTGGGAGACGCCCTTTTCCGCCGCAACTTCCGCTTTCTCAAGGGCCGCTTCGCGTTTTGGAAACCACTCCCAGAGATCATCCTGATAACCGTTTGGAATCAGGAACGGGACCGCCAACAAGAGCATGAAAGGAATCACACTTCCCAAATTCTCCATCAAACGGCGAATCACCGTCCCCCAACCTGAGTTGGTGGCGTGGTGAAGAAGCGTCCAGAAAACGCCGCCCACTCCGAGCGAAAGAAAGAAAACCAGGGCAAAGAGCCAGCTGTATGACATCTCCCCTCTCTTCTCCGGGAGAAGAAAATTGAGTGCTACAAATAGAGCCAACCCTCCAAAACCAACGAGGCCGAACACTCCCTTGAGGATAAGAGGATTCTTGAAGGATTCTCCGTCCTTAAAATCATCGCCATCTTTTAATCCCGCCATAAGTCTTAGGAAAAATTAGTAAATACAAAATTAGTTACCGGAAGCCTTCTGTAGTGACTTCACGTACGAAACAATCGCCCATCGATCCTTCACCGGAATCACACCGTTGTAAGGTCCCATGAGCCCTTTGCCATGAGTAATCGTGGAAAAAATCTGTCCCTCAGGCAGCGCCGATACGCGGGCGTCGATGAGGTTTGCGGTTGGGGGAATTGCCCAGTATTTGGAAACAACCCCCTGCCCGTCACCGGTTTCACCGTGACACGGTGTGCAGAAAATCTGAAAGCGCTCCTGTCCCCGCTTCACCAGTGCTGCATCCAGGGTCACTTCTTTGGGGTAGCCCTTGCCGTAAAAATCACCGAACTGCCCCGTGCTGAAATAGCTGTCGCCGCTTGAATAGGCGAGGTCGCTGCCGAGATCGTCGTCGTTCCCTGCATGCGGAAGCGAATATCCGAGTGGCACCGTTCCCGTGACCGGCTTCTGAGCTACCTGGTCATCCGCGAAAAACTGACTCGATTCCTGCGGACGAAACTTGAACTGATGATCCATATCAGGAAAGAGCTCGAACGGAGGATCCGAAAACTTTTCACCGCGCGGCCCGATCGCATAAATCGTCGCGACCACCGCAATTGCTAAAACTAGAAAAAACCAACGCATTGTGAGAACCTGATTAGTAAGCAACCTCCTCGATTTTCTCAGCACCGATCTCCTCGAGGAACTCACGGGTTCTTTCCCGCTTGAACTTCGGATCGCGCGCTTCGATCACCATGATGAACCCATCATCTGAAAATTTTGAAAAGAGCTTCGAATTGAAAAGAGGGTGATTCCATCGTGGCAGCATCATGATACCGAGGAGACCGAACACTGTCGCAAATCCTGAAAGCAGAATCGTGAGCTCGAAGGTCACCGGGAAGAACGCCGGCACCGTGAACAGATTGGTCGGTTTATCCTGAACGATCGTCGGATAAAGAGCTACCTGCGTGAAAAACTGCATAAAGAGTGCGATCGAGAACCCGGTCACACCGCCACCGAGAACGATAGCGGACAACCAACTTTTCCCAAGACCCATTGCATGATCCATTCCGTGAACCGGATACGGCGTATGCACATCCCATCGGCGAAATCCACCATCACGCATCTTCTCAGCGGCATGATAGAGATCCGTCGCATTGGCAAACTCTGCGACATACCCGAAAAGGTTTTTTGAACTGACTGATGAATCACTCACGGTTCCCGTATTTACTTAAATTAAAAAACTAGCGCTCTGACTGCCTGCGTTTCTCACGCAACTTTTTCCACTCCGGATAGTGGGGGTCAGATTCCGGCAGAACACCCTTCACCTCACTTGCCGCAATCACCGGAAGAAAACGGATAAAGAGAAGGAACAACATCATAAACATTCCGAAGGTTCCGAGGAACATAAGCTTCTCAACCCAGGAAGGAGAATAGTAACCCCACTGCCCCGGCAGGAAGTCGCGGGCAATCGACGTCGGAATAATCACGAAACGCTCGAACCACATTCCGATATTCACAAAGTTCACGACGATGAAGACGACCCAGAGATTGTGACGGGCCCACTTCATCCAGAAGATCTGCGGAGCAATCACGTTACAGAAGAACATGCAGTAGTATGCCCAGGTGTAAGGACCGGAGAGGATCCTGATGTGGAAAGCATCGGTCTCGTATTTGTTCGCACCGTAGTAACTGATGAACAGCTCCATGATGTAGGCGTATCCGACGATCGTTCCCGTAAGGAGAATAATCTTCGTCATGTTATCCACGTGCTTGTGGGTAATCATGTCTTCGAGTCCGTAAAGCTTGCGAACAGGAAGCATCAAAGTCAGCACCATCGCAAAGCCACCGAAAACAGCTCCCGCCACGAAGTAAGGAGGGAAAATGGTGGTGTGCCAGCCGGGAACCACTGAGGTCGCGAAGTCGAACGAGACCACAGAGTGCACCGAGAGAACCAGCGGAGTCGAAAGCGCCGCAAGAAGCAGATAAGCCATCTCGTAGTGACGCCAGTGACGGTTACCTCCACGCCATCCGAGAGCGAAAAATCCGTAGAGAAACTTGGGAACCTTCTTCTTCGCACGATCCCTCAGGGTCGCGAGATCGGGGATGAGACCGATATACCAGAAGATCACCGAAACCGTGAAGTAAGTTGAGACAGCGAAGACATCCCAGAGCAGCGGACTCTTGAAGTTCTGCCAGATACCGTTCGCATTGGGAATCGGAGCGAGGAACCAGACCATCCAGAAACGCCCCACGTGAAAACCGGGGTAAATACCGGCGCACATCACCGCGATCAGCGTCATCGCCTCCGAAGCCCGGTTCACCGAGGTCCGCCATTTTTGACGGGTGAGGAACAGAATCGCGGAAATCAAGGTCCCGGCGTGGCCGATACCAATCCAGAAAACGAAGTTTACAATCGCCCAACCCCAGGCCACCGGCTGGTTGTTCCCCCACACACCGACACCCGTTGAAACGAGGTAAACCAGCGTGAAAAGGAGACAGCTGAAGAGCGCCACTGAAGGAACGAAAAGCACCCACCAGATGAAAGGCTGACGGTTTTCAACGATGCCGCAAATGCGGTCCGTAATCCATCCCAAAGACCGATTGTTAAGCACCAGGGGCTCACGCGCGATACCCTCTACTTCAGTAGGGTGCATGCTCGTCTTTGCTGTGTTGGTATCTGCCATGGTAGATCAAATAGTCAAAATTCCGGATCGTAAGATCAGTGCATTTTTGATGTCACTGTGCCGACTTGGTCAGCTCCCGGCATCTTCGGATTCGGGTTCTTAATACGAGCGAGATAACTCGTCCTCGGACGGGTGCCGATATACTTCAAAAGGTCGTAGTTGCGAGGATTATTCTTCGCATCGAGGATTTTATCTCCCTTCGCTTTCTTGTTACCAAAAGTAATCGCATCAGCACCACAGGCATCCTGACATGCCACCGTAAACGAATTCGCTTTTACCTGAACATCATCAGAATCGCGCGCTGCTGCTTTCGCCGCGATCTTAGCGGCGGTGATACGCTGAACACAGTAGGTGCACTTCTCGATAACACCACGCATACGAACCGTAACGTTGGGGTTCTTCTGCAATCCCTGAGTCGTGGTTGCATTCCCCTCTGCAGGCGCAAGCGGCCCGAGCTCAATCTTATCGATCGGGCGCTTGTTGTAGTCGTAGTAGTTGAAACGACGTGCCTTATACGGGCAGTTATTCGCGCAGTAACGCGTTCCGATACAACGATTGTAAGCCATCGCATTCAAGCCATCAGCGGTGTGGACCGTCGCATTCACCGGACAAACCGTCTCACACGGAGCACTCTCACACTGCTGACAGGCGACCGGCTGAGAAATCATTTCAACCTGATCATCATCGACAGTCCGCTGACCGGGTGTGTCTTTGGTAGACTCCGCGCCGACCAGATAGTCGAGGGCCGTGCCGCGCTCGGAGACCGTCTCGGCGTCTTTCGGACTCGTGAAATAGCGATCCATCCGGATCCAGTGCATTTCTCGGCCGGCGAGAACCTGATCTTTCCCGACGATAGGGATATTGTTCTCGGCCTGACACGCGATAACACAAGCGTTACAACCGGTGCAGGTATTCAGATCAACCGTCATCGCCCACTGGTGGAGAAGATCGACGCGGAACTCATGCCCCGGGATCTGCTTGATGAATTTATTCTCCGCCTGAGTGCCGCCATTCTCATAGTCAGCCCCCTTATAAAGAGACATATTCTCGGGAATGTGGTGATCCATCCCCTGATGCCCGGCGAAATCGCTGTGCTCCTTATACATCTCGACCGTACCTTCACGGGCGATTGCACGACCTTCCATGCTGTAGTGTTCAGCAGTGAGAGCCAGCTTATTGGTGCCACCGGCCTTGCGAACCGTAGCGCCGCCAACCACGTATGGTTGGCTTGAAGTCATGAGCGGGTAGGCATTGTAACCGACCCCTTTACTGACAGTCCCTTCGGCGAGATCGCCGTAATAACCCAGTGCAATTGAAATCGTAAAATCAGCGTGACCCGGAGCCTTCAACACAGGCGCGATCACCTTGCGATCGCCGACAACGATTTCAATGAGATCTTCATTCTCGAGACCGAGAGCCTCTGCCGTGTAAACGCTGACCAAAGCCGCATTATCCCAGGTCAATTTCGTGATCGGATCCGGAGCCTCCTGAAGCCACCCATTGTTGGCAAAGCGCCCATCGTAAGTGGCACTGCCGGCAACCAGAGAAACCTCGATGCCGCCCTCATGAGGAAAATCGGCGATCTTCACGGAATCGAAAAGCGGAGCTGCAGCCGCCACATTCACCGCCGTCACCGGAGGAGCTGGCTCAATCTCTTTCGCAAAGCCGTCACGAAGAGCCTCATTCCACTTCTTACCTCCCGCCGCGGCGAAAGATTGCTTTACCCGACCGAGAAGCGCTTCCTGTGAAGCATCATCAGCGAGAAGCGAAAGGAGAAAAGCATCATCGGAAACACCACCCCACATCGGGTTGATCATCGGCTGCTGAACCGAGTAAACCCCGGACAGGCTGAGGCAATCACCCCAGGATTCGAGATAGTGCGTCTTGGGAACATGCCATCCGGCCAACTTGGCTGTCTCATTGCGGCGATAACCGAGATGAACCACTGTCGGCACTTTCGAAAGCAACTTCTTAAGTCCCAGATCTGAAGGCGCATCGAAAGCGAGATCGCCGTCATTCATCACCACAAGCGTCTCGATGGAACCGGATTCCAAATCAGACGCGAGAGCAACCACATCATTAAGCTCGGGAAGCTCGTGCTTACGAACCGAGATGATGCCACCAAACGCTCCCAGAGCATTGTTGATACCGGCAACGAGCGCGTGAACTGCACCGGACTGACGACCACCCGCAACAACCACGGAAGCGCCCTTTGAGGCAACCAGATCAGCCGCACATTCCTTGATCCAATCGAGGCGATAGACAGACTTAACCGCCTTGGCGAGAGCCTTCTCAGCCAGCGTGCCGAGAGCCGCATCACCCGTAAGTGAAGCCACTTCCTGAGCAACCAGAGCCGTGATCGGGAAAATCTGCGAAGCGGGAGTGCGGTAACGATGATCCGCCATTCCACCCGTCAAAGTGAAAGCCGACTCAGCCACGTAAAGACGGCTGATATCAGGATTCTTCTCCACATCTCTTGTCGCAGCGAACTCACGCTGAGAATCTTCACCGACAGCGTCATCGCCGAGGAAATCACAATCGAGTGAGAGAACGCGCTTCGCGGTCGAGAAATTAACAACCGGCACAGCACCTTTACCGTGAACCAGCTCAGCCGCAGCGCGACCGCCAGACCCATCGAGAGCACCATACCCGTAAAGACGAACGCCCGGAAATGCCGCCTGCACCTCTTTAATAAGAGCGTGGCGAAGAGGTGAAGTCGACTGTGACAATACTAACCCCAGCTTCTCGCCCGCGGCCGCAGCCTTCAAAGGAGCAAGCACCGCAGCACCAAACGCATCCGAAGTGGAGGGCTTATCACCCTCAAAGTATCCGCGTGACCGGTCCTGGTCATACATCTCAAGCACAGACGCCTGCGTAAACGCCGAAGAACCGCCCATCACAGCAGGATGAAGCCGATTTCCATCAACCTTGGTAGGCCGCCCTTCGTAGGTGGTCACCACGAGCGGATCGCAACCGATCCCGCTCAGCCGCGGCTTTGCCGTGGAATAGAAAAGCGCTTTACCGGGAATCACCCACTCAACGTGCTCGTTGTAAGGCACCAGGTGTTGCAGGGGACGCTTACAGGCGACGCCGAAACCGGCAAGTGCCGTCGAAGCCCCCATCAACTTCACGAAACTGCGTCGTGAAGTCTCATCGAGCTCCAGCTCTCTCGCTCCCTGAGGGAACTCACGCTCAAGCCAGCCTTCAAATTCTTCCGAGCCCTCAAGCTCCCCAAGACTTCTCCAGTGAGCTCGTGAACTCTCAGTTTCTGCAGGATGATTCCACTTTCGCTTCATTCAAATAAGTATCAAATCGTTCCGAATTGCCTCCCTCACCCTATCGGTGACACGCTGCACAATCCTGTGGGGGATGAATCTGCCAAGCCTCCTTGAGGTGAGCCCCGATCAACTCGCGACTCCACTCTTTACCTTCATCAGCCGCCTTAAGCTCTTCCACTTTTGCCCCGGTCTTACCGGCGAGCTCAGCATAAAACTGATCTTTGTCCAAATCCTCTGCCGTCCAGTCCAGATTGGTAATCTCATCGAGAGGGCGCAGGTTCGCCGCCGGATCCCGGTGACAATCAAGACACCACGACATGCTGAGGGACTTAGCGTGATAGACCACCGGCATCTCATCGACGCGACCGTGACACTCCACACAACTCACCCCGCGATTTACGTGAACCGAGTGATCAAAGTAGGCGTAATCGGGAGTCTTGTGAATCTGCACCCACTTGATCGGCTCACCGGTGAAATTCTCGTAATTCTCATCCATCGCCTGGCGCAATGGCTCAAGCTTGGGAGAATCGGACTTCACCTTGCCGGCTCCGTGGCAATTCCAGCACACTTCAGCGGCGGGAATGTTCGAATGAAGCGAGTTCTCGACATGGGTGTGACAGTATCGACAGTCCATCCCCAGTTGCCCTGCGTGAAGGCTGTGATCAAAAGGTATCGGCTGCTGCGGCATATAGCCTACGCGGGTGTATTTCGGTGTCCATGAATACCATGCCACAGCGATAACGCACGTGCCAAGAGCTCCCAGACACACGAGGAGTTTGACCGCCAGAAGGTTTGTCCAACGTGGAAAAATGTTGCCCATCTCGAAGTAAAGAGGCCCATATTTAATCGCTTGTGAAAAATTTCACAAGCGATTTTTGGGAGAAATTTCAGAGAGGCACAAAACTTTCCAAATGAGTACAAAAAAGTCCCTGAAACCAAAATAGGCGACCCGTAAATGGGTCGCCTACGCAGTGGAAGCAAGGCCGGGAATGCCACCATTCAGGTCTCTTCCCGCCGTCGTTAAAAGACTATGCGCTAGTTCGAAGCGGCTTGAGGTCTGAACTCCGTAACCTGACCGTTGTAGGAGTTCACCTGAAGGCACACGTAGTTAGCCGGATTGCTATCCTCCAGAGCGCCCTCCCCCTGCACCAGGGTCAGATACCAGGTGTCATTCTGAGACGTCCTGAACGGTAGATCAGTTGAGCCGTCCGGCCTGAACCGGAATGCCACATACTTCGTGGGCACCGCTGCCCCTCCGGCACCGACCGGCGCATCAGCAACCCCTTCATAAGGCGCGATGAACCCATACTTGCGATCATTCTGATTGCCTGATGACGCCCCCGAATTGAGCAGAGTCGTCTTGTCTTCGTGCACTGCCACCGGCGTCTTGACACGGAAGAAAGAACTCACCGGCACCATATTCCCTTCACGATCAAACTGAAAGAGCTGATAAGCCCGGAAGCGCTCATCCAATTGTGCGGCAGACTCGTCGGCGTATTTGAAGAAGCGAACCTCAACATCGGAGCTCTTCGATACCGCAATCTGCTGCGCGTAGGTAAATTGATTTCGCAGCACTGTGCCCTCCCCCGAAAGGGTGCTGGAGGTCAGGAGGCTGAATAAATTGGGAGCGGCGAACGCCAAAAGCAGGCCGACCACACCCAGCACTACCATCATCTCAATCAGCGAAAACGCCTTCCTCATCGTGTCTTTATGAATATTCATTCAAGTAAAAGTATAATTTCAGGTGCCCCACTTGGAGCTTCTCAACATCACAAGGGAACTGAAAATCTTGTGGTTTATTTTCTTCTCATTCAGAGTCTCCGCCAGCTTCTTAATATCCTCGGGATACTGCCGGGTGCTTTTAAACAATCCGGAAGTCGCACTTCGCAAATCATCGGGCATCTTCGTTCCGTCCTCGAGCCTCACCGCTGAAGCCTCGTCGATCGCCACCATCGTGATACGAAGAAGAGGTGGGACCTGCTGAGAATACCCCTCGAAAGAAGGATCATCACTGTTCGAATCAAATTTGTAGTCAGGCGCAATTTCGCTGTAAGTCTGATCCCGCGACCCGGAAGACGACTCAAGGGCATCCCTCGGGGAAATGACGAGCGCGATGATGTTGTCAGCAAGCGGATTCAGGTGAGACTCGAAGTTCCCCTTTCCAACCGATAAACTTTGCGTATACCACTCCGTAAACTCCTGAGGCTCATCCTCTTCCCTCTCTTCTTTTCCGTCTTCAAAAACCTGATTGGACTCAGCCGGAGGCCTGAACTCCATGATACGGAAGCGGTACCGGGGAGAGGAATCAATGAATGAGGGCCTGTAGAGGCGATCGCTCCCGAAAGACGCGAAATACCCACGCCCGTTGAAGAGATTGTTCAGGTTCCGATAATCCGTCGAAAACCCTAAAGGCGCCTGGAAAAACACCGCGTGACCAACGCCCTCCTGTTCGCCTCCTCCTTTGAGAGTGCTCGCATCCAGCGTAATGAAGTGCAGCTCAGAGGTCTTGTAGTAGCCGTCCACGAGCCCGTCATCGTCATCATCCTTCAAATCCCAATAAGTATTCAGGGACGCCTGACCGATTTTCTTGGTGATCAAATCGAAAGCGACACGGGCCTCACGAAACTGACTGATCCGGCTTTCCGAATAGCGCCAGCTCTTCTGTACCTGATCGAGGAGAGCCGTCATCATCAGCATGAGAACCGTCAAGATCCCCATCGAAACCATCAGCTCGATCAAAGAGAATCCTTTGATTTTCTGAGAGCGTCTTTTGTTCATTTCTTTAAAATTCATGTTTCTCTAGTTGGCGTTAAGATCACGGCCCATTTTCACGACGACGCTCTGGTAGGAATGAATGTGTGAAGCATTCTTCTCCGCATCCCAGTCAAAATCATCATCTCCGCCTGCCGCTGAAGTAATCTCCACAATGACAGGTCTGATGTTGGTATTTGCATCGGATCCCCCGAAGGAAAAGCCTGAATAACTTCCGCCCCCGACGGACTCCGGCATTTTCCCGCCGGAGGTTTTGGGAACTGAAACTCTCGCAGAATAGATATGAGCGAAAGCGCCCTTTTTCTTATCATCAGCCACCGAGCCCTGATTCTTACTGTGACTCATCTCCTCTCCCTGTGAATCGTAATAGATCTCCAGATCATTGTAGTAGCTGTCCAAAAGGGAGCTACCCGACGCATCATCAAAAGGAGTGAGCTGCAACTCGTTGAGAACCTGCTGGTGAATCCGGGCCTCAATCGCCGTATCACCGGCTTCACGCATCGTGTCCATCCCCTGTGGGATCAAGCCCATCAAAGTCACTAAAGCCACAGAGGCGATTGCCATAGCAATGGTAACTTCAACAAGGCTGAAGCCCCGGGCTTGCCCCCTCTTAGGTGTGATTACTTTTCTCATAGAAAAAACAGTTAAAACGTAACTTAAGGCGCAAAATTAAGGCGCGAAACGACGTGGATTGACGACGCGGTATTGGTAGAAGCTATCCAACGATTCGCCTGATGAACTCTTCGCAAAATCGAAGATCTCTTCTGAATTCGGATTTACGTAGCGCTCCACAATCGAGGAACCCCGATACTCCGCTTCGACTGAATCCATCTCCGGTCGCCAGAGAGCATACTCAGAACTGGAATCGCGTCGCGCCTGCTTCAGCACCTGCGCCCGAAAGTGAACCTTGAATGTGTTCGACTTGGTTGTGATCCGGGTCTGAATATTGGTGTAGGGCCGCTCCCGTGAGTTATCCCCCACCAGCGAGTGATCCTCCCAATACTTACCGGACTTCATATCCTGCAAACTCGGAGTGTAACTTCCCACGGAGCCGCGTGCACCCCCGCCGAGACGCGCGGAGAGTTCCTCGGGAATCAAGTGAATCTCACAAATTTCAGTCGCTGACTTGAAGGCACTTGAACCATCACTGAACCGGTCATAAAACTGCTCGAGGGTCGGCTCGTCCACAATCGTGGAGCGAAGACGCTTCCCTTGCAACTGCCCGCCATAAGGATTGTCCCTCCAGTGGTAGCCACGACCACGACCATGATTGTGCTTGTAATCAGCGTGCCACGCCCTGGGAACACAAAGCATAAACTCAGAGCGGAAGACACCGCGAATCGCGGTATTGCGCTCGATATGAAGGAATGGAACCAATTCACAATTGATGTTCACCTTTCCTCCGGTCGAAAGCGGCTCACTGATCGCATAAGGCTCGACCACCGGCATCCAGAACAAATCCATAATCAGGTGATCAGGAGGAGTCCTTGCACCCGGATGGGAAGCGTATCCCGGTCCGCCACTTGTATCGGGGCGAAAGAGGAGAGTTTGCCAGGGTGTGTCCGTCGTAACCCCCGTTGGAAGGGAGCCAAACATTCCGGGTCCCGAAACAATCCGGTTCGGTGAGAAGTAGGCAGGACCACCACTTTCATGGAGCCAGTCACGGTTGAAGTAGGGAAATTCCCCGTAATTCCGCCGCTCCTCCCAGTGACCCTGCAGCTCTCGCGCATACTTGGTCTTCAAAGAGTGGGTATTCCCCTCGTCCGGTTTGTTGATATAGGGCCCATCGATCATGAGACCGGATCCATTATCAAAGTCACCGTATAACTGGACATCACTTGATCGGGACACCCCGAATGGCAGCGGCGCCCGGTTGTTATAGGGATTGTTCGATGCCAGATTCGTGCGAATCAGATACTCCGACTCAATCGATGCCCCGCTGTAATCCGCTCCCACGGCATTCGTAACCGAATGCGCCATCGGCTGAGTCCCGTAGAATCGGTGCGGCGCAAAAACTTCCGAAGGCGACACCGTCTTACGCGCCGCTACAATACGGGCATCACCGTGCTTCAACTCAATAGACTGCACGATGTCCGAAATAACGAACGGACTCGGTCTCCGATGAACGCTGATCTGAGCAAAACGACCATTCGCAAAGGATCTCGTATCCGAAGGGATATTCAACCGGTTGTCGTCCAGAGAAATCCGGGTCTTCTCATCCATGAGGATGTTGCTCGGATCCATTCCCAGGTTATTTCGCTCCAGAAACGAGAACGAATCCTTAGACATGATATCAAACTCATTATAATACCCTCCGTTGGCATTTATATAATAATTCCCCGTGCTGTCAGCCCACCGGTTCATCACCATGGGTGCCTTAGTGTCTTTGGACTGGGAGTCCTGGTAATGGATCTCAAAATCCGGAACGGTCAGTTTAACCGTCTGAAGGAGATCGCTCCCCTCGCCACCGGGGGACTGCGACGCGGACCCCTCGGACAGATTTCCTCCATGGTGGAAGTCGAAATCAACCTGACCGCCCGTAAACATCACCCTGCCCGGCTTGAAATCGGTTGCAGGGCCACCGGGACCATCTCTCTCCACGCTGGCACCACCAATTTTGAATGGCACCGTAACCAGGTCATACCGATAGGACTGCGCGAGATCATCTGCGGATCCCGATTTGCCTGGATCACTTAGAGCAATCGCTTCAGGAAGCAGTTGATACCCTCGATCCAAATAGGTGAATCGCCCCCGTCCGCCGTAAGTGCTGGGATTCCCGGGGTGTTGGATTCTCAATGCCGGTGGCAATCCCCGATCTTCAATCCGTTCATTTATAACATTGTAAACGAATCGGTTCACTGTCCACGGTCCGTTCAGAATAAACTCGTATGGCATCAATCCACCATAGCGGCGACCGCCCCATGCCGTATCTGTTGCATTCGTCGCAAAAACCCACCTGCCGGCTTCATCGTTCATCGCAAAACCGAGAAAAGGAACGCCGTCCGCCTCAGGATAAGGTTTAAACTTGGCAGTGCCGTAGTCTGGCGTAAAGCGCATCGAACTCGAATCCGTCAACGAAATCGCAATCTCCATATCCGGGTTGATCGACCCCCAACCAATACTGGGAGTAAAGAGATTGAAGAGAAACATCGCCTGCACCAGTTGCTCCTCATCTTTCAAACGCGTCTCCCCGGCGGTGAAAGGATCAGGCGCCCCGAGATCACTGCCAGTGGGAGGTGTCCACGCGGTGAGAGTATCCTGGTTGAACTTGAAATTGACAGGATCCCAATCTTCAGGACTTCCGCCTCTCGTCCCGGGGTTAGGAGGAATACCGTCTGAACTTCCGACAATTGCCTCAAAATATTTATCATCCAGATAGGCCAATTGCCAATTCCAGTTCCGCTGATCAAATGCAGCATTGAAGAGATTCGGCTGCCTCAGTCTCAACTCGAACAGCCAGACAGGCTCCCCTTTCCCTGCAGTTGTACTGGTCCCCTGCACACGGGACAGATATTCCGTCATCCCGATCCGGGTGGGATCAGGGTAATTCTTCGGCATCGGGGGAAAGTTGAGATAAATAGGCCGCGACGAATCGGGATCTTTATTGTTCCTGTTCGCGTAACTCCTCGCTCCCATATTATTCGGCAGGGGAATATCACCCGGCTCGGCACACGAGATCACCTGAACCTGCGCACTGGCCAGGCTGTAAAACCGGCCGAAACCGCGCGTGGCCCCGATCTCAATCGGAACGACCTGCCCGTGCCCCTTCATACCAACCTGCTTGTTAGTGCTGCTTCGGGAGTTGGTGTAAGTAATGTGCTTCGATGAATTCTCCGTTACGTAGGCGTCATCGAATTTTTCACCGTAGAGCGAATCATCATGCAAATTGGTCGCACGGATATAGTCGAAAATCTCGGTAAGAATCTGCTCCTGTTCACCGCTGCCGTATTTACCGGAAAAGCTCCCGCTATACCCGGGAACATTTCGCTTCATCAGCCCATCGAGGTAGGAATACAGCTCTTTGTTCCTTTCAATATTATTGTAATCATAATGCTTATCGTCTGCATTCTCACGCTTGAACACATATTCGTGACGCGGGTAGGCACTGCCCCCTGATTCACCCATCGAAGCACAATAGTGAATCAATCTGTCGAAAGCAGTGAGATGCGTTTTGTATTTTCCACTCTTGTAGCTCGCGTTGTAGATCGGCCAAATAGCAACCCTCGGCAGGTTGTACATGTTCGTCTCAGGCGCCCGGCTGTTCACCGTGACAAAAAATTTAGCGCGCTCAAGATACTCGCCGAGCTCATCGGCGGGAACCGGATCACCCTGGGCATCAGGATACTCATGAGGCTCACGGTCAGAGCGCATCACCACATCGTCGAGAGACGGGAAAAGCGGCTCATTGTCGGGAATGAGACCGTTCTCTTCAGCCTTGTTCCGTGTATCAATGTAGCGGGTTCCTGATTGCGAACCACCTCCGACAATGCGCGGAACCACCTTGTAGAGCATTTCCATCGCATCCCGGTCATTCACAATATCCAAAATACCCGGCGCAAGCGCCGGCCCGAGGTGCGTGGTCGCAGGGTGTCCCGGATAACGCTGCCATTCCTTTTGAGCCGGCTGAAACCGTCCCATATCCATATCAAGCGCTCCGCCTGCCTTCGGAATATCCCAGGCGAGGCCACCAGCGTGCGTATTGATATTGAGCTTGGAAGTTTCGTCATCCGCCCAAAACGCAAACCTGGCGACAATGCGATTGTCTTCATCTGCCGCATTCCCACCGCTTGAAAGCGGCATAAAAGAGTATTCCCCTTTTGCGCCACTGCCATTATCAGGACTCAACACACCAAGAGTGCCGTCCTCCAATTGGTAAATCCACTTCACCGGCATCGCAACATGCCCCGCAGCTCCGGCAACCGCAGCGGCCTTGTTTCCAAAATCGCCACCATCTGTGAGCTTATTGGCCGAATGCTCGTTATAACTGAACCCCTCAACACCGGCATCATCATCTCCGATCGCCTTTGGCCATTGCGGAAGATCCGCTGCCCTTGGATGAACGATAGGATAGTAGACCTTAGTTCCGCGAATCACCGGCTCATTCAGATCGACGTAGTGCGCGGGCTGCCCGGACCAGTTCTGAGCATCGTCGAAATCGGCTTTAAATTCCCCCCAATTATCGGTCTTCATTAAATCGTCCGAGTAGAGCTTGTAGGCATTCTCTTCCTTCCCTGAGTCATCCCACCGGCGAATTGCACCCGGCTGCGAAGCCCACGCAATTTTCGTTCCTGCGGTGGTAGCCTCACGAATCTGAGCGATCACCATGTTAACGGCCTGCTCGCCAACCTGCTGCGCCTGAAGGCCATTCGAATACGTATTGGAAGCGCGGTGCTCACTGGTTGCGAGGGAGAAAAAGGTCAGAACGAGAATGGTCGTCAACGACATCACGGTGAGCACTGTCACAAGCGCGACCCCTTTACGACTCTTGGGTAAAAATCTTCCTGACTTGAGGTGTTTAGCGATTTTCATAGGGATGGAGAATTGGGATTTTGGAAACAATCGGAGTCTAAGGCCATCTGAAGCCGATCAATTCCATGTTTTACAATGTAAATCCTAAAGAAATACAAAGGCAATACAAGACTATTTTGCATTTTGGGCCATTTTTTTGACCATACTATGTATTTACACGGTATTTACAGGCTCACGAGAGCCGGTAAAGGACGGTAGAAAACCAAGTTTTTGGATTTCGGACAAGAAAAAAGGCGGAAAACTGAGCAAATCTTAAAGATTTTCCGCTCTCATGGCGTTTTCTTTAAAAATTATCGGCTCATCGCCTGGAGCTGTTTCAGCTCGCGGATAAATCCGGGGTAGGAAGTCTCAATGCACTCAACCCCTTTGATGACTGTTTCCCCCTCGGCAAACAGACCCGCAATCGCGAACGACATCGCAATGCGATGATCCCCCAGTGAATTGATTTCGGCACCTTTCAGTTTTTGACCACCGGTAATTTCCATACCGTCGGCAAACTCGTCGACAGGAACCCCCATGCGGCGAAGGCTCTCTGCCACCGCGGAAATACGATCGCTCTCTTTGACGCGAAGCTCCTGAGCGTCCTTGATCACCGTTTTTCCCTCCGCCAGCGCCGCAGCAACGGCGAGAATCGGAATTTCATCGATCAGCGTGGGAATTTCACTTCCTCCGATCTCAGTTCCGCGAAGACCGTCACCGACGACTTCAATCGACCCCATCGGCTCGCAACCGGACTCGTCGATTCGCTCGATGATTTTGGCCCCCATCCGGATCATGACGCTGAGCACGCCGATCCTGGTTGGATTCAAACCGACATTATCAATCAGAAGCCGGGCGCCTTTTCTCGCCGCAGCGGCAACAATCCAGAAAGCGGCGCTGGAGATATCACCGGGAACGACGATGTCACGGGACTCGGGAGTCTGGCCACCCCAGATCGAAACGGTGTCCCCCTCACGGATATTCTTAACGAGGAGATAGTTCAACATTCGCTCGGTGTGATCGCGAGATGGGTGAGGCTCAGTGATCGTCGTCTTGCCATCGGCTTTCAACGCCGCCAGCATAATCGCACTCTTGATCTGGGCACTGGCAACAGGTGAGTCGTAGTGAATCGGCGTGAGCTTCTCCCGCCCCGTAATCACCAGCGGAGCCATGACGCGATCCCCCTGCCCTTTGATGCGTGCGCCCATTCTCTCGAGGGGAACAGCCACGCGATTCATCGGTCTTTTTGAAAGGGATTCGTCCCCTGTGAGGGTTGACTCAAACGGTTGTCCCGCGAGAATTCCCGCCATGAGGCGCATCGTTGTGCCGCTGTTACCACAGTCGATCGGCTTTTCCGGTTTCTTAAACTCGCCACGACAACCGTGAACCCGAATATGCGTTCCGTTGTCCCCCAGTCGCTCGATCTCCACTCCCATCGAAGAAAGCGCCTCCATCGTCGCAAGACAATCTTCGCTCGCCAGAAAACCGGTGATCTCACAGGGGCCGTTCGAGAGCGCACCAAACATAAGAGACCGGTGCGAGATGCTCTTATCACCGGGCACCTTCAATTCTGCTGAGAAATCTTTAACTTTTTTGACGCGAAGTTCGGCCATGATAGAAGAATAATTAAAAAAGGATCTAAATTAGAGGGTTTCCCGAAGCTCGCGAGCTTCGGACAGAAAGCGATGGAGCTGCTCCCGGTCAAGCGTATCGAGCGCCACCTTCCACGATTCCAACTCGGAAATCAATGAGCTAAGTTGTCCTGAAACCGCTTCGTGATTGTCCGCGAGTATCCCGGTCCACATTGACTCGAGCCCTCCGGCAACGCGGGTCGTATCACGAAAACCGCCCCCTGAATACTTTGCCGCCCCGGGATTTTCTTTAAGCATCGACCGCACCAGTGCCGCCGCAACGAGGTGAGGAAGGTGACTGATTCTCGCTACGAGTTCATCATGAGCCTCCGGGGACATCTCAGAGACCATTGCCCCGAGGCCTTCCCAAAACTGCTGGAGGCGATCGATAAGCGCTTCCGAAGTGGCCGCTTCCGGGGTCATGATCACAGCCGCCGACTCAAACAGGTCCCCGTCGGCATGGTCGAGACCGCTTTTCTCTGAACCGGCCATGGGATGACTCCCCACAAAATGACCGCCAAGAGCGGAGACCATTGCGCCTATCTCCTCCTGCACCGGCCCTTTGACGCTGCCTACATCAGTCACAACAACCTCATGCGAATCCGGGAACGGAGTCATTTGAGCAACCACTCCGGCCATGAAACCCGTCGGCATCGCGAGGATGACGCACTCCGCCCCTTCGACGATTTCAGGTACAGAGGTGGAAGCCGTCAGTGAATCGCCGAACCGCTCACGCAGCGACACGACCGCTTCCTCGCGACGGGCCCAGCACCTCAATTCACAATCGGGCCAGCGCGAATGAATCGCGAGGACCAACGATCCCCCGATCAATCCGGGCCCGAGCACTGCGACACTGCGAAAAGGCAATTCGCTTTCAGACATCAGGGAACCTTGAAGAAAATCTTCTTCCCGGGGTTGTTGGGATCAGGAATTTGAACCTGAGTCCCCCGCTTGAGAGGCTCGCCGGTTGGATTCATGGAAGAATCATACTTTTCGATCGAAATTTTTCCGAGAGAGGAATTGGCTCCGGGCAAAGTAACTGCGAGCGGATTTCCCGGAACCGGGTTCGCATAGGGCATATCCGAAGAACTTGGAGTTTTCTTCGGTTCAGGCTTCTTCTCCGGAGGCGCCGGAGCACTTGCTGAAGAATCAGCAGGATCAATATCCCGCACGTCCCTGACACCCGGCTTGGGTGGATCCGCCGGTTTCGGTGGCGCAGGAGGAGCGCCCGCGTTGTCGCCTGAGTATCCGAATCGACCGCCCTGTTGCTCGGGAGGAAGCGGAATACCACCATCTCCGTTTGCCGGCGGTGCCTCGCCGTACCCCGCTGGTGGAACCGGAACGGGCTCCTGCGGCATGGGCTGAGTATTCCGGGTCTTGCAGCCTGTCAGTATCAAGGCCAGACCGCTCAGTAGGAGGACGAGACGGAAGTGCTTCGGGTTCATTTCACTCTAAAAAATTACGGAAAACTAAGAGTTAAGAAAAAGTTTTAAACTCTACTAAGTGCAAAAATACCTCGATTTTGCATTTGTGCGACAAAAAACAGGGTCTCCGGTGTTCCGAAGACCCTGAATTAGTTAATATTTCTAAAATAATTGAGACTACTCTTTCAAATTATCGAGAAGGCTTTTGGCACGGTCACGGCCTCCGAGTCCGAGAGCAATCGCACCACCAACACCGGCAGCGAAGGCCGCAGCAATGATCGTCGCAGTGATCGCGAACTGGAAAGTCTCGTTGGTGAGACTTGAGATATTTGCCTTCTGAAGGGCAACCGCTCCGAGAAACACAAGAATCGCGATGCGGGATACCTTGGCCCAGAATTCACTTTTCGGCTCAATGAGCTGACCAACGATGTTGGCAACATAAACCGCGATACAGAAAATGATCACCGCAGCAAGGATCTTGAAGTAACCGGGAACAAAATCCTGAGCGAGATCGGAGATGAAACCCAGCTTCATTGCGGAGATGGCCTGCGCACCGATCACAACCAGAATCGTCGCCATCGCCACGTAACTGATCACGAGAGAAAGAGGTCGGCCTCCAATCAAATCACCGCCCTTGTAACCAAGCTTGGCAGGAAGGCTGTCGAGCCCGATTGAACTGAGCACATTCGCAAGCACCTTTTGAACGATGGAAGCGACGAGGTAACCGACCGCGAAGAGAACAATACCGCTGAACAGGGAGGGGATATAATCGAAGATCTTTCCGATCATCTCGCTGATGGGAACCGAAATCTCGTCCATCTTCAGGGCCCCGAGTGCGGTGGGAAGCATCAGAAGAATAACACCGAAAAAGGCAACCATTCCGATGCTGTTCGTGATCGGCTTGTTCTCACCAAGTCCGAGACGATCATCGACCTTTGTCGCGGAGAGAAGTCCCACGAGAAGATTCTTAAAAAGTGTTGCCACGATCCATGCAACAAAACCGATCACGGCAGCAGCAATCAGATTGGGGATGAATCCGAAAATCTGGGTGATCACGTTTTGCAACGGCTCAACCGCTTCTGATTCACCGGCAGAATTCAGTGCAAACACCACCACGGTAAGCATGAGAAGGTAGAACACGAACTTCGAGATCCCTTTCTCGCATCCCTCGCAGTCCTGTCCGAGCAATTTGGCAAGACGGTCATCGAAGCTCGTCTTCGAGAGAACTTTTCGGACGAGCCCGGCAATCAGCTTGGCAACGAAGTAACCGATGACGATGATAATCAACGCAAGGACCCAGGGGCCGGCGGCACCAAGAACGCTGGAAAGCGCATTATTGAGTGTTTCTAATATTTGGTCTTTCATAGTGTTAAGGAGATATAGTTCAGAAGTGGCTCAAAGCAGTCTGTCAGCCCGCCAACAGGAGGGCAATTTTCCAGACAATAGCCGGGAGGTTAAAGTCACATATCAAACGACATTTCTCAGGTATCAAAGAAAGTTTTATTACTTTTCCTTCAACTCCACAAACTCCCCGCCCGTTTTCCGGATGATTCGACCGAGCTCTTTGGCGTCCTTATCGCGCGGTTGAAAAGCGAAGATGTGAATCGGCACACGGCCCCGCGATTCCTCTTCGATTTTCTTAATCACCGTCTTGAATTCATCATAAGGCACTGCGGGATAACCGTTCCCCCCGTCCGGTCGCCAGTTAAAACTCGCATCGGAAATAATGAAGATGACATCGGGACGCATCTCAAGCCCCCGCTCTAACACGCCAATAACGCCGCGAAAATTCTGCGTGACTCCGGCGGCGGCGGAACTGAGTCCCCCGGCAGTGGTCCATTTTTTCTCGACCCATTGTTTCGCCAGTTTCTTGTTTCCGGGTGTTGCCGCGATGAGTTCATCGGTGAACTGCATGTAATTCCCCGTGAACTGAATCAGCGAAAACTGCGAGCTGATCGGCAGCGAGTCGACAAACTTCACCGTTTCCTCTTTCACCTTATCGAAGGGAACTCCCGAAGCCTCCGCTTTGTTCACGACACTGATGGCGACATCAAAGAGCAGGAGAATACGCTCACCGTTGGCGGGCACGCCGAAAAGGCTCATCCCTTTTCCGGTTCCTCCGCCGCCACCCATCCCGGTTCCCATCCCCGAACCGAGCGCAGCGCTCCCGACGAGACTGCTCACCTGATCCGAAATAAGCTCCGACGGATCGAGCGGAAGCATTTGATCCATGTCGACCTGCGGCAAATCCGGCAGGGCGAAATCAATCGGTCGCGTGCTGATGAGCTTGTCATTGAAAGTCGGCTTCGGCGTCATCGCCTCGTGTTTGGCCACGTTCATTTTGTGCTCGGGCGTCTTCGGCGGAATCTTGACGACCTTCTTCATCTCAAAGCGCGCTTCCGGCCGCGTGAAATGTTGCGCCACTGTCCAGAGCCCGAAGAGAATTAATGCAATGACATGCACGACAACGCTGCCAATGATGATCGAACTGATGAGAGCGCGACGATGACTTTTCTCCTGATCACTCGAGCCCGGTTTCGTCCGCTTCTTTTTCGGCGGCTTCGGCGGAGGCGTCTCCGGATCGAGGGAAAGAGAAACTTCACTCATGATTCCTCAGTCGCTCCGGCTAAAGTGACACCTGTGATACCGGCTTCGGCACAGGCATTGAGCACATCAACGAGTCGCTGATGCGGAACAGAATCATGAGGCGCAAGGGTCACGAGCGCATCGCTCCCCGCGTTCTCCGCCGAAACACGAAACCGAACCAGGACCGCGCGCAATTCGGGCAACGAGGTTCCGCCCGGCGTGTCGAGCTGCTGCTCATTGAGAACGATCTGTCCATTCGGCTCGATGATGACCCGCGCCTCATCGGGAATATCAACCGCCTCCTCCTGGGAGACCTGCCCCGGGAGTCCCATCGGGATATCGCTTTCCGGAATGATGGGCTTCGCCGAGACCATGAAAAAGACGAGCAAAAGAAAGACCATGTCGATCATCGGCCCCATCTGCATCTCCACCGTCTGGTGGTTTCTTTTTCTCACTCGTCTCATTTGTAGAATCCGTATCCAATAGGGTTAAGCCCTTCACCCAACCCTGTTGAGCGTCGCTTGATTGAGTGGCGAGTGCAAAAACCACTGAAAGGTGGGGCGAAGCGTCCCGCTGAGCCGCGTGGTCCGATACGATAACGAAAAACCCGATCAACCAGTTGCGAAGCAGAGCCCAAATCCGAGCGTTCCATCGGACAGCCCGGGTCGGCAGGGACGCCTCCCCCTACCCTGAGAAATGGCCCGGTTATCGGATCCATTTTGTTTGTTAGCGCTCGCATCTGTTTATTGTTTTCCATACACGCCGAATATTAAATCGATCGCTCCCACTTCCGTCGCCATCTCCACGAACTCCCGAATCTTTTTCGACGGAGTATTCTGATCGGCCCGGAGATAAATCTGCAGCGGCGGGAAGTCTTTGAACTTCACTTTGAGATGAGCGAGCACCTCCTTTTTCGAGGCGATGCGATCACCGATGTAATAGTTTCCCTCTCCATCGATATTGATGATGTCCCGCTCCGTTTTCTGTGGCGGAGCCGCACTGAAAGCGACCGGCAGCTTCACCGGGACATTCATTTCCTGTTCGGTGATTTTCTGAGTCACCATGAAAAAGATCAGGAGAAGGAAAGTCATATCGATCATCGGAGTGATCTGAAAACTCACCTCGTCCAAAGGTCTCTTTCGGCGGCGCACCATGAATTAGCTTTCTGCTGAATCTTCGCTTTCCGCTGCCACCTCCGCAGCAGCCACTTCCTCCTGGACGGCCCCTTCGAGTCGGATCTCTCCCGAGAGAATATCGATCGCGAAGCTGGCGTGCTTCTGCACCGTCGTCATCACACCCTGCAACTTGTCGCGGAAGAAAAAGTAAAAGAACATCGCGGGGATACCGACAATGAGACCACCCGCTGTCGTCACCATCGCGATCTTGATCCCACCGGCGAGTTGCTTCGCGTCACCACTCGTCGTCGCCAACTTGTCAAAGGCCTCGATCATCCCCCAAACCGTCCCTAACAATCCCACCATCGGAGCAAGCGTCGCGAAAATATTCAGGTAGTTCACCCAGACCATTTGACGATGTTCCTCCTCGTCGAGTCCTTCCGCTGCCGCATCCATCATGCTGGCTTTGTTGGCAAGATCGCGTTCGAAATTCACTTTCAACAAAGCACCCGTCATCACCTTCGCGTAGCTGCTCGGATTGCCCTGACAAACACTGTAAGCAGTCCCGACATCCCTCGCCGCCATCGCCCGATTGACCTGGTCGACCATTTCAGGAGGCGCCATTCGCTTCCGATTGATCTGAACAAAACAGTAAACCGCCACCGCAATCGTCCCGATCGAGCAGACCAGCAGGATGTGCATGAAGCTTCCCCCCTGGTTATAAAGATCGAGGGCGGAAACATTCTGCTCGATGACACCGGCATCGGCGGCATCCTCAGCAAAGACCGAACTGAGCGCTGCGCAAAAAGCGATCAGGCAGAATCCAATTCCCGTGAATCGGCGTGGAGAGTAATATGAGTTCATGGGTTTTCTTTTTCCGGAGGGTCAGGTGCTGATTGAGACTGAATTTGTTCGACAAAGGCAACGGCTCCCGGAGTGAAATCGGTTTCGGGATAGAGCTGGATCAAATCCTCACAGGCAGCCCGGGCGAGTTCCTCCTCGCCCGCGAAGCGATAGACACCGGCAACACCGAAAAGGCCGCGAGCCGCTTCGTTCTCCCGGGTCGCGTGGAAGAGATGAGGCCAGAGCAACTGGTCAACGACGATGTGGTAAAGGCGGTTTCTCTCCGGCCGCACTTCATCGTCTTCCTCCCATTTCGGATTCTCTTCGACGAGCGCTTTCAGGGTTTCAAAATCCGCCTGAGCGAGAAGGTATTTCACTTCGATGAGAAGGCCGGGATCCTCGGTCTCACCGGCAAGCAACTGCGCCTCGTGAGTCGCCGTTTCAAGATCCCCCATTGCCATCAGAGCCCTCAATCGCCCCTGCTTCGCCTCAGCGACATCCTCCGCCGACCAGGCTTTAGCGATGATCCGATCATAAATGGAAAGAGCCCGCTTTGCATGGATCGCAGGATCCTCGCGAAGGAGCGCGTGACCGAATGCGTTTCCGAACGCGGCGGTGCGGGAGCGCCGACGACCAAGATAAGCGAACCAGGTGTTCCACCATTTCTCCAACACCTCCGAACTCTCCGTTTTGCGGTTCTGATAGACCGTTTCCTCTCCCGGTTTGAAACCGAATACAAAATAGTCGATCCGGTCCGTAGCCACGGTCCGGCGGGCCGATCCTTTCGCCGGCCCCGGATCACTCAACAAAGTGAAATTCGTGATCTTCGGCGTGATCGCATCAATCCGGCAAACCGCTGACTCTCCCGTCTTCAAATAAATCACATCTTCAGCATTCGCCTGGGATGCGAGGAGCAGGGAGAGGAAGGTCGTCGTCAGGGTCTTCACAGCGTGACCTCCTCATTTTCCGTTTCGGGTTCTTCGATTGGAGGCAGCAGCGTTTTCAACCGGGCAATTTTCTCTCCGGCCTTTTTCGTTTCCTCGAACCGTTCCAGATCGGCACGACCGACCAACTCCTCGTAGGTTTCAAGCGCCTCACGATTCAAGTCGAGACTCTCAAGTGCCTTACCGCGTTCCCAATAAGCCTTCGCGTTGAGTTCGCTGAATTTTCCGTAGGCGACGTAGAGCCTTTCAAAATAGACAATTGCCCGCTTCAGGTCTCCGGCCTCCACACAGGTCTGCCCGAGATCAAAGAGCGCTCCCGCCTTGGTCTGCGCGGTGACGCCACCGGTTTCGAGAACCGACTCCAGTGTTTCGAGGGCTTCCCGCGTTTTCCCCACCTCTCGGAGAATCCCAGCCTTTTCGATTCGCACTTCCCCCATCTGAGCCGAAGCAATCGCCTCGCGTTCAAACTTATCATAAAACTCAATCGCCTTGTCGGTATCGCCCTCCGTCGCCGCAATCGATCCGAGAGCGCGGTAGATGCGATCTTTCTGCACCGCACGCGGATGCCACCTTCGAATCTCGGTGAAAAGATTTTTTGCAGTGGTCAGGTTTCCCGCCGCAAGCTGTGCCTCGGCAATCGCCACGGAGATCGCGGGGTTCTGATTCTGCGGGTCGACCCATTTAAAAATATCGAGCAACTCGGAACGAACCGCGAGATCCGAACCAACCACCGTTTCCGTTTTGCCGACGATGAGCGACTTCCCGTAACCGGCGCGGACCGCCCGCGTCGCCTCCTTCGCGATCGACGCCCTCGTCTTCATGACCTGAAGCTTCGTGAGCACGATCTCCTTCCCCTCTTCACCTTCATCTTTATAAACCTTCGGCAACGCGGCAATGACATCGAGGACGCCGTAGCGCTCCGGATCGTTCCCGTATTGTTCGATCACCTCCCAATAGATCTCCCGCGCTTTCTCAGGCTCATCCGCATTCAGATAGGTCCAACCGACCCAGTAGACCGCCTCCGGCATTCGATTGCTGTCAGGGTAGGTGGCAACGAACTCCTCGAAGTGCGTCCGCATCGTCTCATACTCTTCCAGCAACTTGAAAGCATTCCCCTTTTTGAACCATGCCTCCTCGAAAAAACGCACTGCCGAGGGCCTGACACGCTCATAAGCGGCGAAGCCCGCATCCATTTCCCCTTGACCGAAGTAGGCATCACCGAGAAGGAGGTTGGCTTCATCGGTGAAAGGATCTCCGGGATAGTCATCCACAAAGCCTTCGAGCAAGCGGATCGCCTCTTCGTACTCGGCCAGTGAAAAGGTGCAGACCGCGATGCGGAAAATCGCTTCTTTAAGATACTTCGCCGTTTTGTGCCGCTTCAAATAACCTTCGAGATGCTCACGGGCTTCCGCATACATGCCCGAGAATGAATAAGCCTGCCCTGTCCAGTAGTCGGCGTCCTCCGCCATCGGCGACTCGGGGTATTTTCGCTGGACCTGATCGAACTGGTAAAGCGCTCCTTCATTGTCATCCTGCTGCAGGTAGAGAAAGCCCTGCATGAAGAGCGCCTTGGCCGCAAAATCATCTTCCGGAAAACGTTCCACGAGATCCCCGTAAGCCAACTGGGCGGTTCCATATTGCTGATCCTCCCGCAGCGCCTCGGCTTTCAGAAACAAAACCGTAGGAAGAAATTTGCCCTCTTCGCCGAAGACTTTCTCATACTGCTCCGCTGCGGCGACGGCCTTGGGCCAGCGCTTGATTTCCATCCAGCACTGCAACTGCGCGAGGGTGGCACTTTCGACGACCGAGTCCGGTGGCATCACCGCGAGCATTTCCTCCATGATCAGCGCGGCCTCCCGGTAACGTCCCAATCCCTGATACGCCATCGCGAGCCGAAGCTGGAGCGCGGAATCGAAGTTTTCCATCTTCTCAAAATTCTCCAACTCTCTCGCGACCCGCTTCAGGATCGCCTTCAATTGAAAGACGACACCCTGCGCGTTCTCCCGTTTTTCGAGCAGCGCAATCCGCTCCTCAATCTCCCTGACACGATTCCCCTGCGCTTCGATCAACTTCTCCGCCGGCCAGATCCGCTGCATGCAGGTGATTGCATCATACCAGTTTTCGTTTTCCAGAAAGGTCGACCCGAACTGCAAAGCGAGACTTTGAAAGCTGATTACCTGGGTCATCGATTCCATTGAATCGTATTCGCGGCGAATCACCGCGAGCGCTTTGTCAGGCTCCTCTGACTGCAGGCGCGCATACAATTCAAGGACCACCGCCCGGCCCGCCGCTTCCGGGGCAGGTTCACGAATCTTCGGCTGCTGCGCTTCGAGAAAGTCAGCCGCGTCGATTGGAAATCCCTGCTGAATATAGAGAGTCGCAAAAAGAAGAAGAGCCTCGTAGCGCTTGAACGCTTCATGCGATTCATCCGCCCAGTAAGCTCCAAACGCGTGCTGAGCATCGACCAGTTCCCCATCGGTCATGAGACAGATCCCGCGCCAGAATTTCAACTCATCACCGAGGCGCGGATCCAGCTTCGGGTCGTTCAATGACAGATCGATCCACTCGAGTGCCTCCGCGAATTTCTTCAGCCCGACCTTGCTGATCGCCAGCATAGGGCGATGCACACGAACCGCTTCCTTCGCCTCTTCAGCTTCGCCGTAATCGGTGATAAATTTTTCAAGGGCCTCCTCAGCGACTGCAAAATCGTTCGCGGCAAAGGCCACTCTACCGCGCTCAAGCAACTGCGCGGGCCCCTCTGTTTCGATCACTGCCTCCGCGGGATCAACCGTGTCCTCTTCCTCTTCTACGCACCGGACCGAAGTGGGCATCGCCCAAATCGCCGCAACACAGAATGGAAGAATGGCTTTCAAAAAGAAGGGAGACAAAAGTTGTCTCCCCACATGACACGAAATTGACGCCCCTTACGTCAATCTCGAAACCAACTATTCCGAAATCCTCTTACCAAAACGTGCCTATTGGCAGAGATTTTGGAGCTGTTCCAGAATGGGCGGGATGTGCTCAAAAGGATCTTTATCCTCCTCATACTCGAGGACCGCGTAGCCGGCATACCCTGAATCCTTGAGAATCTTGATGACACGCTCCATATCGACCGGTTCTTTCTTATCACCGACTTTGATCTCGGTTTTCAACTGCACGTTGATCGCATAGGGCGCTGAGGCAGCCATCTCCGCGTAGACATCGTCAGCAATGAAATTGCCGCTGTCGAGATTCACGCCGACCCAGGGGCTGTCGACCGCTTTCACAATCCGGAGAAGGCGCGCCGCCGTGGCAATGCTGTCGTGATTTTCGATCCCCAGCATAACCCCTTTTTCGGCGGCATACTCGGCGGCCTCACTGAGAGCGTCGATCGCATTTGCTTCGGCCTCCTCTCCGCTGACACCTTTGGGATGCTTCCCTGCGAAAATCCGAATGTGAGGAGCGCCCATGACCATGGAGTGATCGATCCACCGCTTTACATATTCCATCTGCTCGGCTCGCTCCGGAGCTGAACGGGGATAGGAGAAATTATTGCCCACCGCCGTTCCGGAAATATCGACTCCGTTAACATGACCCACTCTCCGGCACTCAGCGAGATAGGAAGGCTCGACATCAGGCGGGAAAAAGTAGCTGGTCAGCTCCGCGCCGGCAACGCCCTGAGAGGCACACCATTCGATAAAGGAAACCATGTCGATGGGCTCGACTCCCTCCGCGAGTGACTTGTTAGGCGCTCCTTTCATGAACTCGAAGTGCCTTCGAAAAGAATAAGCCGCAAGCCCGACCCTCAAAGAGGAACCACTGCGATCATAGGGTTCAGGAACGGCAAAGGCATCATTCAAGGGGAGCGCACCTGCACTCAGGATACCTGTCATCCAGGTTCGACGTGAAATTTTCATGGAGTAAATCCTAGCAAGTCGCCATCGACCGGGAAACTAAAAAAATCCCCTTTCGAGCCGCGTTCCGGCCAACTCAATAGCCGTTCGGATGAGCCTGATGCCAGTCCCACGCCGACTGAACAATCGATTTCAGGTCGGGATATTGAGGGTCCCAACCAAGTTCGCTCCGCACTTTCCGACTGTCTGCAATTAACATCGCGGGATCTCCGGCACGGCGCGGTGTCGTCTCCGCAGGAATCGGATGACCAGTCACCTCCCGGACCGTTTCAACGACTTCCTTCACGCTGAATCCGCTCCCGTTACCGAGGTTGTAATGAAGCGTCTCGTGCTCCTTGAGCGCCTCCAGTGCAAGGATGTGAGCCTGCGCCAGATCAGAGACATGAATGTAATCCCGGATGCAGGTGCCGTCGTTGGTGTCGTAATCATCGCCGAAAATCTTGATGTTCTCACGCTGCCCGAGGGCGACCTGAAGAATCAAAGGAATCAGATGAGTCTCGGGGTCGTGATCTTCGCCACGCGTCGCGGTGCAACCGGCGGCGTTGAAGTAACGCAAGGCCGCATAGCGAAGTCCTTTCGTCCGGTTCGCCCAGTGAAGAATCCGCTCGAGAAAGAATTTCGACTCTCCGTAAGGACTCCCGGGGATGAGCTTCTCCTTCTCTGAAATAGGAATCGTTTCCGGCTCATCGAAGAGGTTGGCAGTCGAGGAAAGAATGAAGCGCTCCACTCCGTGTTCGATCGCCGACTCAATCAGATTGATCCCATTCACGACGTTATCGCCAAGATATTTAAACGGCTTCTCAACGGACTCCCCCACCAGCGAATAGGCGGCGAAGTGCATGATCGAATCCGGGGCAAACGACGCGAGGGCCTCATCAACCGCTTTTCGATCGGCAAGATCGGCCTCGAAGAACGTCACCTCAGGATCCACCGCCTCGCGATGCCCCATGTAAAGGTTATCGAAAACGGCCACGGTATGCCCGGCCGCCCGCAAAGATTCGACGGCAACACTTCCAATATACCCGGCTCCACCGGTGACGAGAACTTTCATATGACTTAAAGAATCACACGGTCCTCTGATGCCCCCATCTACGCAAGCAATTCATGATCCGCATCAATGTCTCATCCGCCCGCCCCCATCCGCGACGGGGTTTCGTTGCGAAGCAATCCCGCTACGAACCGGGATACTTCAAAATGAGAGGCAGCCCCACAAAAAGGGCCAACATCCAGACTGCGGCGAAAACGATCTGCCATCCCTGCTTAAGGGGCTCTTCGAGCTGGTCACTCCCAAGCACGTAGGGATGCAGGCGTCGCACCGTATCGACCACCGCAACGATCATCGCGACCGCCAGCACAGCGGCACCATCCCACTGCCACAACAGTTCCTTAGCCCGGAAGACAGTGCGCCCCGCGAGATAAACCAAGGTCAGGGCCGGGAGCAAAAAAACGATCACGATAGCAGCCCACGGAGCGCTTCTCCCTTCCCGCAATCCTTTTCCAACCGCAATGCAGGCCACTCCGAGACTGAAAGCGCCGGCCTCGAGAAACATCTGCTCCACAATCCAATCCCGCCACGCAAAGGAAGCCGAGACCCCGACGAGAACAATCGGGAGCGCGCCGAGGAAGAGATCTTTCACGCCGGTCTTCGCCTCCCGCTCCGTCACAATGAGGGCAGCCTGAAGATAGTGATAGATGAAGATGCCTACGACAATGAGCAGCGCCCAACCAATCCCGAGATGACTCCCTTTCGATGCAAGGACAACACATCCCGCGACAGGGAGCACAAGCACATAGAGGAATCGGGCAATCGCGAACATGCCCCACCATTCCCTAAGCTATCAAATCATCAATCACGGTTCCTCCGAACTGGGAAAGCTGTTTGTAACGTCCCGCGTGGTAATAACTGAGGCGGTTGTCGTCCAATCCTAACAAGTGCAAAAGAGTAACATGGACATCCCTGATATGATGGACACATTCAACCGCCTCCGCTCCGATCTCATCCGTCGCCCCGATGGTGTGTCCTGCTTTGACGCCACCCCCCGCAAACCACATCGTCATTGCCTTCGCATTGTGATCGCGTCCGTAGGATTGCCCGCCTCCGCGCAGCCCGTTATCCGGTGTCCGTCCGAACTCTCCACACCAGACGACGAGGGTATCTTCGAGCATTCCGCGCTCCTTCAAATCTTTCAGTAAACCGGCAATCGGCTTGTCGACCGACTTGATCAACGAGCCGTGAGCCCGCTGGATGTAATCGTGGGAATCCCAGTTCCCCGCATACGCCTGAACAAAGCGAACGCCCTTCTCGACGAGCCTTCGAGCGAGAAGACATTTCCGCCCGAAGGCATCCGTCTTTGAATCACCGATTCCGTAGGATTCCAAGGTCCGCTTGTCCTCCCCTTCGAGATCGAGAACCCCGGGCACTTCCATTTGCATGCGGTAGGCAAGCTCGTAACTCGACATCCGCGCTTCGAGATCACCGCGTCCGGCACGTGATTCCAGGTGCTGCTGATTCAATGAACTTAAGAGATCCAAATTCTTGCGCTGACGTTCACGGCTCACGCCCTTCGGAGGCGAGAGGTCGAGAATCGGGCTTCCCTCCGGTCGAAGCGGCGTCCCCTGAAACTCAGCGGGAAGAAATCCATTCGACCAGTTCGCAGCACCTCCCTGGGGATAACTCGCTCTCGGCAGGACAACGAATCCGGGAAGATTTTCATTCTCCGTCCCTAGCCCGTAGGTGACCCAGGAACCAACCCCGGGGTCGCCGCCAAACCGGTTCCCCGTATTCAGCTGATAGCAGGCCGTCGGATGATTTACCGATTCCACCTGCGCCCCGCGGAAGAAACAAATCTCATCGACCTGGTTTTTCAAATGCTCCCATTCTGTACAGATGTCCGCGCCGGATTTTCCCGCCTTGATGAAATCAAACGGGCTCTTCACAAAGTAGCGATCCCCCGAAGACATCGCGCTTTCCTCTTTCCCGCTTCGCGTAAACTTCTGGAGATGGCGCTTCACCAGTTCCGGCTTCGGATCAAAGGTGTCAATGTGAGAGGGGCCTCCCTCCATCATCAGAAAGATGCATCGCTTGGCTTTCGCGGGATGATGCACCGTCTTGAGAGTGCTCCCGAAAGCAGAGCCTCGCAGCATCGAGGTGAGCGCAACCGAACCGAGACCGGCACCCATTCCGTAAAGAAAATCCCTCCGCGCCGGAGTCGCAAATTGATGTGATGAATTCCGCTTCATAGTCAGTCGAGGTAGGAGAATTCGTTCAAATTAAAAAGAACGAGACAGACCTGGGCGAGGCCTCTCGTTTCAGGATCGACCGCACCGGGGTGAAGGTCGGGTTCGTAAGCGCGGTAAGCAGGAACGTGCTCAACAAAGTCGTAGGGCTCACCGGTTTTCTCAGCCATGACGGTTCGCTCGATCTCTGTCGCAAACGTTTTCGCGGGGTAGGTTTTTCCGGACTCTTCAATCGTTGCCTGCTCCCAGTGAGCGAGGCACGCTGCCAATTCTGCTTCACTCGCGTGGCGACCGAGACTCAGACGAAAAGCACGTTGAACCGCCTCTTCCGAATCGCCCGTTTCACCTATGACCCGCGATGCGAGCGCGATGGCACGTTCGAGGACTTCCTCCGAATTGAACAATGTCAGGGCCTGCGGAGCCACCGTGGAAGTCTCGCGCAGCTCACAGGAATTGTCAGGACCGGGTTGGTTGAAGGTCTCATAAAAAGGATCTCGCAAACCACGGATCTTCTCCGCGTAAAGGCTCCGGCGATTGCGCTGCTCCGGCAGCGGATCAGGCTCGTAAACGGAGGCGGTTCCCCCCATGATCTGACGGGGCTGAAAGGCGACCTCCACATTCACATCGGGGCGCGCCGGGATGCCACCGACCCGATCACTGAGTTCACCACTCGCCGACAACATCGCGTCGCGTATTTCCTCCGCCGTGAGGCGACGAGGAGCGAAAGCGGCATACAATACCGCCTTCGGATCCTTTTCTGAAAGCCGTTTCGGATCGGGATGAATCGAGCTGCGACGATACGTTTCCGAAGTCAGGATGAGCTCGTTGAGTCGCTTGATCGACGACCCGTCCTTCATGAACCAGTCGGCAAGGTAATCGAGCAATTCAGGATGAGTTGGGATTCCCCCGGTCCCCCCGAAGTTATTCGGGTTCGCTGCGAGACCTTTTCCAAAATGCCACGCCCAAATCCGGTTCACGAGGACCCGGGCGGTCAGCGGATTCTTCTGATTCACAATCCACTCGGCGAGAGCGAGACGTCGTTTCCCTTTGCCATCCGGAAAACTGAATTCACCCATTTCCCCCAGCGATTCCGCAGCACTGAGCGCCCCCGGTGTCACAGGATCAGTTGGGGAAAAGGCATTCCCCCCCGCAAGAATCGCTGCGGATTCCAATTCGCCCCGCTTCCACGGACCCGCTTTAGGCATCATGATTCGATCACCGACACTCTTCACTTCAATCGTGTTGCCGGTATAGACCGAAAAGGCGATCGGCCTGGTTCGATCGTATTCCCATTGATGCCGCGAAATGTTCTTCGTCATCCGCGCAAGTGAAGCCTCATCTCCCGGGTCGAGCCCGTTATCCCCCACCTTGGCATCGCCCGATTCCTCCTTCTTCTGCTTTGCCACTTTTCCGTTGAGCGCTTTCTTCTGCTCCTCATAGGACGCCACTTTCGCCTGAACCCATTGATCGGACGCATCAAACCAGTCCCGGTTCTCCCGCTCAAGGAACGGTGCCTCCCGGTCCGCAAACTGGGTCGTCGAGAAAACGGACATCATCCTGTAATAATCACGAGTCGGGAGCGGATCGAATTTGTGATCGTGGCACTTCGCGCACTGCATCGCATGAGCGAGAAAGACCTGCCCCGTCGCGTCGGTAACATCATCGAGCCACTGCTGGCGGGTTTCACGAAAGACACTCATCCCGGTCTGCTCCCATGGTCCCATACGCAAAAAGCCCGTCGCGACGAGATGCTCAGGATCATCCGGGTTGATTTCATCTCCCGCGAGCTGCTCCTTCACGAACTCGGGATACGGCTTATCATCATTAAAAGCTCGAACCACGTAATCCCGATACCGCCAGGCGTTCGGCCTCGTGTAGTCATTCGCAAATCCCGCGGTGTCCGCGTAACGAGTCACGTCGAGCCACTGACGCGCAAAATGCTCACCGTATTGAGGTGTCGCCATCAAGGTCCTGACAAAGTCCTCCACCGCAGCGCCCTCGTCCTTCCGGTAAGCAGAGGCAAAGGCATCCACCTGCTTCGGTTCCGGCGGCAGCCCCGTGAGCCCGAAAGACAGACGGCGCGCCAACTCAATCGGAGAAGCGGACGGCGCGGGATCAAGCTCCGCTTCCCTGAGCGGTTTTTCGATAAAATGGTCCACCGGGTGCGCCCCTCCAGGAACCGCTTCAACGACGAGAGGACGATAGGCCCACAATTTCTCCGACTCATAGCGACGGTTCTGCCAATCATCCGAGAGCGCTTTCGAAGTCACGACCTGGACACCTTCGGCATACTCTTTCTGAATAAAGGCGACACGCTCATCATCCAGCCACGGAGCACCTTCGTTAATCCAATCCCGAATCCACCACCGCTGCTCCTCCGAAAGTTGATCGGCCTCTTTCGGCGGCATCTCGTAGTCTTCCTCGGTCCGTTTCGTAAGAATATACAAAAAGCTCTCTTCCCCTTGGCCCGGCAAAAGCACCTCCTCGCCGTAGTAATCACCACCCGCGAGAATCGTCTCGCGTGTTCGCATATCGAACTCACCTTTGAGTTTCTCAGGTTCATCCCCATGACAGGCATTGCACTTCTCAGCGAAAAGCGGCTTTACATGCAGCGCGAAAAGCTTCTCACCTTTACTTGGCTCTTCCGCCAGTGAAGAACCAACTGACAAAACAAGAATTGATAAAATGAAAATGATTCTCATTGGGGATTTCCAATCGTGTACATTTCTAAAATCTCAGCCGGATCCAAAGCCTCCGAGAAAATCGCAAATTCGTCGATACGCCCATTCAAGTTACGAATCGCGAACCATTCGTTGTCCGGCGCATTAGGAAAACCCCAGTTTCCAAGTTCTCCGGAACCGAACCGGGTTTTGGCGATCTGGTATTTCGATCCGATGGGATGCTCGAAGATAATTTCACCATTCGCGTAGTGAGTGACTTTCTGTTTTTCCAAGTCGAGGGTCACCGCTAAGTGCAGCCACTGCCCGCTTTTTGAAATATCCCAGACCACTGGAGAAAGGGATTTAAAATTCACTTTCGGACTGTGAAGGAACGAGAAGAGAATCCGCCCGTCCTTCTGCAACTGCCAGTGGCACTCTCCCGGCTGGTAATTATCAGCGAGGTAGAGGCCATTGTATTGACGGTCTAAAGAATCGATTCGCACCCAACACGCAAAGGTTAGCGATCCGTATTCACCGGGAATCGCGAGACGAACCCGGCTCCCTGTAGGTGTGAATTCAACCGCACCTTTCCCGACACCCGCCCACCGTCCTTCAACACGATTTGCGCCTACGATGGCTCCGTCCATCTCAGATCCCGTTGGTGCCTCGTTGAACAAACGTCGTCGTGAAAGATCCGGATTCTCCATCGGAAAATAAGCGATGAGCCGCTCATCCCGACTCAGCTCACGACTGAATCGCCGCCACATCGAAAACTTTGATTCAACAGACTCCATCACTTCCTCATTGAGATCAGCCGTGCTGAGAAACGACCCTACGTCTGCAGGAAAACGAGCCGCCCCCTTTCCAGCTTCGCCTCCGTAGAATGTCTGAACCTCTCCACCTGATTCATGAATCTCGACCTCGCCCTCGAAGACGTGAATCTCGGGCACACCGCCATCACCCACTTCCAATCCAAACTCTGTCCCCAAATCGACGACCTTTCCGCTCGGTGTATCAATGACAAACCCACGCGCAGCAGGCGGAACACTCGCTCGCAATTTCCCGCTGTGACAAAACGCTTCTGACGCGGATCGAATCTCAAGATTGCCGGGTCCCTCCATCACCAAAGTAGCCCCTCCAAAAAATTCGACCTGCAGCGATCCGCTCTCAAGCTGAAGGCTCCCTTTAGGAACAATACTTCCTACCTCAAAGACTTCGCTCTTCCAAACGGGATTCACCGTCCGGGTCAAAACCGCAAAACCGTGAGCCATTGGCTCCGTGTCTTCACGCAAAGCGAGAGCAAAAAAGGTGAGCGTACTGACCGCAACGGCAGCGGCTACTGCGAGCCACGAAACGACCGAAGACGAAACGTTTTTTCCCGCATGACTTTCCACCGGACTGGACTCTTTCACCTCCAAGGTGCCCCCCACTTCCATCAAACCCGCATCAAGCTGGCTGTGGCAAATCAATTGGCGGCGTCTCTCCGCGGACGACTTCAGTACTTCCTGGAAAACCACGAACTCCTCTTCGCTCAGCATCTGATTCAGATACTTGTCTAATAAGGTCGAAAACTCAGGGTCATTCATCGAGCCCTCCCTTCCTGACTCGCTACTTCCTCCTCAATGCACGCCATGAGGCTCTCTCTCGTCCTTCTAAGGCTCTTATAAAACCCGGTCGCCGAACTCCCGATCCTTTCGGCCACTTCATTCAGCTTCACGCCGGGTTCGTAGGCAGCAACGACGACTCGACGAAGGTCTTCCGGGAGTTTCTCCAGACAGCCATCAAGAGCGCGTCGATGCAGGATCAACTTCTCGCACTCGGCATCCGTTTCCTCCGCCAGCATCGAAATGAGATCATCATCAAAGACATGCCGGTCGCGTGCCCGATCCCGCTTCCAGCTGAGAACTTCAAATCGTGCGACAACACTCGCCCAATTCATAAAGCTGGTATCGGGATCAAAATCAGAAAACTTTCGCCACAATACCAAACCGGTATTCTGCATCACATCATCCACGTCATCCCAGGAATAGACCAACGAACGCACAAAGCGACGAAGCGCCGGTTCGTGCTTGCTGAACAGCTTCACGAACTGCTCATAATCGTTATTCTCTGACTCCAGGCTCATCTTTCTAACAATGGAACTCCACCAGTATGAAAAATCGCCCGACTTTTTTCGAGAAATTTCAAAAAAGCTTAGCAAAATCGCTTCATTCTCGAATCATCTCTTATCATGATCCTTTCATCAATCCGCCCATGAATGCCACACGCAAACTGATCCTCGCCGTCGCTGAACTCCATCGACGCGGCTACAAAAAGCTGCGCATCAACGCGGGGCTTTCTCCGAGCGGATGCCATTGGCGTTATCACCTGTTGACCAGTGACAGCTCAGTGAAAGGCCCCTCCGGTTCGCTCACGAATCAGTTAAACATGAACTGGGGAGACACTCCCGATTCAAGCCCCGGAGAACTCGCCGAAGCAATCATCCGCAAGTTCCCCGACCTGATCGAAGCTGCGAAAGGCGAAGACAACACCTACGCCGCCTGGCTTTCAGAAATCGTAGAAGAAAGCGCACCCGACGGGCTCTTCATCGAATTCTGGGATTCCTACGACGGACCGTGCCGGGACGTGCGCCTTATCAATTGCGAATCGAAGCGAATTTTCCCTCAACCTCCCGCTTAGGCCGTCCGGAATAACTTGCGAAAGGGCGAAAGAGGCGACTCAATGAGAAACACCGTGAAACCGCTTCTTCTCATTTTTACCGGAATCGCTCTCGTCATTCTGCCGTCGTGCCGAACGACCGAAGTGGCGTCGCTTGCACCATTTAAGTCAGATGGCTGCACCAGTTTCCCTAACGGCCCGAAAGAAGATCGCGAGCGCTGGTGTTTTGCCTGTGAGCACCACGATTTCACCTACTGGCAGGGCGGCACCTTCGCCGACCGCCTAGCCGCCGACCGAAAAATGAAAGAGGACATCCGCGACACGGGGCACCCTCTCGCCGCCGCCGTGGCATTCGCCGGCGTGCGTGTCGGAGGCTCCCCGCTTTTCCCGACACCGTGGCGTTGGGGCTACGGCTGGGAGAAATTTCCACGTGCCTACCGACCGCTCACGGAAGAGGAATCGAAGCTCGTAAAGAAGGCCACTCCTGCGGCCCTCGCAAGCATCAGGCGACGGCCGTGACAGCTCTGCTCCTCCCGAAAATTCTAACAAGAACAAACCCGAGGAGAGCGCTCAGGAGGATAGCGGCGAATAGAGTCACCGGAAGTCTCGGGTGCTGGACGAGAACATGAACCCACTGACTCCGCGAGGCAAACGACTCGGCCGGCCAGATCGCATTGATAAAAAAGGAGCGATCTTTCTCCATGACCCCATTTGTCTCGACTCTCAATCCGTCGACCACCTGCGTGGTTTTATAAGCCGGTGAGGAATTGGCAATCCCTGTCACCGAGGAGGAAAACCGCTCTACAGAGACGCCTTCGGGAAACTTCAAATGAGCGACCGCCTTCTCAATTGGCAAACCGTTGAAAGCCCCCACCATATCGAAAGCACCCATGAAATGATTCCCGGCTTTTCTCCAGTCTCCCTGCATCGTGTAGGTCACACGATAACTGTGATTTCCGGGCTCGAGGAGTCGATCACGCCCCCCGACATAGAGAGCTGTTTCGAATTCCTTTTCATCCTCGAAATAGCTCTCCGGAGCGCCGTTTCGCCACACCCCGGTAACTTCGACTCCGTTGTCGAGCACCAGCCCCATCGGTCCACGGTAGACTTTCAGCAAATTAAGACACGGACCGCGCTTCACAGAGATACCTTCGGAAACGAGATCAAACTCAACTTCGACATCGACCCTGCCATCACGTTTGATCGTGTGCGTAGACTCCAGCGCCAGGATGCGCTCGCCGTTCGGAGCCACTTCTGTCACCTGTACTGCCTCGTGTGCAAACAGTGGAAAAGTGAGGGCCATCGCCCCCGCTGCAACGAACGCCGATGACTTACTCAGGAACGGTGCGATTGAGAATGAAAGCATTCTGTTAGGGTTTTTCATATGTGGCTGGTGCAAATCTTAAAACGATTGTTTTGGTGAACTGGTTGAATAATACTGAAAAGTGAACTTCGGATCCCGGGGCATCCTGTTGGATCCCGGATCGCTACGAATACTGACGGACGGCATTCAAAACCACTTTCTCGACCAATGGCTTTTCATTGCGCCATGAGAAGTAGTCCGAAAGAAAGCAGATCAGAAATTTGGGATAATCCAGAAGGTAGCGGCGAATCACGTAAGGATCCCGCCAGACCCGATAGAGCCAGCGTAGATTCAGTTTGTCCATCACCTTGGGATAGAAATCCAGACGGAGTGCGGTTTGATGAAGAAACCCACCGCAAGTGAATCCCGTTCCGGTCCAACCGAGCCCTTTCATCTGAATGAGAAACTTTTCCTGACGGTTAACCCCCATGCCAACTATGACAATGTCAGGGTCAACTTCGACAAGGTGCTTTTGAAACGTCTCCATTTCCTCATCAGAGGAAAAAAATCCGTGCCTTACCAGCGCGACCTCAAACGAGAAAGCTTTCTGAAGCGTATCGACCGCCTTGTCGACCACCCCTTCCTCCGTCCCCACGAAAGCGACCCGCTTCCCTTCGACTGAAGCGGATTTCAGCACATCTCTCGCTACTGAGGTCATATCAAAACTGCGCCGGGGAACACTTTTGACACGGAACATTTCGTAAATTCGACAGAGAGCAATTCCATCGAAATGAACCACATCAAACTGTTCCAGAAGTTCAGGATTCCGCCGGAGCAACAGGTATGAGTATGGATTCAGAAAGGTGTGAATCTCGCCCTTCCTGAGGTCGAATCCGCTACTGAGTCTCTTGTTAATTACCGATATCATTTGAGCATTGCCAGGGTTCTTGACGGTTTCAGAGAAGGGAAAGCCATAGCGATCTGAAGCGATCCGAAAAACAGGGAGAGGTAGGGAACCGACATCGAAAGAGAGCAAACCCCCAGCCCGAGGGCGAGATACTTGTTGTGCCGCCACACGAAAGGCAACGCGACAACGAAAAGCCCCAGCACGACAAAACCGTGCCCCGTTAGAAGACGGAGATAAGCGAGGTGAAAATGATGGGGATAGAGTTGCCCCTGCTCTGTTCCTGTATCGCTTCGACTCGTGAGCCACTTCATATCATCGGCAACACGTGTCGAGACGGGCTCAGCGTAGGTCAGGCGGACGAGGTTCTCGCTCACCGACCTTCTTTCGATAATCTTTCCGGCCTCAATCAAATAGATGAATCGATCGACCTTTGCCGGATTTCTCAGTTCATCAAAACGAGCCACTATCGGGGCATCCACTGCAATGGCAGCGACCGCTCCGAAAAGCCCCACACCCGCGAGGATCATGGCGGCAAGGGCGGCCTTTCCGAATCCGAACCGCTCCCAAAAGTAAACCAGCCACGCTACAGCGAGAAACCCCGCCCCGGTTCGGCTTTGGGATACAATGATAAGGACCATCGTAAAGACACCGAGCCCGATGAGACTCTTATTACTGATGGTCCGACCTTTTGCGGAGATAAAGGAAAACATCGCAATCCCGACATACATGCACAGGTAATTACTCTCGTTCACGATATGGAGACGCTCCCCGGGGTTGAGGACCAGAAAACAGGCCGAGGCGACAATGAATGAGCCAAACAGCAGTTTCAGGGACCTGTCCGAGATTTTCGGCCGCTCGTCGAGAAGACAGAAAAAGAGCGCCAATGAGACAAACAATTTCGCCTCAAAGACAAACCCTCCCAGATTCTGATTCAGGTATGACTCGACCAGTCCGGCGATCCCGTAGGCGCCAATAAGAGCGAGGCCGGCAATCAATCTGAAAGTTGGCCTGCCAAACACACATTTCAGTGCAACCACTCCGAGATAGAGAGCGAAGATCACGTCCATAGCCCGATCCTGAATCGGGGCCCCGCCCGCAAGACGGATAAACGGGGACATCAAGACGAGAAGGGCCTGAGCCACGATCACCCCGTTGTGGACGACCGCATCAAATGAGGGCAGCCGCGCGTTCAGGATCGAGTAGCTCTGTGTCATTATGATCGATGAGGAAAGCGCTCGATCAGGAGTGTGCCGGCTCCGATTGAATCAACTTCGGCGCCGGCCCCGATTTGAGAGGCAGGGCGAGGCGGGGCTCTGTCCGCGTCACCTCGGGGGTGTGATACATCGCGAGAACGTTCTCCACCTTCCCGCGGAAGCGCTGGAACCACTTCTCTGCGTGCTCCCGGGTGATGCCGTTCTTCTGGACGATGACAATGGCTGACCCGGAAACTTTACCCAAAGCAAGCTTGGTTTCCATATCCCGGACTGCGGTCGTATCCACTATCACATTCTGAAGCGGATTGTCTTTGAGATACTGTTTTACGTTTTTCTTCAACTCCTTCACCCCTGTCTGCGTCGAGGAAACGTCCACCACTTTGACGCGGTCTGATTCAAATGAGTAACGGGCATCAGGCTGAGCGTCGCAAATCCGGACCACGGTGACAGGTTCCCCTCTTTCGAGGAACGTTTTGGAAACCATTCCACAAACGCTGTCTCCAGCGGCCCCATCTTCCATCGAGGTCAGATAAATGACACGGTTTGAGTGCGTGAAAATATGAAGCGAAGAAAGCGTTTCCGGACCCGTTGTCCGGCCTTTTCCTGCGGTTGAAATAAGAGGGACACCCAATACTTCGTTGATCTGACGAGGAGAGGTGAACGGCAATCCCTTCAGAATGAGAATGGCGGCGACCACGAGAACCCATCCGACAGAGAGCACCATCCCCGCGGCGAGAGCGGAGATCAGTTTTCTCTTTGTGGATTTGTGAGGAACGATCGACGCCCCCATGGGAGTCGCGAGCTTCGCGCTCATATCGGCGCTGTCTCCGAGGTTCAAAATCCGATCATTAATTCGGTCATAGGCATCCCACTCCCGTTCCACCGCGCTCTGGAGGCCGCGAAATTCAGCCCCTGCCGACTTATAGGTTTTAAAGCGATCGCGCAGTCCCGTCATCTCGGCCTCGAGAATCTCTTTCTGCTGGCTCAGTTGATCAAATCTGGAAGTCGTTGCCACTTTGATCTCAGAGGCGTAATCCTTGAGCGACTCCTGCAAACGGGAGAGCTGATTACTCGCCGCCCGGTACTCCGAATGATTCACTCCATATTTCTCTTTCACTTCCTCAAACTTCGCATCGGCAGCTGTGAGCTGGGAAATCACACTTTCCAAATCCACCGCATACTGCCCTTTCGAAAGCGTAAGAATGCGCATCGGATTTGAATCCGCATCGATCTGCTCAAGCGCGTCACGGAGACTTCTCAAACGAACCAGCTCCGCATTCGCCTTGCTAAGTTCGGTCGCCGCATCCTGCATCTGCTGGGTAAAGACGTTGCTGTCCTGCTCAACGAGAAAGTCGGGCTGTTGACTTCTGAAATTGTTCAGATCCTGCTCAGCCTCAATCGCGCGAGCGCGGATTTTATCCGACTGCGCCATCAGAGCCGTCTTCAACTCTTTCTCGCTCTCGACACGATTCTCCTGGAGAAACTTTACGAACTCCGAAATGAAAGCCTCCGCGATCCGGCTTGCTCTTTCCGGGGAATCATCTCTCACGTGCACCTTGATGATCCTCGTCGCATTGATCAACTCGGCGCTGTAACGCGATGCCACTGAATCAACCAACCTCGAATCGGGAACATCCAGGCCGTTCAGCTTTCTTTCCCTGATCTCCTGAGGAAGAAACTCCAAATCCGTATCCAGCTTCAGCGTTTTCAGAACCCGCAAAATCATCGGAGGCGAGCAAATGGTTTCCTCCATCGAAAAGAGCGCCTCTTCATCCTCAACAATTTGAGGCTCTTTCCCATTGGACTCAGTCTGAATGCGATGTCCGAAACTCGGGTCCATGTAAACCGAGGCGCTCGCAGCGTAATACTTCGTTCCCAGAAAAGCGTAGAGACAAATCGCTACGAGAATCAAGACCGGGACAACCAGGAGAATGGCCCAGTAGTGCCTCAAGAGGTGAAGCAAGTCGCTTACATAAAATCGGGAGGATAGCGGCGATGCTCCTGCGCTGGTCGTGTGATCGTTCATTTGCAAAAAGTTACATCAGTTCAAAAAGAGTCTGAATCCCCGCCTAGGTTTTCAGGCTTATAATAATTTTCGTATTCTTCTCAACAAAATTGCTTGATTTACCATAATTGCAACTCTATTTTGTAAAAAATCTAATTTATGATAAAAAATAGATCTGACTCATTTTTCAGCCGGCTCGTTCCGAAAAACTGCTTTTTTATCAGCCGAATCCATTTCCTGATTCAGGTTCTGATCTCTCAGATTCTGTATTGCGCCCTGTTCATCGCCACGAGCCAGGCTCAGCTGAAAACCGCACCCGATGGCTGCCTCCTCTTCTTCGCGCTCGGAAGCTTCGGGATCTCCTTCACACTCCTCATTGAATTTCTAAGCCGGAAACCGTCAGAAAGAAGCCTCTCAGGAATTGGCAAGGGTCGTAAGTCAGCGATCTGCTACCGTCAAATCCTCTTCCTGATGACCACGATTCTCGCGTCGCTGATTTTCCTGGATGAGCACGCCGTCTCGCGTCTCCTTCTTCCCCTCTTTGCCGGAATAGCGAGCCTCTGGCTGATATGGTCGAATCTCGTTGGATACAGAATGCTTCACCGAAAACTCTATCGGGGTGCCCATCGCATCGGAGGCACAGATGAAGGTGAGAGTCCGACATTTCCGGTTGCTCTCTAAATTTCTTTTCACATTTCACATTCAGTAACCGCCTGACAATGAATTACGCAAACGACACGCTCCTTGGGGAGAGCAGCACTTACATCGCGGAAGCGTCCTCTCCCGCCGCGAAGCAAACCACGCTGTCAGTCGTGATTGTTGCTTACAATCCCGGGGACTACGTGATTGAGATGTTCGACTCCCTCGTCGCTCAGAAATCACAACCCGACGAAATCATTTACTACGACGACTGCTCCACCGACGGGTCTCTCGCTTTCGTCGAGGGATACCGGAGCAAGTTAGCGAATCTTCGAATCATTCGAGGCAATGAAAACATCGGGATCTCCGCGGCACGCAACCGTGCGAATTCAATCGCGACGTCGGAGTTCATCGCAGTCCTTGACTCGGATGATCAGTTTCTTCCTGAAACCGTAGCGACCTACCGGAAAGTTCTCGAAGCCGACAGCACCCTCGACCTGATATGCGCTGATACTCTGGTCTTTCGAGACGGCTCTAACAAGCGCAGATTGATGCAATACCCGGCGCTGGCAAAGAGCTCATCTCCCGTGACCTCTCTGATGGCACGCCCTCTGGTTCCCTTTAAGCATTCAAGTATCCTTTACCGGAAGTCGAAGATCGAAAGAATCGGAGGCTACCGGGAAGACCTGCCCCTGAAAGTGGATTTTGAAATGATGATCCGATTCATCAGAAGCGGAGGCGCTTTCGCAAAACTGAATTCTCCGGCAAGCCTCCATCGCACACACACACACCAGATAAGCAGAAACAGGATCAAAGGGATTCGCTGCTACTTTAAAGTGATCGACCTCCACGAAACGAGGCTCGCTCATGCTGTTCTCTTGAAAATGATTCGAGCTGCAGCTGAGGCGGCGAAATGGGCCCTGGGACGATGAGGAAATTGGCGCGCACATTTCGAAAAGCAGCAAAGTCAGCGATTCGGACGCTGCCGCTTTCAACCCTGCTCAAAGAGAAAATTCTCTTCGCCATTCAAATGGGATATTGGCCCGACTTCACGAACCCGAACTCGTTCTGTGAGAAACTGCACAGGAGAAAACTCTACGAGAGAGATTGGCGCCTCGTTGAGCTGAGCGACAAAATTAAAGTGAGAGAATTCGTCTCCGCAACGATTGGCACCGACTACCTGATTCCACTCCGCTACGCGGGAACCGACTTATCCCCCGAGCTTCTCCTGAAACTGGGTGATCAACTCGTCGTGAAGAAGAACAATGATTGCGGATCCGCGGAGGTGATCTCTGAGAACTCCCCTGAGATCGCAAAAGCCGCCTGCGAGAGAATCGCTGCAAAACACAGCTACGGAGAGAAAACAAATGAGTGGTGGTATGAGATGATCCCGCCGGGTTACCTGGTCGAAGAGCGCCTCATTGACCCCGGACAGGCCAACGGAACACCACTCGACTACAAATTTTTTGTCTTCAATTACGGGAACGGTAAATCATCAGTCATCACTGAAGTCGTCAGGCGGGTGAGTGAGCGGAGACAGGAGTGCAGTTTCTTCAACGAGGAAATGCACCCTCTCTTTGTGGGGGATCAGCCAGTGCGCTACCGGGGGTGCCCCGGCTTCTCAGACGTGTTTCCGGAACAGGAACTTTTCGAAGAAATGAAGTCCGTGGCCCTCTCGCTCAGCCGTGGATTCGATTTTGTCCGCGTCGATCTCTACGCCGTGGAAGACAGGGTTTACTTCGGTGAAATGACCTTCAATCCGGCCGAGGGAAGGTTCCGAATTGCCCCCGCAGAATTCGACTTTGAGCTTGGAGAAAAATGGCTCCACTCCTCCCCGGAACAACACAGTGCAGCAGCCTGACACTCTTACTCTTGAAGTTGAAAATAATCTGAATGAACCGGGGAAACACTATCAAATTTGCTGTCTACACCGCGATCGCCTCCAAGGCGAGTTCGTCGATTCTTCAGCTTATCGCTCTGCCACTTGCGGCGCGCGTTCTCGGCCGTGAGGAATTCGGAATCTATTCCACGGTTTCCCTCACGATCTACATGCTGACGATGCTGCAGTTCGGGATGGGGCCGTCGCTGACGCGCTCAATCGCGGAAGCATCGGCAAAAAACAAGCGCAGCAGAGAACGGCACTACTACCAGCACAGTGGCCTCATCATCGTCTCCCTGGCAGCGCTCTTCAGTCTCATTCTCGGAAGCATCTTTCTGACCGTTCCAATCGAAACTCTTTTCGGATCAGAATATGAGAAGTGGGCCGATGAATTGCGCACCGCTCTTCTCATCGGGCTTGGGCTTCTCGGCATCGAAATCATGATGTGGCACACCGATTCCACTCGACAGGGATATCTCGAGGCCCACCTCGCGAACGGATTCGCCTGCATTGGAAACATCCTCGGCGCTGTTATCATTATTTTCGGCCTCCACTTTTTCCCGAGCATTCCCTTCCTGCTCCTCGCGACCTTTCTTCCCAACATTCTCGCACGCCTCATCAACACTCATTTTCTGTGGAGAAAGCGCCCCTATCTTGTTGCGAAACGAGCAAGGTTCAGCTGGGCAACGTTCAAAAAACTATGGGTCGACGGAATGTCTTTTTCCGCGACAACCGATCTCGTCTTTCTCGTCGAAATCACCGTCTGCGGCCTTCTCGTCGCCCGGACCCTCGGTCCGGGAGAAGTTGCCGTCTATCAGGTCTTCGTCACCATCACTGCCATTTTCCGCAGAATTATTGAAACAGTGGGAGGGCCATTCTGGACCGCCTCGATCAATGCAAAGGAAAGCAGCGACGGTGGATGGGTCAAAACAGCCGCGCTCAGGCTGTTCGGATTCTATGGCGTTATCATCATCCTCATGGGAATTGGCATGATAGGCCTCGGCCCTCTTCTCGTGCCGCTGGTCTACGGCAGCGAATTCGCCATCGATCGCAGCCTTTTCGCCGCTCAAATGTGCTTCCTCACCCTGCTCGGGTGGAGAGATGTGAACCGCTATATCCTGATCGGTTCCGGGATGCTTTCCGATACGGTGGCTCCGATTGTTCAGGGCCTCGTCGCAAGTGTCGTCCTCGGAATCAGCGGCCTCTGTCTCGCGGGAATGGAGTGGATGTATCTCGGCCTCGCCACCGGCATCCTCATCTTCCCGGCGTGGAAACTCGCCTTGATGGTCCTCGCAAACCTGAAGCAACTCAGCGGTGAAAGCGACGCACCGCTCCTTCCAAAACTTTTTCACAGGCAACCGAAATCAGAATCGCCAACGGGCTGATCCCGCATCTCGGATAAAAAATTTCAATCGCAACACTGGAAACTATGATCCCGAAGAAACTTCATTACTGCTGGTTCGGAGACCGACCACTCTGCCAACTCTCTCTCGATTGCATGGAGAGCTGGAAAGAACATTGCCCTGACTATGAAGTCATGTTCTGGAATGAGAACAACATCGACCTCGAAGACCCGTTCATCGCTCACCACATTGAGAAAAAGCAATGGGCTTTCGTATCCGACTACGTGCGACTTCAAAAACTCGCCGAGCATGGAGGCGTCTATCTCGACACCGACTTCGAAGTGGTTCGCTCTCTCGATCCCCTTCTTGAAGAGAAATGCTTCCTCGGTGAAGAAAAGGCCGACCGGGTGAATAGTGGCATTCTCGGCGCAGAAGCCGGCCACCCTTTTCCAGAGCAGTGTCTCGACTTTATGAGAAAGCGATTTGAGAGCGGCCAGCCATATCTCATCGCCCCGGAAGTCTGCACGAAAGTGCTCACAAGGTTCTCCGGCGAGATCAACGTCTTCCCTCCTGAGTTTTTCTACCCTTACAATCCGTATAGCGATGTTCCCGGTGATCAGAAACTCATGTTCCGGAACATTACCGACAACACCTATGCGATTCACCACTGGGCAAAATCGTGGTCGATGCCCTTACACCTCAAAGTGATGCGACGGGTCTCGAAATTGGTCAAGTGCGCCTGAGATATCAGGACGACCTGATACGATATCCCACCCCGCGCACCGTCTCTACAATCTCAGGATTGGCGGGATCCCGCTCGAGCCGCTTTCGCAAACGCACCATGTGCTGATCGAGCGTTCGCGACTCGGGGTAGTAGTCGATACCCCAGCAGTGATCAAAAATCTTATCGCGGTGCACCGCCTCGCCGAGGTGCTCGTGGAGCAAACCGAGAATGGAAATCTCACGGGGAGAAAGTTCAATCTCCTCTCCCGAGGAATCGCGCACCGCACAGAGCCGCGAAGGATAAACCGTCATAAGATCCCGAATCTGAAAACTTTCAACGGTAACACCATCAGCCCTGCCCCTTTCGGAACGCCGAAGCACCGACCGCACCCGGGCAATGAGTTCGTGCTTCCCGAAAGGCTTCCGAATGAAATCATCCGCACCGAGCTCCAGCCCCACGACCACGTCAATCTCTTCGTTCTTGGCAGAGAGGAATAGAATCGGGAGCGACTTATCCGATGCCCGAATCCGGCGGCAGACTTCGAATCCGTCCTTCTCGGGCATCATGATATCAAGACAGACCAGGTCCGGCTTCTCCGCTTCCCAGAGTTGAATCGCCTCATCCCCGTTCTTCGCGAGAAGCGTCGAAAACCCTTCACCCGACAAACAGGCCTCGATGGAATCGAGCGAGACGGGATCATCTTCTGCGATAAGAATTTTCATTTTACGAGGCAATCCTGACAATGTTGTTCGCGGACATTGGCAATGTCAGGATAAAACAAGCCCCCCCGCCCTCCCCGTGATTCTTGAAATCAATTTCGAGCGAACCATTCATACTCACGGCCAGCTCCCTCGCAATCGAAAGCCCCAGCCCCGTTCCTGAAACGCCTTCTTTGGTGGCTTCGCTGAGTCGCTCAAACGGCCGGAAAATTCTCGCACTTTCCGAGACAGGGATTCCGGGCCCGCCGTCGATCACTGACAAAACGATCGAGTCACCCGAATCAGAACGCGCGGCCCGAAACTCGAGTTTCCCTCCGGCTGCGGCATACTTTTCGACATTGGAAATCAGGTTGCTGATGATCTGCCTCAGGGCGTCCTCATCAGCGAGGACCGTATGTAAAACGTCGCGAGCACCTCTCTCCACCTCGATATTTTTACGACTCAAGCTCGGTCCAAACTGATCGAGCACCGCATCGATCACCGTGAAGAGGGAACAGGGAACGAGCCGCAGGGTCTGACCGGCGTCCTCCTCTTCGCCCTTGAGTTTATCCCGCCGCGAAAAGCAGAGCACATTTTCCAAAAGACGACTGAGACGCCCAGCCTCCTCCCTGATGAGACCCAACCGCTTTGCTGCGATTCGGCTTTCCTCAGGAACAGAATCTTCTAACAAATCCACATTCAAGAGAATGTTGGTCATCGGAGTTCTCAACTCGTGTGAGACGCGATTCACGAATGAAACCCGTTGCTCAGCAAGCCGGACCGCCCGGCACTGCTGGGTAAATCCGAACACACCCGCGACTACGAGGACAACGAAGAGAGCCGCCGAACCGACCATGAAAGGGAGATTGTAACTCGTCACCACTTCCGTTTTGGGATGCGAGGAGACGCTCCAGTCTCCGAAGACAGAGGAAACCGGGAGAATTAAATTCGGGGAGAGATCGGTCGCAACTTCTCCCGTCGAAACGATTACGTTCTTCAAGGGGCCTGTTACCGATGCGGTCATGCCGGAAGCCTGCACCGGAGCAAACACATCCGGGACCCAGGATTCGAGCCATTCATCTGCCGCACGAATCGCAGCGTCCTTGTCAATCCTCAGAACGAAAGCGGTGTCACCATCCAACATCGTTGCAAAATGAAGCGCCTCGCCGGGGCGATCCAACCACTGAAAACCCGAAAGAAAAGCCCCTCTCTCCAGGTCGTCAAAATCAAGGATTATCCCCTTCCTGATTCCCCCGCTGCCTTTCTTCATCGGGTGGGGCAACGGAACCGAGCGATCCGAATCTCTCAGGTCCATCGCAATGACCTCTCCGTTCCGGGGAACGATGATGGCCTGCTCCGCACCGACAATCTCACGGCAGACCGAGGCCACCTCCAGAGTATTTTCACCCGATCCGATTCGAGCGCGAACGTCAAGAAGCCGGCCTTCGTAGAGTTCCTCAAGAGACTCGACCTCTTTCAACAATTCACTCGTAAACCGTGAGAGGGGCGCGTGATCCTGCTCAACGGTGACGACTTGAGTTTCCCGTGAAAAGAAAAACCCAAGCACCAGAACCGCGCCGGCCGAAATCAAAATCAACGCCAGAATCCACACGGGAGAATGTCTTGCAGCAAACATTCCGGCCAAAGTATCACTTTGCCTACTCAAAGGAAATCAAATCCGCGCGCAGTAATACGAGGATGCGTTTGCCGGGGTCATCGTGAGGCGTATGGAGTCCGAGGAGATGATATTTCCCCGGAACCACCGTGAGCTGCGTGGAATCCTTAATCGTGTAGAAGACCGGCATCCCCATGTGTTCGATTCCGCGCGAAGTATGCTCGAAGCCTTCCCTCGTGAAGTAGTCATCCCCGATTTTCTCAACAATCTCGGGAGCGAGTGAAATATCAATGAGGTTGTTATCAGCAGAGAGCACTGGATCCATCTCGAGAGTCGTCCCGACATTGCGACATTCGAAAGCCGTTGGCCCCGCATAAGTCATGTAGGTGCGAGCGCCTCCTTCTCCGCCATCCGGCGAAGAATCGATGCTTCCCACAATGTTGGGAATCTCAGCGGGATCGTACTCAGTGGGATAAATCGATTCCAGAATCGATTCGGTTTTGGCCCGCTGACCACTGAGGCTCCGCAGCCAAACCGTCTCCTTCAATTCCGCGGTCTCTTCATCAAGCATCGATTCAAGGATATCCCGAATTTTGCCGGCACCGTCAGGCTCCGCTGCATGTTGGGAAAGAAGCTGATTCGCCGTGGCGTGATCGATCGAAATGTATTCAACCACCACAGCAATCTCAGGGGAAATGTCCTTCATCGGGTCGTTCGAAGTCATCTCTTTCGTGAAAACATCCTTCTTCGATTTCGAAGACGCTTTCTCCGTCTTTTCGGGTTTTTGATCCGGCTGATCCTGTGCTTCGACGAACGAGGAAATAAGACAGGTGAAAAGCAGTGGTATTAAAAATCGGTACTTCATCATTTTTTACTGGTGTTAGCGTTTTTGTTCTAGTTCGCGTAAATCAGGTCCATTTTAAGAAGAGCAATGACCTTTCTCTTCGGTTTCTCAGGAGGCGTGAACATTCCCAGTAAATTGTAGTGCCCCGGTTTTGCCTTCATCTGCAGGCTGGTTTTCATCGCGTAAAAAAGAGGCGATGATATATGATCGACTCCCCAGGGAACATTTTCCGAACCGGGCCGGAGATAAAATTGACGCCCGTGATAGGAGATCATTTCCGGAGCGAGGCTGATCCTAGCCAACCCATCATCATTTGAGAGCACCGCATCGGTCTCCACCGTCGTCCCCACGTTTCGGGTCTCGAAGGCGGTGGGAGTCGCCGAAGTCATCAGAATTTCGGCTCCACTCCCTCCTCCACCTGTCACCGCGAGAGGAGGCAGGACAGCTTGTGCGGTGGCAGTCTCGCCCGGCTTCACCTTTACCTTCACCGGATTAGGAACCACTCCGAGTGTGTTGGGAATCTCCGGGGGATCAAACTCCGTCGGATAAATCGTTTCACGAATCGACTCCGATTTTGCCCTTTGCCCGCTCCTCGAACGCATCCACACCGTTTCAACGAGCGCTGCCTTGCCGTTTTTTACCATCCCGCCGAGGTGGTCCCTCAGTCCCCCGGCATTGGCCGCCTTCGGCGAGTATTCCCGGATCAATTGATTCGCAGCCCGGTGATCCAGTTCAAAACACTCAATCAGCATCGCCATCTGAGGCTCGATTTTCGAAGCTGGAGCTTTCTCATCCTCCTGCGCCTGAGCCTGGATTCCCGCCGCAAGGCAGGTCACCGCGAAGAGCCGGAGGAACGATTGATAACAGGTGTGTCGGTTCATCATGCCAAACCTTAGCCCGCTCAAAAACGGCTCGGGTTGGATCCAGGTAACAACTCTGTAAAATTCGTGTCAAAAGTGGAGGGATAACAGCGAAATCGGCGACTCTCACAGTAGAGGAATGAAACTCATTCCACGTCGCAGCCGATACGCGCGAAGCCCAAATTGGAAGGAATTCCTCATCCCTCCCCACACCTAAGAGGGTTAGGTCATCGACCCAACAGGGTTGAGTCGGGGGGGCCGCGGCGGGGGGGCCGCCTCGAAGGGGGCGCCGAGGGGGCCCCGGGGCCCCAAAAATCCCCCCCGCGGTGGGGCCGCGGGTGGGGCGGGGGGCGGGGGGGG
>JARGPH010000014.1:0-341 GCA_029213065.1 Verrucomicrobiales bacterium | reverse complement strand
CCCCGGTCCACAAAAAAGCCGCACGGCGTTTCCGCCGGCGGCTTTCCAAACCACACAAAACAAAATCAATTACTTCGCGCGACGAAACAGGTAGTGATTGTCACCTGTCACCGTCACAAACTCCCAACCACCGTCTTTCTCGACCTCCAGAATGGTGCGGGGAAGCATGTTCACTTTCGCGATCTTATCGACCATCTCTTTGGGGAAATTAATTTCGCCCTCTTCGGAGACCTCGATCCCCTCTTCCTCAGCAACCGCACGGAAACCGAGCGCATCCATTTGCTGAGCATTTAGAGCCTTGTATTCAAAGTTTGTGCCGGAAGCCGCGGAACCACCACCTC
>JARGPH010000013.1:71826-144265 GCA_029213065.1 Verrucomicrobiales bacterium | reverse complement strand
CCAGCGTTCGTTCTGAGCCAGAATCAAACTCTCCGAATAGAAAATTGATCCCGATCTTAGAAACGCATGGCATTCCATATTAAAAATGTGGAAATACTAATTGTTGTTTTACTAAAAACGGAAAATTGACATTGAGCAGATTTTACTCTGCTCGGCACGTTACTCTTTGTTAACGTGCAGCACACAATTTAGCCTTTTCCTTTTCACCGAAATATTACTTTGATTTAGCGAGATAAATCTCACTGAAATCCGAACTATAATATCCGGCCTGATTTTACTAAAAGATCTTAATCACCAATGCCTTAGACAAGTAAATCCGCGTAGTGCGGATCGTGGTGCCTGCCCTCTTTCGGGCGGGAGGTGATTATAATCCCGTTTCTGAGGAGCGCAAGGGGTTTTGTGAATGTTTTTTCACTTCTTTCAAAATCACCCCAAAAGTGGTCTAACATTAGTTCAAAAGCACAGGTGTTCCCCCCTCAATTGGGCTCTCTGTGCACCCTTATAAGGAGAAGCGTCCGGCCCCCTCTTAATTGCTGTCGATTCCCGGGCGAAGCACTGCCATGAACCAGCCTGCCGCGACGCTGACGACAAGCGGCATTCGGCCGGCTCGGGTGGACTGCTTCCGCTCATTGAGGTGAATGAGGGATACCGTCCGGCCTGCCCTCCTCCCGTAATTGAAAGGCCCCCGCCCCTTCGTCGTCTTACGGTATGAGGAACGAGTGACTCAGCTATGTCGCGAACCGACCGAAGATCACACCTCTGTTCCCCGTATTTACGTCACTTTGCCCTTTAGGACGAATCGGCGTATGTTCTCTACCCCTCCTATGATTCAACGCCCTATCCCCATCACTTTCCAACATCGCGTCGCCTTTACGCATGGCGCGTTTGATGTGAAGAACCACACCCTTCGCGATTTGGTCGCGGACGCCTGCGAGCTGGGCGGCGCCTCGAAGGTGCTCGTGCTCCTCGATGAAGGTGTCGCGGAATCCAATCCTGAGCTTGAAGATCAGATCTCACGCTATTTTGAAAAGCACGCCGACACCCTCAACCTCGTCGGGCCGCCCCTCAAACTGCCCGGCGGAGAACCCTGTAAGAACAATTGGAGTCTCGTCGAGAAAATCTGGCAGGCGGTCGAGTTTCACAAAGTCTGCCGCCACTCTTATATAGTAGCGATCGGTGGAGGGGCATTCCTCGATCTTGCCGGCTTCGGAGCATCCACCGCACACCGTGGGATCCGCCTCATCAGAATGCCGACGACAACACTGAGTCAGGGCGACGGCGGCGTCGGCGTGAAAAACGGAGTGAATTTCTTCAACAAGAAGAACTGGGTCGGTAACTTCTCGGTTCCTTTCGCGATTGTGAATGACCTCGACTTCATCTCAAGCCTCCCTCCCCGCGCCTGCCGTGACGGTATTATCGAGGCGATCAAAGTTTCCCTGATTCGTGACCGCAGTTTCTACGAGTTCATCCTTGAGCATGCGACTTCCCTCGGTCGACTCGAAAAGCATCCGCTTGAAATGACGATCCGCCGGAGCGCTGAGAATCATGTCGATCACATCGCGACGAGCGGCGATCCTTTTGAATACGGTTCGGCAAGGCCACTCGACTTTGGTCACTGGGTCGCCCACAAACTCGAGCAAATTTCAAATTTCCAGGTGAGCCACGGTGAAGCCGTCGCCATTGGAATGGCTGTCGATATCCTCTACTCAGTGGAGATTGGACTTCTGGACAAAACGACAGCAGAAGAGATTCTGACACTGATTGAAACCGTCGGCTTCTCGATTTGGTCTCCTTTTCTCGAAGAGAAGGAACGCGGTCGCCCTGTCGTATTAGCCGGCCTGGAAGAGTTTCGGGAGCATCTCGGCGGAAAACTCACGATCACACTCGTTCCGGCGATCGGGGAGAAAGTCGAAGTCAATGAGATGGACGAAGCCGCCATCCTCCGCGCAATGACCGCCCTCCAAAATCGCGCCGGCGTTCCTCTCAGCAAAGCCTGATCCCCTCAGTTGATCCGCGATTTTCCTCTCTCCCCTAAGACAAAGCGGCACAAAAAAAGCCCTCCGGCAGAACCGGAAGGCTTTTCAGGGAAGTGAATCTTTATTCGTATTACGGGATCCGGAGAGTCTGGCCCGGATGAATCGTGTCGCTGGTGAGCCCGTTGGCGCTCTTGATCGCAGCTACCGAAGTGTTGTGCTTCAGGCTGATGCGATAGAGGTTCTCCCCTCCCGCAACGGTGTGCGAAGACGAAGATGAGGCCGATGAACTACTGCTGGCGGTGTAAGGATTGGAAGTTGCAGGGCCGCTGTATGCGGGAGCAGCCGGAACGGTAGGAAGACTCGGAGTCGTCACCGCAGGTGGCGTGTAGGTGCTCTCACTGTAGGTTGGATAAGCGGATGAAGATGCCGTGCTTGAGTAATCAGAAGTGCTGCTTCCATAAGTGGAACCGCTTGGTCCGTAATATGGATTACTCTGATAAGGATTGTTTTTAGCGACAGCATTCTTACCTGAACCATTCGTTTTGCAGGAAGTAGTAAGAAGTGCCAGCCCGAGAGTTAGGAGTATAAAATATTTCATAGTTCGAGAGTGAATAATCAGTAACAACTCCGGAATATAAGGAAAAGTTAACTAAATAACAAGAACTTTTTAAAAGTTGCGGGATTTTTTTTAGATTCAGCCGGATTTCACCTTCAAATGTTTCATTGAATATCTCTTTCGTTGATTTCACCTTGCGTCGGTTCCCGTAGGTGATAATGCTGCGAGAACGAATAATTATGAGCATTTCCCGCGCACTCATCTCTGTCTCGGATAAGGCAGGACTCGAAGACTTTGCAAAAGGTCTCAACAAGCACAATATCGAAATCCTTTCGACTGGTGGAACCGCCAAGTTCATCGCTGAACTCGGGATTCCTGTAACAGAAGTATCCGATTTCACCGGCTTCCCCGAACTCTTCGACGGTCGGGTCAAAACGCTTCACCCCAAGATCCACGGCGGCCTCCTTCACCGTCGCGATATCGACGAGCACGTTGAGCAGGCAAAGAAGAACGGAATTCTCCCTATCGATCTCGTTGTCGTGAACCTCTACCCTTTCGAGGAAACGGTTGCCAAAGAAGGAGTGACCCGCTCCGAGGCGATTGAGCAGATCGACATCGGCGGACCCAGCATGCTTCGCTCAGCCGCCAAAAATCACGATGCCGTGACTGTCGTCGTCGATCCTGATGACTATCAGGTGGTCCTCAACGAGCTCGATGAGCACGATGGAAAAACGACACTGAAGAATCGCGAGCGTCTTGCCATCAAAGTTTTCCAGCGCACCGCTGCCTACGACGCGGCGATCGCCTCGCACTTGAACAATATTCAGGAAACGGAGAGCTCCTTCTCAATCAGCCTGCCGCTTTCACAGGAGCTCCGCTACGGGGAAAACCCCCACCAGGAAGCCTCCCTCTTCGGAAACTTCGCTGACTACTTCAAACAGCTGCAAGGCAAAGGCCTCAGTTACACCAACGTGATCGACATCGGAGGCGCTGCCGAGCTCATCCTCGAATTCCGCCGTCCTGCTGTTGCGATTCTCAAGCACACCAACCCCTGTGGCGTCGGTGCCGATGAGAATGATCTTCGAGCTGCCTGGGAGAAAGCTTTCGAAACAGACCGTCAAGCTCCCTTCGGTGGTGTTATCGTCTGCAACCGCCCTCTCGGAATCGGACTCGCCCGCGTCATCTCCGAGATTTTCACGGACGTCATCATCGCTCCTGAATTCGAGACCGACGCCCGCGCTCTTCTCCAGAAGAAGAAAAACCTTCGTCTCATCCAGATGAACGAAGCCTTCAAAGATACGCTCGATGATCCCATCATTCGATCTGCACCCGGCGGACTGCTCGTCATGGATCATGATAAGAAAGCGCTCGGACTCGATGACATCGAGCAGAAAGTCGTTACACAGCGTCCTCCCACAGCAGAGGAAATCGAGGCAATGCGCTTTGGTTGGAGAGTCGTGAAGCACGTCAAATCAAACGCCATCGTCTTCGCTTCCAGCGACCGGACCCTCGCGATCGGTGCCGGGCAGATGTCCCGCGTTGATTCCTGCCGTCTTGCGACCTGGAAAGCCGAGCAGGCCGGACTGAGCCTCAAAGGTTCCGTCGTCGCCAGTGACGCGATGTTCCCCTTCCCTGACGGTCTTGTAAACGCTCTCGAGGCAGGTGCAACCGCAGCGATCCAGCCGGGCGGCTCGATCCGCGATGAGGAAGTCATCAAAGCGGCGAACGAGCACGATGCCGCGATGGTCTTCACCGGCCACCGCCATTTCCTCCATTGATCCGGATCGTGACAGTCACGAATACGGCCACGAAATAGTCAGGAACTCAAGATGACGGACGCTCCCGCCCTTGCTACCTTCTCCCCATGTCGATCCATTGGGAGATTCTAGGAAAACGGGGCGAGGACAACGCGCTGCTCGTTACGGTTGATACCGGGCAGTCACAGGGGCACCTCCTCTTCGACTGCGGAGAGGGTTGCCTTTCCGGGGTGCGGATCTCCACGATCCAATCGATCGAGCACCTCTTTTTTTCCCATTTCCACATGGATCACGTCTCGGGGTTCGACACGTTCTTCCGACACAACTACAACCGCCCCGACGGTAACGTGAACGTCTGGGGACCTCCCGGCACCATCGAGGTGATGAGTCATCGTTTTCGCGGTTTTTCCTGGAACCTTCATCACAATCAGTCCGGCGAGTGGCTCGTCCACGAGATCTCAGAGAATGCCCTCGCGAAAAGCCGCTTTCTCACCCGTGAAGCCTTTGCCACAGGGGAAGCGCTCCCCACTCAACCGAGGAGTGAAGATAAACCGGATCTCAACGCTGATACCTACGCGTTGAAAGGCATCCTCCTGCCACACGGAAACATCCCCTCGGTTGGTTATCACCTGAAGGAAAAAGATAAACAGAACATCAATCCCGCCGCGTTACAGGAGCTCAATCTCCGTCCCGGCGTGTGGCTTCAAGCGCTCACCGATACCTCACAAAGTGACGAATCCCCCATCACCGTTGATGAGAGAGAATGCGTTCTCGGCGATCTGAGAAAAAAGCTCCTCGAAACGCGTCCCGGCGAATCGCTCGCCTACCTCACCGATTTTCGTGTCACACCGGGCACTCCGGAATGGAATGAGCTGGTCGAGTGGCTGCAGGGAACCGGAACCCTCGTGTGTGAGTGCCAGTATCGAAATGCAGACCGGGTTCTGGCGGAGCGCAACGCCCACATGACGACAGGACTGGTTGGCCAACTGGCGAGAGAAGCCGGAGTCAAACGTCTCATTCTCCAGCATCTATCCCGCCGTTACGAGGAGGCTGAGTGGGACGAAATGCTACTCGAAGTGCGCCGGGAATTTCCACGCGCCTCGCTCCTGTCGAACTGATTCAGGCTCAATACCAGAGCCGTCCCTCAGTCGATTGAGACAAGGAACGAGCCAGTTGAATCGCGGCAAAGATCTTAAAATCAACATCCTTCCCTTCAGCGATTCGGTCGCGGCACCAATTGTTCACATCACCCTGGTGGACATAGTGAACCGTGATATTCTCGCCGGCAACGCCACCACCTTCGGTCATTTTGGTAAGACCCGTCGCGTAGAAGATCGTCGATTTTTCATCAGTCAAACCCGCCGAAGAGACACCCGCCATTAGAGAGGTCCAGTTCTTCGCCACGTAGCCGGTCTCCTCTTTGAGCTCACGCTTCGCAGCGACAACGAGCGGCTCCTCTTCCTGCAACGGAATATCACCTGCCAATCCGGCCGGCAATTCGATGACATTGCGTCCCACCGGAGGACGAAACTGCTCCACAAGGATGAAGCGCTTGTCATCTGTGAGAGCGAGGACCGCAACACACGCCTTCGCATTGGAACGGCTTACATACTCCCAACCACCTTCAGTGCGACGATAGCTGAGAAATTTACCCTCGTGAATAATCTCGTCGGAATCGGACATAGGACCAGTTTCGAAGTCGCCGACTTACTGGCGGGAAGCTGAAAGCGTCACCTTGTCATCTTCAAAGCTGACATTGGCCATCGTCTGGAGAACTTGATACTCATCGAGAAACGCCCCTCGCATACGAATAAACATGTCGATAACAGGCTTCACGTTGCGCGAGCTGAGGTCGATCTTCCCAAGCGTCCATCCATTCGGGCGGAAACTGAGACTTCCACGAAAAGCTTCAGCCTTCACCTTGCTCGACATCGTGACAGGGAAGCCGAAAATCTCCCGCTCGATCAGGAACTCAGCCTGCTCATTGGAAAAATCGGCATAAATCCCTTTGAACTGCACGAGCGCCCCGAGCGGACCGCCCTGTGTACCTTCGATCCGCTGATTCAAATACTGATTCACCTCCGCTTCAGTGAAGGTGACCTTTCCATCCATTCCCGTCATCAAAGCCTGCGCCTCGGAAAGAAGATTCCGCGGCTCAGCATTTCCCATCGGAGTGACTGGATAACCTTTGACCTGCCCCATTTCTTTGGGGAGAACGATCATTGCGACAACACCGAGCATTCCAATGGCGACCAAAGTCATGAACACGGTCATCATCGAAATGCCGCCGCCGCTTGGCTTGTAATTGGAAGGACGCTTGTAAGCCGGTCGCCCGCGCCCACTCGTCGTCACAGGTCGCCGTCCCTGAACTCGATGCCCTACCGCCGGCTTCCTCACCGGAGCGGCTGGGGTTCCCGGAACAGGTGCCGGTGCAGGCTCTGGACTCGAATCATAAACGCCGGCTCCCGGTGTGATCGCAGGCGGTGGCGGCGGAACCGCTTCCTCCTGAGCTTGATTCGGATCGACATAAGCCTGATTCGGATCGACGTAGGCCTGATTCGGATCGACGTAAGCCTGGTTCGGATCGACGTAGGCCTGGTTCGGATCGACGTAGGCCTGGTTTGGATCGACGTAAGCCTGGTTCGGATCGACGTAGGCTTGGTTCGGATCGACGTAGGCCTGGTTTGGATCGACGTAAGGTTGATTTTCCTCAGCCAACGCCTGCCCCGGATCATACGGAACCTCAGGTTCTTCGTAGGGAACCTCTTCGGCCGGAAGCTCGGTTGGAGCAGGAGCCGCCTCATGAGTTGGCTCAGCCGGTGCTCCTCCTTCCTGATCCCTCCTCGGAGAGGTTTTTTTTCTGCGATGAGGTTTCATAAGCTGGTAGTGTTCCGTATTAAGAGGTCGACTTGTCGGCCTTTTTCGTCGAATCCGATTTACTCTTCTTCGGCTCAGAAGACTTCGATGCCGCCGTATCGGCCTTTTTCGCCTTGTTGTATGAGTCGCTTCGGTAATCGGTTTCGTAAAATACAGAGCCCTTGAAAATGATACCGGCTCCCGTCCCCAACAGTCGCTTAACTTCCCCGTCACACTCATCAAGCGGACAGTCAGTGAGACGTTCAGCCGTCATGCGCTGAAACACCTCAAATTCATGTCCACATTTTTTGCACTGGTAATCGTAGTTCGGCATAGATATCTAAAGCGGGTCTCGCTTGAAACAATATGAAGGAGGGAATCAATCCTTCAATTTGATTTTTCCGTATTTCGAGCCGCCCGGAACCCCTTAAACACGCCATGTTTCCATCTCCAGAAGAAACCGAAATCACTCCCGCCGAACTCCAATCGCTACTGCTCAACGATGAAAGTCCTCCTTTTCGGCTAGTTGACTGCCGCGAGGAAGACGAATACGCCTTCTGCCGAATTGAGAAAGGCGAACTGATTCCCCTCTCCCGTTTTGCAGAGGAAGCGACCACCAAACTACTGGGAGACGAGAATCCGGTCCCTGTCATTGTCTATTGTCATCACGGAGTCCGCTCCATGAGCGCGACGATGTATCTGCGGGGGCAGGGACTACCCAACACCTGGAGCCTTGCCGGGGGAATCGATCTCTGGTCGGCTCAGATCGACCCTGAGGTGCCCCGCTACTAGCGAGGTAATCAGACAGGGTCAGGTCGGGGCGTCAACAGGGTTAAGTCAGCTCTGTTCCTCCTCGCGATCTCAGATAAACTGCTCTCATCTCGCGTAAAGAATAATGCAGCCTGTAGTTCAAATATCACTCGACCTCACGAATATTGACGAAGCGCTCGAGACCGCTGCTCTCGCAATGCGAGCCGGTGTCGACTGGCTCGAGGCGGGAACTCCACTCATTTTAGCCGAAGGATTGCACGGCGTCCGCGCCTTGCGTGAGGCCTTTCCTGAAACACCAATCGTTGCGGATCTCAAGACAATGGACGGCGGCCACCTCGAAGCTGAAATGATGGCGAAAGCCGGAGCCACCCACGTCGTCGTCATGGCGAGAGCACACCCCGAGACGATCAAATGCGTCGTCCAGGCGGGAGCCGACTTTGGCTGTAAAGTCATGGGGGACAATCTCGGCTGTCCCGACATGGTCGAGGGTGCGCGCTTCCTTGAAGAGCACGGCTGTGACTACGTCATTCACCACATCGGCTACGACGAAAGACGAGGAATCGCCGCCGCCGGCAACCGAATGCCCAACCCGCTCGATGAGCTAAAAGAGGTTGTCAACGCTGTCAGCGTTCCCGTTCAGGCGGTCGGAGGTCTCACTCTCGAACAAGCTGTTCAGTGCCCGCAGTTCGGCGCACCACTCGTTGTCCTCGGTGCGCCGCTTACGATTGATGCAGATGCGTTCAAAACCGCCGACGGTGATCTCGAAGGCTCACTCCGAATGATTTGCGAAGCGATTCACGCCCAGGACGTTCCCGACTTTTAGAAAAACATGAAATCCCCCGCTGTAGTCAATTTTGCCCCGGAGAAGGGTTCCGTCGAAATCCGGGAAATCGACCGCCCTGAGATTGGTCCCCACGATGTTCTTCTCGAGGTGGCCAACGTCGGTGTCTGCGGGAGCGACCTCCACCAGTGGACCGCTGATCACTCCTGGCCGGTGAACTATCCCGTTGTTCTCGGACATGAATTCGGCGGGCACATCGTCGAGCTTGGAAACGAAGTCGAAGGCTGGAAAGAGGGGCAGCGTGTCGTCTCCGAGACCGCTGCGATCATCAGCGAAAACAATCCGATGACAAAACGGGGTCTCTACAACCTCGACCCGACCCGGAAAGGATTCGGCTACGGCGTCAACGGAGCGATGACCAAATACGTTCGTGTTCCCTCCCGTATTCTGCACCATGTTCCCGATTCCCTCCCCTTCGAGGAGGCCTGCCTCACCGAACCCTGCTGCGTTGCCTACAGCGCCGTTGTGAAAAATGCCCGCATCGAACCGGGCGATCGCGTTGTTGTCTTAGGACCCGGAACGATCGGGATTCTCTGCGCCGCGATGGCCCGCCTCTGCGGTGCTGAAGTCGCCATCGTCGGGCTCGAACAGGACGCCCATCGTCTCGAAATAGCGAAAAGCTACGGCTGCGACGTCATCATCGGGGACGCCACCGAATGGGCCAAATCCCGCGACGGACTCGGTTGCGACGGAGTGATCGACGCCGCCGGAGCGAGTGTGACTTTAAAGATCGCCCTCGATATCGTCCGTCCCGCCGGTTGGATCAGCAAAGTCGGATGGGGGCCGCAGCCGCTCAATTTCAACCTCGATCCTCTCGTCCAGAAAAACATCACCCTCCAGGGAAGCTTCAGCCACAACTGGCCGATCTGGGAACGGGTCATTGCGTTGCTTTCGAGCGGACAGCTCGACGTCAAACCCATCATCGGCGGCGTCTGGAACATCACCGACTGGCACGAGGCCTTCGAAAAAATGCACTCCGGAGAAGTCGTGAAATCCGTTCTCAAACCCTAACTTCACTAGAAAATGCGTCTCGCCGATAAAGTCATCATCGTCACTGGAAGTTGCACCGGGATCGGCAAAGCCATTGCGAATCAATGTGTCACCGAAGGTGCCAAGATCATCGTGCATGGACTCGAGCAGGACCTCGGTGAACGGGTCGTCGCCGATCTCGGAGAAGAAAATGCCGCCCTCCACATTCAGGATCTCACCGACGAATCCTGCCCGCAGCAGCTTGTTGACCTCGCCATTGCCCGCTTCGGGAGGCTGGACGCAATCGTCAACAACGCCGCAATGGTCTTCTCCGGCAACATCCACACCACCGACGAAGCCATTTTCGAAAAGATCCTTTCGGTAAACACGATCGCTCCTTTCCGGCTCATCAAAACCGCTCTTACCCACCTCAGCGAGACGCGGGGTACTGTCCTCAATATCGGCAGCGTCAATGCGTGGAGCGGTGAACCGGATCTTCTCCCCTACAGTGTTTCCAAGGGAGCCCTCATGACAATGACCCGAAACCTCGGCGACACCCTCATGAGAGAAAACGGAATCCGCGTCAACCAAATCAACCCCGGCTGGGTTCTCACCGAGAACGAAGCATTGCGAAAACGCGAGCACGGGCTCAGCGACGACTGGCCCTCACATTTACCGAAAGTCTACGCGCCATCCGGACGCATTCTCAAACCGGAGGAAATCGCGATGGCCGCGATCTATTGGCTCGCCGAGGAAAGCGGCCCCATCAGCGGCCAAGTCGTTGATCTCGAGCAGCACCCCTTTATCGGCCGAAACCCGCCAAAGGACAGCACTACCATTCCCACCTAATCTCAAAGCACGATGCCGAAACTCGCCGCCTTTCCCAAAGCCTACATGCAGGCGCTCTGCAAAGACGGAACCATGACCGTTTCCGAGTGGATCGCTCTCGCCGACACCCTCGAAGTCGAAGGGCTCGAATGGTATGCCGGGTTCCTCGAAATGGAGGACAAAAGCAACTGGTCCCGCTTTCGAAACGAAGTCGAAGCAACCGGACGCGTCATCCCCATGGTGTGTTGCTCACCCGATTTCACGCATCCTGACAAAGCCTTTCGTGAAAATGAAATAGCGAAGCAGAAGAACTGGATCGACATGACCGAAACGCTCGGCGGTTCCTACTGCCGCGTCCTCAGTGGACAGCGGCGACCCGAACTGAGCATTGCCGAAGGCGTCCGCCTCGCCGCCGAATCGATCGAGGCCTGCCTTCCCTACGCCGAAGAACGAGACATCACCCTCATCATCGAAAATCATTACAAAGATGACTTCTGGGAATATCCCGAGTTCGCACAGAAAATGGACGTTTTCTGCGAGCTCGTTGAATCCGTTCAGCATTCGCACTTCGGAGTGAATTACGACCCCAGCAACACCTACCTCGCCGGAGAAGATCCGTTGGAACTCCTTCGCCGCATCTCGTCGCGAGTCGTGACGATGCACGCGAGCGACCGTTACCTTGCGGAAGGCACCATCGAAGATCTACAACGCGATGAAGACGGCGCCGAAGGCTACGCCAAGCGCCTCCGCCATGGCGAGATCGGCAAAGGCCTCAACGACTATGACGCAATTTTTTCAGAGCTGAAAAGCAAAGGCTTCGACGGCTGGATCAGCATCGAGGACGGCGTCGACGGAATCGATCAACTCGCTCGCAGCGTCAAGTTCCTGCAACAAAAGATCGCACGGCACTGGGGGTAGGAAAAAGGATGCCCCCCCAAACACAATCGGAAAGAGGCAGCCTCCCCCTGCCGTCCGCCCAGTCTATCAGACCTCCCCTCGAAGAAAGAAATCTTCACAGATTCCTCTACTTTTCCACCCCGTAGAGAAACTGCTCGAGCATTTCTCAGCACAGCCTGTCCGGTGAACTCGCCGTGGGCATTCCGAATTTTAATCGACAACATTCACCGCGACCGGGAGTAGGTCCGGAAAGAAGCCTCTCCAGCAGACTCGACAGGGTCAAGTCTCCGACGATACCCTGTTGAACCTCAAACGCCCTTCATCATGAAACGACTTTTACTCTTTTGCTTTCTCCTCACCTTGCCATTTGGAGCCTCCGCCAAAGGCCCGAATTTTGTCTTCTTTCTCGTTGACGACCTTGGATGGGCTGATGTCGGCTACAACGGCAGCTCCTTTCACAAGACGCCGAACATCGATGCCTTCGCGAAATCCGGCGTTCAGTTCACGAATGGATACGCAGCCGCCTCTGTCTGCTCCCCGACACGAGCCAGCATCCTCACCGGTCGTCACCCCGTTCGCGTCAACATCACCGATTGGATTCCGGGAAACCGCACCACCGGAAAATTCCAAAAACTCGAAGACCGCGACAATCTCGCCCTTGAAGAAGTCACGATCGCGGAAACGCTCAAAGAGAACGGATACAAAACCTTCTTCGCCGGAAAATGGCACCTTGGAGGAGAAGGTTACTACCCGACAGATCAGGGATTCGACATCAACATCGGCGGCCACGAAGCCGGAGGCCCGAAAGGCGGCTACTACGCGCCCTGGAACAATCCCAACCTCAAATCAAAGAAAGACGATAACTACCTGACGGAACGACTCACCGCCGAGACCAACGCCTACATCGAAGAACAGAGCAAAGGCGATGCGCCATTCCTCGTCTACCTGTCCTACTACAATGTTCACACGCCGATTCAACCCTACCAAAAACACATCGATAAGTATCAGGCTGCGGCGAACGCACTCGAAGGCGACACTCCAACGATCAAAACGCGGGACGGCGTTTCCCGGGCACGACAGGACAATCCCGAGCTTGCCTCGATGGTGGCAGCAGTCGACGACAGCGTCGGATCCATCTTGAAAAAACTCGATGATTTGAACATCGCGGACGACACCGTTGTCATTTTCTTTTCTGACAATGGCGGTCTCTGCACGCGCCCACCCTCCTTCGGAGCCAAACAGAAATCCAATGATCCCGGCAGCAAAGTCGGCCCCGGCTGTAATCTTCCCCTCCGCTCCGGAAAAGGCTGGCTCTACGAAGGCGGCATTCACGAAGCCACGATCGTGCGGGCACCCGGCATCACGGCTCCGGGTGGGAAGTGCGATTCACCGGTCATGAGCACTGACTTTCTCCCGACGATTCTCGAGCTCGCAGGAATTGAGAGCTCACCGGAGATTCAGATCGACGGAGAGAGCATCGTCGACCTCCTTATGTCTCCGGCTCAGGTTAAAGAGCGATCGCTCCATTGGCACTACCCGCACTACCACGGTTCCGGATGGTCTCCCGGAGGCGCGATCCGTAAAGGTGACTGGAAGTTAATCGAATTCTGGGAGCATGGCGACGCTCAGCTTTTCAACCTCGCTTCCGACCTCGAAGAACAAAACGACCTCAGCGAAAGGCACCCTGAAATCAAAGCACAACTCACGAAAGATCTCGCCGACTGGCGGAATGAGATTGGTGCTCCGATGCCGGAACTGGCGAAGTAAAATCAACGTCGCCGAAACGATCGCTCATACTGCGGCATCTCGTTTTTAAACCAGATTTTCATACCCGCTTCGGTATCGAACCACTGCGGCTCTTTCAATGTCCCGCTCCACTGCCGTCCGCGCTCGATCAGTGCATTGAGCATATCGTCATTCTCCTTCGCAAGGTCGTGAGACTCTGAAAAATCGCTCGTCATATCGTAGACCTTCCAGGCGGAATAGTTCTTTCGATACGCTTTCAGATTCCCCTGACGTATCGATATTTCGTTCCCGACGCCGTGGTGACGCAGCCAGAAAATCGGTTCATCAGAGTGTGGATCCTTTCCTGCCAGAAAATCCTTCCAGATGTCTTTCCCATCGAGCACTTTCTCCTCAGGAATTTCAGCGCCTGCCAAACCTGCGAAGGTTGGATAAAAATCGAGTGCGAGAACGGGATGGTCGAAGACCGCTCCGGCAGGGACGTTCCCTGACCAATGCATAAACATCGGCACGCGAATGCCTCCTTCAAGTGTTGAGCCTTTGTCATCCTGCAAAGGCGCGTTGTTCGCCGCCTGTGCAATTTTCCCTCCGTTGTCGCTGAGAAAAACGATCAGGGTATTTTCCATCACAGAATCGTCGGTCTTCCCGTCGCCATTGGGATCTTTGATCGCATCGACGATTTCCCCCACTCCGCGGTCGACCGCATACATCATCGCGACATAATTCTGACGCTTTTCGTAGTCGGAAAAATTGATTCCATTGCCCGGATTCGCCGGTTGGTGATCGGGATACAAATGCTGCAAATCCTCCGTTTTCCCGTGCAAGGGCGAATGAGGGGCATTGTAGGCCATGTAGAGAAAAAACGGTTTTTCCTCACTTGCTCGCGTCGCGATAAATTTCGATCCCGCTCCTGAAAGCATATCCGTGAGATACGCGCCCTCCGGTGACTTAAACGGCTCCCCGTTGCGCTCGATAAAATACTGATAGTCGTTGATCTTCGGCTCCACCTTATCCGAGATCGAGGGATAATACTGATGCCCGCCTCCGACAAAGCCATAGAACTCATCAAAGCCCCGCGTGTTGGGATGAAAGGGCTTCGACGATCCGACATGCCATTTCCCGATGCACGCGGTCGCATACCCACCATCCTTCAGCACCGTGCTCATGAGCGTTTCGTTCTCAGGAATTCCGAGGTCATTGTAGTTCTCCAGATTCTTCGACACATCCGGTAGATTCTTCTGTCCTCCATAGCTATGGGGCATCCGCCCTGACAACAACGCCATGCGGCTCGGACCGCAAAAGGGATGCGCCACGTAGGCCTGCTTGAAGATCGTTCCGCCCTTCGCCAATGCATCGATGTGCGGAGTGACCACGTCCGTCTCGACTCCGAACAGTTCAGCATTGAAGCCGACATCGGCATAGCCGAGATCGTCGCAGAAAATAAGCACAATATTGGGTTTCGCAGGAGCCGATTGAGCTATCGAGAAACCGGTTAGCGCGAAGTTCATCGCAAGCAGGATCGCAATCACAGCGGAGTTCATCGTTCTTTTCATCAGGCTCAAAATCATTGATTTATCACCTCATCACTGCCTCAAGCCCCGAATCCTAACCGTAAAATCCCGTTTTCGCCCAATTTCGGCAGGTCTTGAGGATGCCGGGAGTATTACGGGTGGGGGCTCCTTTGCGCAAGACGCCCCCTTCAAACTTAAGACGATACTGGTAAAACCTTCCGCAAACCTTCACCCTGCCCACAAGGCCGCCCCTATTCTTTTTTTATAATTCTAAACTCATGAAGTTAGTTTCAACCCTTCTCGCACTCATCCTCGCCTGCTCGATTACGACGGCCGCCGAACGCCCGAACATCCTCTGGATCACGATCGAGGATTGGTCGCCTGATCTTTCCTGCTACGGCACCAAAGGCATCGACACCCCGCATGTCGATCAGCTCGCCTCTGAAGGAATTCGCTACGAACACGCCTTCACAACATCGCCAGTTTGCTCGACCTCACGATCGGCGATGATGACCGGCTTTCACCAGAATTACATCGAAGCCAACCAGCACCGCGAGCACGACAAGAAACCACTCCCGCACGGCGTGAAGCCGATCCCTCATCTCTTCGCCGAGGCCGGCTACTACACGGCGCTGATGAGCTATAAAACGGATTGCAACTTTCTGCCCGACGGGAAAAGCGAACTCTTCATGGGCGAAGACTGGGCGGATCGAAAAGAGGGCCAGCCGTTCTTTGCGCGCATCACCTTCGGAGGAACCCATCGCGCCTGGAACCGCGATCCGCAGCGCCCCATCGCGATCGAAGACGTTGAGATTCCCCCTTACTACCCTGACACGGACTTCGTTCGTCGCGACTGGGCCAACGGGCTCGAGCAAATGCAACTCGTCGATCGCGAGGTCGGGGAAATTTTGAAGCGACTCGATGATGAAGGTCTCCGCGACAACACCATCGTTTTCTTCATCGGGGATCACGGTCGCTGCCACATTCGCGGGAAACAATTTCTCTACGATGGCGGCATCCGCATTCCCATGATCATGCGCTGGCCCGGAAAAGTCGCCCCCGCTCAAGTGAGCAACGATCTCGTCATGTCGATCGACATCGGAGCCACCATTCTCGAAGCCGCCGGGATCACTCCGCCGGTTCCGCTTCACGGGAAGAGCCTTCTCAGCGACGCGATCACCCATCGCAAATATGTCTTCGCAGCCCGCGACAAAATGGACGAGACCCACGACGCGATGCGGGCGATTCGCTCTCAGGATCACAAACTGATCCTCAACCTCATGCCGGAGCGTGCCTGGTGCCAATACAACCACTACAAGGAAGGCGCTTACCCCGTTCTCGCAGAGATGAACGTGATGAACCTCAAGGGGAAACTCACCCCGGAGCAGGCCGCGTTCTTCGCGCCCTCAAAACCTGAGATCGAACTCTTCGATCTCAAAAAGGATCCTTATGAAGTTAAAAACGTAGCCAACGATCCCGACTACGCAGAGGTAAAGGCCGGGCTCCTTGCCGAACTTGAGAAATGGCGAACCGAAGTCATTCTCGACAAGGGAGTCTCAGATGAGTTCCGGGCCCTTAACGTCTTCCCCGAAAACCTGAGCGCTCCGACCGTGGAAAAATGGGTCGCGGCCAACCAGGCAAACTATGACTTCAACACCACGGGCTGGCCCGGCTGGTATCCGACCCGCTCTCTCGAGGAATGGGAGGAAGCGAGAAAGTTGTGGGAACCCTATGTTTTCCGCGGACCCGACGAAAAGGTCGCACGTCCCAACATCACCACTCCAAAGAAGAAAAAGAAGAAGACTCCAAAGCCGGAGAAAAAAAGAAGTAGCGAAGTGAATTCCGAAGAGTCGTTCATCGGAAACTGGGCGCTGAAGCTGGACGACGGCAAGGCAGGCTGGATGCCGATCAAAAAGACCCCGGACGGTTGGAAAGCGGAGATCTGGATGGTCGGTCAAAACAAGGCTGTCACCGATATCCGTTTTTCCAGTGAATCACTGACTTTCAATCGTCAGCACAAAGTGGGAGCGCCGGAGTTTCCCGGCGGTCCACCGACAGGAGAACGCGTTCTCTGCCGGTGCGTCGCGACCAGCGAAGGTGACACTATCAGGATTACAATCACCGCCCCCGGGAAAGCTCCTATCATTTACACAGGAAAACGGATGCCTCCGATGCCGGAGTCCCCCGACCTCTCCAGGATCGAGTTCGGTCCCCCCGTCGAACTCTTCAACGGCAAAAACCTCTCCGGTTGGACCCTCAGCAATCCCGGGCAGATCAACGGGTGGAAGGCCGTCGACGGCGTCCTCGAAAACGAAACGCCGAAGAAGACCTTCGACCCTTTCTCCCGCTACGGAAATCTCCACACCGAAGAGCGATTCGGCGACGGCAATCTCACAATCGAATTTAAAGTGCCACCGGGAGGCAACAGTGGCATTTATGTGAGAGGTGCCTACGAAGCCCAGGTCGTTGACCGCGACAGCAGGATGCAGGGGATTCAGGGTGTCGGAGCCATCTTCGGTCGCATCAAACCGCTAAAGAATGCCGGCAAGCAAGGCGACGTCTGGCAAAGCTATGACATCACCATTGTCGACCGGCACGCCACCGTGATCCTCAACGGGGAAAAAGTGATCGACAATGAGCCGGTGATTGGGAATACCAATGGCGCCTTCCAAGCCGACATCACCGAACCCGGCCCGCTCTACCTCCAGGGAGATCACACTGCGGTGAGTTATCGCAATATCGTTTTTCGCCCCGCCGTAAAGTAGCCCGACCACACTAACAAAGCCATGCCAACCCGCCGATCCACCCTCCAACTTCTCGCCGCAACCGCCGCATCATCCTGCCTCCCCGCAACCGCAGAGGAACAGGCCGTGTTTCCGATCGGGGCCTGCGACTGGTCGATCAAAAAACAGCAGGACATCGCCGCCTTTGACGTCGCAAAATCGATCGGTCTCGAAGGGCTTCAGGTCAGCTTCAGCGCTCCGGGATCGAATTTCGATCTTCGCGATCAGAAAGTCCGAGAGCAATACTACCGCAAAGTCGACGAGACCGGCATTCAGATCGCCTCTCTCGGCATGGGAATCCTGAATCAGGTGCCACTGGCGACGCACCCTGACGCTATCAGGTGGGTGGGCGATGCCATCGATGTCATCGCGGCAACGGAGAGAGAACAACCTGACAAAGCCACCCATATCTGCCTCCTCGCCTTCTTCGGAAAAGGCGATATCAACGGCAGGCCGGAGTTGATGGAGTCCGTCATTCAAAAACTGAAAACGGTGATCACGAAGGCTGAAGACGCCGGAGTCGTTCTCGGCATCGAATCCTACCTCTCCGCCGATGACCATCTCAAGATCATCGAGGGCGTTGGCTCAGAAGCGATACAGGTCTACTACGATTCAGCCAACTCCCTCAAAATGGGTTACGACATTTACGAGGAAGTGATTCAACTGGGTTCGGAACGGATCTGCCAGGTTCACTGCAAAGAGAACAAAGGTCTCATCGGCGAAGGCGACGTCGACTTCAAAAAGTTCCATGAATCGCTCGTCACCGCCGGCTACGACGACTGGCTCATCATCGAAGGATCCACCACGAAAGGCACCGACATCGTCGAAGCCTACCGAAAGAATCTTTCCACGCTCGACCACATCTTCCGCAACTAGCTCCGCCCATTTCCTCAGACAATCTTTTTTACGATGATCAAAAAAATCCTGCTGCAAAGCCTTTTTCTATTGCTGGGGAGTGTCGTCATCTCCGACGACGCCCCGTTTGTTCCGACAGCAGACCTTCAAGTCCCTGACGACCTCGAAGTGACACTGTGGGCAAAATCACCGCTCCTCCTGAATCCGACAAACATGGATACGGATTCGGCCGGGCGAATCTGGGTCGCCGAAGGAGTCAACTACCGCCGCACCCTGACGCGAGAAGAAGGTGACCGCATCGTCGTGATCGCCGATACCGACAATGATGGCGTCGCGGATTCATCGCACACCTTCGTCCAGGATCAGGAGTTGATATCCCCTCTCGGCGTAAGCGTTTTCGACAACAAGATCGTCGTTGCGCAACCTCCTCACATTCTTGTCTACACCGACGTCGATCGTAATCTGAAATTCCATCCTGACATCGATACACGCGAAGAGTTTCTTTCAGGATTCAACGCGCGAAATCACGATCACTCACTCCACGCCACCGTGGCAGGCCCCGACGGGAACTGGTATTTCAACCAGGGAAACTGCGGCGCCCGAATCAAGGATAAAGACGGTCGCGTTTTTCAATCCGGCGGTCCTTATTACAACAGCGGAGCAGGCACACCGGAGTGGTTCAACAATCCTACCGAATACGCCGGAAAACCTTCAGATGACGGCAACACCTACAGCGCCGGATTTGCGGGAAGGATAGCACCTGACGGCTCCGGTCTCCAAATCATCGGCGACGGATTCCGCAACAGCTACGAACTCTGTGTGAATTCCTTCGGTGATATTTTTCAAAACGATAATGATGATCCGCCGGCATGCCGAAATACGTGGCTCATGGAGGGCGGGAGTCTCGGATTTTTCTCAAAAGACGGTACCCGACTCTGGCAAACCGATCGACGTCCCGGCCAGTCGATGCAGCGAGCGCATTGGCGTCAGGATGACCCTGGAATCATCCCCGCCGGAGACATCCACGGCCCCGGGTCCCCCACTGGAGTGACCTTTTACGAAAACGGAGCACTCCCCGAAAAATATGAAGGCATGTTTCTGAGCTGCGAAGCACGGGCCAGAGTCATCCAGAGCTACCACCCTCAACTCTCAGACACCGGAGCCGCGGTGGAGCTCGGAGAGCGTTCCAACTTCCTAACTTGTGAAGAAAACATCATGTTCCGCCCCTCGGATGTCATGATCGGAGCCGACGGCGCACTCTACGTGTCCGACTGGTATGACGCCGGAGTCGGAGGACACAAAGCAGAGGACAAGGCATTTGCAGGCGCGATTTACCGGATCGCACCGAAGGGATTTACACCGAATATCCCTGCCCTCAGCGGCGACATGATCAAAGATGCCATCTCCCTCCTGAAGAGTCCGGCAACGAATGTCAGACTCGCCGGGTTCGACACGCTCAAGGCAGCGGGAGCCTCCGCTCTTCCTGCGGTTACCAAACTTCTCGATGGAGAGAGCCCTTGGTTCTCAGCCCGCGCCGTTTGGCTCCTCCCTTACCTCGGTGAATCAGGAATCGACGCGTGCCGCGCACGACTCAAGGATCCCTCCGCCGAGCAACGCATCCTCGCCTTTCGCTCACTGCGCGCCGCAGGCCACGACGTTATTAAAATGGCGCAAGCCCTCGTAAAAGATCCCGCCTCATCGGTTCGCCGCGAGGTGGCAGTCTCTCTTCGGGACCTGGATCCTAAAGCAAAACTTCCTCTCGTTGTTGAACTCTTCACGACCTCTGACGGATCGGATCGCCACTACCTCGAAGCCTGCGGACTCGCAGCAGAGGATATTGAAGCTGAAGTCTGGGATGTCCTCAATCAGAAGAGCGGCAAAGTCGCTCTCAACTGGTCCGATGCCTTCACCTGGAATACGTGGCGGCTCATGCCTGAAGCGGCGGTGCCTGCGCTGATCACTCGATCAACCGCATCATCCCTGACACCGGCACAACGAAAGTTTGCGATGGAATCGATGGCCTTCGTCGGCTCCAAAGAAGCGGTCGATGCGATCGCCGACCTCGCGACCGGCGAAAGCGAGCTCGCCAATGATGCAACCTGGTGGCTCGTCAATCGCGGACTCACGAAATGGGCCCACTATGGAACTCGCGAACTGCTCAAGGAGCGTGGAATTTACGATCCCGATAAAATCATCGTTCAAGCGATGAGCGTTCCCGACAGCCCGCCAACCCAGCTACCATCGCCGCAGGAACTCGTAAAAATCACCGGAGACCCCGTCGTCGGAAAAGCACACGCAGCCCGTTGTGTAATGTGCCACAAGATTGACGGAGTCGGAGTCGAGTATGGCCCCGACTTGAGAGACTGGGTCGCAAACCAGGGCAAAGAAGCGTTCTTCGAAGCGGTCATCAATCCCTCAGGAGGCATCGCACACGGCTACCAGGGATTTGCGGTTAATCTGAAAGATGGCCGGGTCGTCGAAGGGCTTGTGTTTAGCAAACTTGATCCGCACATCGTGGTATCGACCGGCGGTGTTGAGCAGATGATTCCTAAGAATCGAATCAAGAACATGAAAAAAATGTGGGACAAATCTCTCATGCTCTCAGCCGATCAACTGGGCTTCACCGCCGATCAACTCGTTGATCTTGCCGCCTTCATGGAAACCTATCGGAGCACTCCTTAACCGCCCACAGACATGGCAATGACAAAATCAACTCTCGTCGCCCTCGTTCTCGCCTCGGCTCAACTCTGTCATGCAGATCAAACTGAAGCGGAATCAAAGCCCAACGTCATCCTCATTTACGCGGATGATCTCGGCCCGGGAATGTTGGGATGTTATGGTCAGAAGCTCGTCACGACTCCTCACATCGACCGGCTTGGCGAGGAGGGAATGAAGTTCACCAACTATTACGGCGGCGTCTTCTGCGCTCCGGCCCGCTGGACCCTCCTGACAGGACTCCACGACGGACGCCTCGGCGGCTGGCAACAGAGCCGCGCGGGCCTTCCCATTAAACGGGACTCTGGAGAGATATCCGAGTCTGAGTTTCAGGAACAAATGACAAAGGTGAAGGCAAGCGCTCACCCCATCGCCCCGGAGGAAGTCTTCCTCGGGCAGATCGCTCAGAAGGCCGGCTACACGACAGCTCAGTTTGGAAAACTGGACCGCGGCTTCCTGACATGGGCGGAGCGCGTCGAGCGATTTGGCTGGGACTACCATGTGGGCTACTACGACCACCAGCGTGCTCACGGCTTCTATCCGCCCTACCTGTGGCGGAACGGGGAGAAGTTTCACCTCGAGGGAAACACCGATCCCCATTGCGGCAAAATGAGCGAGAAAGGCGACGAACCGGTTGGCTCCGGCGGGAAGACCTATTCGCAAAACGTCTTCATCGAGGAGATTCTCCGCTTTATGAAAGAGAACCGTGAAAAGCCGTTCTTTATCTATCACTCCACTCAACTGCCGCACGGCCCCGTTGCGATTCCGGAACTGCACCCCGATTTTGCAGACCATCCCACCCTTTCACTCGCCGAGAAGAAATACGCATCGATGGTGAAAATGTTAGATGACCACGTCGGGCTCATCATGCTGGAACTGAAGGCTCTCGGCCTCGACGAGAATACCCTCGTTGCTTTCACCTCCGACAACGGGCATGAACTCTACTATGGTCCCAAGCCGGGCTATCAGCAGCAGAAGTTTCCCAACGGTGAAAAGGCAAACCTGACCGACCGAAAATGGCGCACCTCTGAAGGCGGCGATGTCTTCGATGGCGCAGGCGGTCGCGCCGGGATCAAACGCTCCGGCTACCAGGGTGGGATTCAATGCCCCATGGTTGTTCGCTGGCCCGGAAAGATTGCCCCGGGAACCGAAACGAACCTCCTCAGCGCTCACTACGACTTCATGGCCACGCTCGCTGAGATCACCGGCACAGAACCGCCGGCGGGCAAAGACAGCCTTTCCTATCTCCCGACCCTGCTTTCGAGGCCACAGGAGGCGAAGCACGATTTCATCATCGTGAACAATCGATTCAACAAAATGGGCAGCTCAACGATAGTGACCCGCGAAGGCTGGAAGCTCGTCGAGATCGACCGGAAGAAAGACCATTTTCAGCTCTACAACATCAAAGACGACAACGAGGAGCGTCACGAGCTTTCAGGAAAATTCCCCGACCACGTGAGTCGACTCAAAGCGATTCTGCTGTCCGGGTTAGATTCGGCCCGTCCCGATCTCAATTAATTTCATAGAAGCACCCCATGCCCAAATCGATTCTTTTACTCGCTCTTCTCTCACTCCTCTCGCCCTGCTTCGCTGAAGCGAAAGAGAAACCGAATGTGATCTACATACTCGCCGATGACCTCGGCTATGGTGATCTCTCCTCCTACGGTCAGGATAAATTCGAGACGCCCAACATTGATCGCCTCGCGACTGAAGGTCTCAAGTTCACGGCGCACTACTCGGGCAACACGGTCTGCAGTCCGTCCCGCGCCGTTCTGATGACCGGCCAACATTCCGGCCACAGCTACATCCGCGGAAATCTCAAAGGCGAAGTCGGCGCACCACTTGATCCCGAAATGACAGTGCTCCCCGAAGTCTTCAAGGCTGCGGGCTACCGCACCGGAGGGTTTGGAAAATGGGGACTCGGGGTGACAACGGCAGGAGGACCTGCCAATCCTCTCACTCACGGATTCGACGAATTCTGCGCCTGGAAAAGCCAGACGATCGCTCACACCTACTACCCGTCGACTTACTTTGACAACGGCGAAGAGATCGCACTCGAGGCGGGAACCTACCTGCACGATGTCATCATGGATCGCGCAATCGGTTTCATTGAAGAGAACGGCAAATCAGGCACACCCTTCTTTTGCTACATCCCCACCGCGGTCCCGCACGCGGCGATGCATGCCCCGAAAGAACTTCACGAAAAGTGGCGGAAGAAGTTTCCTCAGTTCGATAACAAATTCGGCAAATATGGCGCCGGTGAAGAGGATTGTCCCGATGTCATCAATCCGATCGCGGGCTTTGCCGCAATGATGGAGAATCTCGACAATCAAATCGGAACGATCCTCGACCGGCTCGATCAACTCGGCATCGCCGACAACACCATCATCATGTTCACAAGCGATAACGGTCCCCACAAAGAAGGCGGTCACGATCCCCAATTCTGGAATTCCTCCGGCAGTCTCCGCGGACACAAACGCGACATGCACGAAGGCGGCATTCGCGCGCCCATGCTCGTCCGCTGGCCTGCCGCTGTTGCCGAGGGCCGAACCTCGAATCACATCAGCGCCTTCTGGGACGTCCTTCCCACGATGTGCGAAATCATCGGCCAACCAATCCCCGAACAGAACGACGGCATTTCCTTTCTACCAACTCTGAAAGGAGCAAAGGACCAGGCAAAGCACGACTACCTTTATTGGGAGTTCTGTAAGGGAACAGAACAGAAAATTTACTCTCAGGCCGTACGCATGGGGAAATGGAAAGCCTACCTTCAGCAGAAGCAGAAAATGGAGCTGTATGACCTCGACGAAGATCCATACGAAGAAAACAACCTCGCCTCAACGCTTCCCGATGTCATTGCTGAGATGGAAGAAATCATCAAGGAAGCCCATACCCCACTGCCATCGCAGAAATAGGCTGTTTCTTTCCTAAACGAGGTTCAAAATGAGGTTTGAGCATTCAGCCCGACCATCATTTTAGTTTTCCCCGCTGCTTTCCCGGTCAAACAGGCTCACTAAATTCCATCCAGGGATTCACATCATCAAAGCTGCTCCACCACAATCGAAGACGAGGAACGCCCATTTCGGGTTTATCCTCTGACGTACATGGGATTGCATCCCGTGTTCTCTGCCTGTCCGCTCGTTGGCTCCGGCGAGAGTCTTCGCCAACGGGTTGAAAACCCATTCTACATTTTGTGCTCCGACATACAGAGATCGATTGCCAGTAGCGCGAAGGCAGCCTGCATCAAGATCACTCCCCCTCGACGCCGAGCTCTTTGATCCACCAATCGAGATACTCACGATCTGAAACCTCAGCGCTTAACCCGCGCTTTCTCATGGTGCGATCGTAGGTCGCCCATTTTTCAGCCATGACCTTTTCGAGGTCGACGGTGAGACTTTCATCAACCGCGCCGAGATCTTTGGTTTCGACCATCCATTCATCAAGATCGCCGCGAAAACCGGCGAGGGTTTCCGCATACTCCGGATCGGCCGCGAGGTTGTTCATCTCATTCGGGTCCGCTTTGAGATCGTAGAGTTCCTCTTCCGGGCGTGTCTCCGCCATGAAGGGAGAAGTCCACTTTCCTTCCTCGTGAAGCACCCTCATGAGGGTATCGACAGGATAGACGGACCGCTTGTAACCGCTGTGCTGCATGTAGGGAATCTCGGGATGAAAATTCCGAATGTATTTGAAGTCGAATGTTCTCACGGAGCGAATTCGATCAGGGGCATCTCCGCAACGATCCCGCGCCGCGAATAACTTTTCGTGTCCTCCAAAGGCGGGATCAAAAAGATCTGCTCCCACAAGATTCTCCGGCGCTTCCACTCCGCCCGCAGCGAGCGTCGTCGGCATCATGTCGATGAGAGAGACAAGTCGATGATCCACTTTTCCCTCCTCCACTTTTCCGGGCCAGCGGGCAATCAAGGGAACTAACAAACCGCCATCGTAGAGCCACTGCTTGCCTCGAACATGAGGACGACCGTGATCTCCGAAAAAGAGCACGAGGGTGTTCTCAGCGAAGCCCTCTTCGTCGAGTCGATCGAGGACCGCTCCGACTTTCTCATCGAGCACCTCGATACTGGCGAGATAATTCGCCCAGTCAGCCGTTGTCACAGGATGCTCCGGGTAATACGGCGGAATCGGCGCGTTGGGATACTTTTTCGTCGCGGTGACAAAGGTCCGGTGAGGCTCTTTGATCTGAATCTGAGCAAAGAACGGCTGCCCGTCTTTTCGCTGGGTCCAGTCATTCCCGTCGAAGAACTCTCTCGCATCGTAGACCCAGTTCAAATGGGACTTCGCGAGTTTCTTCTCAGGCTCTTTACCGCCACGTCCGTTACTCACGAAGTAGCCGGCATCATGCATCAGGTCGGTGACGGTGGTCACGAAATCAGGAAGCGGCTTCTTGTCACGGGTATCGTGATGATGCCCGCCCACGGTGGTTTGGTAGAGACCGGTTTGAAAAGCCGTTCTCGATGCAGAACACACCGGGGCCGTCGAAAAGGCATTCGTGAATCGCGTCCCCTCTTTGGCGAGACGATCCAGATTCGGAGTCGCCACATCAGGGTAGCCGTAGCACCCCAACTCGGGCCCGAGATCGTCGGAAACGATCCAGACCACGTTGGGGCGATCAGCAGCGGCAGCCAGCGCCGGAGATACCAGCGCTAGAAGCAGCAAGAGTTTTTTGATCAATTTCATGACAATGTTTAGCGGGGAATCTGAACTACTCAGACTTCAACAACTGCACGGCATCGATCGCGACGTTGCCGTCTGCTCCCTCAGTGAGAACGACAACCGATCCCTTCTGCCCTTTTTCAAGGTCCTCTTTGAGAAGGGAATGGAATCCGAATTTAAGTTCCCCTGCCTTTCTCTGATTCACCACCGTTTCCTCAACGACTTCGCCATCAAGCACCACCTGAACTTTTGTTTTTGAAGAGCGATTCTCGTGTGGCTGCCACGACATCCTGACATCCCATTCGCCATCACTTGGAATCTCAAAATTGAACCGGGCATCGCCGGTTCTGCCATACTGATACTGAGTGCCGATAAATCCTTTGAGCCCGCTTCCACCTGTCCAGTTGCCTGTCAGTTTGGCTTTATCATCATCAATGACGATCCCATCAACTCGATTCAGGCCAATTCCGCCAGTCATGTCGGCTTTGGTCAATTCCTGAAACTCGGGAAGCTCGGGATCTTTCTCAAACTCATCCTCAAGGGTAGCGCGCCTCATGTTACCGGGAAGCTTCATCAGTTCGATCAGCTCGGGGAGATAGCTTTCATACACATTTCTCGGAGTCGTGTTGTGCTCAGCAGCGACTGCAGCGGCTTTGCCGACAACGACGCCCATCATGCCGCCTGTTTTCATAACGCGAACCGTTCCGAGTGCTTCATGGGTCACACTGACGTTGCGCCCTGCCATGAACAGATTCTCAATGTTACGGCTGTAGAAACAGCGATAGGGAACCGGATACCCAACGGTTCGATCAACAGCACGGTCGTGATGCGCGTAGGAAATAAACGGGTTGTCCTCGTATTTTCCAATGTATTGCTCCTTCGGATAGTGAAGGTCAATCGACCAGGTGGTGAGAACCGCTGCGTCATCAAATTCGCGTCCCGAAGTGATGTCGTCCGCGGTCAGGACCACGTCACCGAGGAGCTGAAGAGTCTCACGAGTTCCGCCGATGTAGGCCATCCATTCGAGCGATGCATTTTTGTGATTGGCACCGGTAAGATCGTAGCGACCATAAGCGTCTCCGTTTTTGATTGCGTTCCAGGCGCCGAAATTGGCGCGCAGATTCCAGTCCCGAATCAGCTCAAGATCATCGAGCGGGTGCTTGTCGTATCCGCTTTCCCAGAACCACTCGGCGTGACCTTTGCGGGGATAGGGAAATCCTTTCTCATCGAGCTCTAGAGCCCAGGGCGTTTCAGGGAAACTCGTCTCTTCGCCCTCGTCGTGCCAGGTCCACATGTTGCTCATTCCCATGCGACCGCCGTCGATCATGGTGTTGTCTGCACCGGCTTTGATTCCGATGTAGCCGTGTCCTGTCGAGTCACAGAAATAGGGTGCTTTGAATTCACGAATCATGCCTGAGCTCGTTTCAAGCGCGAGCACTGACTTGATCTTGTTTCCGTCCATGACGACGTCAAACGCGTGATGCCCGAGAAAGAGCGAGAGATTCTCCTCAGCGCGGACGATGGCATCTTTATGGGCATCGCCATACTCTTCGTAGGTTCCCGGAGATGCCTTCGCGTGATCCTCCAACTCGCGAATGATGTCTCCGACAGGGTAAAGTCCGCCGGGAGTATTCCCTTTCGCCCAGACCCGAATTTCGGAACTGCCATTGCCACCAAGGACCTCGCGATTCTGGATCAAGGCGGTTTTGATTCCCATGCGGGCGGCGGAAACCGCCCCGCACATTCCAGCGTAGCCACCACCGATGAAGACCATGTCATATTCGCCTGCCAGCTCCGGTTTCTCAGGAAGTCCGAGAGCGGTTCGGCGCCACGCAGGAAGAATTTCGCTGGTATTGTCAGGAGCCGCGTCGCCCTGCGAAAGGACGATGGCATCGCAACGTCCGTTGAAACCGGTGAGATCTTTGAGGCGAATCTCTGTTTCGCCGGCAGCGAGTTCGATTTCACCACCATCCTGCCAATGCCACTCAGCGCCTTCGGTGCCGAACTCGGTTTCGAGGGTCTTGTCGCCGATCGCAATTTGAAAACGGCCCGGTGTTCCCGGCGCCTCCCAATGCGCGACCCAGTCTTTGGTTCGCGCCCAAACGCGATACTTACCGGCTTCAGCCACTTTCACTGTCGTGACCGCGTCTTCGACCGGTTTTCCCAGTCCGTGAGCCATGAGATACGGGGATCCCATGATTTCAATGAACTGGGTATCCAGCTTCCAGCCTCCGTGGTTTTCGAAAGCTTCCGCTTCAATGAGAATTGGGTCCGCAGCAGTGACGGATCCGCCAACAATGGCAGTCGCGGCAGCGAGACAGGACAATAGGGCTTTATTCAGTGTCATGATCTGATTTGGGTTTTTGATAAAATTCTAAAACGGGTCCCGACGATGCGGGGTGTGAGTCACTTGCAAAGGTATGAACCAACCCGCCGCGCTCGAGCTCGAGCGTTTCACGGACGAGCAGAAAGCTGACCCGGCCGGTCGGATGCGCTTTCAAAAACGCCATCAGCTCCGGCGTCTCAATCCCGAAAGTCCCGCGTTTCTGACTTCGCGGAATTTCAAACGTTCCCAGCAGCTCGCACTCTTCAGGTTTCGCCACCGTTTCCCACCGTGGAAGCGAACCGTCAACCGGTCCTGCCTCCCCTGCTCTCCCATAGATCTGAAATCGATTCACGACCGGCAAATGGGCGGCGTAACCGATTCCGGTGGGCACGAGGTTCAGGAGAATACCCGCTGAGGCATATCTGTCAGGATCAAATCCGGTGAGATCGAAAGTGAAGAGTGAGCGCCGGTCAAACGCCTCATTGGGAAGCGATTTTTTCGCCATCAAAAAATCGGAATGGAGGTATTCAACCTCGTTATTACCGACGACAGAGAAGGCACCCGGCGAGGCATCAATCCTCACTCTGCCTTTCGTCGACGCGAGCGTCTTTTCAGGAAGAGGCCCGTCGATCTTCACCATCCCGTCCCCGCTCACGGTGGAGGATTGACGTCCTGACAAACGCACTTCCTCCCCTGTAACCGGATGATGAACCGAGATTTCCCCCTCGAGGACTTCGAAAGCGGAATGGCTCTCCTTTTCATCGACCGAAACGGCGAACCGGGTTCCGTGATCAACCGCGTAGCTGTCCGGCGTTTCCATGATGAAACCGATTGCCTCGTCAGGCACATCAATGACCGCAGCACCCGCGAGCAGCTTTCCACGCATCGGGGTTTCGAGGACAAGATTGGCGGGCGCTTCGAGGACGACCTCGGCTCCGGAACGAAAGCGAATCGTCGCCATCCCCGACGTCAAATTCAGACTCCCGGCCGTAAGTTTCGACCCGGGCAAAGTTGGCAGGGAGCTTTCCCAGGAAGCCCCCTCACTCGAAACCAGCGTAGCGACCACTTCCGGCTTCAAGGACGCAGTCCATAAATACGCCCCCAAAAAGGCGACTACTCCGGCAGCAATCGAGAGCAATGAAACGGGGCTTAAAAATGAGACCTTAACCGGGGCCATTTTCTCCGCACTTTCATCAGCGACTCTTTCCAATGCAATTTCACGAAGCCTTGCATCGGTTCCCGCTTCGAAAATCAATTTCCGCCGCAGCTCCGGATCAGCAGCGAGAAGTCCGTCGAGCGCGGCGACTTCTTCTGCTGTCGCCTCCCCGATCAAGTAGCGATGAATGAGCTGATCAGATTCCATTGGCAAGCCCCTCCCTGGCAATGGATTCGTGAACGCATCCACTGAGCTTTTCGCGGAGGCGGCCCAATAATTTATACAAGGCGTTGGCGGACTTTCCGCTTTTGATGGCAAGATCTCTCACTCTGCCGTCGCCCGAGTACGGAGCGAGGAGCAATTCCTGATGCGGGTTGCTGAACTTAGCCAAACAGACGCGCAATGCCCGCATCGCCTGAGCATGATCCTCCACATCCATCTCCGCCGCTTCATCCGCGAGGAGCTCAAGAACGCCCTCGCTGAACACATGGCGATCACGCCCCAAATCGCGAATCGCGGAAAGGCATTTGAAACGGACCACGACCTTCGCCCAGGGTAGAAACCCCGACTCGCTCTCGAGCTGCCCGAACTTTTCCCACAAGGTGAGACTGGCCTCCTGAATCACTTCGTCGACGAGGTTCCAATCGGGGAGGAGCGACCGCGAAAAAGCCCGCAGGGCAGGCTCGTGCTTCATGAGAAGGCGCATAAAGTCGCCTTCACTGAGCTGATTTCGGGGCTGTTCAGAGTCCTCCATTCACCTACTTATTCCGGTTGAGAAGACCACCTGCCGACTTTTCTGTCTGTTTTTTCCTTTTTTCTGAAAAAGAAGGAAATCACTTCTTCTTTTTCTTCGGCGCAGGAGGAGCGACGTCGTTGTTCGCGGGAACGGGACTTTCAAATCCATTGTAGGCCTCCGGCTTCACTCCTTGTGCATAACCGGCGTTACGAAAGGTGTTGGGCTTATAGGGCCCCACGAAATCAATCGACGAATCAGCGGTAATTTGCTCTTCCAAACCAAGCATCCAGTAGGCCGCATTCACGAGCATACGGCGGTAGCCATCATTGAGAAGATCTTCGGATGCGCCATAGAGTGAGGTAAAAACACGGCCTTTTGTGCCGTTCTCACCGCTGTATTCCCGCGTCCACTCAGATGCCATCGGCGGCTTCGTTGCGTCGGGTTCGCCGTCGACTTCCATGCTCATGAGCGGCTGCGCCATCGTGAGGATGTTCCAATCGTCGGCCGGCTCGGCGTTGTATCCACCTGCCTGAACGTGAATATCCTTCACCCCTGTCAGGATCGGGTGCTCAGCTTTCTCGGGAATGATCGTGATCCGCGTGCTTTGCTTGTGATTCTGTCCGTAGTGCCCCACCCAAGTCTGCCCGAGGACCTGTTCCCCGAATCCCTTTTCATAGCCTTCCACCTTTGACTGGAAATCGTATTTCGCGAAATCGCTCTCCTGATTTCCATACTTGAAGCCATGAGTCGACGTCCGCAGGCCCATGACCGGACCGCCGCGCTTCAGGTAGGCGTCGATGTGCTGCATCTGCTCATCGGGGAGCGCCTGGAAACGGGTGAAGATAATCATGCCGTCAGCGGTATCGAGTGCTTCGAGTCCCGGAATATTGGATTCACCCGCCTTAATATGGCCATTCTCATCGACCCCGAAAAGAACCGTGCAATCGAACCCGTGATGCTTCGTGAGGATGCGGGCGAGCGCCGGGAGAGTTTCCTCGCTGCGGTATTCGTGATCACTCGCAATGAGAACAAGGTGCTTTCCCCTGGAGTCAGCCGCGGCCGCTTCGTATTTCACCGGATTCGCAAAAATCGACGTCGCCGATCCCATCAGGATCGAAAAGAGAATGAGAACACTGAGATACGCTTTTTTCATATCCCGAAAATCTCTCAGAGAATCGCTTTCAGGTAAAGCTAAGCTTCCCCCTGAAAACGGGACTCGTCTTTCGAGAGCATACTGATGAGGAGCACGAAAAAGCAGAGCACGAGATTGAACAACGGAATCTGCAAGCCCGGCGGGAGGGCGTAAATGATCGCCACGGCGGGAAGCCAGACGATCCAGGTCGAAAGCAAGACCCCCGGAATCACCATGAGAAAAAAATCGCGGTTCAACTTCGGCCGCAGGCGCTTCCAGGAAAACCCCGCCACCTTCCAGCCGTAAAAGATCGCGGTGAGCGGTGCTGACCAGAAAGGGCAGTAGACAAACTGGTCCACACAAACCTTCGCAACAATTGTCTTAAAGTCCGTCCCCTCACCGAAGAGCCACCCCTGAAAACGGTAGAGCGCGTCCACTTCGATCCCTTTGATCGACCAGTAGATCACGAGAAAGAGCCCCCAGGAAACGACCCGTCCCCGGGGAATCCCCCCCCTCCACCAGAGATAGAGGAAAGGAATGAGACCGCCGAAAAGCGCCGTCGACACCCCCGAGTAGAGATACCCGTATTGCTCTTTTTTCCCGCTGACCCACTCAAAGGAACCCCGCGCCGGCGGCACCAGATAATAGACAGCAACGACCGTCAACCCAACGAGCCAGAGAAAAAAACCGGGAATCAGATTGGAGCGCACCCCTTCGAGACTGTTTCGCGACAATCGCTTCAGATAGGGAGTTTTGGCAATAGCCTGCATCAAAGGCGGAGATAGGAATTCATTCGGTAAAAGGTTCCCAACAAACCGCGTTTGTCTACGAAGACTTGCGAGGTCCCGCAGCCTGTCAAAAGCAAGTCATCAGTCCGCGAAGATGTGGAGACGGTGCCGGACCTGTCTTGAGCAAAGGCGCAGAGGACTGCGCCCCTCGACACGTTCTCACCAATGGAGCGTCGGAATCCTTTCCGCATTCTTTCAGGTGATTCGCCGGGAACGAAAACCTGCAACCCCGCGAAATCCCCCACCCTGAAAGTGGGCGCAGCCCCAAATCAGCGGGAAGGCTTCTCCCTATCCAATTCATCGATCGCCAACAAGGTTCCCGCGACCGTTCCAAAGGTAGGCGCGAACATCCACCCCACGAAGGGGATCAACATCAACAGCACGTATCCAGCGCCCAATCCGGTTGAAATACCATCCCGCTTCTTCATCCAGGCCATGCTCTCCGACACGGAAAAATGGCGATGCTCCAGAGGAAAATCCATGAGCCCATATCCAAGGAATCGGGCCTGGGTAATGAACAGCCCTGCCGAAGAGGCAAGCGATCCAACCACGGGAATAAAATTACAAAGCAGAAATACGAAATTCAGGAAGAGCTCCTTAAACACATTTCCAAAGTTAATCCGAATACTGCGAGCCATTGCCGCCGGAAAGGCAAGCGGCGAAGTCTCAGATTCAGACGTGACCGCTCGATGAGTCACTTCAGCCACTTTTCCGAGTAAGGGCGAAAGCACCACGATGACGATGTGCTTGTGAGCAAACACAAACGCCACCGCGAGAATGAGAAAAGAGAGAATACGAATCGTCACATCGAGAGTCGTATCAAGCCATTCCCACGGAATCGTGATGAGACCATCGAGCCACTCCGTGAGCTTTCCGGAGATCAGGTAAAACGAGAAAGCCATTCCCACACTCAGAATCAGGCTGATCAAGGCGGGGAGTAGCTGCACCGGCCAAAGGCCGTTTCGAAACATCACCGGCACTACCTTGAAGTAGGCTTTCAGACCAATGAAAACGCCCGCTATAAAACTCCTTCGATTTTTGGGTGGCTGTTCTTCCATTATTCGGTCTTTGTCGCTTTCGTGATTTTCGATGTCTATTGAGGGCGGGTGTTCTCTCACGACTGATTATTCACACTATTTGCCTGTCTCTTAAAGCACTTAGATTACGCGTAGTTGCGGTGCTGCAAACTCTTCTTTGACTGGAGTCCCTGAGCCTCCCCTTGGCTCCCTCCTTGAAAACCGAGCAGAATGGAGGAACTTAGCTTGTTCCAATGCCCAACCCGGATCCATTGACGCTCCGCGTCTCATCAGCGAGCACTTGTGCCGATGCCTCCCTCCAAGCGGAGATCGCCCGCGCTCGGGCAATGACAGTGGAAGAACGCATATTCGCTGCCCTGAGCATGAAGTCGAGGTTCGCGTGGCTGGAGCCTGCTCCGTTGGTAGCGCAACCCGATGAGCCGGATGAGCGAAGCAGAAGCTAATCTTCATGCTGCAGAAAAGGTTGCAGCAATTTTGGAAGAATTTCAGGTCGAGGCCATAGTCATCGGCGCAATAGCGCTCGCGGCCCACCGCTACATACGCTACACCGAAGATATCGATCTCGGGGTCAACACCGACCTGGCAACTCTTCGCAAAATTACGGACGCTTTGCGAGTCGGCGGTTTTCAGACTGAACTTCGGGAACCGGATGGTGCCGATCCCTTCTCGGGTGTCATTGATGTAACAGGAGAGTTCGGTCTCGTACAAATCGTTAATTTTGGCCAGACCTTTCCTGCCGTTATCTCGGATGCTCTCAAGGTAGCAAACCTAACCGTAAAACCGGGCAGCCGACTGCGACTGGCACCTCTTGCCCACCTTATCGTCCTGAAACTCTATGCAGGCGGCCTGAAATCGAAAGCGGATGTCGCCGAACTGTTGACACGGAACCCGGACGCAGACATCGATCGGATTCGGGAGTTGTGTAAAAGCTACCGCATCAGAGGGTTGGACGAGATCATCGACGAGATATCCCGGTAGGGTTTTCGATTAAAATTCGGCTCGGGATTTTAAGTGATGTGGGGATAAACAATTGATTTACCTCGGTGACAGCGGTTTGAGTGCCAATGTTCGTAACTCAGACATAGTGCAGAACGCATTTCCTGAGTCAATCTCGCTTCTGCCCTTGTGAGTCACTGAGGTACGGGGCTCGAACCTGATTTTTTCACGCTATTTGTCTGTCCCATAAAACACTATTTGTCTGTCCCATAAAACATCCAAATATCAGTGCCGCAACTCGAAGAACTCGGGGGAACCGTTCTATCGCTGCGGGAGGCGCGACTTGTTAGGTGCTTGGTTGTTGTCCACGAGGCACGGGTGCGAACGTATAAGCGTGAACCTTGTTATCGCGATCTTCCTGCATGTGGATCACATACATGTTCGGATCGTCAAGCAGGTGGATCTTGTGGTTGTTGAGCAAGCCGATGATCAGTTCCCGCCACCGGGTGATCTGGGATTGGTATTGGCCATAGTCTGTTTGTTCTCCGTATGGATTGTTTGTGTGCATGATTGCGCCGCATAGCCCATACAGGGTCACAAAATCCTCTCGAGTCAGAAATCCATCTTCCTTGTCTACAAGATTAAATCCGCCTTCTTGTTCGATGATTGGCTTGGGATAAAATTCCGGATTGAAGCGCTCGAGTGATTCAAGCATCCTTCGAGCATTCCAGTGCCGTTCAAAGTTGCTGTGCTCGCGCGAATACACTTCCTTATTGGCAACCAGTGAAGCCATGGCGATCAGTTCGAGAATCTTCCTGAATTGCAGGTAAACTGATTCGATCGCCGAAGCCACATAGAGTGATCCGCCCTGTCCTCGCTCGAAATAGAGAATCACATCGATGCGCTTCTTAACTAGCTCCATCTGATCGCAATACATGGAGATATCTGGCTCTGCGCTCATTTTCTGCACCTAACGTCAAAGTCATCCTACGCCTGACCGAGGGCGCGCTCCGACTTCTGGGTTGATGGTTGAATGGTCATGGCCGGTTGAACTCGCGGCGGGGAAGGCGTTAGGATCGACTCCTTGTTAGTCCTCCATTTTCCAGTCCTCTGGAGCCTCCAAGGTGAAAGCAACTGCTGAGGCTATCGCCCCCGAACGGCGGTAGAACAATCGCTCGATATTCTCATCGGCCAAACTTTTGTATCGATACCCTTCGATACATGGTATTAGAAGTCCGGCGACAAAATATTCCAAGCTCCAGCCAAAATACTGCGCCGCATCTTGAAGCCCCGATAGATCGGAAATCTTTGGTGATGAGCCAGGCGTCATTCCCCCGAGGCGCTTAAATATATCTGCTGAGGGAACAATTCGTGTCCCTAAGCCTACGGAAGTGTCGATGTCTGGGCTTCCGCTAAACGGAACCGAAGCAGAGTATGGAATATTGAGAGGATTATAGAATTGGTAGTATACCGGCACTTTGCTCTTCTCGGTGTAATCCTTTATTGCCTTCCACTGTTCGTCGCTAACTTTTAATGCGCCGTAGGCGCATTCATCATTGAAGTCGAAAGTCGCTCCGTGGTGCGGCGGGACGCGGAAATCTTCTGGATCACTCAACCGCGCCATCCCGATCATGTAGTCTTCGACGACATCTTCCTTGATGTTCTTATTCTTAGGATAAAGTCGCTTCGACTGCAGCACAGCGGCCTTTGAGTGGAGGTGTTCAGATCCCTTAGTGTAGTGAACGATTAGACCAATGTCTGCTATTTCCCACTTGCCGAGATAGTGCCGCAAACCTCCAAGGAAATGGGTGTCAATTCTCACCGTCCAACCGGAAGAAAGCGTCCTCGGCGCTGAGAGCTGACTGAAATGCTCAACGAACGTCATGTCGAGAGATGGCTCGTGAGTGTTCGGATTCAGAGATATCTTTTGTGATATTCGCTGATTACATTGGGCGAACTGCTCCTTAAACCAGCTGCATACATCGTCGGGGACGTTCATAGTAGGGAATTTCTCGGACTAACAGTATAATCTACCGCCGTCCCTTTTACCTCCATACTGGCGACAGTCGCCTGCCCGGGGACAAAAGCGACATTGCTGTATAGAACTTCACGGCGGGAATTCACCTGCGATGCTAACGCAACCAGAAAACCCGTGAAAGAACTTTCTCAAAGTTTTTCCGAATTCGTAATATCGGAGCTGATAAGCTCAAACCTGCTCCCCAAACGCCGCGAACAGCCCCGCAAGACACCCCAACCAAAAGTGCGTTTCTTTGTCGCCTTCTCAGGCAAATTGGCATTTACTAGACATGCCTAATATATGAGAACTTCGATCTTCTTCCTATTCGCCATCGTTTTTGCCTTCGCAGTCACGGACACGCACGCTGCGACCGATCCACGAGGCTCAAAACCGAATATCGTCTTTATTCTCGCCGACGACATGGGGTGGGCTCAGCCGGGATTCAACGGGGGGAAGACCTCGCTGACACCGAATATGGACGCCCTCGCAGCCGAGGGGATGCGACTCAACGATTACTACACCCACAGCGTCTGCGCTCCGACCCGGGCCGCCTTCCTCACCGGACGCTACGCCTTCCGCACCTGGGGCGACTGGCGGTCCGAGGATTTCGGTAAACCGAGCTACCTCGCGAAACTGGGATTGGAACTCGCGCACACTGAATCCGGAGAAGAAACCCGCATCATTCACGGGATCGATACCGAAGAAAGAACCGTCGCGGAAGCGCTGCAGGAGGAAGGCTATTTCACCTCACTGATAGGAAAATGGCACCTCGGCGAATGGCTCCCCGAGCACCTTCCGATGGGTCAGGGCTTCGAGCATCAGTATGGTCACTACGCCTGGGGGATCGACTACTACAACAAGACAATCGTCCACAACGCCCCGGCCCGCTTCGCTGTCTACGACTGGCACCGCAATCAGAAGCCGCTTCAGGAGGAAGGCTACGCGACCGATCTCATCGCCGCCGAAACCGAGCGGATCATCAAGGCGCGGAAAGACGATGACCGCCCCTTTTTCATCTACGTCGCCTTCAACGCCGTTCATGGTCCGCTCAACCCGCCCCCCGGGTTTGACGGCGATGTCGACGACCCGCTCGCAATCCGCGATGCGATGCTGAAAAGCCTCGACGGTGCCCTTGGTCGCATCAAAAACGCCGTCGACGACAACGGTTTCAAAGAAGACACCCTCTTCGTTTTCTCGAATGACAACGGTCCCGTTCTCGAAGAGATGAGCGCGCCCTATCGGGGAACGAAAAACACCACCTACGAAGGAGGCGTCCGCCAGCCCGCGATCGTTCGCTGGCCCGGCCACACCAAGCCCGGGACGACGAAAGACGGGCTTATGTTCATCGCCGACTTTTTCCCCACCTTCATCACCCTCGCCGGAGGCAGCCATGAACAGGAGCGCCCCGTCGACGGTCTCGACATGACCGCGATGCTCTTCGAGGGCGTGGACAGTCCGCGCAAAGAAATCATCTACGATGTTTCCGGCAGTGTCAGGCTCCCCACGATTCGCCGCGGCGATTTCAAACTCATGGGCGACGTGCTTTACAACATCGTCGATGACCCCGGTGAGCAAACCGACCTCGCCGCCGACTATCCGATGCTGGTGAAAGAGCTCGCGGCAAGGCTCAAAGAAGCCGGAGAAGAGCGACCTCCACTCGGCGACAAACCCATGATCATGGACCCACCGCTTCCCTATGTCTACGGACTTGAGGAGCAGACCGAGACTCCGGAATGGTTGATCGAAGCAGTCAACGAAGTCCGCAAAACGCAGCCGACCGAGTGGGCTCCCGGAGAGACGCCATGGCCGAAAGCACCGCAGGGAGCCAACGCCAGCAAGATGGACGGCCTCAAAGACGAAGCGGCGAAGTAGCGGGTTGGTTGGCGCGTTCGGAAGATTCGGGATTTCCGAATCTTCGAAGAACGAGGTCACGGCCCTCACCTACAGAATGACGCGCCAGCGCTGTTGCCGAGGCCAGGTGCCCGCGGGCTCGGGTTCGGTGCGGAACGAGCCATCCTGCACCTGGCGTTCAAATCTCCTCCGACAGTTTCTCCCGTCGATCGAACCGCACCGCTACCCCTATAAGTATGATCGCCGGCAGTCCGAACTGATAATACTGATTAAGCCATTCGAATGGCAACGGACCTGATTCGCCACTGTTACGAAAATGCACAAAAAAGCCTATCGTGCTTGCCCCGAAGAAAACGGTCATGGCGCTAATCCAAATGGAGATTGGAAGGTTCACATAAATTTTCAGAGCCGATCCGACTACTGCCGCGGCGACTAAAAAATCGACGATGGCGGAAAAATCTCCGCTCACTAGAAATAGAAGGCCGTAGAGAAATGGCCCCAAAAAACTCAACCCTGCGAAAATCGAAGCAATAATCTTTATACCGATTTTCATTCCTCTTACTGAAGAAAACGATCACTCAAAAATCCGCGCGAAGAACGCTTTCATCGCCTCCCATGATTTGGCGTCGGCCTCCGCGTTGTAGGCGGCACCTTTCGAGGGATCATCCCCGGCAAACTTCTGGGTGAAGGCGTGCACCGCATCCGGATAGGCAGTGAAGGTGTAGGCCACATTTGCAGCGAGCATTTCCCGGTGGAAATCAGCGACTTCATCGACGGGAACATGAGGATCAACCGCGCCGTGCAGGACCAGCACTTCGCAGGCAATGTTCTTCGCATCGTCAGGAGTGGGCGTGCTGAGGTTCCCATGAAAGCTGACTACCCCGTCAATCGCCGCTCCGCTCCTCGCGAGCTCGAGAACGCCGGTCCCACCGAAGCAGTAGCCGATCGCGGCGATATCATCGACATCCGTCTGCGGGAGCCCTTTTAAAATATTCAGTCCATCGTTGAGCCTCGTCCGGTAGAGGGCCCGGTCGCCTTTATACTTGCCGGCCATCTTCGCCGACTCGGGCGGCTGAGGACGAATCCCTTTCCCGTAAATATCGAGTGCAAAGACATTGTATCCTAACTCCGCAAGCATTTCTGCCCGCATCTTTTCGTAGTCGGTCAGGCCCGTCCACTGATGGGAAATGAGAATGGAGGGACGCGTCCCCTCGATGCTGTCGTCATAGGCGTGCCAGCCTTCGCAGGTCGCACCTGCCGATTCGTATTCGATGGCTTTCCCGACGATGTCCGCCCTGAGAGGACTACCGGGGAGAAAACAAAGTGCACTGACCGAGGCAAGAAAAAGGAATCTTTTCATAATCTAAGTTACGCCTCAAATATCGGAAGAGGGAAACCTTATTCAAGTGTTTCCAGATAGTTTGGAATCACGACGTCGAGCTTGGATTCCCGATCGACAACCTCGTCAGCAGGATGGGGCACTTCGTTCCTTTCCGCCTCAGATGCGTTTTCGATATAGCGCTGAAACGGCGCCCGGTTGTCTTCGAGGTCCACTTCCCGGCCGGTCTTCTCTCCAAGCCAAACTTCCAGTGCATCGAGATACTGGAACCCGTTCTCGAGAGTGGGCTCGATAACGGTTCCTTCGTTGAAATCGTTCCAGGTCACCAGTTGAATCATCTCCGGACCGTTTCTCCAGGCCCGCTCAAAGGTGTCCTTGAAAAGGGAGAGACCGGCGCCCGGTGTCGCCCTCGTGCCATTCCCCCACCCGTTCACGCCGCTGTCATCGAACTCGGGCGAAGCCATTCCGACAAAGTATTCCAACTGCCCTTCATCGATCTGCGCTCGCGCCTTCACACCGAACGACTCGATGTGATTCTCGTCCTTTGTGAACCATAAATAGCGCCCTCCGATCGGCGGATGAAACGCGTCATCCTGATTCTGGCGGACATAGGAAAGAGGCCTCGCAAGCCCGTCAAAGATCCGCTGCCACTCGTGAGGCAGGATGTTCCGCCTTCCCATTTCATCTTCGCCCCAATAGTTGAACTGAAAAACAACCGGCTTTCCCGCGCGCGTCAGGTAAGCCGGGTCAGTGGAATATTTCTCGAGTAAGTAGGCGAGATCTCTCTGCGCGGAGTCCACCAGATCCTTCCGCGAGGCAGGAGCCCGAAACGGAGCCCAATTGATTTTCTCCTCGTAACAAAGCGAAATCTTCAGTCCCGTCGCCTCAGCCACCTCAAGCAGTTTCGGAATGACCGCATCCGTCTCACTCCCCGGCCCATACCAGATCACGATCATCGCTTCGATCCCCGCAGCACGGGCCGTCTCGAAGTGATAGCGAATCACTGCCTCATTGTTAGAGCTGTATGGCCCGATGAGTGGGTACTTCGTCGCCGCGAGATCACGAAGCCCGTCCTCGCGGCGCGAAGTCGGATCGTGCCGCACGGCGGGTCCCGCCCAGTTCCAATGCTTCCACCCCACGCCCGGCGTTGGATTCGTTTCCGGATTGCTAAACCACGGCATGTAGTGCGCCGCAATCACAGGAGAACTATCGCCGCAATTCCACAGAGTCGCCTGCGGTTCGGGGTGCTCTTGCGCGCAGGAAACCCCGAAGGTGGCGAAGCAACAGCACGTCAGCCACAGCGCCAAGAGATCGCGAATCGATCTCGTTATGTGAGGATGATGATTCAAGGCAAAAATCACGATGGAGCCTACGGTGATTCGACTTTCCAAAGCTTCCCGACAAGCGCGCACATTCGCGGATCGTGCTTTTCCAACTCTTCCCGATTGAAGGGAAAGAAGTCATTCTTCCCGAAATAGGCTTCGGTTGATTCCGCGAAGTATTCCATCGGATTGTTCATTCCGTATGCCTTATCCTTAATGATCTTGTTGCCATTGAACCGGGCCACGGAGTCGTAGGTTCCTGAGCCACGGGCGCGTTCGTAGGCAGCCTTCAGTTCGGGATTCTGAAATCCGTCTTTCAATATTTGATCATGGTAGGCATGGGTCAGTTCATGCAGGAGCAAATACGGCATTCGTCGATTCTCGAAGGGAAAGTTTTTCACGTTCGTAATTTCCACGGCCTTGACCATTTTCGGATTTCGACCATTTTCACGAAGCCAGTTAATGTTGCCGTGATACTCAGCGCCTCCCCGCTTTCCTTCGTACTCAGGATTGATCCAAAGTGGCACCGCACGCAACTGCTTCAATGGCTCAGCCGGCACGGCTTCGACGACTCGTTTCAACTGACCATTCAGCAACTCTAAGGCGCGCCCCGTCACCCCGGAGTCATCGTCGAGAAACCGGTCGTGTAAATGAATCGTCCAACCGTGCAGATCAAAAGTCACGTGATCAGGCTCGACCGATCGGGGATTCTTAACGAGCTCGACGAGAGAACTCGTCGGCGAATCCTGAGCAATCAAAGAAAACCCTAACAAGGCTATAAAACTGGCAATTAAACAGGGTTGAATCCATGACCTGACCCTCTTGAGTCCGGTTGAGAAGCGGTTGCCGGCTCCGGAGAATGTTGCGTCTTTCCTTTCCATATCAGAGAGCGTCAAAAAGAGCCCCGGGCTCCGCATTCGAACACAAAAATGCCTCCGGGAAAATTACTTCACCGGAGGCATCAAAAGGTTTTCTATTTCTTGTCGACGTCCAACTCTTCAAGAGTCGCCGCGACTTGCTCGCCGTGAGTGCCTGTTTTTACCGACTTCTCGATGAGGAGGATTTTGCCATCTTTACCGACGTAAACAGTGGCGCGGGAAGCGTTCTTTTTATCGCCTTTGATCAAGCCGTATGCCTTCGCCGTTTCGCGGGTCGGATCACTCAGAATCGGGTAGTCGAGATCGAGAGACTCAGCGAATTTCTCATTCAGTTCCTCTTCGTCGCAACTCGCGGCGAAGTGAGCAACATCAAATTTCCGGAGCGTTTCACCATGCTCACGAAGTGACTTGCACTCGGCGGTGCAACCACCGGTAAAGGCTTTCGGAAACCACGCGACAACCACTGCCTGCTTTCCTTTGAAATCAGAGAGTTTATAGGTCTCGCCATCACTTCCTTTGAGAGAAAAATCAGGTGCGTCATCACCAACCTCAAGGTCAGCCTGTGCGTTGCCTGCGAAGAGAGCCATCCCCAAAAGGAGGCCGGCGGAAAGGAGTGTCTTTTTCATAGTGTGTTCAAATAGTTGGATCAATCGGGTTGATTGCTGAAAAGTTTACGATTCTCACTCATCCTTGTCGATACCGTCTTCTTAGCGGATCCGCGTCTATCGTCCTGCAGCGGCCCGGTTTTCGCGCTTCGCCGCTTCCATCAGGGTAACAAAATCACTGTTTTTCAAAAGGCCGTCGACGATTTGCCGCGCGAGGAGCTGTCCCGCCTCGCTGTCACTGGGATAGTGGACCCCGGCGATCTCCCGGTTTTTCGCAATCGCGGCGGCATCCTCGACCAGCGTTTCGGCCTCATCAGGGGCAAGCTCCATCAGCAGGTAGGCGAGTAAATGAGCCTGGGTGGCGTGACCGCTCGGGTAGGCAGGATGCCCAGGAACGGGAATCGAAGGCGTAATCGCCTCGGTGAGATGGGTGGGCCGGGCTCGGTCGAATGAAGCTTTCAACTGAAAGACGATCATCTCCATATCGCGCTGCGCGGCCGCGAGCATTCGCTTCGTCGCGGGGCGGTTCCCCCCGACAGCCTGAATTTCCCCCATTCCGAAGGTGCCCAGCGTCATCCCCGCAACCTTGATCTGCTTTTGAATCGAAGATTCCTGATCCGCTGTGCGGAGAGATTGCAGCCCGAGAAGATACTGAAGCTCGGCCTTTGTCCTCGGCGAGCTGTTCTCAGGGGGATGGGGCAGGTGAATCAGCTTCCGCCACTCAGGGAGGAATACCGGCGTGCCGGTGAGATACTTTTCGAGACGGGGCTCAAGCGCGGCCCGGTCCGAAAATCGGATCGAATCGTGCCTGGTGTCGTGACCCGCCCCGGACAAATGACGAATCGAGGCAGCGGAGACCGGGTCGGAATTTCCGTCATTTTGAGCTGCTGCAGGTATCGCGGCAAGAAGGCTCACAATGAAGCCCCGGAATATCCAGACACTGATTCTCATTTTTCGTAAAAAGGGCAGCATCCGCTCAGTTTTGGCAATTTCAGGGTTTCGATCAACGTCATTTTTCAGGAAGAATTTGACCCTTTTGAAGTTCTCGATTACGGGCCACATCCCATGCACAAATCCGCTAAAATTGACTTTTTCAACGTCGAGATCTCCGACTCAACCGATCTCGAAACCATCCTCGGAAAACTCCACGCCCTCCCCGCTGACAGCGAGAAGCGAAATGAGGAATTGAATGACGACTGGGTTCGCCTCGTCCGGGGCAAAATGAGCGAAACCGGCTATCTCGGCGACATCATGCGCATCTCGATGGCACCGGCCGGTTTCCGCGCCAATCTCGCCGGAGCGATCACCGCGGTGAATCTCAGCAAGGACGAAGGAATGGCGGAATGCTCCGCTTTTTACTACGACTTCGAAACCTCCGTTCTCGTTCTGCAGCGCAATGGCAAAGGCGTCAGTGCCTCCCAGCTTTCCCGCTATTTCAAGCGTATCGCCGACGTCGATGGCGAAGTTGAAATCAAGCCCGTGCTCCGCCCCACCGACATCATGAAGGTGAAGGTCCTTCCCGTGATCCGGAAAATCCATATCGCCTCATCCGTCGTTGATATGATGACGACGATGGAAAATCTCGACGAGCGCACCATGCACACGATTCAGGCGGCGGCTCAGGCCGAGTCTCCCTCCATTGAGATCATTTTGAAATCGGCTCGCGAGAAAGACGCCACCCTCAACCAGGCAATCGCGATTGAGACGATCGAATCATGGCTGCGCATTCACGACGAACTCTCCGACGAAGAAAACGAGATCGTCAAAAAAGTGCTCGTTTCCGGCAAGGACGATTCCGGAGCCACTGTCGAATTTGACATGCTCAAGGACAAGATGTTCACGGTGATGAACTACCAGTGGGTTCCCGACGATATCGAACTCTGGCAGACCCGGTCCGGCCACATCCAGAAGGCCTGGGATCTCAACAAGGCCAACCTCGAACGAATTCGCCTCAACAAAGAGTCGAGAGAGTCCGAAGGGCAGGAGGAGGAATAGCCACCGGATCGACTCGCACCTGCGAATCCGGTTACGGCGATCTAGCGGCTGAATGCCACGCAGTATACCGGAGGAAGGTGCGAGGTGAGCTTGCTCCAGGAATCTCCCTGATCTTCGCTCACCCACAACGAGCCGGTCGTTGATCCCATAACGAGACAATTGCCGGTATCATCAACGCTCAAGGCGTGACGATAGACGAGATCATAAGCCAAATCTGACGGCAACCCTTCATCGAGGGCTTCGAATGACTCCCCGCCGTCCCGGGTTCGCGTCACGACAAACTTTCCGTCGACCGGATAGCGGTGTTCGTCCTTTTTCGCAGGCACGAACCAGGCCGTATCCGGTTCCTGCGGATGAACCGCCACCGCAAACCCGAATGCGGACGGAGCAACTTCGCTGAATTCCCTCCACGATTTCCCTTCATCGTCAGACCGGTAGATGAAGCAATGGTGCTGCGACCAGAAACGTTTCGGATCGCCCTGACACTGAACGATTCGGTGAGGGTCCTGTGATTCAGGATCAGCGCCTCCCTGCTCCTCGGGAACAAAATCATATCGCATTCCGTGAGCGCTTTGCTCCCAACTGAGCCCTCCGTCACAGGTCCTCCAAACGCCCCCGCAGGAAACGCCTACCGAAATGATATCGGAATTTTCCGGATGCACACAAATGGAGTGAATCCCCGGAAAGTCGTAGCCTCCTCCCGACCACTTGGCGCGCTCGGATCGATCCCACAGCGAGCGAACCAACTCCCAGCTTTCGCCATGGTCAGCCGACTTGAAAAGCCCTCCCGGAATCGTTCCGCACCAGAGCACACCGGGCCTGTCGGCCCCTCCCGACTCGAGGCTCCACACCTTTTTCAACGACCACGGCACTTCCACCTTCCGCCAGGGATCGAGAATCACGGGAGCATCGTCCGGCTTTTCGGGGTAGACCGGAGGATCAAGTTCGACCCACTCGCTTTCGCCCTCCCGCATCCGGTGCAGCTTGGTCCCGAAATGCTCGTGCTCCGCCGCGACATAGATCGCACCATCCCGCTTATCCTGATGAAACATGGGAACCGGCACTCCCAAAAAATCTGATGAAGCCTGCCTCCAACCGGCACCCTCCCGCTCAAAGGTGAAAAAGCCCTTCCTCGTTCCAACGCGTATTTGATGACTCATTATTTTTAACACTGTTAGACTTCAACCTCCCGACAAAGCCTGCATCACGAAAATTTCATCTCTTTCAGAGACGGGATCAGAGAGTTCGTCACGATCCTCAACCGGTTTGCTGTTCACGATCACTGCGATGTGTTTTCGCGTGATGCCATTGTCATCGAGCAGGTAGCCGCGAAGACGGGGCGAGAAAGCGAATACGGAATCCAAAACCGAACGGACTGTGTCGCCTTCGACGTCACAGTCCCCCACGTCGACGTGGCTACTGATGTTCGGAGAGAATGAAATCTTTGGCATGACTTGATTTCAGTTCTACCCGAAACACTCAGAAGTGCCAAGCCTGCGCTCACGGGAAATCATACCCCGAAGCGCCGCCTATTTCTTTTTAATGACCGCGAGCCAATCGTCCTTGGAGTCCGGTGCCGAGAGGACGCTTTTTTCGATTCCGCCCTTCAAGAGAACGCTCTCAGCCTGCAGACTACCGTCGCGGGGATTGAACCAACGCAGTTCAAAATCGTCCGATGCGTCGGAGAGATCGAGGACCCGTTCCCCGCCGTTGGGCAGATAAACGAGGTACAGCTTCCCTGCTTTGGCAAAGCAATAGCCGGAATTGTCGTGTTCGGTATTTCCAATCAGCTCGTCGGCATTCCGCATCTCGCCGACGGGGATGGCTTCCTCTTCAAAAAAGCGGAGGGCGATGTTGCAATAGCCCCAGCTCAAATCACGTGATCGCCAGTCCTCACAAATGAGATCGTTCTGAGGAAGCTTGTAGCCAAAGTAATATTCGACGCCGCCAGCCCCTCCCAGCAACGATCCCCAGAGAACAAATTTCCTCGTATCGTCGACACTGGGATTGTCAAAATCATCCGGCATCCCCGGATACCCCGGATCGGCGGGCATCCCTTCCGATGCGTTGCCCGGCTCATCAAAGGAGACAACCCAGGGAACCCCCGCGTCCGCTGAGGCTCGTGTCCATTTTACAATCTGCCTGTGACAGTCCCGGATGCTGCTGTTCTGCAAAGAGGCACCGCGAAGCGGGGAAGCGTCTCCGAGCAGAGGTCGGTAGACTTTATCCTGCTGATCCGGGTAGGTATGCACCACGATGAGATGATCGTAGGGATCGGTTTCGGCGATGTATTCAGCCATCGCGATTTGCTGCTCAGTGGACTGCGTGTTCTCTTCCCCGAGGTTCCAATTCAGCGCGAGATGATGACCGAAACGCGCGATCAACTCACGACAGTAGAGTTTCCGTTCATCGCCGAGATCCCCTCCATCCAGCGAAGTGGGAACCTTTCCCTCGCCGGGTTTCTTATGCCCTTTGCGATGATCGTCATTCTCGGTTTCCTGCATTTTAAAATGCAGATACATCCCTTTCACGGTCGCGTGATCGAATACGAGATTCCACTGATCAAGCTTGGAACAGTCGTAGTGAAATTTTTCATCCCGCTCCACAAAAGGCCAGACATTGTCGCCGTCCCCGCCGGCATTGTAGGTGAGAAAAGAGAAGACGTTGCAGCCTTTGCCTGAGAGGTAATTGATCGCGCCGATCATCCCCTTCCCCTTGCCACCCTGCCAATGCGGGTCACCCTCACTCCAGTCCTGCACGTGAGCGCTCCACGTTTTCAGAGGAACCTTGCCCGGCTTTCCGGCCACAGCTCCATCAAAGTCAGCGTAGCCGAGAAACGTCTCGGGCGCGTCCGCTCCCGCCTTCAGAAAATACTCACCCGTGCCAAGGTGCTGGAGCTGATGTTTCCCCACATACCCGAGGCGCCCCTTCCCCCGGAAATCACGACCGGTCTTATCCGATGCGAGGACGGTAAAGGAGCCCTTTTTGCCATGGAACGGTGAGAGCGCTTTCGATTCCGCATCCGCATCAATCGCGACGCGTTCGCCTGCCCGGAAACTTACCGCGTAATTCCACTCCCCCACGAGATCGGGGGCAAAATGCGCACGCCACAGACTTCCCGATTCGGCGGAGGACTCACCTGCATTGCCGTCAGCGGCAAAATAGCCGGGAACGCGATAAGAGGCGCCGGACTCATGCGTGAAGGTCACCTCGAGCCGGTAGTCCATGAAAGGGTTGGGGCTCGTGTCCCTCTCATCAGCAAAAGGCCCGTCCAAATCCAGAGTGATATCATGCCACTGCTGCAGCTCGCCGGAAATGGCGACGGCACCGGAACCATCCGGCCCCCGCCTGCTCTGGCTGGATTTCCCTTCTACTTTTACCCCCACAGGAAACGCTGCAGGCACCTCTCCCGATTTTGCTTCACTCAACTTCGCCGGTCCTGCCGGAGGCACAAAATCCGGGTCTGTCGTCATGAGCCATTGATCAAACTCGAAGCCGTCTTCCCGCATCGAAAACTGAATCGTATGTTCACCTGCCTTTTCAATATCGAGGAATAGAATTCCGGGAACACCCGAGTGGACCTTTTCGGTTCGCTGCCTGCTTCCCCATTTCCACTTGTTTTTCCCGGTCCACTGCATTCGCTGGCCGGAATCGGGCCAGGTTCCGTCAACTCCGACGTGCAATCCATTATCCTCTGTTCCCGTAGAGTGAGTGCGAGCCCAAACGTAGTATTTTCCCGGCTTGATGAAATGAACCCGGTAACTGAGAATCGCCATTTTCCCCGGCTCGTTCATAAAATTCTCACCGGCGATCAACTTTTCACCGTGATCCCTGCGGGTATCAGGAAGAATCTCCAAATAGCCTCCGCCACTCGCTCCTTCGACATGAGGTGGATCGGCGTCGGGCTGCAATTCGGGAGTCAGCTCCTCGGTCGTCAAATACCAAGCGCGCACATCGGCTTTCTCCTGCTTCAGGAAATGCTCAGCCTCAACGGCGACATACCCATCCGCTTCTTCAAACACGAGGTCAGATTTCACAATCGGTGCGCTGAGAGGAGCGGCGAAAAGAGCGGGAGCTCCGATCGTAAGCGCGAAGAGAAGAAGAAGGAATTGATTGCGATTCATGATGCAAAGACCGGAATGACGAATCTTCGCAAAGCCACTCCGGCATGAGAAGAAAAATCTCCCCAATCGGTCCGGTTTCCTGTGCCCAGCTTATCGTCAATGACGGACCTTTACTGCGGAAACAGAATCACTCCCGCCCTCTTCAGCTTTTCCGATCGCCTGCAACCTGACGCTTCCAGGGTATCGTCGCGCCACCCTTTCCGAGGCGGAGCGCCCTAACGCTTTTTCTTCTTTTTCAGAATTCCCTCGACCCCTTTCATCACATCTTCGACACTTGGGGAATCTTTCAAATATAACCGGTGAAAATCCTCTTCACCCGGAAGGTTCAGCGCAATCGTTGCCTCTTCCGTCACGTTGTAATTTTCGGCCACTTTCCGGTTTTGGGCCATCACGCTTGTGATCGCCATCTTTGATTTAAACGGTTCCACCGGAATGGCGCAAAGGACCAGGTTTTGACCGGCCCATTGACGGAAGGGCCTTGAAAATAAGAGATCCTTTTCAAGAGCCTCGCTTTGCGGATCACCAGCAATGAGAAACAAAGTCAATCTGGGCAGATCCAGTTTTTCCGCCTCCCGTTCGGCACTGTCGACATCACGGTGCCAAATCGCTTCGCGATTCCCAAGTCGAGCTGATTTGGAGATCGCTTCCGAGACAAACTCGAAATCACCACCGTCATATACGCCGTTGAAGAAAGTCTGATCCTCCTCACTGAGGCGATCCAGAGGGAGAATAAACTTCTGCATTCCGCTGACTTTCTCGAATCCAATTTTGGAATCCAACTTCGCCAGCACAGTGGCCTCAATACTCCTGCCACTTAAATCTTTAATCACCCTTTCGAAAGGGTATTTAATCGTTTGCTGAGTTACTTTCACCTCCACTTCCGGGGCTTCAACCACTGGCGGGACCGGTTCCAGCGGCTCCTCCTCATCATCCCGCTCAACTTTGCTAAGATCGGTGCAGCCCGCGAATAGCACGGCGAGGCAAATAAGGAAAAAATGACAGGTTTTCATTAATCAGTTCTATCGGTCGAGGTTACAAAGGAATGGCCGGTTCCGCAATCGTTTTGCAAGAGAGCTCGCACTCCACATTCCGCACCGCGATTCCGGCTTCACGGTGGTTTCGGAATTGAAACAGAAATGCAAAATGACATTCTCATTCCATGCGTATCCTTTATCTCGTCGTCGGAATTTTCATCACGACCGCAGGCACAGAAATGGCGATTGCCGGTGAGGAACCGGCTTCGATCGGCTCACGTCTCGAACTGTTTCTCGATCACTCTCTCGTTCAATCCACCAGTGAGGTGAGCTTTCGACTTCACGAACCGGTAAAAGCCCCCCGCCCCGAGTCACCTCTTCCGGTCCGGCACTACATCACGGTGATCAAAGACGGCGATCTCTTTCGCGCCTATTGGAAAGATCACAACCCTGACTTCACCGTAACCGACGATGCGGAAGGAGGCGAGATGGTGTCCTACGCCGAAAGCAGGGACGGACATGAATGGACTTTTCCAAAACTCGGCATCCACGAGATCGCCGGCTCAAAGGAAAACAATGCGATCCTGATCAATCAACCGGGCCTGCTGCACAACTTCGTTCCCTTTCTCGACAATCGTCCCGGCGTCGATCCTGCGGAAAAATTCAAAGCACTCTCCGGCCATCCCGGCCCCGGCGACAAGCGCACCATGGATGTCACCGGAAAAGGGCTCTACGCCTTCACCTCCCCCGATGGTATTCACTGGACGAAAGGCTCCGAGGTGATCCCCTACGAACAGGAATGGCGTCACGCCTTTGATTCCGCCAACGTCTCATTCTGGTCAGAAGCGGAGCAACAATACGTCTCCTACTTCCGCACCTGGACCGACCCGGAGCGCCTCCGCAGCGTCAGCCGAACCACCTCGAAGGATTTCAAATCCTGGACAAAACCCGTTGCGATGAATCCCAATCTTCCGGGCGAGCATCTTTACACAACTCAGACTCATCCCTACTTCCGGGCACCCCACCTCTACATCGCCCTGCCGACCCGCTACATTCCGGGACGGGGCAGTGATGGAAACGGACTCTCCTCAGAGCGCAATGCCACCGATATCCTGCTCATGTCGACACGGGCAGGTTCCGACCACTATGACCGCCACTTTACGGAAGCCTTTATCCGCCCCGGTCTCGATCCGAAGCGCTGGGAAAACCGCGCCAACTACGTGGCCCTCGGGGTGCACCCGACCGGCCCTGCCGAGATCTCGATCTATCACCGGAGCGGTGACCGTTACGTCTTGAGAACCGATGGATTCGTATCAGCACACGCCGGCTCAGCACCGGGCGAATTGCTGACGAAACCCTTCACCTTTTCCGGCGACACACTCGAACTCAACGTGAGCACGAGCGCGGCGGGCTTCGTAAAAACCGAAATACAGAACGCTGCCGGAGAGCCGGTTACCGGCTTTGAACTGGAAAGCAGTGCTCCCCTTTTTGGCGACGGAATCGCACTGAAAGCATCCTGGATAAACGGAAGCGATCTTTCCTCACTCGCAGGAAAGACAGTGCAGTTGAAATTCTCCCTCCGGGAATGCGACCTCTACTCCTATCGCTTCACGAAAGCGACAGGTCGGTCTGAGCCCTAACAGAAATACTCACGGTTCCACTTGTAACCGTAGTAGTAGCCGACAAGGCTGGCAACAGTACTGAGCGCGAGCCCGGCAGCCATTCCGAAAAAATTTCCTATCCAGAGACCGACCACCCCGAAGACGGTCGACACAATCATCGTAAAAATAAATCCCATTAAATTACCTCCATTTGTGTTTAATTATGGAAATTATAACACAAAAACGGCATCATGGAACCGGTTTTTAAACGCTCGCAAAGGGAGTGAATCGATCCGGCAAGCTCGCTGACACTTCGATTTCCAGTCCTTCCACAGGATGAAAGAAGGATAAGCGGTGGGCGTGAAGCATCAAACGGGGCTGCCCGATGAGCGCGGCTATCCGTTCCATTTCAGCGACTTCACCATAGAGGTAATCGCCCACAATTGGAAAACCTGCTCCGTGCAAGTGCTTCCGGATCTGGTGATAGCGCCCCGACTGCGGCGACACCGAAAGAACCGAAAAAACTTCCCCCGAAACTTCGACGACCCGCTCGCGCACGAACCCGGTTTTGGCATCGCGATAGGGTTCACCTTCGTCTTTCTGCAATTTCTCCTCGGAAATCCATGCCTCCGGAGATTCACCCGACACGACCGCCACGTACTTTTTGCTTACGATCTGATCTTCGAACTGCTGCCGCAACTCAGCCTCGATCACCGTATCCAACGCAAAAAGGAGCACGCCGGAAGTCGGGCGATCGAGTCGATGGACCGTCCCGACCCGCTGCCCGAGCTGGTCGCGAACCACCTTCATCGCGATTTGATCATCGGGCTCCGGGTCACGGCCTGCATGAACCAGCATTCCAGCGGGCTTGTTAACCACGACGAGCCATTGATCCTGATACAAAATTTCAAGAGACATCGTCGGCGACCTTAAGCCGATTTCCCCGAACAGCCTCAACAAATCCCGTTTGCCGGAAATTCGCGCTGGATTCACGCCACTAGATGCCCCTTGCGAGCGCCCCTTCCAGCATGGTATCGAATAGCCCGCTTAAAACGGCCTCCACTCAATGATCCGAAAATCCACCCTTCTGAACCTGCTTCTCGCAGTGAGCATTTTCTCTTTCGGCCATGCTGCCGGGACCGATGAATCGCCCCCGAAGCTCGACCCGATTCCAATACTTTCTTTCGAGGAAAGCGTTAAGACCTTTCAACTTCCCGAAGGCTACCATCTGGAGCTCGTCGTTGGAGATCCCATCATTAAGGAGCCGGTTGTCTGCGCCTTTGACGGGAACGGGCGCATGTTCGTCGCGGAGATGCGCACCTACATGCAGGACGCCGATGCCACCGGTGAGCAGGAACCCACCAGCTGCGTCTCCATGCACGAAGACACCAATGGCGATGGAAAAATGGACAAGCACTCCATCTTTATCGACAACCTTCTTCTCCCCCGCCAGATCCTCCCGCTCGACGACAGGCTCCTCGTGCAGGAAACGAACACCCTCGACATCTTCTCCTATCGAGACACCGACGGGGACGGCGTCGCAGATGAGAAAACGCTCTTCTACAAAGGCGGCGACCGCGGCGGAAACATGGAGCATCAACCCAGCGGCCTGATCTGGTCGATGGACAATTGGCTTTACACGACCTATAACGCTTATCGGTTGCGCTACAATCCGAACGGCCCTGCCCTCAAAGAACCAACCGCCCCCAACGGCGGGCAATGGGGCCTCACTCAGGACAACCACGGGAAACCCTGGTTCGTGAACGCCGGGGGTGAGCTTGGTCCTCTCAACTTTCAGCAGCCAATCGTTTACGGTCAGTTCAACGTCAAAGATCAGTATACCATCGCTTATCGGGAAGTGTTTCCGCTCGTGGGTATCCCTGATGTTCAGGGAGGGGACATCCGGTTTCGCCCCGAGGATAAAACGCTCAACCATTTCACGGCAACCTGCGGCGAGGAAGTCTTCCGCGGGGACCGGCTCCCCGCAGATTTGCAAGGTGACCTGCTCTTCTCCGAGCCGGTGGGTCGATTGATTCGCCGCAGCAAAGTAGAGGTCAAAGAAGGCGTCACCTATCTCAAGAACGCCTATGACAAAGACGAGTTCATCCGCTCAACCGATCCCAATTTCCGCGCCGTGAATATGGTAACCGCTCCCGATGGTTGTCTCTATATCGTCGATATGTATCGCGGCATCATTCAGCAGGGAAACTGGACCAAGCCGGGCTCCTACTTGAGAGGCGTCATCGACCAGTATCAGTTTGATAAAAACATCGGACACGGACGCATCTACCGACTCGTTCATGACGACTTCGAGCGCGGCCCCAAACCGAATATGCTCGACGAATCGCCCGCCGAGTTAGTTGCACACCTTGAACACCCCAACGGCTGGTGGAGAGATACCGCTCAAAAACTGCTCATCCTCAAAGGTGATCAGTCGGTCGCCCCCGCGCTCGCCTCCCTCGCAAGCAGCAGCGAAAACTACCTCACAAGAATGCACGCCCTCTGGACCCTCGAAGGACTCGGCGCGGCAACGGCAGAAATCATCGAAGCCGCCGGAAAAGACTCCCACCCGCAAGTGAGACGCGCCGCAATCCGGGTGAGCGAGACCCTGCTCAAAAGCGGTGACGACTCCCTTACGGAAATGGTTCGCACTCTCGCGAAAGACGAGGACGCCGATGTCGCCGTTCAGGCGCTCCTCACCGCAAAGCTCCTCAAATGGAAAGACCACAAGGAACTCATTGAAACCACAATGGCTTCAAATCAGGCGCGCGGCGTGCAGGAGTTCGGGAAACAGATGCTGACCGGCGGGCAGGCAACTCAAAAAAAGCTCACCCCGCATCAACTCAGCCAGTATAAGAAAGGGGAGGCGATCTACGGAGCTCTTTGTTTCGCCTGCCACGGGGCCGACGGCAAAGGCACGCCGCTACCCGGAACAGGGACAACACTCGCGCCATCCTTTGTCGATTCATCGATTCTCTCCGGTCATCGCGACATGGCGACCAAAGTGGTCATGCATGGCCTCACCGGCCCCATCAACGGCAAGACCTATCCGGGTGAAATGATCTCGATGGAATCAAACGGAGACGAGTGGGTCGCCGATGTCCTTTCCTATATTCGCAACAGCTTCGGACACAGCCTCGGCTTTATCTCCACGGAAGAGGTCTCCCGGGTGCGGGCGGCAAACCCGTCACGCAAAACGCCATGGACTGAGGAAGAGTTGTTAGCCTCCGTTCCCCAAACCCTCGCGGGAAAAGCCGAATGGAAACTGACCGCGAGCCATGGCTCCGAAGACCTCGGAAACAGCGTTGATGGAGATTTGAAAACACGATGGACGACCGGGAAAAGCATGAGCAACGGAATGTGGTTTCAAATCGAGTTAGCGGAACCGGCGCTCGTCAGCGGCCTGAAACTGAACGCTGCCTCATCGAGAAACGACTACCCGCGCGGCTACCAGGTTGAGATCTCCGAAGACGGCAGGAACTGGAGTCGCAAAATCAAAGATGCCAAAGGCAACAGCGCCGTCACAGAGATCGATTTCGAAAAGAGCCCTGCCAAATTTGTTAAGATCACCCAGACCGGGAAACACTCGCTCTATTGGTCTATACACGATCTCGACGTACTCGGAAAAGCGATAACGCACTAGATATCTATAGATTTTATAGATAATTCAAAACAAAGCGTGCCCACTACCTTCGTGCGCCCCTTAACGCTTGCCCCTCCCCCACCACGTTCGGGAGGCTCCGGACAAACATTGAATTTCAATAAATTACGAACACCTTAATTTTCCATTTGCAGGAGCGCTGTATTTGCGCGAACCAAGTGCATGGTAATTCAGCGCGCTCTCCTCTTTTTGCCTCTTTCCCTTCTCATCAGTTGCGAAACGACAGAGCCTGACAAACGTCATTACCTCAGTTCCTACCGCGGTCTCGAAACTCAAACGGGCCCACTCGGCAATCCCTCTCTCGTTCGTGCCGGCGATCCTGAACGTCTCAAGCGATACACGAAAGTAATCATTGAAGACGTAAAAGTGATCCCAACCAAAAATAAGGATCCGAAAATCAAATACGCCACCCGCGAAGAGAGCGAGAAGCTCGCCGAACAATTTGAGGACATTCTCGAAAAAGAACTCGGCAAGAGCTACGAAATCACGAAACGCCGCGGGTATAATACGCTCGCGGTCCGGGCGGCGCTCACCGAACTGCGCCCCAGCAATCCCGCACTTTTTGCAGTGAACTACATGCCTTACGTCGGCGTCGCCGCTACCGCCGTTCAGGTCCTCAGCGAAAAGAAAGAAGCACTTGGAGCCGGCAGCGCATCCATCGAAGCGGAAGTCGTCGATTCCCGCTCCCGCAGGCAGCTCTACGCCATGGTCGATCGTTTGAAAGGCGGCAAGCTCCAACCCGGCAGTCTTGAAAAATGGGGACAGGCTCAGGGCGCGATGCGCGGCTGGAGCCGGAAAATCCACCGTGGAATCAAGGCCAACGCTCCCACCACTTCGACCACGAGAAAACCTGCAGCTCAAAAGCCTGCCACGAAGAAACCGGAGAAAAAGAAACCGGCTCCGACTTCCAAAAAGAAATCTTCGGAAACGAAGACTCCCTTCTGGAAGAAAGCGGAAGCTTAAGTCTCTTTAGCAAAAGCTACTCAGCCTTAGCGGCGGACTTCTTTTTCTTATTGCTCTTCTTCTCCCCTTTCTTCGGCTGAGATTTTTTTGTTTCCACCGGAGGAGTGAGCCCGTCATCCGGTTGATCCCAAAGGCGGTAGGGATCGTCAAGCCGTCGCATTTCTGAAAGCAGAAGCGCCTCCATTTCAGCGAGCTTCTCCGCGTATTCAGGATTCTCTGCGAGATCCGTCAGGGTCGCACTTCCCTTCCCGTGCTCTGCTAGAAATTCGTTGGGATTCTCCGCGAGATTAAAGAGCTGCGTTTCGCGGACCTGACCGTCGAGGACATCATACTTGATCAACTTCCAGTCGCCTTTCTTCACCGATCGCATTCCGGGTTTGGTCCCGCCGCAATAGACGCCGTAAAGCGTTTCGCGAACCGTTTCCTTCTCCCCCGTCAAAACAGGTTTGAGACTTTCACCCTCGATTGAATCCGGTGCCTCAATACCGGCGAAATCACACATCGTCGGAAGCACATCGAGGAGATAGGAATTCGCTTGAGCGCGCGTTCCGGGCTTGATCCCGGGCCCCTTGACGATGAATGGAACGCGCCAGGTGTGCTCATACAGATTCTGCTTTCCCTGCAAGCCATGACGTCCGATCGCCATACCGTGATCGGCTGTGTAGATAATGTAGGTATTCTCGAGTTCACCCATCGCTTCGAGCTTTTTGAAAACCCGATCCATTTGCTGATCGATGTATTCGTTGCAGGCGAATTCCCGACCGAGCTCGTTTCGAATCGTGAGCTCATCCCGCCGCTCCCAGACCCCGGAAACGGCGACTTCATCCCGCAGTCCGGGATGCCCATGATGAAACGGATGCTCACCGAGATAGTTCACCGGCAAGGCGGGTTGCTTCGAATTCGCCGGAGGAAAAGTCGCTTTGTCCGCGTGGTTCGTGGCACCGTATTTGGCGAGCAGTTCCGGAGTCCCGTCGCGGGTGTCGTGGGGGTGTGAGAAGCCGAAATAAATCAGAAAGGGATCCTCGTCTTTCGCGCTTTCACGCTCTTCGAGATACTCGATGACACGGTCGCCATGCCAGGCACTTCCCGTTTCAGCGGTGCCACCCCGTTTCGTCGCATCGTGGACGACTTGAAATTTACTGTTCGCGGCGGCGTAACTGTTTCCCTTTTTGCAGGTTCTCATCGTGTCATAGCCGGCGCGGTTGAAAACCTCCGCCATGACATTCGCCTCGATATCGTCAGGGCAATGCATTCCATCCTGCGTGTTCGGAAGGTGCCAGACGGTTCGCCCCGTCATGATCATGTGCCGGGAAGGCGTGCAAACCGCCCCGCTGAATGAGCCCATGTGATAGGCCCCGTCGAAAACCATCCCCCCGGCGGCCAGCTTGTCGATCGTCGGCGACTCCTGCGACGAGTCCGGATTGTAGACTTTTAAATCAAAAGGAGACTGATCGTCGACGAGAACAAAAAGAATATTGGGCCTGTCACCCGCTTTCAGAAAACAGGGAAAGAGCATCGCAAGAGCGAGCCCCGGAAAGAGAAGTCGTTTCATATCGGTGAAATGGGATTTTTAGATGATGAGCCGGGAAAGAGTCGCCTTTCCCGAGGGGCACATCATAAACCGCCACCCCCCGATTCAAAGAACACCATTCCGGAAAAAAAACCGGTGAGATCACAATTCCGTGAAACATCGGTGGCCGCTGTCAGGTCCTGAAGCTGCGATTGAGCGACCTCTCTTCCCGGCCCAATCCCCTTCACGGTGAATGACTCCTGAAATTCAGTCCACATCCAACATTCGTAGAAAATTCGAATAATTATAAAAACCCTCTTAAAGGGACTTGCAATACCAAAAATGACAATGATAATTTATATAATTATCATTAATGATACCCCTCTAAATTACAGTGCACCTCCTAAATGCATTTCCTTGAACCGATAACCGACAAGCCTCGCAGTGAGGCCGGGTCCTCCGACTTCGAGCTGATTCAGGAGAGCGTTGAAGAACGCGTGTTGCACCTGCCTGCGGAGGCCGTGCTCGCGGCGTTTCTTTCACGGTATTGCGGGCAGGAGGAAGTCTCTATCGGCGTCCGCTCGGCCGGTGAAAACCACTTTGTCGGCAAATCCATCCTCGTAGAACCGGGAGACACCCTGCCCATCCTTGAAGAGAGGATCAGGTTGGCGCCCGATGAAGACGCGGGTGCCGCCCAGGTCCTCCTCGATCTCAGCGGCTCAACTTTACCGGCCGGTAACTACGAGGTCGCCTTTTCAATCTCCGGCGACTCGCTCACACTGTCCTTCGACGCCAACCTCTATAAGGCGTCGACGATGACCCGCTGGGCGAAAGGCTTGCGTCGCCTTTTTGAAGCCTTCGCGGGAACAACTGAATTGGCGATCAATCGAATTGATCTGCTCGACGAGTCGGAGCGCTACCAAATGCTGGAAACGTGGAACGAGCACAGCCCGGAGTCTGAACAGTTCTACAGCGACGAACCATCAAAGGATTTTTGTCTTCACCGTGTGTTTGAGAAACAGGTCGAGCGAACCCCGGACCGGCCCGCTGCGGAATCGCACGGCCGAATCTGGAGCTATCGCGAGCTCGACGACTATGCGAATCAGATCGCTCACTTTTTATTATCGAAGGAGGTAAAGCCCGATGAACGAATCGGCATTTACCTCGATCGCAGTGTCGAGATGCTGGCGGCGTTGTTCGGGATCATGAAGTCCGGCGGCGCCTATGTCCCGCTCGACACCGCTCTCCCCCGTGAGCGACTCGAATACATGGCTTCGGATTCCGGGGCGCGGCTCATCCTCACTTCGGTCGACCTCAAAGACGAGGCTCCCGTGCCGGAAGCCTGTGAAGCGGTTGTTCTCGGCGACAGTGAATTTGAAACTTTTCTCACCGATCATCCCGATGCGACATCCACTCCCGATACCGATGTCGACTCTTCCCATTTGATCTACGTGATCTACACCTCGGGATCTACCGGAATGCCGAAAGGCGTCATGCTGGGCCACAATTCGGTCGTCAATTACCTGTGGTCCATCGTCGAGGGGAACAAGCTCACCGCTGACGATGTCTGGTTCGCCTACACCACGACTGCTTTCGACCCTTCGGTGAAAGAGCTTTTCTCACTTCTCTTCATCGGGGGCAAAGTCGTGGTCGGGCCCAAGGGCGCGGGGGCAGACGGAGAGACACTTGCCCGCCTCATTTCAGAGTCCGGAGCAACGAGACTCTTTGCGACACCGACGACTCTCCGCATTCTTCTCGCGTCAGGATGGCAGGGAAATCACGGGCTCGATATTCTATCCGGAGGCGAAGCGATTTCACGCGAACTCGCCAACGAGATCGTGCCGCTCTGCCGGACCCTTTACAACGTCTACGGCCCCACCGAGGCGACCATTTTCAATACGAACAAAACGATGGCGGTTTCCGACGAACCCGTCACAATCGGTCGCGCTCTCGCAGGGTGTCGCCTCTATGTGATTGATGACGCCGGTAATCTCTGCCCGCCTCAAGTGCGCGGCAACCTTTTCATCGGCGGCGTCTGCCTTGCCCACGGCTACATCAACAAGCCGGAACTCACCGCTGAGAAATTTGTCCCTGATCCCTTTTCTCAAAAAGACGGGGCGAAAATGTATGACACCGGAGACGTTGCCTACTGGACCCCTCAAGGCGAAATCGTCTTTCTGGGCCGCAGCGATCACCAGGTAAAGATTCGCGGATACCGCATCGAGCTCGGTGAGATTGAAAAGGTCCTCGAGGGTCATCCCGGCGTTCAGGACTCAGTCGTCCTCGTGCGTGAAGACACCCCGGGCCAACCGAGAATCGTTGCCTATGTGATTCCCGCCGGCGATGAAATGCCTGATGAATTCGAGCTGCGCGATTTCATGGCAGTGCCACTCCCCTCTTACATGATTCCGGGGTGGTTTGTTCCCATCACCGAGTTCCCCCTCACCGCCTCACGCAAAACCGATCGCAAGGCACTCCCGAAACCGGAAGAGGTCGCCTCCGCCTCCGACGAAATTTTCGACCCTGAAACGGAGAACCTCGCGGAGCAGATCGCGGCGGTCTGGGCACAGATTCTCGGTCGACGCGGCATTCGTGTCACCGATGAAGTCTATGCCATCGGAGCAGATTCCCTCAACTCCGTGCAATTCCAGAAACGAATCGAAGAACAGTTCGGCCTGCGATTTCCGATCGCGGAGATCTTTGAAAGCCGCACGCCGGAAATGCTCGCTGCGCGAATCGAGGCCTTGAACGGGAACTCGAAAACCGCGATCCGAACCTTTCAAAGAAGTGAATCCAGCGGGTCGAGAGATATTGCAATTATTGGCATGTCAGGACGATTCCCGGGCGCGGGGAATCTCGAAGAGTTCTGGGAAAACCTGATCAATGAAGTCGAATCGATTCGCGACCTGAGCGAAGAGGAACTCCTCGCTGCGGGAGTCTCACCGGAAGAGTATCTGCGGGAAGGTTATGTGGCGCGAAGCGGAGGCCTCAAAGGTGCCTACGATTTCGATAACGAATTTTTCAACCTCTCTCCATTGGATGCGGAACTGCTTTCGCCCCAGATCCGACTGTTTTTGAAAACGGTTTGGGAAACGATGGAGGACGCCGGTTATGCGGCGGAACCCGAAGGCTCCCGCATCGGCGTCTTCGCCGGGAGCGGCTACCCGAACTACCTTTTCGGGCACGAGAAAATTTCGGACACCGAGCGAATCCGCCTTGTCGCCGCCAACGGGATGGATTACCTCCCCACGAAAGCGTCCTACCTCTTCGGACTGACCGGTCCCTCACTCGCAATCCAGACCGCCTGCTCGACATCACTGGTGGCGATCAACGAAGCCTGCGAAGCGCTTTACGCAGGGCGATGCGAGATGGCGATCGCAGGTGCCTCGACTTTCTCATGGCCTCACGAGCGGGGCCACCTGCACGAGAAAGGAATGATCTACTCGAGCGACGGAAGCAATCGCAGTTTTGACGCCGACGCCTCCGGCACCCTTTTCACGCAGGGCGTTGGCGCGGTGATGCTGAAGCCCCTCGATGCCGCGCTCGCCGATGGCGACCCCGTCCACGCCGTGATTCGCGGAGTGGCGGTCAACAACGACGGCAATCGCAAAAACGGTTATAACTCACCCAGTATCGAAGGCCAATCCGAAGTCATCGCTCAGGCTCTCGCTCACGCCGGGGTGGACCCGGAGGAAATTTCCTACGTTGAGGCTCATGCCACCGCCACTCGCATCGGCGATCCGATTGAAGTGGCCAGCCTCACCCGCGCGTGGCGTCAGTCCACCAAGGCAAAACAGTTCTGCGCCCTCGGGTCAGTGAAGTCGAACATCGGCCACTGTGACGCCGCCTCGGGAATTGCGGGACTTTTCAAAGTGGTCCTTTCGCTCAAGAACCGCTGCATTCCCGCGACCCTGCATTTCAAGAATGCCAATCCCGAACTGGATATCGGGAACTCCCCCTTCTACATCGCGGATCGTAAAACACCGTGGGAGCGTCAGCCTTCAGAAAAACCTCGAATCGGCGCGGTGAGTAATTTCGGAATCGGAGGGACTAACGCTCACCTAATCCTCGAGGAAGCCCCTCTCCCTCTTTCTGATATCGGAGACGAGACAAAGCCCGACCAATGGCACCTTTTCCCCTTCTCCGCTCATTCCGAATACTCGCTGAACACTCAACTGGCAGCGTGGCCCTCGTGGCTGAACACCCATGCCGGGATCAATCCGGCGGAGATCGCTTTCACTCTCCAAACCGGAAGAAAAGCCTTCCGCAAGCGCGCCTTTGCAGTCGCGAAAACAACCGCGGGCCTGACCGAAGCTTTTGCCTCTGACGCCGTGTTCCGCGAGGCAGGAACGGCTTCGGTGGAAAACCGCGAACCGGTATTTCTTTTCACCGGTCAGGGTTCTCAATACCTGAATATGGCTCGTGAGAGCTACGAAAATGATCCCGTCTTCAAAGAAGCCTTAGACCGCTGTGCCGCCATCGTTGATCCTCATCTTGAGACACCTCTCCTCGAGTTACTTTTCGGAGAAGATACGGAGGAACATCGCCAGCTCCTCACACAGACTCAGCATGCCCAGCCCGCTCTTTTCGCAATCTCATACGCACAGGCGAAGCGCTGGATAGAATGGGGAGTGAAGCCGACCGCCATGGTGGGTCACAGCATCGGAGAATACGTCGCCGCGACACTTGCCGGTGTGATCCGCCTTGAGGACGCGCTGCCGCTCGTCGCCCTGCGGGGACGGCTCATGCAATCGGTCGCCCCCGGGAAAATGGTCGCGATCAGGTCAACGCCGGCAGAAACGGCTTCGCTTCTGAGCGAGTTCCCCGGGCTCGATCCAGCCGCTTACAACAGCCCCTCGCTAACCATCATTTCGGGGAGCAATGCCGCTGTGGATTCGTTCGCAGCGGAGATGGAAACTCGCAAAATCTGGTGCAAACCTCTGCACACCTCTCACGCCTTTCACTCACGCTCGATGGAGCCGATCCTCGCCGAATTTGAGGCCGCCGTTGCCGGGCTCAAGCTGTCCGCCCCGGAAATTCCCTACCCATCGAACCTGACGGGAAACTGGATCAGCGACGACGAGGCAACCTCCCCCGCCTACTACGCGGCGCAGCTTCGCTCACCGGTGCGATTCGTCGACGGAATCAGCGCGGTCACGAACGCCTTTGAGGAAAAGGCCGAACGCGCTCTCTTTCTCGAACTGGGCCCCGGAAAAGCGCTCAACACCTCGGTCAGTGAGATCATCGCCGGGACCGACCACGAGGTAATCTCGACTCTTCCCGGCGCGAACGAGAGAATCGCCTCCGACCGCTTCGCCCTCTCTGCCCTCGGGCAGGCCTGGACCAAAGGCCAACGCATCGACTGGAATCGAATCAATCCGGCAACCGGAAGAAAACGCGTTTCACTGCCGACGTATCAGTTCGACGAGAAGCACTTCCGATCACCTCGTGAGAACAGCAAGGGCCTTCAATCTGCAAACGCACAGGAAGGGAACACTCTCCTCCACGTTCCCGTTTGGAAACAGGTTCACCTTCCGCCGACACGTCAACAGGACACCCCTGAAAACAGCGTCTGGCTCTGTTTCGGACACGGGAAACGGATCACTTCGTGGGAGCACCGACTTTTACCTGACACAGCCACTGCAATCCGCATCCAATCAGGAACCACCTACCGACAGCTCAGCGACACCGGCTATGTTGTCCGCCCCGGAAAGCAGGAAGACTTTGATAAGCTCATCGAAGACATCCTCTCAAACCACGAGACGCCCGGAGGCGTTCTACATTCGTGGACCGCAAATCAACTCACCGCCACGACCACGAACGAATTCTGGAACACCAACGAAAATGGCTCTGTTAGTCTATTCTGGATCGCGAAATCTCTCGGTGGCATTCCTCTCGAAAACGCGATCCCGCTGAACGTCATTACGACCGGTCTGATGGGCGAAACCCTCTCGCCGGAGAGTCACAGCCTGCCCGGATCCATTTCCGTGATTCAGCGTGAATTCCCGAAACTGGCAACCAAGGTGATCGACCTTCCCGCGGGCGAAAAGTGGAGCCGCGAAACGCTCGCTTCCGTTGCCGGCCGAATCACCGAGGTCGAACACTATCCCGCCCTCGCACGACGGCATGACAATTGGTGGAAAACGGTTTTCGAGCCACTTGCCGAAACGAGAGCGGACCACAAACCGCTTCGCACCATTGAAAGTGGAGGTGTCTATATTTTCACAGGTGGCCTCGGGGGACTCGCCCTCACGATTGCAAAAGACATCGCAGGGCGGGCGGAGAACCTCGAGATCGTCTTGATCAATCGCTCGTCGCTTCCGCCCCGCAACCAATGGGATGAGGTCGAATCGCCGAGAGATCGCCAGCGCATCGAAAGCCTTCGCGAGATCGAATCACTCGGAACCGGGGTCCACCTCTACACTGCCGATGTTTCAAACACGAAGGCCTTCACGGAAACACTCGAAGCGGTTGTCGCAGATCACGGAGCCAATCTGAAAGGCTTTTTCCACACCGCCGGAATCAATCGCGACAGCGTCCTGTCCCTGAAAACGGAAGACGGACTTCGTGAGGTTTTCGCGAGCAAAGCACTCGCAGCACTGACTCTCCTCGAGTTTGTCCGAGGTCGAAAACTACCGCTCGATTTTATTGCTCTTTTCTCCTCGGTGTCCGCAGAGCTCGGCTACTACGGCGGCAGTGACTACGCTGCCGCCAACGGATACCTCGAAGGACTGGCAGCGAGATACACACAAGAGGGTCTTCCCGTCCTCGCGATCAATTGGGCGCTCTGGAGAAACATCGGAATGGGGGCGGGACTGAACGCTGCCGAAGCGAAAACCAGCGGCCTCGGTATCGATGCGATGGCCCATTCTCTGCTGCCCGCCGAGGGCGCCTCAGCGATGCTGGAGGTACTTCAGAAAAGCCCCTCACCGCGAACCGCTGCGTTTCGTGGCAATTTCGAAAAGCGCCGCGAGGAATCCATTGAAGAACGGAGAGCTTCGACCGGTGGCACGAAAGATAGGAACCCCGGAGCTTCCAACAGCAAGCGCTTAAGCCACGCAGAGATCACCGCGACAATGCTGAGCCTCTGGAAGAGCAGCCTGAAATGCGAAGAACTGGGACTCGATGACAACTACTTCGAACATGGAGGAGACTCCCTCGCTGCGATCAGTCTCATCGCCGGAATCGAAGAAGCTTTCGGTGAGTCCATTCCCATGTCCTACCTCATCAGCGGCCCGACCGTATCCGCTCTCATCGGGAAAATGGGACTGTCATCCGCCCCGGAGGACGACTTCTCGGACACTGACGAATTCCCGCCGGATCATATCGTCCCCCTCGGCTGCGGTGGCGAAGAGCGTCAGAATGCGCCGCGACTGTTTTGCGTCCACGGTGCTGACGGCTCAGTGCTTTTCTACAAGCCTTTCGCAGACTTATTAAGATGCGACTATTCCGTCTATGCGATCGAGGCCCCGATGCTCAGAGATCCTGACAAAACACCGGCCAGGACGATTTCCGAAGTGGCCGCTCAGTATCTCTCCGATGTCAGGAAAATTCAGCCGCACGGCCCTTACCATTTTTCCGGCTATTCCTACGGAGCGCTGGTCGCCTGGGAAATGGCACGGCTCGCTCAGGAAGCCGGCGAGAAAGTCGAAAGTGTCATCATCTTCGATATGTTCAACCCCGCACGGGTTCGCAAGTATCCCCTCCTCGAGCGGCTTGGCGTGATCTGGAAGCGGTGCAGCGAAGAGGCGTCCTTCACGGAACGCCTCTGGAAATTTTCAGCCCGCATCGTCGATCTCGCAGGCTGGGCCGCGAAGCACACCGTGGATCGGGTCGCGCCGGGAAGACGATTGAAGGAAGGCGAATTCGAACATCATCTCGAGTCGCGACTCAAACACGACGCCCAGATTCCTCATTACATTCCCGGTCCCCTGAACGTTTCAGCCGCGATCATTCAAACAGAGGATCCCGGAGACAAATACGAGTTCGGCGAAATGGTCGGATGGAAAGGCATCCTCCCCGATGACGTGGAGATCACCTCTGTGGGAGGGAATCATCTCGAGATATTCCAGGAGCCCTCCCTGACGATCGTCGCTGAGGCAACGAGCCGATTCCTGAATAGGCAACGCTCCATCACCACGGAAGATGTCAAAGAATCCCCCGCAGACAGGGAACACCCCTCCCGCGCCGGAATAAACAGCCGGGACTGAAGGTCCACCCCGTCGCTGTCCCCCTTTCCCGCGCTCCCGGATATTCTTTCGCGAGCCCCGTGAAGCAGACAGCATCTCGAAGTTCACCCCTCTCAATTCCACTTACAGTAATGAGAATCTTCTCATTTAATCCTGTTCGCTTTTTGTTTTCGTCTGATTTGGCACGTGGATCGATCGATCTCCGATGAGGTGCTCACCGCGCTCCAAAACCATCACTTCGGCTCCCCATTCGACAGGGCCACATTTCTGCTGAAGTGTTACTGGACGTGTGATCGGCGTCCATCCCCGCCTTGCATAAAACGGAACCAACCCCGGCAGGCAAAACAAAATTCCCATCGGCAGATTTAAGTCAGTGAAGATAAATTTCTCGGCTCTTTCCATCAACGAATTCGCGTGACCATTCCCTTGAAGATGGGTAGGCGTCAGCAAGCCGCCAATCGATCCTGCAGTGACCTTCTGGCCATCAATCTCGATTTCCAATTCCGTAATCGCCACCTGGCTGAGGATCTCGCCTTCGTTGCGAAGCATCAAACGCCAATGAACTGGAGCCGCCTTTTTATCATTGCAGACAGTGACATCCTTAAAGTAGAGATGGGTCCAATAACTGATGAACTCCTGTTGTTCAGGAGTGACATCCTGGCCGCGGACAACGTCAATCTCGTTTGGCATTTCTGAAGGGAACGTCCGAGACTTGGCAGTCCGATTCGGTAATGCAGTCTCGCAGAGAGATTAGGGAGTAGACCCAGGGAAGTCAATCAACTCGAAGCGGAGTCGGTTTCGCCGGCGTCGACTTTTACGTCCTGGCTGTATACCGCGTAGACCGTCGTTGGAAGATCCCGGTTCCGCGGATTACGATATTCCTTCTGTAGAGTCATTCCCGCCTTCTCAGCCGCCCGTCTTGATTGACGGTTATCTTTCGTCATGTAGCTGCAAAGTTTCGCCAAACCGAGATCCCTGAAACCATATTGAATCATCGCGCGCGCTGCCTCCGGTGCGATACCCCGGCCCCACTTTTCCTTTCGAATCCTGTATCCGACCTCGAACTCTTCAACTCCATCGATGAGCTGAATGGTTATTCCGCAGTCACCGAGATACTCTCCGGATTGTTTATCAATTACGGCGAACATTCCATAGCCGGAGGCTTCGAATGTCTCAATATTCCTAGCAATGATCCCGGCTACTTCTTCTCTGGTATATGGTCTCCGGTAAAAAGACATCGTATCGGCATCACCGACGATGCTCAGTTCATCATCGAGATCCTCCTCACGAAAAGGACGGAGTATAAGCCTCTCAGTTTCAATTTTCATTTTGAGACGAACAAGTGAGCGCAGGCAGGTCCTCCGCAACCACAAAAGACGCTGCAAACTATTAACCAAAATCAAGTATGAGGCAATGAAACGTCGGGAGAATTGCCCTTGCCCAGCCGCGTCTGGCCTGACTATGGATTAGAGAGAAGTTCCGCTCGACCCTCTTCATGAACCAGAATGTTTTGTTTACTGGTTCTTAGTAGGGTTAAGACCGTATCAAGAGCCTGACAAGGTAAGAAAACAAGTAAATGCCCTTCCTTATCAACCAGAGGCGGGGAAACCAAACCATCATACTGGAAATGCATTTCGATTTCTTTTTCCTCTGAAGCGCAAGAAACAATAGCTCCAACATTTCTATGAGAGAAATCGGATATGATCTTTACGGTATAAGAGTGTATCTCGTACTTTTTCATTTTGATTTCTTTGCCAATTCCGAGCCTGACGTTTGAGAGCACTCAGCCCTGACGGAGAGCGCGGGTTGATAGTGGAACAATCTGGCGAATTAGAAAAGTCATTTTGACTCGACGCGGTCAGGGCTTGAGTGTCTCGACTTGTTGTGCCCCGGTTTTGTATGGCTTGCGCTCTTTGGCGAGCAGGTAAATGAGGTTCTTGAGGTCTACTCGCTGAGTGTCGGAAAGTGATTTCGCCGGTGGATCCGGTATCAGCATTTCGGCAGTAGACTTGGCAGATATCGAATACTCCTCCTTCAACTCTAGATCGGCCTCCCGTCCTAGAGTTAGATCAGTGATATCATCTCGCTTCCCTACGAGATGGCGGACCGTGATTCGGCCTGATCCCAGAAAGTAGTCGGTGACAGTTGGTGGATTCTGGGCACCTCCGTTCCAAACCCACCTCACCTGCTCAACGGAATCTCCGTTCGACTTGAAGAAGTAGTAGTGAGTGCTCGTTGCGTCCTCACCTACTTCGGTCTTGTGAGTCCACTCACTTTCGGCAATCACACTTCCGACAAAGACAATTAAGACCACGATTGCTGTTAGGGGCGTCTTCATTTCTTGGCACAACGTCGAGGCATGGCAACCCTATCCAGAGAGCGCGGCCTCGATGGGAGATTAGGGATTCGAATCAGAGAAGTCAATCAACTCGCAGCGGGGATTGGGCTTGAGATCGCCGTCTTGTTGTGGCCGTGTTAGTTTCGAGTTGGACGACCGCTCAGAATAGCCCCAATCGCTCTCTCTCGAAGGAGCCTTGCCTCTCTGTCATCCGGCTCCGCTGGGCTGATCCCGAAAAGAAGAATCTCCCAATAGTCCGTGTTCTCTGGAAAGGCTATCGCGATTTGGGTCCAAGTCTCAACGGCATCAACAGCCACATCCAAACCGTTCGGGGTTCGTCTGAAGCTTGGCCGTTCGATCCCCGAATCGTTTCCAATCCAACCGGCGAATTCTTCGAGATTGGAGAACTTAGACCTCTCCTTTGAAAATCGCACGTGCCCTACCTCAAGTGTCTCACCTTCGGTCCTCCAATGCCACTCGCCCCCAACATCCGTGCTCACAGGAATGAATTCTGAAGGCAACTCGAAATCGTATCCCCAGAAACGCTCTTTCGGCTCTGAACAACCTGAAAGTGCGACTGCAAGCAAGACAACGCACCCGAGAATTTTCATGCCACAACGATTTAGCACACCGATCCGGCGGGCGCAAGAAGTTGATTGCAAGAGGGATGTGTAGCCAAGAAAGACAATTCTAAACTCCCTGCTACGCCGGATTAGGTGCTGCGCCTTGTTCGGATTCGCCTTGCTCCCGTTCTAACTTCTCATCCGGAAGCTCCCATTCCCATCCAATGAATGCTCCATGATTCTGATCCTCAATATCCCACGGATGAAATAAACGTGGCATCAGTTCGGCAGGCATTGTGCATGCCCCAAATTTCACTCTGTAGTAGTGAAGGAGAATCACCTGCAGTGCAGCGACAGCCCTAGTGGCATAGATCAGCTTCGGGGCATCTGGATGATGAGTTCTTTCATGTTTTATCTTGTTATAACCCTTACTCCACCATTCGGGTGAAGCCCCGCTGCTCCACCCTTCAAACGGAGTTAACATAAGGGAGTATCGAGGCATAACCATCTGCATCGTAGGAAGGCTGGGGAACCGAGCTGTAACAGAATCGAAATGTTGAACTATGTTCTTAGGTGTTGGTGTATACTTGGACCAAACTGCGAAATCATACAATACATTCTCGATTTCGGTCGCTGCAGTTAAAATTATCCGGGCAAAATGATCTGAATAGACGTCAAAATGATCCCGACAGAAATGTACGTATCTGAAACTGTCCTCGAGATCTTGTTCGAGAAGTCGATAGTAATTCCAGTGGGGAAGGGAATGCTTAACACTCATTTCTTATCTGAACAGTAGTAATAGCCCATACCCATTCTGATATCACATCTCGAATTCGGGACCTTTTTCCAGTTCATAAAAACCGATCAGGCTAAATATGTCAAGGCTTTGAGCCGAATCAAGACCACCGTAATATTTCATTCGGCGCTACTGATAATTAAGTAGAATTAATTAACTGATATCTTCTCTATAAAATACGAATATCTCAGCTATACCAACTTTCTTTTCGGATACGAAACGCTGTGTTTTTGTTCGTTGGATGCCTGTGTTTCGAGAGATTTTCTCGCACGAAGACACCAAGGGATGAGAGTCGCAGCGACTTGCTGCGACTGTCTTCTGAACCGGCCTCCCCTCGGCCGGCTGCGAGGAATGGCGGAATACGGGCCTCAAAGATTCCGAGTCGGAATAAAATCCCTAAATCCCTAAATCCCTACTCAGTCTTCTTCCTCGACTGCGAGCGTCTCCGTCTTGAATTCGACGAACGTCGTTTCTTCGACGGTGCTGCAGCGGAATCCCCTTTTGGACCTTTGGGAGCACCTCCTTGAGAATTGCCGCCTTCATTGGTCCGGGGTTTCCGGTTTTTCTGCGAACGACGTGGCTTTGGCTTGTCGCCTTCAGGTCGAGAGCTCCCGGAACGTCCGGAATTTTCAGAACTCCCCGCAGGTTTGCTCGAGCGACGTTTCCGGTCGGAGCCGGATCGCCGATCATCACGACCACCGCTCTTCCCGCCGCCTTTTCCGCGATTGCTTCTTCGCTGTCCGCCGGAACCGCGACCACCTCTGCCGCTGCCGCCCCTGCCACCGCCTTTTGAAACGAGACGAAAGTCGACTTCCTTCTTGAAGGTATCGACCTTGTCGACCTCAACGTCGAGCTCATCACCGAGCCTGATCACCCGATTGCTCCGGCGCCCTATCACCTGGACACGGGTCGGATCAAATTCGTAGAAATCATCTTCAATCCGCGAAAGCGGAACGAGACCTCTCATTCCGAGATCAGGGATATCGATGAAGAGTCCGAAGTTCCGTATATCGGTCACGAGCGCTTTGTATTGCTGTGGATCCCCTGCATTGATCTGCTCGAGGAGATAGGCATACATTTTGACATCTTTGCTGTCACGCTCGGCATCAGACGAGTTCCGCTCCGTCGTCGAAATATGCTCGGCGATGCGAGTGAGCTCGGTCACGGATGACTTCACCTTTTCAAACAAAGTTCGGTGCACGATCAAATCCGCGTATCGACGAATCGGCGACGTAAAGTGCGCATACTTCTCTTTGGCGAGTCCGTAGTGCCCCAGTGGCTCGACCGCATAACGCGCCCGCATCAGGGATTTGAGGAATCCGATTTTAAGGGCTGCGCCGATTGCGATGGTCCCGAGGCGTTTCAACAGCTTCTGAACCTCGGCCGATTTTTCGAGATTCCCGCACGGGAGATTGTGGCTCAACACTTCCTGGCGGTAATCATAGAGACGCTTCGGATCGGGTCGCTCGTGAACCCGGTGAATCGAGGGACGACGCAGCTTAATCAACCGCGTCGCAACCGCTTCATTGGCGAGGAGCATAAATTCTTCGATCAACTGGTGGGAAATGTCGTTGTCGATTTTTTCGATGCGCTTCACTTTACCCTCATCGTCGAGACGAATCTTCGTCTCGGGGAAATCGAGATCGAGGGCTCCGTTCGCGAATCTCCGTTTCCGAATCTTCATGGCAAGTTCACCCGCATTGACCAGCATCTTCTCGATCTCGTCCTTGGGCTTGCGGCCCAGAACCTCGAAAGCTTCTTCGTAGGAGTAGCGGCGCTTCGAATGAATCACCGCTTCATGGAACTGCGCTTTGAGGACCTTTCCATCATTGTTGATGAGGAATTCCACGCACTTGGAAAGTCGATCGACATGCGGCTTCAGCGAGCACAACTCGTTACTGAGAGCCTCGGGCAGCATCGGGATGACGCGGTCAACGAGGTAGGTGGAGTTGCCTCTTTTCTTCGCTTCCTTATCGAGCGCCGAACCGGGTTTCACATAATGCGAGACATCGGCGATGTGAACCCAGAGCGTCCACCGGTCGCGACCGGCAGGGGTGAGAAAGAAGGCGTCGTCAAAGTCACGTGCGTCAGCGGGATCGATCGAGATGACGTCGTGACTGCGGCAATCTTTGCGCCCCGTCACTTCACTTTCCCGAACTTTATTCCCAATATTCTTCACTTCGTTGAGAACCTGTGGCGGAAACTTCAGCGGCAGATCGTAATTCCTCAGCACCGCGAGCATATCGACACCTTCCGCGGTCGGCGGCCCCAACACTTCCGTGATGATTCCTTCGGGACTGGTATGGCGGGACTCCCACTCTTTGAGTTCCACGACGACTTTGTCACCGACCCGCGCTTCGCGGCCGACATCTTTTGCCGGAGGCACGTTGATGTCATGATTCATTCTCGGATCATCGGGAACGACGTAGAGGAACTGACGTCCCTTTTTCAACGTTCCCACGATCTGAGTGCGACGACGTTCCAGAATCCGGACGACGGTTCCCGAATCGGTTTTATCGCTCTTCGTTCTCCGTCCCTGGGGTTTCACATCGAGGCGGACGAGAACGCGGTCGTCGTTCATCGCCGTTCCCGTTCCGCTCGAGGGAATCGCAATTTCCGCAGCGCCGGGTTCATCGGGCATGAGAAAGCCGCGTCCTCCGCGAGTGATTTGGATGCGACCGGCGACCAGATCCGCCTCCTTGGGCAGAATGTAGCGGTTTCCTTTGATGCGGGCGATTTGACCGCCACGCTCGAGTTCTTTGAGAGATTCCTGCAATCGCTGTTGATCGCCGGGCTGTAATTTGAGTCCTTTGAGAAGTTCAGGGACATTCGAGGGCAGATAACGTTTCCGCCCGAGTAGTTTCAGGATTTTTTCTTCCATATAATAATGCCAATGAAAGTATTGGCTTCAAGGAATACCACTGTATCGACCAATGGGGCTGATGACGAGAATGTTCGTCTAACTGAATAAAGGCTCATTAGAATACGTGAGCCGGCAGCGATGGCTGTCCTTGTTGATGGCGAAACTATCGAACATTGTTTCAATTTTGCAAGTCCTCCCCTGATTCAGTCAAATTAGGAGGATTTCAAGACGAGCTAAAAAGTCACATAAGGGCGCTTGTCCGCTGGACAAATGAGGCGGTTCAGCCGACCGAAAGGTAGTGCTTACAACGGCCCCGGTGTTTTACCTGCGAGCTGCGTCATCCCCTCAAAGAGAAATGAAAAAAACATTCCCATTGGAAAAATCCAGTCACAAACCGGCTCGTGTCATTGAATCAATCAAGAGTGACGTCAGAAAGTATATCAAGCGGGAGCGAAGCAAAAAACTGGCCGAAGACGTCGACTACATCGACTTCAACTGTCGTGTCGGGATCAGCGAAGAGGCTGCCAGTCCCGCGCATGTATCGACGATCAACGCAGCGATCGATACCGCCGCAGCGGCAGCGACAGAGGGTTCCATCTACATCGAGATTATTTCCAAACCCGGCCGCCGCAAGAGCTGGAATAAGGAAGACTGATTGAATCGCCCCGGGTTGACGGGCACAATCGGGAGAGCCGCTCTTTGTCTAAAACGTAACTGAAGTTGATTCGCGAATTCGAACGCGGGGCACCAAAGGTAGCGGCACATGAGCGCTACCTCAAAACCACTTGAAAAGGGTCAGTCAGAATTGACTGACGAAAACGCAGCACCCGGAAACGCGGTGCTGAAATGGATCACCGTCGTCGCGTTGGTCTACGGCCTCCTCCTCGCGGTGGGCATGATCGGCACGGGATTCAAAACCGCTGCAGGCGATCAGGCGAAAACGCTTTTTGAGTTCGCCTCCAACCCCTTCGCCGGACTCGTCATTGGAACGATCGCCACCGCGCTGATCCAAT
>JARGPH010000013.1:0-71816 GCA_029213065.1 Verrucomicrobiales bacterium | reverse complement strand
GTCGCGGGCGGTCTGCCGGTCGGCATTGCCATCCCGATGATTATGGGAGCCAACATCGGCACGACAATTACCAACACGCTCGTGAGCCTCGGGCACGTCAGAAACGGGACCGAATTCAAACGGGCCTTCGCCGCAGCGACGATTCACGACTTTTTCAATCTCATCAGTGTCGTCATTTTCCTGCCGCTGGAAATGATGTTTCACCCGCTGGAAAAACTTTCCCGCTGGCTCGTGCAACCTCTTCTCGGGGGAGCGAGCATGGACATGGGAGGCCTGAACTTCATGAAAGCGGTCACGAAGCCACCCGTCTCGATGATCAAACAGGGACTGGAAGGAATGGGGTCGCTCTGGGCCGGCATTATCATGGCCATCGTCGGCGTGATCATGATCTTCCTCGTCATCACCCTGATCGGAAAACTTCTCCGCCAACTCATGGTCGGACGGGCCAAGAAAATCCTTCACACCGCGATCGGACGCGGCCCCGTCTCAGGGATTATGTCAGGAACACTCGTCACGACGCTGGTCCAATCCAGCTCGACGACAACAAGCCTCGTCGTTCCCCTCGCCGGAACCGGCGTTTTCACTCTTCGCCAAATCTACCCTTTCTGTCTCGGGGCTAACATTGGCACCTGCATCACCGCCTTGCTTGCCGCCACCGCGGTCTCGGGAGAAAATGCGATCTTTGCTCTGCAGATTGCCACCGTTCACCTCATCTACAACGTCCTCGGAGTGGTTGTAATTTACGGCATCCCCTACCTTCGCGAACTGCCGATTAAAGCAGCTGAGTGGCTCGCAGAACTTGCCGCCGGGAAAAAGATCTTTGCCCTCGTTTACGTCGTGGGCGTCTTCTTCGTCATCCCCGCCGTTTTGATTGCCGGAAGCGCCGCACTGGATAAGAAGAAACCGGAAGCGAAACCGCAAATCACCGCCTTGCAGATTTCAGAAAAAGCGCCGGAGACAAAGAGCTTCTTCAACTGATCCCCCATTCAACCAATCCAACCATATGAATTCCACGACACGCCGCGACCGCCTCGAAGCAGAACTTCGGGACGTCAGAGAACACGTTGAATCGCTCGAAGCGGAACTGCAGAAAGTAGTGACCGAAGAGCAACACGAAACGATCGATCATCTCGAAGATCACTTCGACGCCGTTGAAAACCGGTTCAAGGGACTTCGCGACTTCTGGAAAGCTCTCATCAGCGAATCCAGTGACAAAGACTGATCCTGACACTTTCCAACAATTCCTTACAATCACTGAAAATGAGTCATCCCCGATGGCTCATTTTTGCCGCAAGGCGAACCGCCTCAATCAGGCTTTGGTGGTTCGCCTTTCCCTGCCAGGCGATATCAAGTGCGGTGCCGTGATCCACGGAGGTTCGCACAATCGGCAACCCGAGGGTCGTGTTGATCGCCTCATCGAAGGCGAGCGCTTTCAGCGGAATGAGGCCCTGATCGTGATACATGCACACATAGGCATCGGTCTCAGCACGTCGCCATTTCAGAAAAGCAGTGTCGGGCGGAAGCGGTCCTTCCACATTCGCTCCCGCCTTCCGGGCTGACTCGATCGCCGGAAGAATAATTCGCTCCTCCTCGCGATTTCCAAAAAGGCCGTTCTCGCCGGCGTGAGGATTCAAACCGCAGACGACGATCTTCGGCTCCCGCCCGCGGATCCGCGTCATCGCCTCGCGGGTGAGCTCGATCACTTCGAGAATACGCGCTTCACTGAGCAACTCGGGCACCTCGTGGTAGCCGACATGAATCGTGACAAGGCTGCAGGTGATGATTTCCGAAGTCAGCATCATGCAGTAGCGCTCCGTCCCGCTGCGTTCTGCAAAAATCTCAGTGTGCCCGGGCTGAGTGATCCCCGCACTGCTCAAGGCCTCTTTATTGATCGGCGCGGTCGCGACGCCATCGATCAAACCGGCGAGGGCGAGGTCGATCGATTTGGTAATGTAAGTGTAGGCGGCTCTCCCCGTGGCGGCATTGATCGCCCCCGGCTGGAACTCATGCAGGCCTATGCTCTCGATGTGAAAAACGCATGGACGGTCGGCAGCCTCGATCCCGGCTTCGTCACAGAACGCTGCGGGCGGAGCCTTCCCCGTCTTCTCAGCGCACGCCTCCGGAACCGACCGATCTCCAAACACGATGGGAACACAGCAACTCGCGACATTTTCATCCGAGAGCAAATCCAGGCATATCTCCGGCCCGACTCCGGCGGGATCCCCCATCGTAACAGCGATTCGTGGCAAACTCATACTTCGACAAGTAGTTAACCCTGTTAGGTCGGGGACTCAACAGGGTTATGTCAGTGGCCTTAAAAAGCGAAGCTCCCTCGAAAATCGCCGGAAAAACTCCCGGGGTGGGGCGAGGCGTCCCTGCCGAGCCGCGTTGTCCGATAGAATGATCAAACCACCACATCATTCAGGAACGCAGCGAATCCGCGGTGGACTCACATTTCAACGGGCCACGCGGCTCATCGGGACGATTCGCCCCACCTTAAATCGCACTGCGTGACTCTCTCGACTGAGATATATGAATGGCCGCCTCCTTCTTAGACGGCCGTCCCAACCTTCTTCATCATCTCAACCAGAGCCTGCACCACCTCGCTCTTCTCCGATTTTCGCCACGCCGCAGAGAAGAACAAGGTCAGCTTCGGCTTTCTCATTTTGACAAAGACCACCCCTGAATGCGGCAACTGATTCAGATCCGCCGGAGCCATTGCCACCCCCGCGCCACTCCCGACGAGCCCTAACAACTCGCTCAACCCGTTCGCCTTGATTGTGATCCTCGGATTGATTCCCGCTTTGCCGAAGAGGCTCGCCATCATCTCCGGTCGCTCCGGAAAATGCTTTTCGTGAAGACTCAGAAAGTGGTCATCCTTCAGCTCAGCCAGGTCGATCACTTTCCTTCCCGCGAGCCGGTGATCATCGGGGAGCACGATCGCCAGTTCGGTCTTTTTGATCGTCGCCACTTCAAACTCTCTTTTCACTGCGGGAGAGGGTTCACCGATCAAACCCAGATCAATTGATCCATCGAGCAGGGCCTCCCGCTGCTCCCGCGGAGACATCTCATAAATCTGCACACAGACATTGTCGTAAGCGTGATTGAATTTACGCATCCCCTCTCCGAGAAAACCGGGAAGCGCCGTCGATACATAACCGACTTTCAACGAAATCCGTTCCCGCTCCGAATCGAAAGACTGCATCGCTTCCGTCATCGTGGCAGCCTGACGCAGGACTTCTTTGGCATGAACGAGGGCGGTGCTTCCCGCCTCGGTGAGGCTGAGCCCGTTGTGATTGCGGACAAAGAGATCGATCCCGAATTCCTCCTCGAGATCCTTGATCTGACGGGACACCGCCGGCTGGGAAACATTGAGCCGCGCCGCCGCCCGACTGATGTTCGCCTCCTCAGCCGTCATCACAAAGTATCTCAAATGCCGCAGTTCCATGGGTATAACTAAAACGCATACCTGACCAAAAACAAGGTATTGGTCGATCTCGCTGCAATGCGGAATGATGTGGGCATGACAACGAAATCGACTCCCAAAACTACGAAACGTCCCGCCGCTGAACGAGGCCGGGCGGACCACGGCTGGCTTCAGGCGCGGTTCACGTTTTCCTTCTCCCAATACTTTGATCCCGACCACATGGGGTTCAAATCCCTGCGGGTCATGAACAATGACACGATCCAACCGGGCGGAGGATTCCCGACCCATCCGCATTCCGATATGGAGATCTTCACCTACGTGATCGAAGGCCAACTGGCGCATCGCGACAGCATGGGAAACGGCGCCGTGATTCGCCCCGGCAACCTCCAGTATATGAGCGCTGCCGGCGGCGTCACTCACAGTGAGTTCAACCCCTCCTCCGAAGAGAAAACCCACCTCTATCAAATCTGGCTGCATCCCAATGAGACCGGAGGAGAGCCTCGCTATGCGGAGAAGGAACTCGCCGATCTCGCGAATCCCAACGACCTGACATTGCTCTATTCGGGCGACGGACGTGACGGCTCCACCGCGATCCGACAGGAAGCCGAGATCTTTTTCGGTAGAGTCAGCGCCGGCGAAACCGTGACCGTCCCTGCATCGGTCTCCACCCCGAACGCCTGGATTCAGGTCATTTCGGGAAAGATCACCACCCTCGGCGAATCGCTGGATACCGCAGACGGACTCGCCGTCGAAGAAGCCCCCGGTGCCTTCACGATCACAGCGGAAGCGGACTCAGATTTCTTTCTCTTCCGCCTCGCGGACTGATCAACTTTCTCACCCACACTAACCAACCAAAGATATGAAATACAAAATCACACTCGCCGCCGCCGGACTTCTCGGACTGGTCTTTGTCGTTTTCGGACTGAACTTCTTCCTGAACTTCATTCCGATGCCATCGCCTCCGGAGGGTTCCCCCGCCGCAGCCTTCATGGGCGCGATGTATTCGACGGGGTACCTCACCTTTGTCAAAATCCTCGAGATCACCGGCGGCATCCTCGTCGCGATCCCGAAGACTCGAAACATCGGCCTCCTCCTTCTCGGACCCATCGTCATCAACATCCTCGCCTTCAATGTCTTCATCGCTCCCGGTGGATACACACAGCCACCCGTCATTCTCGTGTCTGCGCTTTCTGCTTTCCTTCTCTGGTCAGCAAGGGCTTCCTTCGCTAAACTCATCAACTAACACCCATCCACGTTCATGAAAATTCTATCATTCGGAGGATCGACCAGCTCCTCATCTATCAACCGCCAACTCGCGAATCACGCGGCAGGCCTCGTGCCATCCGCTGAAGTGACCGATCTCGATCTCCGTCAGTTCGATTTACCCCTCTACAGCTCCGACGAAGAGGAGGCCAACGGCGTTCCCCAGGCAGCGCAGGATTTCAAAACACTCATCGAGAGCCACGACGCCATCGTTGTTTCACTGGCAGAGCACAACGGATCCTACTCCGCTGCTTTCAAAAACCTCTACGACTGGACCTCCCGGATCAACGTCAAAGTCTGGTCGGACAAGCCGATGCTCCTCATGGCGACATCTCCCGGCGGACGTGGCGGAGCCACCGTTCTCGAAACAGCAAAAGCCACCTTCCCCCGCATGGGAGCCGATCTTAGGGCGACCTTCAGCCTGCCGACCTTCTACGAGAATTTCTCAACGGAGGAAGGAGTGATCCATCCGGAGTTCAAAGCAGCCCTCGACGAAGCGATCGCAGCATTTTCGGCCTAGATCGCATCGTTTTCGAATTGCTTTTGGAGGGGGAAATGAGCGTTAATCATGACGATGATTCGACGCTTCTTTCTCCTTTCCTCGCTGATCCCGGCGATACTTTGCACCCCCGCCCTCGCCGACGACGAGAGCAGCGTCATCGCCCACTTTGAAAAGGCGGGAGCACGCATCACGAAGAATTCGGACGGGCACTCCATCAAGCTGATGTCAGGCGGCAGGCCTCCGCACTCCCTCGCTGAGTTGCAAAGCCTCAAAGCACTCAGCCATCTCGAGGAGCTCGCGCTCAATGATCCGGTAGCCGGCGATGATGACTGGGATTTCCTCCGGAACCTTCCCCACCTCAAGAAACTCACGATCTGGCACTGCAAAACGATTCAGTCACTCAAGCCGTTCAGCGGGCTGCAAATCGAGAGCCTCACTGTCGGCGGAAGCATGGGGCTCCGTGATTTGAATAAAGAGAACCCCGGGGACCATCTCAATGCAGTCCTCACCCTGACTGACCTACCCAACCTGAAGTCGGTCAATCTCTATCACACCCCGCTTCTCCCTCATGATGAACACCTTGCCCATCTCGCCTCCGAATTCCCCACACTGGAGGAAGTCAAAATCGACTGCACCGCGCCGAGAGGATTTGAAATCGCGATCACTCCCGCCGGGCTGGCTGAACTCGGCAAGCTGCCTCTCAAACTGCTTTCGATCGAGAACATTTCGTTCTTCACCGATGAGCATGTCAGGGCCATCGCCGGGATCAAAACGCTGGAGGTCCTTCTCATAGATTCGAGAAGAGTCCCTTTTGATACCTCCAACCTTGAAACCGTCCTTGCAAAGACCCGTCCGGATATCGAGATTCAGATCGCAAGGGAAGGCGCTAAAGCTCCTCCCACCCGATCCAGAAAATGAAATATCTCGCCATTCCACTTCTACTACTGACCTTTCTCACTGCGACCGCCCGCTCCGCGGACGAATCCTACCCGCTGAGGGATGCGGTTGAATGCACGCCCCGCGGTGGTCTTCCCCATTTCCGGAAGAAGGTGGAAGCCGGTGAATCCGTCAAAATCGGTTACCTCGGGGGTAGCATCACCGCCGCAGCCGGTTGGCGGGTCCAAAGCCGCGAGTGGCTCGCGAAAACGTATCCTGACGCGACCTTTGAAGAAATTCACGCCGCGATTGGCGGCACCGGCTCCGACCTCGGCGTCTTCCGTGTCTACAACGATGCGCTGCAGCACAAGCCCGATCTCCTCTTTGTCGAATTCGCAGTCAATGATGGCGGAGCCGCTCCCGAGCGCATCCACAAAGCAATGGAGGGAATCGTGCGGCAGACATGGAAGAACAATCCGGAGACGGACATCTGCTTCGTCTACACCCTCAGCGCTCACATGCTGGATGACCTCAACGAAGGAAAAATGCCACGGGCCGCGAGCGCGATGGAAGCCCTCGCCGATCACTATCAAATTCCCTCAATCCATTTCGGAGTCAAAGTCGCGAGCCTCGTCAAATCGGGGGATCTCGTCTTCAAGGCTGACAAGCCCGAGGACCTCACCGCCAAGCCACTCGTCTTCTCCACTGACGGCGTTCACCCCCTCACCGAAACAGGACACAAGATCTACAGTGAGACAATCGCCCGCAACTGGCCGGCCCTCTGGGAAGCCACGCCGGAGGAAGCCCGCTTTCCGAAAACACCCTATCGTGACGACAACTGGGAAGAAGCCAAGCAGATCGCGATCACTGAAGAGATGCTCGAAGGCGACTGGGAGGAGCTGGGACCCGACGATTCGATCGCGAAACGATTCAGCAAAAACATGCCTCAGATGTTTCGCGCTAAAAGTCCCGGAGCGACTTTGAAATTCACCCTCAACGGAACGACCGCTTCGGTATTCGACCTCGTAGGTCCGAGCGGCGGACAGATCGAAATCAAAGTCGACGACAAAGACCCCGTCTTCGTAAAGCGAATCGACGGCTATTGCACCTATCACCGCATGTCAAAAACAGCCATCCTCACAGAGGCTGAAAACACGACCCATGAGATCTCGGCGACACTCACCGGGGAGGATCTCGACAAAAGAGAGATTCTTTTCGAAAAAAACCGTGAATACTTTGATAAGAACCCTGACAAGTATTCAATCAACGATTGGTATATCAGCTCGCTTCTGATCATCGGTGATATCGCCGAGTAGGGGCAAGTCAGCGATACACCTTCTCGCCGCCACACAATTGCTCTTTTGAAGGGCCATTTCCAAAAAGCGTGCCTATGATAGGTTCACCAACGTCTATCAACGGAACCGTCATCCAACCGAATCACCCATGCGACCACTTTTCCGCTTTCTCAATCCAGTTTACATTCTGCTCTTCGTCCTCTCCTCCCCGGTAATCGCGCAGAACCAAAAACCCTACCTCATGATCGCTGAGACGACCTCACCGGACGGGAACTACGCGGTCGCGTGGGGCAATTCCGAGGAGATGCTTGACCTCACCAGCCCGGAAACCCTGAGCAAGAGCCTCAACTCGGGCTCCATCGTGAACTACCTCGTCGACTTGAGAAACGGAAATCAGGTGGCAGTTCTCGACACGAGCTACTTCAGTCACGACGACTTTTCCAAAAATCACTCCTATCTCAAGGCGACCTGGCGCGATGACAGCAAGGCGCTCATGATCTCAGAGAATGGAAAGTGGGAAACCGGGAGCGCTTCGGTGGTCTTTCTCGTGGATCAAAACGATGAGTGGGATCCCTTTTCCGACGTCATTCCCTGCATCAAAGCGGCGAGACGTCTCATCAAAGGCGAGATCGCGAAGCGCTACCCTGACACAGCTGAAAACTACGCCATCACGATCACACCGGAGCAATGGATCGACGACCAGTCCCTCCTCCTCAACGTCTTTGCGGAAATCCCCAAAAGCTTTGAAGACGATTCGTTTGAAACCTCTCTCAAAGTGACGGTCCCTTCGCCGCAGACGGTGCAAGTGGCAACCGCTGCTCCCTCCGCCCCCGCCATTCACACCGGCGGAGCTGAGGCAACGATCACTCCCAACAGCGTGGGCCCGTTCAAATTGGGAATGACGATTCAGGAGGCGATGGAGGCAATGCCTTCGGCCACTTTTTCGAGAACCTCCGATGGCGAGGGCATTGCTCTCGTCCTCGTGCAGGAATCGGGTGAAGACCTCGTCTCATTGTTCGCGGGGGAATGGGATCCGGATGCCCCGATTGATCCTGCCCGAAAGATCGAATTCATCGACGTTTATCATTCCCGCTTCATCACCAGTGAAGGCATTCACACGGGGATGAGGCTATCAAACATCCCCGCTTCATGGGGCGGTTTGCAGGAAATCGTGATGAGCGAAATCGAGTCCCGCGAGTATGCACGGTTCACGAACCAGCCTTCGGGCATTCAATTGCAGGTCTATGGCGAAGGCGACAACGCCGGGAATTATCCTCCGGGAAACAACCTCACCGCGACAGCCACTCCGGGCGCACGCATCGGCTCAATCGAGGTGACAGGACGTCAGATCATGGACGATGGCAGCCTCGGTGGCATCAAACTCAACACACCTCAAGCGGACCTGCTCAATACCGCTGCCGCGATGAACTGGGGTGAAACCTTCAAGGGCAAAGACGAGATATGGGAAGCCTTCGGACAGGCCGTCCAGACCTGGATGTTCCCCGATGCCGGCGCCAGCTTCGATATGCTCTCCGATGAAATTGGTGGACCCAAATCGGTTTTTTCAATCACGGTGAAAGCACCGTCAAATTTGAAGACCAGCCTTGGAATCGGTATCGGTGATCCCAAAGAAAAAGTTCTCGAAGCCTACCGCGAATACTCGACCAGCGACGAAGGCCTCGACGGATTCTTCGGTGATGCCGATGCGCACCTCGTCGGATCGATCTACGGAGGAATGATCTTCTACTTCGAGAACGGAGCTGTCTCGGAAATCTTCCTCGGCGCTGCCGCCGAGTGATCATTCACTTCGCCTTCGGTTTCGTCGCCGCCTTTCTCGCTTTTGCCTCCGCCGCTTTCTTCATCTTCGCGAGCCCGCGCTCGCGGATGGATTCGGAGTGGTAGCGACGGTCTACATTCGTCAGGTCCTGAATTTTATTCGCGGGAACATCATACTGTTCCCGCAGTTTTTTGAGCTCCCCCTCGAGTCGCGTCACGACATCGGCGTATTCGGGATTCGCAAACTGATTCACCATTTCCTGCGGATCCGTTTCGAGATCGTAGAGCTCTTTCTCTTTCAGCTCGTAGAAATTCATGAGCTTGTAACGACCGTCGTAAACGCCTTCGTGCCTATGCACCATGTGCCAGCCCGGGTATTCGTAGTAGTGATAGTAGTGACTCGTGCGCCAGTCTTCCGGCGTCTTCCCCGTGAGAATGGGAACGAGACTTTTTCCCTGCATATCCTTCGGCACCGGCGCGCCCGCCATCTCAAGAAAGGTCTCCGCAAAATCCAGATTCGAGACCAGCTCGTCCGAGGTGCTGCCCGGCGCGACCTTCCCCGGCCATTTCACCATCAGCGGAGTCCGGTAGGATTCATCAAACATGAAACGTTTATCAAACCATCCGTGTTCGCCGAGGTAGAATCCCTGATCGCTCGAATAGATGAAGATCGTGTTCTCCGCCAATCCTTTCTCCTCGAGGAACGCCATCATCTCCCCGACGCTGTCATCGACCGATTTCACACAGCGAAGATAGTCCTTTAAATAACGCTGATACTTCCAGCTCACGAGTTCTTTTCCGCTGAGCTTCGCAGCGATGAGCGCGTCATTTTTCGGCTGGTAGGCCGCATCCCACACTGCCTTCTGTTCGGTATTGAGTCGACCGTATCCCCGACTGACAAAGTCACCGGTGTCATCCAGCTCCTTTACTTTGAGGTCGCGACCCATCGTCATCGTTTTCTCAATCGTCATGTCCTGATCGCGAGCCGCGGTTCCGCGACCGGAATAATCATCGAACAGAGTGTCGGGTTCAGGGATCGTAACATCGTCGAAGGCATTCAAATACTTCGGAGCGGGATCCCAGGCCCGGTGTGGTGCCTTGTGTTGCAGCATGAGCATGAACGGCTTGTCCTTGTTCCGCTGGTGACTCAGCCATTTTTTCGCCTTCTCCGTTAAGATCTCGCTGACGTATCCGGTGACGCGATACTTTTCCCTCTCATTGATAAAATCGGGATTGTAATAACTCCCCTGTCCGGGAAGAATCTCCCAGTGATCGAAGCCCGTCGGCTTTCCGCCGAGGTGCCATTTCCCGATCAGGGCGGTCTCGTATCCTTCGCGTCTGAGGAGCTTGGGAAACGTGATCTGTGAACCTTCGAATACGGTTTCCTCATTGGTGAAAAATCCGTTCTTATGACTGTATTTCCCGGTCAGAATCGTAGCCCGGCTCGGCCCGCAGATTGAGTTCGTGACCATGCAGCGGGTGAATAGCATCCCCTCTTTGGCAATGCGATCCAGATTTGGAGTCGGGGCTATCTCAGCGAGCGGCCCGCCGTAGGCACTGATTGCCTGCGTGGCGTGATCGTCAGAGAAAATGAAGACAATGTTCGGCTTTTTACCCGCAAAAGAATGAGAGGAAAAGCAGGCCAATGTCACTAAAACCAAAAGAAGGAGTCGAGGCTGCATGAACACAAAAGATTCTACGAGACGCGCGACAATGTCGAGAAAAAGGGGAATCTAAACACTTCGAAATTCCTAAATAAAATCGCCACCCTCCTCGTGCGTGAAAGCGGCAATCTCACCGTCTCCCAGATACATGAGCAGGACAGCACCCGGGGAAGCGACCGCTTCAAAAAGATCCATCATCATCTCCTCCTGATCGGGCCACGGGTAGACGAAAAACAAATCGACCTCTCCGGGATCGAGCCCGTCATACTCCGGTGGTGCGACGATTCCCCCTCTCGTGGTGCGGGATTCAGGAATGATGAGATCCTTCCCTCCGACACCCTCACTTTCATCAAATCCCTCAGGCAGATAGTCCGACTGCAAGATCTCGACAGGGAGATCGAGGTCACTCATCAACGCAGTCGCCCGTGTCACGAGGTCGTCCTCCACCTCGATTCCAAATGACTCCATTCCCAGGATCGTGGCGATACCGGAAGCGATAGCAAAGCCACATCCCCATTCACAAAACACATTTCCCGGGAGCAATGAATTTTCCTGCAGGTATCCAATCGCAGAGCACACGATCCGCGGATCGCTCGGAATGTATTTCGGATAGCGAAGCCCCAACCCGGCGTTGTAGAAGACGTCGGTCCGTTTCGTTGCCTCGGAGATGAGGTGAAGCACTTCCTGCGGAGGCTCAGCCGTATCGAGATCGAGTGTAATTTCCTCCAATGCCATCACTTAAGACCTGAGACCTCCCCTAACCGGACAGCCAAATTAACGGACGCGAACATTCGAGGAGAATCACGCAGGGCGAGAGGACAATCAACTCCGGATTGGAGTTACCCCGGGGCGAGGACAACCATCTCGAGGTGTGGCGGCGAGTGCCTACGAGTGGCCGACGTAGCCCGAGGCGATTGAGTCAGGACGAAAAAGGCCCGTCGAACCGATAGGCAATGCAGTCCACTCGCCGGGCGCTCGCCGCCACATGGCTCCGTCCAATCACTCCGCTTTCAAAGAGGCTGACGGGCTCATGCGAATTTCCCATCCCTGCTTTGTCCGCACTCTCGGCTTGATCTCACCGCTCACGAGAAACGTCAGATCTTTCCAGCCCACCGCCGTCGTCGTGACTTGGTTCACGGGGCTCTCTCCGGCGTCGGTCCACTTGTTGCTCTGCGTGTCGTAGGCATAGATCGACTTCGGAAATCCGGGGTGATCCAGCTTCAGATCATCTGCCACCGCCATAAGACTCCCGTCGGCCCCGGCAAGCATGAAAATGTGATTCTCCCCAACCGCCACGCCAGTCCCTGCTGCGAGCGGTCCCGGCATCGAAGCCTTTTTCGTCCACGGCGCATCTCCCTGCGAGGGATCAAACTCGAACACATCCGCGAGAAAAGCGATCTCCCCGGAGGCCTCTTCGAGACGCCCGCCAATAAGGTAAAGCCGATCACCGTCACCATTATTTTGAGCGATAAGAACACTCAAGGCCCGCCCCGGCGCCGGGAGGGAAGGCAGTGTTTTCCACCCCGCATCGAGATCATCGAGATTCAAACGCAGGAAATCCTGAGAAGCGGACGCCAGCTCGCCGGTGCGCATCCCCGGGGAGAAATACAGCTCTCTGCCAATTGTCGCAGCAGCCCCGTTGCACGCCGGATCAGGCAGGGACGGCAGCGCGTCAATTGAGCCGTCCGATTTCAAAAGAAAGACCTCGTCGAAAACAGTCCCGGCATCATTCCCGCCCATGCAGATGATCCCTTCATCAACACTCACAGAAGCACCATAACCAATCGCACGCGGCAAGGCACCAACGACACGCCATTTCCGGTCACCTGCCAACGGCAACGCGTAGACCCGGCGATGCCACACCTTATCATTCTCCCAAACCGGTTCGGGAAAGTTGGCCCCACCCGCAACGAGCAGGACATCATCGTGAACCCCTGTGAACGGCCCCGCAACCCCAAGCGCGGCAGGAAGTTCCGGGATCGCCTTCCAACTGGAAAACTCCCCTCCATGGCAAAAGGAAAAAATTCCGAGGAAGGAACTGAGTAGAAGAGCTTTCATATTTTGAACTCGGTTAACGAAGGAGAAAACTCAACAGAGATAAGCGCAAAATGAGATTTTGGGTAGGGCGAATCGTCCCTGATGAGCCGCCGTGGCCCGATTTGATAGAATCAAACCCTGCCGCTTCGCTGCGGAGCCGAGCGGTGATTTTGGACGTTATAGAGGACCACGCGGATCGGCAGGGACGCCTCTCCCTACCCGGAGAAATCTCGTGCGCTCTTAATCACTTTTGCTCTTTGCGCTCACATTCCAACAGGGTTGGGTCGGTCACCTAACCCTCTTAGATTTACGTAAAACAAAGTTCGTGACAATCAAATACCGGTGGTTAGAGTTTGTTATAACATAATCGCACAGGCAATCTTATTCTTCATTCATGGCGACTCATTCACTCAGCGAAAAAGCCTATCTCCATATCAGGGAGCGGGTTTTCAGCGGGGAATTCGCCCCCGGTTCGCAACTCGTAAACCGGACTCTTGCCGCAGAAGTGGGGACCAGCTTCATTCCCGTCCGTGAAGCAATCAGCCGGCTCGCGAGTGAGGGCATCGTCGAACAGGTTGCCGGGGCCGGCGCTTTCGTGAAGCAATTCGATCGTCAGGAAATTTCGGAAATATACGACGTTCGTGAGCTCTTCGAGCCCTTTGCCGCCGGAGAGGCCGCCCGTCTCATCACCACCCACGAACTGAGCGAGCTCAAATCCATTCTCTCGGACTGGGAAAGTCTCGAAACGCGGATTGCAAAGAAGAAACGCGGAGCGAACGAAGGAGACCTCGATCAATGGCTCGCCTTCAACGAACGCTTTCACGAGATCGTCATCACCGCCTCGCGGAACCGGATCCTCTCCCGGTTCACTTCGGGCATGCAGGTCCTGTCGCAGTGCTTTGCCGCTCATCGAGGATCGCCAAAACTTTTATCACCCGAGCTGATTCGCCGGACGATCGACTCCCACCGCTCACTCTACGAGGCGCTCGAAAACCGGAAGAGCGAAGTTGCGGCCGCGATTGTCCGCGAACAACTCGAGCAGGGACGCTTAGCGATCCTCCAGTTTTTCGACCAGGCACGATCCAACTCATCGAAATAGATCAATTGAAACAAACCCGTCGATTTAACTGACAAAACCCCACATGAAACCAATACGCATCACCCAGAGCATCCTCCTCGCGGCCCTCTCCCTCTCCATCGCCGGACCTTCCCGTGGCGAAGAGAAGCCGGATATTCCCTTCGTCGACATCTCCGGAGAGAAAGAGAGACAAACCGTCATCGCCGCGGGGACGAAAGAGGTCTACCAGGGCCACCCCACGACTTTGCTCATGCCCGACGGCAAAACGATCTACACCGTCTGGTGCATCAATCATGGCGGATCCGCAGGGCCAATGGCAAAAAGCAGCGACGGAGGAAAAACCTGGGAACGACTCGATGAAAAGCTGCCAGAAGGCTACAAGACCCACCAGAACTGCCCCAGCATCTACCGACTCACCGACCCACAAGGGAAGTCACGCATCTGGGTGTGGTCTGCAGCAAAGGGAACCAGATCAGGCCCGGGGATGCCCAGCATCATGAGTGAAGATGAGGGCGAAACCTGGAAAGAAATGCCGCCGCTGAACTTCCCCTGCGTCATGACCTTCAGCAGCATCGTGCAACTGAAAGACGGTCGCTACCTCGGCCTCTATCACAAAGGCCCCGAAGGAAAAGACAAGTCACCTCTGGGCGTTTTCCAAACGATCACCGCCGACGGAGGGTTCACCTGGAGCGAGCCGAAAGTCGTCGCTGCCGTCGAGGAAAAAAATCCCTGCGAACCTTTCGTACTCCGTTCACCCGATGGCAATGAACTCTGCGCTCTTCTGCGCGAGAATACCCACAAAGGCCGCAGCCTCATGATGTTTTCCAGCAACGAGGGTGAGACGTGGAGCACACCGATCGATACGCCGTGGGGTCTCACCGGCGATCGGCACATCGGGGTACAACTCGAGGATGGCCGCTGGATTTTTGCCTTTCGCGACATGGCAATCAAGAGCCCGACCTGGGGTCATTTTGTGGCCTGGGTAGGCACCTACGACGACATCAAAAACGGCAGCCCCGGCCAGTATCGAATCAAGCTCCTCGAGAGCCATGCCGAGCGCCTTCAGGACTGCGGTTACCCCGGAGTGGAGCTTCTCGATGACGGCACCATCGTCGCGACCACTTACATCAAATACGACGACAGCGAGCGGAAGCATTCTGTCGTGAGCACCCGCTTTAAAATCGCGGAGACTGATGCTATGCTGAAATAGAATTGCATCAAGAGCTCCTGCCTGAATCTGATCGGCAGGAGCGAATCCATGGAATGAACCGTGCCGGTATTCAGATCTATCGCTGGGAAGGCGGCCTCTTCAACGCGCTTTGCGCGATCTATTTCGTTACCCTCGGCCCGCTCGTGGTCGAAGCCGCCGATGAGACGATGCGAGTCGCCGATTCAAAAGTGTATTGGTTAGGATTCCTCATCATCGGGATCTCCCTCGCGGAAGTTTACGCCTTCCCCGCTAAACTCCGTTTTGTGCGGGCGGCGGCGCGGGAATACGGGGATTCGATCGGAGCCGGTTTCATCCTCTGGATGTTTCACGCCGTGATCTCCATCATCCTTCTTTTCCTCGCGGCCGGTGCCTTCGGCGTCGAGATTTCAGAAAGCTCCGGCTCAGAAATGCCCTCGTGGCTCTCACTGCTGATCCCTCTCATTGTCATTAAAGAACTCGTCTTTCTGGGATTTCTGATGTGGGACAAAAACGATTCCGGGGAGTCGGCTGAACCGGAACGGGACGCCCGCTACGAACGCCCCAAGAAACGCGAGTGGATCATCGACCTCATCCTCCTGAGCTACGCCTGCATCGCCTACTCGGCGACCTGGGGAGCAATCACGATGAACCTGTCACTGGAAAGAGAGAACCCGGCCATGTTTGTCGTGAACCTCTTCGTGAGCTCGCTCCTCTTCCTCATTTTCTACCTGCCCCTCCGCATTCCCTATTGGCTCGAAGAAATCGCACAAACGAAAACGCAGGCGGACTGGCTCAAGCTGACCGCCTCCATTCTCCTCGTTTTGATACCGACGATCGCGAGGCTCGGTTAGGACACCGGGGATGGAGATTTCTTCCTTCATGGGACAGCCGGAGAGTCGTCTCGCACCAAGGCACCAGGACACGAAGAAGAAGAAATGAGCTGAATGCCAGAGGGTTGAGAGGACCCTTCGCAGCAAGGACATCCAAAAGAAGATTTTGCATCTTCTTCTACAGGTCGCTGAAACCCCTACCATTCGGCAGTGCCCTCATTTGAAAGCCGCTTGAAATCAACTGGCGCAGGGAGACTCCGGTTTCAAAGATCCTTGTGGCCTGGTGCCTTGGTGCGATTTTTTTTACCGGACGAAACGATCTCCGCATCGTATTGGATTGAATGCTTTTCCCGGGGGCATTCCCCGCTCCTACTCTGCAGCTTCCCCGAAGAAAATGAGAAGTCCGTCTTCGTCGATGACATGGAACTCGCGCTGTCCGTAGGGCTGATTGAAGGGCGGAACCACTCTGCCATCTTCGAGGAGATCCAACTGCGTCTTCAGCTCCGCGTAGAGATCGTCGATATTCTCCACGCAAATGTAACACGACTGCTCACCTCCGCTGGAACCTTCACCGGACCCAAGCAGCCGAATCGCCACGCCGTCACGAACCATGTAGGCGTATCCCTCCATGCTCGCGCCGACCTTGAAACCGAGGACGCGCACGTAGAAATCGATCGCACGTTCGAGGTCTCCAGCATAAACGATCGGCGAAATCGCGGTGCACTTTCCCTGCTTCATTTTTTTTGGTTCTTCGCGTTCATAAGCCGTCTTCACGCTCTGATAAATACTCAGCAAATCGCTCCTTCAACGCATCACGGGTCGACGTATCGGGAAGGAACAAGTCTGCGCCGCCATCGTAGGGAGCGTAGGCACACAACCTGTCTTCCGAGACGATACATGAAAGTGATTCCCACCGTGCCGCCGCTCGCAGAACCGGCTCAAAACGGTCGAAGTCCCATTCGATACGCGCACCGAAATACCCGCCGGTCGGAGGCTCATCCTCCTGCGGGCGGAATACGGGGAGTGCCTCGATCAATCGCAGAGGATACTCCGCGAAGCAGCCGTCCTTCGCGCAGCTCCAGGGAGTGATCAGATAGCAAGGCGATCCCGTTGGAATAACTTCGTTGGATACCGCCCGGTGCCGATCCAAAAGTGTCTCCCAATCGGAATCATCGTTCGGATAACGCCGCGCTTCCGGGAGGCTATGGATGCGGAACCACCGATCGGGGAATGAGTGTCGAAGCGCCCACCCGACAGGTTGCGTATCGGAATACCGGCGTCGCCACCACTCTACATCATCGATAGGCTGATCCATGGTTTCGTCGACAGGTTCAAGAGATGCCAACCTGATCAGGGCGGCAGTCGATTGCGGAAAGGGTATTTAAGTTAAGAAAATGCATCAATTTGCAACGCTATCGGACCTGGAATCCACGGGTTGTTCGCTCCGGGTTTGTTTTGACGCAACCAGCATCGAAAGGCCCAAGGTCAGAGGCCAAATCACTGAAACGCCAGGCCAAAAATAATGTGGATTCCGGTAGTAGTAGTGCCCCGGCTTCTTTTGGTTCAGCTGAAATCCCTTGCTCGTCCTCTCCCATTGTTTTGGTTCCCCCCCGAATCCCCCACCCAAAGATGGGCAAATGAGATACCAGATCACTGTCAGTATCGCGATGGTTACAAATGTCCTACCCAGTCGCTTTGTAGTCATAATATTTTGCGGAAGAATTCAGGCAGGCGGAGATCTACACAAGAATCAAGGGCTTTTTGAGTAGAAGGTTCAGGAGATTGCAGGCGAAGCCTTGCCATCCTCGACTTGTTCACTGCGGGATTTCGTGTTGATGAACGGACTCGCGATCAAGAGGAAAAAAAGCGAAACGCCAACATAGATCCAGCTGGAGCCGAGAAAAACTTCCGGGAAACCGAACCTGCAAAACAGTGCAAAATAACCAATAGCCGATACCAGGTAAGAGAGACGGCCTCTGAGTGAAAGTGACGCTCCGTCGAGATCGTGTCGCTGGATCGCAAATGACACATAAATCGACGAAAATACCGCTCCGAATACGGCCAGAACATTCAAGGACACCTGTGAGTTCGACCCTGACTTACTGAGAATAACAAGTAACAGAGCCATAATCGTATAGCAGATGAGATACGAGTACGGTTCCCGGCGAAAGCTCGTCCAGAATCTGGTGAATGGGTTTAGTTTCATTTCTTCTCGAACATTCAAAGCCTGGCACCCGAAAAAAAGAGCGAGACTGCAGGTAGAGAGTAAGGACTCCAGTGAGGAGAGTCAATCGACACACCACGTTTTTCGGGATGTCCAGCGCAGCTCTGTTTGCTGCTTATTGGCGCCGTGACCCGAAACCCGGGTGTCGATGATTGTGACGGACGACCGTGATCCGCATTATCGGGGGTCAGCATTATCGGGGGTCAGCATTATCGGGGGTAATTTATCGGGGGTAATTTATCGGGGGTCAGTCAAAAAATTATTATTTTCATACGCCTTCTAATTCGATTGCTCAATTCATCACCACCAGACCTCCGAAACCTCCGAGTTTGCTGGCATATCTTCTATTGTTCACCTCGCCCTTTGGCTAACATTGCGTTATTCAATTTTTTTTGACTGACCCCATATCATCGGCTTCGAATACTCGTACTGACGCCGACTCATGAAGCATTCCCGTGAACTCATGAAATTCTCCGCCTCCGCTTGGAGAAATGTCGCGGTAATAGATGATCTCCGAAGCGATCGGATAAGAGATAACCAAGAGAACTACGATGATCTCAATCAGGCGAGATCTGGTAATCTTCATTTTTTTGGCACAACGTTCGAGGTGTGGCAGCGGCTACTGGGAGCGCACCTCCGAAACAGGGTTAAGTGTTGTAGTAAAGAGGGTCATGTCGACTGGGAGCGTTTAGTCGCTTGTCCACCACCGCCTTGTTCGGCAGCTGGGTTTAGTGTGACCGCGGTTGGGTTATGACGCACCTCAAAATTGCGCCCTCCTACAACGGCGGCATTCACAAACTGTGTTCCTCCATCGACGTGGGTCCCGTGGCTGGCATGGACGTGTCCAAATACGTGAAGCTGCGGCTGGATGCGCTGCAACTCATCTTGAAGGTGGGGGCACCCCAAGTGCACATCCCCAGACGAGGGAACGTCCAAGAATCCATACGGAGGCGTGTGCGTGATTAAGATATCGACTCCGGTTGGAATCTGTCGCCACCTCTCAATCAGTTGATCTTCGTCGGCATAGTATGCAAATCCAGAAAGGTCCGGGCACCAAGGCGACCCGTAAATAGAAAGTCCTTCAATCTCGATCCCGCTATCCTCAAGGAAAGTCGCATGGGCAAAACGGAATTCTCGGCTCTGAAGCATGAAATCATGATTGCCGCCCACGCAAACCACATGCTTTGCAGGGACTTCCGCGAACCAAATATCTGCATCTTCGAGTGTAGCTGCGTCCTCTCGCTCGAAGCTGCAGAAATCGCCGCAATGAATCAGTATGTCGCACTCCGGAATGGTGAGCGCTCGATGCTGTCGATGGGTGTCAGCGACTATGGAGAACGATGCCATTTCTTTGCCGAACAGTATTTATTAGTATCACCTCACGAAACGATATCACTGGAGGCAGTCATCAGACAGAATGTCCTGCCGAGCCTGATTTCACAAGGTTTTTCCCGCTATACCGGTGTCTATCCCTCCTTGCTCCCGATAACGAATTCAAGATTCCCGCTCAAGCTGATATCACCTCCCCGGAGACCCTGAATCCAGACAATTCCTCCCGAGGCGGCAGCAGGCACTCGCACAAAAAACCGCACCGAAAGCGCGAACGCTCATCCCCCCACCCATTGACAATCGCCCTCTTTTCGACGATCAAGCGAATGCCAAACCGCAGAGAATGGCCCTACGGGGTACATTCCATGTGCTGAAGCCTCGTCATTGGAACAACAGCATTCTCCTGCTGCCGACGGCGGGGCTTCTTTATTTTCAGCTCAGCTCAGGACTTCCCGTCGAGGTATTTCCAGTTGCCTTTGAAACGCCGGAACCGCGAGAGCTCATGAAGCTCGTATCGCTCGTTTTCGTAGTAGTACTCGGCGATGAACTCGACTTTTCCCATCTTGTCATCGGGGCCGCCTTTCGCGGTGCTGACAATTGTGAGATTGCTCCAGTTCGCTTCGTAAACGGTGTCTTCGAGCTCGCGCTCAAGTTTGGGCGTTCTTGTATCGGGGTGGGTTGTCTCGATGAGGTAATCAATGAGGCGGAAAAAGTAAGCGCTGTAGCGGGAGCGCATCAGCTGCTCCGCGGTTTCAGGCTTCTTTTTCCCGTGATGATACGGCATGCAGCACTGGCCGTAGGGAAGCCAACTTTTACAGGGGCAATTGGAGATCTCCCTTTCTTTGGGGACCCAATCATTATCAACCTCTCTCGGGTCACGGCTCTCATCACTCATAGGGAGACCTTTGACGAAGGACGATTCAGTATCAAAGGGAATTCGCGATTTCCTTTTCAACTTTCCAGCATCGATTCCGCGCCTAGATTGGCTCCGATCTTCTCATCCCGTTTCCATGCCTTCTAAATATGCCATCCAATTCGCGTTCGAGGGAACGGATTACTGCGGCTGGCAGAAACAGAACGGCGTCGGTAAACACGCCAATCCGAAACCCAGCATCGAAGAGAAGGTGGTCGACGCCATCGCCGGCGTCTGCGGCGAAGTCGTCACGGTGGTGGCGAGCGGCAGAACCGACGCGGGGGTTCACTCAAACGGTCAGGTCGCGCATTTCGAGCTCTCATCGCCACGGGAATCGGATGAGCACTTTGTGGACGCTCTCAACGCGCGCCTCCCCGGGAGCATCCGCGTTCTCCGCGCCGGGCGGGTCGCCGATTCGTTCAAAGCGCAGCGAGCGGTGAAGAAGCAATACAGCTACTACTTTCAGCAGGGCCCTGCGAATCTCCCGCATCTCCGCGACACCACGATGTGGAACCGGAGAAGCCTCGATGTCCGCCTCATGGACGAGGCAGTGCAGCACCTCGTGGGAAAACATGATTTCCTTCCATTCTGCGGAGCGGGCGCCAAGGTCAAATCGACGGTCCGGGAGATTTTCGAGGCGAGCGCTACCGAAGCGCCGATTCCCCTGCCCGGTTTGTCGAATCTGCCGGGCCAGTCGCTCATTTGCGTTCGCTTTGTGGGGTCGGGATTTCTCAAACACATGATCCGCAGCATCGCCGGCACCCTCAAACAGATCGGCGAGGAAATGCGCCCCCCGGAGGAAATCGCCACGATCCTGAAAACACAGGATAAATCCAGGGTCGGCCCGACAGCACCCGCGAGCGGGCTCTGGCTCGACCGGGTGTGGTATGACGACGGGGAGACCCCTGATTTTCTCAAATAGCGGGGATGATTTTTTTGAAAAACGCCCCCGATGCCTGTATGCGTTGACCATGGCGAATCCATCCCCAGACAGCGACACGGAAACCTTTCTCATTCACCACTCGAGCGGTGCTGAGGCCACGATTTCGCTGCATGGCGGACACCTCATTTCCTGGAAAACAGCCGACGGGATCGAGCGGCTCTTCCTGAGCGAGCTGGCCGAGTTCGGAGAGGGAAAAGCGATTCGCGGGGGCGTTCCCGTGATCTTTCCCCAGTTCAGCGATCACGGTCCTTTTGGACGTCACGGCTTTGCGAGAAAATCGAGGTGGAGCCGAATCGGCGAGACGAACAGACTCCGTCTCGAGTCGACTCCGGAAACCCTCGCGGAATGGCCGCATGAATTTCAACTCGAACTCGAAGTTGTTCTTTCGGCGACCGAATTGCATATCAGGCTGGAGGTCACCAACACGGGCGGGACCGAATTTCAGTTTCATGCCGCGCTCCACACTTATCTGAAAACAGCCGATGCCACCACCGCTGCGGTTGATGGCCTCGAGGGGCTCCCTTTCCAAAACGAGGTCACCAAATCGATGGAGACCGACGGGAAGCCGGCGGTCACATTCTCCACCGAGATTGATCGGGCCTACTTCGGAGCGGGAGCAACCACTGCGGCGCTCACGGATCGGGAACACGTCATCGAAGCGAGCGCAGAAAATTTTCCCGACATCATCGTCTGGAACCCCGGTCCCGACCACGGAATCGGCGACCTCCCCGCGGACGGTTGGAAATCATTCGTCTGCATCGAGGGTGCGAAAATGGAGAACTACGAAACACTCGCACCCGGCGAATCGTGGCAGGCCTCACAGAGCTTGAAAGCAATCACGTAATCAGCCGGCCTGGCAGCCAAAATAGCCGCGGGTTCGAATCACCCGCGCGACTGCTTCCGGCACCATTGTTTCCCAGGCGGGGTCGTTCTCGGCGATCTTCGCGAGAACGTCGCGCGAGAAGACATTCTGGCAGGACTCGTCGTAATTGTGCAGCTGCTCGATACACCCACGGTCGATCAGGTAGTGATAGAGATGCTGGAGACCATCCGCGATTTTGAGATTCTCGAGCGTAGTCAGTTCGCCCGTCTTGGGATCTTTGAGAGGGTATATGTAGAGCTTGATATTGTGCTTAAAGAGTCGCCCGAATGACTCGAGAATACCACCATCCAACTCGGTGTAGTATTTCTCATCGAACAGTTCTTTCAAGCTCCCGATCCCCATGGTGATGCCCACTTTTGAAGGGGTGTAGCGTCGCAGATAGGCAGCGAGGCGATAGTATTCGAAGTAATTGGAAATCAGGACGGTCATCCCGCTCGCGACGAGCATGTCTGCCCTCGCAAGGAAGTCACGGTAGTCAATTTTTCCGTCGGTCATGAGATTTTTCATCGTGATCTCCATGATCTGCAGTGTCGACGCGGGATCGACATCGGGCTCATCCTGAAATCGCTCGGCGGCGCTGCGCATGATATCGATATTGGCGTTGCAGACGGGGCGGAAGCTTCCCCGCTCCACGAGAATTGCCTTTTTGCGAAGCGCTTCGGACGGCTGCAGGACCTTGCCCTCGGCTCCGAACATCGCCGCATTGGTAAGCCCCAACTGTACGAGTTTTAAACTCATGAACCGGTTGTCGACGTGGCGAAACTCGATCCCGCTGAACTCAATCATGTCGATCTCGATTCTCGAAGTGGTCAGATTATCGAGGAGCGATTCGATGAGCAGTTCAGGACTGTGATGCAGCATGCAGGCCCCGTAGATGAGATTCACGCCGACGATCCCGAGAGCGTCCTGTTGGCGGGCGTTGGTCTTGTCGAGCATCCTCACGTGGATCACAATCTGACTGCTTTCATCTCTCGGATGGGCCTGAAACCGGATCCCCAACCACCCGTGACATTCGTTGGTGCCATGGTAATTGCGGGCCGAAACGGTGTCCGCAAAACTGAAAAACGCGGTCGTGTCGCCCCTGCTCGCGTGAAGGCGCTCCATGTTCAGATCCTGCTCATACTCGAGCATGCTTTCGAGCCGCTCCCGGCATACGTATCGGCTGCACTGCCCGTAGATCGCGTCGCTGACTTTCATGTCGTACGCCGAAATACTTTTGGAAATGGTCCCGGCAGCGCCCCCGGCGAGGAAGAACCACCGCACGACCTCCTGCCCCGCCCCGATCTCCGCAAAAGTTCCGTATCGGCGCGCGTCGAGATTTACCTGAAGGGCTTTTTCAACCGTCGTGGGAGTTTCAGTAGTGGTCATTGCTAACTTGAATAGCAAGATCCGTACGCATGATGCCCCTGATTTTCAGGAGTGACTTCGTGCCGATTCCGAAACGCGACCCAATCCCCCCGCTAATCAAAGAAATCGGAGATGTCAGATAGGTCAGACAGATCGAAATAATCGTCGTCAGTGTGGTCTGGTCCCGTCAACTCGATGCCGGAATACCGACCAAAGATAACAAATCCGATCGAAAGCAGAACAGCAAGAACAGTGAACCAGGTCATGCCGAATTTTAGGCCCGCTCTCTGAAACCCTCCGCTACAATCGGCGAGATCGTTTGTAGCGGAACCTCAAGGCTCCAGTCCGGTTTTCAGGAAAACTCCCTCACTGGCGCCTGACTCGCCCCTTCCGTTTCTCCGGCTAAATTTCATTTTGATCAATCGACCCCGATGCCCGAAGTAGCGGTAAAGGTATTGCTCTTCCGGCCCCCTTACAGTTCGAACTTCTTCGAAGCCCATTTTCCCAATCATGACCAAATTCACAGCCAGCTTGCTCGCCTTCATTACCCTCCTCTCTCCGGTCTTGGCCGAAGAGAAGCCCAACTTCGTGATCATTTTCATCGATGACATGGGTTACGGCGATATCGAGCCCTTCGGTTCAACCGTGAACAAAACACCCAGCCTGAACCGGCTCGCCGCGGGGGGAATGAAGCTCACCAGTTTCTATGCCGCGCCGGTTTGCTCCGCCTCACGCGCTCAACTACTCACCGGAAGCTACGCCCCGCGCGTCTCGGTCCCCGGAGTCTACCCACCCGTTGCAAAGAACGGACTCAATCCTAACGAGCACACCATCGCCGACTATTTGAAAGAACTCGGCTACGCCACAGCCTGTGTCGGGAAGTGGCACCTCGGAGATCAAAAAGAGTTCCTGCCAACACGACACGGGTTCGAGAGCTACTTCGGAATCCCCTACTCCAACGACATGCCGCTTGTTTCCACGGAAACAAATAAACGCGTCGTTCCCGTTCTCCGTGACGAAGAAGTCGCTATGCTGATTGAAGAGGAAGAGCAAAGGCTCATCACGCGGCAATACACCGAAGAGGCAGTAAAGTTCATCGGAACCAGTGCAAAATCCGACAAGCCTTTCTTCCTCTACATGCCGCACTCGGCGGTGCACACTCCGATTTTCCCCCACCCCGATTTTGCAGGCAAATCCTCGAACGGGCAATTCGGAGACTGGGTGTCCGAAGTGGACTGGAGCGTCGGGGAAGTTCTAAAATCTCTCGACGACAATGATATCGCGGAAAACACCGTCGTCGTTTTCACCTCCGACAATGGCCCGTGGGCATCGAAAGGAACTGACGGCGGCGTCTCGACTCCGCTCCGGGGAGCAAAGGGCAGCACCCTCGAAGGAGGAGTTCGCGAGCCCACCATCGTGCGATGGCCGGGAAAAGTCGCTGCAGGATCGGAGTCAGACGCGATCTCCGGCACTCCCGATTTGCTACCCACCTTTGTCTCTTTGGCAGGCGGATCGCTTCGCGAAGATATCACAATCGATGGCTACGATCTCTCAGCTGTCCTCCTCGGAGAAGCCGATAAGACAGAGCGTGAAGCGTGGTATTATTTCGGCGGCTACACTCTCAAAGCGGTAAGGTCCGGTCCGTGGAAACTGGCACTGACCAAACAGAGCATTGGAATGGGCCTGCAGGAAAAACCCGAAGACCTGCAGCGCGGCGGCCGCCTCTACAACCTCGACGAGGAGATTGGAGAAGTCACCGATCTCGCAGCCGAACACCCTGATGTCGTTGCACAACTACAGAGACTCGCTGAGGCAATGGCACTGGAAATGAAAACGGCGAAACGGCCAGCAGGCTTAGTTGAGAACCCCGTCCCCCTCTATCCCTCCTTGCCGAGAGCAAAAAAGAAAAAGGGACCATCGAAACCCGTGAACTGGAAACGGTTGAAAAATGGCTCCGCCATCGAACCGACTTCAGTTCCGGATATCGCCGGCAAAGCATTCACAATTCAATGCGCTATCACACCCGGGGACGCCCCGCCGGAGGGAGTTATCCTCGCACACGGCGGCAGCGCTGTCGGCTATTCACTCTACGCGACCGGCGATGAGGTCGTCTTTGCGGTGAAGAATAGAGGAGGCCAATTGACTCGAATAAGAACAAAAATCGAAATTGGTGCTTCACAAATCTCAGCATCTCTGTTAAAAACGGGTAGCGCTGCGTTATCAGTCAATAACAGACGGGTGAGCAGTGCGGAATCCCCCGGACTATTGCATAAACATCCACAGGAGAATTTTTGTGTCGGCCACGATGACAAAAACCCTGTCGACGAAAGTGCACCATCCGGTGAATTCAATGGTAGCATTTCGGGCATCAGTTTGATGATCTCAAAATAAGCTGCCGACTCTGAAAGTTCTCTCCGGAGAACCCGACCGGGAAGAGTCAGTCTTATGAAAAAACTTTTACCACTCGCACTTATTACATTCAGCCTCTCTTCGGTCGTTTCCGCTGAGCTGCTCGATTGCGTGCAAGCGGTATCGACGGCTCCCATCAAAGGCGACAGATCCTCGGGCGAGCCGCAATTTCCTGTAGCCGCCTCCCAACCGGGACCGGAGATATTCGGCCAATTCTGAACTCGTGAAGCGAGTAAGCAGAACAGTTCGTTCTCGATCCCAGAGTTTGGTTTCACCTCACTTTCTCCCGGTTCTTCGAACTTAACTAACGGCAAAGAAGCCGCGCGTTCACAGCGGACTCAAACGCCAGCACTGAAGTGGACCGTCGCATCACAGCCTGTGGAAAGGGACAGCAAAAGCATCCTTTCCGATTCCCCCCTTTTAAAGCAATCGCCCGCCCCTGAATCGGCGCGGCGCGAGATCGATGCTGAGCACGTCGCAAGATGGCGTGGAGAAAATTTGTGTTCGAAGCATAAACCCCCGCCAGGCGGAGAGCACAAAGGTAGAGTTGATTCCAATCAACGAACCGACAAACAAAGTCGTAAAAGATTGTTTTAGGACTTCCTCCTCCTAAAGTGCCATCGTGGTCCGGGGCAACTGCTCCGGATCACGATGAATCTTTCCCCCGGTTTGAATCATCCCGTGAGATTCGAGGCTCCGGAACCACCACCGGGAAATATATTCCCTCTTTTTAAAACCTTTTCGAACAAGGGAGGTTTAATGGCTCATGAAGCTTACGATTCTCCTCCTTGCTCTTCTTGCCCTCTTTCCTGTTACCGGTTCATCTCAGGGCGCAAGCCCCACCGACATCGGAGCTTCGACACAACCGGTCGGCGATCCGGGGGTGATGTGGTACACGACCTGGGATACGGCGAGAGCGGAGGCGATCCGCTCTAACAGACCCATTTTCTTCATGGCTGCGGCCGCGACCTGCTCGAATATCCCCGGAGTGTTCTGACCCGGTTACACCCAAACGCAGAACAGTTTGTTCTCGACCAAAGAATTTGTTGCCGCCTCCCGTGATTTTGTTTGTGTTAGACTTGAAACCTACGAAAGCAAAGAGCATCAGGATTTAATCCGTCAGTTCCTCAACGGAAGAATGGAGAACACCGCGTTCTGTATTCTCGATCCCAAAGGAGAAGAGCAACTGACCCGGGCGAGTCGATCCCCCGCTTCGGTTCTCGGGGCAGAAGGTCGCGGCCCCGGAGCGACGAAAGGAACCAACGAAGAAGTCATCGCTGAAATGAAGGGCCTCGCCTCGAGCTACCGCCCCCGCGGCAATGACGATGAGATGCTTCTTCAGGATTTTCACAGCTTCCGACAGGCGCTGAATGTGGCTTCAGGCGACCAGCGCCTCCTCGTCTTTATCGCGGCAGGCGAAAGAGAGCAGTCTTCCGCACGAAGAAATCTCCGGCCGGTCTTCGCCGATGACGAAGTGACAGGACGTTTTCACCTCGATTTTGGCGATCCGGAGGAAGACAGCCAGTGGGCCGCCGCGCTCACGAAATTGAAAAGCAGATCGGGCATCATCGTGATTCAGGCTGATACCTTCGGCGAGAAAGGCGAAGTCCTCGCGCAACTTCCGATCACGGCGAGAGAGGCCGATATCAAAGCGACCCTCCTTCTCGCCAACAAGTCGTTTGCCGCCACCGAAGAGCGAAAAGTCTACTCCGAACACGTCGCTGAGGGGCGCAGAGAGAACATCTTTTTTGAGACGGTGATGCCCTTCGGAGAAGACCACGACGGCGACGGTGAGATCGACGCACGCAGGGGCAAGGGCAAGGGCAAAGGAAAAGGGAAAAGATAGCTTTTGGCGATACGGCACTCCGGTGCCATCATGATCTGAATCACCCGCTTCAGATCACGATGCATCTTTTTGTTCGACTCACATTGGGGCTCTTCTTTGCCCTCAGTCTGCCCGGCTGCCAAAGCCTCCGTTCGCCCTACGAACTGATCGCTCCCGTCGTTCAGAAGGATCACGACATTTCTGAATTTGGCTACGCTGCGGTGAGCAAAACCACAGATCGAAAGCAATGGGGAAAACTGAAGGATTCCGACTTCAAGCTCCATACCGCGAAACCCCTCACCCGCGGCAAAACCACCTATGTCATTTTGCAAATCGACGGCGGCGGGATCATGGGGATCACCCCCTCGCGGCTCGTGGCAAAACTCGAAGCAGCCCTCCGGAAACGCCCCGGGAAGAATGATGAAAGACTCTGTGATGTCCTTTCAATGTGCAGCGGGACCAGCACCGGTGCGATCATCACCGGAGGTGTTGCCGCCGGGGTCCCCGGAGAGGCGATCGCCGATTTTTACTATACGAAAGGCTACGATCTGTTTCAGGGGAAAGGGCGGTTGCCATTGGCCCCGGTTTTCCAGCACGTCCTCAGCAGAGAGGCCTTTCAGGAAGCGTTCGTCGAGACATTGGATTCCCATGCCCATTACCCGCCAACGGTGAGGCTGGGTGAAATGAACCGGGTTCCCATTCTCTCGCTTGCCGCCTACGACCTCGTCGGGAAGCGCACCGTGTTCCTGCGAAACCAGATTCGACTCGATGCTCCGGTTAACACCAAAGAGATTCAGCTCATCGATGCCATCAGCGCTTCGGCCCTTTCCGCCGCGGTCTTTTTCGGCAAGCTCGTCGCACCCGATGTCGTGATGCGACATGTCAACGCAGACGGAACCGGTTACCTCCGAAAAGGGGCCGTCTTTGTCGACGGTGGTCAGGGAACCCAGAATACAACAATAGAATTATCAGCGATCCAGGCGCTCGAGTTTTTGAAGAATGATCCCGATTCTCAAGTCGCTTTGATTTCACTGGGATGCGGAAACGAATATGAAGCGCGTGAATTTGTTGAGGTGCTCGGATACAACGGCTTTGACCAGGTCTCTGATTTTCTCTTCAGGAATCAGGCCCGCAGCGAATCGATTCTCATGCAGTGGCTCGCCGCGCAACACATCGAGAAACTGGATGAGCGACTCAAAGTCTATCGCTTCGATTGGGAGAACGATACGAAGAAGGCCACTCCCTTTTCCGTCAACGCGAAGCAACGTCAGTTCCTCGTCGACACTGCTGAGGCGATTGCCGGGCGCGAGGATTTCAGGCAACTCCTCACGGATCTCGGCGACAGCCGCATTCCACTGAAACAGTTCAGGCAGTAGGCTCCCCTCCCGAATCCCCCCGTTCTCTCAGAATCACGTCATTGACGTTTGAGCGGAAATTCCGATTTACTGGCCCCATGCCAGTTTCACTCATTCCCAAAAGCCGCCGCCACTTTCTTCAAACCGGAGCACTTGCCAGCCTCGGGGCGCTCACTGTGTCGGCCGGATCGAACGACAGTTGGTATGCGCTGTTGGCGGACACTCACATTGATGCCAATCCGGAAAAGGACGCGAGAGGCACCAATATGGCGGCTAATTTGAAACAGGTCGTTGCAGAGATCCTTGCTGAGAAAACGGCCCCCGATTTTGTGGTCGTGAATGGGGACTGTGCCTACAACACCGGACTCAAAGAGGACTACACGACTCTCCGAAGCCTCATTCAGCCACTCCTCGATGCGGGCATTCCGATTCACCTCACGATGGGCAACCACGATGACCGTGGACCGTTCTACACCTTGTTTCCGGACGCCGTCGCAGGCGCAAAGGAACTTGAAGGCAAACACCTCGCAGTGGTCGAGACACCACACGCGAATTGGGTCTTCCTCGATACTCTCGACATCGTCAACAAGGTCACGGGTCGACTCGGCAATGGGCAACTCGAGTGGCTCTCACGGACACTCGACCAAGTCGGTGATAAACCCATTTTGATGATGGGACATCACAACCTCCAGTATCCCAAAGAAGGCTCCACTGCGACCGTCACAGGACTCGCCGACACGGTTGAGTTTATGGAAGTGCTTTCCTCTAAACCTCAGGTCAAAGCCTACTTTTACGGACACACCCACAGTTACGCCTTCAGCAAATCCCGAAGCGGTTTTCATCTCATCAATCAGCCGCCCGTCGCCTACCTCTTCAACGAATCCCGCCCCAACGGCTGGATCAAAGCATCAGTAAGCGCTGAAAACCTCTCACTGACTCTCAACTGCATCAAAAAAGATCACGAGCTTCACGGCGAGAAAACGAGCCTGCCACTCGCCTGATCTTTCCTAGGGATTTGAGGCGGATTGCAGAGCTTTCATAGCCTCAGCAAATCGCTTACCAAACTCGATGTAGGACTCCCGGTTGAAATGCACTTCGTCCCGATGCGCTAATCCCTCCGCACTGACATATGCCGAATTCGGAACGGACTTGGGAAGATCGCGGTGCGCCTCATCGACCATTCTTTTCCACTCATTCCAGGGCTTTTCGGGCCAGTTGCCCATTGCGCCGGCAATGAAGGGAACCTCAGGAGCATCCAGCTCTGCACGGAGCCGTTTCACGAGAGCGTGGAGTCGCTTCCCGTAGAGCGGTGCCAGCTCTGCCCCGGAATCGGATTCGCCCTGATGCCAGAGAATTCCTTTGAGCGTTCCTTTCTCGAGAGCAGCCTTCGCCCGCGGGATCATATCGTCCCAGGGATGTGTCTTTGTCGATTCGTGATACCCGCCCGGCTCCCAGGCGAGAATCGGCGACCCGCCGACCGCGCAGGGAATCAAACCAATCGTCACCGAAGGATCCGCCTCCGCCATTTCCATTCCGAAGGTTCGTCCGAGACCGACACCGGCGATGCTCTTGTCAAAGTGCATCGGATCAGTGGCCGGAACCCACTTCAGATCCTTTGTCAGCATCATGACCCTGTCGTGCGGCTTCTTGTCTTCCGGTGTCACCTTGCCTCGTCCCGCCATGTTTGACTGTCCAACGAGCAGGTAGAGATGGAATTTCTCCTTTGCCGGCAGCCCTGCAGAGTCCTCCGCAAAACTGAAGGAAGCCGAAGCCACCAGCACTCCGGCAAGAACGAGTCGTTTAAGTATTTTCATGCCAATCAGATATCACACTCATTCGGCTGGCATCAGCCAAAAATTTCTCCTGAATGCGTAGCTTATAAACTTCTAGCTCTTCGGCGAAATATCGAGACCATCCAACCACGGCGCCGGTATCTGTGGAGGCATTCCGCCAAAAGGCTGATAGGTCGGTAGCTGAATCACACTCATGCAATGGGCCTGCGAAGCCATAAAGAAAAGCGTTTCCCCGCAGTCTTCGGTCTGAATCATAGCGGCGCGATGCACGTCCGTGGGAAGGACAGGACGCTTGTCGACGATGGGCGTGTTCGCTTCACCGGGCGCGTATTCCGAGAGGACGATCCCCTGAGCGCTGAGCTGTGCCCGCGCGGTGAAGAGCAGTCCGTGAACAGCCCATTTACTCGCGGTGTAGGGCACCCCGGCATAGGAATCAAAGCCGTGCCCCGCCGTCGATGACACCACGATAATTTTGCCGCCGCCATTCTCTGTCATCGGTTTGGTCACCGCCCGAATCATATTGACGACACCAAGGACATTGATATCCATGACCTTCTGCCAGGTTTCCTCGCCGGCGAGCCTCGCAGGATCCTCGTGCCCCATAAACCGGTCTGCGGTATTGATTCCGGCGGTATGAATCAGCACATCCGGCGCACCGTGTTTCAAGATCTCTGACATCGCCACATCAATACTCGCGGTGCTTGCGACATCACACGGAATCGGGATGATATTTGCGGAGTAATCAGCAGCCTCCTGCAGAGACTCCAGAGTGCGACCGAGTACAAAGGTCCGCGCTCCGGCATCAGCGAAACGTTTTGCAGCAGCCTGCCCCATTCCACCGCCACCACCGGTGACAATTACATTCTTATTCGTCCAGTCGATACTCATTGCGACATCTTAGCGAATCTTTCTCCGGAATCCAGAACCGCTCGTGCAAAACACGAAATCTGCCCCATCTTGCGAACGTTCTATGAATCGCCCCTTCGGAGACACCTTTGAATCTCTCATTCTCGAAACCACGGGCGCGTCGTCGTTTGAGCCTGACAAAGTCATTCAGGAACTCTGGAGCGGCTACGGGCAGATCATCCGACTCAAATTGATCGGCAGCGACCGCGATACCGTCGTGGTGAAGCATGTCATGATGCCCTTCGCTAATCAGCATCCCCGGGGGTGGAACTCGAATCTGTCACACCAGCGAAAGGTATTTTCCTATCAGGTCGAGACGGAATGGTATCAATCGCGGAGTGCCCGATGCGATGATCATTGCCGCATCCCTCAATACCTCGGCTTCGGACGGGATGGCGAAAGTGTCCTCCTCATCCTTGAAGACCTCGACAGCTCAGGCTTTCCGAAACGACTCTCTTCCGTCACGCTCGATCAGGCCGATCTTTGTCTGAGATGGCTCGCTGAATTTCACGCAACCTTCCTCGGAGATTCAACGAACGGATTGTGGGAAACGGGGACCTACTGGCACCTCGCGACGCGCCCCGAAGAACTCGAGGCGCTCGACGACGAGCCACTCAAGAGCGCAGCCGTGAGAATCGACAGGCATCTCAGCGAAGCCCGATTTCAAACCCTCGTGCACGGCGACGCCAAACTCGCCAATTTCTGCTTTTCCGAAAAGGGAGATGCCGTCGCCGCTCTCGATTTCCAGTACGTCGGCGGTGGCTGCGGGATGAAAGACGTCGCCTACTTCCTCGGCAGCTGCCTCAGTGAGTCAGAATGCGAGAAGAATGAAGCCAGGCTTCTCGACACCTATTTTGCTTTCCTCGAGGCAGCCCTCCGCCGCCACAAACCCTCCGTCGATCCGCGGGAAGTGATCACTGAATGGCGGGACCTCTTCCCCCTTGCCTGGACCGACTTTCACCGCTTCTTAAAAGGGTGGTGTCCCGGCCACTGGAAAATAAACTCCTACAGCGAACGCCTCGCAAGGGAAGTCATCAAAACACTCTGATATGGAACTGTCCCCCGCTGATCTTGAAAAACTGCACACCCTCGCAATCGAAACGGCATCGTCGACCGGTAGACATATCCAGAGTCGCGTCGGCAACCACGGGGAGACCCTGACGAAAGACGGAGGTCATACCCTCGCCTCTCAGGTTGTTACGGAAGTCGATCACGAGAGCGAGGAACTGATTTTATCGGCCCTTAAGGATTCGATCACGGAATACGACCTTGGACTTCTCACCGAGGAAACCGAGGACGATTCGAGCCGACTTGAATCGGATTATTTCTGGTGCATCGACCCGATCGACGGGACCCTGCCATTCACCGAAGGCGTCCCCGGCTACTCCGTCTCCATCGCCCTTGTCGCGAAAAACGGAACCCCGGTGATCGGGGCCGTTCAGGACCCCGTCACCGGCAAACTCTATCATGCCCTTAAAGGAGGCGGTGCCTTCATCAGCGGTGAACCTGTTCCGAAGATCCCGACAGGCCCGGCGAGCCACCTCACCTGGGCGATGGACAGGAGCATGAACAGCATCCCCTGCTATCCCGAACTTCACGAAGCGATGGAAACTGTGGCAGCGGAGATCGGACTGGCCGGATTGAAAATCTACGATCAATTCGGCTCCGTCCTCAACGCCTGCGAGGTTACGAACCGGGAGCGTTCCGTTTATTTTAAATTCCCGAAACCGGAGAAAGGCGGCGGATCGATCTGGGATTTCGCGGCAACCACCTGCTTCTTCAGCGAATGGGGCCGCCCGGTTTCCGACATCCGGGGAGACGCCCTCCAACTGAATCCCCGGGGCTGCACTTTCATGAACGCCAACGGAGCGCTCTATGCGTCCGACGAAATCCTTTCCAAACGGGTTCAGGAGATCTACCGCGAATTCGTTGAGCGTGGACTCACCGGCTGATTCGCGGAATCAATCTCCCCCGCTAGGCTATTAACTCCGGTATGATCTGCCCTCCGAACTGGGAGAGCTGTTTGTATCGGCCGGCATGAAAATAGGTCAGCTTGTTATCGTCGAGCCCTAACAAGTGCATCATCGTAACGTGAACATCGCGAATCGGGTGAACACATTCAACTGCCTCACCTCCGACTTCGTCAGTGGCACCGACGATGGCTCCCTTTTTGGTTCCACCACCGGCAAAGAGCATCGTCATCGCGTCGGCGTTGTGTCCACGTCCGATGGAGTAGACACCTCCGCGACGATTGTTGTCCGGGGTCCTACCGAACTCCCCCGTCCACACGACAAGGGTTTCATCAAGCATTCCGCGACGCTTGAGATCTTTGATCAACGCGGCCATCGGCTTATCAACGCTTCGAATCCGCGAAGAATGCCCCTTCTCGAGGTAGTCGTGACTGTCCCAGCCACCTGAGAAAATCTGAACAAATCGCACCCCTTTTTCAACGAGACGGCGCGCCATGAGACACTGCTTGCCAAACTTCTCGGTTTCCTTGTTGTCGAGGCCATACATCTCCTTCGTCGCCTCCGACTCACTCTCGATGTCGACGACACCGGGAACTTCCGTCTGCATCCGGTAGGCCAACTCATAGTTCTCCATCCGCGCTGCGAGAGCATCATGCTGGGGGTTCAGGTCTGCGTGTTTCTGATTGAGAAACGCCAGCTCATCGAGAGCCTTGCGCTGATGCTCCCGCGACTTGTAGTGCTGAGACTCCAGGTCCAGAATCGGAGATCCCTCGGGGCGGAGACGGGTTCCCTGATAGTGCGCCGGAAGAAATCCGTTACTCCAATTCGTCGCACCACCCTGCGGATAGGCCGCTTCTGTCATAACCACAAAACCGGGCAGATTCTGATTCACCGATCCGAGTCCGTAGGTGGCCCATGACCCGAGCGCCGGATCCGCACCGAGGCGACTTCCGGTATTCATGTGGAAAAGAGCCTCAGGGTGATTGAGCGATTCAGCGGTGCACCCACGGTAGTTGCAAAGCTCATCCGCTACTTCCGGATCAGCGAGGTGCTGCCACTGATCACTCATCTCAATTCCGGATTTTCCAACCTTCCGAAACCCGAAGGGACTCCCCACGTAGAACTTCTCACCGGTTTCCAATCCGGCGGTTCTCACCGAAGTCGTCTTGTGCAGATCCGTCAGTTTCTGCTTTGGGTCGAAAGTGTCCATGTGACCGGGACCACCTTCCATGAACAGCATGATCACTGCCTTGGCTTTACCATTATGCATCGGCTTCTTCGGGGACAAAGGCGATTCAGAAGCGAGAAGATCAGACATCGCAACGCTGCCTAACGAGGCACCAAGGCCATAAAGGAAATCACGTCGTGTGTTGGGAATAGATGAGTAATTCATAGATTATTCGGGGGTTAAGAGGGAATGAACTGAGCAGAGGTGTTAACCGCTGATGAGCGCTAATAGACGCTAATGAAGATTTGAATTAAGGTTGCTTGTGAATTCACTGAGGATGTATCGCTTCCATTCGACTTCTTTGATTGGAGCAAAATTAATGAGATAACCGACCGGCTTTCGTGTGAGGCGCATGTAGTTGAGAAGTTGAGCTTCGTGGCCTTGAGCGAGATTTGAAACACTCTTCAGCTCAACAACAATCGAACCGTGAGTGAGAAGATCAGGGATGTAAGTCCGTTTCAATTTCTGCCCTTTGTAGAACACAGGAAGAACGACTTGGGACTCGTAGACAATGGATCTGTCCGCCAACTCCAGCTCAAGACACTCCTGATATATTTCTTCACTCAACCCACCACCAACCTCATTGTGCACAGCAAAAGCCGCGCTCATCAGCGCAAAGCCTTCATCTGCCATCGGTTGTTTTGAGTTCATTTAGATCAGCGTTCTATTAGCGTCCATCAGCGGTTAGCCCACCTTCAATACAGATAGACAAATTCGTTGGAGTTAAAGAGCAGCAGGCACAGGTCGGCGAGCGCTCTCGTTTCGGCATCGACATCGGAAGCCTTGGTGTCAGGCTGGTAATTTTCAAAATAGGGAAGAATCTCCTCATACTCGAAAGGCTCGCCGGAAAACTCCTCGACGAGAGATCGTGTGATCGTGGCAGGATACTCAGGTGCCTTCGCTGTGACACCTTGGTGATACTCCGCCATTTCACCGAGGTAATTACTGAGCCGGGCAACTTCGACCCCGTCCGCGTCTCTTCCGAGAGCAAGACGGAAGGCTCTTTGAATCTGTGTTTCCGAGTCACTGGCGCTTTCTTTCAAACGAACTGCCAGAGCAATTGCCCGGTCGGTCATCATGTCGCTGTTGAGCATTGAAAAGGCCTGAGGCGTCACTGCGGCGCTGTCGCGGAACTCGCAGGAATCATTCGGGTTTGGCTGGTTGAACAGCTCCAGAAACGGATCAGCCATTCCGCGGACCCGGTAGGCATAGATCGTTCTGCGATTTCGCTCCTCCGGATCGGGATGAGGCTGGTAAGCCGGGGCGAGTGAAAACTGGATCATGCGGGGCTGAAGAGCGACCTCCATGTTGATTTCGGGAAGCGCGGGCAAACCGCCCATGGCCGGATTCAATTCACCGGTGATGGTAAGAAGCGAATCTCTCAATTCCTCAGCGGTGAGACGTCGGGGCGGATAGTAGGCGAGAAGTTCGTTGTTGGGATCTTCCGCCTCGATGTATTCGAGCTTCTCGTAGTGAGCGGAGCGTCGATAGGTCTCGGACATCATGATGGTCCGGTGAAGACGTTTGAACGTCCAACCGTTCTCCACGAAGTCACTGGTGAGCCAGTCGAGCAATTCAGGATGACTTGGCTTCGAGCCTTTAACGCCGAAATTGTTCGGGTTTCTTGCGATACCGTGACCAAAATGCCCCTGCCAAATCCGGTTCACGATCGAACGGGTCGCGAGTGAATTTTCAGGATCAGAAACCCAGTGAGCGAGGGCGGTGCGTCGTCCTTCAACGCCTTCCGGAAGTGCGTAGGGATCCGCGCCGTCATACGTCCTCACAGGAACACCAATTGAGCTGATAACACCGGGCGTAACCGGATCGCCTTTTGCTTCCAGCGCGCCGCCCGTGAGAATGTGATCCTGAGCAGGCTTCGCTGCGGGCAATTTTTCTATCACCGTGAGCTTACGGGCATTGCCCTTCCCTTTCGGACTGCTGTATACACTCTGCGCTTTCGCCTCGTAGCGATCCTTGCGGCGATCCCAAACCCAGTCATCCTGCTCGCGCACTTTAAGAACTCCCTGTTCCGTAATGCTCAAGCCCACATGACGCTCGGGTTTCTCCTCATCGGGCAGTGATTTTCGCTCTTCGAGGGTGAGATACTTGAGCCCGCGCTCTTCGAACCATTTCCGTGCCGCGGTCTCGCGCTTGTTCTGCAAGTGCTTCATGTCTTTGACCGCGTAGTCATGCATCCGCTCGACAAAGGCTTTCCCGTCCTCGAATCCGTGTTGATTTTCCTCCGAAAGAAAAGGGACGGGACGCTCCGCCATTTGCGTCGTCGAAAAGGCAGAATACATCCGGTAGTAATCCTTTGTCGGAAGCGGATCGAACTTGTGGTCATGACACTTGAAGCAACGCATCGTCGTCGCGAGAAAGGTCTGACCCACCGCGTTCACGACGTCATCGAGATAGAGCTGCCTTGCCTCGTCCGCCATCACCATGGCATTGTCCCACGGACCCATGCGGAGAAATCCGGCGGCAATAATCATCTCGGCTTCCTTCTCGTTGTAGTTACCGTTGACCCGCACTTCGTGCAGTTTTTCGCCATCCACCTGGAGACGCTTTCTCGCCGAAGCATCCGCGAGCTCATCACCGGCGAGCTGTTCCAGGACAAACTCGTTATACGGCTTGTCTTCATTGAAAGCACGAATCACATAGTCGCGGTAGCGCCACGCGTTGGATCGCTCGTAATCATTCGACATCCCACCGGTATCCGCGTAGCGGGCGACATCCATCCAATGCTGCGCCCAACGCTCCCCGTAATGAGGACTCGCAAGAAGTCTGTCGATCAATGCGCTCCAGGCCTTTTCCGAATCGGTCTCATAGTCCGCTACGAAGGCTTCAATCTCCTTCGGGGTCGGAGGCAGGCCGATCAAGTCGTAGGTAGCGCGTCGAATCAAGGTCGCGGCATCGGCCGAAGGAGCGGGCTCAAACCCTGCCTTCTTAAGCTTCGCATTGATGAACGAGTCAACAGGGTTAGCTCCCTCACCCAACCCTGTCTGGTCGCGACCGGGCACCTCCGCTTTCTTCACCGGCATGAAAGCCCAGACATCATCGGGCTTGTAGCGGCGGAAAGTCCACTCGTCACCGAGTCCACCGCTCGTTTCCATGATAATTCCCTCATCCGTCACCTTCTCCTTGGAAGCGGCCAGTCGAATCTCGGCCTGCTTCTCGTCTGTCGGCCAGGGAGCACCGAGATCGATCCACCTTTCCAGCTCGGTGATCTGCTCAGGGGTGAGTCGGTCATTTTCCTTCGGTGGCATCTCCCAGTCAGGGTCCGACCACTTCACCGTTTCGATAATAAAACTCTTCGCTGAGTTTCCGGGAATGAGAACCTCTTTTCCAAACTCTTCGCCACCGGCAAGAATTCCTTCACGGGTGAGCATGTTGTAGTCGCCCTTAATCTTCTCCGCATCGTCGCCGTGACATCCGTTACATTTCTCCGAAAGAAGCGGCTTCACTTTCAAGGTGAAGAGCTCATCGCCTTCCGAAAATTCTTCCGCAAATGCATTGGCTCCAAACGCCAGAGTTAAAATCACTATCCAATTTTTCATCGTATCCTAGGGTTTTCCAGACTCGTAAAGTTCATTGATTTCGCCCGCACTGAGAGGGGCTGAGAAAAGAATCAGTTCGTCCATCGTTCCGTTTAAATTCCGGACCGCGAACTCTGGAGTATTTTTGTAGCGGGGCTGACTCCAGTTCCCGATAGAAGCGGCGCCGATTTTCACGAACTCCGCCCGCAGCCCCTCCTTGATCTGATCGATGCTGACCGCCTTGCCGTTCACATAATGCGTCACGGTGTGGGCCGTCCCGTCATAGACAGTAGCGAGATGCATCCACCGACCACTCTTCTCCGGCGTCCAGATCGGTGGCGAATAGGCAATGTGCTTGTCCTTTTTCCCCTTCTCATCAAGAGCCTTCACCGAAAAGAACATCCGACCGTCATTCATGATCTGCCAGTGAGGCTCGAACTGTTCGTGTCCGTCAGTGAGAAAGAGCGAATTGTAAAGCCGGTCAAGACTGTCAATCTTCACCCAGCTCATCAAAGTGAGCGATTCAAGTTCGTCTTCGATATCGACGTGAATGCGACTTCCGGTCGGAGTGAAATCAATCCCGCCATAAGGGTCTCCCCAACGGTTCATGGCGCGTTCCGTCCGAATGATTCGCCCATCCGGTTGAGCTCCTGACAAATCACTAATATGGGCACCGTCGCTGGAAACATTCCCCATCGAATAGAGGGCGAGAACGCGGGGATCAGCGTTCAGCTTCTTGAGCCGGCGCTCCCATTCCTGATGACGTTTCGCTGATACTTCTTCGAATCCCCGCTCAAGTTCATCCATCGAAGCAATCTCACGAGCGCGTTTTTCGACACCATTCGCTTCCGTCACTTTCACACCATGACCGGCTTCAATCCGCTCTTTCTCTCCTGAGCGCCCCTGCCACTCGACAAGACCGCTGAGAACATCGATCGACTCGAAGGAGTCTCCAATCTCGACCTCAAACTCGGTTCCGTAATCGAATACTTCGCCGGACGGAATCTCGACACGAAAACCTTCGAGCGACTCCGGAACCCGGCACATAATTCTGCCCGAAACTAGACGCAGGTGAAAATCGGAAACAACCTCAAACCGGGCGGGCCCGTGCGCGACGAGATCGACGCCGTTGAACAATTCGAGTTTCACCATCCCGGAAACCAGTTCCATTGTCCCTCCGGGCAGGAGGTCCCCTTCCAGCAAACTCACGGAGCTCCAGACGGCATCACCGGATTCATTGGCGAGAACACCGAAGCCTTTTGCGACCGGCTCCTGTCTTGCCGCAAGGTAATCCGCCCTCTCTCCCACCATCTTCCAAACGAGCAGGCCAATCAAAATACAAAGGGCAGCGAGGCAACTGATGAGCAGGCCATCAAGGCGTCGGCGCGCAGAAACCGGAACAGAGGCATTTCCAACAACGGAATCCGATGACGCCATCTCCGTCTCGAGACCGGTGTGAAGCTTGAGTCGCTCGTAATAGGCCTTACGCACCTCCTCATCGACGATCATCTCCGCTTCCAGCTTCAGAAAATCGGCTTCACTGATGATCCCTTCAAGCAGATCATCAAAGAGGCTATCATAACCGGAACCACTCATGCGCGTCCCCCTTTCTCTGCCGCTGCGACATTTAACTCGACGCACTTGGCGAGCCGGGTCCGAATGCGATGCAGGGTGACCTTGAGAGATCCGACGCTGCGCCCCACCTGATCCGAGTATCCCTGGAGGGTATCCCCACTGAAATACCGGTGTGAAATCAAATCGCGATCCATGGGACGTAACTTTTTCAGACAGGAGCGAAGCGCGACCTGACGGGCATCGAGATCGTCGCTCATTTCGGGCAGCTCGTCCGCGATGAGCTGTTCGAGTTCATCGCTGAAAACAAAACGGGATTCGCGCGCCTGCGCCTTACGGAAAGTGAGCACCTCAAAACGGGCTATCGCGAAGATCCAGGCTTTGAAATTTGTGCCGAGCTCGAAGTCCTCACGCTTCTTCCAAATCGTCGTATTCGCCTGCTGAGTGACATCCGCCACCGAAGGATCACCAGGCAAGAGCGAGGCGACATAAAGTTTCAGCGCGGACTGATGTTCAGTCAGTAGCGCAACGAACTCCCCATCGGGATCTGTAGTCTCGGAAACCATTTCTTCTGCTGCAGGCAAATGCCCGCTTTTAAGAAAAGGTTAACAAATTTCGTGTTTTTTTATCAAGATAGCTTTCGGGGAGGCTATGACTTCGGAACGAGTTTCGTTCCGCTACCGTAGAGGAAGGAGAATTCCCTCCATTCGGGCGATCAACACCTGTATGCCCTCCCCGGAGCGAGGTGGCCGCCATTTAAGCCAATAGATCCTTCACGACGTGGCCGTGGACGTCAGTTAGTCGAAAATCGCGACCCTGAAAACGATAAATGAGCTTCTCGTGATCGAATCCGAGCTGATTCAAAATCGTTGCCTGGAGGTCATGCACGTGAACCCCGTTGCTCGCGACGTTAAAACCAAGTTCGTCGGACTCCCCGTATTCGAAGCCCCCCTTCATGCCGCCGCCGGCCATCCACATCGTGAAACAATCCGGATAATGATCCCGCCCGAGCACGTCACTCTTCGCAGTGCGCCCTTCACGGAAAGGGGTGCGCCCGAATTCACCGCCCCAGACCACGAGGGTATCCTCGAACAATCCTCGCTCCTTCAAATCCTTAATCAGAGCCGCAACCGGTTTGTCCATCGAAGCACACTTTTTCGTGAGTCCATCGGTGATCCCCGTATCAGCGCGGGTCCCGTGAAAATCCCACCCCCAGTCAAACAGCTGGATAAAACGCACCCCGGACTCGGCGAGGCGACGAGCGAGCAGACAGTTGTTCGCAAGGCTCGATTCCCCGGGCGTCGCGCCATAAGCCTCCAGCGTCTTCGCACTCTCCTTCGTAATATCCATGACCTCGGGCACGGCCGTTTGCATCCGGAAGGCGAGCTCGTATTGAGAAATCCGCGTCAGCGTTTCGGGATCGCCCATCTGCGCACCCTGCAGCTCATTGAGATCGCGCAGCGCATCGAGACTTTTCCGGCGAACGTCCCGCGTCATCCCCGCGGGGTCCGAAGAATACAAAACAGGATCCCCTTTTGAACGGCATTGAACGCCCTGATAAACGCTCGGGAGAAAACCCGAACCGAAAGAGTTTTTGCCTCCGTTAGGCTGCACTCCACTGGAAATCAAAACCACGAACCCCGGTAGATTCTCGTTCTCTGATCCCAAACCATAGGTGACCCACGCCCCCATCGAGGGCCGCCCCGAGCGCGGCGACCCGGTGTAGGTGAGCAGTTCCGCCGGAGCATGATTAAATTGATCCGAGTGCATCGAATGCACCATGCAGAGGTCATCAGCAATCCCGTGAAAATGTGGAACCGCATCGGACATCCACATTCCATTTTGCCCGACCTGCTTCCACTTGCGCGGAGATCCCATCAACTTGGGAACCCCTGTGGTGAAGGCGAACTCCTTCCCCTTTACAAACTCATCGGGGCAATCCTCGTCATCGTGCTTGATGAGCTCCGGCTTGTAGTCGAACATGTCGAGGTTCGGAGGCGAACCGGTCATATGCAGGTAGATGACCCGCTTCGCTTTCCCCGGAAAATGGGGAGCTTTTGCCTTCAGCGGATCCGTTCCGGCGATCCCGTCACCGGTGAGGAGCGAGTTAAGTGCAATGCCACCGATTCCGGCAGCGGATTGCTGAAGAAAATGACGTCTTGTGCCGAGTTGAAGTTTTTCGAGGAAGGGATTCATGTCAGCGTTTCAGGAAAAGTTCATCGAGATTGAGAAGGACATTTCCCACGACGCTCCACGCCGCCAAGTCGGAAACGGAGGCTCCTTCCGGTGCCGCCCCGATCGGAACGGTCGCCATTTCCTTCGCCTTCTCAGCGTCCGATTCGAAATCGGCTTTGAGCGTCTCAAAGAGTGCCGTGATCCGTTTCAATTCATCCTCACCGGGTTCGCGGAGCAGGGTCTCCCGCCATCCATACCGCACCTTCGACTCCGGCGATTCACCACCTGACAAAACCATTTTCCGGGCGAGTGCCTGAGCCGCTTCCACGTAGACGGGATCGTTCAACGTCACGAGTGCCTGCAGCGGCGTGTTCGTTCGCACCCGGCGCGAAGAACAGATCTCACGGTTCGGCGCATCAAAAGTCGCCATACTCGGATAGGGACTGGAGCGTCGCCAGGTCGTGTAGAGGCCGCGACGATACTTGTCTTCACCCGCACTGGTCTTCCAGTCCGTCGCTGATCCGAAGGCCGCCTTCAGCCCGAGATTCGGTTGCGGCGGATTGACTGGAGCCCCATACATTTTATCGCTGAGCAATCCGCTCACGAAGAGCGCCTGATCCCGCACCATCTCCGCCGAAATCCGGAATCGGGGAGCCCTCGCGTAGTAGCGGTTAAACGGATCTTTCGCCAACAGTTCCGGTGTTGTCTCCGAGCGCTGCTGATACGTCGCCGACAAGACCAGCTTTTTCAGGAACGCTTTCTGATCCCATCCGCTCTCCTGCAACTCGAGAGCAAGCCAGTCGAGCAAATCAGGATGGGAAGGCAACTCCCCCTGCGAACCGAATTCCTCACTCGTAGGGACGATTCCCGAACCGAAAATCTGCTGCCAAAGTCGATTCGCATGGACCCGGGCCGTGAGTGGATTCGCGTCATCGACAAGCCAATGCGCCAGTGCGAGACGATTGCGGGGCAGGTCTTCCCGGAGCGGATGAAAAACCGCGGGAACGCCGCGCGTCACCTTTTCCCCGAGGCTTTTATAGTTCCCTCGAATCTGGATGAACGACTCCCTCTCCTTATCCGATGGAAGCTCTTTCATCACCGGAACCGTGACCGGCTTCAGAGCGGCGAGCGATTCTTCGGCTGCCGCGATCTGGCTGCGAACCGGCTTCAGTGAAGGTGCGATTGTCAGGAAATAATCACTGACCACTTTCCCCTCCGGGTCATTCTGAATCGCCTTGCGGACCGGCTCAGGCATCCTCGCCCAGGCACTGACATTCCCATCGGCAGTGGAGAGCAATCGAAAGTGCGTCAGGAGGTGATTTTTGTGCTCCGATTTCTGATCGAGAAAAACAGAGAGGGTTCCATGCCCCGGTTCGAGAGGCTCCTTCAAAATCAAGGTGAGCTGATGCGGTTTCCCCACCTCAGGAGCGATCCCCCACCCGCGCTTCGGGTCGAGTTTCTTTGCGAGAATACTGCCCGCAGTGAAACCGGACTGTTCATGATCGGCGACAGCGGCAGCGAACTCGAGTTGACGAATGCCACTGATCGCAAAACGGGCAGAAGGCGACGGTGCTTTTTCCGGGCTCTCTGACCACACCACCTTCCGACCGCTGTCGAGCAGACTGATCTTATAACCGTTGAGGCGCTCGACAATCCCCTTTCCATCCGTCCGATTCCAGAGCCGCACTTCCTCGACCGCAACCGCCCTACCCAGATCGATTTCGATCCACGGATTCTCCTCGGCATTGGTGTGACTGACCGATCCCTTCGCGTAATCGCCGTCGGTACTCCCATCGATTACGAGGTCCGCAGATTTTCCGGAATAGGTCGAACTCTGCAATGCTTTCGCACCGGCGGCAAGGTTCCTCCCCTCACTGAAAACCTCTATTTCCGCGAGGTGAACGAACTTCTTTTTCCCGGGGTTTTCAATCCGAAGATAGCGTCCTTTCACCGGAATGACCTTTTCCGGCGTCCAGGTGGCGCGGACCTGAGAGAGGACAAAATTGCTTTTCTGCTCCGGCGAAATCTCGAGCCCGAGCGCAGTGACTTTTTCCTGAGGAGATCTTAGATCGATCGCGTAAGTCGCATTGGCAACGTCTTCTTTCTCCGCGACGAGCCAGCCGGCTGACTGAGCCAAATCCACTCCCGGTGCCTCAGTCGCAACGACAGAAAGCGGTTTCCATTGAGGCGGGGTTTTCAGATTCCCCAGCCAGGATTGCTTCACCTTTTCCAGCTCAGGTGTGTACGCGGAAAGCGTCGCCTTGAGCTCGTTGATCTTTTTCTCGAAGCCTTCCTTCCGGGTCAGCAAGTCCTCGCTCCATACCGAATAGAGCGGGTTCTCGTCTTTCTTATCGGTATCGGCTGTTTGATTAAAAAAGTCGAAGAGCTGAAAGTATTCCGCGTGCGTGAGCGGATCGTATTTGTGGGTGTGGCACTGTGCGCAGGCCATCGTTGTGCCCATCCAGACCTCCATCGTTGTGTTGACGCGATCAACCACAGCGGCGTTACGAAACTCTTCATCATTCGTTCCGCCTTCGCTGTTTGTCAGGGTATTCCGGTGAAACGCTGTTGCGACGAGTTGATCGGATTTCGGGTTCTCGAGAAGATCCCCTGCAATCTGATCGATCGTGAACTGATCATAGGGAACATTTTTATTAAAGGCCTCGATAACCCAGTCACGATACTTCCAGATCGACCGGGGAGGATCATCTGCGTAGCCTGCCGAATCCGCATAGCGGGCGAGATCGAGCCACATCGCCGCCCATCGCTCGCCGTAGGCAGGCTTCGCGAGCTGAGCATCGACATATTTTTCAAAGGCAGCGGGATCGGGATCATCGGTAAAGGCTTTCGCCTCCTTCCAGGTCGGAGGCAGACCGGTCAAATCGAGGGCGGCGCGTCTCGCGAGGGTAAGCCGATCCGCCTGAACTGACGGCTCAAGGCCCTCGCTCTCGAGTCGCCGCTGAATGAAAAAGTCGATCTCGTTGTGGCGGACCCAGCTCTCGCGAACTGTCTCAGGAATCGCAGGACGCTCCGGTTTTTCGTAAGCCCAGTGTTTGGCGTATTCACCACCCTGCTCGATCCACTTCGTGAGAATCGCAACCTCGGCCTCGCTCAGCGGTTTACCCTTATCCTCCGGAGGCATGATATCGACGTCCTCGTCAGTCGTGATCCGGTAGATCAACTCACTCGCTTCCGGATCTCCCGGGACCACGGCCGAATAGCCGCCCATGTCACGCCGTGAGCCAGCCTCAGTATCGAGCCTGACATCGCCACCGCGCTCCGCTTCATCCGGTCCGTGACAGGCAAAGCACTTACCCGAAAGGATAGGCCGGACGTCGCGATTGAAATCCACTTTTTCATCACCTGCGGCGCAGAAAAGTGAAATCAACGTGATCCCGGTTCCGGAAGCTATTTGTCTGTAAATCATACCGATACCCTTGAAGACTACCTCATTCCTGAAAATTCCGTCAGGACGCGATCCTGCAAGAAATTCGACCGTAAGGGGAAGCGGGACTTCACTGATTCGGGTAGGAAATCGTTATCCCGATTGCGGCAAACGCCTTCACCATCGCGGCATCGATTTCAGCTCCGCTTCGACCGCCGGTGAGTTCGCCGACTGACTGCTGCCAGACCAGTTCGGTCAAATTGATGAGCCCTCCCGCCCCGCCGGAGGCGGCTTTGATACTGTCCGGCATGATGAGTTCAGCAGGCGGCGTCGGCTCCTTAGGAATCTCGCCGACGGCCACTCGCTCGCTCTCGGGAACGCCCGCAGCCAACTGCCTGTTATGCTCGTTGACGCGTCCGTTGTAGGCCTCCACCTCCGCTTTAAAAGCGACCAGCGAGTTATTGTAGCGGTCCACTTCTTCGTTGTATTTTTTCCGATTTTCTTCGAAGAGCACGATATCCGCCTGCACTCTTCCGGAACTGGCCCGCCCTCTCTCAACCGCCTGAAGGTAGGTTCCCACGCGGGTTCCGGGACTTGATTGCTCATCGAGATGCATCAAAAAATAGACGAAAAGCATGGCATCGCGATAATCCTCCATCGATCCGGTCCACCCTCCTCCCGGTTCCGCCGGTCGACCCACTCCTCCCGGAGTGAAAACGTTCAGTCCACTTGGCCCTTTCTCTGAATCCGCAACCTTTTCATCAATCCGTAGTCTTTTCGAAGGACGGTTCGCAACGTAGATCTCGTAGCTCTTCAGCCCGTATTTTTCCTTGAGTCGCTCCCGCAGACCGCGCTCGGCATTTTTGAATTCGAAGCGTCCCGTTTGAGAGGGAACCGCAGAGATGTATTCGGCCATCCCCTCGGCAAACCAGGTCGGGACCATCGGCAGCCAGTCGTGCATGACCTGATGGGTAATTTCATGAACGAGGGTGGAGGTGTCACTGCTTTTACGGAGCGTTACGCGGCTGCCATTTCGCTTCGCTCCGAGCGACACGTAGGGAACGAGGAGCGATTGCTCCCTCGGGCGATACAGTCCGGCAACTCTTGTCCGGGAACCGGGAGTGGGAACCGTGGGGGCGGACACATCGGACCGTTTCACGACCTCCTGAAAATCCGCGTCATCCATGAACTCCCCGCGAAAATGCTTACTTCCCCCGGGAGGGGACAAAGGAAGCCCGTGGGGAATCGACTTCACTGCTTCGTAGGTCCCCTCGTAAATCTTCGCCGCTTCAGCGATGAAAGCTTTCGAAACCTCGCGGTCGGAAGTGAATTCGAAATGCGGCGTGTAGAAAGTATTCGGCCCGCCCGTCACTTCAAAGTCCTCCGGCGGGAAGGTCTCCTCAGGCAGTGGCGCGATGACACCGACACGGGAAACGAGGCCGGCTTTGTAGTCTCTGATAAACTTTTGATCGTTGTTGCTCAGCCGATCCAGCGGAACATTCACTTCGCGATTGTTTTCAAGCCTCAGAACAACCCCTTTCTCACTCGTTCTTACGAAGGCCGCCTGCAGCTTCTTTCCATCATTGCTCACCCACTCCCGGGCGACTTCAGCGCGAATAGCAAGGGGCGCGACTGAAAAGAAGATCAACAGGGAGCAGCTGAAGAAGTAAGAACATCGGCAGACTGTCATCGCAAAAGTATGCAAACCGCGAACGTGCCATGTCGAGCGTTTTCCGCGCCTGCGAACCATTATACCACGAAATCGGGATTGCACTTTGCTCGCTATCCCCTTTCTTCAGAAACCCATGGAAGAGAAAGAGACAATGAAATACGGCGTGCTCGGCGAGGACGCCGCAACGACTCCGGAGAAGCTCGAAAAATACACCGGCGAGATCGCCTGGTCATATTTAAAAGCCCACTTTGAAAGTGGAGCACTCCTCTTCGTCGACGCCTCGCTCGAACTCACGGAAGTGGGAACCGCCCTGACCGAAGACCAGGTCGGGAAAGTCGAAGCCTGGAAAAAGGCCGGAGACATCCTGACCCCTTCCCAACCGCACGCCGACTACTGGGAGGAGAGTAACCAGCACTTCAAGGCACTCGTCGTTTCCCCCTTCGTCCTCGCGCAGCCGGTGGCCCCGGATGGTGATGCGGAGACTACTGACTGACAGGAAGCCCCTCGTCCGCCCATCCCGAAAATCCCGCTTTGAGATGATAAATTTTCTCGAAGCCTGATTTTTCAAATTTCGGAAGCGACTGACCGCTCCTGCCTCCGCTCGCGCAGTGCACCACGTAGGGCACCGACTTGTCGAGGAGACCAATCTCGGTCTCGAACCCGTCCGCCTTGTAATCAATGTTTACGGCCCCCTCGATGTGCCCCTCACTGAACTCCTCCGGAGTCCGGATATCGAGAATTCGCACCCCGTCGTCCGCCTTGAGCAGCGCCGCTGTCTCCTCCGGCGAAATCAACTCAACCACAGCAACAGTATCATCAAGGGCCGCCACCTCATCGGATGAATGCTTCTCGCATCCCGCAAACAGCCCAAGAAGACAAAACAACAGACAATGATTTAACTTTTTCATGATTCTCAAATAGTCTAAAAATCATCTATCGCCAAAGAAAACCAGTCAATCCAATTCAAGCACGGGAACCAAGCCCATTCCACTGGCGCAAACGATTGTTCTGTTCTACTCTCAAAAGCATCCTTTCATGAATCTCTCCGAACTGGCTCAACATCTCGATCTCGCGATCAGCACCGTTTCGCGAGTCCTGAGCGGGAACGCGAAAAAATACCGGATCAGCGAAACGACCGCGCAACGCATTCTCGCTGCCGCCGAAGAGCACAACGTCATCCCCGATCCGCTCGGGGCGAGCCTACGAAAAGGAAGCCTCGGAATGATAGGACTGCTCGTCCCCGACATCACCAACCCCTTCTTTTCCCACCTCGCCCGCTCCATCGAGCTCGAGCTACGGGACGCGAATATCGCGGTGCAACTGTGCGATTCCAGCGAGGAAGTCGAAACCGAAGCCCGGCTCTTTCAAAAGCTGCTCGCCCGCCGACTCGACGGTCTCATCATCGCACCGGTTGGAAGTGATACCCGGGGGCTTTCCGATCTCATTGAAAATTCCAAAATGCCCATCGTCGTGATCGACCGGGTCATTCCCGGACTACAGATCCCCTCCGTCTCGCTCGACAACGCCCATGCAGGAAAACTCGCCGCTGAGCACCTCATCAAAGCCGGCCACCGGAAAATCGGGTGTCTCCGCGGGAGCTACGAAAGCCAGTCCGATCAGGAGCGTCTCAGGGGCGTCCAGGAAGCGATGGCAGAGGCAGGATTGAAAGGAGACGACCTCTCCGTCGCCGGGAAAGGATCCAGTCGCACCGCGAGCCTCGACGGAGCGCGGGAACTGCTCGACCGGAAAGACCGCCCCACGGCCATTGTCACATTAAGTGGTCAGGGCATTCTCGCCGTTCTCGAGCGGGCCACCGCACTTGGCCTCGCAATCCCTGAGCAACTCTCCGTGATCGCCTTCGATGAGCAGCCCTGGTCCCCTTTCATGAATCCCCCGCTCACGACGATTTCCCAACCCGTCGCCGAAATGGCAGGCGAAGCCGTGAAATTCCTGAAGGCGGCGCTGGCGGAAAAATCCGACGCGCCTCTCAAAGCCGCAGAAAAAGTCCTTCAGGCATCGATTTGTGAGAGGCTCTCAGTTGGTAAGCCTGTGATTTCAGCTACGAAATAATTAAACAACTTAGCTCGGGATACTGTCGAAAACCTTTATCAAAAGTTACCATTGTCGCACCGGAAGATTTCGCGAATGCAGCAAGGTAAGCATCATTCCATATCTTGGTGGACATTGAGTTACGCCCCGTAAACAACCTCCACTGCGCCTCCACCCCTGAAGGTTCGTGATCGAACCGAACCCGACTGTCCGAAAGCAGGGCGTCATACGCCGACCACGCTTGCGAAAGGCTCAACGTATCCGACCTGAATATTTTCGAATTAGTTGAAAGTCGCAAATAGCCTTGCTGTGTCATCCGGCAAAACGAACAACTCGAGGAAGGCACACTGTCGAACCAAGCCAACGCCTTGCGATGATGAGGGTGCGACGAGAAAGTCAGCGCGAGCCATACATTGATATCAACTAAATTGCTCAATATCCTCCTCTTCCTCGATTTCCCTGAGACGCTCAGATGACACGTCGTAACTGACTTCTTTCGAATTCACGAGGGGAAGCTGGACTCGATGCTTCATCCCCGCTTCAGAATTGGAAAGCTCTGCTTTTGCAGCTCGTAACAGAAATGCTTTCAGTGTTTCGCCGCGAATTGCCGCAGTCGCCTTGATCTCCCGAAACAGGGAATCAGGAATATCAATGGTCGTTCGCATAAAAACATAAAAGCATAAATCGAACCGAATTTCAACCCATCGTGCAACCTTGGCTGAAAATGATTTTACCGAAGGATAAGACAAAACGCAGCCAAACAAGGTTTGAGGACATCACACACCAATTCACAAAACGAAAGCCAGCTTCCCGATAGTCAGGGCTCACTGGTCAGGGGAACTGGACGTGATCTTAACTATATAAGGTCAGCCAAGAAATGTTGAGATCCCTACCCTCTTTGCCCGGTCGAACGCTCCGGGATTCGCGAAAGTTCAGAGAGCGAAGTCGCGGCCTTCACCTGGAAGGATTTGCCCGCGAGCTCTTGCAGCAAAAGCGGTCGATTCAACCCTGTCAGGTCGGGGACTTAACAGGGTTGAGTGGAACTCACCGCCGAAGCCGGGTCTCCGATTCAGAGCCCCTTTTTCTTTTTCATTATCTTTTTCTTAATCTCCCTCAGAACCTCGCGGAGAAGGTTAAGACCGCAGATCGATCTCCGGACCGCAGAAAAAGATAAGGATAAAGTTAAAGAAAAAGAGGTTTCACGTCTCTTCTCCCCTGCCCCGAGAAAGCCTAAAACCCACCCATGACCTGGAAGGTGTAGCCCTTCAGATATTTGGTCTCGGGGAGGGTCGCGATGTGCTGGTGATCGCGGCGCTGGCTGTGTTGGCCGATGACTCGCAAGGTCCGCTTCGCGTCGACTGAGGCGTCGCAAATGACGTCGAAAAACTCACGGTCATTGACGTGGTGACTGCAGCAGTAGGTCGAGAGAATACCGTTCCGCTTGAGCAGTTTCAGCGCTCTCAGGTGAATCTCTTTATACCCGCGCATCGCTCCGGTCATGGCCTTGCGACTCTTCGTGAAAGAAGGCGGATCGAGAATGACCATGTCGTATTTCTCGTCGGCGGTTTCAGCATCTTTGAGGAAATCAAAAACATTGGCCTCTCTGGCATCAATCGTCAGGCCGTTGAGCGCCGCATTCGACTGCGTCGCCGCTACCGCACCGGCACTGATATCCACGGCGACGACTTCGGACGCTCCACCTTTGGCGGCATGAAGAGCAAATCCTCCCTGATTGCAGAAACAATCGAGGACTCGTTTTCCCTCCGCGAGACGGCCGACGTTGGCGTAGTTGTCGAGCTGATCGAGGAAAATCCCTGTCTTCTGACCTTCGAGAAGATCCACCGACTGCTTGATCCCGCCCGCGTCGATTTCGATGGGGCCGCTCCACTCACCGTCGAGAACGCCGACACTCGGCTCAAGTCCTTCTGCCTTACGGATCGCGGCATCATTCCTTTCGATCACCGCACGAACCGCGAATTGATTCTTCAACGCTTCGACGATGAGGTGTTTTCTCATGTCCATCGCGAGGGTCAGGGTTTGAAGCACGAAACAATCGCCGTAGCGGTCGATAATGACGCCGGGAAGGCCATCGGCCTCGCTCCAGACGAGCCGGTAAAGAGGTTCGGCAAAATCCATGCTTTCCCGCAGCTGCGCGGCCCGCTCAATGCGACGCTCGAAAAACGACGCGTCGAGTTCCTGTTTGCGTCGGGAAATACGTCTCGCCACGATCTGCGAATCCGGATTGTAAATCGCGGTTCCGAGAGGACGGTCTTTGAAGTCCTTAATGGAGATCACATCTCCGGGTTTGGGTTCTCCGAACAATTTTTGGATCTCGCTGGCGTATACCCAGTCGTGACCATGAAATATTCTCGAACGCGGCTTTACAACGATTCCTGGCATAAGCCGAGATTCGCCCACGATTCGATCCAAGTCAAAGAGAGGTCATAGCCCTTCTGTCTAAGATTTTCGCCCAGTTTACGTACCCTGACTTTAGCCGCTAAAAATCGATCTTTAGAGTGATGCGCTCCCCTTATCCACGCTCCCTTTTTCTCATTCTGCTTCTGACACAATGTTTTGTCAGCGCGGGATTCGTTGCGGCGCTGGATCTGGAGAATCATCCCGGAAAGGCGATTTACCAAAAGCAGTGCCTCGAATGCCACGGCGAGACCGGTGAGGGAGCTGAAGACGTCGACGCCGATCCGCTCGTGGGAGACCGAACCCTCGAATCTCTCGCCGGCCGTATCGAGCGCACCATGCCCGAGGATAATGAGGATGATTGCGTCGGCCCCGATGCCAAAGCGGTCGCGGAATACATCTTCCACGCCTTTTACTCCCCTGCCGCGCAGGCAAAGCTGAACGCGGTGACCACCGATATTACGCGGTTAACACGCCCTCAGTATCTCAATTCCCTCGCCGACATCATGGGCTATTTCCGGGATTCCCACAACCCGCCCGAAATCGACAAACCGGGCCTCAATGCCACCTACTACGCGAGCGGGAGATTTCGCGTCGACAAGGAACTGGCGGGAAAAGACACCTTCAAACGAGTCGATAAAAAGGTGCACTTTGACTTCAAAAGCGGAATTCCCAAAGTTCCGGAAGACAAGACATTCATCCCCGAAGAGTTCGCGATGCAATGGGATGGCTCTATCATGATCGAGGAGACCGGCGTTTACGAGTTCGTGATCCGCACCAGGAACGGGGTTTTTCTCAACCTCAACAGCTACGACACGAACAATGACAATCCGAAGGTGATTGACGGCTGGGTTGCCCCGAACAACGAAATCAGAGACGAGTCGGCGAAGATGTTCCTCCTCGGCGGGAGACGCTACCCGCTCGCGATGCGGTATTTCAAATTCAAAGCCGACAAGGGCTACGTCGAGCTGCTCTGGAAAAAGCCGGGCGGGATTCTCGAAACGATTCCTGAAAAAGTGCTCACGACGAACTGGAGCCACCCTGTCTTCACGTCCACCGCCCAGTTCCCCGCCGACGATCGCAGCTACGGCTACGAGCGCGGCTCCAGCGTCTCCCGTCAGTGGCTCGACGCCGTCACCGACGGAGCCTACGAAGCGGCGGAGTATGTCGTCGAGAATTTGAAAGACCTCGCGAAGGTCAAAAAGGACGATCCCGAGCGTGGTAAAAAGCTTCGTGAATTCGGAGCACAGTTCCCGTCGGTCGCCTTCCGTCGTCCTCTCAAGCCGGAGGAGAAGTCCCTCTTTGTCGACAAAGCCTTCGAAAAGCACGGGGAAACCGACGAAGCGATTCGCCGGATTGTGCTGCTTTCCCTGACATCGCCACGCTTTCTCTATCCCGATACCGCGTTCGATTCGCCGACCGGACCGTGGGCGCGTGCCTCGACAATGGCGCTCGCGCTCTGGGATTCGATCCCGAACCGCAATTTGCGCAAGGCGGCTGAGCAGGGAAAACTGAGCAACGCCAAGCAGGTTGAAGAGAAGGCCTGGCAAATGCTCCACGACGGACGCGCCCGAAACAAAACCCGGGAATTTTTCCACCACTGGCTCGAACTCGACAAGGCTCAGCAGGTTTCAAAAGACAGCGAGTTGTTTCCCGATTTCAGTCCGGAGGTAATGGCGGACCTCCGCACCTCGCTCGAACTTTTTCTCGATGAGATCACCTGGAGCGAAAAGTCCGACTACCGCGAGTTGCTCCTTTCCGACAAAATGTTTCTCAACGAACGCCTTGGTAAAATCTACGGCAAACCGGAAATCAAAGGCAGTTTTCAAAAGGCCGACCTTCCCGGGCAGGCCCGCACCGGTGTCATCACCCATCCCTATCTGATGACCGCTTTTGCCTATCACAACAACACCTCGCCGATCCACCGGGGCGTCTTTCTGACGCGCAACATCGCGGGGATGACTCTGAAGCCGCCGCCGGAAGCGATCGAATTCAAAGACAACGACTTTCCGCCCCATCTTTCGATGCGGGAGAAAGTCACTGAACTGACGCGGGCAAAAGCGTGCATGGCCTGTCACTCGATGATCAACCCGCTTGGATTCAGCCTCGAGCACTATGATGCGATCGGTCGCTGGCGCGCCAAAGAAGAAGACAAGCCGATTAACGATGACGGCATTCTCGAAACCGATTCCGGCGAGAGAATCGAAATCAAAGGACCACGCGAGGTCGCTGAGTTCGCCGCCAATTCAGAAAGCTCCCACCGTGCCTTTGTCAGACAAATGTTCCACCACAGCGTCAAGCAACCCGCTCTCGCCTACGGCCCGGAAACGATGAATCAACTCCAGCAGCACTTTCAAAACACCAACTTTAATATTCGCTACCTTCTCGTTAAAATAGCCACTCTCGCCACCCGACCTGAAACGCCCAAATCATGAACTCATCCCACGATCGTCGCCAGTTTCTCAAAAGCCTCGGTATCTCCGCCGGAGCCGCTCCTTTTCTCACCGGCCTCCCCGGTTTCAACTCGCTCCACGCCGCCGACGGGAATGGCAAAAAGCAGCGGGTCATCGTGATGTTTTCCCCCAACGGAACCGTTCCCGAAGAGTTCTGGCCGGAAGGTGACGGGAAAGATTTCAAGCTCAAACGCATTCTCAAGCCGCTCGAACCGTTCCGCAATCGCATGACCGTGATCCACGGCCTCTCGAACAAAGTCGGCGGCGACGGCGACCGACACATGCGGGGAATGAGCTGCCTCCTCACCGGCACCGAGCTTTTCCCGGGCAACATTCAGGGCGGTTCCGACACCCCCGCAGGTTGGGCCAGCGGCATTTCGATTGACCAGGAACTGAAGAATTTCTTCCAGAAAAACGAAGCAACCCGGACCCGCTTCGGCTCACTCGAATTCGGCGTTGCGGTTCCCCATCGCGCCGATCCCTGGACCCGCATGAGCTACGCCGGCCCGAACAAGCCCGTTGCCCCGATCGACGATCCCGGTTTGATGATCGAAAAACTTTACGGAAAGCAGCGGGATAAAGCTTCGCTCACCGGCATCGTCGACAGCGTCAGCGCCGATTTGAAAAAGATGTCCTCGAAGCTCGGTAGCGAGGACCAGCAGCTTTTGACTGAACACCTCAACCTGATCCGCGAACTGGAACAGGAGATTTCCCATCAGGGCGAGAACGATACTCTCGCTCACCCCATGCCTGAGATTGACCCGAAAATCGAGTTGGTAAACGACAACACGCCACGGATCAGTCGCATGCAGATGGACTTGCTCGTCAATGCGATGGCCAACGACATGACCCGTGTCGCGACCCTGCAGTTCATGCGCTCGGTCGGTCAGGCCAGGATGCAATGGCTCGGAATCGAAGAAGGCCATCACGGTCTCTCCCACGAACCGGACAACAATGGAGAAGCGATGGAAAAGCTCACAAAGATCAACGAATGGTTCGCCGGTGAGCTGGCCTACCTTCTCAAAAAGCTCTCCGACACACCCGAGCCGGGCGCTGACGGGAGCATGCTGGACAACACCCTTGTGGTCTGGCTGAATGAGCTGGGAAAAGGAAACACCCACACTTTGGATAATATTCCGTTTGTGCTTTTCGGCGGGGAAAAAGCGACCGGATTCCAAATGGGTCGCCGCCTCAACGTCGAGAAAAACACCCCTCACAACCGTCTCTGGCTCTCAGTCGCCCACGCCATGGGACACCGCATCGACACCTTCGGCACCGAACTGTTCTGCAGCGACGGGCCTCTGAAATTATCCTGAGGTGCCGGGGGACACTCTTACGGCAAACGCAGCCAGCCCTGCGCAAATTTTGGGTAGGGAGAGGCGTCCCAGCCGATCCGCGTGATCCTCTATGAGGCTCGAATCACCTCACCGCTTCGCAGCAAAGGGACTGGGTTGGTCTATATTGCATCGGACAACGCGGCTCATCGGGACGATTCGCCCCACCCGCAATCACTTTTCTGCACTCACGTTTACCTAAGGCGGCATATGGAAGCGACGATAGTGACTTGGACCAGAAAAAGTTCCTGCTTTACCTGTTCAGCCACCAGTAGCCGGCGTTCAGATAGGTGGCGTAGGAAACCCAGACCAAATAGGGGTTCAGTAACCTTCCCGCGATTTGGTCTTGTTTGCTGAACAAAATCAGCGTGACGAGAATGCTTGCCCACATTCCCAGAATCACGAGCAGGGAAACGCCGAGCCAATGCGCGCCGAAGAACAAGGGAGTCCAGCTGAGGTTCAGCACCATCTGAACAAAAAACCAGGTCAGCGCGGTCCTCTTCTCTTTCCCTGAAGCGACCCGATGCCAGAAGAGCGCAAGGGAAAGGCCTATCATCGCGTAGAGAACCGTCCAGACCGGCCCGAACACCCACGACGCCGGCACTCCGGGAGGTTTGTTCAGCTCCGCATACCAACCGTCGATGGCACCCATCGTAAAGAAGGCTCCCGCTCCACCGAGAAGGTTGATCACGAGAACACAAATTAAGATCTTCAACCAGAGCTTCATCATGACAGGTTACGCATAAACTGCCCACCTTGTCGATTTCCATGCTTTTTTCGGATGAAAGAGGCTCTCTGCCCCGTTACACTCCAAAATATGACGCTCGCCGAGCTTGGATGGAATGACGACTTCGAAAAGGAATTCGCCCCTTTTGCAAAAAAGGGATGGATACCCGCGCGTCTCATTCGCGACAACAAGATCACTTACGGAGCGCTCACCGAAGGCGGTATTGAATACGAAGTCGTCATGAGCGGGAAGGTCTACCACGACGCCGAGAGTGACGCCGCTCTTCCCGCTGTCGGAGACTGGGTCGCTCTCGAGACCGGAACCGGCGAGCTCGACCACGTCATCCGCGCCCGGCTTTCGAGACAGACCTGCTTTTCCCGCAAGGAGCCCGGCAAGAGCAGCGAGGAACAGGTCATGGCCGCGAATGTCTCCATGGTCTGTATCGTCACCGATGCGGGTTCCGATCTGAACTTGCGGCGTATGGAGCGCTTCTTCGCTCTCGTGAACCGAAGTGAGGCGCGGGCCATCGTTCTCGTAAACAAATCCGATCTTTTTCCCAGAGAACAGAACGAGGAGGCCGCGAGATCGATTCGTGAGCTGAACGCCGAAGCCGACGTCATTATCACCAGCGCGGTGAATGGCGAGAACGTCAAAGTGATCGAGAATTATCTCGAACCGGGCCGGTCCATCACCTTCGTGGGATCGAGCGGAGTCGGTAAATCCTCACTCATTAATGCGATGTTAGGCGACGTCTGGCAAGAGGAGGGCGAAGTGAACAACGTCACCGGAAAAGGACGCCACACCACGACGGCGCGCGAGCTCATCGTCCTCGAGCAGGGGGGAATTCTCATCGACAACCCGGGAATTCGGGAAGTCCAGATGTGGACTGACGAATACACCCTGCGCGAGAAATTCACCGACATCGAAGAAATCGCAGCGAGCTGTAAATTCCACGACTGCAAACACGGCACCGATGCCGGTTGCGCGATTCGCGAAGCGGTTGAATCCGGTAGACTTTCCACAGATCGCTACGAGGGCTACCTCAAACTCGAAGAGGAAATCGCCGAGCTGAAGCGCCGACTCAAGAAGCGGAAGATGACGCTGGAGCGCCGCTCAAAGCGGGATCACAAAATCAAAGCCCGCAATCTCGCCGACCGCATCGACCTCGAATGGGAGGAGAACCCCCGCCTCTAGAGCGTAGAATTTTCAGAACCCTGCAATCATCTGTGTTCATCTACGAAAATCCGATTTCATCTGTGCTGAAATCGCTGATAGCTCTTCTTTTACACCGATGCGCTTCGCTCCCACAGATGGAATCCGATTCACACAGATCCGCCGGGCTCTGATATCACGTGTCCTTTCCAAATCAATCGCGAGTCTCTACTATCATTTGCGCTCATTCGCGTTTTAACTTCTGAACATTGATTCGCGCAGCGTATTTCCCCATGAAAATCACCACCGCCACTTTCCATACCAGCGCAGCAGGGCTCCAGGACTGTCCGCCTTCGGAGCTCCCGGAGTTCGCTTTCATTGGTCGCTCCAATGTGGGGAAGTCATCGCTTCTGAACATGCTCTGCAACCAGAAGGGCCTCGCGAAAGTATCCCAGAAACCCGGCCATACGCGGCTGATCAATTTCTTCGTTGTGAACAAAGAGTGGGCCCTCGTCGATCTTCCCGGCTACGGCTACGCCAAAGCCGCCAAGGCCGAACGCTACCGTTTCAACGACTTCGTCGCCGACTACCTCGAAAGCCGGGAAGAGCTCTCGCACGTGTTTGTTCTCATCGATTCGAGACATTCCCCCATGAAAAACGACCTCGACTTCGTGTCCTGGCTCGTTGAAGTGGGAGTCCCCTTCTCTCTCGTTTTCACAAAATCGGACAAACTGAAAAAAGGAAAAATCGAGAAGAACCGGCAGGCCTTCCTCGACGCAATGAAAGAGTTTTCCGAAGGCGACCCGCCCACTTTCATTACCTCCGCCGCGAACAACGACGGACGCCTCGACGTCCTCCGCTTCATCGGCGAAAAAATCCGCGGTGGGATTTAAGAGCGAAGCTCGCCTCTTTTTCTTTTTTCTTAATCCTCCTCTTAATCCGGTATCAGCAAGCGCGCGTCCCGTTCCATGAATCATGCGAAAGCTGCCCGCACCTGACTATAGGACGACAAAACGCCCGCTTCTCTTTCTGCTAATTTCCTGCCAACTCAGAACAAATTAGCAGAAACATCTCACACCCTACCGTTTGCTGCTAACTTCGGCTCAAATAGCAGCAAATTAGCAATAAAGTGCTATCTGCTTGAAAACTGAGAAGTAGAGGAAAGATAATTTACGCTGCTTCTGCCGCCGCCTTCAAATGCGCGTTCCGAATTTCGAGGAACCGCGTCATGTAGGCGGTTAGGAAAAGCTTCTCAGCGAGTCGCCCGAGAATTCCCAACGGGGCTGAAAACTCGAACCGGTCACGCATCACCGTAACTCCGTCCGCCTCCTCGAATTCGTGCCGATGGCTCATCGAGGCGAAGGCGCCTTTGACCATGACATCCTCAAACGAATGGGGAAAATCCATCTCCGTAATCTTTACGGTGAGCTGTTGTTTCACACCGAAATGGCGGGCTTCCCAGGTGACACTCTCCCCTGACTCGATCAGTCCGGAGGTGCGACCGGCAATGGCCCGCTCCTGCGTCTGCCCGGCACTCGCGATGTGGGCATCGATGCTTCGCGCGAGATCGAACACCTTTTCTATGGGTGCCCGGATCCCGGTCGAAAGCTCAATCAATGGCATCCGCCACTAGGAATGAGGAGGATCAGTCCGCTTCTCAACGGGACTTGCAGACACGGCCTGAGGGGCTGGCTCCGGAGCGGCATTTTGCGCTTTCTCAGATGATGTCTCAGGTCCTTTAGGCTCAGGATCCTTCGTCGCACCGTCTTCCGCACAACCGGTCGAACCGAAGGCTGAACCGGCCAGCACTGTGATACCGGCGGCAGCAGCGGCTTTCTGAAGCAAGTTCTGCTTTTTCTTCTGCTCGGTGTCACCGAAACGGGCACGACGGATTTTGAGCGAGTTCGCCTCGTGAATCCGGTAGACGACGTTACGCACCTCATCGTCGCGGAAGAAGGTGCCTCCGGTCTGGTGAATGCGATACCAGAGGTGGTAGTCGTCAGCACCGAGACCAACGGCTCGCTCCTGATAGTTGCCCGCCTTACGAGCAGCCGCAGCACGCATCAGAACCGATGAGTGAGGAAGCATGTTGTTGTCGGAATTGCCGGTGAACATCGTGTCGAGGCCCTTGTTCGGCCAGTGGAGACGTGGCTCGATCGTTCCGTTTTCAAGGGTGAGAAGAAGACAGCCGTATACGTCCACTTTCTTCTGCTCCATGACATGAACAGCACGCTCGAGATACGTCGGCATAATCTGGTCGTCATAATCGAGCGGCTTGTAAAACTCGGTATCGCAAACCTCAACGGCCTGACGGTGCAACCAGCTGCAATGCTCGATGTCCGGCTCGAGACCGGTACAGATGAGCGGAAGCCCGTAACGCTTCGCGAGTGGCTCAGCGAATGACCAGGGGCCGTCGACGAGCAACTTCACCTTAAATTTCTTATACGTCTGATTCGCAAGGCTGCTCACGGCGTCGTCGAGCTTGGAAACGTCGGTGCCCTTGTGGATACGAAGTCCCACCGTGACATCCGCGTCGGGGTGATGGAGAGACGTTCCCGTCATCTCGCCGAGGATCCGGCTCGTGGCGGTCGCGTAATTGGCTCCGAGCGAAAGATCTGCAGCCGAGGCAAGACAGTCGACGCTGGAAAGGTTCGCCGCTTTCAAAAGCGCCTTGTGCGCGGTCTTCGCAAGCTTCTTCGCGTTCGAATTCCAGTCGATAAGGTAACCGTTCTTACCGTTTTTGATGATGTCGGCGATCCCGCAGGATTTCGTGACGACAACGGGGATGCCGCAGCTGAGTGCTTCTGCCGCGGTGAGAAGATAGCCTTCCTTCTCGCTGTTTCCGAGGAGGGCGTGACAGCCTTCGAGACGGTGCTTGTAATTGAAGGGGTTGAAGTCGAGCGGGCGAATGTCGAGTCGATCCGCAACGCCGAGCTTGCTGGCGAGGTCGATCACTTTCGCAAGCGCTTCGGCCTGAGTGCGCTGCGTGTATTCGAGTCCGGCCGTGTCAGCGCCGGTCCAGGCACGAATCACCATGCGTGGCTCCTCTTTGAGAAGATAGGGCAAAGTCATGATCCCCTTGGACTCAAGCGGGCGCCCCATCCAGGCGACAACGAGACGGCCTTTAGGATCGTAATTTCCCTTCGCAGAGGTAAATTCTGAAACCGGAGGAGTCATCACGCCAACGATGTCGTGATTTTTCTCCTTCGCCCAACCGGCATAACGATCGAGCACCTTTTGGGAAACACCGGCCACTTTCATGCCCTCGAGGTTGTCGTAGGCACGGTTGATGAAACGCCATCCGGCATCATCCCAGGAATGCAGCACCAGCGAAGTCGGGCGCTTTGGAAGACCGGAAAGATCTCCGTAGCTCAAAAACCAGGAAGACGGATCGGAAGGCGCCTCACGTGTCACGCTGCCGCAGGAAAAGCCACTTTTCTCAGCCGCATCCATCAAAGGCATGTCATCGGACTGCGAATACAAGGTGGTCCGCTCGCGAACCCACTCGGGAAGCGCACTGATGTAGCGCAGAACCGCCGTTTGAGCGCCGCCGAGAGCGAGGTTATGGGTGACAAAGCAAGGATTGACCCGCGGAAGTTGATTAGAGGATGCCATGTTGTATTCGTTGGAAAATGTCGGTTTATTAACGCCTCAAGCCCTTTATTCCGTAGAAAAATGAACCGGAAAGCGGGAAACGCGTCCAAAGAGAGACGTTCCATAAACTAAGTTAAGATCGAATCCCCTGCCCTTTTTTCAAGTGACTCCTTTATGCCATATTCCGATTCCAGTGATTATTGCGGTTCTATTTGGAACAGCAATCGCGCCGCTATCGGCTCAAAATGCAGAAAAGTGGGCCTCTCACTGGTCACTTCAGCCTGTTTCAGCCGGGGAGGTGCCGGGCGATGAGAACCCCATTGACTACTTTATCAGTCAAAAACTGAGTGATCTCGGAGTTGAACAGAACCCGGAAGCGGATCTATACACCCTTCTGCGCCGTGCGACGATTGATCTAACCGGGCTGCCTCCGACTCGCGAAGAAATCGCCGCCTTTACCGCCGACGAAAGCCCTGACGCCTACGAAAAGCTCGTCGACCGTCTTCTCGGCTCACCGCACTACGGAGAGCGCTGGGGCCGGCACTGGCTCGATATTGCGCGCTATGTGCAGGGTGCCATTAAAGTTCCCGGGATTGACGAAATCGACCTCGCGATTCCCTACCGGGATTATGTCGTGAAGAGTTTCAACGAGGACAAGCCCTTCGATCGCTTTGTGACGGAACAGCTCGCGGGAGATATCCTCGCGGAGAACGCTGAGACAGCCTCCGCCTACCTTGATGCGATCACTGCTCCGGCCTTTCTCTCGATCGGCCAGTGGTTCGAAGAATGCACCGATCCGAACAAGTTGCGTCTCGACATCATCGACGAACAGATTTCGACCACGACGCGGGCCTTTCTCGCAATGGATTTTGCCTGCTCCCGCTGTCACGATCACAAATTCGATCCCATCCCGACGGCGGATTACTACGCGATGGCGGGAATGTTTCGCAGCACGAGAATCACGAGTGATTTTTCGGAGGAATGGAAAGACGGACGGCCCAGAGCGGTTCAGCGCCTTGTAACCACTCAGGAGGAGCGAGGTTATCTCAACAAAGAAACGGAACTGCGCCAACTGGCCTCTGAAAGAGCCGAATTGCTCTCCAAAGTGCAACAACGTCTCCTCTCGGAAGGACGACCTGAGATTCCCGCCTCCGAAATTTTCGGAGACCATATCTTCTCCTTTGAAGCCGAGAATTTTGACGGTCACAAGAATCTCAAGGTGGTCTCTTTTGGCGGCAAGCAGGAGGCTCTCGCTTCGCGGCGACAAAAAGATCAATGGGCCAAGTATCGCATCCCCGTAAAAGAGCCCGGCGACTATCAACTGCTGGTGCGCTTCCGCGCCGAAGTCCCCTCCCCCGTCGATCTCGAGATCAACGGGACAACCCTTGACGAACAGGTTTTGGTCGGTCAAACCAGTGGAGAAGGAGACAATGGATTCCGCTGGGCTGCGATCGCACTTCCGGAACTGAAGAGGGGCAGCAATTATATTCGCTTCAAAGTGGCGCAAAACGAACCCTTCCCGACTCTCGACCGGGGAATCGTTTTCCAACGCGAAAAGACCTTTTCGAATAGCGAGATTCTCGCGGCGTTTTGGCCACCTTCGATAGCGGAAGCTGAAACCGGTCTGAACGAAAGTGAAAGCCGACTCCTCGAATCCATCGACAAACGAACAGAAGAACTGCGAATTCAGGCGAGCGCTTTCCCCGTCACCCTCGCCGTTTCTGAAGAAAAGGCTCCTATTAGCCTCCCCGTCCACGTCAACGGCGAAACCTACCAGCAAAAAGGCGACCCCGTTCCCCGTGCCGCCCCCTCTCTCGCCGACGATCTCATCTCGACATCCTACCCTGTTCCCGACGGCGAGAGCGGACGCCTCCAACTCGCCCAATGGCTCACCGATCCGAACCATCCGCTCACCGCTCGAGTCCTCGTGAACCGTCTCTGGCATTGGCATTTCGGCACCGGCATCGTCCGCACCGCCGACGACTTCGGAATCCAGGGCAGCCCGCCGACGCACCCCGAACTGCTCGACTGGCTCGCGGCGGAACTGATGCGAAACGACTGGTCGATCAAACACATTCACCGTCTCATCATGAAGTCGGATACCTATCGGGCTTCGTCGGCGGAAACCCCTACCAATCGCGAAAAAGATCCCGACGGCGTCTTTTTGTCCCGCTACCCGCGACACCGCCTCGAAGCCGAGGCCATCTACGACGGAATGCTCACAAGCATTGGCAAGGTCGAGCGCCAACCTTCCGGCGAACCACTCGACACCAACCTCTCGAAGGATCGCGCCCTCTACATTCTCACCTCCTCCCGATCGCCGAAGGGCCTCGGGCTGGAGATCCGGAAAATGCTCAAGCTCTTCGGCTACGACGAATCCGGTCGCCCCATGCACGACAGGGATGAGAGCATCACCGCGAAGCAGGCGCTTTTCTGGCTCAACAATCCCGTCCCCAAATACTACGCCGACCAGCTCGCCGAAAAACTCGTCGCCGAACATCCTGACAACGCAGCCCGTCTCGAAGCGGCCAACGAACTCACTCTGGGACGCCCTCTTCGCGAGCGCGAAAAAGAAGCGCTTCTGGCCTACTTTTCAACGGGCGTTCAGAACGGTCTCAGCGAGACCGAATCACTCTCCCGCGTCTGCCTCGCCCTCTTTTCATCCAGCGCCTTCAGTCACCTTGAATAATCATCCTGACATGCCCCTGTCGAGACGCGACTGGCTCAGCAAAAGCTTTCTCGGTCTCGGATCTATTGCGGCGGCCGATCTGCTCTCGCAAAACAGCACTCTCTACGCCGGCAGCGGCTTGAGCGGGATCACGCAGCATCGTCCCGCTGCGAAACGCATCATCTACATTTTCCTCGAAGGCGGACTCTCCCAAATCGATTCCTACGATCACAAACCGGCCCTCGACAAGTATGCGGGGAAGCCGCTTCCCGAATCGATCAACCAGCCTGAGTTCACCTTTGCAAAGCAGGGAACCGTGATTCCCTCCCCCTTCGGCTGGCAGCACTGGGGCGAAAGCGGGACCTACGCGAGCGATCTCTTTCCCGAGGTCAACAGCCGCTTCATCGACGACCTGACATTCATCCATTCGCTCAACCACACGAGCAATGATCATATCACCGCGAAGCGCGTTCTCCACACCGGCGTCCCCATCGAGGTTCGCCCGACCCTGGGCAGCTGGCTCGTCTACGGGCTCGGCTCGATGAATGACAATCTCCCCGCCTACATCGACATCACCCCGACCGATCCGAACCGTCCCACCGGGTTTCTTCCCGCCAACTTCGGCGGCACCGCGATCGACAAGCCGGATCGAAAACGGCCCGATCTCGATTGGGAAAATCTGAAGCCGCAGTTCCCTGAACAGAAAGCACACGTCGACTTTATTCAAGAGCTGAACCGCCTTCACGAACCGGACCGTGAACTCGAGGAAATGGAGCTCGCTTTCCGCATGCAAACCGAGGCCCCGGGCCTGCTCGACATCGACAACGAATCGAAGGCAACGCGCGACCTCTATGGGATCGACGAAGACCACACCGATGAGTTTGGACGAGCCCTTCTCCTCGCCCGTCGCTTTTCCGAAGCGGGGGTTCGCTACATAACGGTGAATCACGCGACGCCGCGCTACGGCAATTTGTGGGATCAGCACTCTGAACTGGAGAAAGGCCATCGCGGCAATGCCAATGCGGTCGACAAACCCATCGCGGGACTCCTTCACGATCTCAAAGTTCGAGGCATGTTAGACGACACCCTCGTGATTTGCGGAAGCGAGTTCGGCCGCACTCCCACCTTCGAATTTTTTGACGGCATCACCGGCAAACACCAGAACGGACGCGATCACAATCCCTACGGATTCACGAACTGGTTCGCCGGTGCCGGCGTCAAGCCCGGATACCACCACGGCGCGACCGACGACTTCGGCTACTACGCAGTGAAGGACAAAGTCGACATCCACGACTTCCACGCCACGCTCCTCCACCTCATGGGAATCGATCATGAAGCCCTCACCTACTTTCACGGAGGCCGCGACTTCAGGCTCACCGATGTGTATGGGAACATCGTCGACGAGATCCTGAGTTAATTCACCAGCGCCCCCGCGCCCCTCGCTCCAGGGAGTGGCTGCATCCTGCTGCCAGCAGAGCACTCCGCCGCAAGTCACGCCCAGTCGGGCATCGTCATCTCAACCATCAGGCGGGAGTCTTATCCGGCGGCTGGAAGCGCGCCACTCCATGGATGGAGCATGCCACGCACCAACAAAAAAGCACCGCCTTTCGGCGATGCTTCTCTGGTTGTTGTTGAGGGGGAGGTAAAAATTACTCGTTGAGTTCCTTCTCAATTGCCTTGCCGATTTTCTTGAGAGCCTTTCCGGTTTCGCGGGCGGCTTCCTCGACGCCATCCGCTACTTTTTCACCGACTTTGTCGAGGTTTTCTCCCGCTTTTTCAGCGGCACCGTCATTCGAGTCTTCGGAAACCATCACGATGTACTGAGCCCGGTTGGGAAATTCCTCGAGAACAGAGAATGCATCGGCATCCGGATTTCCATAGCCGATCACACCAGCGGCAATACGCGGTCCGGCGTTGCCGGTGGGCTGGCCACCATCATCTGCTTCGGCGTGAATAATCACAGCACGACCGGCGAAATTACTGACTCCGCCTTCCGGCAACACTTCAGGTAAAATCGTGAGCGAAAGAACACCCACTCCATCAGCATCGGCGTGAATGTTCCCGAGGTCACCGGCGTGACGCACCGTAGTATCAGTCAGGCCGTGAGGATGACCGATGGGATTGTAATGCCCTCCGGCACTCTTGGCGTCGAGAGATGTCACATCTCCGAACTCGTGGACATGGATCGCGTGCTTCTGGCCGGGCTTCAGTCCTGTGATGACTGCTTTTACGCTTACGGCTGTGCCGACCTGTTCAAAGGTGACGACCCCTTTGGTGATGTTTCCGCCGGTGGGATTGATCACCGACACGAGGCTGTCTTCCGCGGTCGCGGAGAGAGCGAGGCCGGTGGAGAGTATGGTTGTCAGGATAATATTTTTCATATGCTATTGGATTTAACGGGTTGGACTTCTGACTACTGAGAAAGTGATTCTGTGAGTGTCTGAAGTCTGGTGATGTGCTGATTGACCATGGGGAGAAGGCGGTCCCGCACGATGAGTCGCGTCTCCTCGTCAAGATCAGGATCGTTGATAGCCGACTCGTAGGCCTGCTGACCAAGTTCTTCGCCCTGCTCAAGAGAGCGAATCGCGGAGTCTTCTCCGAAAAAGTTGGCCGTTGCCTGAATCGCTTTGGTGGTCGCTCCCCAGGCACCGGATGAAGTGTCAGCGAGACCATGAAGGCCGTGGATGCGGTCGGTCAGGTAAGTTACCGCCCTGCGGTGATCATCGCGAATCGCTTTGAGAATCACGACTTCCGGTTCTTCGGAGAACTTGTCTATAGCCTGTCCGTATGTCTCAACCGCGGAGATCTCTCCCCGGAGAAGAGAGTTGCAGTGGTCGATCGCTTTCGCGTCCGTTTCTGAAAAGGGAGGGTTGTTCGTGGTGGTGTTCATGGTTTTTACTTTCACCATCCCTAAGGTGCAAAAAGCGTTCCACGGCCATTAGACAAAAACTTTAATCCTTTATAGTGAATGAGTTACACCCCAACCAACAGGGCGGAGAGGAGACTAAAAGTGGTGAGTTAATTGCAAAATGATCACTCCCCCTATGCACTCTGCACGAGGATACTGAGAGTTTGTCCTGCATCGGGATAGTCAATCGAGCGGTGAAGCCGGCCTCAAATTTCTGTTAGGAAAATTGCCTCACGACGACATATTCCCCCAATGAAGACAATCAATACCCCCGGAGCGCCAGATGCGATTGGCCCCTATTCTCACGCAGCAACGGTGAACGGAGTCATCTTTTGTTCCGGCCAGATCCCACTCAATCCGGCAACGATGAAGCTCGTCGACGGTGGCATCGAAGCCCAGACCCGTCAGGTTTTTGAAAACATGAAAGCGGTCCTCGCGGGAACCAACTCGTCGCTGGGACACATCATGAAGACGACCATTTTCCTCGCCGACATGGCTGATTTCCCCGTCGTGAACGGACTCTACGCCGAAGCCTTCGGCGACCACAAGCCGGCGCGTTCAACGGTGCAGGTGGCAGGCCTTCCCCTCGGCGCCTTGATCGAGATCGAATGCATCGCAGTTGAGGCTGAATAGTCCAAACCCAACAGGGTTGGATGCTCGACCTGACCCTGTTGGGTCGAGCGTAAATGCAATTCACGTGGCGGAGAAGGTAGCATGGGTTTCCAACCCGTGCGCGCTGCCCATCCGCCGAAGCCTCTGCTCCGGCAAGCTTTGAAAACGGGCTAAAAACCCATTCTACTTCCGGGGCGCCGCGCACCTTGCCTACAACTTGACTCGCGCGCCTGTCTCCATCGACTTGAGAGCGGCCTCGAGAACTTCGATGATCCTGATACCTTCAGCGAAATCGGGGTCAAGGGTTCGGCCCTCTTTGATTGCGTGCATGAAGTCGTTGCAGGCGTGCACGAAAGCATGCTCGTAGCCGATGATGTGACCGGGAGGCCACCAGGCGTTGGCGTATTCGTGAGAGCGCTCGGTCACGAGGATGTCGCGAAATCCGACGAGGTGCTCGGGCGAGCCATTGTCGAAAAACTTGAGCCGGTTCATGTCCTCCATGTCCCAGGTGAGAGCCCCTTTGCTCCCGTAGATTTCAAAGGTATGACGATTGCGACGTCCGGTTGCATAACGCGTCGTCTCAATTGTGGCGAGGGCGCCGTTCTTGAACTCCCCCATCATGAGCGCGGCACATTCGACTTCGACTTTTCCGGTCTTCGATGGATCCGAAGCGAGGGGACGCTCTTCGGTGAACTGCTTTCCCTGGGAGGTGATGTTGGCAAAATCCCCCACCAGGTAGTGCGCGAGATCGACCGCATGCGAACCGAGATCCCAGAGTGGACCGGCTCCGGCAGTGTCCTTTTTCAACTTCCAGTCGAGCGGATGATCGGGGTTCACGAGCCAGCTTTGCTGGTAGGCGCCGCGCCAGTGGTAGATCTCCCCGAGCTCACCGTCATCGATCATCCTTTTCGCTAGAGCGACGGCGGGACAACGGCGGTAATTGTGGTTCACATAGTGGACCACACCGGCCTTTTCGGCAGCAGCCTGCATCGCTCTCGCCTGTTCCGAGGTGTTGCAGATCGGCTTTTCACAAAAGATGTGCTTCCCCGCTTCGGCCGCGGCGATCGCGGTCTCGGCGTGCATGAAAGTGGGCAGGGAAATATCGATCACGTCGATGTCGTCGCGCTCCATGACGCGCTTCCAGTCCGTCTCGATCTCGGCCCAGCCCCATCGATCCGCGAACTTTTGAAGATCTTCCCCGTCACGACCACAAGCGACTTGCAAAACAGGCTTGTAGGGAGGATCGAAAAACTTCGTTGTCTGGCTCCATCCGTTTGAATGCGCCCGCCCCATGAAACGATGACCGAGAATGCCAATGCGTAGATCTTCCATAGCCAATGGGGTAACCCGACAGCCCTTCAGGGGAAAGGAAAAAATAGATTCCTTTTCGAAGTGCGTTTCACGAAATATTGTTCATAGTAACACCTGTAAATGACTCAGTTTGCCGCCGACAAAGATTTGATTCGCGATCCTCTCGAAGCGCTCGAAAAGCACTTCGGGTTTGGTGAGTTCAAATCGGGTCAGGCGGAAGTGGTTTCATCGCTCCTCGCGGGTCAGGACACCCTCGCAGTGATGCCGACAGGCGGCGGAAAATCGCTCTGCTATCAGCTGCCGGCGATGGTGATGGAGGGCGTCACTCTGGTGGTGAGCCCGCTCATCGCGCTGATGAAGGATCAGGTCGACAGCCTGATTCGCAAAGGGATTCCCGCGACGATGATCAACAGCACGCTCTCGCCGGGGAAACAGGGCGAGCGGCTTCGCGACATCTCGGCAGGCAAATACAAACTGGTCTACGTCGCGCCGGAGCGCTTTCGCAGCAACGCTTTTATCGATGCCCTCCGCGGCCTTCCCATCGCGCTTTTCGCAGTCGACGAAGCGCACTGCCTCAGTCAGTGGGGACACGATTTCCGGCCCGATTACCTGCGCCTTTCCGAAGCAGTCGAGAAACTGGGACATCCCCAGACGGCGGCCTTTACGGCGACGGCTACGCCGGACGTGCGGGCGGACATTCTCAAGGTCCTGAAGCTGCGGGATCCGATGGTTTCGATCAGCGGTTTCAAGCGCCCTAACCTGAGCCTAAAAGTGACGCATTGTGAGGGGCATCGGCAGAAGTATGACCGGCTTCACGAGTTGGTCAAAAACCAGAAAACGGGAATCATTTACTGTTCCACCCGGAAGCGGGTCGAGGAGGTCAGCGCGTCGCTCTCAGCCGAGGGGGTGAAGCTGGTTGCCTATCACGGGGGAATGGCGGACAGCGATCGGGAGTGGGCCCAGAATGTATTTTTGAACCGGACTTACGATGTCGCGGTGGCGACGAATGCCTTCGGAATGGGTATTGACCGCGCCGACGTTCGTTTCGTGGCGCACTTTGATATTCCCGGCAGCGTTGAGGCATACTATCAGGAAGCGGGCCGTGCCGGTCGTGACGGGGAGCCCGCGGAGTGCAATTTGCTCTTCAACTTTGCGGACACGCGAACGCAGCAGTTTTTCATTGATGGGAACAACCCCACTCCGGACATTATTCTCGATCTCTACGCGGCGATTCATCGACTCAGCGGGAGGGAGAATAAGGGCGTTACGATCTCGATCAAGGATCTCGCCGAGATGCTGAATGTGAAGAACACGATGCAGATCGGCAGTGCTATTTCTGCCCTGGTCAGGCAAAATTACCTCGAGCGCTTTGATGTCCCCGGCGAACGCAAACGGGGAACACGCCTGAGCCGTCCGGAACTGACCGAAAAAGACATTGAGCTGGATTTCGATGCGTTGAAAGAAAAGCAGCGCCGCGACAACCTGAAACTCGAATCGGTCATCAAATTCTGCTACGACCATTCGACCTGTCGTCAGGAGTGGATTCTCGATTACTTCGGCGAGCCGGACGCATCCCCTTGTGGCAGTTGTGATATCTGCGACGACACTGCGGACTCGGACCGGAGGGAGCCAACTGACGAGGAGTTTACCATCGTGCAGAAGGCGCTCAGTGGCGTGGCGCGAACCTGCGGAAGAACGCGATCAGGTGACTGGGAAGGCCGTTTCGGCAAAGGGAAGATTGTGCAAATGCTGACAGGCAGCAAATCGCAGGATCTCGCAGCAGCGCGCCTCGACAAGCTCTCGACGCACGGGATTTTAAAAGAGCATGGCTCTTCCTATGTTTTTGCGCTTCTCACCGAATTGGAAAAGGCGGGGCTCGTCATGATCCGCAAGACCCCTTACCCGCTCATGTCGCTGACAAAACGCGGCACGGAGGCAATGACGGGAAATCGCGATTTTACAATGTCGTGGCCCGACCAACGCCGACTCGTGAAGAAGACGACCACAGGCCAGGACATGACGGGGCTCGAGGAGCTGGCCTTCGACGAAGATCTTTTCGACAAGCTGAAGGAAGTGCGCACCCAACTCGCTAACGAAGCGGGGAAAATTCCGCCCTACGTGATTTTCAGCAATCAGGTGCTCGAGTTCCTTACCCGAATCCGGCCCACGACCGAAGAGCACGCGATGAAGATCAACGGCATCGGCGAGGTGAAGGCGAAGCGCTATCTCGCGCCTTTTCTGGAAGCGATCCGCCAGTTCAAAGAAGAGACGTCCCCGTGAGCTTCTTACGACTTTCGCCGGTGAGGAGAACCCGCGCTCCGAGAACACCTGAGATGAATCCGAAAAGGTGCCCCTGCCACGAGATTCCCTCCTGACCGGGAAGAACGCCGGCGAGCATTCCGCCGTAGAGGACAAGGACTACGACGGAAACGACGATCCAGAAAGTGGATTTCTCGACGACGCCACGCGCGAGGAGAAAACCGAGGTAACCGAAAATAAGCAGGCTCGCTCCGATGTGATTGGTGCCTGCGGGCCCGACCGTCCAGAGGGCGCCTCCCCCGATCGCGATGATAAAAAGCGATATGGCGACGAAGAGCTTTCTGCCCCCGATGAGGACGATGCCTCCCAACATGAGAAACGGAAGTGTGTTCGAGAGGAGGTGCCCGAATCCCCCGTGCAGAAACGGGGCGGCGAGAATGCCGAACAGCCCTGAAAGGGTGCGCGGCTTGATCCCGAAATTGTCGAGAAAACTGAAGGTAACGAGATCGGCGATTTGCAATCCCCAGGCAATCACGACCGCTCCGACGAGGAGAGCAAGATTGTCTTTCATGGCGAGGCCCCACTGCTCGCGACGATGATCGGTCGGCAATGCAGGCGGCTGGCGGGAAGCTGAGCGCCGGGGCAGGTCTGGAGGAATCGACATGGTGAAATGATACGCAATTTTCTATGACCTGCGGATACAAAACGCGTTCAAATTTGTAACCTGGTGCTTCGCGCCGGAAACGAAAAAGCTGCCCTGCGGCTTTCGCCACAGGACAGCAGTCCACTTCTTGTTTTTCCCCAAGGAAAATTGTTTTTTTCGAGAGAGCCTACTCGCCTTCTTTCAGGGCAAGGCTCTCAGGAGAGCGGCGACCAAGTTTCACCACTTTCGTTTTAAGATTGATCAGGTCCCACCAGACATCACCGAGGTC
>JARGPH010000001.1:434086-454378 GCA_029213065.1 Verrucomicrobiales bacterium | reverse complement strand
CGTTGCCCCTTACATTGTCACCCATCAGAAAGTCGATATGCCGGAAGTCCGGTCGCGACTCGATGAAATCGACGAAATTATGGAGCAGTCAAACGGCTGGGGCCGCTACCAGAATATGACGGGGGTGAGAAGTTGGTGGAACTACCATTCTAAAATCGAACAAGCCAGGCTCAAGCGTCTCGCTGAAAAGGAAATGCGGGAGGCGAAGTTTGCTTTCAATGATGGCGAGCGATTTGGGAGCGGGAGTGAAGAGGGGAATAAGAAAGGCACAACGAAAGTTGTGCCTTTTTGGTTGTTTGGCAGGCTGGAGCTCCTTGAAATGCTGCTTTCACCTCCATCTCTGAGCCGGGGGGGACTATCTGTTTAAAAGCCGCAAATTGGCGACGAAGAGTAGAGAATTTTTCGCAGAGTCGATTCAGTGCGCCGTGGCTTCCCCGGGGCGAAAAATCTGGCTCTTTGATCACGGTCTTTATATAAAGATGATAATTTATATAAAATACAAATTTGCAAAATTTATAGTGAATACTAAAATATGGTTAAATTTGTATGCTTTATTACTCAAAATGCCTGATTTTTGCAGCGCTTTGGCTTCTTTGTACGTCAATAGTGACTGCTGAGGAGGCAGTTACGCTGAAAGCTGATAAATGGTTTTCTGAAGTTGTTAGTGAACTCCGCGGCCAGTGGGACGCCCCGCTGGAGGCCTATTCTGTTTTCGCTGATCGAGACGGGGTTGTTTGGTGCGGTACCGGCAATGGGCTATATGCTCTCGATGGAAATGAGCCTAGATGCACCGGCCTGTTTGCGGAGCGGGACGAAGTCATCTCGATGATGCAATTTGATGATAGTGATGAGATTTGGGTGATCACGGAGGGAGGTGTTGGTGCATTTTCTCCTGCTTCAGGGGAATCAAATTTCTATGAAGTGCCCTCCGGTGAGTCGTTGAGAGATTTTGCAGGCGATTCCAATGGTATCCTCTGGATTTCGACAGATAAAGGGTTGCTCTCATTCTCCGCTGAGCACGGCAGCTGGAGAGAGTTGATTGCCTCCCCGGTGTTAAGCGATCCGCAGGAGATCATTTCAGATCTGAAATCTTCAGATACTCTCTGGATTTCTGATGCGGAATCGGGTTTGGTTCGGTTTTCAATCTCGGGGGAATCAGGGGAGGTCTATGCTCCGGCACCGGAAAGTGGAAATCCTGACTTGGAATGGGGGCTCAGCAGTTTATGTCAGACTCCGGATGGTCGGATCTGGGCCGGAGGCAAAAACGGACTTTTGAGAGTTGAGGAAGAGGGCTTCGAATGGATCACGTTCAAGGACAGGGCCCTGTTTCCGAATTGCCGCCTCACTGCCATCTCTGCGAATGCCGCCGGAGACCGCTTGTGGGTCGGGACAGAATCTGAACGGGGGCTTTTGAGTTTTGACTGTAACCGCTCTGAGTGGGTGTCCTACGGGGGAGCCATTCGAGCTGAGCATTCACGCGGGGTTATGAAGATCCGGGATGTCCTCGTCGATCATTTCGGGGTCCTCTGGATGGTGACTGAGGGATTTGGCCTTGTTCGGACGAATTCTCTCTCAGATTCAATGTTGATGTATGCGTCGATTACGGAGAGGAAGGATTCTTTGTTTCCGGGGCTGGTGCTGGGCTCCTTTGAGTCGGGGGATCACATTCTCGTTCATTCGAGTTCCGGATTGGCTCGCATTTCACAGAAGAGTCGCGAAATCACGAGAATCCGTTTCGGGAGTAACAGTGGACGGGGCGCTTTGGCGATGGGGCAACTTAGCGAAACGAAGTTTCTCCTGGTTACTCCGCAAGAGCTTATTCTGAATGAGCTGCATCAAAATGGCAGATGGGACCGGATTGATGCATTTCCGATCGATTTTGCTGAGACCGTTGACTACGCCAACTGTGCCGCAAAGGTCGACGGGAACGGCAGGCTCTGGTTTTCAATTGGTTTTGATTTGTTCCGGTTTGATCCCGTTTCCACTGAGGTCACGAAGGTTGCCACTTTGCCTTCACGTGTCAGGGATATATACGCTCACGGGAAAGATATCTGGGTGGGGCATCGCGGTGGAATCTATCGTTTTAATCTCGCTGGCGGAGAGCCGGGAATTCTCAATTTCGGCGAGAATGTAGCGGTGAGATCGATGGTCATTTCTGACGAAGATCCTCATTTATGGGCGGCAACGAACAGCGGGTTGTTTGTTTGTGATCCGGAAACGATGGAGGTTGAGCGAGTCTCCGGGTTTGTGCAGCCTATGTCGTCAGTTTGTCAGGGGCCGGAGGGAATGCTCTGGTTGGTGGTAGATGGAAACCTGGAACTTTTTGAGATGAGAGCACGGGATCTTGCCGATTATTCGTGGCGTTCTGAACTGTTTGCCCGTCCTTTCCAATTCCAGTCGGTTCAGACCCCCGGTGACGGGCGGATCCTTGTCGGTGGCTATGGAATCCTTATGGATTTATCAGAGAAGGATTTGTGTTCGGAAGTCGTCTTGAATGTTCCCGAACTCAGGTTGCAGCGCGTTGAAGTGTTGGGCGAGGAGAATGAACGTGAGATCCCGGTTCATGGGAATCAGTTCCCCGATGAAATTGTCCTCAAGGCTTCAGATCACGGGATTCGGCTGCACGCAACCATTCCAGATTACCAGTTTCCATCAGCAAATTATTACGAGTATCGCGTCGATGGTGACTACTGGAGTCGCTGTGCCGATGGGATCATGGAAATTTCAAGGATCTCAAAAGGGACGCACACGATCGAATTAAGAGCGGTCACTTCGAGGGGAGTAACTTCGGGCACCCCGGTATCCATCTCGCTACATGCCAGACCCCGTCTCTGGGAAACAGCAGGGTTCTATGTGATAATTTCATTGGTATCTTTGATCGCCGTGGCCCTTCATTTCCGGTGGCGGACCCGAATACTGAGTCGTGCGAAAGAAACGCTGGAGGCTGTCAACGAAGCGCTTACTGACTCGGAATCGCGATATCGTGGTATCGTCACGGGTACAACCGATGCCATTGTGATCACTGACACGGAGTTCCAAATTGTGGCATGCAATCCTGCCGCGGAGAGAATTCTGGGTGCCGTGATTGGTGAGGATTTCGCCGGGTATGGGATCACTCCTGAAGTGATTCCAGATTTTGTAGGGGAGTTGAAGGCGTCCGGGATTCACTCCGACGAACTGCTGGTCAGGGGCAATGCTGAGAATATTGTCAGGGTCGAGGCCACTGTTATAGGTGACCATGGGGATGCATCACAGTGGCAGTTCCAAATGCGGGATATCACAAGCCAGGTGGAGTGGGAAGCCCGAATCCGGGAGGCCCAGAAAATGGATGCGGTGGGAACCCTTGCGGGGGGGATCGCTCATGATTTTAACAACTTGCTGACTCCGATTGCGGTTCATTCAAAGTTGTCCCGGGAGGCTCTTGAGAACAACGCCGAAGCTGCGGTTCCGGGAGCGATTGATGCTTTTCGAATCTGTTCCGATGCCGCGGCGAGAGCTGCCGAACTGGTTCAATCTCTGCTGCGGTTTGCCAAGCAAACTGACGAAGGTGCCAGAGTGGAAGATTTGGTTCTTGTTATGAAATCGGCGGGGAGGCTCTTGCGGGGCAGTCTTTCCACCAATGTTGACCTCGATATCGAGACCGACGACCGGCCTGCTAGGGTTTATTGTTCCGCGCAGCAGTTTGAGCAGTGCCTCATGAACCTGGTCGTGAACGCCGGTCATGCCATCGGGATCGGCAATGGAAAAATTCGAGTGACTCTGCGCCGCGTCGCGGAGGGAACGCCCCTTCCGCCTGAGGCGGCAAAACACCGCGCTGGAATCTGGTGCCTCTCAATTGTGGATGATGGCGAGGGAATGGACGAGGCGACGCGGAGGAAGATTTTCGATCCGTTTTTCACGACGAGAGCACCGGGCGACGGGAGTGGTCTGGGCTTGTCGATGGTTCATTCTTTTGTCGGAGAATTCGGGTGTGGTCTTGAAGTGGAGAGTGAGCCCGGAGAGGGAACCACCTTCAGGGTTTATTTTCCCGAAGCTCCGGCTGAGGTATCCGTTAAGGCGCCCGAGCCAGTCGATTCCGGCCGGGGGAGTACTCAGGAGCGGGTTTCGCCGCGTAGACTCCTCGTCGTTGATGACGACCCCAGGGTCCTTCTTGCCACTACGATGATGCTCAGAAAGCTGGGGCACGAAGTGGTTTCCAAAGTCGATCCGGTTGAGGCCCTCGATTTGTTTCAGTCAGATCAGCGCTTCGACCTAGTTATCACCGATCAGATGATGCCCGAAATCACGGGGATTCGCCTTGCGCAGAAAATTCATGAGATCGCACCGGAGATTCCTGTGATTCTTCTGACCGGTTTCAGTCAGCTGATGCTGGAACAGGGGGATCACGGTGAGGACATCAGTATCGTCCACATGAAGCCTCTCGATTACGGGGAATTGAATGGGAGTCTGCAACGGTATTCCAGACCGCTTGCACTGGCAGACAGTGGTGGTGTTGCCCTGAGTTCGTAGGGCGCAGAACTAGTAATCTCTATCGAGGAGATAGTCGGCGATCTCGTGCATCCGCTGCGCCTTTTTACCGAATGGCTTGAGGGCGTCGTGCGCTTTAGCCGTCAATTGTGCGGCTTTCCTGCGGCTCTTTTCCAATCCAAAGAGGGCCGGGTAGGTGGACTTGTTAGTCGCTTCATCTTTGCCGGCACTCTTGCCGAGTTTCTCGCTTGTCGAGGTGACGTCGAGAATGTCGTCGATGACTTGAAAGGCGAGCCCGAGTGACTGGCCGTAGATGCTTATCGCTTCGAGCTTCTTCGGCGTTGCGTTGGCGGTCATCGCTCCGAGCCGGATCGATGAAGTTAAAAGCGCCGCCGTTTTGCTTTTGTGAATGTAGTCGAGCTGTGTCGGCGATAAGAGCACATCGCTGCCTTCGCCTTCGAGGTCTAACACTTGTCCGCCGATGAGGTGGCGGCTGCCGGCGCAGTTGGCCAGTTCGGTGACGTAGGTGCCCACGTCGTAGCGTTTTGCTGCCGGGGTTTTCGCGAGGATTTCAAATGCGATCGTGAGAAGGGCGTCTCCTGCGAGAACGGCGATTCCCTCTCCATACTTCACGTGACTGGTCGGCTTTCCGCGACGGAGGTCGTCGTCGTCCATGCAGGGGAGATCGTCATGAATGAGTGAGTAAGTGTGAATGCACTCGACTGCTGAGGCCGGAGCGAGGGCATCCTCGTAGTTCCCGTCGCAGGCTTCTGCTGCTGCGAGGCAGAGAATGGGGCGCAGTCGTTTTCCTCCCGCGAAGATACTGTAGCGCATCGCATCATGAACCGTGGCGGGGCGCGTTCTCGCGGTGGGAAGATATTTTCCGAGCGCCTGGTCAACAATCTTGCAGCGGCTTTTGAGGTAGGGGGTGAGATCGGACATCGGATTTCGCCCTTCGGGCGGTTAATGGTAGAAAGTAAAAGGTGAAAGGTCGGGTGGCCTTTGCCGGCTTGGCTTCGGAGGCGTGTGTGGTGTATTCAACAGGGTTAGGTTCAGCACTCAACAGGGTTGGGGCTTCCCTTTTACAGCGCCCCCGGCGCTAGAGGAGTTCTGCGATCTGGACGGCGTTCAAGGCCGCTCCTTTTCTGACCTGATCTCCGACGACCCAGAAAGTGAGGGCGTTGTCGAGAACGAGGTCTTCGCGGATCCGGCCCACGAGGCAGTCGTCGCCGTCGGTGCAGTCGAGCGGTGTCGGGAACTCCGGCGTGTCAGCGAATGGATTGTCGACGACGCGAACACCGGGAGCGGCATCGATGGCGGCTCTGGCAGCGGCGACGTCGGGCTTGTCGTTGAAAACAGCGGTGATCGATACGGCGTGCGAGCGGTAAACGGGAACGCGAACGCAGGTGACCGATGCTTTGAGGTCGGGTGCGTGAAGGATCTTCTGACCTTCGAAGTGCATTTTCATTTCCTCCTTCGTGTATCCGTTCTCCTGGAACTTGTCGACCTGTGGAATCACGTTGAATGCGATCTGGCACGGGTAGACGTTTCGATCGGGGAGGGGCTCACCTTTGGCGATCGCGTCGACTTGAGCTTCGAGTTCAGCGATGCCCTGTGCGCCACTTCCGGAAACGGCCTGATAGCTGGAGGCGATGATGCTTTTAATTCCTCCGAATGCCTTGTGCATTGGGTTCAGAGCCATGAGGCTCACGATAGTGGTGCAGTTAGGGTTTGCGATGATGCCGCTGGTTCCGGGGGCGTCACCGGGATTGATCTCAGGCACGATGAGTGGGACGTCTTCCTGCATGCGGAAGGCGGATGAATTGTCAACGACGATGGCACCTGCTGCGACGGCGTGCGGTGCAAAGGTTTCCGAGATCCCGCCACCTGCGCTGAAAAGAGCGATGTCGACGCCTTCGAATGAATCAGGTGTGAGTTCCTTCACTTCGATTTCCTCTCCGCGAAAGGTGAGCTTCTTTCCTGCCGAGCGTGCTGAGGCGAGAAGAGTGAGTTGGCTGACAGGGAAGTCCCGCTGCTCAAGGCATTTGAGAATCTCAATGCCTACGGCTCCGGTAGCTCCGGCGATGGCGAGATGCTTGGGGGATTGGCTCATAATAATTTTTTGTAAGAAAACCTGCGAGTTTACGTATTAAAACTCCGATTGCAACCGCTTGGCGAGGTGGTTAATTCCTCCTAAGAAGTTAATCTCGACTTCCTCTTATTGTTGTTCAAACAATATCCTAAAACAACCATCTATGAAAACAGCTGTACTATTCTCTCTTATTGCCGTCGCATCACTTGCTCTCAACGCTTGTAACTGCCGTGACAAATCTGCTTGTTCTACAGGCGCTAAGTCCGCTTGCTGCGCGAAGCCAGTTTGCACGAAGTAATTCGTGATTTGAGTTAATTACTCTTTTTTAACAGCCACCTCTAACGGGGTGGCTGTTTTTTTGTGCTCGGGCTTATGCCTATGCTTTCGTGGTGCCCATTTGGTCTCCCATGCGCGCGTAGAGCTCGATCCCTTTCCCTGACTGGGCGACGAAATCCGGAGCAGGTAAAAAGCGTCCTTCGAGGAAAATCGTGATGACCATGGAGCCTCCGAAGCGGAAGTAGCCTTTTTCATCCCCCTTGCTGACAGGGGTTCCGGGCACCGAGGTGCTGACGATGCTTCCGACATTGGTTGCTCCGATTTCGAGGAAGAGGTATTTCCCTGCGGGAGAGCCGTTCACCGGGGTGATCTGTCGCTTGTTCTCAGTGATGTAGGAAAGCTGTCGAGAGAGAGCGATGGGATTGACGGAAAAGAGGGAGCCGTTGATGAGTCGTTCCCTTTCCGGAGTGCCGTCGAGCGGAAAGTGGTAGCGGTGATAGTCAGTTGGGCACAGTCGAGAGAGGACGGCGGTCCCGCCTGAGAATTCGTCCGCGAGGTCGCTGTCGCCGAGGAGCGTCGCGAGATCGAACCGCTGACCCTTGGCGTAGAGGGCGGTGGCTTCCGATAAGTTCGGGATTAGAAAGTGACGTCCGTCAGCGGGGAAGGTTACGGAATCCGCGCCGGAATCGATGGGACGAGCTTCCGGCTTGAGCTTGCGGAAAAAGAACTCGTTGAAAGTGCCAAAGGATTCCGGGGAGTCGAGAAATTCTGAGGTATCGACGTCGAAGCGCTTGATAAAGCTCGCGACCTCTTTCTGCGAACAGCCGCAATCCGCCCATCGGCCGTAGAGTCGTGAGAACCACTTTCGCCGGATCACGGCGTTGAGGCAGATCCTGCCCAGAGCGGTTTCGTAGGCCCATCGCAGCGGCTTTTCGCCGTAGATCCCTTCGGTTTTGAGGGATTCGGTATAACGGTCGTAAAAAACGAGCTCTTGTGTTTCATTCACGGGTGAGAGATAACCTCTCGCCACATTAACAGTAAAGATCTTTTCCTATGATAGCGCTTTTAACGAACGATGACGGTATTCACGCCGATGGATTGGAGGCTCTGCGAGGCCTTGCGGAGTCCTATTTTGATGAGGTCTGGGTCGTGGCACCGGCAAAAGAGATGTCGCAAATCGGTCATCGGGTCACGACGTATGAGCCGCTTGAGATCGAAGAACGGGGCGAGCGACGCTTTGCGGTTCACGGGACACCGGCCGATTGCACACGGGTCGCGCTGGCACATCTCCTGCCGAAACAACCGGACTGGATTCTTTCGGGGATCAATCACGGGGGGAACCTCGGGCGACACGACTTTGCGATTTCCGGCACGGTCGCGGCGGTGCGGGAGGCGGCCTTTGCAGGCGTGCGCGGTATCGCTTTTTCTCAGTTTATCCGACGGGAGCTCCCATTGGACTGGGGAATCGCGGGGGAGCGTCTCGATGCGGTGGTGCGGGAATTGATGGCCCGTGATCTCGATGTCGGCTCGTTCTGGAACGTGAATTTGCCTCACCTCGAAGCCGGGTCGGAGGTGCCGAGGCTCATTGAATGTGAGCAGGAGCGGCTTCCCCTTGAGGTTTGTTATTCGAAAGATGATGCCGGGAAACTGCACTACAAAGGTGATTATCAGGGGCGACCGAGAGTTTCGGGCAGTGACGTGGATGTCTGTTTTGGCGGGAATATTGCGCTGACACTCGCCGGTATTTAGGTGACGGGATATGGCTGAGGAAAGCAGGGACTCGGTCAATGTTTCGCTCAGCGACTGGCAGGCCCGTGTCCGCGCGAGTCTGAAGCGATGGGAGGGGGCTTTCGGCCTCGATCCCGATGCGCTCTTTTTCGAGGGCGTTGAGAGGATGCCTGAATTCCGGTTTGAAGGCGCGGAGGAATTCTCTGCCTCAGATGCCTGGTGGCTGGCGGAGCTGTGCCGCCTTGCCTACACTCCGGATGATCGAGAGCGTGGCCGGAAAAAATACGATGGGTTGCCTCAGCGGGATGTCATTCTGGAACCGCGAACCCCGTTTGAGGAGCTCGTTTCGATTCATAAGACGGGGAATCACGCCTCGATCTACCGCCGTCGGGACGACACGGGGCCTACGATCGTTTGTTTCCGGGGGACTAACCGGACGCGCCAGTGGGTCATGAATGCGGTGGTGCGCCCCCATCGTTGGAAACGCTATCTTCTCGATGGCGATCCTGAGGAAGCGTATGTTCATTCGGGATTTTATGTGTTTTTGAAACGGGTTTGGCCTTTGATTGAGCAGGAGTTGGTTCAGCTGCCGCGTCCCTGGATAGTGACGGGGCATTCTCTCGGTGGCGCCCTCGCGATGCTCGTCGGGCCCATTATCCATCCGGATCTCATTTGCACGTTCGGCGCCCCGAAAGTGGGGAACGAGACGTTTTATCAACTCAAGACAGGGAACGCGCTGTGGCGGTTGGTCAATCATACGGACTTGGTTCCCCAATTGCCTTTGCGGGACCGAACCGCGGGTGTCCGGAATTTTTCGCATGGTCATCCCGCCTCGATTCTCGGAAGCGACTCAGGCATTTCGGTGGCGTTGGAAAAAGAGGTGGAGGGGGTTCTTCCGGTTTTGGCTGCCAATTCGAAAACCGGGCTGAAAAACCCTCCGCAATGGCTCATTGAGCATCGAATTGGTGAATATTGTCGAAAACTTCAGCGGCTTCATCATGATGGATGCAGGATTGATAGTCTGTGATTTTCTGCGATAATTTAAGTAACGGTAATGATTAAAGCTTTTTCCTGTCATTTTAACAGACGTCTGAGCCTGGGCCTTGCGGTCACTTTGGTTTCGGGATTTCTGCTGGCTTCCGGTCAGGAGGAAGCCCCCGCTCAGATTGATCTCACCAATTTCCCCGGACAAATTGTTGAGAAAGTTGTCGTCCCCATTCCAGCCGAAATTTTCGCGGTGCTCGATAAACTGGGCGAGCCCAACTGGGGTAGCGGGATCGCGCTGCCCTCCGGCGATGTTGCGGCAAACGATCGTTCGCTTCTTGCGCTGACCTTTGGCGGACTTGTTGCCGAAGGCTTCATTGCGGTACAGGCGAAGGATGCGGACAAGATTCAGAAGATCGGCCGCGAGGTGCTAACGCTTTCCAATGCCCTCGGTCTTACCGTCGCGGTTCGACCTCACAGTCTCAGCATCATTGAAGCGGCGGGTGATAAAGATTGGAGCCGGGTTCGCGATGAGTTGGACAGCACCCAGCAGACGGTTCGTGAGACAATGGAAAAATTGAGAGACGAGGAACTTTCGAATCTTGTTAGTCTCGGCGGTTGGCTTCGCGGCACCAATGTGGTGACCATTTTTATCAGTGATTCGTTCAGCGAAGACAAAGCGGAATTGCTCAATCAGCCGGGATTGATTGTTCATTTTCGCGAGGTGCTCGAAATGATGGAGGGGCCATCCGGCAAGACTCCGGCGATGAGAGCCATTTCAGTCGGGCTGGCGAGACTTGAGTCTATCATCGGGAGTGCGGAGATTATTTCGGAGGAGGATGTCAGGCAATTGCGGGACATCACGAGATCGATGCTCGAAGAATTTTATTACGAGAAAAACGAATCAGCGGCTGGCGAGGCGGTAAATTGATCCTGATCCAAAATGACGCGTTACTTTAAAAAAATTACACGAAGACTCACAGCGCTGCTGCTGGTCCTCTTTCTGGCAGGTGGGGGGATCGTTTATGCGTTCGTGAATGAGGCGATCTCGATGGCATTTGAAGCTGCCACCCCGTATGTTGAGCAGGGATTCGAAGTGCGTGAAGACACCTGGTCGGGTGAAGTTGAGCCGGGGAAACCCCTGCTGGTGCGTCATCAGCTTTTCCGCGGAAATGAATATTGGTTCTGGGCCGGCACCAGCTGGCCGGGCGCGACCGTTAAGGTTGATATTTTTGACAGCGAGGGCCAGTCGGTGAAGTTGGAGGGATTCGTAAAACCTCCGCCGAAGAAAGACGCGGAATTCAGTGAAGGTTCCTACGCCGGCGTGCGAACGTTACCCGGAAAGACGGCCACTTATTTCGTTCGCGTCATTGTCGAGTATGACCACGAGGCTGCTGCTAAAGATCCCAAGCTCCAGGGCTTCAATCCTGCGGTTGACGGGGTTGGTGAGTTTACCGGCACAGTCGATTGGGGGCTTGCCTACGGGTATCGCTAGAGAGGTGCGATTGCGATATGGCCGAAAGAACGATCGAGTTCGAGAGTCCGCATTTTCTTCACAGTCTATTTGCTGAAGATCTGCCTCTGCTCCGCGACATGGAGGAGTCGCTCAGTGTGCGTATTACGACGAGGGATGCCTGGATTAAGCTGGAAGGCGACGAGGTGAATGTCGAAGCCGCTGTCGCGGTGATCGAGGACCTTGAAGAAGCCCGGCGGCGCGGTGGCGCGATCACTGCGTCCACCTTCCGGTATGCGGTGAACGCTGCCAGTGAATCTCTCTCCCGGGCCGTCACCGAGGCGTCTGCGGAAATTGAGGCGGGTGATCGTGTTTCCGATTTGTTTGAATGCAAGTTGCTGGGGACCGGATCAAAACCGGCGGTGACGCCGAGGACGAAGAATCAACTTCGTTACCTCGAAGCGTTGGAACGAAATGATGTTTCCTTCGGGATTGGCCCGGCTGGAACGGGGAAAACTTTCCTCGCGATGGCTTACGCCCTTGACCTTCTCAAGAAGAGGCGAGTGGACCGAATTCTCCTGACGCGTCCTGCCGTCGAAGCGGGAGAGGCTCTGGGATTTCTACCCGGAGCGCTTGAGGAAAAGGTCCTCCCTTATCTACGACCGTTGTATGATGCGATGAGCGAGATGCTGGACAGTTCAGATACGCTCAAGTTCACGGAGAAAAACATGATTGAGATCGCCCCGCTTGCCTACATGCGGGGACGTACTTTGAACCGTGCCTGTGTCATTCTCGATGAGGCGCAAAATGCGACGCGCGAGCAGATGTTCATGTTTCTAACGCGTCTCGGGGAGGAGTCCAAATGCATCATCACAGGGGATCCTTCTCAGATCGATTTGAAGCCGAAATCAAAAAGCGGCTTACTTGAGGCGATGGACTTGCTGCGGGGAATCGAGGGCATTGCCTTCACTGAATTCGAAGGCGGTGACGTTGTTCGTCACCCCGTAGTCGCGCGAATTATCCAGGCCTACGAGGATGGTCGCGAGTAAGGTTCAGGAATTTTTCCGGTAAGCTTCGAGGGCGCTTTGAAGGCGTTCGTATTCGGTAGTGATCTGATCAACAAGAGTCTCTGTTTCGTCGGTGACGCCTTCGCTTTTAACTTGTTTGTTCAGGTTTCGCGCGAGGGTGGAAACCCGTTTCGCCCCGTAGTTCGCAGTGAGGCTGATGAGGGAATGTGAGGCATTGTCGATTGCCTCTCCGTCTTCGTTTGTGAGGGCTTCTTTCAACGTATCGATTAGAGGATCAGCCTCCCCGGGTAGAAGGTTGATCAGTGTCTCTGCCAGCTCCCGGGTCGAGGCAACTTCCCGAAAAGCGGCCGAATCGAAGACGGGTAAATTGCCTATCGCGTTTGAGGGTGAGTCTGCGTCCTCCTTTGCGCCGCCTTCCACTTTCTCAAAGAGCTTCGCTGAACGGAATGGCTTGGAAATGAAGTCGTCCATTCCCGCCGCGAAGCAGGCGTCACGGTCCCTCTTTCCTACGTTGGCGGTCATCGCGATGATCTTCACGGCCGGTTGTTCATTGCTCTTTTCGTGTTCCCTGATTTTGACGGTCGCTTCAAGTCCGTTCAGCACCGGCATTTGCACGTCCATCAGGATCGCGTCGTATTGAGTTTCGAGCGCTTTTTCAACAGCGATCTTTCCATTTTCAGCGAGATCGACAAGGTGGCCGCGATTGGTGAGCATCTGCTGGGCGACCATCTGATTGACCTGACCATCCTCGGCGAGAAGAATACGGAGCGATGGTCCGTGGGACTGTTTTTCTTCGTTGCCGGTTCGAAGGGTTTCGTCATCCGGAGAGGCGTTCAGGGCTTGTAGGATTGATCCGCGCAGAACCGAGAGTTTTACGGGCTTGGTCAGGATTTCCACGACACCGGTGTCGCTGGCTGAGAAGTCACCGATGGCATCGCCGGCTGATGAGAGCATGATGACGGGGGGAGGGGCTGTGTCGCGGGCGAGATATATTTTTCGAATCTGAGTGGTCGCTTCTATTCCGTCCATCTCGGGCATCATGTGGTCCGAAATGATTAACTGAAATTGAGCGGTGGGAGCTTTTTCGATGACTGCGAGGGCTTCTTTTCCCGAAGTGACCGTCTGAGGGAGAAGTCCCCAGCCTGCGGTTGCTTCGCTCACAATTTCGCAATTGGTTTCGTTGTCGTCGATGATGAGAACTCCGACACGGGGGAGCTGGTGTTCAATTCCCGTGGCCGGTGACGCCGTCGGACTGGATACTGTTTTCAGCGGGATCGCGACCGTGAACTGACTGCCTTTTTCCAGTTCGCTGGTTACGAGAATATCGCCGCCCATCAATTGAATAAGTTGTCGCGCGATCGCGAGGCCCAGTCCCGTTCCGCCGAAGCGCCTCGTTGTCGAGGTTTCCGCCTGGGTAAAGGAATCAAAAATCTCGTTCAGCTTACTCTTCGGTATTCCTATGCCGGTGTCTCTCACCACGATTTCGAGGGTGACACTTTCCCCGTCGATTGATTTAGAGGTCACTCCTACAAAGACTTCACCGACTTCAGTGAACTTGATCGCGTTTCCTACGAGGTTGATGATGACCTGTCGAATTCTCGTGGTGTCGCCGAGGAGATACTGAGGGACGTTCGGATCGACCCGGTTCACGAGATCAATCCCTTTCTCTTCAGCGGAGAAATTCATCATTTGGAGCGTGTCACTCAGCATGTCGCGGAGTTCGAAGGGGTGGGGATGAATTTCGAGTTTTCCCGCTTCGATTTTCGAAAAGTCGAGAATGTCATTGATCAGGAAAAGCAGAGAGTCAGCTGAAGATTGGACGACTTTCTGGTATTCCCGCTGCTTGGTGGTGAGCTCGGTGTTGAGTAAGAGTTCGGTCATCCCGAGAATCCCGTTCATCGGGGTTCGAATCTCGTGGCTCATGTTGGCGAGGAATTCGCTCTTGGCCCGATTGGCGCTTTCCGCGGCCTCTTTTGCGATGGTCAGTTCAACCGCTCCGGACTCCAATCGTGAGGTCATTGCGTTGAAGTTCTTGGCGAGGCTTCCGAGTTCATCTGTATCGGATGCTTCCACCCTCGTATTGAGTTTTCCGACTGCCACTTGCCGGGTTGCTGCGATGAGGTGCTGGATTCTCTTTCGAATAGGTGCCGTGACGGAAACGATCAAAATCAGAGAAAACAGACCTGCAGCCAGTGTGATGAAGTAAGTGTTTTTTCTGAGCTGCTTGATTGGAACAAGAAAGGTTTCCGCATCTTCCTGCTTCACGGCAATCCATCCCAGTGTATTCAGAGGGCCTCCTTCCCCGGCCTCTGCAACGGTGCTGATCGATTGCTTCTCTTTTCCTTTCGGGATCTGTGCAAACGTTACTGCATTCTCATCGGCGAGGAGAGACTGCAGATAGAAGTTGTCTCCGATGAGGTGGGCGCAATCAGAAAGTGGCGGCGCTTCAGAATTGCCCTCATGCACCAGTTTTCCTCTCCGGTTGATGAGGGCCAGAGTGCTTTTATTTTCCGTTATGGCTGTCTGGGAATCGATCAGGAGTACGATTTCCCGAATGTTCAGGACCGCCTTCATCACGCCGAGAAATTCGCCGTCTTCCCCGTCGATTCTCAGGCAGAGATCCATCGAATGAATCCCGGCACTTCCGTCAAATTGAAGGTCGCCGATAAAAACGCCGTCACTTGCGGCGCGGCGCCACCAGTCTTCATCGTCCTGACGGTAATCTGTCGTCGGGCCGCTTTGAGCCACGTTTGCTCCATACGCATTGGTGATAAAGACCTCGCCGAAAATCGGATAGCCGAAGATGTCGGCGAGTTTGCGCATCCTTGATCTCAGATCACGCGCGAGCCGGTTGCTGGTGAGGGTTCTTAAATTGGCAATCGCCGTTTCGGATGTCCCTTCGATCCAGTCTTCGTCCCGTTTACTCAGCTCGGCTTCGATATCGGGAAAGGCCGCGAACTCGATGTTGGATTTCAACAATGTCTCATGAACGAGCTCGCCCCTGGCATAAGCCTGCCAGTTCGCGGTCCGGCTGATGAGGAGTCTGTCGACTTCATTGAGGATGCTGCGCAATTCCACGAGAGCGGTCCTCTCCAGCGACTGTCGGAGTTGATCTTCTGCTATGTGGGTCGCGTGGATGCCAACCGCGAGAATGAGAATTGACGGAACCGCGATAATCGCGAGAAGTTTGTGCGACAGTCGCATGGCACGATTCTACTCAAATTAAGAGGACAGGTGCAAGATTACTCCATGCAATTAGCCTTTAAATCGGTGTTTTCAGGGCCTTGCAAAGAACGGTGATCCCGTTAGGTTCCCTTCCCCTGATTGACCGGGCCCGATGAACGAACAGAATCTCATTATAGCGACCGTGATTTTTCTCGGCGGATTTATTCTCGCTGTTGTCGCGCTGCGTTCGGAGAAAAAGCCTCCGTCGGGTTTGAATATCGTGATTGCGGTTGCCGGCCTCGTTTTTCAAAGCCTTTTCCTGCGTGAGCGGGGGGAGTTGCATGGGCGTTGCCCCATTACCAATGGCGCGGAAGTACTCGTTTTTGTGAGCTGGAGCATTGTTATCATGTATCTCGCTTTGGGAAAAGCGTTCCGGCTTTCCCTTCTCGGTGTTTTCACGATGCCGATTGTGTTTCTGTTTCATGTCATCGCGATCGTCTATTTATCGATCGCGGATCCCGGGGCCCGGCCTCCTGATGTTCTCGATCCGTGGCTTGAAATGCACGCGGCGATGTCGCTGCTTGCTTATGGAGCCTTTGGTCTGTGCGGCGTTGCCGGGGCGATGTATCTGGTGCAGGACCGGCAATTGAAAACGCACCACACCGGCAGCCTTTTCTATTCGATGCCGCCGATCAAGTATTTGATCGATGCGATGATCCGCCTGCTTTTGATTGGGATGCTTCTTTTGACGATCGGAATCGTCGCGGCCTTTTTTATGCGCGAATTGCCGACCGCGTTGCATTTTGCCGCTTCAGGAGCTGTCTGGGTTCTTTATGCCGTCCTTCTCGGAATCTATTTCGTAAAAAGGCCATCGCCTAAGCGGTTTTCAGTCCTCGTGATTGGAGCGTTTTGTTTTGCCCTGCTGACTCTCGGAGCTCTCTAACTTTTTCAAACAGTGTCTATTTTTTGTCTCGGCGTGAATCACAAGACGGCCCCGGTGGAAATCCGGGAGCGGCTTGCATTTGCCGAACACTCAATTCCGGATCATCTTAGAGAGATTCGTGAATTGGTGCATGTGAACGAGGCGGTGGTGCTCTCCACCTGCAACCGGGTGGAGATCTACGGTGGAGCTGAGGCGATTGCTGACGCTGTCGCGGAACTCACTGAATACATGGTTTCCCATTTCGCGGTCGAGCCCGGGGAGGTGGAATTTTATCATCATGAGTCGGAAGCGGCGGCTCATCATCTCTTCGAAGTCGCCAGTGGGCTGGATTCGATGGTGCTCGGGGAGACGGAAATTTTCGGTCAAATCAAAAAGGCCTACGCGCTCGCCCAGTCGAATGGTGCGACGGCGCGTCGCATGAACAAGTTGTTCCAGCAGTCCTTTTCGATCGGAAAGCTCGTCCGCACGAGCACCCGTATTCAGCAGGGATCCACGTCTGTCGGCTCCGCTGCGGTGGATCTTGCCGAGCGTATTTTTGGCGACCTCTGCGAATGCCGCGTCATGGTGATCGGGGCAGGGGAGATGAGCCGGACGACGGCTCAGAGCCTCCTTTCACGGGGCGCTCACAGTATCATTGTTTCGAATCGCAATTTCGACAAAGCCGAGGAGCTTGCCTCCGAACTGAAGGGAAAAGCGGTTCGATTTGATGACTGGGAAAACTGTCTGGATGAGGTCGATATCATCGTCTCGTCGACCTCTGCGCCTCATGCCGTTGTCAAAAAAGAGACGATTGAACGCGTCATGTCGAAGCGACGGGGACATACCCTTTACCTGATCGACATCGCGGTGCCCCGTGATATCGAACCGGGCGTGAACGATATCGAAAACGTTTATCTCTCGAATATTGATCAGCTCCTCCAGATCGCGAAAGACGGGCAGGACCGGCGTCATCGCCAGATCGAAGTCTGCCGGGGCGTTATTGCCGAATTTCTCAGCGAGAAAGGGATTGAAGCTCTCGCGGAAATACCCGAGAGACGGAAGTTGAAAAGCGGGGACGATACCCTGTCAGACCCACCAGGTAACCCTGTTACTCATTCATGAGCGAACCATTGATTCTCGGAACACGCGGCAGCGACCTAGCGCTGGCCCAGGCCAACATGACCCGTGACGCCCTTGCCGCAGCCGGCGTGGAGTGTCGCATCGAAGTCATCAAGACGATTGGGGACAAGCGCCCCGATTTGAAGCTGATCGAATTCAGTCAGGGCGAGAATGCAGTGCTTGATAAAGGCATTTTCACCAAAGAGCTCGAAGAGGCGCTCCTGCGGGGTGAGATCGATTTTGCGGTTCACAGTTTGAAGGATGTTCCAACCGAACTCGGGGATGGATTTGAGATTTGCGCGACCTTGCCGCGGGCGGCGATTCCGGATGTGCTTTTGACGCTTGATCCCGATTTCCCGGAAAAACTTGCGGATGTTTCCGGTAAGACGGTGGCGACCAGTTCGGTGCGCCGGGCGCGTCAATTGAAGTGGCTTTGTAAGGACGTTGAGGTGGTCGACATTCGCGGAAATGTTCCGACACGGGTTCGCAAGCTCACCGAAAACAGCGACTGGGATGCGATTTTGCTCGCGCGGGCCGGCCTTGAGAGGCTTGGAATTTACGATCCGACCCAATCGACTTTCGATTTTGAAGGCCACACCGTTCAGGCGAGAGAGTTGCCTGAAGAGGAATTTTTGCCTGCGGCAGGTCAGGGAGCGGTTGCGATGGAGATTCGATCGGAAAACACGCGGGCCCGTGAAGCACTCGCTCTCATCAATCACGAAGCAACTTTTCAGCGGATCGTTGCGGAACGGGCTTTCCTCGCAGCGCTCAAAGCGGGCTGCCAGACACCGGTAGGCGTATACACCTGGTTCGAAGATGAGGGGGCGTCTCTCGTTATGTCCGTTCAAGTTTTCAATGAAGAGGACCCTTCGGCGGATCCCTTCGTTGCAGAAGTGAAAGCTCCGACGTCTCAGCCGGAATCACTCGCTGCTGAGCTAATGAATTTAAAAGACCAATTTGCGTCCTGATATGAGTAAGAAACAAGGAATCTGTTACCTCGTCGGCGCAGGCCCGGGCGATCCCGGTTTAATGACCTTGCGTGGTCGCGAGTGCATCGAAATGGCTGATGTGATCGTCTACGATTACCTCTCGAATGCGGAGTTTCTTCAGTGGGCGAAGCCGGGCGCGGAGAAAATTTACGCCGGGAAGAAGTCCAAAGATCACGCGATTCCCCAGGGTGGAATCAATCAGCTCCTCGTCGATAAAGCGAAAGAGGGCAAAGTCGTGACGCGTTTGAAAGGCGGCGATCCGCTTATTTTCGGAAGAGGCGGCGAAGAGGCGGAAGAGCTCCGCGACGCGGGGATTACCTTCGAATTTGTTCCCGGTATCAGTTCCTCGATTGCCGGTCCTGCCTACGCGGGGATTCCGGTGACGCACCGCGATCACTGTTCGCAGTTGACGATTTTTACCGGTCATGAAAAGCCGGACAAGGAAGAGTCGTCGATCAAATACGATCAAATAGCGAACTCTCCGGGGACGAAGGTGATGCTAATGGGGGTCGAGCGACTTCCCATCATTACGAAAGCGATTCTCGATGCCGGCGGTGACCCTGAGCTTCCTGTCGCGCTGGTTCGCTGGGCGACAACGGGACAGCACCGCACGATTACGGGCACGCTTGCCACCATCGCCGATATTGCGATCAAAGAGGAGTTCAAAGCACCTGCTGTTGCCGTTTTTGGCACGGTCGTGAACTGCCGTGAAAAGCTCAACTGGTTCGAGGAACGTCCCCTTCGTGGAAAGCGTGTCGTGGTCACGAGAACCCGTGAGCAGGCGAGCGGATTGAGTCGCGGACTTCGCGATCTCGGCGCCGACGTTATCGAAATGCCGACGATCCGGATCGAACATCCCGAAGGTGAGGATGCGACGAATTTCGCGAAGTGCGTTGCCGATGCTCACACTTACGAGTGGATCATTTTCACGAGCCCGAACGGGGTCGAGCGCTTTTTCGAAGCCTTCTACACGATTCGGGAAGATGCCCGTGCCATCGGTGGTGCCCGCATCGCAGCGGTCGGTCCCGGCACCGCCGCGAAGCTGAAAGAATATCACATGGCGACCGATCTCATGCCCGATAAGCATGTTGCCGAGGCGCTTGCTGATGCCCTGGAAAAGGATATCGGTTCGATTGAGAATACGACGATGCTCTGGGTTCGCCCCAAAGAAGCGCGTGATGTGATTTCCACCCGGCTCATTGAAGCCGGCGTGATTCTCGACGAAGCGGTTGCCTACCGGACCGTCCCGGAAACGGATGACCCCACCGGAGCGGTGAAGCGCTTCACCGAAGAGGGCGCGGACATCATCACCTTCACAAGTTCGTCGACGGTGGATTGTTTTCTCGATCTCGGTTTGTCGATTCCAGATGAAACGGCGATCGCAAGCATTGGTCCGATCACCTCTGCGACCCTCGTTGAGAATAATTACGACCCTGACATTGAGGCGAAATCCCACGACATCCCCGGTCTCATTGAAGCGGTGATTGAGGTCGCGAATGAGGATCTCTTCGACGGTGACGACGAGGATGAGTGAGATTTTTCTCAGGGAAGGGCTCAGTGTTCACGGAGCGATGCTTTCAGCATCTTTGTTGACTGTGCGGTGGACGATCGATCAGTGGCGTTTTTACCGAACTTTTACAGACTGAATACCGTGGATTGACGCATAGTTCCTTTAATCGATCATGATTGAGGAACTATGAAAAAGATCCGATCCCACTGTTTAGCCGTTTTACTGGGAGCCGTAATCAGTTCCGGTTCTTTTGTCTTTGCCGCTGATTCAGCGAAAGAGAAAAAGGACCCGTTCACCCGTGATGCCGGAAAAGGGAATGAACCCGGGCAGGTCGACGAAGGTGTCGACAACATCGTGCTCGACTTTCAGTTGATCGAGGTTCCGCAAAAGGCGGTATTCGAGTGGGAGCAGGAAGGACTGAACTGGGGCGTTTGGTACAACAACGCGAATGCCCTGATCGATGCAGGGGAGGCGAAGGTTCTCGTTTCGTCGGCAAAATTAGCCAGAAGCGGACAGCGGGCGCAGGTTGCGAGTCAGTTGCGGATCACGTATCCAACGG
>JARGPH010000001.1:0-434076 GCA_029213065.1 Verrucomicrobiales bacterium | reverse complement strand
GAAAGGGCCTCCGTTTCCAGCTGCTTTTGAACACAAAAATCTCGGTCTAATTTTGATGGCGGATCCAGTCCTGGTTCAGGGGAGTGAGCGACTCAATTTAAACTACATGTTAGAGTGGTCGAAGTATGCGGGGGAGAATTTCGAGACCAGAACGGTGAGTTCACGGATTGAGGACAGTGATGTGATTGCTCCAAAGTTTCAGGTCAACAAGATTAGCAACTCTGTCGACCTGGAAATCGGAGCCTACCGTATGCTGACTCAGTTTGAAGGCGGAGCAGAAGGAAATGTCGTTCTGGTGTTTGCCCGCTTTGATTTGATCACGGCCGCCCCGCTGGAGGACATGAGGAAAATGGCTGATGCAGACGGGATTCGACTTCGTTCTTCGTGGATCGAGATGCCTTCCGATTTGTGGCATGACTGGCTACGTCGTGGATCACTGAGAACGCTGTTTGGTGGCGAGGCCTGGAGTCGGGTCGGGGCGGAGATTAAAAAGGGAAATGCCGGTGTAGAGGTCATCGCGAGTCCCACTCTTTCGTGTCCCGGTGGTCAGCGAGGGAAGTCCGAAGTCGTTACTGAAACGGTCACGAGTTTTCGGGATTTTGAGCCGCCTCAGGTGCCGGGTGGGAGCAGTGAAGCGAAAGGAAGCGAGACCGAGGATATCGGGATGACTTTTGAGGTCGATCCTGTTCTCGGAGTGAATGGAATTGTAGATTTGAATTTTGCGTCATCATCCACCGCCGTTTGCGGAAATACGGTTAGCTACCGCTATGAGGAGAATGGGGAATGGGTTCCTTCAATTTCTCAGTTGAAGCTGTTTGAAGACAAAATCACGACACAGGTTTCGCTCGACGAAGGGATGAAACTTCTTACCGCCGTGATGACTCCCTCGAATGAAGACGGGTCGCTGGACTACTCGAGAAAACTTCTCTTCTTTATCAGTAACGAAACCTTTCAATCTCCCTGATGCGATTTGAAGCCATCATCGGAGCGGGGTTCCTCCTTGCACTCGCTATTGGCGGCGTCACGGTTCAGCTGACTCAACAGGTTGAAATCGAGGAGTTGCCCCGTGATTTTGAACTGGTTGAATCGGCTGCGGCTCAGGTTCAGCTGGAATTGGACCGGCTTCACTTTCGCTATGTGGATCGGCTTGAGGAACTGGCCGGAGAGCTCCACCGCTATGCGCGATCCGTTTTTCCTGCGGAGCGTCTCGCCGCAAAACTGGTGGGTGTGAGGACGATCTCGCTGATCAATCTTGAAGGGGAATCTCCCAATGGGCACTATGAAATTCGGACGCCCGATGCGGGGGATTCAGGGTTTGATCGTGAGCGATTCCCGGAGCTAAAGTCACCCACAGATCCCGGGGACGGTAGCGGATCGCCGACGCTCGTTGTGGGTTCCGACCGGTTCGAAATCGATGAGAGTGACTTTGGTTGGATGCGGCGTTCCGACGATGTCCTCTATTTCTGGAAGAAGGTTCGTGGCGGAGTGGTTTCGGTGATTGGGATCGATACCATCGAGGTTCAAGAGTCGATTAATGATTGGTTGCTCGAAGCCGGTGCGATGGGATTCAAGGAACTGGAGAATGGATACGCGCGGTTGGTCGATCCTCGCAGAACGGTGGTTTGGGCAAATGGCGAGTCGCTTTCGGAAGGGGCCGCGCCGCGATTTTTCCCGGCGACGAGTCGGATGGGAACCTGGCAAATAGAAGTGGCCGGGCGCACGAGGACGAAGCAGGTCTGGAACCTGCCGTTTCTGATCGCCGGAGTCGGCCTCGCTCTCGCCGTTTTTTTGGCGTCCATTCTCATGGGGGCCTCACTGCGTCGTGCGACCCGGTTGGCTGAGCAACGGGTCACTTTTGTGAATCGTGTTTCGCATGAGTTGCGGACTCCGATCACGAATATTCTGCTCAATACGGATATCGCCAGAGATGTCCTCGTGGATGATCCCTCAGATGCGGACGCACATCTGCGCCGTGTCCGGGATGAGACGTCGCGGTTGAGCCGGCTCGTGGACAACGTCCTCACTTTTTCGCGGAAAGAAGAACGGGGGCACCGGCTTCGTATTTCAAGGCAGGATCCGAATGGGGTGATTCAGGAGGTTGCCGCGAATTTCGAGTCGTTGTTTGAACTGGCGGGGATTGATTTGCAAATTAAGTCCGTCTCAGAGACCTTTGTCGAAGCCGACCCGGACGCGCTTTCACAGATTCTAACGAACCTGTTCTCTAACGTCGAAAAGTATGCGGCGGCGGGCGGCTTCTTCAGGATTGAAACCGCAATCGACGGGGAAACGTGGGCGCTGCTTGCCACTGACGGCGGTCCCGGGGTGAGGGCGGGGGCCCGTGAGAAGATCTTCGAACCGTTTCGTCGTTCAGGTGATTCGATCAGTGAAGGCGTTACCGGCACCGGTCTGGGACTGACAATTGCCCGCGATCTCGCTCGCGAAATGAATGGTGATTTGAGGCTCGTTGATTCAGAACAGGGTGCCGCTTTCAAACTTACCCTGCCGCTATCCAAGTCATGAAAATACTAATCGCCGAAGATGATCCCGTCACCGGAGACAGCATTCGAAAAATTCTCGCGATGGAGGGTTTTAGCCCGGTTCTCGCCCGCGACGGGAAGGAGGCACTGAAGCTTTGGGCGGAAGAGAAGCCGGACCTCGTTTGCCTCGATATCATGATGCCGAAGAAAGACGGGTTCAGTGTTTGTCGTGAAATTCGGGCGGAGGATGCGAACACTCCGGTTCTGTTCCTTTCGGCAAAGAACGAGGAGGTGGATGTCGTCGTGGGGCTTGAGTTGGGAGCCGACGACTTTATCCGGAAGCCATTCGGAAAGCATGAGCTGGTTGCCAGGATTCGAAGAGCCTTGCGCCGAACGACCGCGAAGACTGAAACCGCGGATTCTTTTGAAATGGGGCATTTAAAGGTATTTCCCAAACAGCTCAGAGCGACGGCTGAAGACCGGGAGATCGAACTGACTCCGCGTGAGGTCGCTATTCTCAAAGTTCTCAGTGACCGGGCAAACGAGGCGGTGAGCCGCGACGACCTCCTCGATGAGTGCTGGGGAATGGACTACTATCCCGAGTCCCGAACCCTCGATCAGCACATTTCAAAACTCCGGCACAAAGTCGAGCCGGATCCCGAGTCGCCCACCCTCATCGAGACGGTAAGGGGGGTGGGGTACCGGTGGAGGCGATCGTAGAGCACAAAATCTTCCTGAAAACTCCATTGGCAGTTTTTCACAGGATCACGTAGAATCCCGATGGAACGGGCCGGAGATGATCGCTGGGTGCTTAGGCGCTTAGAGGAAAGTCCGGACACCGCACGGCAGTATGCCCGGTGAAAGTCGGGGCACCCGTTTAAAATGAACGGGTGACGGAAAGTGTCGCAGAAAATAAACCGCCCTTCGAAGCTCTTTGAGCGACGAAGGGTAAGGGTGAAAAGGCGAGGTAAGAGCTCACCGCCCCGGAGGTAACAACGGGGGCATGAAAAACCCCATACGGTGCAAGACATAACAGGGAAAACGGGTTGTCGGTCCGGCTCTGTGGCTTCGGCTGCAGAATGATCCCGGGTATTAGTCGCACCCTGCTTCGGCGGGGAATGAGGCGCTCGCGTTTACGTGGGTGTCTCGTTAGATAAATGATCGTCCGTTGAGTTCCATCAGGGCTCGACGAACAGGATCCGGCTTACGAAGGCCCGTTCCACTTCTTCGCTTCGAGAATTCGCATTTTGCTGTCTAAAAAGTGCGAAATTGGCTGATTAGCGTCCTTGCACATTGTGGGGGTAAACGCGAGTAAGGGGAACACGAGATGCGAAAAGACAAAATTGCAGAAGGTTCAGCCTGTTATGACAAGCGGACGGCGCCAGTTTGGCGTCTTCTTTCGGTGGCCGGGGCATTGGGTTTTTCCCTCATTTCCTGCTCTCCTGAGATGTATCATACCCGGGCGGATAAGGAGGCGTATTCGATTTTGTATTCGAAGACTCCCGAGGTCGAGAATGTCGAGCCGTCCAGTGTCGATGTCGACGACTTGAAGGAGGTCGATCTCTCCAAATACAAAACCGGCGGAGGCGGATCGAGCTTTCTCGGGAAAGCTGCTCTTGAGGAAAAAAGGGCGAAAGTGCTCAGTCTTGACGATGCGATGGAGGCCGGGGTCAGCTACGGGCGTGACTACCTCTCCCAGCGCGAGCGGGTTTTTATCTCGGCTCTCGATCTGACATTGGCCCGATGGAGATTGACCCCGATTTTCAATATCAATGGAAACGGTGTTCGCTCGGGTGATTCGAGAAATGCACAGGTTCAACAGAATCTCACCGAATTGGTTTCAACCAATACGATGGCCCAAAACCGGACCGCAGGCTTCAACTGGCTCTCGATGACGGGAGCGCGGGTGTCGGCGGATTTTACGCAGGATTTTCTCCGGTTGATGACGGGGAACCGTTCTCTCAATGAATCAGATCTCGCCGTATCCGTAGTGCAGCCATTGCTCAAAGGCGGCGGAACCACGGTGACGATGGAAGCGTTGACTCAGGAAGAGCGAGATCTCCTCTATGATCTCAGGGATTTTGCCACGTTTCGGAGAAGCTTCATCGTCGATGTCGTGAGCGACTACTACAATGTGTTGCAGGCAAGGGATCAGATTCAAAACAACTACGCGGCTTATCAGGGATTTCTGATCAACGGCGAGCGGGAGCAGGCTCTTGCAGAGGAGAATCGTCGAACGAAAACGGAGATAGGACAGCTGCAACAGGCGACTCTGCAGGCGGAGAGCCGGTGGATTAACTCGATTCGAACCTACCAGACTCGTTTGGATAATCTGAAACTCTCTCTCGGGCTGCCCGTTGAGAAGCAGATTATTCTGGATGACAAAGAACTGCAGAAGTTGCGGATTGAGGCACCTCCGGTGACACGCGACGAGGCCGTGCAGATTGCATTGGTAACCCGGCCGGAAATTGCCACGGTCACTGATCAGGTAGAGGATGCCGAGCGTCGCATCAAAGTCGCGAAGAATGGCCTTCTCCCCGGTGTTGACGTCGGGTTGGATTACAATTCCGTCAGTGATCCGGGCGACACGACGCCGAACATTAATTTTGATCGCCGGAGATGGTCGACTTCCCTCGATGTAGATCTGCCGCTCGATCGCAAATCAGAGCGCAACCTCTATCGAATTGCTTTCATTTCTCTGGAGCGCGCGAAACGAGCTGCCGAGTCCCAGAAGGATCAGGTGCGACTTCAGATTTATGATGACTGGAGAGCTCTTGATCAGGCCCGGTTGAATTTCGAAATTGCGGAAAAGGGAGTGGCTCTCGCCGCGAGTCGACTTGAGGAGCAGAATCTCCTCCAGGATCTCGGGAGAGGTGAGGCACGAGACCTCATTGACGCGCAAAATGACCTCCTCAGTGCACAGAACCAGCGCACGTCAACCGTAGTCGATCATACCTTAGCACGATTACGCCTTTGGAGGGACATGGGTATCTTGTATATTAAGGAAGACGGTTCGTGGGTTAAAAAGCTCGAGAACGAATCTCTTTAAGGTTCATCCTTTAAGGGCGTCTCTCTCCAAGGTATGAAAAAGTGGGTCATCATAGGAGGCGGTATCGCCGTCGTCATCGCATTAGGGGTATTGTTCTCGAAATCGGATGCTTCGGGTAGCGATACCTCCGACTTACCTGTGACAAAGGCGCAACGGGGGGACCTCACCATCGATGTCCTCGAAGGAGGCAACATTCAGGCGTTAAATTTCCTCGAATTCCGCAATGAAGTGTCATTGAAGACAGGTATCAAGATCCTCGAAATCATCGACGAGGGTTACATGGTCACTGAGGAAGATGTTGAGAATGAGAAGGTGCTTGTGCGTCTCGATCCATCCGAACTGGAAGAGGAGATTGTTGATCACGATGTTCAGTTTCAGCAGGTCGAGTCTGCTTATGCCGAGGCGAAGCAGAATATCGAAATCGAGGAGAGTGAGGCGCTCAGTGACATCAAGGCCGAGCGTCAGAAGCTGAGGTTCGCGTTGCTCGATTTTCAGAAATTTGTCGGCGCGGAGGCCGCTGAAGGTACCCTGAAAAAACTCGGGCTCCCATTCGATAACGAGACCTTACAGGTTTACGAAAAGGAGGCTACCGAACTGATTGTTAAGGCTTTCGATACCAAAAAACTCGCCGAGTCTGCCGACGATGACGATGAGATGAATCCGTTTGAATTGGAGGCTGACGACAGTCTTGCTTCCAATGTGAATTTCGGTGCCTTTCTCAAAAACGAACTCCTCGGTGACGGGGAGGCTGAGCAAACGATCCGGCGGATGAAGGATGAGGCCCTCGTTGCCGCTTCTCAGTTGTCGGTTGTCGCGGAATCGGTGGAAGGGGCAAAACGTCTTCATCAGAGAGATTTCATCACGAAGCAAACGCTTGAGAATGAGATTGTCGGGCTGGACAAGGCACGGCTTGCTTTACAGCGTTCTGAAACTGAACTCGAGCTTTTCCGCGATTACGAGTTTCCGAAAGAGGCGGAGAAAATGCTTTCCCACTACGAGGAGGCGCTCCTTTCCCTGATTCGCAGCAAGCGCGAGGAAATGGCAAAGATGTCGCAGATATACGCACGGTTTCGTTCCGCGAAGCGCCGATACGAACTTGAGCTGAAGAAGCGGAAAAATTTGGAGGATCAGGTCGCGAGTTGTGTGATTCGTGCCGAGCTCCCCGGTTTGATAGCCTACGGTGGTGCGAATGACAATTATTACACATCGCGCTATTATGAAGGGATTGCAGAAGGGGCCACCCTCAAAACGGGACAGCCCATCATCACAATTCCCGACATGTCAAAACTCGGTGTGGAAGTGAATATTCACGAATCCAACATCAAGAAAATCGAACTGGGCCAAAAGGTTTACATCACGGCGGAATCAGTTCCTGACAAAACGCTACTCGGACGCATCGCGAAAGTGGCGGTGCTTCCCGACTCGAATGCTTCACGTTACAATCCTTCACTGAAGGTGTATCCCGCGACAGTGGAAATTGAAGGCACCCACGAGTTCCTCAAACCGGGGATGAGCGCTAAAGTGGAGATCATCGTAAGAGAGCTCAGTGACGTTACTTTTGTGCCGGTTCAGTCGGTCTTCGTTGAGAATGACGAGCACTTTGTGTTTTTGAAAACCCTGACAGGCTACAAGCGTCAGAAAGTAAACACCGGCTCCTACAATAACGATTTCATCGAAATCAACGAGGGTGTTGTCGACGGCGACGAAGTGTTTCTGAAAATGCCTGACGGTTACGAACCGACCCAATTGCAAATGGCAGGGGAGAATAAGCGGGTCATTGAGAAAGGGACCGGGCGGAAAACAACTTCGACAGTTGAAGCCGAGAAAGTGACGAAGAAGAAATTGCCGAAGAAGGCATAAGGCTTTCGTCTTTTTTCCGAATAGTAACCAGGCAAGGATGTCCCGCAGACCTGACACAGAACCTGTGATTGAACTCCGTGGTGTTGAGAAACATTACACAATGGGGGAATTCACGGTTAAGGCGCTTCAGAAAGTGAATCTGAAGATTTACCCCGGCGACTATATTTCCATACTCGGGCCATCGGGCGGGGGAAAGTCGACGATGTTGAATATTCTCGGTTGTCTCGATCAGCCCACCATCGGTGAATACTTTCTCTCGGGCACTGATGTGTCTCACTTGTCCGATGATGATCTCTCAAAGGTGAGGGGCAAAGAACTCGGTTTCATTTTTCAAAGCTACAATTTGATCCAGCAGCTCACCGTGGTGGAGAACATCGAAGTGCCGCTATACTACCAGGGCGTTTCCGAGAAGGAGAGCCGCGAAATCGCCATCGAGCTCGCCACGAAAGTGGGATTGGGGAAACGGCTCGATCACCGTCCCACCGAACTTTCCGGCGGCCAGCAGCAACGTGTCGCGATCGCGAGGGCGTTGTCCTGTGATCCTGCCGTCATCCTCGCGGATGAAGCGACCGGTAACCTCGATTCGAAGTCAGGTGGCGATATTCTTCAAATTTTTGATGAACTGAACGCGGAGGGTAAAACGCTCATCATGATTACGCATGATGAAGCAATGGCGGATCGCACCCCGCGTGTCATTCGACTGAAAGATGGCGAGGTCGCCTTCGATACCTACGACGAACCGAACTGATGAAGCTGCTCGATATCATCAGTGGCGTTTCGCTCTTTCGATTGAAGCGCGCCGTCATCCTCGGGGTCAAGAGCCTCTGGATGCACAAGCTGCGCTCCATGCTCACGGCGATGGGGATCGTCTTCGGGGTGTGCTCGGTGATTGCGATGTTGGCGATCGGCGAGGGGGCCAGCTACGAGGCGCAGCAGCAGATTAAGGATCTCGGAAGTCAGAATGTTATTCTCGAGTCGGTAAAGCCGACTAACAATACAACAGCGGGGGAGCAGGAGCGTTCCTTGATTCTCGAGTATGGATTGACCTATCATGATATTCTCCAGATGCAGGCGACGGTTCCCGGTATTGAGATCACGGTCCCGTCGAGGGAGGTGAAGGACTTTCTCTGGAATCGGACCAACAGCGTCGACGGGGTTGTCCTCGGAACGGTTTCCTGGTATCCCACGATGAAAAACCGGGATGTCGTGAGAGGACGGTTTTTCACGAAATTGGAAATGGCCAGCAGCGCACCCGTTTGCGTTCTCACGGAGAGCCTCGCGCGGCAGCTCTTTCCTCTCGAAGAGCCCATTGGCCTCACGGTGCGCATGAGAACGAGCTACTTTCGCGTCATCGGTGTGATTGAAGATGATCCTGCCGTAGCCGCATCGGCCGAGGGGATGGAGAGTTCTTCTCAGTCCAGTGGTGAGGGAATGGAGATGATGGTTCCCATGTCGACGCTGAAGGACCACTTCGGTGATGTCCTTTTTAAATATCGGTCAGGTAGTTTCGAAGCGATCAAGGTGGAGCTTCATGAAGTGACCGTTCGCATTGAAGATCCCGACCAGGTCAAGCCAGCCGCGCTGGCGATTCAGCACATTCTGGAGAGAAACCACAAGGACGTGGATTATAAAATGACCGTTCCTCTCGACCTTCTTCAGCGTGCCGAGCGAACCAAGCAGATTTTCAATATCGTTCTCGGTTCCATTGCGGCGATCTCGCTGCTGGTCGGCGGCATCGGGATCATGAATATCATGCTCGCCACCGTAACCGAGAGGACGCGTGAGATTGGAATTCGCCGTGCTCTCGGGGCGAAAAAGAAAGACATTGTGACTCAGTTTCTCATTGAGACGGTGATGCTGTCAGGTGCGGGAGGATTGCTCGGGGTGGCCCTTGGTATTGCGATTCCGGTGGTCATCACTCATTTCGCGGGCATGAAAACAGTGATTGAGTTCTGGGCCCCGGCGATGGCGTTTTCGATCTCTGTGATGACGGGTGTCCTCTTCGGTATTTATCCGGCTTTTCGCGCCGCCGATATGAATCCGGTCGAAGCACTGCGACACGAATAGGCACTCTCCCGGTGCTGAATCGGAAGTTGTTGTGTGGCCTTGTTTCCGATAGATTTAAGCAATGAGATCTCCTTTTGTTCTTTTCGCCACCGTCGCATTTTTGAACCCTGCTTTTTGTGAGGATGCACCGGTTTCCTTTGTGAAAGATATCAAACCCATTCTGCAGGAGCGCTGTGTGCATTGTCACAATCGCAGGACTCTGAAAGACAAAGTGAGTTTTGAGACTGCCAAATTAGCCTTCGCTAAAAACGAAGCAGGGCAGTCCTACATTCTGCCGGGAAAACCGGATGAGAGCCTCATGGTGATTGCTCTGGAGTCTCCTGAGATGCATGAAATGGCGATGCCGATGGTCGGGCCGAAGCCCACGAAAGAGGATGTGGCTGTCATAAGGCGTTGGATCGCGGAGGGCGCTGAGTGGCCGAAAGGGAAAGAGGGACGCATCAAGCCGACCTTTTATCCTAAAGAGTAGACGAAGTCCGAATAGGAAAAACCCGGCATCACAGAAGTGAAACCGGGTTTGTAAAAGATCGGGTTTCTAAAAAAGTCGGGGCGGTTAAGCCTCCGTGTCACCTTCGAGTGCAGGGCGTTTTTTCTTCTCGCCGCCTTCGGGCTTATCGCCCCCAGGCTTTCTGCCGTCACGCCGGGACATCACTTTGTCGAATTCGGCTTTGCTGACGAGGCCATCGGCGTCATCGTCCGCTTTGCGGACTTTCGCCCACATTTCTTCGGGGACTTCGCTTTCTGCGAGTTTGCCGTCTTCGTCTTTGTCGAAGCGATCAAACATCGCGCCGGGGCCGCCATCAGGACGGTCTCCTTTGCCTTTACCTTTACCTCCTTCACGGCCGCCCTTGCCGCCCCGCTCACGCATCATCGCTGCGAGCGCTGCCATCTCCTCTTTTGAGACTGCGTTGTCGCCATCTTTGTCGAGTTTGCCAAGGCGCTCCCAATGTTCAGCGGGCACTTCATCTTTGCTCAGTTTGCCGTCGCCATTCTTGTCCGCCTTCGCAAATCTTTCGGCGGCTTCCTCCTTGCTTGGAGGTCCGCCGGGGCGGCCCTCGCCGGGGCGGCCACCTTCAGGGCGACCGGCCTTGGCCTCTTCGCCACTCACGGCACCATCGCCGTCGGTGTCGAGTTTTCCGAGACGTTCCCACGCTCGCTCGGGGACTTCATCTTTGGAGATCTTGCCGTCATTGTTTTTGTCGGCGCGCTTGAACATTTCGCCGGGGCCTCCGTCACGGGGGGCACCTTTAGGTCTTTCTCCGTCTTTGCCTTCAGGTTTTTCGCCCGGTTTGCCTTTCCCTTTGCCACCGCGGGCAGCCATCAATTCCTGAACGTTTACGGAGCCGTCACCGTCCTTGTCGAGCTTGCCGAGGCGCTCCCATTTGTCCCCGGCTTCCTCTTTTGAAATGGACTTGTCACCGTTGGTGTCCATCGTTTTGAAGAACGAGCCGTCGCCCTTTCCGCCTTTGGGGCGTTCTTTTTCTTCAGCTTGAGTAAGACCGATACTGCCGAGGAGCAGTGCACCGGTTGCGAGTAATGTCAGGGTGGATTTTGTTTTCATCGTGTCGATTGATTTCAATAGGTGAAACCACGGAAGACGCGATGAGTTGCAAAAAAAATATCAGGCCCCCGATTGATTGCGTCGTGAAGCAATGACCCGCTTGGCGAATTCGTCTCCGATCGCGCCGATGAGAATGACCGCACCGATAACCGCGAATTCAATGTTCTGGGGGATCTCATCGACGAGGGTAATCATGTTCCTCAACAACTGGATCAGTGCCGTTCCAATGATGACCCCGATGATGGTTCCCGAGCCGCCACGAAGCGAGCAGCCTCCCAATACAGCCGCGGCGATCGCGAAGAGTTCGTAGAAGTTTCCGAAGTCGACCGGCTGAGCCGAGTTCGTATCTAACACAAACAGAAGTCCGCCGAGGCCGGCGAGAAATGAACTGATAACATAGGCGAGAATTGTCATGCGACTCGTGTTGATGCCGCTGAATCGTGCCGCTTCTTCATTGTTGCCGAGGGCGAGGAGGTAGCGCCCCCAGACGGTGCGATTGAGAAAAATCGCAGCGAGAGTGGCGACGAGAAGAAGAACGAGGCAGGGGACTGGAATACCAAATCCGCTTGTGATCGGGATTTCACCGGTCGCGAGCCAGCGAAGGCCTTTCAGCTCTCCCTGGAATCCGGCGGTTTGGTCATTGGTGAATCCCCGCGTGATTCCCCAGTAGAGAAGCAATCCGCAAAGGGTCACGACAAAGGGTTGGAGTTTCATTTTGGTCACCAGCAGTCCGTGGAGCAGGCCGATGGCGAGGGAGACGGTCATCGCGACAACGAGAGCCAGCCAGACCGGTTGTCCCAGCTCCACTGCCAGCCACGGAAAACCGACGCCCACGAGGCAGACCACGGAGCCAATCGAGAGATCGATTCCCCCGGTGATGATGACGAAGGCGACGCCGATCCCGATGATTCCGAAAAGCGCGGTGCGACGTAAGAGGTTCTCCTGATTAAACGGGGATAGAAAACTCCGGCGCCCCGTCATGAGATCACTCATCAGATACGTGGCGAAGTAGACGAGAACGAGGAGGGTGAAAATCCCGATGAGTCGTTTCATAGGCCTGCTTTCTATCGGGGGAGCGGAGGAATGTCAACGGCGCGAGACGGTTCTGTAAATCTGACTTTGCGTTTCGCCGATGGGGCGGCACAGTTGCGCCATGGCTGAAGAAAAATCAGAATCTCCAGAGCTTCGGGGCTCGCCCACGACCGGGTGTCTTATTCTTGCTGCGATTGTCATCGTCTTCGGTGGGCTTATCGTGCTCTACCTCGTTGTGGGAAATATCCAGACCAAGGCAATTGATGGATTCACTCAGGATGAACCGGCCAAACTGGAAACCGTTGTAACCACAGATGACCTCGTTTCCGCATCGATGGCGAAACTGAAGCAGGTCGAGGAGGCCGTGCAAGCGGGCCGCTCGGAGCGCATTACCTTCACCGCGGAGGATTTGAATGTTCTCATCGCAACTCTGGAAGTGGCGAAAGATTTTCGCGGAAACACGTATGTTGAGTCGATCAATTCGGACGGGATTCTCGCTCACATGGCGCAGCCCCTTCGCAAAGGCATCATTGCGAAAGGATTCCGCTACCTGAACGCAAAATTCCTCCTCGAGCCGGAGCTCAGGAAGCGCACCTTTGCCTTCAAGGTTCGGGATATCCGCCCCGCTGAAGGAAAGGTTCCTCTCGAGTTCATTAAGAACTACGCGGTGATCGACTTTTTCAAAATCGATCCGGAAAACGAAGCGATTAAGGCCAATATTCCGCATCTCGCCGCGATCTACACGGAAAAGGATCTCGTCGTGGTCGAAACGAAAGTGGCCGAGGCGACTGAGTGATGGAGGGCCGGCGATGCTGTTCCCCGCAATCGGATCGTGGTCCTGCTGAGCCGCAGGAGGACCCGATCCCAGCTAAGCGTTCACCGGATGCCGGCTCCAAAGTCGACATGGTTCAGCTTGAGGGCGGCACCTTCAAAATGGGTGCTGATGGCGCCGAGATCTGGGCTGCTGATGGCGAGGGACCGGTCCGCGAAGTGACCCTCGATTCGTTCTGGATCGATCAGACTTGCGTCACGAATGATGCCTTTGCTAAATTCGTTGAGGACACCGGCTATGAAACCGAGGCGGAGCGATTCGGTTGGTCGTTTGTGTTTTTGAATCAGTTGCCGAAAGCGCATCGGAAAAAGGCCGAGCTGATCACGGTCCAGGGAACTCCGTGGTGGGCGCGGGTCGAGAAGGCGGACTGGCGAAAGCCCGGCGGTCCGGGAACGAATATCAAAAAGCTCGGGGCACATCCCGTTGTTCACGTTTCGTGGAGCGATGCGGCCGCTTTTGCCCAGTGGGCCGGCAAGCGACTTCCGACTGAGGCCGAATGGGAGTTCGCGGCGCGAGGTGGACTGGAGCAGGAAATCTACCCGTGGGGGAACGAGCTCACCCCTGACGGAAAACACCGTTGCAATATCTGGCAGGGGAAATTTCCTCACGAGGACACCGGCGAAGACGGCTACACCAGCACCGCACCGGCGAAGGCCTTTCGCGCGAACGGGCACGGGCTCTATCAGTGTGTGGGTAATGTCTGGGAATGGACCGCCGATTGGTTCAGTCCTTCGTGGCACCGAACTGCGGAGATGAAAAATCCCACCGGCCCGGAGAGTGGGACCGGACGCGTCATCAAAGGTGGCTCATTTTTGTGTCACCTCTCGTATTGCAATCGCTACCGGAACTCCGCGCGGTCTCAGAACACGCCTGATTCGTCGACCTGTCATACCGGGTTCCGGTGTGCGATGGGGAATTGAAGCTGTTTGCTGGAAGTGGAAGGGAGTTCGATCGAACGGTTTTGTTCCGCCTTCTTTTAGCGACGGCGATGCGGCTTTACGGAACTCTTTCAGGGTTCATTCTTCGTGTTTCCGGATATCCCGGGGTTGCGAGAACCCCGGGCTGGAATCCGGAATACCGTTGGCATTCATTTACGAAGTTCAGGCGGCACGAGGGTGCGAGTTTCGCTCCGTTACCCGCGAACAACGCCCGATCGCCCTTGACCCATTCTCTCCCGCCTTTATCATGGGGCAGGCTGACATTCGGCTTTTAATACTTCATTTATTCCAAAGAAAACTATGGCAATCCCAATCGGCACTCAGGCACCTGATTTTGAACTCACGACTCTCGGCGCAGACGGCCCCGAGGTTGTAAAATTGGCCGACCAGCTCGGCGAGGGAAATATTCTTCTTCTCTTCGTTCCTATGGCATTCACCGGCGTTTGCACCACGGAATTCTGTTCGGTCACGAGCGAGCTTTCCGAGTATGCGGATCTCAACGCAAAGGTTTACGGCATCAGCGGTGATAACCCTTTCGCTCAGCAGAACTGGAAAGAGAAAGAGGGCATCGAGCTTACCCTTCTCAGCGATTACGAGCACGAAGTGGCAGTTGCGTATGACGTTGCTTACAAGAGCTTCCTTCCTGCAAAGAACCTGAACATGGGCGGTGTTCCCAAGCGCTCCGCTTTCATCATCGATAAAGATGGTGTTGTTCAGTATGCCGAGAGCAGCGACAGCCCCGGCGATCTTCCTGATTTCGACGCGATCAAAGCGAAGCTCAAAGAGCTTGGCTGATAGTTGCTTCGGTAATTATTTTGTGAAAAGGCCCGGAGAAATCCGGGCCTTTTTTTGCGTCTATCGCGGCTTCTGGTTGCAGATAGATATGTTATTCTAGGGTATGGCGAGCGTTTCCTATCTTCCCCAATATACAGTGGCCGATTACGAGTTATGGGCTGGAGATTGGGAGTTGTGGGATGGACGGGCGATTGCGATGTCTCCTTCTCCCGGTATTCCCCATCAGCGAGTAGCCAGTAATCTGCACGTGCAAATTCACGGGTTGTTGAAAGGGGATTCCTGTCCTGCGGATTGTCGAGTTCTTTACGAGATTGATTGGAGAGTTAGCGCGCACACTGTTGTCAGACCAGATCTGCTTGTTCTCAGTGAGGAGACTGATAGCGAGTGGGTTGAAAAGAGACCTGAGATGGTTGTCGAAATTTTGTCTTCTTCCACGAGAAACAAAGACCTGACGGCAAAACGTGAGCTTTACGCGGTTGAGGGAGTACCAATCTACTTGGTAGTTGATCCAACCGATGAATCGATTTTGATCCTGGAGTTGGATGGGGAGGGGACTTACCGCGAGCTCAATCCCAGTGATTCTTTTGAGCTTCACGAGGGATGTGTTCTCAAACTCGATCAGGCAGCGCTCTTCGCGTGAAACTTCTCTGAAAACCACCTCTTGAATCCGGTGGGATCGTACCGTAAAAGTGCCTCAGAATTCCGGCTGAAAGCCCTGTTTTTCGTTGAGTAAACAGGGTTAGGTCGGTGACCAGACCCTGTTGAGTCCTGCGCCCAACCCTGTCAGGTCATCGACTTGACCCTGTTAAGTCATTCTCCTGACAGGACTTGTGCCGGTTAAATCCAAGATACCTGACCAAATAAGTATGAGTTTTGATGTTGTTCGTTCATTCACCACCGGCAGCGGCGCCGAGGGAAAATACCATTCACTTCCTGCACTCGCTGAGTCAGGTGTCGCTCCGAATCTCGAGAAGCTTCCTGTAAGTATCCGAATTGTCCTCGAGTCAGTGCTTCGAAACTGCGACGGTCGCAAGGTGACTGAGGCGGATGTCAAGAATCTCGCGAACTACAATGCTGCCAATCCGGGCGAATACGAAATCCCGTTCACGGTCGCCCGTATCGTTTTGCAGGATTTCACCGGTGTCCCTCTTCTCGTCGATGTCGCAGCGATGCGTGACGCGGCGGTGGCTCGTGGTGCTGACGCCGCGAAAGTCGAGCCGCTCGTGCCGGTTGACCTCGTCGTTGATCACTCGGTTCAGGTAGATTTTGCCGGTTCTCAGGCCGCTCTCGATCGCAACATGGCGATTGAATTCATCCGTAACCGTGAGCGTTATGAATTTCTTAAATGGGGCCAGCAGGCTTTCGAAACATTTTCAGTGGTGCCTCCGGGTATAGGGATCGTTCACCAGGTGAACCTTGAGTATCTCGCGAAGGGTGTTCTTTCGAAAGACGGGACATATTACCCTGACACGCTTGTGGGAACGGATTCTCATACCACGATGATCAACGGTGTTGGTGTTGTTGGCTGGGGTGTTGGCGGTATCGAAGCGGAAGCGGGGATGCTCGGCCAGCCGGTCACTTTCCTCGTTCCTGAGGTCGTAGGTGTTTATCTTCACGGTGATCTGGCTGAAGGGGTTACGGCAACAGATTTGACTCTCCGTGTCACCGAGATGCTTCGTGCTCATGGGGTTGTCGGTAAGTTCGTTGAGTTCTTCGGCCCCGGTGCCAAGGCGCTTTCGCTGCCTGACCGTGCCACAATTGCGAACATGGCTCCTGAGTATGGCGCGACGATGGGATTCTTCCCTGTCGATGAAGAGACCATCAACTACCTCCGCGGGACAGGGCGTTCCGAGGAGCTCTGCACGACGGTTGAAAATTACTACAAGGCGCAGGGGCTTTTCGGAATTCCTGAGAAAGGGGATTGCGTTTACACCGATCAGCTTGAGTTGGATCTCAGCACGATTGTTCCCTGTGTCTCCGGACCGAAGCGTCCTCAGGATCGTATCGATGTTCCTGCTCTGGGTAACAAGTTCAATGAGCTTTTCACGGCTGCGCCGGGTGACGGTGGATTTGGTCTCAGCGCAGATCAGCGTGATGTCAGCATCGGGCTGCACCTCAATTCGCCTGCAGGTGAGTTCGACAATCCTCTCATCGAAGGGGAAACGATCACTGCGGTGGACACGGACACAGCGCTTCGTCATGGATCGATTGTCATCGCGGCGATTACGAGCTGCACGAACACTTCCAACCCGAGCGTGATGCTCGCGGCCGGTCTCGTTGCCAAGAAGGCGAACGAAAAGGGGCTTACCGTGAACCCTGTTATCAAAACCTCACTCGGACCCGGTTCACGAGTCGTCACTGACTATCTCGAAGCGACTGACCTGCAGAAGGAACTCGATCATCTCGGATTCCAAACCGTCGGATACGGTTGCACCACTTGTATCGGTAACTCCGGTCCGCTTCACCCCGCGATCGAAGGTGCTATCACCGAGGGCAACCTCGTGACCGCTTCAGTTCTTTCCGGAAACCGTAACTTTGAAGCCCGTATCCACGGCAACATCAAATCAAACTTCCTCATGTCACCGCCGCTTGTGGTCGCTTATGCGCTCGCCGGCCGTGTCGATATCGATCTGACGACAGAGCCGCTCGGAACCGATTCGAATGGTGAGCCAGTTTTCCTCGCTGACATCTGGCCAACTCAGGCCGAAGTGAGCGAGCAGCTTGCCGCCGCGCTGAAGCCAGAGGTTTACAGCAAGCTTTACGGTAACGTCGATGACGCGAATCCGAAGTGGGCTGAAATCAACGGTTCGACCGGTGCGACCTACACCTGGGACGCTGCTTCGACCTACGTTCAGTCACCTCCGTTCTTCGACACGAAAGAGGGCGGAAGTCAGGATGTTGTCGGTGCCCGTCCGCTCGGAATTTTCGGTGATTCGGTCACGACTGACCACATTTCTCCTGCCGGAGCGATCAAAGACACTTCACCTGCCGGTCAATACCTGCTTGAGAACGGTGTCGAGAAAGCCTCGTTCAACTCCTACGGCGCTCGTCGTGGTAATGACCGCGTCATGACTCGCGGAACCTTCGCGAACGTGCGGATTAAAAACCAGATGTGTCCCGGAATCGAAGGTGGTTACACCCAGTTCTTCGGGGCTTCTGAAGTGCCTGCTCCTGACACCGCGATCGAAGCGTTCGGTGATGCGAAGCCGACTTTCATCTACAATGCGTCGATGGCGTATCAGGAAGAGGGCACGCCTCTCGTCGTCATTGGCGGCGATGACTACGGAATGGGAAGTTCTCGTGACTGGGCTGCCAAAGGAACCCGTCTCCTCGGTGTTTCAGCTGTGGTCACGAAGTCGTTCGAGCGAATTCACCGCTCCAACCTCATCGGAATGGGTGTCCTTCCATTGAACTTCGTTGATGCCGCCGATTACGACAAAGTGAAGGGACTCGTTGATGCGACCTTCGACATCGTTGGAATCGCCGGAGAGCTCAAGCCGATGCAAACCGCGACGATGATTGCTCACAAGGCTGACGGAACAACTCTGGAGGTGCCTCTCAAGGTGCGTCTCGATACCCCGGCTGAGGTTGATTACTACAATGCGGGCGGAATTCTTCCATACGTGTTGAATCAGATTATTGCTTCATAAGCGGTTCTTCCGCTACCTAAGTATTTGGTGAAAAGAGGGCAGTTTTCTGCCCTCTTTTTGTTTCCGGAGTTCGCGTGGTTGTGTTGGTCAAGGCACGGCCGCTCAGGAAAGGCTTGTTAGAAAGCCACGGGGATCTGAATGGAAGGAATTCTCCTTCCTCTACGTAGTGGAACGAAACTCGTTCCGATTCCCCGGGCAATCGACTGCATGAGATGGGGATCATATTCCTGAATAGACAGGAAATGGTTTGATGGTTTCCCCTGGGGTATGCGAGGCTATGGCATGAAACGCTTTCTCGTTTGCCTTTTCGTCGTTTGTTCACTTTCCGGCTGTCAGGAAAAGGCTCCGAAAGACGGGCCGGTTGAGGTTCCGCCTGCGCCGTCGTTGGAGGGGAAAGATTCTGATTTTGTGGGGCTCACAGTTGAGGCAGGGGAAGCGCTTGCCAAAAAGCGCGGTCTCTCTCATCGCATCGTGGCGAGGGATGGTGAGCACTTTCCGGCGACGACGGATTACCGGCCGGATCGACTCAGTTTCTCGGTCGTGAACAATCGGATCACGAAGGTGACGCGGGGATAGGAGGTTGGGCTTCGGCGAACTCGGATTTCGTTGGCGCTCGATCAAACTTGATGGAAGATTTTTGCATGAAATTTCTCATCCCGTGCCTGCTCGCTGTTTTCGCTTTTTCCGGATGCAAAGAGTCATCGGAGAAGCCGATGGCGGACGAGGTCGAGCCGGTTCATGAGACCGATGGGACCGATTTTGACTTTGAGGGGCTTTCTGAAAAAGAAGCGGGGAGCCTCGCTGAAAAACGCGATTTGAAACATCGCGTCGTCGAGCGTGACGGGCAGCCTCTCCCTGCAACGCGCGATTTTCGTCCAGATCGGGTCAATTTCACGGTGAAGGCGGGGAAGGTGATCTCGGTTTCGCGTGGCTGAATTTCCAAAACGGGAACTTTTCCGCGTGACTTTCCGTTCTGGAACGCTTTGGTCGAAGGAGTCATGAAGATTCCCTCTTCGGCTTTGTCCGACCCGTTTTACGTAGGCTCTGTGCAACGGCTTTTCGCCGTGCCGGGGGATGACTCTGTCATGGTCACGCAGACCACGGCGAAAGGTTCTGTTTTCGACGTCGGGGCGTTTTTTGAAATCGAAGGGCACGATGTGAACCGGGCGCTTTTTCGTCATGCGCTCTATTCGGGGATGGATGATCCCGAAATGTGGAAGCGGGTTCGTTCGGCAATCGAGGCAGCACCTGAGCTGGAGGAATCCTACCGTCGTGAATTGCTGACCGGTGCGTTGGAGTCCTGCTGCGAGCGCGGGGCCCGCACCCACCACGAGGGAATGCTCGACGCTGTCACCGGTGAGGTCGTGCGCGGTGGCGTCCCTGAGAATCCGAGCGCTTATAACGTGGTTCGGAAATACCAGATTTTGAAACCGACCCGCGCGGAGTTCCTCGGGGCGCACCTCTTTGACTACTCTCAGTTCGCCCACGAAGATGGTTTCGTCGTTCCTCTCGAATACATCGTTCGTTTCGGGATTACGAGTGCGAGTTCGGTTTATAAGAAATACGTGGGGATGGACGAAAAATCCCGTGAGGCCTTTGAGCGTGAGCTCGGGGTGAGTAAGCCGCTCGAAGCGTGGCAATATCTCGAAAAGCCCGTCGGCGATTTCACGAGTAAGTTTGAACCCGAAGACCGCATGGTCAGCAAGCAGGAGGCACTCGTCATGAGCGGTCTCACCGGGGAGCAGTTTATCGACAGCGGCAAAATGGCGATTCTCGGGGCCTGGGCGGTGCGCCAGCTCGTCGAGGAGATCGGGCTCCTGATGTGGGACATCAAATGGGAGTTCGCGAAAGACGGTGACGACCTCGTTTTCGTCGATACGATCGACACAGACTCATTCCGCGGCACGATGTTCCTCGATTTCGAGGGCGATCGCATTGTGAATCACTACAACAAGCAGGCGATGCGCGATTATTTCACGCTCTTGCACGGCGACTGGATCGAAGATGTGAAGGTCGCGAAAGGGCGCGGTCAGGCACAGGGCGTTGCCTTCACCGAGCTGCTGCAGGCCGGCCAGGCGGATGGAAGTTATGCCGCAACGCCTGTGGTTGATCCGGTTTTTCTGGAGATTCAGCAGGAAAAAATGTCTTCGATTCGCGAATACATGCTCGGAAGGGCGGAAGCGGCGAAGGTGAAGGCTGAATTGGAATCCGCCGGAATGAGAGAGATCACTTTTTATCGTGATCGCGGCGTTCTCGAAGGACTCAAAAAAATTAACGGTGTTTGATAAAAACTTTTCGACAGGTGGTTGACTCGCAGAATATACGGCCATACGAAAGACAGACACACAAACACAATCCCCGCCACTTAGGCACCCCGTTTACACGAACACCCCCTGATCACCGCGATGCAGGAAATTTACGAAATCAGCGACCGGTTTATTGAAGCCGGCGATGCCAACGAACTTCTCTATGAGCCACTCAAAGAGGGGCTTACTTTCCGCCGGACAAGGCGCTACGAAATCGATTTCGATGGCGACAAGAAGGCTGTGAAGAAATTCGTTAAGGAAACGCTTCTCGACAAGATCAGTCAGGAGTTTCACAAGGGCGAGAAGCCGGCTTTGAGCGATTCGGCGTTTTTCGTCGAATACGGGATGAAGCCCGGTGCTCTCGATCTCGAGAAAGAGGCGATTTTGACCTACTATCGCGGCATTGAGGAGCCCGGGTTCACGATCAACGATCTCAAGATCCGTCAGCGTATTTATGTTTTCGGCAAAGCCGCGGACGAAAAGGTATCCGACAAGTTTGTTCGCGATATCTGCAACCGAGCGATTCACAACTGGAGCGTCATTCAAGGAAATGTCTGAGACCAAAACAGAAAGCATTTTAGATCGCATTGCCGAAGTGCCTGCTGATCATTTTCGCATCCTCAAAATCTCCGATCTCGGTGGCGATGAGTTGCTGGAACTGAGCAAGTTCATGAAGCTGTCTCTTTCGAAAGAAGACATGCTTGCGGTTCAGGAGATCTACAAGAAGTGGGATCGCGAGCCGACCGATGTGGAGCTGGAGGTGATTGCGCAAACCTGGAGCGAGCACTGCAAGCACCGGATTTTCGGGGCAACGATCGAACACAGCGTTGATGGTGAGTCAGAGACGGTGAAGTCACTTTTCAAGACCTACATCTACGACGTCTCGAATCGGATTTTCGACAGCAAGCCGGGCTTTGTTCTTTCGGCGTTTCACGACAACGCCGGATTTATCAAGCTCGACGATGAGCAGGCGATCTGCCTGAAGGCGGAGACTCACAACCACCCGAGTGCGATCGAGCCCTATGCCGGTGCGAATACCGGTCTCGGTGGTGTTATTCGTGATATTCTGGGAGCGGGTAAGGGCGCCAAACCGATTGGTTCGCTCGATGTTTTTTGTTTCGGTGCGCCGGATACCTCGCTTGAGGAAATGAAGGCAACCGACGTGATTCATCCGCTCGGAATGATGCGCGGTGTCGTTCGCGGGGTTCGTGACTACGGCAACCGCATGGGAATTCCCACGATCAGCGGAGCGCTTCAGTTCGACGATTCCTACATTTATAATCCGCTCGTGTTCTGCGGAACGGCCGGAGTGATTCCGATCAAGGATATCGAGAAAGAGGTTAAGCCGGATCAGGTCATCATTTCGGTCGGTGGTAGAACCGGTCGGGATGGTCTCAAAGGGGCGACCTTTTCCTCTGCGGCACTCGATTCCACCAGTCACGAGGAAGATCAGCAGGCGGTTCAGATCGGAAACCCGATCGAGGAGAAAAAGGCCGCTGATTTCGTTCTCGCGGCTCGCGACAAAGGACTCATCGAATTTGTGACCGATTGCGGTGCCGGTGGTTATTCCAGTGCCTGTGGCGAGATGCTCGAGACCTGTGGAGGAACGATCAATCTCGACAACGTTAAGCTGAAAGCCGAAGGGCTCGTCAGTTGGGAAATTTTTATCAGTGAGAGTCAGGAGCGTATGGTTCTGGCAGTGAAGAAGGAATCTCTTCCTGAGCTGCAGGAGCTCGCTGACCTTTACGAGACGGAAATGACAGAGCTCGGCTCGTCTGACGGTTCGGGGATTCTCAAGGTGACTCACCACGGTAAAACGGTTTGCGAACTTGATTGCAGCAACCTGCACGACGCTCCGATTCGTGAGTTGAAAGCGAAGTGGGAAAAGAAAACCGAGGCGATCGAAGCTCCGGTTTTGGAGAACCCTCTTGAAGATCTCAAGTCGCTCCTGTCTGATTTCGCGATTGTCTCGCGTGAGCCGATCATTCGTGAATACGATCACGAGGTGCAGGGGAATACGGTTCTCAAGCCGCTTGCCGGTGCGAGTGGCGACGCGCCTCAGGATGCTTCAGTGGTTCGCATCAGCGGCAGTGAAAAGCTCATGTCGATGAGTGTGGCGGTGCTTCCCGAGTGGGGCAAAACCGATCCTTATGCGATGGGTGCCGCCTGTGTCGACGAGTGTATCCGCCAGCTCGTGGCTTCCGGTTCGGATCCGGATCGTATCGCGATTCTCGATAACTTTTGCGTCGGAAATCCAGAGAATGAAGATGAGCTCGGCGCTCTTGTTGAGACGGTGAAGGCCATCGCTGCCGCAGCGGAGGCTTACGGTGCGCCTTTCGTTTCCGGAAAGGATTCGTTCTACAATTATTTCGAAACTGAAGACGGTCCTGTCTCGATTCCGGTCACGATTTTGATCAGTGGAATGGGTATCATCGATGATGAGGCGCATGTCACCGGTGCTTCGATCCGCCGTGATGACAGTGTCCTTGCTATCATCGGTAACACCGGCGCTGAACTCGGTGGCTCGGTTTTCGCCCGCCAGAAAGGCTTCACAAATGCTGAGGTGCCTCAGACGAATTTTGAAGAGGCCTTTGCCTGCTATCGCAAGTACTACGAGGCGAACAAAGCAGGGTTGATTCTTTCAGCTCACGATGTCAGTGAAGGAGGACTTGCCGTGACGCTCGCTGAAGGGGCGTTCTCCGGCAAAGCCGGGCTCGAAGTGGATCTTTCGGGCATTCCGATGGATGACGACGCCGGAAAAGCGGCGATGCTCTTCGGTGAGTCGCCTTCGCGACTGGTCGTCGAAGTCGCTCCTGAGAATCTGGAAAAACTTGCGGATCTTTTCGAAGGTCTCCCGTTTGCCGCCCTCGGCCGCACCACTTCGGAACATTCAAATTTGAACATTGTCTGGGGTAAAGAAACTCTTATCAACGAACCTGTTGACCAGCTTAAATCGCTATGGAAGAACGGCCTTGCGCAGTACTACTAAAATTTCCCGGCACGAACTGTGACGAGGAAACCGCCCGGGCTCTTGAAGAGGTCGGCTTTGTCACGGAAGTGATTCCAATTTCGGCACTTAAGGCGACCAGCCTTGTCGGGGTAAGCCTCGTTGTCCTGCCGGGTGGATTCAGCTACGGTGACTATGTCCAGTCGGGCCGTCTCGCCAAGCTCGTCACCGAGCAGAAGATCGGTGATACGCTCAAAGAATTTCGTGATAATGGCGGATACCTTCTCGGAATCTGTAACGGATTCCAGATTCTCACGCAGCTCGGGCTTTTGCCGGAAGGCAGCCTCGTTGAAAATGCGAGCGGTCGTTACCAGTGTCACTGGGTCAAGCTGGACAAGCAGTGTGCTACGAGTCCGTTTCTCACGCATCTTCCCGATCAGTTTGAATTTCCGATCGCCCATGCCGAAGGACGCCTTGTCACGGCAACTCCTGAAGAAGCAAAGGCTTATCGCGAAAGTGGAGCTGCCGCGCTTACCTACACGGATGAGGTGAACGGCAGCTTTGAGCAGATCGCAGGGTTGCAGGATGAGAGTGGCCGAGTTTTCGGTCTCATGCCCCATCCTGAACGTTTTATGAATGCTGCCGATCATTACGATCCAGACTGGCAATCCGGTGTGGATGGTGAAACTTCCCGTGGTAGCGGTTACTATCTCTTTCGATCTCTTTTCGAATCTGTTACATCCTCCAACTGAATGAGCAACGAATTCACCTATAAAGCGGCTGGTGTCGATATTGACGAAGCGGCAGCGCTGGTCGGAGACATCGGCGAACTCCGTCGTCGAACTGAAGCGAACCGCTCTCTGATGCAGTCCTTCGGATTGTTTGCAGCGAGTTATGATCTCAGCGATTACAAGGAGCCTGTCATCGTGACCGGCTGTGATGGAGTCGGCACCAAGATCGAATTGCTTCTCGAGCACGATCAATTGGAGATTGCAGGGAAAGACCTTGTTGCGATGAATGTGAACGACATTCTCACAACCGGCGGCGATCCGCTCCTCTTTCTCGATTACATCGGGGTGGGGGCAATCGACAAGACGAAGATCAAACGACTCATCGCCGGAATGGCGGAGCACCTTGCGAGCTGCGACTGCATTCTTGCCGGTGGCGAAACGGCTGAAATGCCGGGCATCGTTCCTGACGGTGTCATCGAGCTGAGTGGATTTTGCGTTGGCGCTGCAGAGAAGCCCAATCTGATCGATCCATCCTCCATTGAAGTGGGTGACAAGTTGATCGGTTATCCTTCCGATGGATTTCATGCAAACGGTTGGAGTCTTATTCGTAAAGTTCTCGAAGCCAACCCCGGTCTCATCGATGACGACGAGTGGGTTGAGTTTCTTGCTCCGACACGACTTTATCACGATGTCGTCGACGGTCTCCGTAAGCGTTCTGTTAACGTGAAGGCATTTGCTCACATCACCGGTGGTGGACTTCCTGAAAACCTTGAGCGCCTTCTCAATGAGAAGGGGGCTGATATCACGATTCCCCGGTGGGATCTCGGAGCGGTAGGCAAAGTGCTTTCGTTTGTCGAAGACGCCGAAGCCGTGAAGACATTTAATATGGGCTGGGGCTGGGTGGCTGTTGTTCCTGCCGATCGGGCTGAAGAGGCCATTTCCTTCCACGAAGGGGCAATGGTGATCGGAACAGTTGATGATTCCGGTAAAGTTCAGGTAAAGGTTTCGTCCTAACAACATGAGCGATCCTATCCATCACGAGTGCGGACTGGCGTTCGTGAGGCTTAAGAAAGATCTGGCCTACTATCACGATCGTTACGGCACGAGCCTCTGGGGGTTTCAACGGCTTTATCTCCTCATGGAGAAACAGCACAACCGGGGCCAGGATGGCGTCGGGATTGGTTGTTGTAAGCTGAACATGCCTCTCGGAGAGCCCTACCTTTTCCGCCAGCGCAACGCTGAGCGGGATTCCCTGATTCGGGTGATGGAGGGCAGGTTGCGGAAATTTGCCAAGCTCGAGCGCAAAGGGATTCTCGATCCGGATGATCCGGCATCATGCAAACGTCACTTTGATTTCGGTGGTGAAGTTCTTCTCGGTCACTTGAGATATGGAACTTCGGGTTCCTTCGGGAGCGGTGGTTGCCACCCCTATGTGCGTCGCACGAATTACCCCACGAAATCGATGATGGTTTTGGGGAATTTCAACATGACGAATGCCCGTGACCTCAATCACCATTTGATTGATCGCGGTCAGCACCCGGTTTTCGATACCGACACTCAAACGGTGCTCGAGGAGATTGGATACCATCTCGACGAAGCACACGATGCGATTTATCGCCGTGAGCGTGACGCCGGAACCGAAGGGCGGGATATCCCTCCTATTATTTCAGAGGAAATTGATCTCGTTCGTATTCTCAGCAAGTGTGAGGAAAACTGGGACGGCGGTTATTCAATCGCCGGTGTGATCGGAAACGGTGACGGATTCGTTTTCCGCGATCCTCACGGGATTCGCCCCTGCTTTTTCTACGAAGATGACGAGGTGATTGCTTTTGCGAGCGAGCGCGTTCCTCTCATGACGGTGTTCAATGCGCCTCAGGAAAAAGTTCAGGAACTGGCTCCCGGTCATGTGGGATACATGAGGCACTCCGGTGGCGATTTACAGGTGAAGCCGTTCGCAGCCCCTGCGAAAATCACTCCGTGCTCGTTTGAGCGAATTTATTTTTCCCGCGGAAACGACCCTGATATCTACCGCGAGCGGATGCAGTTGGGGGCCAACCTGGTTCCCCAGATCATCCCGCGGATTGAAAAGGATTTTGATAAGACTGTTTTCAGTTTTGTTCCCAATACCGCTGAAATCGCCTATTACGGGCTCATGCACGGGCTTCGCAAGTGGCGTCGTGATGAGGTGAAAAAGGAAATCCTTGAAGCTGCTCAGTCAGGCGAACTCAATGAGGAGACGATCGACAGCCTTATTCTGAAGAGCTGGCCCCGCGGTGAGAAAATCGCCCACAAGGATATCAAGCTCCGGACGTTTATTGCTCAGGAGAAAGGACGTAACCAGATGGTTTCTCACGTCTACGATGTAACCTACGGACAGGTCCAGCCCGGTGAAAACCTCGTGGTCCTCGATGACTCCATCGTTCGGGGAACGACACTGAAATCCTCCATCATCAAGATTCTTTCCCGGCTCGATCCGAAGAAGATCATTGTGGTTTCGACAGCGCCTCAGATTCGATATCCCGATTGCTACGGCATCGACATGTCCGAGATGGGTAAGTTCATCGTTTTCAAAGCGGCGGTGAATCTCATCGAGCAGCGTGGAATGAAGAATCGACTCACCGACGTTTATTACGCCTGTCTTGAGGAGCTCAAGAAGCCCGTCGAGGAGATGCAGAATCCGGTTAAGGCGATCTACGAGCCGTTCACGGAAGAGGAGCTTTCCGCTGAGGTCAGTAAACTGGTGACCCCGGATGACATTCCGTGGCATGGTGAGGTTGAGGTGGTTTTCCAAACCGTCGAAGCGCTTCACTCAGCGATTCCACATCATCAGGGTGACTGGTATTTTACGGGTAATTATCCGACTCCGGGTGGCTACAAAGTAGTGAACCAGGCCTTCGTTGGTTTTATGGACAAAACCGGCGAGCGACCCTACGACGTCTTGCTTTAAATCGGAGTGCGATCGGGTTTTGAGGAGGCGGTTCTCTTAAACGGGGATCGTCTTTTTTGGGAAAGGGGCGCTTTTGAATTTCGTCGGGTTGTGCTATGGAAACGGGGTGGCGGAAGGCCACTGATTGAAGGATTTTTCTATGAAAGTATTAGTTGTTGGAAAAGGCGGCCGGGAGCACGCGATCATCACGGCCCTGAAGGAGTCACCTTCGGAGACTGAAATTTATTCGTTTCCCGGATCGGACGCGATTTTTGAACTCGCGACGCCGGTTCAAGCTGACGGAGTGGCTTCTCTCGTCGCCTTTATGGTGGACAACGAAATCGAACTCTGTGTTGCAGGGGAAGAGAGCTACCTTGTGAAAGACGAAGGTCTCGCCAATGCCTGCAAAGAGGCCGGGATTCCCTGCTGGGGGCCGCCCAAAGAAGCGGCTCAGCTCGAGGCCAGCAAAGAGTTTGCGAAGGAGTTCATGGTGCGTCACGAGATTCCGACAGGGGGGTATGCCTCGGTCGATGATATCGATGCGGCCCGGGCTGCGATTGGCGGAAAATACCCGACGGTTCTGAAGTTCGACGGCCTTGCCGCCGGCAAGGGGGTTGCCGTTTGTCTCGACGAAGCTTCCGCTGAGGAGTTCATGGACGAGGTGCTGGTTCAGCGGAAATTCGGGGCGGGGCGTCTCCTCGTGGAGGAATTTCTCGAGGGACCTGAGATTTCGATTTTCGCTTCAGTGGTCGACGACGAATATCAGATTCTCGCTCCGGCCCGGGATTACAAGCGCATCGGCGACGGCGATGAAGGTGCCAACACCGGAGGGATGGGCGCCGTGAGTTCGCTTGAGATGCTTGATGCGGATCTTCGTAAAGTCATCGATGAAACGATCATTCGTCCGACGATTGAAGGCTTGCAGAAAGATGGGCTTCCTTATCGGGGCTTTCTCTATTTTGGGATCATGCTGACACCGGACGGGCCCAAGATTCTCGAATACAACTGTCGTTTCGGAGATCCTGAGGCGCAGGCTGTTTTACCAATGATCACGGGCGATTTCGCCGGCTATGTGTTCGAAGGCGCGAATGGCCACCTCAATCCCGGTTTGATTGCTTTTTCCAAAGGCTGGAGCATCTGCCTCGTCTCCGCCTCAGCGGGCTATCCCGAAACTTCCCGGAGTGGTGATGTTATCTCCGGGATCGATGAGGTTGAAGGGGCAAGAGTCTTTCATGCCGGAACCCGCCGGAACGAGGCTGGTGACTACGAAACCGCCGGTGGGCGTGTCCTCGTGGTCGTGGCAACCGGGGAGACCCGGCTCGAAGCGGTGGAGCGTGTGTATGCGGAGAGTGCCAAAGTCTCGTTCGATGGGATGCAGCGCCGCACCGACATCGGAGTGCGAAATTTTTAATGACGCCTAAGCGGTTTGCCCTTAAGTGTTTTCAGTTAAGACGACCTTTTGAGTGATTCTCAGAACATCACCACGGAAGAGCTCCTCAGTCCCGAAAGGATTGAGTCCGCCGTTATTTCGCTGGCCGGAGAAATCAGGGAGCGATGCGGCGACAACGATTTTGCCTTTGTGGGGATTTACACACGGGGCGTGACCCTTGCGAAGCGCGTTGCCGCGGTAATGGCTGAAAGTGGCCTGATTTGTCCGGTCGGGACCCTCGATATCTCGCTCTACCGCGATGATTTTGACAACAAGGGCACGGATTTGCCACGCCTCGAAAGCTCTGATATTCCTTTCCCGATTGATGGAACCCGCGTGATTCTTTTCGATGAGGTGATTTTCACGGGGCGAACAATCCGTGCCGCGCTCGACGGGCTTATGGATTACGGACGTCCATCGAAGATCGAACTTGCTGTCCTCGTTGACCGCGGGCATCGCGAGATCCCGATTCAGCCCGATTATGTGGGCGAGACGGTTTCCTCAGAACTGAATCAGTATGTGAAAGTTCGATTCATCGAAGATGATAATAAAGAGGGTGTCTTCCTCGTGACGAAATGCGCAGATAAGAATGAGTGAATTGAAACCGCGAAAAGACCTTCTTGATATTGAAAGCCTCGAGCTGGATGAAATTGAGTATGTTCTCGGCAACGCGGTTCCGTTTAAGCAGCTGTTCCAACGATCGGTGAAGAAGGTGCCGACATTGCGGGGAAAGACGGTTTTGAATCTTTTTTACGAACCCTCCACACGAACGAGTTCGTCCTTCGAAGTTGCGGCGAACCGGATGTCGGCCGACGTGACCAATTTCTCGGTTTCCAGTTCATCGATTACGAAAGGGGAATCGCTTCTCGATACGATCGAGACGCTTCAGGCGATGCAGTCCGACTACATTGTGATTCGACATCAGGCCGCCGGAGTCCCCAATATTGTAGCGAAACACACCGGCGCCTCGGTCATCAATGCAGGGGACGGGTATCACGCGCATCCCACTCAGGCGCTGTTGGATACGATGACCTTTCGCGAGGTGCATCCGGACTATGCCGGCAAGCGAATCGCCATTATCGGAGATGTTTTGCACTCACGGGTCGCGAGGTCGACGAGCACGCTTTTTCACAAGCAGGGAATCGAAGTCGGAGTACTCGGGCCGGGCGCTTTGATCCCTGAAGGACGCCCTGATTTCATGCGACGTTTTCAAAGCTGGGAGGATGTCTTCGATTGGAAGCCTCACGCAATCTATCTGCTGCGAGTCCAAATGGAGCGGCAGGAAGGGCAGTTTTTCCCCAGTATTGCGGAGTATCACAAGATGTATGGAATGAACAGTGAGCGGCTTGTTTCCATGCGAAAGCTGGGGGCCTACCTGATGCATCCCGGTCCTGTGAATCGGGGAGTGGAAGTGACCGATGAGGCGATGGGTTACGAAAAGAGCCTTATCAGCACTCAGGTTGAAAACGGGATCGCCGTGAGGATGGCGGTGCTTCATTGGCTCAAGCCGGAAACCCAGAAGGAATAGAATCATGCGGCTTTTTAAGAACGGAAAAATCGCCAGTGAAGCGAGCCCCGAGTTAATCGAGGCGGACGTGCTTGTCAGTGACGAGGGCGGCATCCTTGAGGTGGGCCCTTCTCTGAAAGAAGGCGACGCGGAAGTCGCCGATTGCACCGGGTGTGTGCTGGTTCCGGGAATGTTTGATCTGCACGTTCGCGGACGCGAACCCGGCTACGAGCATAAAGAGACGCTCAGAACGTGCGCTGAAGCTGCGCTGCACGGCGGCATCACCGGACTCGTATTGATGCCCGATACATCTCCACCGATTGATTCAGGGAATCAGTTGAAAAGTATTCAGGATCGCATTGCCGAGCTTGGATCAATTGAGATGCTCCAGGCGGGTTGTCTTACGAAGGCACGCGAAGGCCGGGAACTGGCGGGATATTCAGGATTAGCGGCGTTGGGAGTTCCCATGCTAACCGATTCCGATAAGGCTATCGACTGTCCGGATCTCCTGAGGCGTTGTATGGAATATGCCCGGGATTTTGATCTTCTTGTCACCTCTCATTGCGAGACTCCGGCACTGGCAAAGGCGGGTGTCGTGAACGAAGGGCGGCTCTCCTATCGACTCGGATTGCCCGGAGTGCCCACAATCAGTCAGGAAATTGCAATCGAAAGGGACCTTGCTCTCGCTCGTCATACAGGGGTGCGCCTCCACCTTCAGCAGATTTCAACCGGTATGAGCCTCGATGCGGTTCGTTTGTCGAAACGGGCAGGCGTTCGCGTGAGCTGTGAAGTGTCGCCCCATCATCTCATTTTCTCCGAAGAGGACGTCACGGACTACGACACTGCTTTTAAGATTCAACCGCCGCTGCAAAAGAAGGGGGATGTTGAGGCCCTTCTCGCCGGATTGTTGGATGATACGATTGATGTATTGGCCTCGGGACATTCTCCTCACACTGCTTTTGAGAAGTCAGCTGATTTTGGAAGTGCTCCCTGGGGCGCAAGCGCACTGGAAACCTCGGTGCTTGCTATCTATGACCGGTTTATCGCAACAGGGAGATTCAACTGGGACCTCCTCATCCGGAAATACTCCTCAGCTCCGCGACACCTTGTGGGGCTGGATCCCATCACGATCGAGTCGGGTAGGCGCGCCAATTTCTTCGTCTTCGATCTGGAAGCAGAGACAGCGATTAACCGTGAATACTTTCGAAGTAAATGCCCGGTGACACCCTTTTCAGGTCAGACTCTTAAAGGGGCAATTCGTGAAGCGCTCGTGTGATTTATGCGGTGGGTCTATCCTCTTTGACGCTGAATTGGTTTATTTTAGTGGAGGGGATGTAATTTTCAGGGACAGGAATTACTAGAAAGCGGCCTGTTGCACTGTAGGCTGCCCGTCCTCCTCCCCCCCTCGTATGGAAGACAAACTCAGTCTTTTAGAAAAATTCTCCTGTTATCATCGACTGGTCCGTTATCGTTATCGGACCGAGCCGGATACCGCATCGTTTATCGATGAATGTGTTCAGAAAGGAGATGTATGTCTCGATATTGGCGCACACAAGGGGGTCGTCACGCACATGCTGACAAAACGAGTGGGTGAAAAAGGGGCGGTTATTGCTTTTGAGCCTCAGAAAGAGCTTTTTGAATGGCTGAAGAGAATGATCTCTTCATTTCGTTTTTCAAATGTGACAGTTGAGGCGGTTGCGCTGGCGGAAAAGAGCGGAAACCGGACTCTCTATCGGTCGGGGGTGACCAGATCAGGAAGCTTGACCGAGGATAGTGACACTCATCTCGAGTCAATCACAGTTGAGGCCATTGCTCTGGATGATTACTGTGAATCCAGTTCTCTGGATGAAATTTCTTTTGTTAAGATTGATGTCGATGGTTTTGAGCTTCAGGTGCTGGAGGGAGGGGCTCGAACACTCAGGAAATTTAAGCCGATCCTTCTAGTGGAGATTTCGGATAAAGATCTGACGCCGGTGACGTCGCTTTTGGGAAAGCTGGGATATGGCGAGTCTGAGTTTGAATATCGGGGGCGACGCTATAAAGGAAGTGAGACATCGTCCGTTCCTCATCGCCACGCGAAGTCAGTTTTCAGGAACTTTCTGTTCCGCCCGAAGGGGTAGCGGCTTCAGGGCTGTTTTAGTTCTGTTAGTGTTTGTTTGGCTTCGGTGAATATCTCCGGAGAGGGAATAACAGTTTTCCCGGGATGCCGTCATCGGGGTGCAGTTTTGTTTGAAACTTCTCAGCATTTGCTCTGCAATCTTTGGATGTTTTACCGCTTCCTCTTCTCATATTTATTGCTCAGTGTATTCACTGTTGCCTCGATCTGCGGGGAACCGGATAGAATTCCGCTCGAGATTGAGGTCGAGACGATTTTGAAGCGGGAAGACCCTGCGAGCAGCTCGCTTTGGTTTCATCCGCGGGTCGCCGTTATTCCTCCACGAACTAAAGGTGAAGAACCCGAGGTGGTGCTGACGCTGCAAAAGTTGTTGGGGAAGTCCGATTTTTTTTCAGGGCTCAGTGTTATGAAAAGCGGCGACCTCGGGAAGACATGGTCGGAGCCGGTCTCCCCTTCCGGGTTGGGGTGGACGGTTGATGAAAATGTTCCTGACGTTTCGATTGCGGTTGCTGACGTGACCCCGGGGTATCACTCCGGGAGTGGCGTCGTTCTCGCCGTCGGTGCGCAAGTCCGATACAGCAGGGAGGGAAAGCAATTAACCGATCAGTATAGATCTCATCAAACAGCCTACGCGGTCCTCGATCAGGAGGGGAAGTGGAAAGGGTGGCAACCGCTGGAGATGCCGGAGGATGCCCGATTTAATTTTGCGCGGAGCGCCTGTGCGCAGTGGGTCGAAGAGCCGGACGGAACCGTCTTGCTGCCATTTTATGTCGGGGAGAGCACGAAGGTTCCATTTTCCACAACGATGGTGAGGTGTTCTTTCGACGGGGAGGAGCTGCGTTACCTTGAACACGGAAATTTCCTTGAGTTGGAAACGATGCGGGGACTTTATGAACCGTCCCTGATTCGCCACGGGAATCGCTACTACGTGACGATGAGAAATGATCACGCCGCCTACGTGGCTTCGTCTCATGATGGCTTGAGCTTTTCCGAGCCGATCAAGTGGCTCTTCGATGATGGTGAAGCACTCGGGAGCTACAATACGCAGGCGCACTGGCTGGAATCCGGCGGGGCACTCTTCCTCACCTACACTCGGAAAGGGGCGAACAATGATCATGTGATTCGCCATCGGGCCCCGATTTTCGTAGCTCAGGTCGATCCCGAAAAATTGGTGGTGATGCGTGATACAGAGAAAATCGTCGTTCCGGAGCGGGGCGCTACCCTGGGAAATTTTGGGGTCGTGAAAATTTCGGAAACCGAATCGTGGGTCACGGTGGGAGAAGGCAACGTGACTGCCGCCGCGGAGAAACATGGTGCGGACGGGAGTGTATTTCTGGTGCGTGTCAGGAGTTCGGGTGGAGGTGTCGCTGCGCGGAAGTTGTCCGATGATTCGGTGAGGTTTTCTGTGATGGGGTGCGGACCCTACACGCCGGTGGCGGAAAGGGCTTTAACCGACTACATCGCTCTGGAGAATGAAGAGATGACCAGCGAATTTCTGGTTCATCTCGGGGACATTGTCACGGGAAAGGCGAAGCAGTGGAAAGAGGATCAGTTCATCAGAGTGGCAGATTTGCTGAAAGACAGGAATCAGATCCCAACCTTTATCGTTCCGGGGGACAATGAGTGGACTGACCATGAGAACCCAGATCTGGCTTGGTCGTGGTGGGAGAAACACTTCATGCGGTTGGAGGAAAATTGGGACACTTCTGCGATAGGGCCGATTGCGAGGCAGGAAGTCAGACCTGAGAATTTTGCGTTCACGCGCAAGGGGATTCTCTTCATTGGTATCAACAAGGTGGGTGGCGTGGTTTATGATGAGGCGCAGTGGAAGGCTGTTCTCAAGGATGACGGCGATTGGGTGAAGAAGCACCTTTCTGAAAATGCCTCAACGAATGCGGCGGTAATTCTTGCTCAGGCTTCGGCGGGCGGTGTCTTGCCGGATTTTGTGAAAGCGCTGGCTCCGGCGGCGCGGGAGTATGCGAAACCGATCCTCTACATTCACGCCGACCTTCACAAGTGGGTTCTCGAAGAGAAAAAATGGGCGGACAACATTACCCGCCTTCAGCTTGAGACGATCGATGAAGCGTTCCCTCCGGTACAGGTTTCGATCGATGGCGGAGCGAATCCTTCATTCCATTTGGATCGGAGACTGAACGATGAAAATTGGAAAGTTCCCCGGGCAGATGAGGAAGGTGTTGCCTGGGCGATTCGTGGCGGTGGTGAAGGTAATGATAAGATCCGCGGGATCACCGCGACCGACGACGGCGGAGTTGTTGTCACCGGAGAGATTTCAGGAGACTGTGATTTTGGCGGTCATCGGATTGTCAGCAACGGGGCGCTTGATTTCTTTGTCGCTAAAGTGGATGCCAACGGGCGGGTCCTTTGGGCGACCGGAGCAGGAGGGGCTGGGATTGATCGGGGATACAGCGTCGTCACCCAGCCTGATGGTTCCTGTTTTGTGACGGGGCATTTTGAGAGTGAGCGCTTCAAGATCGGGGGCTTTGAATTGGAGAATAGCGGCGATTACGATGGTTTTGTGGCGCGATTTAATCCGAAGGGCGTCTGTGTGTGGGCGAAGCGGTTTGGTGGTGTCGGCTACGATTACGGGCACGGGATTGCGAGAATGAAGACCGGGGATTTAATTGTCTCAGGGGCAATTACAGGAAAAGGCGCAGTCGGAGCTATCGCGATTGAAGGAGATGCGAGGAAACATGCTTTACTGGGGCGCATCAGTCCGAAAGGTGAATGGCGTTGGGTTAAGGGAATCGGAGCGCCATCAATCAGCGGTCATGAGGTGGTTGTTGATGAGAATGATTCAATTTATCTGGCTGGTTATTCACAGGGGGAAGTAGTCTGGTCGAAAGGTCTCGTGACTGCGTCCAGGGTCCAGGATGTCTTCGCGGCAAAGTTCACCCCGGACGGAACTGTGCAGTGGGTGAAAGACGCGGGAGGAAAATCGGACGGTGTTGCCACCTCGATCGCAGTTGATCAGGTAACGGGAAATGTCGCCATTGCAGGGATGTTTAAAGGCAAGGCGGCTTTTGGCTCGAAGACGTTCACCTCCCGTGGAGGGCATGATTTTTTCACCGCCGTTTTCTCAGGGAGTGGTGAGCCGCTCGGCGCGTTTCAAGGCGCGGGAGAAGGAACCGACTACGGGTTGGATATCACCGCCGGAGATGGTGGGTTTATCGCGACAGGGGAATTTTCCGATACAGCGGAGTTCGGAGAAACGGTACTCCGGGGCGGCGGCGAACGGGATGCATGGATCGCTCAAATCTCAGTCGACGGCTCTCGTGTGGATGGGATTAAAGTTCTCGGAGGGAACGATCATGACCTTAGCTACGCGGTCACATCGACGACCGATGGAGCTGTTGTCATTGCGGGGGCTTTCCGAAACAGTTCGACGATGGGGACGACGGTTCTTGAATCCGTTAAAGGAAACGATGTGCTCGTGTCCAAGGTGTTTTTTGATCGTGGAAAGACGAAATAGAGGTCCGATTTTGCGTGGCGTTTTGCGCAAGCGGGGGCTAGTCTCGGCTTTATGAAATTGGTGTCTTGTCTTTCATTTTTACTTTTCGCATTCCCGTTGATCCTCCCTCTTTCCGCGGGAGAATCTGCGACGACGCAACGTTTCGCGGTTCCCGGGCCCGAAGCGGATCTACCCGGTGAGGGGCCGGTTCGCCGATACGATTGGTTCACGAAACTCTGGGAGTCGAGGCGCTCAAAATGGGCCGGTGAGGTGACACAGGATCAGGGGGCGGTGGTTTTCTTCGGTGATTCGATTACTCAGGGCTGGGGCGATGAAATGAAAGGTGCCTTCGGAGAAATGAAGGTAGCGAATCGTGGCATCAGCGGCGATACGACACGGGGAATGCTGATCCGGCTTCAGGAGGATGTCCTTTCCCTCAAGCCGTCCGCAGTCGTCATGCTCATGGGAACAAACGACCTTGAGGAAGGTGCCTCCGCTGAACAGGTCGCCGGCAATGTAAAGCTGATCATCGAGGCGATGAAGGAACACCGCGCCGATCTTCCCGTTATTTTGAATCTGGTGTTTCCAAGCTCCGAAACAAAGAAGCGCCCTGTCGATCAGATCAAACAGATCAACGAGTCACTCGCGGCGGTGGTGAAGGGCGATGATCAGATCACGGTGGTGGATACCTGGACGCTTTTTGCCAATGAAAGCGGCAATGCCAAAGAGGCCGAGTTTCCTGACCTGCTTCACCCGAATGAAGCCGGCTATGCGAAATGGGCTGCCGCGTTGACTCCGGTTTTTGCGACACTTGGATTGGTGGAAAAAGAAGCAGAACCTTTCGACCTTGAAGAGGGATTTCAATCGCTCTTCGACGGGAAGTCGCTCGACGGCTGGGGTTTCCGTCCCACGGAACCACGCAAACAATCGAAGAAGCCGCGCCCCAATGCACCTGTGTTTGTGGAAATCAAAGAGGCCGAAAGTTTCGACGGGAAAACAGAGAGCAGTGATGGAAGGTATGAAGTGATCGCGGGTCGCCTCGTCGTCAAAACACCGGCAGAAGGGCGCCGGATTCAGCAGATCTGGACAACTGAAGAGTTTGGTGGCGATTTCGTTTTGCGCCTCGAATTCCGGGCAACGCCGAATGCGGACAGCGGCGTTTTTATACGAAAGCCTCAGTTGCAGTGCCGGGATTTCCCATTGGCCGGACCCTATTTTGATCTCGAAAACTACAAGCCACAGGACTGGAATACACTGGAGGTCACGGTTAAAGATGGCCTTGCCAGGGCGACCTGTAACGGCGAAGTCCTCGAGGAGGCGATGGAAGTTCCGGAAGTCGGACCTATCGGGCTCGAAGGGGACAGAGGCCAGATGGAATATCGCCGTATCCGCTTGAAGCAATTGTAAGCCTTAGAAGAAATTTTCGTGTCATGAAACCTACCAGAACACTAGCTGAAACACGCACGCCGGACGGATCCAAATTCTCACTTCACGAGCATGACGGTGATTTTTTCCTGAAACTCAATGGCGATCAGCTTATGAGCAGCACCTGGACACTTTCAGAGCGGCTCTTGGCTGATCATGCCTGCCCGCACGGAGCGGCGGCTGAGAGCGCCCGCGTCCTCATCGGGGGCATGGGGCTTGGATACAGTCTGAAACGCAGTCTTGAGCTGGTTGGTGATGAGGGCGAGGTCGTCGTCGCGGAACTGTTGCCCGAAGTGGTGCAATGGAATCGTGAGTTCCTTTTCGAAGAGAACGGAAAGTTGATGGACGATCCGAGAACAACAATGTTTATCGGGGATGTGTACGATGCGATTCGCGAGGCCGCTGATGGAAAAGCTAAGAAGTTCGACGCGATTCTGCTCGATACCGACAACGGTCCAACCTCACTGGTTCAGCCGCAGAACAAGCGCATGTATGGGAAAAAGGGCATGGCAATGATCCGTGACGCACTCGCTCCCGGTGGGCGGGTCGCCTTCTGGGCTGCGGCGGAAGAACCCGGTTTCGAGAAGCGACTTCAGAAGGACGGTTTTGCGAAAACTGAGCGTCATGTCATCAAGGCTCATGAGCGCGCCAAGAAATCGATTCATCGTGTTTACGTCGGGCAGCGAGGGTAGGGGAGGCTTTTTCGCGCAAGTCTTCAATTCCGTGTTAGTCTCAAGATAATGAAGCTGTATCAAAACCAGCTCTGGAAACAGGGTGAGGATCTCTATCGAATTGTTGTGCTCGAACGCCTCGCGGTCGAATACAAGCGTATCGATCCGCTCGATCCTGAAAAGGATACGCACCACCGCGTAACGAAGAAAGAATTCTGCCGCCTTATCAAAGGCGCGACCGAGGTCGTTGGGGGCAGTTTGTAGCTTAAGGCTTGAGCGTTTCCTTGAAGAACGCGACGACGGTGTTTTTGACTTTGTCAGACTGGAATTCTTTTCCACCGTGTTTGGCTCCCTTGACGATGACGAACCGTGATTTGATCCCGGCCTTCTGCAGGGCATCGTGAAAGGTGATGCTTTGCGATAGTGGCACTCCGGGGTCTTCGCTTCCGTGCGTGATAAGAAACGGGGGATCCTCTTTGGTAATGTGAAAGAGGGCGCTGGCGTCCTTCGCCAATTCGGGAACTTCGCGAACTGTGGTTCCGAGAAGTTTCGCGCCGTTTGAGTTGGCGACCTGTTCTGCGGTTCGGGTTTCGCTGACGTTGTTGGGTGGCATCGTGAGGAGATTGGTGGGGCCGAACCAGTCACAAACTGCCTGGACTCTCGCGTCTACTCCGGCGCTTTGATCCGCGTCGCGGGTTCCGAGAAGAGCAGCGAGATGCCCGCCGGCCGAACTTCCCCAGGCTCCGATTCTCTCACCGTCGATTCCGTATTTTTCACCATTGCTTCGCAGCCATCGCACTGCGGCGCAGCAATCGTCGATTTGGCCGGGCCACTGCGTTGTGTCGGCGAGCCGGTAGCTGATGCTGGCGACGGCGAACCCGTGTTGAGCGAGAAAGGCAGCGGGGCATTTGTCTTTGCTTCCCTTGAGCCAGCCACCGCCGTGAATCCAGATGACGGCGGGCATGAGACCGTTTGGTTCTGCTTCAGGGAGGTAGAGATCGAGTTTTAAGTCGACTTGGTTGTGGGTGGCGTAGAGGAGGTCTCTTTCGACTTTTATGCCTGCAGGGATTTGAGGGGATTTCTTTTGGTTTTGCCCAAAGGCAAGAGGGTTCAGTGCGAGAGTCAACAGGGTCAGACCAATGGCCCACCTCAACCTCCCTATCGGGTTGGAGGCTTGAATGGGCAGGATAGCAGGATTGAGTCGGGATTTCATCGTGATGAAGTTACCTGGTGATGGTTGCGTCGTTCGCCCATTATCGCGTATGGGTGGGAATGTCGAAAAGGATTTTGATTTTCATCCTGGGCGCTGTGTTTCTTTCCAGTTTCCTGTCAGCGGCGGAGAAGCGCCCTAACATTCTTTTTATTTTTTGCGATGATCACGCCACTCAGGCGATCAGTGCGTATGGCGGTCCGCTCGCAAAGTTGGCTCCGACTCCCAACATCGACCGAATCGCGAGGGAGGGAATCCTGTTTCGCAAATGCTATGTTACGAACTCGATTTGCGGGCCTTCCCGTGCCGTCGTCCTCACGGGGAAGTATTCCCATTTAAATGGATTCACCACGAATACCGATACTTTTGACGGGACACAGCAGACTGCTCCGAAGTTGCTGCAACAAGCGGGTTATTCGACGGCGATTGTCGGGAAGTGGCACCTCAAATCCGAGCCGACCGGATTTGATCATTTTGAAGTGCTGAAAGGACAGGGGGAATATTACAATCCGCGGCTCCGAACCAGTGGGGGAATAGCTGTTTCCGAAGGCTATGTCACTGACATTATTACCGATCACTCGATTGATTGGCTGGAAAGTCGGGATCCTGAGAAGCCGTTCTTACTCATGTCTCAGCACAAGGCGCCGCACGGGCGCTGGGAGCCTGCGATCAGGCACCTCGAGTTTCTCGATGATGTTGAGGTCCCTGAGCCGGTCACCTTGTTTGATGATTATTCGGGGAGGAGCAAGGCAGCTGCTCAGCATGAAATGGGGATCGCGGATCATATGGGCGACTTTCGGTTGATGTTTCAATACTCGAGTAAGCATACCCCTGAGCAGAAGGCGGCGCTGGATGCGTATTTCGTTTCCCGGAACAAGGCGTTTCTCGAGGCAAACCTTGAAGGGAAAGACAAGACCCGGTGGCACTATCAAAGATACATTAAAAATTATCTTCGTTGTGTGAAGGCGGTTGATGAGAGTGTCGGCCGGCTCCTTGACTACCTTGATGATAACGGGCTTTCGGATAACACGATTGTGATCTACAGCTCCGACCAGGGCTTCTATCTTGGTGAACACGGCTGGTTCGATAAACGTTGGATGTATGAAGAGAGTTTTCGCACCCCTCTGCTCGTCCGGTGGCCGGGGCACATTGAGGCCGGTTCGGTGAATAGGGATGATATCGTTTCGAATCTCGATTTTGCCTCCACCTTTCTCGATCTCGCGGGGGCACCTCTCCCGGAGGATCTTCAGGGCGCGTCACTCGTGCCGGTCCTTCGCGGGGCGACTCCTCAGGATTGGCGCAAGACGCATTACTATCACTACTATGAGAGCGGAGGGCATGGCGTCCCGCTTCACTTCGGAGTGACAGACGGCCGCTATAAATTGATTCGATTTCCTGAGTCACATCTAGATTCCTGGGAGCTCTTCGACATTGAGAGTGATCCCCTGGAGTTGGAGAGTCGCTACGATGATCCTGCCTTGTTGGAGGTTCAATCCGGATTGCATTCCGAGTTGAAGCGTCTGCAGAGTCTTTACGAAGTTTCCGAGTAGTGCCCGCGCAATTGCGGGGGAATGTAGCTCGACCAACAGGGGTGGTTTCGCTGACATAGTGCCATGACAACAAGGCGTAATTTGCTTAAAGGTGGTGCGGCAGCATCGTTTCTCGCAGCGGCTCCGGCGATCGTTCGCGGACAGAATTTAAATTCCAAATTGCAGCTCGCATCTATCGGCTCGGATGGAAAGGGATTCAGTGACATCAAAGCGATGTCGATGCATTCGTATCAGAAGTATGTCGCATTCTGTGACGTGGATACGAACCGGACGTTGAATGTCAAAAAGCTCAGTCCCGAGACGCCCATCTATCAGGATTTCCGCGAGATGTTCGACAAGGTGGGAGATCAAATTGATGCGGTAACCGTTTCAACTCCCGATCACATGCACGCCTACTGCGCGATCAGTGCGATGCAGCTAGGTAAACACGTCTATTGTCAGAAACCGATGACTCATAATGTCTGGGAAAACCGCGAAATGATGCGTGTCGCCAAAGAAACCGGGGTGATCACCCGTCTCGGTAACCAGATTCACTCTCATAAGTTTTATCGGACTGCGGTGCAGATTGCGCAGTCAGGCCGGATCGGAAAAATCAAGGAGGTGAGAAGTTGGGTGCCGACTCCCGGGCACGGAAGGAGCGGGCATATCAGCCGCCCCAAAGGGGAAGATCCGGTTCCGGAGAATCTCAATTGGGACAGTTGGATCGGGGTTGCTCCGATGCGCCCCTACAGCGCTGCGGACAAATGTTATCATCCCTGGGGGTGGCGTGACTGGCAGGATTTCGGGAGCGGGGCGATCGGTGATTTCGGATGCCATATTTTGGATCCGGTTTTCACGGCTCTGAAGATCACCGGCCCGACCGACGATTATATTGCGGAACATTCGGGAATGAATGACGAGGTCTGGCCTGCTCAGACGATGTACAGCTTCACTGCTCCGGGGACGGAATACACAACCGGTGATCGCATCAAGATCACCTGGTATGATGGCGGTCGGCTTCCTTCCACAAGCGGGTCTCACCTCTCGGCACGGGAGGCGTTACCCCGTTCCGGTTCCATGTTGATCGGTGAAGAGGGCACCCTCGTGATTCCCCACGTCGCGGCCCCGAAAATCTACGTCGAGGGCGGCGAACTGCTTGAAGATTATGAAATGGCCGATGATAAGGATCACTATCACGGATGGATTGATGGGTGCATACTCGAAGAGCAACCTACTGACGGCTTTGATTACGGTGGTCGCCTCACCGAGACGATTCTTCTCGCGAATATCGCGATTCGGTTTCCCAAAGAGAAACTCAAATGGGACGCTGAGAAAGTCGAGTTCACCAACAAGCCGGAAGCGAATAAATTTCTCACCCGCGATTATCGCGAAGGCTGGGATCTGAAGAAGCTGATTAAAGGTAACGCCTAGACGAGTAGAGCAGAAAAAAGCCGAATCCCCGGAGAGGGTGATTCGGCGTCTTTCGCTCCTTTCCGGGAATGCCGGAATTTGGATTACCAGGTTTTGATATTGTCTTTATCAGTCGTTTCGTCGGTGTCTTTCCCGGCGCTCCATACAAGAATGGCTTCGGGAAGAACGGTCGCCTCGGTGGATTGATCCCAGTTCGGCTTCTCTACGCGGTTGTTGTAATCGAGGTCCATCCGAACGTAGTAATATTCGGAATAGGGATCCCAGAGCTCACCGCCTCCATCAGAACCAAGAGTGATTCCCTTGCGCCATTTACCTTCAGCCGCTTTCTTCGCTTGTTTACCGCTGTAGAAGGCAATTTTACGGGGATTCAGTGCTTCACCCGAGCTGTTATCGGCTCCGAGAAGGATGTCCATGAGAGTCGAATCGGTTCTCAGCGCTGATGATTCCTGAGTGCCCGATTCCGCAGGGTACTTGCGATACTCCGTAAAGTAGGCTGAAATCGCGTTTTTCAGGTTGTAGGCAGTATTCTCTGCATGAGTTCGCTCAGCTCTGCGCAAGGCACCGGTAGTCGCCGGGAACATAAGCCCTGCGAGGATTCCGATGATAGCGATGACAACGAGAAGCTCAAGAAGAGTGAAGCCGGAGACGCGATGGGTAAAGGGTGATTTTCTCATAATTGGAGGCATGTTTAACGCAGCAGGAAGTTAGTGACGAGAATATTTTTCGAATTCCTTCACTTTTTGTGCTGCAATACTATGTAAACACATCAGTCCGCTCTCCGTCCAGCCTTTTCGTGAGTTTTGGACGAACCTGCTGCTCTCTTTTATCTTGTCCTGACACACGGAAACACGCTTCGCTTTGAAAAAAGATCTTATTCAATCCATTCTCAACCTGGTGGGCTCGCCCGGCTACCATCCGCTGAACAAATCGGAGATGGCTAGGGCTCTCAATGTTCCCTCGAAGGAAAGGGCGGCTTTTCGCAACGCTCTCAATGAACTTCTTGCGAATGGAAGTCTTGTTGCCGGGAAAAAGTCCCGTTTTCGTTCTCCTTCAAAAGCATTGGATGAAGCTGCCCTGACAGGTCGTATTGAGTTTTCGCGTGACCGTAAAAAGAAGAGTGCCTTTTTCATTCCCGACAACGCTGAGGCGCACGAGGTATTCCGGGACATGGCCCGGCCTAAGGTTTTCATTCCGGGGCGGTTCACTTCAACAGCTCTCGATGGAGACCTCGTTGCGGTGCGTCTCCAGAAGAGCGAGCCGAGGCGGGAGCGCAGGGAATTGAATCGACAGGGGCGCGAGTCGAGGCATCATGATGACGCCTACACAGCGCGGGTGGTTGAGATTCTTGAGAGGAAAAACACCACGATCGTCGGAAAATTTTACTCACAGGGAACCAGGGCAACGGTGGTTCCCGGTGACGGTCGGCTTCCCACTTCCTTCCGCCTGCTCGAAGTGCTGCCGGGAGCGGAAAAGGGCGATGTGGTCATTGCTGAATTTGCCGGGTGGAAAGATCCAAATTCGATTCCGTCGGCGGTGATGACGCGGGTGCTTGGTCCGGAGGACGCTCCCGGTGTCGATATGCTTTCGATTATTCACCGGTATGGACTGCCCGTGGAATTTCCCGACCCCGTCCTTCACGAGGCTGAGTTGATTGATGAATTGGTCAGTGATGAGGAAATCGAGCGTCGTGAGGACTGGCGTGACCGCGAGGTTTTCACGATTGATCCGGCCGATGCGAAGGATTTTGACGATGCCATTTGTGTCACCGAAAAGGCGGGCGGCAATTGGGAGTTGGCGGTTCATATTGCGGATGTCGCCCACTACGTGAAGCCGAAGACCGCGATCGACGGAGAGGCCCGGAAGCGGGGGAACAGTGTTTATCTGGCCGATCGCGTCATTCCGATGTTGCCCGAGAAGTTGAGCAACGGCGTGTGCAGTTTGAAGCCGAATGTTGAGCGGTTAACCCATGCCGCGATTTTGGAATTCGATTCGAAGGGGAAAGTCACCGGCTCCCGCTTCGTCTCAGCGGTGATTCGAAGCCAGCACCGATATTCCTACGAGGAGGCCTTCGAGCGGATGCAGTTCGATGAGACAAAGGTGAATGCGATTGAAGACGAAAAGGAAAAGAAGCTGGTGAAGCATCTCAAGAGAGCGTGGCATCTCGCCTCGATGTTGCGGGAGAAGCGCATTGCCGAAGGCTCACTGGATCTCGATTTTCCCGAGGTAAGGGTGATTCTCGATGAGAAAGGGCGCGCTGTTGATGTGACGAAGAGCATTTACGACGAGAGCCATCAATTGATCGAGGAGTTTATGCTCGCGGCCAACGAGGCGGTCGCTTACGAGATCAAGAAAGCTCAGACGGCTTCGATCTACCGGGTGCATGAAGATCCTGACGAAACGAAATTGCAGGAATTTGCGGAGCTGGCGCGGAGTTTCGGACATCAGGTGGGAGACGTGACGCATCGCCCCGAGTTGCAGAAGCTGCTCTCGAACGTGAAGGGGACGATCGAGGAGCCCGGAGTGAAACTCGCCTTGCTGAAAAGTTTGAGACGGGCTGAATACTCGGTCGAGCCGGCCGGGCACTACGGTCTTTCAAAAATGAACTACACGCATTTCACAAGCCCGATTCGACGATACGCTGATCTCGTGGTTCACCGGGTCCTCAGGCGAATTCTCTCCCACCGCAACGAGCCGACTGCGCCCGGGCGTCCTGACGCAGTGCCTCCGCTCGCGGGGATGGCGGATATCGCGAAACACATTTCGCGGACCGAGCGGATTGCCGCGGACGCGGAAATGGAAACGAAGAAGCTGAAGTTGATTGAGTATCTGGAACACGTTCTGAGCAAAGACAGGGACGCCAGCTTCGAGGCGACGATTCACGAAGTGCGGCCGGTCGGGGCATTTTGTGAACTCGATGACCTCATGATTAAAGGAATGATTCGCCGCGATGATTTGCCGTCGCGTCACGAGTATTTTTTCGACCGGGCGCGGGATGAATTCCGGAGTCGTGCCGGCGGCCCGCGTCTCGCAGCGGGAACGAGACTTTCGGTGCGGATCCACAGGGTGAATCGCAGCCGGGGATTTGTCGATTTTGTTCCGGCGATGGACGCTCAGGAACTCGAGTGGTGATTGCCGGAAATACTACCGGAAAACCTACCGGAAGGTAAGCCGGTTTACGTTGAGTCCGCGTGATTCGGACGAAACCGTCGCGGTGGAACTCGCAGCGGGCGCGATGTCTGCCTGCTGTGCCGGAGCGGGAGATTCCTGGATGGCCGTCTGAACCGTATTTTGAATCGCAGTCGTCTCCGCTACGGTGGGTCGAGCCAACTGTCGGTGCCAGACTCCCTGATAGCGGTGCTCCCCGTCAGGCTGACGGAAGGTCTGCGTCTGCACGAGAGTGTAGCCTTGATCGACCATCTCGGTAACGCTTGTTGCAAACTCCTTTTGGCTCTGGTTGACCTTGTAGCGCCACTGCCAGGTTTCGATCTCGGGAATCTCATCGTAGGCAATCCGGAATTCACGGGTGCCGTCGTTCCAACGTCCTTCCACTGCCGTGATCCAGTGTCCGCTCTCCCAGAAGGTCTTTCCGCTTCCGGATGATTTGGCGCGAATGTAAGTGTCGAGGGCGAGCGGCTCCATCCAGGGAGTGAATCCTTTCTTCTGAATTGGTTCGGCCACGGTCGCAGCTGTTTTGAGACGTTCGCTTTCGGCCGGTTCAGGTTCCGGAGCGTTCGCTTCTTCGACCGTAGGTTCCTCTTCAGCAGAGGAAGGGGAAATTGCCTCGAAAGTTGTTTCCCCTGTGATTTCCCGGGAATTCACTTCAATCACCTCTCTGACGGGAGTCGCGACGATGACGGTTTCTTCCTCAATCAGTTCGGTTGGATCACCCGAGAAGTAGAACAAAGCCATGAACGCGAGAATCACCGTCATCAGGATCGGTAAGACGATCGTCTTTGACCTGCTCGTGTGGCGGTAAGACTGTTTGATGCCGGAAATGTGATATTCTTCGTACAATGGATTTGAGGTTTCTGAGCCTGCTTTGAGTATACAAATTTGACGGATTGAGCGCAATTAAGATTCGCGGAAAATTCAAATTTTGCTGAGTTTAGCGACCCGTGTGAAGAGCAGAAGCGTGGAAATGGCCTCGTGAGGAAGACCTGTCATTTTGGAAAGGACTTCCCGGTAGGTTTTGAGCTGGGAGCGATGTTTTTCTGTCGCCTCAGCCAAATTGGATTCGTTGACCTGATCGGTTTTGAAATCAATAATCGTCGCACTTGCGGGAAGCCCGTTTTCTCCCAGCTCAAGGACAACACGGTCGAACGTTCCCGAGAGCCACGCCCCGTCGAGGAGGATTTCAAAATTCTTCTCGCGCCAGAGCTCTGTCGTTTCACCGGTCCTTGATAGCGCCGCGCAGATTTCAGGATTGCCGAGGCTGTTTTCGATTTGCTGGAAGGCCTCTTCGAAAAGTGAATCTCTTTTGCCTGTCCATTGCTCTCCCAGTTTCTCCGTGGTCTTCTCATCTGCCCATTCGATCTTTTCAAAAAGCGCGTGAACCAGGGTGCCCAGTTCGCGGGCGTGGCTCCCGGAGGACTGGAAGAGTTGTTTCGCCGAGAGCTGTCTTTCCTCCGATCCGCTGGGCGTTCGTCGACGGGGGCGAAGCCGTGGTTCCGGATTTTCGTGATGCGCCTGATCAGCAGGGGCTTTGCTTTCCCCGGGATCACTGCTTTTCAGCCTGTGATTCTCGAACCACTCGCGGCCGCCTGTATCGGCACCGGTCTCAAAAAGGAGCGAAGCCACGTTGTCACCGAGATGGATGTCCTGTGGTTCGTCGGCGAGGGTGTCTTCGATGAGTTTGACAAAGTTCATCGAGCGGGATTTTGGTCCCTGAGGGAGCGCGACGAGGTAGTTGGCGTAGCGGGCTCTCGTCATTGCGACGTAATACATGCAGAGCGATTCGTAGGCGGATTCGGCCTGTTTTTCGGCGAGGTATTCACCGAGGACGGGGTCGGCTGCGGTGATCTCTTTGCCGGGCATGTCGAGTACCCACTGAACTTCGCGGTGCTCGTTGGTCTTCGCTCCGATGTCGAGTTTTGCTGAGGTGAGTGAATCGCTTTTGAGGTCTGGCAGGATCACCATGTCAAAAGTGAGTCCTTTCGATTTGTGATAAGTCATCACCTGAACCGCGCTCGAATCGACCGATTCGCGAGTGGTGTGACGGCTCACGTAGGCGAGGAAGTCATCGATGTCGCGGCTCCCGGTTTCCCCGTAGAGACGGGCCGCGAGGGCAAAGTTCTCAATTCGCCCCTTCGTGAAAGCATCGAACTCAGTCCCGCATGCGGATTCCAAATCCTGCGCAAGCTGTCGCACGAGAGGCTCGAATCCGATCTCGAAAATATCGGAGGCGAGCTGGCGGGCCAGTTTCCCCGGGGTGAGATTTTTTTCCTCAATGACGGAGCGGAAGGGGGACATGCGCAGGTGCTCCCAGGCAAACTTGTCGCCGGGATGTGCCGCGAGTTGGAAAAAGCTCAGCAGGGTCAGGTTGACCGGATTGTCTGTCGCGATGAGCTGGTCTGATTCGCTCACCACCGGAATATCCGAGTTGGCCCGTAGGTAGTCCACGATCTCATGCCCGCGTTTGTTTCCGCGAACGAGAATCGCACAGCTCAGGCCGCGTTTCGTCGGTTCGGTCTCTTCAAGGATGTTTTTCACGACCTCATAGAGATCTTCCTGTCCCGGTTTTGCGCCCTCGGAACCCTGAGGATTCAGAAAAGCGGTGTAGCCGGGTTTGCCTTTGTTAGACTCGGCGACGAGGTGGTCGTTCCACTCCCAGCGGTTCAGGGTTTCTTCGGGCAGTTTGATCGCCCGCATCGCCGCTTCGTCGCGAAAGATGGTATTGACGGGGTCGAGAACCGCACTGACGGAGCGGAATGAAGTGTCGAGCGACCTCGGGAGGACGCGTTCGCCGTTGGCATTGTAGTGTTCGAAAATGTCGTTGAAGAGCCTCGTGTCTCCGCCTCGCCATGCGTAGATCGCCTGCTTGATATCGCCAACCTGGAAAAGGGAGCGCGTTCCCGAAGTGTCCTGGACGACCTCATCGATGAGGTTCGAGATCACTTTCCACTGAATGAAGTTGGTGTCCTGAAACTCGTCGAGGAGCCAGTGGTTGTAGCGCGCGTCGAGACGGTAGTCGATGCGAAGCCGTTCGAAGTCATCCGGCATCTGGGTCAAAACCGGAGCGTTGCGATCTTTGTCACCCTCGCTGCGGATCGATTCGTGGCCTGCGAGCAATAACTGGACATCCTGAAAAGTGAGCTGTCCGACCCGTCGAACACGGTCCGAGTAGACCGACTCATATCGGTTGAGCAATTCCCAAACGCCGCGGGTTCGCTGCAATTTGGTTTTCAGTTCGCTTCCGATGAGCCACTGAAGAAGCCGCTGCACCGCCTCGCAGGCGACGGCATTGAATTCGTGAACGGTGCGGTTGAATTTAATCTCCGCGTGTCCCGCCTCGAGTTGCGGCCACGCTTCGAGCAATCGCGGGAGCATGTATTTGGTCCGTTTTCCGAAAGGTGCGCCGGGAAAGTGCTCCTCGATCTCGGCGCGGAATTCGTTCCAGTAGGTTTCGTTGACCTGCTCGGGGATGGCTTCGAAGGTCTCGAAGAGGCGGGCGATTTCTTTGTCGGGGGAGATGCCATCGACGAGCCAGCGATTGGTTTCCCGGGTCCAGATCTGAGTGGGATCTCCCCAGAATTTTTCGGAGGGGGCGTTGAGGTAGATCCCGTGGAGTTTTTCCACAAAATCGTCGAGCGAGCGAATCACGTTGGACTCCTCTTTGCCGAAGGTCGCCTGGCGGAACGATTCGAGAAAGGCGTCGTGATACTGGTCATCCTGATTCGGCCCGACTCGACGGCTGAAGACCGCTTCGTAGACCCGGTCGATCGCGTTGGCAGCACGGTAGTCATCCATGACCTCGAAGTCGGAGGTAAGCCCGAATTCGGAAGGGAACGAACGGAGGATATTGGAGAAGAAGCTGTCGAGGGTCCCGAGAAAAAGGCGGGGCATGCGCTGGATGAAAATGCGGAGCAGCTCGCGGAATTCCTCCTGAGAAAGAGAGCGGAGCGCTTCGGCGAGGGGATCGTTTCCCGGTCCGGCGAGCTCGCTGCCGGCGTTGGGATCGGTCGATGCTTTCGCCAGTTTAACGAGAATGGCATCGAAGAACTCCCCGGCGGCCTTTCGCGTAAAAGTAACCGCAATGATCCTCTCGGGATGGACTTCTCTGCCGCTCTTCAGCTCCACTGCCATCAGCGCGATGTAGCGATTCGTGAGCTGGTAGGTTTTGCCCGAGCCGGCCGAAGCCCGGATCATTTCGTTGGGTATGTGAGAAAGAGCGGGCATGTGGTGGAGATTAAGAACAGAAGCTCCGCATCTCAACGGAACTTGTCATCTTTTTCAACATAATTGGCTCGTCAGTTCATCCTCATTCTCAGTTGGTCGCTAGCTGAAGGATGATTGAAAGAGTGATCGCTGCGAGAAAAAGTCCGATGATCAGAGGAATCTTCCACCGAAGCTCGCTTTTGATGGCAACACCGCAGTGGCAGCATTCCTGCTCGTTTGTCGGTGACATCCCGCCGCATTTTCTGCAAACACGGCGCGGTGCGGTGGCATCCCTTTTGCAATCGGGGCAGATGCGATCAGCAACCTGACCGGAACAGAATGGGCAGGGACGCGGCATGCCGTTAGTGTTTTTTTGAAGAAAGGGCCGTGATCAGGCAGCGACAGCTTCTCCGATCGCGATCGCGTTGGGGCGATTCGAGGTCGAGAAGGCGCGGTGGAACTTAGCCTTGAACGGTTTCTCCTCGTCTTTAATCACGATGTGAGTGAATAGGCCGCCCGTGGAGGTGGAGGCGTTCGCACTGCTCAGCTCGGAGAGGCTGTATTCTGTGACCGCTTTGACGTCTCCCGGTTTGATGCCCTTCACCTGCAGGACGATGAGTCGGCTATCGGTCAGCCCGATGAAATAGTTTTTTGTTAGAATCGCTATCGCAATGATTCCCGGAAGAACGCACAGAGCAATCAGTCCGATGATGAGAAGCATGTTAGGCTGCTTGATACCGTAGGCCCAATGCCGGAGTGATTCGCCTTCGTGAAGATGAGGCGCGAAGGCCTCCTCGATTTGTTCGTCTGTAATTTTAGCCATGATTCTGGTAGTGGTAATTGGTTCCAGCTTGACGGTTTGAGACTGAGTTTCATGCACTGACCGGTCGATTATTTTCGATCAAAAGCCGGAGAAGCGGCAGCCCGTTAATCTCAAGAGGCGTTTTATGACGGCACAAAGAAGAGCGGAACCGGATCTCTTTTTTGACATAAATGGATCGCAAGATCGTCGATTTAGGCGTTATCTAAACAAACGAAACGATCATGAAACTGCTTTTGAAAATCACACTCCTTTGCGCATTCCTCTTCACCTCGCTTGCGAATGCTGATTCGGTGGAAACCGCTGTTAAACAAATTCGAGCCGACTACAACGCGACGGAGAACGCGAAACTGAAAACGGTCGTAATCAAACTCCCCGAGGATGCGGAGGTCGTTGAATTGAAAAAGTATTTTATGAATGGCGCTCTCGTCAAAATGGTATTCACCACGGGCGGAGATCACGGAGCGGTTACAAACTCGTATTATTTCAAAAACGGGGATCTTTACTTCGTTTATCAGTCATCAGGTGGTTGGTCTTTTGATCCGACAGGTCCGGAGGGAACGACAATCGATACCGGAGGTGAGCAACGCATCTATTATCAGGGTGGGCTCGCGATTCGTCACCTTGTCAAAAAGGTCGCCAGTCGGGATGGTAATCAGATCACCAAGCTTCTCGCAAAGGCGGATAACAAAGCCGTAAACGATCCTGAAGCCGCCAACGGATTGATGAACGCCGGCTACCGTCTCGCGAATGTGAATACGAGGGCTGACCTCGACCGGTATATCTATGCGGAGTAGGGCGGCTGAAGAAATCCTCACGGATTCCTCTACGCTGCTGAATGTAGAGAAAGTGCGTGAGCATTTCTCCCGCAGGTTGACTGCCATCAGATCCGACGCGGACGATTGGGGGCAATCGTCCCTACCACCAGATAGGAGGCCAGATTCAACCCTGTCAGGTCACTGACTCAACCCTGTTGAGTCGACCGCGAGGTCGGCTTCGGGGGCTAGGATTTCGCGGAATTCGTCCCATGGAGGGGCGTCGTCGCTGGGTGGCCAGAATTCGCCGGCGAGGATTGCCGCGACGGCTCCTTCGGCACATTTTTTTGCGCTCGCCAGGAGTGGTTCGTCGAGCGTCTCCCAGACGTCGAGGGCGATTTCAGCTTCGCTTTTGCCAAGCGTCGCGTAGGCGGCGTGAATGGTTGTGTCAGGGTGTTCCTCTGCCATCGCGAGGCAATAAATGGGAAGCTGAAGGTCGGTCCAGCGGAGCTCCTTACCTTCCTCGTTTTCGACGCGTTTCCACTCGGCGTAATCCTCGGGGGATTCAGTTCGCTTGATCGGGGTGAGATGGTAGGTGTCGACGGTTTTCCGCGAGGATCCGCTGCCGGGAGAGAACGTTTTAAAGTCGATGACGCGGGTTCCCAGTTCGGGATGCTTCTCGACGCGGTCGATTCGCCCTTTGATCGTGACGCCTCCGATTTGGAAGGGCCATTCTTCGGTTCCGAAAGTGGCTTCCGCTTCGGTGATGATCCAGCCTTCCTCGCGGTGCTGAGCTTCGAGTTCCGCCCACCAGCCGAGTCGTTTGCGGGCCGACTCGCGTTGGATGATCACCGGGGTGGAAAGGCGGGTTCCAAACTGAGAGGAGAGCTGACGGTCAATTTCGGTGAAGAAATAGGCTTTGATCTCGGCAGCGTCGGTGAGCTGGCGTGCCTCCTCGTCGCGAGCAAAGAACTCGAGGGTGTTGTGAACGAGGTTGCCGAAATCGGCCGCGTTCATTTCCCGCTTGTCGGTTTCGACGCGTTCCATTTTCAAACCCTTTGCGAGATAGAAACGAAAGGGGCAGGCGAGATACTGCTTGAGCGACGTGGGACTGAGTTGCTGGAAGACGTAATTGTCCGATTCGAGCGGAAGCGGTTTCAACTGAAAGGCGATTGACTTGGCCTCGGTTCGTTCATCGGAGTCGATCTCTTTAAAGAGTTGGAGAGTGCGCCCCGGAAGTTCTTCGATGGGGCATTGGAAAAGGAGGCGTGAGGGACGCAGCGGATCGCCTCCGGAATTGGTGCTTCCGAAGAGGAGTTTGATTTCCTCACCGGGGCGATGTCGCGAATGGATCATCGAGGTGAGAAAGTAGGCGTCCCGCGAAAAGCGGTCATCGTTGCACGGGATTCCGAGAATGCGCCTTGCGGTGTCAGGGAGAAAGGAGTGCCCGACGACAGATTCGGGAACAGCGTGATCGTTCATCCCTGTGATGATGAGTCGCGGGGCGTCTTCCCAGAGCAATTCGATCCAGCCCTGGAGGTCAACTTCGTCCGGTTCGCGTTCGGGATAAACCTGACGCGACTTCAGCATCGAGAGGAGCATCTCAAAGTGATCAACTTCCCTGAGCGGTTTCGGGAAAGCTTTCGCGGTTGCTGCGATATCGTCGCTCAGGCTCGTGAGCGATTCCGCCACCTCGGTGAGAATGCTCTGAGTGATGTCGGAGGCGTCGAGGGTTTTTCCCTCATACAAACTGATGAGAAATTCGCGAAGGACTTTGTCGAAGGCTTCCTCTTTGAACTGGCGGCACCAGATTTGCATCCAGTCGATTGCCGCTGCCATTTCGGGATACTTGGTAAACTGACGTTTTGCTCCGATGCGGGCATCATCGAGACGCTCCGGCATCGTTTTGATGATCAGTTCATCGAAACGGGCGATGAGTCGGGTTCCGGAAAGTTTTTCGTCCTTCTTGGTGATTCGACGAAGGATGGAGTCGATTGCACCGGGACAGTTGAGGAGTCGTCGGAATGCGGCGAACGATTGTGTCTCGACGACTTCGGCGACGGTTTTGATGAGGTAATAGATTCCTTCTCCGGAGATCGCTCTCCCCGCCGGGTCGTAACTTTTCAGACCCCGCTTTTCAAGTGCTTCCGCGAGGGGGATGGAAAGGCTTGCCTCAGGAATGCCAATGGCGGCCTGCTTTGCGGGATCTTCCAAATCCGAAAGCATCTCAACGGCGGTGGCTGCCTGATCGAAGGTTGAAGCGGTCCGGATGATGCTCGCTTCCGGGGTCGGGATGGGGATCTCCCGGTCGAGCCAGGCCTCGGGGAGGGGACGTCCGAAACGGTCGAAGTGCGCCGCCTCGGATGCGGGGGCGTGGACGAGAATGGAAAGGGAATGTTGTTTTGCAAGGTGGTCGAGCGCCTTCGTCGCGATGGGGCGGAGATCGGGGACTCCGCAAACGTGAATGGAGGTGATCGAAGCGTCAAGCTGGCCGTTGGCGGCGGCATCAAACTGGGCGGCGCTTTCCTCGCGGAATCCACAAGCTTCGATTTCTTTCGTGGCGATCGCTTCGATTTCAGCGAGCTCGGCCCAGCGCCCCGGTTCGATGTCCTCTTCGGCGAGGATTTCCCCGGCGGAGGCAAAGGTAAGCTCAGATTCGGCGAGAAGGCGTTTCACGGCGAGCAATTCAGAGGCGGTGTCGCTGGCCCAGCGAAGTGAGCGCTCGACCGGGTCGACGGGAAAGACGCGGCGGAAATCGGCGAATCGGATTTTCAGCAGGGTGGCGGTCCAGAGCCACTGTGCGATTTGAGGAGTCGCGACGGGAAGGGAACCGGCCGCGGCGGGGAGACGGTCGGGAGAGAAGAGGAAATCCGGTGTCACCACGAGCGGAGGGAAAACGGCTGACCCGTTCTCTGCCGCACGAATCGCGAGGGTTTCGCGAAGTCGGCGTCCTGCGTTTTTCGTCGGGACGATGACGAGGGATGAAGTCAGATCGAGGGTTCCTTCTTCGGGATGACCTTGAATCAGATGCGCGGAGGTGGCTTTGAGAAGAGAGTCTTCCCAGCCGAGGAAAATGCGATGATCTCCGGATGGCGTCCCCGCGGTTTTCTCTTCCGGTGGATCGTCGAAAAGGGAAAACTCCGTTTGCTCGCTGTAGTGAGGTTCTGGCATGGATGCGAAATTTTCAGTCGTCTCGACTTTCCCAGTAATTCTCTTCGAGGAGTTCGTGACGGGTGACAATGCGTCGGTAGTAGCTCAGCGTGATTTCCTCTTTTTCCTTTTCGCTGAGCTTCCACTGAATATCGGAATCGCGGAGGCGTTCGACGAGGCGGGAGAGTGCCATCGCCACGGTCACGGAGATGTTGTAGCTCTGGGTGAATCCATACATGGGAAGCCGGAGGGTGCTCTCTGCGGCTGCGAGTGTCTCCGGCTTCAGGCCGCGTTCTTCGGTTCCGAAGAGCAGGGCAACGGGGCGGTCGAGTGGCAGGTTTTTTAGATCGTAGCCATCTTCCTCCGGGCTCGTTGCAACGAGGTGATAGCCGCGTGATTTCAAGGTGTCGAGACAGGACGCGGTCTTGTGATACCGGTGCAGGGTGAGCCACTTGGAGCTGCCGAGCGAAACCTCATTGTTTGGTTTATACTCGTTGTCCGTTTCAATGATGTGGATGTCCTGAATTCCGAGACATTCGGCGCTGCGGAGGCAGGCACTGGCGTTGTGAGGTTGGTAAATATCCTCGAGTAAAAGACTGATGTGGCGCGTGCGATCTTCGAGGATACGCGCAATCTTCTCCTTCTTATTTTCAGACACGTATCCACTCAGATACTCGATGATCTCCTGATCCGCTGTCATGAGGTAGGTCGTGGGAGATTCTAGTTTTCCCACTTCGGTTTCTTCACGCCGACATAGGCGATAAAAAGTCCGACGAGAATGTGCAGAAGCAGGACGATGAGGCTGAGCCACATCGGCGCGAGCCAGGTGTCGGTTACCTCTTTAATGTAGCGGAGGTAGTCCTTTTGCATCACGTCCATGATCCCGGCCCAGCTCCAGTAAGCGGAGATGAAGGGGCGGGTGAGCCAGCCGGCGAGATGAGGCAAAGCGAGGACGGCACCCGAGAGGGGGAGCTGGAATCCGACGAGGTAGATACTGAGGAGCGAGGCCTGATCCGCTGTCCGGGCAAGGGCGGAGATCCCGAGACAGATCGCTGTCATGGCGCCGTTCACGAGAAGCAGAAAGATCGTGTGCGCGAACTGGTTGTCAGAGGGGAGGTCGCAGATGCTTTCGACAAAAATCGCCATCCAGACCGATTGAATCGTTACTAACACTGCCAGAAACGCCACCTTGCTGGCGAGGTAGGCGGAAGGGCGGACCCCGCCGAGTTTTTCTTTTTCAAAAATCTCCCGTTCACCTGCGATTTCCCGCGCGGAGTTGTTGGAGCCCATCAGGGTGAGGAGAATGACCTGAAACATGACAAGGCCGGAAACAATGCCGCCGAGATTCAGGTTAAAGGTGACTGCGTCGCGTTCCTGTTCGTATTCAGCAAGGTTGCCGGGGAGGGATTCCGACAAACGTTTCACCTGTTCGACACCGTCGGGCGCGAAGATGACGACGAGGATGGGGAAGAGGATCAGGATCGCAATCTGGAGGCCGAGCTGGCCGCGGTCGCGAAAGAAAATTTTCCAGCGTCTGAAGAACAAGGCGAAGAATTGCACTGCGGCTCCGGGTGTTTCCGCGGAGACGGAAACGTCGGGATCTCCGCTCGGCTTGGCGGGGAAGCCTTCGTAGTAGGAGTCGCGATGTTTGTCCCAGCTGCCGGCCCATTCTTCGGGCTTTCTTTTCGCGAGTTGAGGATAAACATCCTCGGCTTTGGCTACGCTGAAATAGTGTTCGATCGCGCGGGGAGGGCCGTGATAGACGACACGGCCGGTGTCGAGGACGAGAACGGAATCGTAGAGGTCGAGGTTCGCGAGACTGTGGGTCACGTTGACGACGATGCGGTGCTCGTTGCGGCTCAGCTCGTGCATCAGTTCGACGATTTCCTGTTCGCTCTTGGGATCGAGTCCGCTTGTAACCTCATCACAGAGGAGGAGCACGGGATCAGTGACCAGTTCGAGAGCGAGGGAAAGGCGTCGCTTCTGTCCGCCTGAAAGCACTTTAACAGGGCGATCCCGAATCGCTTCGAGCCCGGCGGATTCGAGGACCTTATCCGTGAGATCGTAGAGTTCGTCGCGGTTCTCTGTCTTGACGCGGAGCTTCACCGCGTTCTCGACGTTTTCCTCCACGGTGAGACCGTCGTAGGCAATGCTGAACTGTGGGACGTAGCCGATCTCGGAATGTTCCAGATCGCCTTCCTCGGAGAGATTCCGTCCGTTCCAGAAAATGCTTCCTGCGCTCTCCTGATTGATGCCTGCAATGAGTTTCAGAAGCGTGGATTTCCCGCAGCCTGAAGGTCCCACAATCGCCATGAAATGCCCCGTGGGAACACGGAGATTAACTTGCTCCAGAAGGTGAATGTCTTCCCTGCCCTTCTGGATCGTGAAATAAATATCGTCTAACTCAAGCACGCTGATAGTTCTAAGAGTTCATCATGACGCTTGCAACTCTAAAGGGGGCCGTCATCGCAGGTTGTCAGGGGATTGAAGGGAGGTGCCGCTTCCGACTGTCTCTGTTCGATTTGACTGGAATTGTAAATTGGAATTGCCGGCGTCGCTGGTGCAGGGTCGGGCTGGTATGAAACCGTCAGAAGCTTATCGTCAATTTAACAATGGAGAGATCAACGGAACCGGTTTGATGCGGTGCGTTCTCGAATACGATGATTTTGTGATTCCGGGGCGTCCGGGCCACGCTCCGATGGATGCCTACTTCGGGAACGAGAAAGAAAAGGCATTCCACCTTTTTGAAGACAGCGGGCACTTCGAAATCTGGGAGAGAAATTGGGAAGGCGGGGCGTTGACGGTCGGTCCGTTTTCCGGCTGCAATGTGGTGCCTCAGCTGGCAGCTGATCTGGACTTCCTCACTATCAACCCGGATTCAGCCGACGTGTTTCACTACCGGAGCCATCAATTGGCCGATATGAAAAAGATGGCCGCTTCGATCGCGCTCGAAAAAGCACTCCACGATCCTGCGAAGGCGGACAGGCTTTTCGGGATCTTGAAAAATTATGATCAGTATCAAATGCTGTTTCGATCCGGAGGGGACGGGGCGATGCAACTCATCATGGCGCCCGATGATCAGGGGCGAAAGTTGATTCCGATTTTCACGGCGGAGGATTGCTTTCAGGTTTGGCTCGATCAAATGCTTCCGAATATTCAGAAAGAAGCGCAGGTTCCTTACGTTTTGACGCGGAAGGGGCGCGACCTGTTTGCGGAATTGGCGGGTTACTCGACTGACGGGATCGTCTTCAATCCGGTGGGGTACTCACGGGCGAGGGCCTTTGCGATGCCGATCTGCTCGTTGGTGGCGAAGCATTGAAAGAGAAGGGGATTGCCCGCGCTCTGGAGTTGCGCTTATGTCGGCGCCGGAACGCTTCCGGACCGGAGGTGTTTTCCGGCTCTATAAAAAGCATTGCCCGATGGCGTGCTTTGCGGGAGATTTCACGCATGGCGTCCCGAAAGCGAACAGGAAAGAAACCGAAGTCGAAGATCAATCCTCTTATTGTCGTTCTCACGCTCGGGGGTGTCCTTATTGTTGCGCTTGTGATCGGTCTCCTTGTTGCGAAGTCGGCGATTACTTCGTGGCTGCACGGTGAGGGTTTTCAGGAATGGCTGACGCGGAAGGCAGGGCAGGCGCTGCATTCAAAGGTCGAAATCGCGGAGCTCCGGTGGCAGGGGAAAGAAGTTTATTCCAATGAGTTTACCGCGACAGGTTATGAAGATGCCGGATTTGCGAAGCTTCACATTGATGGCCTCCGGGCCTCAACCGCCGGAATCGCCGACAAAGCGATCCGAATTCCCGGTTTGACGATGAATCGCCTTGAGGTCGAATTTTCAAAAGAGCGGTTGGAGCAACCGGACGTGGCGGTGTTGGAGGATCCGGGGGGCGGGCCAGCAGTGCCGGATGCGCTGAAGAAATACATGCCCGAGCGGGTTGAGGTTGATGAGATCGGGATTTCGTCGGGAACGGTGCTCGTGAAGAACAGTGAGAACGCCGAGGTGTTCTCGATTCGCGGCATGAAAACGACCATTGAGCCCGATTTTACAACGGGGCTTTGGGAGGTTGCCGGGAGCGGCGGTAAGATGACCCTGAAGGATCAGCCTGAAATGTCGATGAAGGACCTGAAGCTTCGCTGGAAGGAAAAAGAAGTTTTCGTCGATAACTGCGAGATTGGAATCTACAAAAACGGACACGTCAGCGGGGCGGGGGAAATCAGTTTCGAGAAAGGTGGTCTTTTTGACTTCGATCTCGATATCTCGGGGATTGATATCGACGAGTTGGTTAAAGGTGAGTGGAGGGACAGGCTCTCCGGAACGATCAGTGGTCCCGTTAAGATCACCGGTGTTCCCGGTAATCTGGTCTACGAGGGGACTTTGAATGTCTCGGATGGCATCGTCGAGTCGGTTCCGGCACTGAAAAAGGTGGCGGACTACACGCAGACGAAGCAATTCAACCGTCTTGTCCTGAGTCAGGCCACGGCTGATGTGAAGCGGACGAATGAGGTGATTGAAGTCAGAAATATTGTCTTGCAGGCTGACGGGCTGACTCGTGTCGAGGGTGCCGTGGATATTCGAGGCAATCTCATTCAGGGCGCGCTGCAGGTCGGAGTGACCCCGGGAACGATGCGTTGGATTCCCGGTGCTGAGCAACTGGTCTTCACGGAGGACCGTGACGGGTTTCTCTGGACGCCGCTTACGCTGGGCGGGACGATTCAGGAGCCGACCGAGGATTTGAGCGGGCGATTGATCAATGCGGCGGGCGAGGCAGTTCTCGGTGGTCTTCCTCCCGGTGTGGTCGAAGGAGCGAAGAAGATTCTCGGTTCGGGAGAGGATTCCGATGAGCTGATCAAACAGGGCAAAAAGCTCCTCGATATGTTCGGGCCGCTCTTGAATGGTCAATGAGCCGGGATTCAGCCCGAAAACCCGTTTTTTAGCCCCGTATTATCCCTTTGTGACAAACTAGATACAGACTTTGTGAAATTTTTCACAAATTACTCTTGCGACTCCATTTGCTTTGATTACGGTGCGCTCTGACGGAAGGGCTCGCTGGTCTCCGGATCAACAAAAAAGCGGGCTGCCTTTGATCCGTGATATGGAAATCCCCACATCTACATTATTTGACTTTGCTTTCTCTCCGGTTCTCGCAGCCGGTGGGATTAATGCGCCCGAGATCCCGCATCTTGGATGGTTCACGAACTCGATTCTTGTCGCGATTATCGTGACGGTTGGTGTTCTTCTTTTTACTCGCATGGCGACAAAGAAGATGGAGCTGATTCCGGGCGGAAAGCAGAACTTCGTCGAGTTTCTCATCGAGTTCCTTTACGGTCAGGTTGAGGGTATTGTCGGTAAGCACGTCGCCCCGAAAGCTTTTCCACTTCTTGCGACAATTTTTATCTTTATCCTCTCGGCTAACTGGTTCGGTCTTCTTCCCGGTGTCGGGACGGTTGGCTGGGGTGAAGGGAATGGCGGATTTTTGAGTCTCGACAGTGTTCATGCCCCGTTGCTTCGACCTGCGACTGCTGATTTGAATATGACTCTGGCGCTTGCAGTCGTGTTCATGGTCGTCTGGGTGTATCTCTCAGTTTCAGAGCTGGGTGTCTGGGGTTCGCTGGTTCACATTTTCGGCCCCAAGGGCGGTCTTCAGGGAATGATGAAGTATGCTCTCATGCCGATCTTTTTCTTTGTCGGTATTATTGAGGTGATTTCGATCTTCTTCCGCCCTGCTTCGCTGGCCTTGCGATTGCTCGGTAATATTTTCGCCGGTGAGACCCTTCTCGTCGTCATGGGTGGCCTCGGTGAGCAGGTCCTCGGGGCAAAAGGGATTCTCGGGTTCTTAACTTCGGTTGCTCTTCCGATCCCGTTCTATTTTATGGAGATTCTCGTCGGAGCGCTCCAGGCCACCGTTTTCACCCTTCTTTGCGGGGTGTATATCAAGCTTTCAACGTCCCATGAAGAGGAGGGGGAGCATTAAATAAGAATTTAAATCCTTTTGTCACGGTGACCATACGCATAAAAGAGTGGGCGGTGACGAAGAAAAAGTAAAAACAAACTATCATGATTGATACTATTACAACACTCGCTGCTGCTGCAGCTCCAGCTGCTGAAGCTGCTGCTGCAGGATTCAACGGTAACTTTGCTCTTGCGGTTGCAGGTGCAGGTTCCGGTATTGCAATTGGTTTGATTGGTATGGCTGCAGCGCAGGCAGTGGGACGTAACCCATCTGCTTTCGGTAACATCCTTACAATCGCCATTATCGGAATGGCGCTCGCCGAGGCGATCGCGATTTACGCGCTTATCATGGCTCTTCAAGGCTAGCCTTGAATCAGGTTTTGGCGGTCTGCGGCGGTTCGCCGCTGCGGGCTGTCTCTCCTTTTTTTACTTTTTTGCTGAACGCACAAATTTTTCTCAACTAACGGTTTTCTCTCATGGAAGGTATTATTGAACAATTCGGGTTTGCTTGGCCTAAGTTTATTGCGCAGGTGATCATTGTTCTGATCGTATACTTTGTGCTTTCCAAATATGCTTTCGGGCCTGTTCTTGCGATGCTGAATGCACGCCGTTCACGGATCGAAGAGGGTGAGGCGAATATCAAAAAGATCGACGCTGAAGTGGCTCGCGCTGAGGAGCGGATTCAGGGAATGCTCGACGATGCCAACCGTGACGCTGAGCGACTGATCACCGAGGCTCGTGAAAGTGCTGAAGCGGTTCGCGGTCAGAAGACTCAGGAGGCTGTCAATGAGGCACAGCAGATTATCGAGAAGGCCCGTGAAGCTTCCCGTCTTGAGCACGAAAGCTCTATGAATGAGCTGAAAAGAGACTTTGGTCGTCTTGTTATCGATGCAACATCCAAGGTAACCGGTAAGGTGCTGGATGATGGTGATCAGAAGCGCATCAACGAAGAGACTGCCGGACAGGTGGCATTGTAATTCTGATTCGAACTGCGACACAGCGTAATTACTATGAGATCAGGAAAAGAAGTAGCAAGGACTGCCAAGAAGCTGTTTGAAGCTTCGCTTGTTGACGGAAAGCTTGATACTTCTGTGGTCGCCACTGTGGTGCGCAAGATCGCTGAAAAGAAGCCGCGTGGATATCTTGCTTTGCTCAAAGCTTTCTGGCGTCTCGTTCGTCTCGAGACGGAACGATACAAGGCGCTGGTTGAAAGCGCTGTTGAGCTTGAGCCTTCTGTAAAGGAAAGCGTAGTAGCAGATTTGAAGAAAAAATATGGCGATCAGGTTGAGGCTGAATTCGCTTTGAATCCGGAGCTTCTCGGCGGGATGAAAATCCGCGTGGGAAGTGACGTATGGGATGGAAGTGTTAAGAACCGCCTTGAGCGACTTGCTGAGAAATTTTAATTGAGAAACCCACTGTAACTGACGAAACGTCATGAGTAACATTCTCCAGGAACTGGAATCTGAAATCGCCGCCCTTAAGACATCCGTGTCTAAATCGAACGTAGGTATCGTTCGCGAAATTGGTGACGGTGTCGCCAAAGTTGAAGGGCTTAGCGACGTAATGCTGAACGAGATGATCGAATTTCCCGGCGGGTTGTTCGGTCTCGCTCTTAACCTGGAGGAAACTGAGGTCGGATGCGTTCTTCTCGGTGACGGACTCCACGTTAAAGAGGGCGATGAAGTGAAGTCAACCGGTCAGCTTTTGTCTGTTCCTGTTGGTAAGGGTCTTCTCGGTCGCGTTGTTAACACACTCGGTCAGGCAATTGACGGAAAAGGTGAGATCGACGCAACGGAGCGATATCCGGTTGAGAAGATTGCTCCCGGTATTATTCCCCGCCAGTCGGTGAGTGTTCCCGTTCAGACCGGTATCATGGCGATCGATGCGATGATTCCAGTTGGTCGTGGTCAGCGTGAGTTGATCATTGGTGACCGCTCCACCGGTAAGACTACCGTTGCCGTTGATACTATTATTTCCCAGGCTCAGCAGAATAAAGCGGCTGAAGAAGGGAAGTTGAAGGATCACAAGCCACTCTATTGTATTTACGTGGCTGTCGGTCAGAAGCAGGCAAACGTGGCCAGAACGATTGCGACCCTCGAGGCTTCAGGCGCGATGGAATACACGATCGTCGTCAACGCTTCTGCGTCTGATTCCGCAACCAACCAGTATCTTGCTCCTTATGCAGGTGCTGCGATGGGAGAGTATTTCATGGATAACGGCATGGACGCCCTCATCGTTTTTGATGACCTTTCCAAGCACGCTGTCGCCTACCGTCAGGTTTCCCTGATTCTTCGTCGTCCATCCGGTCGTGAAGCTTATCCCGGTGATGTTTTCTATCTTCACAGCCGTCTCCTCGAGCGTTCCGCGCGTCTCAGCGAGGCAAATGGCGGAGGATCGCTCACGGCGCTTCCGATCATTGAAACTCAGGCCGGTGACGTGTCCGCCTACATTCCGACAAACGTGATTTCGATTACGGATGGTCAGATTTACCTTGAGACTGACCTCTTCTATCAGGGGATTCGCCCCGCGATTTCGGTTGGTCTCTCTGTTTCCCGTGTGGGATCTGCAGCGCAGACCAAGGCGATTAAGAAGGTGGCTGGAACCACGAAGCTCGATTTGGCTCAGTTCCGCGAACTTCAGGCATTCGCTCAGTTCGGTTCCGATCTGGATGACAAGACCAAGGCGCAGATTCAGCGTGGTGAGCGTATTGTTGAGCTGTTCAAGCAGACTCAGTATTCACCTATCGCGGTTGAGGTTCAGGTATGTCTCCTCTGGGCGATGCAGAACGGTCACTTCGACAGCGTCCCTGTGAATAAAATTCAGGATTGTCAGGACAAACTCGAAGAGTTCCTCACAACACGTAAAGATTCCCTCCTTGATAAGATTCGTAACGAAAAGGCCCTGAGCCCTGAGCTTACTGAAGAACTCAAGCAGGCGATCGAAGATTTTAAGAGCTCCTACAAGGCTTAATTGTTTCTGAATTGACCTGATCCTTTATTAGTCATGGCAAACCTTCGCGACATCCGCCGACGTATTAAGTCGGTTAAAAACACCGCCCAGATCACCAAGGCAATGCAGTTGGTGGCGGCTTCTAAGATGAAGAAGGCGCAGGATCAGGCGATGTCTGGACGTCCTTATGCCGATCTTCTGAATAAGGTTCTCGTTAATCTTAAGGAGCAGACCTCTGAGGAGGATCATCCTCTTCTCAAGGAGCGTGAAGGCGATCGCGAGCTGGTCGTGCTTGTCACAACCGACAAGGGTCTTTGCGGTGCGTTGAATACGAACCTGCTCCGTCTCATCTCAGAGCGTGAGGAAGGGAAGACAACGTATGTAACCATCGGTTCGAAAGGTCGTCAGTATCTGGCGCGGACGAAGCGGGATTTGCTCGCCGATTTTACGGTGGTTGATCCGGTTGCTTTTGCAGAGACGAAACAGGTTTCCGAGTTCCTCATCGAGAAGTTTCTCAGCGGGGATTTTGATCGTGTTAAAATCGGCTTCACGAATTTCATCAACACGATGTCTCAGGAGCCTATGCTCGAGACCCTGCTTCCGATTCGTCCGATTGATCTCGGTCGTGACAGTAGTTTTGTCGGCGTCGGGCGTGATCCTGAAGCGGTCGATGTAAACCCCGGTCCCGAGTATGGCGGCTACATTTTTGAGCCGAATGCCAACGGGGTTCTCGAATCAATCGTTCCTCAGTATGTGAACTACCAGCTGTATCAGATGGTCTTGGAATCACGTGCTTCTGAACACAGTGCGAGGATGGTGGCAATGAAAGCTGCGACCGATAACGCAGAGGATATGATCAAAGATCTTACACTCGTCTACAATAAGCAGCGCCAGGCTGCTATTACTGCCGAGCTTCTCGAAATTACAACGGCGATGCGTGCCCTCGAGTAACAGAGTATCTGTATTTTTGAAAAACGTATAAAATCAATTTAACGAAAGATAACGAAATCCCTCAACGAGCAGGAGCTAGAATCAGATGAGTAATCAAGGAACAATCGTTCAGGTCATCGGCCCGGTTATTGACGCCGACTTTTCAAATGCAGAAAAGTTGCCGGAAATTTATAACGCGCTGGAAGTCAATTATGACGTCAATGGTGAGAATACCAAACTAACTCTTGAGGTGCAGCAGCACCTTGGAGACGGCTGGGTTCGCGCAGTGGCGATGTCCAGTACGGAGGGTCTCAAGCGTGGTCTTGCTATCGCCGATACCGGTGCGCCAATTTCAGTGCCGGTAGGTGAAGGCGTTCTCGGACGTATCTTCAACGTGACTGGAGACGCTGTCGATGAGCGTGGGCCGGTTAACGCGACGAAACGTTATCCCATTCACCGTCCTGCTCCTTCTCTTGTTGATCAGGCGACTTCTACCGAGATTCTTGAAACAGGTATCAAAGTGATCGACCTTATTTGCCCCTTCACAAAGGGTGGTAAAGTGGGTGCGTTCGGTGGTGCCGGTGTTGGTAAGACCGTTGTGATCATGGAGTTGATCAACAACATCGCAAAAGAGCACGGTGGTTACTCGATCTTTGCAGGTGTTGGTGAGCGTACTCGTGAGGGTAACGATCTCTACTGGGAGATGAGCGATGCCGGTGTTATCAATCAGGACGATCTTTCCAAGTCCAAGGTTGCTCTTGTTTACGGTCAGATGAACGAGCCTCCGGGTGCCCGTCTTCGTGTCGCTCTTTCCGCGCTTGCGATGGCTGAGTATTTCCGTGACGAGAAAAATCAGGACGTTCTTCTCTTCGTTGACAACGTTTTCCGTTTCTCACAGGCAGGTTCCGAGGTTTCGGCGCTTCTCGGACGGACACCTTCTGCGGTTGGTTACCAGCCGACTCTCGCATCTGAGATGGCTCAGTTGCAGGAGCGAATCACTTCCACCAACAAAGGATCAATTACTTCTTTCCAGGCCGTTTACGTTCCTGCGGATGACTTGACTGACCCGGCTCCGGCCAACACCTTTGCTCACCTTGACTCGACAGTGGTTCTCGAGCGTTCACTTGCTGAGCTTGGTATTTACCCTGCGGTTGATCCTCTCGCATCAACTTCGGCTGCGCTCAGCCCTGATATCGTCGGAAAAGAGCACTACGAAGTGGCTCGTGGCGTTCAGAACGTGCTTCAGCGTTACAAAGATTTGCAGGACATCATCGCTATTCTCGGAATGGATGAGCTCAACCCTGATGATAAGCTGGCCGTTTTCCGTGCCCGTAAGATTCAGAAGTTCCTGAGCCAGCCTTTCAGCGTCGCTGAGGTTTTCACAGGTATTAAAGGAGTTTACGTTTCTGTTGCAGACACTGTTCAAGGCTTTAAAGAGATCCTTGAAGGAAAGCATGATGCTGTGGCGGAGAACAACTTCTACATGAAGGCCAACATCGACTCCGTCGAGAAGTAAGCGATTTCTGTAAGCACTCCCGGATTTTTTCATGAGACTTGATATTGTCACTCCAGAGAAGAAAGCGTTTTCGGACGAGATCGACAGTGTCGTCGTGCCGGGAGAAGGGGGAGAGATGGGGATTTTAAAATCCCACGCTCCTCTTATCACCACTCTCAGGCCCGGAGAGCTTCGCTACCTCAAGAATGGCGAGGAAACCTCTCTGGCGATCGGAACCGGTATCGTTGAGATTTCCAATGACCGTGTCTCAGTGCTCACTGACATGGCGATGGAAGAGGCGCATATTGACGAGAATGCTGTCGAGGAGGCTCTCAAGAGCGCTCAGAAAGCGCTCGCTGAGACTGCCCCCGAGGATATCGAAGCGGTTCAGATTTTGATTCAAAAATCGATGGCACAGCTTCATATCAAGCGCCGCCGTCGCCGCCTCTAGGAAGCGCTTCGATAGCTTCTGCGTCGAAAACTTTTAAATACGATCCCTTCGCGGGATCGTATTTTTTTGTGTCCTGAGCTGAAGTGGCATCTCAATCTTCTCCATCTGAGTTGGAGACGGTGAAGTATGCGTTCCTGTTCAGGTGAGGGTGGATAGAAAAGGAATCGCGGTTGCCTCGGTTTTGTATTGTCGTGGCTGTGCTGAGTAACTAATCTCTCTCGCGAAAGTAACTATTCAAGTACTGCAGAAATTATTGAGAGGAGTTATGTCGAAAGATCAGAATGTGAGTGGAACAGAAAGTGAATGCGCCGGAGATGCTGCGCTTCCCGCAGAGTGTGTGGAAGGGGTTTCCTGTAATCCGATCAATGAAAAACCGGACTCCAATTACTTTGTAGCGTTTCTGAATGAGGAGACCGAGTGGGAACCTATTCATCTTCGTTGCGATGAAGGGTGTGAGCCCGGAGATTCCCGCCTCTTTGTCAGTGGTGCGAAAGTGGGGGATTGTGCCTATTTCCCGTGTAGTCGAGACGATTCAGGACGGGGGCCTCTCGAGCCCAAGGCTCCGTGAACGGTCGGCATGATTATACATTTCTTCGGTAATGATCCGAATAAGTTGAGCCTCTGCGAGGCCAGCGCCCGTCGTTGCAATATCGAGAGCGTCGTGTTTGCATCGGAAGGGGACGCAATTCGAGCGAGACCGGAGGGAAGGCCCGTCGCGATTGCTTCGGAAAATATTCTGGTGAATAAGGCTCACTCGATTTATCGAACCTCTATTCATCAGCCCGGGAACCTCAACGCTCCCAGTGCCGAGCTCACCGTGATCGGGGAGGACGTCGAGCTGGATGGATCGCTCACCCGGGTGCGCGATCTTAACCGCGCGCAGGGGGTGATTCCCTTTAATCACAAGCCGGGATTTTTGGCTGCCTTCGACCCCGGGGTCCCGATTGACTATGATTTCCGCCGTTATGAGGAGATACCCAAGTTTATCTCTTTTTCGAAAGTTCCCAACAGGGACGGGAGAAGGGCTGCTGCGATGGCGGAGATGCTGCAGTTGTTCGATGGAGAGCCGTTCGATTTTTCGAATTTTCTTCAAAAGCGTATTGTAAGGGAACTGGCGACGGGGCTCATCAGCGGGGAACGGATGGAGCCGTCTGAGGAGGGGGCATTCGGCGTCGAGCGTATTGTCGCGGTCTGTGATGCGGGCTATGCAGATGACCTGTGGCGTTTGATCCCCGGCGTTGTCGGGCATCACCCTGATACAGAGTTCGTTCTTTATTGTGACAGGGCGGCGGAGGCCACGGCGATGGAAGTGATCGCGCAAATGATTCCGTCCTCTGAATGCGTTCAGCTCAGGCCGGTGATTACAGAGGAATCGATTCGTGAGGTCGAAAAACGTTTCAACGGGGTGAATCAATCGAGTTACTGGAAGCCCGGTCCGATCTGGTGGAAGCTGGAGGCACTGCGCAGGGTTCTTGAAGAGAAATCGGTTCCGACCTTGTTAGTGGATTGCGATATTACCTTCACTGCAGCGGTGAAGGATACTTTCTCCGGAGTTGATTTGGTGATGAGTCCCTTTTACTGGCCCAATCCGGAGTTGAAAGTTCCGATTCGCCCCGGCAGCCAAAAGTATGTTCCGATTGCTGAACGCGATGGTTGGCATAATGCCGGCTACGTTCTCGCGACGCGGATTGAGATTGCTGAAACCTGGATGGAACTGTACATGGAATCAGTGGGTGGGTTTTATGAGCAGTATTGTATGGGGTATCTCTCTCAGCGCTTTCGTCATACCGTGTTCGGGACCGCCCATAACTGGGGGCAGTGGCGTTGTGAAATTCCGCCATCCGGGGTGGTCTCGGTGCATGCACATCGCAGAACTAGGCATGCCCACGCCTATGGACAGGCGATTCAGGAAATAGCCGAAAACTCGGCAAAACAGTTTTTAAGATGATTTGTTTAGATTACCAACTTGCCTTTATTCATATTAATAAAAATGGGGGCACGAGCTTTGAAGAGACCCTGCGGCCTTTTGAGACTGATCCTGAACTGATCGAAAATCACGGGCCTGCATTCCAGATGGCTTCGATTCTCGGCAAGGAGGCATACGGGGAATTGGAGACGTTTGCGATTGTGAGGAACCCGTTTGATCGCTTTGTCTCATCGTATGAATATCGCAGGCAAAAGCTTTCCCCCGTTGATGCTCCTGTCACCTGGTTGCCATGGGAGACGAGCTTTGAAACCTTTATCCACGAATGGGTCGTCCCGAGACCGTTCAATCGTGAGCTGGGTCCCCAGGGGTATTTTCTCAATGATGCCGTCGGGGAAGGCCCCATCGTGAAGCACATCTTTCATTTTGAGGAAGGGCTGGAGCAGGTCCTTGCCGCGATGATTCGGATTTGCGGGCTCCCTGAGGATCTCCGCCTTCCGGAAATGAAAATAAACGAGACCAAGCGTCGCCCCTGGCAGGACTATTTCAAAGGTAAGCCCGAGCTGGTGAAGATTGTCGCGGAACGGTGTAAAGGCGATGATCGTTACGGGTATGATCTCGACCCGTTTTCTTAAGGTCGCCGTTTAATCCGATTGTTTGCGATTTCAGGAAAGATTTTCCTTTTGCGAGTGGCACGGCGGTTTCATGGTAGGCGAGGTCGGTATTTGATCCGCTCCCTCTACTTCTTTCATCATGACAGGTTTGCATCAGTTTTTCACTCCCATCGACTGGATGGTCGTTTTCGGCTATTTGCTTCTCACGACGCTGGTGGGGCATCGGATGCGTGGAAAACAGGCGAGCATTAAGGATTTCTTCCTCGGAGGGCGATCCCTTCCGTGGCCGGCGGTGAGTGGATCGATTATCGCAACAGAGATCAGCGGGGTAACTTTCATTGGTGTTCCCGGCGCGGTCATGGCCCTTCAGGGGGATTTCACGTATCTGCAATGGGCGATCGGTTCGATCATTGCCCGTATCATTGTCGGGATCTTCTTCGTGAAGGTCTTTTATGAAAAGGACATCTACAGCCCCTATGACTACATGGGGAATCGGCTCGGTAACGGGGTGAAGCGGCTCGCTACCGTATTGTTTACCGTAGGCAGTATTCTCGCGCAGAGCGTCAGGGTGCTGGTGGCTGCCCTGCCACTTAAGATTGTGACACCGCTTCCCTTCGAGTGGTGCATCATTCTGATCGGTGTCGTCGCGATCGGCTGGACATTGATGGGTGGAATGAGAACCGTGATCTGGACGGATGTGATGCAGTTCGGCCTCTTTGTCGTCGGGGGGCTCACCGCCCTGATTTGGATGGTTGTCAGTTTCCCCGGGGGATGGGATACACTTATTGCGACGGCGAGCTCAGTTCAGCAATTTGATGGATCGGTTGTCGATAAGCTCCAGGTTTGGAATTTCAGTCTCGATCCGGATGTCGAGTTTACTTTCTGGGTCGCGTTGATTGCGGTGCCGTTTTTGAACCTCAATGCTTTCGGGGTGGATCAATTGAATGCGCAGCGAATGTTCTGTTGTCAGAATCCCTCCCATGCGAGGAAGGCGATCATCTGGAGCTCGTTCGGTCAACTCGTGACCGTCCTCATGCTTTTTGTGGGGGCCGCGCTTTTCACCTTCTACCAGCTCAATCCGCCCACCGATCCGATGATCATGGACGCGATGAAATGGGAAGGCGGGCAACCGGGCGAAGGCGACATGGTTTTTCCGGTCTGGATTGTCACAGAGCTTCCCGTGGCTCTTCGCGGCTTGATTCTCGCCGGCATTTTTGCCGCTGCCATTTCCAGTCTCGACTCAATTCTGGCCGCTCTCAGCCAGACAACCCTTTCGCTGTTCAAGAAAACCGATCAGGATCTTACCGACAGCGAGCACATCAGTATGGTGAAGCTGTCGAGGCTTTTGGTTCTCGTCTGGGGGATACTTCTCACCGGCTTTACCTTTATCCTCGTGGCGGTGAAGGATAAGACCGACATCAATATTCTCCCTCTGGCCTTCGGTATGACCTCCTACACGGTGGGGCCGCTTCTGGGCATGTTTCTCGTCGCTCTCCTCGGGAAAGGGAAGGGAAGTGTTCCCGGTCTAGTTCTCGGAGCGGTCATTTCGTTTCTCCTCGTCGTTTTCGTCCGAACCGACGTCTGGGTGCTTTTTATGACGAATGATCTGGCGCAATTTCTCGCGTCCCTGCCCACCTACGAATTGATCGGAGATCCCTTAAGCGGTGCCGCTTTGAGCGTGAAATCGACGATTGCTTCCGCCTGGATGTGGCCGGTTACCACCATCGTTACCTTCGTCCTCGGAGTGGTTTCCGGACTCCTCTTTGGAAAATCAGGCACTTCGGAAGAGTAAAATATTAAAAAACATTGAATTGTTTTCTGAAAAATAGAGTTTGTTCTACTCAGCTGGATTCTTCCTTGAAATCAAAGGTCATAATTTTGAAAAACCCGCATTTCGTTGTTTTTTTGGGTTGTCCTTTTCTGTCTGAAATGTAACGGTCTCGTTACACGCTTCGCACACCGCTTCCGCCCCGTCCGCTTTATTCCCTGAGATTGAGGTTATTACCTTATTCGAGATGTATCGTCGGGGAAAAGTGAAAAACGGGCGGGTCCGTCCACTCTTTCCGAATATTGCATATACGGAAATGTGTTCGAGTTAGATTTGTAACACGCTTATAATGAGCGGGTTAACAATTTGATGATCCGCTTTTGTGCTCTTGTGTGTAAATACGTTCCACTCACAACCGCCAGCCCGAACCCGACACCGTTTTCCCGAGAATGCACAATATCTACCCTCTCAATGTAGAAGAACCTTTAGAAAGACAACAACTTAACACTCTTTGGAAACTAGTTTCAGATGACCTCAGAACCGATCTCGGCGATCCACTTTTTGATCGCTGGTTTACGGGGTTCCTCCTGGACTCCGTGGATCTGAATGGGGTCGTGTTGTCTGCACCCGGCTCGATGTATGCCATCTGGGTGGAAGAGAATTTTAGAGATTCTGTAATATCAACATTTCAGAAATATCTGTCGAAATGTGACAAATTTCGCGTCTCCGTGGTCGCTCCTGCCGAGGATGCGCTTGAACCAGAGCCTGAAGTGGCGATCGAGGAAGTTTCCGGAAAGGGGAAAGTCCTTTCCCAGACAATCAGCAAGTCCAAATTGCTCGAGCGCGGCCTCTCTGCGGGATTGGTTGAAAACTTCCGGTTCGATAATTTCGTAGCGGGCGAAAACTGCGATTTGGCATTGGCCGCGGCGAAAGCGGTCGCTGATGATCCGGGACGGACTTATCAGCCGCTTTATTTTAACTCTGCCTGTGGTCTCGGGAAAACACACCTGCTCAACGCTATCGGATGGGAGTCGCTTCGACAGCGCCCCAAGTCGAAGATCATTTCGGTGACCGCGGAGCAGTTTGCGAACGACTACATTGATGCGATTCAGAACAACTCGCTCGCCGCATTTCGGAAGCGTTATCGCGAAGCCGACCTCTTAATCATCGATGATGTTCAGTTTCTGGGCAGAAAAGAGGGCCTGCAGAGAGAATTTTTTCACACCTTCAATCGATTGAATGACCAGCGAAAGCAGGTGGTTCTCGCCAGTGATTGCCCCGCGTCTGAGATCAATGCGCTCGAAGATCGACTGGTATCCCGTTTTCAGTCAGGGTTGAGTGCTGAGATCCATCGCCCCGGCCTTGAGACGCGCGCTGCGATTCTCCGCAGGAAGCGTGACGACTGGGACATGAAGGTCAGCGATGATCTCATCAATGCGATTGTTGAGCGCGTGAAAGGAAATGTCCGTGTTCTCGAAGGTGCTCTCATCCGTGTTGCCATGGTAGCGACGATGAATGAAGAGGAGCTGACCACAGCGGATGTCCACGAAGTGATTGCTGATATTTGCGACGTCCAGGAAGGTCGACAGCTTGATGCTGAGGAGATTAAGCGTGCTGTCTCAGAGCAGTATGATGTCAGTGTGCCTTTGATCAACGGGAAGAAACGGACCGCCCGGGTCGCCGAGGCTCGGCAGGTTGCGATGTTTCTCTGCCGCCAGCTCACTGAGCTTTCTCTCGTCGAAGTCGCTGCCTGTTTTGCAAAGGATCACGGCACTGTGATCTATGCGGTGAAGAAGGTGAAAAAGCGTTGTGAAGACTCCGCTTCTTTCAAAAGCACCGTCGAATTGATCAAGCGCCGTCTTGTCAGAGGAGGGGGGACTCAGAACCCGCGAGGCAACGATCCGGTCGTCCCCGACAACGATCAATTCACCAGTTTTCGAAAATTTTCTCCTAAAGGGAAGTAAGTGCAGCGTTTACCTTACTATTGACGTAAAGTGAGGCGGGGTACAAGATTCCGTTTCCCGCGTATATAGAAATGAAGTTTCAGATCGACAAAGACGTATTCCAGGACGCGCTCAACCAGGTTCAGCACGTTGTCAGTTCACGCACCACGCTGCCTATTTTATCCAACGTCCTTATCGAGGCGGACGAGTTGGGGTTGCAGCTTTCCACGACTGACCTGGATGTGACGATTACGGTGCGGGTTCCCGCAGACGTTTCGGTGACGGGGGCGACGACGATGCCGGCCCGACGTCTTGCGAGCATTGTTCGTGAGCTGCCCACCAGTGAGATTAAGATTGAGGTGAACGAGGACAATGCCGCCACGGTGCGAAGCGGTCCGAGTTTCTTCAAGATTCTGGGTCTTCCGAATTCTGAGTTCCCGGTCATCGGCGAATTTGGTGATGCCAAGGAATTTACAATCGATCAGAAGTTGCTGAAAGACGCGCTTCGCAAGACCGCTTATGCGATTTCCACAGACGAGACCCGTTACGTGCTTAACGGCGTAAACTGCATCATCGGCGAGGGAATGCTGACATTGGTCGCCACTGATGGACGTCGTCTCGCTATGGTCGAGCAGGATCTCGAGTTTCCGGCAGGGAACGAGTCCGCGGTCATTATCCCGACGAAAGCGGTCAACGAGCTGCAGCGGCTTCTCAAAGATTCAGGCGAAATGAAGGTGTCGCTGACCAATAATCAGGCATCGTTTCAACTGAACGAAAGTCACCTCATTACCAAGTTGATTGAGGGGAACTATCCGAATTTCCGTCAGGTCATTCCCGGTGAAGCAAAATACCGTGTCACGGTCGAGCGCGAAGTGCTTCACAGCGCCGTTAAGCGTGTTGCTCTCCTCGTAAACGAGAAAACCAACTCGATTAAATTTACTTTCGCCGATAACCAGGTGTCGATTGCTGCCAATTCCCCGGAAATCGGTGAGGCCGAAGAGAGCATCGATGTGAAGTATGACGGTCCCAAGATCGTCGTCGCCTTCAATCCGGAGTTTGTGATGGCTCCGCTCCGCAATCTCGATCAGGACGAAGTCTACATCGATCTGATCGATGAGAGCAGCCCCGGCGTTCTCAAGATCGACGAGCCGTTCCTCTACGTCATCATGCCGATGCGCGTCGCAGGCTGATTTCGCTCCGGTCTCAAACCGGATCCAAAAATGCCGACTCCGGAGTCGGCTGAACTTTGTTCGGGTCCAACCATCTTTCCGATGGGTGTTGACCTACGCGGTCAGGAAGTTCTCAATTAACTTGAGCCCGCATTCCTGGCTTCGCTCGGGGTGAAACTGACCCGCAAAGGTGTTGCCGCGTGCGATGCTCGAAGCAAAATCTTCACCGTATTCGGTTGTGGAACTGATCAAAGACTGATCGCCCGGCGAAGGGAAAAAGGAGTGAACAAAGTAGAGGTAGAGAGGATCGGGGAGATCCTTCCATATCGCCGCCTCAGGATCGACCGGCTTTACCTGATTCCATCCCATGTGCGGGACCTTGAGTCCTGAATCAGGGCGAAAGCGCTTCACCTGCCCCTCGAAAACGCCGAGACCTTTGACTCCCGGTGATTCTTCCGAACCTTCGAAGAGGGCCTGATATCCGAGGCAGATGCCGAAAAAGGGACGATCAGATTTTACCCAGTCCGCGATGGGATCGCGGAGGTTTTTCCGGTCGAGGTCTTCAACGCAGTCGCCGAAGCTGCCTACGCCGGGGAAGATGAGCCGATCGATCGACTCGAGGTCCTTCGGCGTATCGACGAGCTTGCCGGTGTGTCCCAGAAATTTGAGCACATTAAGCACGTTCTGGAGATTGCCTCCACCATAGTCGATAACGCCAACACGATTCTCCATGAGGATCTGTAAACCGTATGTCGAAAAATTAAAGCACGTCCTTGGTGCTCGGAATCACATCAGCGATCCGATCATCAATACGGCAGGCGTCATCCATGCTGCGTGCAAGGCCCTTGAAAACCCCTTCAGCCATGTGGTGCGGATCGCGTCCGTAGAGGATCGCGACGTGCAGATTCATGAGAGAGTTGAAGGCGAAAGCGCGCAGGAACTCTTCCACGAGCGTGAAATTGAATTTATCACCGATGTGAGGGACGCTCTCAGGTCCGTCGTACTGGATGAAAGGACGCCCACTGATGTCGAGCGCGACCCGAACGAGGGTTTCGTCCATGGGAAAATCCCCTGAGCCGTAGCGGAAGATGCCGCGCTTTTCTCCAAGGGCCTCTGCGAAGGCCGCTCCGAGGACAATGCCGGTGTCCTCGACGGTGTGGTGAAAATCGATTTCAGTGTCGCCGTCCGCTTTCACGGTGAGGTCGAAGCGACCGTGTTTCGAAAAAAGCGTGAGCATATGATCGAAGAAGGGAACTCCGGTATCGATCTCTGAACGACCGGTTCCGTCGATGTTGAGCGTCAACTCGATATCGGTTTCGCCTGTCTTACGATTGATGGTGCTGGTTCGCATGATTTCTGCTCGGGATTTTAGGGTTTTGTAATGACGAACCCCGCCTAAACATCTACCGTTTGACCCAAGTTCACAAATTGAATTTATTTTGTCCTGAATATGGAGGCACCGTCTCACGCTGAGTTTGCGCAATATCGATTCGTCAGGGACGGCAACGGTGAAGTCGTCACATTGCCGGCGCAGGGGATTGACGAAAAGATCCTTCTCACTCTCGACTGCGAGCGCTGGGGATTGACCCGCCTTCATATTTTTGAGGAGGCTGCGGTTCGCAGCGATAAACTGGAGGCCTTTCAGAAGGAATTGTCTGAAATGGCTGATATTCGAAGTGACTCGGTCTCGCGATTGATTTCGTGGGGTCGCGATGGCGAAGAGCTTTTTTACGCCGATGAAATGCTCGATGGTGAGCCGCTCCCCGCCTATCTCGGACGGGCGGGAAAGGTGCCTTTTTGCATCGCGGGAAAATGGATCACGCAGTTCTTCGAGCTGTTCGAGTCAATAGAATCGCTTCCCTATTCCTTTGAGCGGCTCATGACCCTGAATATCGAGGTGATCGTCGACATGCGAAAAGAAGTGCGACCGGTTATCTCCGAATTCTACGGTTGGACGAAGGCGGGTTCCCAAGTTCAGGAGCATCCCGTTGAATGGCATTTTGCTCAGATATTTTGCTCACTGATTGCGGGGATTCCGGTAAGAACGTTTTCCCGTTACTCTCTTCCTCGCAATTTCGATGAGCTGGACGATCCGGTAAAGGAGGCCGTTCTCGATGCGCTGGATGATAAAGGCGGAGCGTACGGGCGACTGAAAACGGCTCTCGGTGCGCTCGCCTCTGAATGCGAAGAGAAAGATGAGGACGCGACGCCGCTTCCACGGATGCCGGTCCGGGAACTGATGCGAACCGGTCTTGCCGGAACGTATCCGAATAAGGCTGAGTTCGAGTTGCCGGAGGAGTTCGGGCGTCACGATGAGTATTACGCCGTTTCCTCGTTGATTCGGGGGAGAATTGCTAACATTCAGCTAGTTCCGGGACCGGGATCGATTCCGCGGGAAGGGTGGTTCAGTCAGCATCACAACGCGACGCGTCGTCCCGGGAGAGGATTGTTGAATCAGTTGCAGCTCAACTATCTTGAGGACCGTGATCCGGTTACCTTGATCGGTGAGGAGCGCATTGACGGCGTCGATCTCGCTTCTCTGATCGCCTGGCACGGGCCGGTTGAGTTGAGCGTGGTGAGGGAGCTGGCGAAAAAATTATCTCATGCCATTGAGGGGCTGGAGAAAAATGTCGGATCGTGCCCTGTTTGGTGGCTGCCACCCGACAATGTCTTTCTGGTCACGGGAACCTCCTCTGTGAGCGGGGTTGCGAATTTGATTGAAAGAAAGGGTTCCGGGATCTTGAACGATTTTGGACTGAAGCTCCGGTTGCACCAGACGGTTGAAACACTCAAGCGGGGGGTCAATCTGCCGACCGGTGTTCGCAGGTTGGCGCGTGATTCAGGAAAGCAGTTTGAGGCGGTGAGGCGTTCATCAGTGGGACTGCCTGTGCTCTTTTTTATGCTTACCGGTGAGCGCCTTCGGTGGAGTTTGCCGGTGCGCTCCGGCCTGGGGCTCGAGGACCGGGTCGTCGAATTGTTTGAACGCTATCGAAAGCTTCTCAGGGAGGAGCCGGAGAAGTGTGAAACGAGTTTGTTTGATGAGTTGGAGGCCCTTTTTATCGAGGCTGAAAAACCTCCGGAGAAAAAGGAGAAAGCTGCCGATCAAAGTTTGAGTCATGTCCTTTCAGCAACGCTGTATCAGGAGGAGATCGATTTGGAGTCGGGAACCGGGCTTGCTGTCGAAAGGGATTCCGGGCCTGAGGAAGATGTTGTTGAGCCAGTTAAGGAGGAGGTAGAAATTTCCGCTGTGGCTTCGGAGTCGGAGTCGGAGTCGGAGTCGGAGTCGGAGTCGGAGCCCGATAAAGATAAAGATAAAGACAAAGAGTCGGAAAAAGACAAAGAGTCTTTGGTGACGGAGGAGGCTGACGGTGGTGCGAAGAGGCGGGGATGGTGGCCGTGGTCATCGCTTTGGTTTTTGGCTCTGGTTGCTGCTGTGGCAGCTTCCTGGTTGGGGTTTGTGCTCACGGGGAATCATCAGCCGCTCACGAAAGTGGCTCCGGAAGAAGAACTGCAGTTCCCTCACTCTGATTTTGAATCCGGTCATGAAGTGCATCTGACCGCGGCTCTCGACGAACTGGAGCAATTTCTTCTTTCGAGCGAGGACCCCGGGGCGCTTGCTCTCGTTCCTGAGATTCAAGTGCTGCGCGATTTTTCCGATTCGGGGTCACTGATGGACTGGCTTAATGCAGCGGCGAATCAAGGCAATCGGGAGGCAATGCGACTTCTCGGGCTGATCCATTGGCGGAAGGGCAGCCCGGTCGTCGATATTCAGGAACACTTCGCTGCGGCCTCGGCGCTGGGAGACTCCGAGGCCGGCTACCTCCTCGCGCTGCTTGCTTTCTCTGATGATTCAAAACTCGCCCCTCCGGATGAGGCTGTCATGGCCCGGCTCCGGGCTTCAGCCGAAACCGGAAACATCTCATCCTGTGAACTCCTCGCGACGTGGCTGATTGATTCTGATCCGGCTGCAGCGTTTCAGTTTCTTGAGAAGGCTTCGCGAGGGGAGAAGCCTTCGGCAACCTATCAATTGGGGCTTTGTTATGCCAATGGGAGCGGGACGGAGAAATCTCCGGATGCCGCCGCGGAAGCCTTTCGTTCCGCCGCCGAGCGCGGATGTCTTAAGGCGATGGTCGCGTGGGGCCGTTGCCTTGAAGCAGGCTTCGGCACGGATGCCGATTTTACTGAGGCGGGACGCTGGATGAAGATGGCAGCGCTCCACGAGAATGAAGCGGCGCGTGCCTGGCTCCTTGAGCGAAATCTCGATCTCGCAGGAGCCGCTTCTCCGGAATAACCGCGGGAAACAGATGAATCGAAACAGCCGGGGACGATTCTCTTCAATGGTCCGCGAAGCCTCTCAGGTCGCCGCCTTTTTCCTGCTCAATCCCCCAGGCTGATTGCGTCATCTCATGATGCGACCTGACAGGGTTGAGTGCATGACCCAACCCTGTTCAATTGGCTCCGGCGAGCTCTAGCTCCAGACGCCGTCGATCAATCTTTGAGCGGAACCGCTGTAATCATCCTGGAGGATGTTTGGAAGACGGCTAGGTCTGACATTGTCAAAAGATTGCAGCATCGCGAACCGGATCAGAGAGCCCGGAATGCCGACCGCGGTGAATCCGGGGTGGCCTGTTGCGGGGTAGGGACCGCCGTGGTTCATCGCCGGGGAAACCGCGACACCGGTTGGCATCTTGTCGTTGAGAAGGCGACCCACTTTCTGACGAAGGATAGGGGCGAGCTTGCGGTAGGCCGCTTCATCTGCATCGGAATCGTTCGAGTAGATTGATCCGGTGAGGTTACCCTCCATCGTTCCGAGGATAGCGGCAGCTTCATCGAGGTCTTTCGCGACAACGATGAGTGACGAGTTTCCGAAGGCCTCGGTCTGCATCGTTTCAGGATCTCTGAGATAGGCTTCGCCTGAGATGCGGAAAAGAGTGTTCGCGACGCAATAGCCGTTGCCGCTTCCTTCTCCGGTTCCACAGCAGACCTCGACGCCTGCTGCTTTGAGAATCTTATGACTCTTGTGAAGCGACTTCTCGACGGCACCGGAAAGCAGGGTTCCCACGGCCGCGCCTTCGAATCGCTCGGTGACGTCCTGAATAAAGCGCTCGGTCGAGTTCCCTTTGATGAGGACAACAAGACCGGGATTGGTGCAGAACTGCCCGACACCCATGAGGCAGCTGCCGGCAAATTCTTCAGCGAGGGCATCGCATTTGGCCTCGAGCAGGCCCGGAAGAATCACGACAGGGTTCACGCTGGAAAGCTCGAGGTAGATCGGTTTTCCCGCTCCGTCGGCTGCTTTTTTCAGGGCCAGCCCTGCGCCGCGGCTTCCGGTGTATCCTGTGGCTCCGACGCGGCTGTCGGTTACCATTTGGCCCCCGATATCGTGATTGGTGCGGTAGATCAGCTGAATCGTTCCGGTCGGCATTCCGGTGGACTGAGACGCGTCAAAAGCGGCTTCTGCGAGAAGTTTCGTCGTTCCGGGGTGCGATGAGTTCGCTTTTGCGATGACGGGGTTTCCCGCGGCAATCGCGGCGGCGAAATCACCTCCGGCAGCGCTGTTGAAGGCGAAAGGAAAGTTGTTCGGTCCGAAAACGCAGACGGGACCAATCGCGCTGTAGCAGGAGCGGATGTTGTTGGCGGAATCGATCACGGGCTGTTTCCAGTTCCCGGAGCGGGCCGCTGCGGCTGCCTGTCTGAGCTGGCCTGTGGTTCGTGGAAGTTCGACGTCGGCGAGGCGCGGGCTCACGGGAAGCGCGGTTTCGAGCCGGGCCATTTCGACGAGTGCTTCGGCGCGGGCTTCGATATTGGTCGCGAAGGCCTCAAGAAACTCGGCAATTTTGTCCCCGGAGGTTTCTCTTAAAATTTCAAATGCCTCAGCTGCTGCATCGAGGGCGGCATCGCAGTCCGCCCATGAGCTGATGGGGTAGACGGCTTCGAGGGCTTCTTTCGTAGCGGGGTTCTCCGCTTGAAAAGTGCCTGTAAAATCTGAATTTCGCCATTCTCCGGCGACTAAAACGGGTTCCTGTGACATAAGATTGGAAAGTGTTTTCTGAAAGTGAGAGTCGAAGTGTCGGCCAGACTGACGAAGCGTCAAGCAGAGGTCGAGGTGAGAGCGAGCGGGTAGTGGGAAAGTTGACGGTGACCGTCTTCGGTGATGAGGTAGTTGTTTTCGAGTCGTATTCCGCCGCGAAGCTCCGCTCCGTAGAGGCCGGGTTCGAAGGCGACGAGATCCCCGACTTCGAAGGTGTCCTTCCATCCCGGGTTGATTCGAGGGACCTCGTGGGCGTCCAGCCCGACTCCGTGTCCGGCGTGGTGGAAAAACTGGTAGCCATTCCACCCCTCGAGCCCGGCGTGGACTTGCTCATACATTTCGCTGCATGACTGACCGGGCTTGAGCATTGCTTCGCCCATTTGCATGGTTTCGACAATTCGAGCGTGGGCTGCTTCCTGCGCGTCGCTTGGATTTCCGTCGACCGCGAAAGTGCGGCACAGGTCGCTCCGGTAGCCGCGAACCCCCACGCCGACGTCGAGAACGTAGAGTTCCCCGGCTTCGATTTTTCGCCCGTGGCGGGCAAATCCTCCGGGACTGCCGCATTGGAAATCCTGTCCCCAGCCGGAAAGAAACTCACCGGCTTCAAGAGTCGCCGATTCCTGCATCGCCGCCATCACCTCGACCTCGGTGACGCCCGGTTTAATGATTTTCTGTGCCGTGGCATAGGCCCGGTAAGCGCATTGAATCGTGAATTCGAAGGCAGCGACCTCATCGGCGTCCTTCTTTCTTCTCAGGTATTGGTAGTCTTCGGAAATGTCGTGGCAGTCGGGACCTTCGATGAGTGCCGTCGGCGTTTGCTCTTCGGTTCCGGCTGTTTTGATGGTTTTTAAAAAGGGATTCAAAACTTCCGCGAGGCACCCGCTCAGATTCGGTTTCAGGGTGAAAAGGTGGTTCGGCACGTAGGTGACATTGCGATCGGCTGCCGGCGCGACTGCAGAATCATCGTGGGTGAAAATGGTAGTCTCTCCGTCCCGCGCGACAAGAATCGCGGTCGGGGTCAGTGGCTGCTCGTGCCAGTAGCCTGAGAGGGCGTAAACATAATGCCGATTGAAAAAGATCGCCGCTTCGAGATTCCTCTCGGCGAGATAGGTGCGAAGCCGGTTCTGGCGCTCGCGGCACAGCGCGCCGTCAAGCGGAGGGGATGGGAAAGACATAGTGGGCGGAGCGTAACCTGAAAGGGAAATGGCTTTCAAGCGGTGAATTGGGCGCGTCTATGTTTCACGTGGTTAAGGTGGAAATAGGCTTGTCGTCGTGGGCTGCCACTCGCGAGGATAGCGGCTATGAATCAGATTTGCTTTCGATCGCTTTTCATTCTCCCGTGGCTCGTGGCACTGAGCCTGACCGTTTCCGCTCAAGAGGCAAAAGAGAAGGTCGTAACGAGAGAGAAGGGACCTGCACTGAGTCCTGCGACGGAGGCTAAGCCGGCCCTTCCGCAACGTGCCCATCTCGCTCTCCTCGCCGGTGAAGTGAGCCGGGCGGCTGGAGTGGAAGTGATCGAAATCGGGACGGATAAATTCGGAATGCTCCCCGGTGGAAAAGAGGCGGACGGGATCGTCGGGGATTTTGTTTTGAGAAATGATCGCATTGAAGCAGTCATTTCGGGGAATCTGCCGCTGCGGCGTCCTAACATGAGCGCCTTTTACGGGGAGGGGAACGAGACCCCGGGCTGCCTTTTTGATCTCACTTTGAAGGGAGCCTCGAACGATCAGATTACGATTTTTTCACCGGCCTCTCAGAAGGGGGCGGTGAACTATGTGAAACCCTATATTGGCGGGAAACGTCAGCGGGTTGGAGTCGAGACGATGGTGACGGCAGCGAAGAAAGACGGGATTTCGCGGCAGCATCTCTATCTGCTCGAGGATGGCTGGCAGGGGCTCTTGATTGAAACGCATCTCATCAATGAAACGGACAAAGAGGCTAAGGTTTCGGTGAAGGATCTCTGGACTCAAATGAGAGTGAAAGGAACCATCAAGGGAATTCAGTGGGCTGATGCGATCAATCCGGCTCACAAGTGCGGATACGCTTTTGCCTGGGTGCAGGACGGAGGGGCGACGATTCCAACGGGGGATTCAGTGAACCTCCGCCCCGGCGAGAAAATGAAGGTTGCTCGTTTTCTGGCTGTGGCAGAGTCTCCTGCGGCGGCGGTCGGACTGGTCGCCGCATTTCGGGATTCGAAATCGACCGGTGGGGTGAAAGTGACTTTTACATCCCCGGATGAGAAGGCGGTCACGGATGCTAGAGTGATGATCAAAGTGGGGGATTCTCCCGCAGTGCCCGCCTACCCCAACGACAAAGGAGTCGCCGAGTTCGCCTTTATCGCCGGGGACTTCGACGCGACCGCAGAGGATATTGGCCGGGATGCCGTTTCGCGAAAGCTGTCGATTGCTCCCGGCAGAATCAGTGATTGGGATTGCACGATGACGAAGCGCGCTGCGATTCAGTTTAAGATCGTCGGCGATGACGGGGAGGACACTCCCTGTAAAATTCAATTTCATCCGCGCAAGGGAACTTCGAAAGTGAATCTGGGTCCGACCGATCGCGCTCACGGCTGCGTTGATCAGTGGCATTCTGAGACGGGTGATTTCACGGTTCCGCTTCCAGTGGGGGAGTATCGAATTATCGTGACGCGGGGACCCGAGTTTGATGCGATCACCCGGGATGTCACCGTGGCCGCCGGAGAGGTTGTGGCCTTTGATGGGCAATTGGAGCGAACGGTCTGGACAGACGGCTGGATCTCCGCTGACTTTCACAATCATTCCACGCCAAGCGGAGACAACACCTGCGGGACACCGGACCGCCTCATCAACCTCGCGGCTGAGCACATCGAATTCGCACCGACGACGGAGCACAACCGGATCTACGACTGGGCACCTCAGATCGCCGAGTTGGGGCTCACGCCGTTTCTGACCACGGTTCCCGGAATGGAACTGACGGGGAGGGGCGCGCACTTCAATACCTTTCCCTTGAAGCCCGAGCCGATGAAGCAGGATGGCGGAGCTCCGGTCTGGCAGAAGGATCCGCGCTTGAATGCGATTGTTCTTCGTGATTATCAGGGGCAGGAGCCGGATCGCTGGGTTCATGTCAATCACCCTGACATGACCGAAAATTTCATCGACCGGAACGGCGATGGACGGGCCGACGGCGGCTACGCCTATTTTGGGAATATGCTCGACGGACTCGAAACGCAGAACTACCGCGGCACTAACATTTTAGCGGATGCGCCCTTTTCGATCGGTAAGGCGCGGACGGGGCTGGGTAAGCAGGTGAGCTACCATCGTGAGTTCATCTGGCTGCAGCTCTTGAATCAGGGGCTGGATGTCTGGGGAATCGGGGTGGCAGACTCACATCATGTTTACGGTAATGGTGTCGGCAGTTGGAGGACCTACCTCCCGAGCCCTTCGGATGATCCTGAGGAAATCGACTGGCGCGAGGTTTCCGCTCAGGCAAAAAACGGGAGAATGATCGTCTCAAGCGGCCCCTTTCTGAAAGTGATGACGGGGATGGGAACGATTGCGGGAGGGCACGAGCGGAGCAACGGGAGTGTCCTCTTGAAGGTAAGCGTTCAGTGTTCCAACTGGCTTGATATTGATCGCGTTCAGGTGCTGGTGAACGGGCGTCAGGATCCGCGCTACAACTACACCCGCGAGAAAAACCCCGAAATGTTCGAGAAGAAGCCCGCTGTGATGCGATTTCAGGAGACGCTGAAACTCGATCTCAGTGAAGATGCGCATCTCATCGTCGTCGCGATCGGTGAAAACGAAACGCTTCAGCAGGGCTTCGGAACGAGCACGCAGGCCTCGTATCGTCCCTGCGCCTACAACAATCCGATCTTCATTGACGTCGACAGAGGGGGATTCGAGCCGAATTACGATACGCTCGGCTATGATCTGCCGGTAAAAGGGCTCTCTGTCGAAGCGGTTGAAAAACTGCTGGGCCGGTAAAATCGGTTTATTCTCAGAGGCGGGACATTTTATTTTAAAAATCCGGGCAACAACCGGCTTCGAAATACGTAAACCAATTTATGAAACTGTTGTTCGGATTGTTTTTCCTCGTCTTGATCGGATTCGTTGCCGCAAAGGGGGACGAACCGGCGCTTACGGTTCGGGTCACCGATATTCCCGGGGTTAAAGGCAATCTGCTCGTAGGCCTTTTTCAGACCGCGGAGTCTTTCACGGATTCACCGATGGCGGAGTCTCCTAAAATCGAACTGAAGACTGCGGAGGATCAGGTCGTGGTTTTCAATGATTTGAAACCCGGGAAATACGCGATTGCCGTGGTTCAGGATCTCAATAAGAATGGAAAGCTGGATCGTAATTTTCTCGGGATGCCGAAGGAGCCGCTTGCGTTTTCGGTGATCAAGAAGATCCCCAAAGGAAAACCGAAATTCGAAGACTGTGCTTTTGAAATCAAGGATGAGCCTGTTGCGATGGTGATCGCTCTCGTTACCAAATAAAACGGCCCAATCACACCTGATGTGCCATTGGGCCGTGATTGATTATTTTAAATCAGACTTAGAGGTCCGCGTCGGTCACTGCACCCTGTGAGGCGGAGTTCACGAGTTTCGCGTATTTGGCGAGAACGCCTGCGGTGTAGCGGGGCTTAGGCTGCTTCCATTTGGCCTGACGTTCCTTCATTTCTTTCTTCGTGATGTGAAGGGTCATTTCACGGCTTTCCGCGTCGATCGTGATACCGTCCCCGTTCTTCACAATCGCGAGCGGTCCGCCCACGAAAGCTTCAGGAGTGACGTGTCCGATCACAAACCCGTGGCTGCCTCCGGAGAAGCGACCGTCGGTAATCAGTGCGACGTCTTTTCCGAGTCCGGCACCCATGATTGCTCCGGTTGGCCCAAGCATCTCCCGCATTCCGGGGCCGCCTTTGGGGCCTTCCATGCGAATGACGATGACGTCACCTTTTTTGATTTTTCCTCCGAGAATCGCGGTCATCGCTTTCTCCTCTGAATCGTAAACCTTGGCGGTTCCCTTGAAAGTGAGTCCTTCCTTGCCGGAGATTTTCGCAACCGCACCTTCGGGGGCGAGGTTTCCGTAAAGAACAACAAGGTGGCTGTCTTTCTTGATCGGATTTTTAACGCTGCGGATCACGGTCTGACCGGCAGGGTAGCTCGCCTTCACTTTCGCGAGGTTCTGCTTCACGGTTTTACCGGTCACAGTCATGCAGTCGCCATGAAGAAGGCCCGCGTTGAGGAGCATTTTCATGAGCGGGAGAGTGCCGCCGATCTCGACGAGCTTCATCATCACGTTGGCGCCACTCGGCTTGAGGTCGGCGATGACGGGAACGCGTTTTCCGATGCGGGTGAAGTCGTCGATTGAAAGCTTCACACCAGCGGCGCTGGCGATCGCGAGAAGGTGGAGCACCGCGTTGGTCGATCCGCCGAGAGCGATCGTGACTGTGATCGCATTCTCGAAGGCCTTCTTCGTCATGATGTCGCGTGGTCGGATGTTCTTGTTGATCAGGTTGACGACAGCGGCACCGGCGTCAAAACAGTCCATCAGCTTCTCATCGCTCACTGCGGCCTGCGCCGAGCTGTTGGGAAGACTCATTCCGAGAGCTTCGATTGCACTACCCATCGTGTTGGCCGTGTACATTCCACCGCAGGAACCGGGGCCGGGAATCGCTGTTTCGGTAACCCCTTCGAGCGTTTCGTCGTCGATCTTTCCTGCGCTGTGCTGTCCAACCGCTTCGAAAACAGAAACGATATCGACATCCTCTCCCTTGAAGCAACCCGGCTTGATCGTTCCGCCGTAGACGAAAATCCCGGGGCGGTTCATGCGGGCGATTGCCATGAGGCAGCCCGGCATGTTTTTGTCGCAACCACCGATGGCGACGATGCCGTCCATGCCTTCGCATCCGACGACGGTTTCGATCGAGTCAGCAATCACTTCGCGGCTCACGAGTGAGTATTTCATCCCTTCGGTGCCCATGGAGATACCGTCGGAGATCGTGATTGTGTTGAACTCGACGCCTTTTCCCCCTGCGGCATCAGCGCCTTTGACCGACTCCTTTGCGAGCTTGTCGATGTGCATGTTGCAGGGCGTTACCATGCTCCAGGTCGAAGCGACGCCGATGATCGATTTTTTGAAATCCTCGTTGGTGAAACCGACAGGATGAAGCATGGCACGGCTGGGAGCCCGGTCAGGCCCATCCAGCATGGGAGATGAAAACTGACGATGCGCTTCGATCGTTTTCTTCGCGGACGTCTTCTTTCTTTGAGAGGCCTTCTTCGGGGCAGCCTTCTTCTTCGGATTCGGTTTTTTTGCCATATCTTGTAATTGGTTCGTCGTGAATATCGGGGCAAAATTCACTAGATGGAAATACTATTTAAATCTACGATTGATACCAGATTGATATGGACGATTTTTCCTTTCGAGAATTGGAGTGCTTTCTTGCGGTGGCTGCAGAGTTGTCATTTACCCGTGCCGCGAAGCTCCTCCACATGGCTCAGCCGCCGCTTTCCCGCCATATTAAAAACATGGAGGAGAAACTGGGCACTCCGCTTTTTGTGAGATCGAACCGTCAGGTTGAATTGACGAAGGCCGGGGAGGTTTTTCGTGAAGAGGCCCGTGATATTTTAATACACCTTCGGCGTGCCGCTCAGGCGGCGAAACGGGTCGCGGGAGGAGAGATTGATCAGATCGAGATCGGATTTGTCAGTGCTGTTCTGTCGGAGGAGCTGGTCCGTGTCTTTTCCCGTTTCCGGAAGCGTCATCCGGAGGTGCAGCTGAATCTCAAGGACAGGCTTCCGGCGGATCAGATCGCTTCGATCGAGAAAGGCGAGCTTGATATCGGGTTTATCGGAATCGTGCCTGAGTCACTCCCTTCCGGCATTGTGACGACGGAATGGCGGGCCGAGGACCTGATGGCTTTTCTGCCTCCTGCTCATCCGCTTTCTGGAGCAGAGCGGGTTAAGATTGCAGACTTGGGAGACGAGCCGTTTGTAATGATTTCCGCCTCGGCCGCTCCGGCCTTCGTTTCTCATTTGCATGGTTTATGCAGGGAAGTGGGGTTTCGCCCTCGCGTCATTCAAGAGGCTTCGCGAGCGCAGGCCGTTGCGGCAATGACAGTGGCAGGCTCCGGTGTAGCTATTCTACCGGCAGCGCTGAACCGGCTGACAGGTAATGGGGTGCCACTGGTGGAAGCAAGGAATCGCAAGTCGCGGATCACTCATGCGGTCGCTCACCGGGTTGAAATGAAACCTATGGTAAGAGAGTTTCTCGGAGTGGTCGCTCCGAAATGGAAAGGGCGCTAAGCCGCTGCTTTGCGTTTCACCATTCCAATGAGGCTGCGTGCCTTGGCTCTTCCTTCTTTAGATAGCTTGAGCGACTTGTTGTCCTGACCGACGAGATACGAGCGGGAGGTGAGTCCTGCGATCGCGGAGGTGATGTGAGCGACCCGCGGGCGACCGCATTCTTCGATGATGTCGTTGATGTCCCGACTCGAGAAAGTATCCTGATGATATTTCTCCCCGAGAATAAGTGAGCCGAGAAGTGCCTGATCTGCGAGAGTTAGCTCAAATTCATCGATCCCGCTCAAGATCGTCTCAGCCTGCTCATTGAGACCGGGGCCTTCCTCGTCGCTGCTGAATCGATTTGGCGAGTCAATCGTGAGATCACCTTGAGATCTCATCTGGATGGCAACCTTGACAGCCATCTCCAGGGCCCTGAGATCACTCAGTTCGAGCTCGGGAATCAGCGAAACGAAGCTGTCTAGGGATGGTTTGCTCATTTAATTCACAAGTTAATATCGCTAATGTTCACTTTTTGATTGCAATCTGTTCTCAAAGATGAGAATAAATTGAATGCGTGAGGCAAAAGTGAGTAATTAGCGAAAGTTTTGCTTTGTTATTCAAATATCTCTCATAAATTTTAAAACGCGAGCATAAATTGAGAATTTGAGATGAAAGAAATTGAAACTATTACGATTGGCAGCATCGAAGATTTCATTCAGGAGATGGTTCCTACTCTGGGATTTCAGCGAATTCCGGTCTATCGCGGTCATTCCAACGCGGATTGGTCCCTCTTGCCGACCTTGTTGCGTGAAGAGGTTGCCTCGACCGAGTTCAAGTCATGGGCAGAGCTGGAAGCCGCTTTCATGATCTCACTCAAGCAGCGTGGTTCGGGCGAGATCGGCTTCAAGCCCGACAGTGAGCTTGAGTGGATGTCGGTGGGACAACACGCCGGTCTCCCGACACGACTTTCGGCCTGGTCGGAGAATGCTCTCGTGGCTCTCTATTTTGCCACGGAGGAAACTCCTGCCAATGAGGACGGAGCGGTCTGGCGTATTCTGCCCGGCGATTCGAGTTTTACGATTTCCCACGACTATGAGCAGGTTCCTGAAGAAGCTCGTCTCTATCGTCCGCAAAACACGACTCCGGCGATGTTGAATCAGAAAACCTGCTACCTCTCGCACCCGCTTCCGGAGGAAGATGCCACGGCGGAGAGCTTCGAAGAGCTCTTTGAATTGGGTAAAGACAGGCTCAATCTCGCCAAGCTGGTGATTCCAGCTGTCGAAAAATCCCACTTACGCAATCGTCTCGCGACGATGGGAATTGATGCACGAACGCTCTTTCCGGGAATGCCGGGATTGTGTCAGCAGATTCGCAGTGAGATTTTCTCTCACACCGATGCTTACGAGTGGGGCTTTCCTGAGTGATCTCAGCCGCGAAAAGGCGCAGAAGTCGCAAAAGCGGGGCTTCTGAATATTGGGGTAGAGGAATGAAGCCCATTCCCCTTTACGCTGACTAGCACCCGCCGTCGCCACAGGTGCCACATCCACCGCCGCCTTTCCCGTTCTTCGCACGGAAAATAATGATGATGACCGTGAGGGCCACGGTGGCGATTGCTGCGACTGACTGCCAATCTTCCATCGTCTCGCTATCCTGTGAAGAATGTGATCGTCTGGTAGACAATAAGTGAGGCGACACCGGCGAATACGGTCATGAAAATGAACTGTCCGACGGCCCACTTCCATGAGCCTGCCTCGCGGGCGACCACCGCTGAGGTGGGGAGACACTGCAGCGCGTAGATGTAGAAAATCAGCAGCGAGATTACGGCGGCGGGAGTGAACATTTTACTTCCATCGGCCCAGGTTTCGTTGGCGAGCCGCTCGCGGATGTGGGTGCGGGTTTCGGTCTCTTCGTCACTTTCCTCGACGTGAAAAAGCTGGGCCATGGAGCCGACAAACACTTCGCGGGCGGCGAAGGAGGTCAGGATCGCGGTGCCGGTGCGGCCGTCGAATCCAAGTGGTTTCACGATGGGCTCGATCGCGGCGCTGACGCGTCCGACGACGGTGTGTGCGAGTTGCTCAGCCGGATCATCGCTCTCCGATTTGGGGTAGGTCGATGCGGCCCATAGCAGGATCATGATCGCGAGAATGATCGTTCCCGCATTTTTGAGGAATGCCCATCCCCGATCGAGGACATGGCGGAAAATGTAGCCCCACTGCGGCAGGCGGTAGGGTGGCAATTCGAGCATGAAATGGTGCTCGACTTCGTCCGGTCCGAGGCGGCCCCTCAAAATTCGCGCGACGAGAAACGCGGTGAGGGTTCCCACCACGTAGATGGCCATGAAGATCGCGGCCTGGGTCACGCCTCCTTCGCTGCCGCCCAGCAGCATCGGAACGAGGAGGAGGTAAACGGGAAGTCGCGCTGAACAGCTCATCCAGGGGGCGACGAAAATGGTGACGAGCCGTTCTTTGGCCGAGTCGATCGTCCGCGTTGCCATGACGCCGGGAATGGCACAGGCATAGGAGCTGAGAAGCGGAAGGAACGCCTTTCCGCTCAGTCCGACTTTCGACATGAACCCATCCATGAGAAAGGCTGCCCGTGCCATGTAGCCCGAACTTTCCATGAGACCGATGAAGAAAAACAGCATCAGAATCTGCGGAAGGAAGATGACAACAGCACCGACACCTTCAATGATTCCATGAGTGATGAGGTCGCGGAAATCGCCTTCCGCCATAGCGCCTTCGACCTGACCGACGAGGAGTTCCTGGAGGCTTTCGATCCAGCCCATCGGGATCGATGAGAAAGAAAAGATCGACCAGAAAAGGGCGAACATGATTCCGAGGAAGCAAAACCATCCGAGCACGGGGTGGAGAGCGATCGCATCGATTTTGTCCGAGCTGCTGCTGGTTTGCCGGTCGGGGCGCCGCGCTGCGATCTGTGCGACGTTCAGTCCGAATTCACGGCGATCTTTTTCGTCTCCTGTTTTCCAGTGTGGTTTCGAAGCAGGGGGGAGGGGGTGCGCGATGGCCTGCTTCAGTTCAATAAGTCCCTTTCCTTTGTCTGCCCGGATCGGGACGACCGGAACTCCGAGTTCCTCGCTGAGTTTGACGGGATCGAGACGGAGGCCTGACTTTTCGGCCATGTCGACCATGTTCAGAGCGACGATGACGGGGATGTCCAGCTCGATGATCTGGAGGGTCAATTGAAGGTGGCGCTCCAGGTTCGAGGCGTCGATAACGGAAATAACCAGATCCGGTTTCGGGCATTTTTCGTGATCACCTTTGAGGACAGCGCGGGCAATTTCCTGATCCGGCGAGGAGTCATCGAGCGCGTAGCAGCCCGGTAAATCAACGAGAGTCAATTTTCGCCCGTGGGGGGTGTGAAATTCCCCGTGCTTGAGATCGATCGTGACCCCTGCGTAGTTGCCTACCTTGGCCGAAGAGCCGGTGAGAGCGTTAAAAAGCGTCGTTTTTCCTGAATTCGGATTGCCGGCGAGGGCAATGGTTTCTTGTGAGGATTCCATAGTAAAAATGAATTCCCGCCGGGTCTTAAGCCTCGAGAGGAGTCACTTTTACCTGCTCGGCGAGTTCTTTGCTGACTGCCATGCGGGTACCGCAAACATTGCAGATGAGATTGCGACCATCGGCGAGTTTGCGAACCTGAAGTGTTTCGCAGAAGCCCAGTTTTCGAAGTTGGTCGCAGCCCGGGCCTTCGATCACTTTGATCTGAAAATCACATCCCACCTGAGCCTGAGAGAGGCTCTGGAGGCTGTCAATTTTCAAATCCTGTACCGTTGTGCTGGGCATCTTAGTTAGGTTCTTCTAATTGAGACAGAGTTGCAACAAGAAAAGCGGTGAAGTTGATGGCACGTTCACGAGGGTATATTTGTCACATTTTCACCCGAAGCGCCGCCGAAAGACGCCGTTTGGTGTCGGGGCTGCCGAGCTGACGCCTAATCCGGGCCCGTTCCTGACGAGGGAAAGGTGTCTCTGGTCGCGGCAATAGAGCGCCAGAAGCCACAAAGTGATACCAATCGTCACGGCTCCGGCGATGAAACTGATCGCGGAAAGAGGAACCGCGACATCGAAGGTCGAGAGAAGCCCGTTGAGGAGTTTAAAGAGGATCGTGACGCCGAGAAAAGTGACGCCGGCGAGAGGGATGCCGACGAGCGGTGCGAAGAGGGTTGATAGAGCCGCTTTTCCCCAGGATCGATGCGCCCATCGCATCAGGCCGAAGAAAAGGACGATGGTAACAGCGAGTATCCGCACGTGGGTATCATTCATTCGCAGAGTATCGCCGACTGCGAGAGGATCGTCCCTTACAAGTGGCGACCTCTTTTGGACCGCTCTACCAGCTCGTAATGTTATCCGCTTTTTCCCCGTCGACTTCCGTGTCCGGGCCCTTGCTCCACACGAGAATTGATTCGGTGATCTCCGATGACGAGTTGTCCCGGTCCCATTCGGGAGTGGCGATGCGCCCGTTGTTGTCACCGTCGAGAGCGACTTCGAAATACTCTCCCCAGGTATCGTAGAGCGAGGCGCCGCCACTTTCGTCGATGCGGAGGCCGTTGTGATACTTGCCGTTCCCCATGGGGCGGGCATTCCTCGCTGTGAAAAACACGATTCCGCGTGGGTTGAGTCCGCCCTGCTTGACCGCGGAGGGAGAGGCGCAGAGGACGTCCATTAATTCCGTATCCGTGACGAGATGAATCGTTGCCTCGTCGTTCTTTCCGGCCTCGCAGGGGAACTTCCGATATTCGGTGTAGTAGGCGTTGATCGCATTTCGAAGGTGGATTGCGGTATTTTCGGTTCGCGTTTTTTTCACGTGAGCCATCACCGCCAGAGCCGCGGGATACAACATTCCCGCGAGGATACCGATGATGGAGATGACGACGAGGAGCTCGAGAAGGGTGAAGGCAGCGACGCGGGAGCGCGGCTGGAACGTTGGGTTGGGGCGCGATTCGATCATTCTTCGCTTATATCAAAAATGATTTACAATGTAAACACAAAGTAAATCATTTTAAAAAAGGGAGGATGGGTCGTCGTTTTGAAGTGAGTGAGCTACCGCTCGAATTAATCCTTCGAACTCTTCGGATCGAGTGCGTCTCTCAGGCCATCCCCCAGGAAATTCAGGCTGAAGAGCGTCAGACCGAAGACAATCGCCGGGTAGATCAACAGTCCCGGATCGCTCGCCATGCGGTCGGCGCCTTCTTTAATCAGCGAGCCCCAGCTCGCGTCCGGTGGCTGAACCCCGAGTCCGAGAAAGCTGAGGATCGCTTCGAGTCGCATCACCGCGGGCACCGTGAGAGTGGTGTAAACGATGACGGGTCCGATTGTGTTCGGGATGAGGTGGCGGGAAATAATCCGCCAGTTGGAAAGGCCGAGGCTGCGAGCGGCCTCGACAAATTCCTGATTCTTGAGCGAGTTGACCTGTCCCCGGACGATTCGCGCCATCGTGAGCCACTCAACCGCCCCGATGCAGACGAAGAGCAGCCAAAGATTGTTTCCAAAATAGGTCGTGAGAATGATAACCACGATCATGAAGGGAAGGGCGTAGAGAATGTCCACGATCCTCATCATGAAGGAATCGGTTCGGCCACCGAGAAATCCGGCCACCGCTCCGTAAATCACGCCGATGGTCAGAGAGACCGCAGTCGCAAGAAAACCGACCGCGAGGGAGACACGACCTCCGTAGAGAATGCGTGAGAAAATATCACGACCGAGGTGATCGCTTCCGAGGAGGTAGTAAACTTCCTGTCCCTCCATGGAAGTTCCCTCCGAAAAAGGCGCCATCGACTGGAGATCCGGATGGGTCACGTTGGGATCGGGCACTCCCGGAAGAAGAGGGCCGAGATAACAGATCAAGGTCACCGCGATGAAAAACCAGAGGCTCACCATCGCGAGGGAGTTTTTCTTCAGGCGCAGCCATGCGTCCCTGCCGAGGGAAGAGCCCTTCTCGATCTCTTCGGTTCTGATATTCAGTTCAGGCTTCATATCAATCTCTGGATCGGGTGCGGGGATCGAGCCACGCCTGGATGACGTCGACGAGGAAGTTCATGAAGAGGATCAGAATCGCGAAGACCGTGACCGTTCCATTGATGAGCCAGTAGTCGCGGTTCGTCGCCGCTTTGATAAAGTGTTGTCCCAATCCGGGGAGTCCGAAGACGGTTTCGACGACAAACGAGCCTCCGATCAGTCCCGCGAGCGCCGGCCCGAGGTAGGCGACGACCGGTGTGATGCCGCCGCGGAAAGCGTGCTTGAAAAGGACTTTAGCCGGCGCGACGCCCTTGGCCTTGGCCGTTCGGATAAAGTCCTGACTGAGGACGTCGAGCATGCTGCCCCGGGTGAGGCGGGCGATGTAGGCCGAGTAGTAAAGCCCAAGGGTCAACGCGCCGAGGAACCATGCCGTGCTGTCCTCCCACAGGGCGACATCAAACCAGCCCAGTTTCAGTGCAAAAATTTCTCCTAACAGTGGCGCGATGACAAAGGTGGGGAGGCAGATCCCGATCATGGCGAGGGTCATCAGTCCGTAGTCCGTTGCGGTGTTCCGTTTCGCTGCGGCGAAGACTCCGACGGGGACCCCGATGATCAAGGCGATGATGAGTCCGATGATTCCGAGAAACAACGAAACGGGAAATCCTTCAGCAATGACCTCATTCACCGAAAAGCCTTTGTTGCCGAAAGAGGGGCCGAGATCCCCGCGAACGAGACGACTCAGATAAAGGGCATACTGAACCGGCAGGGGTTTATCGAAGCCATACTTCGCGTTCATCTGCGCCATGAGGTGGGCGGGCACCGCTTTCTCCTCCAGGAAGGGTCCGCCGGGAGCGAGGCGTGCCAGAAAGAAAGTGATCGTGACGATGCAGAGGAGCGCAAAGATCGACTGGGCGAGTCGCGAAAGAATGTAAACGGCGGTTTTCATTTTCCGTCACCTCCCGCCTTCGCCTTGAGATCGATATGCTTGTAGGGGTGGTTGTCGAGTAGGAGCGGATTCCAGTTCTCGACGTCCGGGTGGAGGAGGTAGACCCGCGTGTACCAGTAGACAGGGAGGATGGGAAGCTCCTCGAGGAGGATGGACTCCGCTTCCTGCAGGGTCGCGTATCGCTCCTTCGGCTCGCTGATGAAGAAGCTCTCTTTGTAGAGACGATCGAAATCCGAATTGCCCCAGCCGGTGCGGTTGTTAGAGTCGCCGGTCCGCCACATTCCGAGGAAGGTCGTGGGGTCGACGTAGTCCCCGATCCAGGCGAGACGCGAGACGTCGTAGCGCATTTCATCGACGGTGGCCATGTAGACTTTCCACTCCTGGTTTTCGATCTTCACGTTCTCGATTCCCAGGGTCTTTTTCCACATGTCCTGGATCGAGACGGCGATGGATTTGTGGTCGTCGCTGGTATTGAAAATGACAGTGAACTCGGGAACATCAGCACCGCTTTCGTAGCCGGCCTTCTTCAGGAACGCCCGTGCTTTTTCGGGGTCGTAGGAAACGACTTCCGGCGGGACATAGCCGCCTTTGGTTGGCGGGGTAAAGCCGAAGGCGGGTTGCTGGTTGCCTTTGGTGATGAAATTGACGATCGTTTCGCGGTTGATCGCATAGGCGAGGGCGCGACGGAAATCCGCGTTGTCGGTCGGGGGCTGGTTGGTGTTGCACCGGTAAAAGTAAACTCCGTTGTAGGGTTCCATGCGGAGAGCGGGATCTTCTCTTTCGCGGTAAAGCGGAATGAGGTTGGCCGGCAGAATGTAGGAAGCGTGGAGGAGGCCGTTTCTAAAGGCTTTTTCTTCGGTAAAGGCGTTATCGATCGGGTAAAAGTTGATCCCGTTCGGCTTCACGTTTTCGGCGTCCCAGTAGTGAGGATTGCGGCGCACTTTCACATAGGCATTGATTCTCCAGTCGGTCAGCTCGAAGGGACCGTTGCTGACGCTGTTGCCCGGTTTCTGCCAGTCGGTGAAGGTATCGGTCATGCCTCCGTATTTTTCGATGGTGGGCTGATGAACGGGGAGCCAGGTGGTGTGCTTGACGACGTCGGGAAAAAACGGAGTGGGACTTTCCAGGGTGCAGAGCAGTTCGAAATCGTTGACCGCCTTTACACCGACTTCGGCGAAATCTTTGATTTTGCCTTGATTGAATTTTTCCCCGTTCTTGAGGAAATAGAGCATCGATGAGTAGGGCCCCGCCATTTCGGGATGCAGGATGCGGTTGTAGGAGTAGACGAAGTCGTGTGCCGTGACCGGATCCCCGTTGGACCACTTCGCATTTTTCCTCAGGAAAAAGCGCCACTCGGAAAAGTCCTCATTCGATTCCCAGCGTTCCGCGACACCGGGCTCGTGGATGGTGTCGTCTGAGGGGTGATTGGTCACGAGCCCCTCGAACATGGCCCGCAGAATATTCGAATCGCCGGTCGAGGATACGAGGTGCGGATCGAGTGCTTTGGGTTCAGCACCGTTTCCGAGGAGGAGAATCTTCTCACGCGTTGCAATGTCCACTTTGCTCTCGCGCTTGCAGCCGGAAGAGAGCAGCAGCGTCACTACGGCGACACCTAAGAGGGTTAGGTGAGTGAGATAACCCTGTTGGGTTTGATGGCGGGGAAGGGGAAGCATCAGGCAGGGGTAGTGTTTGCCGGATACGTCGGTCTTTCAATCGCGAATTGCGATACTCCGCTTCTTATTCCCGGGAAGAGAGTTGCGCTAGGGTGAATCTCCTCCGTCTCCTACGAGGAAGCGTCTCACCAGTTCGGTCTGAGAGTGAACATCGAAACGCCGGTAGAGTTCCGCGACGTAGTCTCCCACGGTGTGAATCGAGAGGGAAAGGGCTGCGGCAATTTCTTTCCGCGAGGAACCCTGGAGGAGGAGATTGAGAACCTGCCTCAGCCTTGGTGATAGACCGGTCACTTCGCCATTGAGCTCGGCCGGGCTGATGGCTTCGTGAAGGGATGGAATTTCGGAAAGGACGATGTGGGCGATCCTTGAATCCTGCTCGTTGAAGAGGGGGCGGTCGAAGTTCCGGTAGAGGCCGATCATGCTGACCTGCCCGTCGGAAGTCGGGCGGGCTGACAGGATTACGGGACCGATGTTGGCCTTTTTCCACAGATCGTAGACAGCGGATTCGTCAAAGAAATTCAGTGGATCGATCTGCTGACGCAATCGGGTCGTTTGACCTTTTGTTTTTTCGAAATCTTCAAAGAAGGGCGCTGTCAATTTCGTCATGTCAGGACATTCCGAGGCTTCGATCAGGTATCCCATTTGTTCGTCACTGAATCCGGATTTGAGAACGACGGCGTGCGCGGGGGGATCTCCCGCAATGGTATGAGCCGCCGTGAACCATAGCCACGCATCTGCTCCGACCAGTTTTGAAAGGCCGTTGAGCAGGGCAGTGCGGCGATCGTTTCGGGACGATTCCATCAAAGCGACCCTGCCCAGTAGGCTGATGATATTTCGGGCGTCTGATTCGGGAATCATGCATAACTATCTGGTAGAGAAGCGTGCAATAGTTACTCAATTTTTTGGTTCCGCGGATGATCGATTGAGGCGTTTGCAGTAATCGTGGCGGTTTTTCCGTTGCTCTCCTATACATGTATTTCGATGCGGTTGATGCTTTGCCAATTTCAAAAAATGTGTAGAGTTTCAGCATCCTCTTATGAAAACCTGGCACTACGCAACAGCAACTAACGAACAACTTCAGGTCCCCGAGTCCGGACTTCCCGAACTGGTCCAGAACGGGACTATCACTTCAGCCACCCGCGTCTGGAGTTCGGGGATGGCAAACTGGACGGCAGCGGGTGAAGCGCTACCGGCTTTGTTCGGAGGTGCTGCGGCTCCTGTGGCAGCGTCAGGGCCGCCTCCGATCCAACAGTCGATTTCGCCAATGGGGCAGACTTCGCACGAAATCGATTACGAAATTTTCGGCGATGATATGCAGATCGTAGAGGTGGAACTCGATCCCGGTGAGACCGTTATCGCCGAGGCGGGAGCGATGAATTACGTGGAGCAGGATATTACTTTTCAGGCAAAGATGGGTGACGGGAGTCAGCCGAACGAAGGCGTTATGGGAAAATTGCTCGCAGTGGGAAAACGGGCGCTTACGGGCGAGTCCATTTTCATGACGCATTTCACCCATGCGGGAACAGCGCATAAACGCCGCGCTGCTTTTGCGGCTCCTTTTCCCGGGAAAATCATTGCGGTCGATCTGAAATCGATTGGCGGGGAAGTGACCTGTCAGAAAGATTCATTCCTCTGTGCCGCGTTCGGAACTCAGGTGACGATTGCTTTCAACCGCAAACTCGGAACCGGCTTTTTCGGAGGGGAGGGCTTTATTCTTCAGAAGCTGAGAGGGGACGGCAAGGCGTTTCTACATGCCGGCGGCACGATCATTGAGAAAGAACTGAATGGGGAAACGCTGCGGGTCGACACGGGGTGTCTCGTCGCTTTTGCTCCGGGAATCGAATACAATATCGAGCGCGCCGGAAATTTGAAGTCGATGTTCTTCGGCGGGGAGGGGCTCTTCCTCGCGACCTTGAGCGGTCACGGTAAAGTCTGGCTTCAGAGTCTGCCTTTCTCGCGTCTCGCTGAGCGTGTCATTCGGGCGGCTCCCAGCACCGGCGGTTCCTCGCAGGGCGAGGGAAGTGTCCTCGGTGGAATCGGCCGCCTCATCGACGGCAGCTAGTTTGCCGTCAATCAGGCTTGAGCCGGTGATTTAGCCGCCGGCGCTGATCGAAATGCCCGCTCCACCGGTTGCTCCGAGCACGCCGAGTCCTTCCTGGACGGCGATGGCTTGAGCAGCGGTGTTGAGGACGGCTCCAGTGTATTTGATGACATTGGACCAGTTGCTCCGCGGCATCCAGATGATGTCTCCTGCTTCCAGTCTGAGATCGGAATCGAACCCTTTCATGATATCGCGGAAGTTCACGACAGCGACTTCGGGATTGTGATGTCCGCCCCGGATAATGAGAGCTTTTGTGACGACGGCTTCAGGTTTGGGGCCACCTGCTCCGGCCACGGCGGCAAGCATCGTGAGATCTCTTTCGTAGGAGATCGGGCCGGGGTTGTTAACGTGTCCGAGAACGTAGATGGAGCTCGCGGTAAGCGACGGGATGAAGATGTAGTCACCGGCATTCACGTAGATGTTCTGGCTCATGTCGCCTTCACGGATAAGCGAGTCGAAGTTGACTGGAAGCACTTCTCCGTCACGGATGATCGCGGCACGTTCGAGGTCGGCTGATTCGGGATTGTTCACGTTGACGCTGTCACGGACGGAGAGCAATCCGCTTCCTGTCGAAATCGCGTCAACCAGGGTGGTTGGTTTGGTGATAGGGTAAGTGCCCGGCTTGGCGACCTGTCCCAGCATCCAGAAACGCTGACTGTCCGCTTTAGAGACGTTGACGGTTACGACTGGATTGACGTAATCCTCTTTCAGCTGATGCGAGAGTAGAGTCGAGATTTCCCTGACCGTTTTCCCTTTCACGTTTACCCCGCGAGCGGTGTTGAAGTAGAGCATTCCGTCGGGCATGACCGTGGATTTGGTCCGCGTATCTTTGTTTTCCGCGACTTCGATATCGAGGATGTCCCCGGGGCCGATCCGGTAAGGACCGGTGGGGCGGCTGAGGAGGCTTTTGTCGAGCGGTGCACCACATTTGATCGACTGAAAAACGGGCTCTTTTGCGACCGGCGTGGCGTCGGCGTCAGGGATCAGTTCTTCGTCGCCGCCCATGTAGGGATGCTCTGCAACGGCGCGAAACTCGCGGTCGGGAGGGCGCAGCGAAACGCATGATGTCAGTGCCTGGGATCCTATGGCGAGGATCGCGAGCATTTTGATTGGGACGAGTAGTTTTTTCATCTTAAGAAGGTGATGATGATTGAGAGTGACTGATTAGTTGAGAATCGGAGAGTAATTCTGATTCAGTGTCTGGGCGGCAACGGACTGCACGTAAGTGGTCATGGCGCTTTCCAATGCCTGATCGACGAGGTGGAAGGGGTGGTAGTTCGCGTAGATAATATCGCCATCCTTGACTTCGAAATCTTTGGCGCGCCCTTCGAGGATCGCTTTCATATCGACGATTGAGGCGACCGGTTTGTGGATGCTGCCCCTGATGAGAAGGACTCGCATGCGGTAGGCCCCGTCGACGAAGCCGCCTGCCTCGGCGACCGCTTTCGTGATCGTGAGTTTCATCGGCATCTTGCGACGACCCGGATTGTTCACTGCTCCGAGCACATAGACTTCGTTGTCGACATTGGAGGCGACGAAGATGTAGTCGTCCGGTTCAAGGTAGGCATTCTGGCTGAAGTCTCCCTCAAAGTAGAGTTTCGCCAGGTCAATGTTCAGCTTCTTCCCGTTGCGGGCGACGAATGATTTATCAAAGTCAGCAAGCTCGTAGGCGGAGTTACCGACTGAGCCGACCTGGATGCCTTCCGCCATCGCAATGCCTTCGAGAACCGAAGTGGGGCGATCGAGCGTGTAGCGACCCGGCTTTTTGACTCGTCCGATGATGGCGAAGTCTTTGCTGAGAATCTTTGTCGGGTTGATGGAGATCTTGACGTTTTTCTGATACTTCGCCAGATCGGCTTCAATTTTAGTCCTGAGCTGATCGAGAGTGAGGCCGTTCGCCTTCACTGCAATCGCCTGAAGGTAGCTGATCGTTCCGTCGGGAGCGACGGGCACTTCTGTGCGGGTCAGGTCGGGTCTGTCGTAGACCGAGAAATCGAGCGTGTCTCCGGGGCCGAGGGTGTAGCGTGTCTGCCACGATGGGATCGAGGTGGGGTTTGCCCGCGGCTCAACCTTTTCCTGAATCTCCATTTCGACAGGCTCAAGTTCCACCCAGTGGTCGGAAGGTTGATTGGTGATAACGTTCTGACGGATCCGGGGCTCCTCGGCCATCAGTGGCACGAGAAGAAGCGTTGTAACGTAAAGGTATAAGGGAAGCGCTTTCATGTGAAAGGTAATCGATAAAACTGTCTAATTAATACAATTTATTAGAATTACCATAATATACAACAGATTTTATTGATTAGTTTTCTTACCCTTCAAATTTTGAGCCTCTATCCTGAGTGAGAGGGGGTGCGGGATTCTACGGGAAACTGAATTATTCTGAGAAAAACATCACGATTGGTGCGAATTTTGCTTTATTTTCGCTTAACTCGCAGATAAAATCGTAGTATTGGATGGTCTGGATCCCCCCGCTCCTCCACTACACACGATAATGCCCGAACAGCGTTTTGACCAAACTCAAGGACTGCACCAACAGCAGGCGATTGCGCCGCAGATGCAGCAGAGTCTGCAGTTGTTGCAAACTCCCACTCTGGAACTGCGGCATTTGATTCAGCAGGAGCTGGTCGACAATCCCACTCTGGAGGAGGAAAATACCGATATCTCATTGGATGAGGTGGGCAGTTCCTCCGAAGACGAGGAGTTCGACAAAGAGTTCGCGGAGCTTTCTCAACAGGAGGAGGAGTGGCGCGAGTACATGAGTCAGGCCCGGGTTGCCTCCCCGCGCCGGGACGATGCCGACGAGAAGTATCAGTTCGTGATGGACTCGATTGTTGAGCCGATCACGCTTCAGGATCACCTCTTGAATCAGGTGCACCTTTCAGATGCTAAAAAAGAGACGCTCGCGGTTGCCGAGATGCTCGTGGGCAATATCGATGAAGACGGGTATTTGAAAGTCGATCTCGAGGAGATGTCATTTGATCTCGGAATCCCGTTCGATGAGCTCGATGAGGGCCGCGCTCTGATTCAGAGTTTCGATCCTGCCGGAGTGGGGGCTGAAGATTTACGCGACTGCCTTCTCATCCAGTTAGAGCGCCTCGGAAAGCATCACAGTCTGGAGTTTCGTATCGTCGATCATCATCTCGATGATCTCGCCCGCCACCGGTATCCTCAAATTGCTAAAAAGCTGAGCGTTCAGCCGGAGCAGATCTCGGTGGCAGCTGAATTTATTGGACGTCTCGATCCAAAGCCGGGCAGTCGCTTGAGCTCGGATCTGAATACCTATGTGACGCCCGATGTCACCGTTTCCCGGATGGGGATTGAGTGGGTCGTTGAAATTCATAACGAGCAGGTCCCCCGACTTCGAATTTCGAATTCCTACAAAGACCTCATGGCCTCGGGCGGCGGGAAGGAAGCGAGGAACTACATCCGCGACAAGATCCGGTCCGGTAAATTTCTCATCAAGAGTATTCATCAGCGTCAGGAGACGATTCGGTCGATTGCCGGTGAGATCGTGAAGCGCCAGACCGAGTTTTTTGAACATGGGCCGTCCCGCTTGAAGCCGATGAACATGGCGCAGATTGCGGATGTCGTCGGTGTTCACGAAACGACGGTGAGTCGTGCCGTTTCGGGGAAGTATGTCGCGACGCCTCACGGGGTCTTTGAGATGAAGTATTTCTTCACGACCGGTTACGAAACCGAGAGTGGTGTCTCGATGAGTAACACGAGTGTGAAGCAGGCTCTCGCGGAGCTGATTGCCAATGAAGACACCCGGAAGCCGCTCAGTGATCAGCGTCTCGTCGATGAGCTGAAGGAAAAGGGGATTGAGATTGCGCGTCGGACCGTGGCTAAATATCGGGAGGAACTCAATATTCTTCCCAGCCACATGCGTCGCAGTTACTGATTCAGGGGTGCCCGATGGGGTACTGGTGAGGGCGTGAATCCAACGAATTTGATGGTTGAAGTCGCGCGGCGTCTTTGGCAAATTCCCGCGATGAAAATTACCCCTCTCGTTCTATTGGTGGCACTGTCCACTTCACTCGTCCGCTCCGAAGATTGGCCTAATTTCCAGGGCCCCACGCGGAAGGGAATCTCGTCTGAGACCGGCTTGAATCTCAGCGGCTGGGATAAGAATCCACCGAAGCAACTTTGGGAGAAGTCACTCAATGAGGGCTGGGGCGCTGCTGCGATTGCCGGCGATGAGGTTTTTCTCGTCGATCGCGATCTCGGTGAAAAGGACCGCCTTATTTGCCTTTCGCTGGAAGATGGGGCTGAAAAGTGGGAGTTCAGCTTTGAATACCCCGGAAAATTGCCTTTCGCAGGAAGCCGCGGTGTCCCGTTGGTTGAGGATGATGCGGTGTATTTCGTGAGCGGGTTCGGTCAGGTTTTTCGCGTGAATCGGAATTCTCACGAGCAGGACTGGATGGTTTCGATTCAGGATGAGTATGGTGCAGAACCTCCCAAGTGGGGCTGGGCGCAGAGTGTTCTCGTGGTCGGCGATGTTCTCATCGTGCCTGCGATGAGTAAGGAAGCCGGGTTGATCGGCCTGAACAAGAAGACCGGGAAAGAGATTTGGAGAACGAAGGAGCTCGGCGATTCTCACTCCACGCCTGTTGTCATGACTTTGCACGGCGTCGAGCAGCTCGTTTTTGTGGCAAGTTACAACAGCCAGGGGAAAGAGGAGGGCACCACGATCAGTGTCGATCCTGAATCCGGTGAAGAGATTTGGAGAACGGATCTCTACTTCAACAAGATTCCGATCCCGTTCGCGACGAAAGTGACCGAGGAACTCGTCTTTCTCACCGGCGGATACGGCAACGGTTCCTGCATGACCCGTATCACCAGGGATGGGGACGATTGGAAAGTGGAGAAAGTCTTCGACCTCGTTCAAGGCACTCAGGTGCATCCGCCGTTTGTGATCGGTGAGCACATTTACCTTCTCGCAAACGAGAACGACAATCACAAGGGGGACAAGCGCAAGACCGGTGGTCTCATGTGTCTCAATTTTGACGGGGAAACGATCTGGCACACGGGTGACGATCCGTTCATGGGCCGTGGCAATATGATCCTCGTTGACGGGCATCTCCTCATTCAGGACGGCGAAGTCGGTTACCTCCGGGTGGTGAAGCCGTCTCCGGAAGGCTACAACGAAATCGCGCTCTATGACACCTTTGGTAAAAAGGAGGAAGTGGATGAGCAGATCGCGAAGCAGGAAGGTCGCAGCACAATCAAAGTGCCTGACTTTAAATTCTGGTCACCGATGGCGCTCAGTAACGGACGCCTCATCGTGCGGGGGCAGGATCGCATGATCTGTCTCGATTTGCGATAGAGGCGACTGGATTTTGCGTCTCGCCTGAGCCTTTAAGATCCCTAAACTAAGTTTGGCATTCGCGTCGCGATTGCTATACTTGAAGGGATGTTCCTTCTCAGGGCGATACTTTATGCCTTTCCCATCGCTGTTGTCGGCGTTGGGATTTGGTTGTTCAACCGGGTCAGTGACCTGAGCTTGAGCGATGATCGTTCCGCGATGGTTTCCGCGATCCGGGAACCTGTCGGCTATCTCGACCCTGCCATTCCGCAAAAGGGGATCACCCGTGAGATCACCGATCTCATTTTTGAGCCGACCCTGACGCGTGATGATGAGTTGATCCTCCGCCCCAATCTGATTGATTCGTGGTCCTTTCAGACTGTCGTCGTGATACGCTGTGCGAGCGAAGAGGCGGCGGGAGAGACCGAGGCGATGATCCGCTCCGGTGAGTTTCTCAGTGGCGGCCTCAATGCAGAGGCCGTGGATCGAAATGAAACGGTTCTCACGGTCGGGCTTGAGGGGTTTCAGGGCGGGCTCACTAAAAAGCTGATCGGGAATATCGACCCTGTTCTGCTGGGTGATTACCTGCTCGTAAAGCTGAGTCTGCGGGATTCGGTGGCGGTGTCATTTGAGACTTTTTTAAAGGCCTCGGTCGAGAAAACTCAGATCAAAATGCTGGAGTATGAGGGCGATTCCACAGTGAATCTATTTCTCAAAGGCGACACCGATCTGTTCCTCAGAGAGCTCGAGCTCTACTACGAATCGAACCGGAGTCTGGACCCCGAGATCGAGGTCGTGGGCACGCAGTGTTACACCTCGTTTCATGTCATGGAGCTCAAGTTGCGAACCGATGTGCGATGGCATGACGGGGTTCGTTTCGGGGCGGATGATATTCTTTTCTCATACAATCAGTTCACTGCGCCCGGTTCATCGCTTCCTCTCGCAAATTCATTCTGGTTCGTCGAGGACCTGACGCGGGTCGACGAATTCACCCTGAAGGTTCATTGTAATGATGAGCCGACCACGATGCTGGAGAGTTGGGAAAAGCTGCCGGTTCTTCCTGCTCATCTCTTTTCGAAAATGAAGAAGCCCGCGGAGGCACTTCAGTTTTTTGCCAATCCGGTCGGAAACGGCCCCTACCGTTTTGTGAAGCGGCGTCGCGATGGCGGGGTGGAGTTGGAGGTGAATGAAAATTACTTTCGCGAACCGCCCCTGGAAAAGCGTCTCGTCTACAAAGAGGCGGGATCACTTGAATCGGTCCTCCTCGCGATTCGATCGAACCGGCTTCATGTCATTGTTCCGGATGAACGCTTTGTGAAGTGGACGGAGCGCAATCCGGGAATGGTGAAGACCGTTCCCTGCCTCCCGCGCTACCAGCATTTCGTCGCCTGGAATTTGGACTCCGGGCCGTTTGACCGGATTTCGGTGCGAACCGCGCTGGCGAAAGGGGTGGATTTGAAAAGGGTGCGACGGGATTCGATTGATCAGTTCCAGCAACCCAGTGAAAGTCTTTTTTATCCGGCGGTTCCCTATTGCGATGAGAAAATGATGCTTCCCCTGTATGATCCTGTGGCGGCGGGGCGAATGCTTGATGAGGCCGGGTTCACGCTCGAAGACGGGGCGGCGGTTCGACGCGATGCAGAGGGAAATCCGTTTTCGTTTAAGCTCACCGTGAACGAGGGCAATTCGGATCACCTCTATTTTGCGGAGGAACTTGCCGCGCAGTGGTCTGCGTTGGGAGTGTCGGTTGAACTCGACCCGGTCTCCCGCGAAGTGATGATGAGAGACCGTCTCTCAACCCGCGAATTTGATGCGCTTATCTTAAACTGGGAACTGCCACTTGAGCGGGATCGCTACACGACCTGGCATTCCTCCGGAATCGGCAGCGGCAGCAATATATTCGGGCTTCGCAATCAGCTCGTCGATGAGGCCGTCACTAAATTGCGTTACGAGGAGGAAAACATCCATGTGAAGCGGCTCACTTCGAGGCTGCAAAAAGAGATCGCGGAGCTCCAGCCCTGTCTTTTTATCGGCGACAGTGGGCGTCTCATTACGGTGAGAGCTGATTCGCTGGAGGTGATTCGTGAGGGTGTGGGCGGTGAGCCTATCGTTCAGCGATTGGGGGTCGGGAAGGCGGGCCTCGAAAGGAGCCGGGCCTGGTGGGTTCGGAAAAGTGCCGTGGAAGAGGCGTTGCAGCCGGTTGAGCCATGACCCGTCTAATTCTCCAGCGCCTTTTCTTTTCAGCGGCCCGCCTCGGTGTGATCTTTCTCCTGCTCATGCTTCTGATCGAGTTCGCTTTCTGCGGTCTGGGCGGCTCAGATCAGCACATCTGGCAGGCTGGTTCCTACACGCCGTTCGGAAGTGAAGTCGAGGGGATGGACGGCTTTCGACTTCTTTTCAGTGAGCGAAGCGCGGCGAGTCTGCGGGTCCTCGTGATTGCGATATCCTGCGTTCTGCTGACCGGATACGGATGGGGATTTCTCGCGGCCCGGCTTCGTCGATACCGTATCGGAATCATTTTGAGGCTGCCTTTCTCGGTGTTCTCAGCGATTCCGGGATTCTGGTTCGTCATTCTTATAGCGATTTACTCCTACTCAATTTGGCAGCGTCCCGGATTTGCCGATGAAGTCATCGTGACATCCGGCCCGGACCTTCTCGGTTGGTGGCATGCCTTCATTGTTGCTCTGCCCTTGATCGCTGCGGGAAGTGCCTCGCTCATGACGTCTGTTTTCAATGCGATCTCTTCCGAGATGTCGAGGCCCTACACTCACGGTCTTTTTGTCGGCGGGTACAACAGCGAATCCATCTTCTACGACCACGTCGTCAAAGGTGCGGGGATTTCTTTGATTCGAGCGCTTGATCGTCCCCTTCCGCTTCTTTTCGGGTTGCTCGTCGGGATCGAATTCGCCTTTCGTTATCGCGGCATGGGGAGCCTGCTCGTTGAGTCTGTCAATGCCGCCAACTACGGGGGGATTATTCTCGGTTCGATGTGGCTCATCGGGTTGATCAGTATCATCAACTGGCTGCGTGACTGCGCGGTTCACCTGCAAACGGGGGAGGTCACCAATGGCTAACAAACGCAAATCACGGCCTCTTCTCTGGCTCGGGGCACTCTTCGCGAGGGTGTGGCATATTCGGAGGGTGGTCTTCATCGCGGGGCTGTATCTCCTCATTACCGGATGGCTTTTTTCAGGTGGTAGTGGAATCGATGTCCGCCCGGCCGAGGTGTATTCCGTTCCGGATAAGCCCCTTTGGGAGGATCCCGATTCCGTTCACTGGTTCGGGACAACAGGCCACGGAAAGGATGTCTTCACAATCAGTCGTATTGCCATGGCTACTTCACTCGCCGTGGCAGTGCTTTGCTCCGGTTTCGGTCTCCTTCTCGCCCTCACTTTTGTGATGCTGTTTGCTTTCGATCAGGGAGGGAATCGCTTTCGTCTCATTCGTCTTATCGGGCGAACCGGGTTCATCGCGCCTCCGATGGTGTTGCTGATAATCGTGGCAGGAGGCTCCGGCGGGAGTCTCCTCACTGTGATGGTGGCGCTGATCATTCTCATCGGAATTCAGCAGGCTCCGATGATTGCCTCCTGGTTTGAAGAGGGGGAGGAAAAGTTCGATGTCGTTGCCGGCTATGCGCTCGGTTTGGCCCGACGGGATATCATCATGTATCGGGATTTACCCAAGGTGCTGCGGCGTCTTGCCGGTGCCTTTGCCGTGATGATTCCATGGATCATGCTCGCTGAGATGATGCTTTCGTTTCTCGGCGTGACAGGGAATCGGATCAGTTGCGGGGCCATGATTGCCTATGGGCAGCACCTCATTATCGAGGCTCCCTGGATGGCGGTGTATCCCGGAGTGTTGGCCAGTATTGTTGTAATGATATTCTCCTTTCTGGGATGGAGAGTTTCCTCACTGCTGCGAACCGGGGAAGTGCAGCGATACTGGTAGAGAGAAATTGAGCTATGGAGGAAAGGACGAAACCAATACTCACCGTCAGCAACGTCACCGTGGAGCGTCCCCGTGGGCTCGGTGAGCGCGATCTCGGTTTGCGAAATGTTTCCCTCGAGTTGCATGAGAGAGAGATCCTTGTCTGTGCCGGTGAATCGGGCAGTGGAAAATCACTTCTCGCGCAGTTGGTTTCGGGAGTGATCAGCCCCTCTGACAAAGTCATTTCCGGCAGCATCGAATTTGAATCAGAGGATATCCTGCGACAGAATCGGAGGAAAAATCTTCACCTCCGTCGGAGTCGGATCGCGGTGCTCGTGAAAGACGCTCATTCACAACTGAATCCGAATCAGAAAGTGAGGCAATGGCTGCGGGAAAGTTCGCGGCTGACCGGTTCGAAGGGGGAGGGTGACTGGAGCGATTATTTCTATGCCGTCGGGATTGTCGAGCCGGAGCGCATCCTTGAGATGCTCTCGGTCGATCTGTCATCCCTCATGCTGAAGCGACTCATCCTCATGAAAACGCTCATGTCCGGGGCCGGGCTGCTTGTTTGTGACGGGGCCACTGCCGGGCTTGATCGCATTGCCGAGGCGCAGTTTTTCGAACTGATCTCGTCGCTCCGTGATGACTACGGGCTCTCTGTTGTTCTTGCGATGAACGGACTTCGGGGGATCAAAGGTGTCGCTGACCGCGTTGCGATTTTTTATGAGGGCGGGATCCTGGAGTGCGGTCCCTCGAGTCAGATTCTGGAAAGGCCGCAATATCAGTATTCGAAGGAGTTCCGGGCCTGTTCACCGCGGATCACGCACCTTCCCGGCGCTTTGCCCATGATCAGTCGTGAGGCGATCGCCGAGGCGGAAAAGGTTGTCCATGAGAACTCGACTGCGGACATCGCCCGGAAAGCTGCGGAGGGTTTGTAGAGGGGAAATGTGCCTCTTTATTGGACTTCCGGGCGTATTGGCCTATCAACAAAGACGACTCGTTCAGACATAATGATTACAGAAGATTTGGTTCGCGAAAAATTGGGAGAAGTTCACTATCCGGGATTCAGCCGGGACATTATCTCCTTTGGCCTCGTTAAAGGCGTCACCGTTCTCGGGAATGACGTCGCCGTGAAAATTGGTATCGCCACCAAGGATCCCAACATTCCCCGGACCATTCACGAAGGAATCGAGACCGCTCTCAAAACGCTCGACGGAATCGGTGAGATCAAGATCGACTTTGATATTCAGGATCCGCCCGAGCCTGTCACCGGTGGAAACCCCGCAGCAGGTCAGTCCAGCATTCCCGGCGTGAAAAAAATTATCGCGGTAGCGAGTGGAAAAGGTGGCGTTGGGAAATCGACCGTGGCTACGAACCTCGCCATCGCCCTCAGTAAAACCGGCGCCAAAGTCGGACTTTGCGACTGCGACCTCTACGGGCCCAGTGTCGCGCTCATGCTCGGTGCCAGCGATGAGCAGCCAATGGCCACGGAGCAGAACGAAATAGTCCCGATTGAAGCCCACGGAATCAAAGCGATCTCGATGGGATTTCTTCTCGAAGAAGATTCTCCGGTGATTGTTCGCGGACCTCTCGCGACCCGCTACACCCAGCAGTTTCTGAGACAGTGCGTTTGGGGCGAACTCGATTACCTCGTTCTCGATTTGCCTCCCGGCACCGGAGATATCCAGCTCACGATCGTGCAGACCGTGGCAGTCGACGCCGCCTTGCTCGTGACGACCCCGCAGGAAGTCGCTCTCATCGATGCCAGGAAGGCCGCCGCGATGTTCAAGAAGGTCAACGTGCCCATCGCCGGCGTCGTCGAAAACATGGCCTGGTTCGAGTGCGATCACGGCGATAAGTATTTCATCTTCGGCGAAGGGGGAGGGAAGGTCGAAGCGGAGCGTCTCGGTGTTCCCCTCATGGCGCAGATCCCGCTCGATTCATCAACCCGCGAGCGGGCCGACAGCGGCGACCCGATTGCCAACATGGACCCGGCCGAAAGTTCGGTTTCGAAAGCATTCGCCGAGCTCGCCGGCAAACTGGTGTCGGTGTAACGTGAGTTGACGGAGCGTTCTGAAATGGCGAGAATGGAACCATGTTTCAATCTGCTAAACGCTTCGTCTTCGTTTTCTCGTTATCGCTCAGCGCCTTGTTCGCTCAGGCCGCTGAGAAACCGAACATCATCTATTTTCTCCTCGATGATGCCGGTTACGGCGACCTGAGCTGTTACGGGCAGGAACTCTTTTCGACGCCGAACATCGATCGACTCGCGAGCGAAGGGCTCAAATTCACGCAGCACTATTCGGGCAGCACGGTTTGTGCTCCGACGCGATGCTCGCTCATGACCGGTAAACACACCGGACACGCCTACGTCCGCGGAAACCGTGAAGTGCAGCCGGAGGGACAGGCCCCGATGCCGGCTGACATCGTCACGATCCCGCGCCTTCTTTCCAGGGCGGGTTACGCCACCGGCGCCTTCGGGAAGTGGGGGCTTGGAGCACCTGGCTCCGCGAGCGACCCGGTCGAGCACTTTGATCAATTCTACGGTTACAATTGCCAGCGGGAAGCGCATTCCTATTATCCGACCCACCTTTGGAAAAACAAAGAGCGTGTCGAGCTCGATGGCGAGACCTACACGCATCCGCTCATCATGGAGGAAGCCTTCGATTTCATTCGTGCCAACAAAGATGAACCGTTCTTCGTCTACTTTCCCGTCGCGATTCCCCACGCGGCGATGCATTCTCCCGATTCCTATTCGGCACCCTTTCGCGAAAAATTTCCTCAGTGTGAAGACAAAGTCGGCAAATACGCCGGCACCGAGGTGAAAAATCCCGTGGCCGCGTTTGCCGGAATGATGACTCTCGTTGACGACGGGGTCGGCGAAATGATGGCGCTTCTCAAAGAGCTCGAGATCGACGAAAACACCCTCGTGCTGTTCAGCTCCGATAACGGCCCGCATCGCGAAGGCGGTCACGATCCCAAATTTTTCAACAGCAACGGCCCCTTCACCGGATTTAAGCGCGACCTCACCGAAGGCGGCATTCGTGCTCCTATGATCGCCCATTGGCCTGGAAAGATTAAACCCGGAACCGTCACCGATCTGGTCTCTGCCCACTGGGATATCCTCCCGACCGCCTGTGAGCTCGCCGGCGCTGAGATTCCCGCCGATGTCGACGGTATCTCCATGGTTCCGACCCTCCTCGGAAAAGAGGATCAAAAAGCGCACGACTACCTCTACTGGGAATTCTACGAGCAGGGTGGTAAAAAAGCAGCCCGCTGGGGTGACTGGAAAGCCCTGCAACTCGGGATCAGCAAAAATCCCGACGCACCTATCAAGATCTACAATTTGGCCAAAGACATCGCCGAAGAGAAAGATCTCGCAGCGGTCCGCCCCGATCTTGTGAAGCGGGCCGAAGAGATTTTCGCCAAGGCCCACGAACCCTCTCCGAACTGGGAGTTTAAAGTGAAGGAGATGTCCGGTGGGAAGAAGTGAAGGCTCTGAAGGAATTCGCCGCAAAAAAGCACAAAATGCGCAAAAGCTGAGCTGCCGGATGGTCGGGTGCCTTGGTTGCCATCTCGCTTCGAGGGAGGTTCACCCGTCCTACAATGGGTTCCAAGCGCATCGGGCGGAAGCTTTTGAATCCTGCCCGCTTTGTGGCTTCGTGTCTTTGTGCGGGAAATGTTTCGAAGACTTCCCGTGGCCATTCTTCCCGCGACAAATCAACCTTGCCTCCACTTTGTCGAGCGCAAAAGAGTAGCGTGAGTTGCCTCGAGCGTTTCTCAAGGGCCAGCGTAAAGAGCGGATTCCGCAATCCATTCTACAGCTTGCAAACAGTGGAACCGGGCAGACGCAGGAACACTCAGAGCATCGAGCTGACTCTGCACCCCAATCTCATTTGTTCCTACCGCGACATACAGGTAAATCTCCATCGCTGAAATATTTTCATGGCCGAGCTTCCCCAAAAACCTTACAAAGCAGACCATTCAATTGAAATATGATATCGGATGAATGGCCGTTTTATAGGGGGTGTGGCTCATTTGTTGGGCAACATCTTACTATTTGTCTGTCCCTTAAAACATCTCTCGCAAGACCGAGACTGAAAACTTCCAACTGAAAACTTCAAACTCATACCTCTACGACGGCTGGAACCTCCTTGCTGAAGTCGAAGAAAATCATAAATCCCACCTCATTCATCATCAATGTTACACCTGGGGCCGTGACCTGAGCGGATCACTTCAGGGAGCAGGCGGCGTTGGCGGCTTGCTAGCGATTACTGGGAGCGATGAACATCGTTATCCTGCTTATGATGCCAACGGAAATGTCGGACAGTTAATCGATGAAGCAGGCGAGTTGAAAGCGGCATACAGCTACGACCCTTTTGGCAATGTAACCGAGTCAACTGGAGCTGAAGCCGAAACGAATTCCTGGAGATTTTCGACGAAGCCAGTGGAAGAGTCGACCGGCTGGAGTTATTACGGCTTCAGATATTATATGCCGCAAACTGGCAGGTGGGCGTCCAGGGATCCTTTCCAGGAACGGGGTGGGGTGAACTTGTATGGGTTCGTCGGGAATGATGGGGTTGGGTATGTTGATCTGCTGGGGTTACTCGAGGGGAATGAGAAACTTAAGATTATTCTTGGTCCCCACGGAGCTGGACCGAGTGCGATTCCGAATCGCAACGGCGGCGGGAATGGCGGGCCACCGTGGACATGGTTGTCATCAAGTCCAATAACTTCGAAAGCAAATGTCGAAAAATATATTGCTCAAGGAATTAAAAACTTCGAAGATGGAAATGAAGGTATAACGTGCCCTTGGAATAATTATGAAATTGTCGAACATGGCGCGAATTCTCCGCTTACTTTGGAGGCCTTGCAGAATCAGCTTTCATCAGGTGCGGACTACTATTTTTTGGTTTTACACGGATCAAGGTGGGGCGATAGCCCACTTGTCGAGCCGAACGGGAGGAGAGACGCAAAGGGGAATTTCAAGGGCCGGTATTATACTCTGAAAAGCATTATTGATGGCACTCCGGATGATGCAGGGCATGTCACTTTCCAGTGTTGTCACTCTTCAGGCGTCGATATGAGTGAACTCACTCGACCTGTCACAATACCGTTTATGAGTAACAAGGAAATCTTTGTGGGCGAATTTTTAGGGAAAATTGCTCAAGCTGTTGAAGCGCTTTGTTGCGCAGCCATTGAAAATGATCGCTAAAAAATCATGAGACACATTCTAGGAATTGCGACGATTGCTTTATCATTCTCGTGCGTGGTGGCCCGGACAGAAGATCGCGCTCTAATTGGAATTACCGCAAGCGAATATAACTCTTTGTTAGTCTGGACAATTTTTGAAGCCAGCACTGAAGAGGACGGCAATGTGTCTTTGAAAGCATTAAGCAATAGTGAAATAAATCGTATCCCCTTAATTGAAGATCATTCAAAATTTGCGAGAGTAAATGCCTCCGTTTTCAGAGAAAAAGGAGTAAGACCATTGTTTTTTGCAGAAGATTTTACGAGCAAATTCGGTAATACTAATTCTACCAAGGGAGCCGTTTTGGTTCCAAGGGCGTTTTTTTGGGGTGCTGGTTCGGAAGAGGGAAATACTTCCTTATTTAGAACCATTAAAATCTGGACCAGTGCACTTCCTGAGCCTTTTTTAGGTGAATTCGAAGGGCACTTTGTAAAGAAGCTGAAGGAAGTAGCAGAGGATATTACGCCTAACAGTAGCGCTTCTGAATTCGCGCTTTTTCTATCAATGTATCTTGAAAGAATTATTGTAGTAGAGTGCGAAGATTTAGAGTGCTTACCCAATGAGGGGTTGATTTTGTTTAAAACGAAAGATTCGTCCGCAGACGTGCTGTCTACATTTAGTTCATTTTTTCGACCTGCTGTTTCAATTGAATTGGAAGGCAGTGGTGAAGGAAGTGTCCCCTAAATAGCGTAGGGGGTTAGGCAACATTCCTTGACTCAAGGGGAAACTCTTCCATCAAACGGCTGTCGCATTGAGCGGAGTAGCCCCGGTCAAAGAGCAAGGGACATGCGCCCTGATTCGGTCAGCGGTCGCGTCACCATCGGTTGTTCTAAGGGACAGACAAACAGTGAATTGAAAACTGTTGTTTTGAACAGTTGGTGATAGTCTCAGGGCATGAGAACTGCTCGTTTGCTTGGGGAAGGTCGATCGTTTTACCACTGTGTCTCGCGTGTCGTGGGTCGGAAGATTGTATTTAAAGACAAGGATAAGGCGGTTTTCAGGAAGATGATGCGGTCGTTGGAAGCGTTCCTGGGCGTTCGGGTTGTTACCTACTGCTTCATGGGCAAGTCGAAGGCGACCCCCGCATTTCCATCTCCTGATCGAGGTTCCGGATGAAGGCGATCTCGAGCGGCTTTCGGAGGATGAGGTTCTGGGACATCTGGAAGGATTGTATGAGCCGTTGGTGGTTGATGGGATACGGCAGGAGTTGGAGCGGGCGCATGCGGCGGGAGATGACCGTCATGTCCGCGAGATTCTCGATCGCTATGAGAGGCGACGAGGGAAGTTGTCGGAATTCATGAAGTCGTTCAAGCAGCGGATCACGAGCTATATGAACAAGCGCTTGAAACGTCGGGGGACGTTTTGGGAAGGTCGTTACAAGAGCGTTCTTATTGAGGGGAGCGAGATGGCTTTGCTGACGGTTGCCGCCTATATTGATCTCAATCCTGTGAGGGCGGGGCTGGTGAAGCGCCCTGAGGATTACCGGTGGTGCGGTTACTCGGAAGCGATTTCAGGAACGCGTGGGGCGCAGCTCGCGCGAAAGGGATTAGGGCAGATCATGGCGGAATGCCTGAGTGATGATGAACTGCGCACCGATTGGCGTCGGACGATGAATCGGTATCGTCAGTTTTTGTATGAGGAAGGGGAGGCGCGCGAGGCGAATGAGATCACAGGTGAAGGGGCGCGTCGCGGAATGGAGGGTCAGAAGGTCGAAGCAGTTGTGGAACGAGGCGGGGCGATGACGATACCGGAAGCGCTTCGCTGCCGGGTGAGGTATTTTTGCGATGGCGCGATTTTAGGATCAGCCGGCTTTGTCGAAGGGGTGTTTTTGCGCGAGCAGGCGAATGGTCGAGCTGATCCAACGCGTGCGAGCGGAGCGCGCCGAATGCGCGGTGCGAGATGGGGCGAGCTACATTCCTATCGCGATTTGCGAAAGGATGTCGTCGGTTAGAGTCGTGAAGAAGCGGGGGCAGAAGTCAGGGGGTAGCGGGGCGGGCAACCTTTCGTGACTTTGATCACTATTTGTCGATTGGCGGTGTCGCGAAGTTCGCCCATGAAGCGGCTGTAGCAGCGATTGGGGTGAAAACCCGCTCCACGTCTGCTGATACGGAGCGCGGGCTCACACCTGGTGGATTTCGGGAGCAGTCCTTGTTGACGTTTAGGAATGAAAATCAGAGGGAGAGATGAATGATCGAGGATCGACTGAGGATCGCATTGGATTCTGCCTCCAATCGATTCAGAATAAGCGCTAACTACTTCGAAAGCCTCGAGAGCGCTTCGAGCTCCTTGCCGCTTAAGGCGCGATCGTAAACGGCGACTCCTCCGATCCAGCCGGTGAAGCCGACGCTCTTGGCGCTGTGGATGACGCGTCCGATCGTGAAGGGGCCACCGGTGCCGTCATCCCTGGGTTCGTAAATGCCGTGAGGATACCACCAGGGGTTGAGGCGCAGGGCGACAAGGTCCCGGCTCACTTCGGTGAGTTCGCCTTTCGATCTTTTCCTGAATACGATTTCGATTTTGGTGAAGGGATATTCGCGTTTCTCAATGCGGTAGCTATCGGTCTCCTTGAGGACTTCTGTGGTGACAGGTTCATCCTCGGGAGGGTTGTAATACTGATGCGCGGGGAAGTTTTCGTCTTCGCCCTCCTGCAGGCCGGGAAGGGAGTGATAGTGTCCCTGCATGTAGGCGTTGTAGGCGGATGAGATCAGTCCGTTCTTTTTCGGATTCTCGAGCCAGCGATCTCCGGAGACCCCGTTGAGCCAACCTGTCAGTTCGTCTTTTGAATGGTCGAAGGTCATTGCGAAGCATTCCCACGAGGCGTCGAGCACCTCCGCGGGGGCGTCGGAGGGAACCGCTTTTGAAAGGCCGAGCGAGTTGCACTTGTGGAGCGCGTACTTGTTCAGAAACGAGCTCGCTCCGTTTTCCGAAACGTGGCCGCAGGCGCTGCCGGTTTTATTGAGTCCTGCGAAGAGGGCGTATTGTCTCTGGCCCCGTTCCACTTTCCGGATCCCGACGGTTTCGTTCTGCTTGAGATCGGTGCCTTCGTGCCAGATGCCGGCGAGGGCGTGATTGCCGCTCTCACGAATCGCCCAGACAACGACGGTGACCGATTTTCCTTCTCCTTTGATGTCGAGCGGGGAGTCATGGAGTCGTGAGCGGGGGACTGAGAGAAAGGGGCGGAAATCCGGGTTCGTTTCTTTCACAATTTGAATGGCTTCCCCGAAAGGGCCTCTCCCGAGCAGGGGAAAATCGGCGTAGGTCGCGGCGGGGCCCTTTCCCCAGAGGGATTTCACATAGTTCGCGGCGTCGAGCGGGTAGCGGTTTGAGGCGCCTTCGGGGACGTGGGCGATGAATCGCTTCTCTCCCTCGGGCTCACGCTCCACAAAATCCCAGAACGCGACGAGACCGGGAACGCTGACAACGGAGTCGACTTTTTCCGCTGCGGTGGCAGTGCCTGCGAGGGCAATGAAAGTGGTGAGACAGAGGAACTGAAAGAAAGTGTGATGAGCCATCATAGTTTGTGGGTTCGGTAGTAGAACGGAAAAGCCGCTCCGTGCCAACCCGCTTTTGCAGGGGATTCGAAGCGGGAAAGCACCTCTTACCTGTTAAAGAGAGCAAAGAGCGCGGGGCAGAGTGCTGATTTCCGGAATTGATTTCAAACGTTCCTGAACGATCTTTGACCAAGATTCATGACCTGATGGGCTCTGCCCTGTGAATTTTCCGTTCCTATGACAAAAATCCGCCTCGTTTCCCTCGTCCTCGCCCTGATCCCCGCCAGCGGTGCCCTTTTTGCTGAAGAATTTCCCGCTGAAGGCTGGGAACCGGCGATGTCGCCTCTGGCGTCCGAATTTGCAGAGCCAGGGGGCAAGATCTCGATGTATGCGGCTCAGTTTCCAAAGAGTTTCAACTACCAGATCGAAAACAACGTTTTTGCCCGCGAGATTTTCAGGCTCATGTTCGAGCCATTGCTCGGTTCGGATCAGGTAACCCTGGAGGACAGTCCCGGACTCGCGAATCGCTGGTCAATCTCGGAGGATGGCCTCTTTTTTACCTTTCACCTCAATCCGAAGGCGAAATGGAGTGATGGAAAGCCGCTCACCTCGGAGGATGTCGTTTGGAGCTTCAATGCGATTAAGAATCCGGATCACCTCACCGGCCCCCTGCAGAATGTGATGAAGCGTCTCGTCAAGATCGAGGCAACCGATGAACATACCGTCGTGATCGAGGCTGAAGAGGTGCATTGGAAAAATTTGCAGGCCTGCAGCGCGTTTCGCGTCATGCCGAAGCACTGGTGGAAAGATCAGGATTTTAACAAAGTGAATTTCGAATTTCCGGTCGTGTCAGGTCCCTATCGCCTCGGCGAGGTGAACGAGCAGCACTACGCGCGCCTTGAGAAGCGTGAGGATTACTGGAACGCTGATTCGGTTGAGAATGAGGGAATTCTGAATTTCGACACGATCGAATACCGTTTCTATTCGCAGCGCGACATTGCTTTCGAGGCGTTTAATAAAGGCGAGTTCGACCTCTTTGCGGTCTACACCTCGAGTCGCTGGGTCAAAGAGACCGAAGGGGAGCGATTTGCGAAAAACTGGGTCGTGAAGCAGTCGGTTCACAACTCCGAGCCGGTCGTTTTCCAGGGCTTCGCGATGAACATGCGGAAAAAGCCCTACGATGATAAGCGGGTGCGCAAGGCTTTGAGCCACCTCCTCGATCGCGAGCGGATGAATCAGACGATCATGTTCAATCAGTATGACCTTTCGAAATCCTACTGGACGGACCTCTGGGATGCTGAACATCCCTGTCCGAATGAGCTCATTGAGTTTGATGTTGAGAAGGCGCGGGCGCTGCTCAAAGAAGCGGGCTGGGCGGTGAATCCGAAGACCGGTAAGCTGGAAAAGGACGGCAAAGCTTTCGTGATCAACTTTCTGACCCGTGATCCGAGCACGACGAAGTTTTTGCTCATTTATGAAGAGGCACTGAAAGACGTCGGCATCGAGCTCGAGATCGATCAGAAGGACTGGGCGGCCTGGGCCCGCGACATGGATGAATTCAATTACGACATGACCTGGGCAAGCTGGGGTGGAAGTCCCATCAAAGATCCTGAGACGATGTGGTATTCAGCGACCGCTGATGTGAAGGCAAGCAGTAACATCACTGGCTTTAAGAATGAGAAAGTGGACGCGCTGATCGACAGCACTCGTGAGATGTACAGCGTTGAGGAACGCCACGAAGTGATTCGTGAGATCGATCAAATTTTGTATGAGGAGACCCCTTACATCCTTCTCTGGCATGTCAGCTACGCGAGATTGCTCTACTGGAACAAATTCGGAATGCCGGACCACGTCCTCGGTAAATACGACGGCGAGTGGTCTGCGGTGGATTACTGGTGGAACGACGAATTCCAGGCGGATGATTTCGAAGCGGCCAAGGAAAGCGGCGAGAAATTGCCTGCGCCGCCTCGCGAAGTCTACTTCGACAAGGTGTTTGATGCCGGTGCCGCGACTCCGGTTGCGATTGAGCCGGTCCAGTAAACGTATCCTGCTGAATTTTTCATTCACATGGAACGCCTGAGCTATTTCATTCGTCGATTGCTTCTCGTCATCCCCACTTTTCTGGGGATCACTTTCATCGTTTTCGGTCTCACCACGGTATTGCCCGGAGGTCCTGTCGAGCAGCGCATCGCTCAGATGCGCGGGATGGGCGGCGGTGAGTCGGGTTCCGGAGCGGGCGCATCGAGTTCGATTACCCAGGATCAAAGAGAGGCGATTGAGCGGGAGTTTGGTTTCGATAAGCCGTTTCTGGTTCGCTATGGGAAATGGCTCTTCACTGACATGATGGGAATGAAATCCTATTCCTACAAATACAACAACAAGACAGTGTGGCAGCTCATCAAGGAGCGTTTTCCTATTTCCCTCACCTTCGGGGTGACGGGGTTTGTGCTCACCTATTTGATCTGTGTTCCCCTTGGTATTGCCAAGGCGCTTCGCAATGGTTCGACCTTTGACATGCTCTCGTCTGTGGTCGTCCTGATTCTCTATGCGATTCCCGCATTTGCCTTCGGGATGATTTTGAAAACGCTCTTCAGCGGGACTTCTGACAACTTTTTCGACTGGTTTCCCATCGGCGGTTTCAGGTCCGAGGAGTGGGATTCCCTGACCGGTTGGGAAAAGGTCAAAGATCAGGCGCATCATATGTTTCTCCCTGTGCTTTGCTACGTGATCGGCAACTTTGCGATTCTGACCATCCTCATGAAAAACTCTCTGCTGGATCAGATTTCGCAGGACTACGTGAGGACGGTTCTCGCAAAGGGAGGCACGATGCGACGGGCCATCTGGGGGCATGCGGTTCGCAACGCGCTGATCCCTATCGTTACCGGAATCGGCGGAATTCTTACGCTCATGTTTGCCGGGTCGGTTTTGATCGAGCGGGTCTTTTCGATTAACGGAATCGGGATGCTGACGCTCGATGCCATCGTCGGCCGGGATTACATGATCTTCATGGGCACGCTCGGTCTCACCTCGATTCTGAGCTTGTTAGGTCGGGTCCTCTCCGACTTTTGCTACGTGCTTGTGGATCCTCGCATTAACTTTGGAAAAGAAGCGTAATGGGAGGATTTTTCACAGCCGTTCTCGATCCGAATACGCGTCGCCGTCTGCGTCGTTTCGGCCAGATTAAGCGGGCCAAATGGGCTCTGACTCTTCTCGTCGCCATTTTTGTGATCAGCTTGTTTTCAAACTTCATCGCAAACGATAAACCGTTTCTGGTGAAGGCGAACGGGAAGCTCTACGTCCCCGTGTTTAAGTTTTATCCTCAGAGTGAGTTCACCGGCGGGGAAGTCCAGACACGTCCCCGTTACAAGGATTTGGAGAAGCTTCCACTTTTTGAGGAAAACGAAGACAACTGGATGCTCTGGCCGCTGGTGAGAAACGGCCCGGAGGAATCGCTCGAGCCGTCTCAGATTGAGATTGATCCGACCCTGACATTGACCTTCTCAGCGGAGGATCAGGTTGCCACTGTCGATATCGACAGCAAATCGGTGATTCAGCGCAGTCGTGGTGCCGCGGGATTTTACGGGGAGACCTCGGATCTCGAGATTCGACGCAAGCCACTGGAGGTTGAGGGCGTTTCGGTGCCGGAGCCAATTCGCGGAGGGATCGCGCTTCGATTTGCGAATAAGGCGGATGATGCCGTATCGGCGACGAATGAGGAGGGGATTCTTTTTGAACTCGATGCCGCGAAACCGAGGAGTCGTGCTCCGAAACTGGTGCGACTCTCGATGACGCGGAAGGCGGGAAAGGAAGCGGATGAGCGCGCCGTGATGACTCCGGAGATGGAATTCGTCTCTGCAAAGCCCGCCTTGTGGGATCGTTTCTCGGATGAGAACAAGGCGAGAATTCTCGAGACGGCTAAAGAGGCCATGGTGGTTCCCCAGGAGACACTTTCCGTTTCAGACACGGATGGTAAATTTGCGGTGCAGTTTGAGAAAGAGACGGTGGAGTTTCCGTTCCGCCCGGTTAAAGGGCATGCCTTCGGTCTCGATAACAGTGGACGTGATGTTGGTGTTCGCATCCTTTACGCCACCCGAACCGCACTTTTGTTCGGGATTATCCTCGTCATTTTCACCTACGTGATAGGAATTTTTCTGGGATCGATTCAGGGGTATTTCGGCGGGAAGATTGATATGGTCGGTCAGCGGCTTACCGAGATCTGGGAGGCGATGCCTTTCCTTCTTATCATGATTCTGCTCAGCTCGATTTATGGGCGCAGCTTCGTGCTCCTCGGAATCATTTACGGGATCTTCAACTGGATCGGAATCTCCTATTATTTGCGAGCCGAGTTCCTGCGTCTTCGGAAACTTCCCTTTGTTGAAGCCGCCCGCGTCATGGGAATCGGACGGTGGAAAATCATGTTCCGCCACATTCTCCCGAACGCGCTCGTTCCGGTGATTACGTTCTTTCCCTTCTCGCTTGTGGGTTCGATTTTCATGCTTACCGCGCTCGACTACCTCGGCTTCGGGCTGCCTCCGGGAACGCCGAGTTGGGGGAACCTCCTCGACCAGGGGCAGGTCCAGCAATACGCGTGGTGGCTCATTCTTTATCCTTCACTGGCGCTCTTTATCGTGAGCTTGCTGGGTATTTTCATTGGGGAAGGCGTTCGTGCGGCTTTTGATCCTCGAACCAATTCGAAACTTGAGTAACGTAATGTCTGACAAACTGCTAAGCGTGGAAAATCTGACGGTTACCTTCGATGTCGAAGGTCGACGGATCTGTGCGGTCGATGATGTTTCTTTTGATATCCGTCCCGGGGAGATTGTGGGATTGGTAGGAGAATCGGGGAGTGGGAAGTCGGTCAGTGCGATGTCGACGCTTCGACTCGTCCCAAGTCCTCCGGGGGTGGTCGAAACCGGTAAGATTCTTTTCGAGGGACGCGATATTTTGAAGCTGCCTGTCGAAGAGATGCGGAAGATTCGGGGGAAAGACATCAGTGTGATTTTTCAGGAGCCGATGACGGCCTTGTCCCCGCTCCACTTTGTGGGCACGCAGCTCGCGGAAGTGGTGCGGATTCATGATCCCGAGGTGACGAAGGAAGCTGCCTGGGCGAGAGCGGTCGAATGGTTGGGGAAAGTGGGGATCCCCGATCCCGAAGAGCGGGCCAAGTCATACCCGTTTCAGTTTTCGGGTGGGATGCGCCAGCGCGTCATGATTGCGATGGCGCTGATTCTGCAGCCGAAACTGATTATTGCCGACGAACCGACCACCGCGCTCGATGTGACGCTGCAGGCTCAGATTTTTGATCTCATTCTCGAGATGAAAAAAGAGGATACCTCGATTCTCTTCATCACTCATGACATGGGAGTGATCTGGGAACTCGCGGACCGTGTCCTCGTGATGAAGGACGGCAAGGTCGTGGAGCGGGGCGACGTCGAGCCGATTTTCAACAATCCGCAGGAGCCTTACACGCAGCAGTTGCTCGCTGCGGTTCCCCGCCTCACTGATGAGCCGATTGCCCAGCCGGATCGCCACGAGGATGCCAAGCCACTTGTTGAGGTGAAGCATCTCAAAACCTGGTTTCCGGTGAAGAGCGGTGTTTTTGCGAAGACGGTCGACTGGATCAAAGCGGTCGATGATGTCTCGATTGATTTGTTTGCGGGGGAGTGCCTCGGAATCGTGGGCGAGTCCGGCAGTGGGAAAACAACCCTGGGACGATCCATTCTCGCTTTAGAGGAATCGCAGGAAGGAGAGATACTTTTCGAAGGAAATCACATTCGCGGGCTGGGTTATCACGCGATGTTGCCCTACCGGAAGGAGATGCAGATGATCTTTCAGGATCCGTTTTCGTCGCTCAACCCGCGCCTCACCGTCCTGGAAATTCTCACGGAAGGGCTCATCGAGCACAATCTCCTCGAAGGGGATCGCAAAGAGGTTGCGGCCCACTGGCTGGAGGAAGTCGGCCTTCCTGCCGACAACATGAACCGCTACCCCCACGAGTTTTCAGGGGGGCAGCGCCAGCGGATCTGCGTGGCGCGTGCGGTGGCACCGAAGCCTAAGTTTGTGGTCTGCGATGAAGCGGTCTCCGCGCTCGACGTTACGATTCAGGCGCAGGTGATTGATCTTCTCATGGAACTGCGCGACAAGCTCGGACTTGCCTATCTTTTCATCTCCCACGACCTCAGCGTCGTGAAGCGTATCTGTGACCGGACAGCGGTGATGAGGCATGGAAAGGTCGTCGAGGCGGGGCAGACCGTCGACCTGATCGAGAATCCCCGGTCGGAATACACGCGTAATTTGATCGACGCTGTCCCCGTTCCCGGAGATCTCCACAAACGCGCTCGAAGAGCTTGAACGAAGGATTGGCACTGCTCCGATCGTGCAAGGTTTTGAAAAGTGCCCTTGCCGGAGGTCTTTAAGAGATCTAAACTGGTTCGATGATGAATTTTGATGCGTTTCAGGAGTCTGTGCAGGATGATGATGCTCCCGCAGCAGACCTCTCTCCCGAGCTCAAGTCGCTTTGGCACTTGAAGAAGGGAGAGTGGGAGGCATCGCACGATATCGCGCAGGATCTCCCCTCGAAGATGGGCTCGTGGATTCACGGTCTATTGCACGCCATCGAAGGAGATTTTGGAAATTCAGCCTATTGGTATCAACGTGCGGGCGAGCCGCCCATTTCCAAGTCCCAGATCGACAGCGAGTGGGAAAGAATCACCAGAGTTGCCATTGAGGGGTGATTTCAGTTATAAGTATTTCCTCCATTGTTCGTTTAAGTATCGTAAATGCGCCTCCCGACACTACCCGGTTACGAGTATTTGGATCTACTCGATGAAGATCCGTTCGGATGGAGCTTTGTGGCCGACTATCAGGGCCGCGAGAAGCGCTTGATTAAGGTTTTTAAAGCTCAGGCGACCAGTGACCAGTTCATTTACAGTTACTTAAAGCGTTTTGCGAAGCCGGGCTTTGGAATCGAAGGGGTTGCGAAGGTTCATGATTATACTTTCCAGAATCGTGAAAGCTTGACCGCTTATGCGACTCCGTTCTTCGGCTGGAAGGGGACTAATTCGGGAAAGTGGCAGCAAAGTTCGCTGAAGCGGCTCATGCGTGCGGTCGAGGACGATCAGGCGCAGGATTTAGTCCGCAATCTCGCTTCGGTTCTCAGCGCGATTCACGCCGAGAACATTTTCCATGGAGGCCTGAGGCCTTCTGAAATCTATCTGACCGGGGATGCGCAATCGGGGCATCAAGTTCAGGTGAGCGAGTTTGGTCAGATCTTCATGGGCGGGCTTCATTACCTTGAAGCGGGAGATTTGCTCTTCTACACCGCCCCTGAGCAGCTCATGACCGGAGATTTTTCCGACGGGCGCGGCAAACAGTGGGATGTCTACGCCTTTGGCGTGATTGCCTTTCAGCTGCTTACGGGGCACCTTCCGCGGCTCGACCACCTCTGGAATCGTAGTGTCGAAAAGCCGGAGCTGTTTGAACACGCCACCGCCATTTCCTATGGCCAGTTGACCGAGGTTTCGGAGCACGTTCTCGATCAGATTGAACTCGAGAAATCGGTCGAATGGCCCACGGAGGCAGCCGATCAGAAGGAAAAGAGTCTCAGGGGGATTATTGAGAAATGTTTGAGTTTTGATGCTTCATCAAGGCCGGTCTCGATGATCGATATCACCTCGTCGATCGAAACGATTTGGAAAGGACTTCCGGAGGACTCGCTTTCCTCCGCAGCCGATAAGGTCCCCGTGGCTGCAAATTTGCCTGAGCCGGTTGCCAAGTCCGAGCCTGCAGTTCAGGATGGACCTGAAGCGGGGGAGATAGAGGAGGAATCAGTTCCTCTTTCTGACGAGGGAGCCGGGCTTGCCCTCGTTGAACCTGCTGAGGATTCCATCGCTCCTGTGTTTTCCCCCGAGTGGGAATCCGCTCCCACCTCGATTCGAACTTTCTTCAGCGATGTGGTTCATCGCCCCTTGATCCGGTGGCAGGCGATAGCCGTTGTCGCCCTCATCGCGATTTTGCCGTTGAGCTATTTTGCGCTCTTTAATTATTTTCAGTTCAAGGACGCTCAAGAGGAGTTGTCGATGGAGGCGGCCGCTCTCCAGGCCGATGTTGAGAAGCAGGCTTCCGTTTATAAAAGAGAGCTTCTCGACAAGCAGCGCAACACGACCCAGTTGCAGTCGGAGTTGAACGAGGTCGAGGATTCCCGCAGTCAGCTCGTCGGGGAGGCCAAGCTGGCTCGTCAAATTGTGCGTCAGACCCAGGAAAACGGTGACCAGTTCTTCAAGCTCGTGCTCGAGAACAGAGACACCGATGTTCCCGGTTTCAGAGAGGACCGGGCAGCAGCTCTGATCGAGGGGCGGAAGCATTATGAACGCCTGATCGAAGTCTACGGGGATGCTCCTGATTTCATCGTCTCGACGGCGAACGCCCTTTTTTATCTCGGGCAGATATATCGCGAGATGGGCGAGTTCGGAAAAGCCCTCGCTGTCTATGGCGAGGCCGAGCGTCGCTACACCGCTCTGCTTGACGATTCATCGACCGCCAACATTGAGTTTGTGCGGAACATCGCAATTGCCAAGGAATCACTGGGCGAGCTCTCAATCAAGTCCGGCGAGTACTCGATCGGTCGCCACTACTTCACCGAGTCTTCGCGATTCTGGGGAGAGGTTCGTGCGATGGATCAAAGTTGGGCGAAGACTGCGGCGATCAAAATTCACGAAAATTCTCTTTCTATCGTCGAATGCGAATTTGCGATGGAGCGGTTCGAACCAGCTCTCGATGCGGCCCTTTCCGTGGGGGTGCAAATTGCCGAAATTCTTGAAAACGATGGCGATGATCACGAGGCGAGCGGCGCCCTGGCGAGGTCTTTTGCTCTTGCGGGGAGAGTCTTTGAGGCAATGGGGAGAATGAACGATGCCGAGAAAGCCTTTCAGCAATCGAGTGACCTCTATGCCAAGGCGATTGAGTTGAATTCGACGGTCGACGCCTACCACCTGGGGCTGGGTAACAGCCTCGCGCGGACCGGTTTGATCAGCAACGATCAGACAAAACTCAAAGGTGCCGCTGAGGTTCTCGCAGGAGTCGTCGCATCAAACCCCTACGAGTCGAATTATCTGAAGACACTCGCTGATATCTACGGCGTCCTTGCTGAAAATCAGAGAGACGGCGGGAAGCTCGATAATGCAGTGGAGCTGGAACGTGAGGCACTCGCGATCTTGAAACCGATCGTGGACAATGAGGCCGTCGCCCCCGACGTGTTGTTTTCCTATTCGGAGCGACTTTCCCATCTTGCTGAGTTGCTCGGCGATGTGGGCAAATTTGATGCCTCGCGTGTTCCGCTTCGCGAAGCGATTACGATTCTTGAGCGGGTTACCCAATCGGAGAAGTCACTGGCGTCGCACCATCGGGCGCTCGCGAGGGCCCGGGGGCTTGCCGGTTTTGCCTGTATCAAGAGCGGGGATAAAAGCGGGGCGAAGGAGCACCTCACGCTCGCGAAGGCGGGATGGGACAACTACATTCAGTCAAATCCCGACGATCCCGATGCGGCTCAGGCCGCGAAGTGGACCAGCGAGCAGTTGCGTGGTTTGTAGGTGATTGAACCGGCGGTGAAGAACGGGGGAACTCCGCATTGACTATTGTCGCGTTGAGGGCTTTTTTGCGCGATGATCGACCAGATCCAAATTGAGGATATCAAAGAAATCGCGGTGGCTGCAGGCGCTGAAGTTATGGCTGTCTACGGCACTGAGTTTTCCGTGGATGTGAAGGAGGACAAGTCGCCTCTCACCGAGGCTGACCGTCGCGCCAATGCCGTGATCGTCGAGGCTCTGGAGCGACTTTATCCTGAGATTCCTGTAATCTCTGAAGAGACGAAAGCGGTCGACTATTCGGAGAGGAAAGACTGGGAGTATTTCTGGCTCGTCGACCCGCTCGACGGCACCAAAGAGTTTGTGAAACGAAACGGTGAATTCACCGTGAACATCGCGCTGGTTCGATCGGGAGTTCCCGTCGCCGGGGTCGTTTTTCAGCCGGTCGGGGAACATTTGTTCTGGGCCGTTGAGTCAAAAGGCGCCTGGAAATCGACCGCCGGTGGTGAGGCGGTAAAGCTCAGTGGAGGAGAATATTTCCGTGATAAGTCCGATGTCACTGTCGTCGCGAGTCGTTCCCACATGACCGATGAGGTGAAGCAGTTCGTTGCCGATCTCGAAGCGGAAGGGAAGACCGTTGAATTTCTCTCCGCGGGAAGTTCCCTCAAGATTTGTCTCGTTGCCGAGGGAGTTGCCGACGTCTACCCGCGACTCGGGCCGACGATGGAGTGGGACACCGGAGCGGCTCATGCAATCGCTCTCGAGGCGGGCAGAAAGGTGATTCAGCACGGAACGGATTCACCCCTGCTTTACAACAAAGAGAACCTTCTCAATCCGTTCTTCATTGTGGAGTAGCGGGCTCGTTCTCTCGCTTTCCGAGTAGATAGGAGACCAGTTGAACAATCTCCTCTTTTTCCAATCCGTTGATCAATCCCGGGGGCATCGTTGAAAGGTTCGGTGCTGCGGGATTCTGATACTTGTCTCCGATCACTCTCGAAGGGTGAATGATGGACTCGAGGATCGTCCGGGGATCGAAGCGCATTGCAATTCCGGTGAGGTCCGGTCCGAGAATGGCCAGGTTGGTCGCCGCATCAGAAGTGAGTCGGTGGCAGGCGGCGCAACCCGCTTTGTGATAGGCGGCGCGACCCTTCACCTCATCGGGAGTGCCGAATCCATCGCGAAGTTCCGCGGCAAAATCGCTCAGCTTCCAGTTCGCCACGAAAACCTCCGGGTCGACAGTGACTGGCGATGCCGCGACCGCGGGTTGAGCCGGCGCAAGGAGTTCCGCCAGTTCGTTCTTCTGTTGCTCTGTCAGGCTGGCGAGCGCTTCGCTCCGCAAATCCTGCGCGGTTCGCACATACCAGCGACCACCGGGGAATTCTTCGAAGCGTCGCAGAACCGTGAGGTAACGTTTCCGCTCCCCGGTTGTCCATTCGTCGTCGATGTAGCGGAGGAAGGTGAGATAGTGCGACCAGTCGCGCGTGTCACCGGATGTTTCGGCGAGGGCTAGAATCGGGTCGATGATTCCGGGTGCCTTAAGGTAAACGAGCAGTTCGACGAATTCGTGATTGAGAGGACGGCTTGGGCCCGGAAACCGTTTGAGAACCGCTTCGCGAACGCGCTCTCGTGTCGGCGTGTCAGGTTCACCGTGACGAATGAAGGTCAGTTGGAGGGTTCTCAGGAGAGTTAAGAGGGTTGAGTCAGCGACCTTACCCTCTTGGATCAGTTTCAGGGTTTGACTGATAACTGCCGCCTGATCGCTTTTGTCTCCAACACGGGCGAGGGCGAGGAGGCCATTGCCCGAACTCTCAACTTGCTGCCGCCATCGTTTGACGGGCTGGTTCTCGAGAGCCACTCTCGCGGCGAAAGCGATGAACCGGTCCCCGTGATCGAGGTGATTGAGAGCGAGTTGAAGGCCTTCTTCGCTCTCCTGGGTATGATACTTTTCGAGCTCTCTTCGCAGGCTGAGTTCGCCCGTGATCTTTGTGTCCTTGTTAGGGGTATCAGTTTTCTCACCGGTCCAGCGAACCCGATAGAGCGCTGACTGGGTTTTGCGGCCGCCGGTGATGAACCACATGTCGCCTTTGTGAAAAACGAAGTCGGTGAGGTTGAGGGGACGACCGGAGAGGAATGTCTTTTTCTTCCCCGTGTAGGATGCACCATCCGGAGAGAGGGTGACTGCGAGAACCCGCCCGTAGGACCAGTCTGCGATCATGAAGGTGTCGCGCCACTCCGGCGGAAAATTGGATTCGCAGGCGAAGCCGACTCCGGTCGGCGATCCGAGGCCAATGTCGATGGAGGAGGGGAGTGAGTCGGGGTAGTAGGCCGGCCATTTCCCGGTGCCGCGACGCCATCCGTATTCGCCTCCGCTGACGATGTGGAGAACGCGGGTGGGTTTATACCAGGCGAGTCCGGCATCCCATTCGCTGTCGGCATCGTAGACGAAAATCTCCCCGTCGCGATTGAAGTCCATATCGAGCGGGTTTCGCAGGCCGCCGCAAAGTCTCACAAAAGAGCTGCCGTCTTTGTCTGTCTTGAGGATGTAGCCTGCGGGTGCGGGGAGTTTGTTCCAGCTGTCATCCCACGGATTGGGGATGAGCTGGTCCTCGCCCCAGTTCTTGAAGGGCGAGTCGGGTGAGTCGTTCTCCGGCGCGAGCTGAGGGTCATTACCGTAAGTGAGGTAGATCATTCCGTCGGGTCCGAGTCGGAGATGATTTCGCCCGTGACCAACTCCGCCACCTGTTGCGAGGAGGAGTTTCTTTTCATCAAAGCGGTCGTCTCCATTGGTATCCCGTAAACGATAAAAGCCCTTGGAATCATTGGCGTTTGCGTAGAGAGAGTCGTAGGCCCAGAGCAGGCCACGGCATTCCTCAAGATCTTCGTTCACGACTTCGACGGCGCTTACCTGAGGCGGATTCTGATTTTCCGACGTGGTGAATGAGAGACGAAGAATGCCCTTCTTTTCCATTCCGAGAAAGAGTCTTCCCTCGTCATCGAAGGTCATGCCGACCCATGAGTCTTCATTTTTCTTCGCTTCCCGGATCAGTTCCACGGTGAACCCTTTCGGGGCTTGTATCTCTGTCAGGGCACGGGTTCCGCTCTTTGCCATTTTCCAGCTTTCATAGGCTTCCATTTCGGGAACCGGAGTGGCGGGTTCTTGCGCTTTGGCCGGTTCGCTGAGTAGAAAAGCGGTGAGGCAAAACGTGATTGCGGGAGAGACCTGAACTTTCATCTCCGGTTAGGCTATCAGGAGATGATAAATTCGATCACGATGAATCTGAGGGGAATTGCGTTATCTCTCCTCATCGGGGGGAGCCCTCTGCTGGGGGCCGGAGACGACACCTTCAAGGTCGGCGTCGCGGTCGCAGATATCACACCGAAGGAGCTTGGATGGATGGCAGGATATTCTGCCCGAAAGGGTCCGGCGCTAAAAGTGCTTGAGCCGATTTTTGCAAAGGCGATCACGATGGAGGACGGGGAGTCGAATCGTCTTGTCATTGTGACAATGGATCTCATCGGGGTTCCGCGTCCTTTTCGGGATGCGGTGGAGGCGGCGCTTCAGACGAAGTTTGATCTGCCGGGGGATGCTTTGCTCATCAATGCTTCGCACACGCACAGTGGGCCGATGATCCGGGTTTACAAGCCACCGGGCGGGAACGGGGAGGTGAAAGCCGCTTATGAAAATGTTCCCGAAGATCAGCAGGAACTACGGGTAAAGCAGACGCAGGACTACCTAAAATTCCTCGAGAAGAAAGCGGTTGGTATTGTCGATGACGCTTTCAAGTCTGCAGCCCCTTCGAAGATGCTCTGGTCAAAAACACGGTGCGGCTTCGCGATCAATCGCAGACTGCCCGCAGCGGCAGGCCAATGGAAGAACAGCCCCAACCCGGAAGGGCCGGTCGATCATGAGGTGCCGGTGCTCCAGGTGAAATCGAGCGAAGATGGGAAACTGAAAGCGGTCCTATTTGGTTACTCCTGTCATGCCACGGTCCTTTCCCTCATGGAGATCAACGGCGACTGGCCGGGCTACGCGCAGCGCTATTTTGAAGAAGACCATCCCGGAGTGGTTGCGATGTTCGTGAATGGTTGTTCGGGAGATCAGAATCCCTACCCGAGGCGCATGCTCCGGTTCGCGCAGCGTCATGGTCAGAGCATGGCGACGGCCATTGAGGCGGCCCTGGACACACCCTCGGTCGCGTTGACGGGGCCGTTGCGGAGTGACCTCTCCTGGGTGGACATTGCCTATCAGGAGCCGCCCGGAAAGCGGGTCCTCGAGAAGAGAGTCGAATCCGCGGACAAATACGAAGCGCGTCATGCTGCTTTTCTTCTCGAAATACTGGAGCAGGGAGGGGAGCTGCCAACGAGTTACCCGGTGCCGGTTCAAGTCTTCCGGTTTGGAAATGAGCTGACGATGGCAACTCTCGGAGGTGAGGTCGTGATCGACTATTCGCTCCGTTTGAAGAAGGAACTTTCCGAACTGACCGGAGGAAATCCAGTCTGGGTCGCTGGCTACTCCAATGATGTCATGACCTATATTCCGAGTGAGCGGGTCCTCAAAGAAGGTGGCTATGAGGGAGGCGAGGCGATGCGTTTCGCGAGATCGACGATCCATCCCGCTCCCTGGGGGCCGGGGATTGAAGACAAACTCGTTGGTGAGATCGTCGGAATGACCCGTGCTTTGCTGAAGCCATAAAAAAAGCGTGCCCCGAATCTCTCCGGAAGCACGCTCTTTAAAAATCAAGTCTCTGCGGTTACGACTCCGCAGGCGCTTCTTCTTTTTCCGACTCGTTCGAAGCAGGAGCGGGTTCGGCTTCTTTGCCTTCAGCTTCTTCAGCGCCCTCTACCGTTGGCTGCTGAATATCCGCTTTTTCGCGGAGCCCCTGCACGTAGCCTTCGAGCGCTTTCGCCTTCGCTTCCGAGAAAAGGCTGTCTCCGAGGTCTTCCTTCACGTCTTCAAAGCTGGTTGCTTCAGCGGACTGTTTTGAATCGACTTTGATGATGTGGTAACCGAAGTCCGTTTTGACGAGGTCTCCGATCGCTCCGACTTCCTGGGAAAAGGCTGCCGTTTCAAACTCGGGAACCATCTGGCCCTTCCCGAAAGTTCCGAGGCTTCCGCCTTTGGCTTTGCTTGGGCAATCTGAATGCGCGCTGGCAAGCTCGGTAAAATTGGCCCCTTTGTTTTTCACGAGTTCTGCCTGGAGTTCTTCAGCGATTTTCTTTTTGTTCGCGAGTTGGCCTTCGTCTTCGATTCCCTGTGTGGAAATGAGAATGTGGGAAGCCTCGATGCTTTCCTCCTGTTTGAAGTCATCGGGGTGTTCGTCGTAGTAAGTCTTAACCTCTTCGTCGGTAGGTTTCTTCGCGTCAGCGGTGACGGTCTCTACCAGTTTTTTGATCTTGGTGTCTTCGCTGATCTGATTCTTGATGCGTTCAATGCTGACTCCGGCGGCTTTGGTAAACTCTTCCAGCGTGGTTCCCTCGGGAACTGACTTTTTGATCTCTTCGAGACTCTTGCTCACTTCTTCGTCAGTCGCTTGGATCTCTTCCTTGTTCGCTGCATTTAAGAGCAGTGTCTTGTTGATGAGTTCGGAAACGACCATGCGTTGGATCTGAGGCTCGAGCATCTTGCGCTGTTCCGGAGGGATCTGTTCGAACTGGCGGCCGTAGCGGGCCGTGAAGAGTTCGCGAACATCACGTGCTGTGATGGGCGTTTTATCCACGAGCAAAACAACATCGTCGTCTGCGGGGAGAGATGGCTTTTCAGCCGGTGCGGCGGGAGCTTCGGCTGCCTCAGGTGCTGCCGGTTCGGCTGGAGTCTCATCCTGAGCAGTCACAATGGGGAGGGAAAGCGCGAAGGTGAGCCCGAGAGCCAATCCAAGGAATTTTCGGTTTTTTATCATATTTTGAGGGGAAGTTTCGTTTCGATTGGTTTTGGAAACAACCGGAATATGCACGCAATTACGGGCTGCGACACTGCGAATCTCTGCGTTCACAAGGCCGGTTCCGTCTGATAGTCTCCGTTCCATGAAAGCGAATCGTCGACGATTTCTCAAAGGAGGGCTCCTCGCGCCGATCGGAGCGAGTCCTCTCTTAGGCAGCGAAGCCTCCGATAGCGCGAACCGTGTTGTCCTCGAAAACGCGAAGGAGGGAAGCGATGACTGGCAACTCACACGGGTCCGGCTCGACGAGCGGTCCGGGTATCGAGCCTCCGATATCGAGGGGTATGCCTCGAAACAGTCAGTCAGGAGCGGGGAGGAGATAGCGTTTTTTATCAGCGTCAGGGCACCGGGCCGCTGCACCATTGAAATTTTCCGAACCGGCTACTATGGCGGAAAGGGAGCACGCCTCGTCGAGCGGGTTAATGAGGTGCCCTGTAAAACCCGGGCGGTTCCGGAATCGACACGGGGGGACCGGCATTTGCATGAATGTCAGTGGGAGCCGACGCATTCAATGACTGTTCCCGATGACTGGCAGAGCGGTGTCTATCTAGCGCGTCTCACGACTGCCTCCGATGAAGACGGGGGATACTGGCAAAGCTACATCGTCTTCATCGTCAAGGATGATCGCAAAGCGGATATTTGCCTTCAGTGCTCTGACAACACCTGGCAGGCCTACAATCGCTGGCCGAATGACTTCTCGGTCTACACGCACCCGAAAGGAAATCAGGGGCCCTGGGCGGATGTGAGTTTTGACCGCCCTTACGGGAAATACTCTCAGATCTACGAGAATCCCCAGTCGATCGGATCGGGCGAATGGCTTTGTTTTGAGTTTCCCATGGCCTACTGGCTGGAGAAAGAGGGCTACGATGTCACTTATTGTTCGAACGCTGACATGATCGATCCGGAGTATGCGCAGCCGGACCGGTTCAAGGCCTTTATCAGCAATGGGCACGATGAATACTGGGATCGTCGGGCCTACGACAACGTCGTTAAGATGCGGGACGCGGGGACGAACCTTCTCTTCTTCTCGGGAAACTCGGTCTGCTGGGTGACACCGATGACGCCTTCCTCCGACGGGCGGGAGAACCGGATCATGTTCCGTGGGGGACCTTATGGCGGGGAGTATCGCTACGCGGAAGCGCGCGAGCGTGACGAGGGACCCTTTCCGCATCGCGGACCTGACGAGGGGTATCTCATGGGAGCTCGAAATGTCGATCCGGTAAATGGCGGGGGAGACTGGATATGCGAGAAGCCGGAGCACTGGATGTTTGAAGGAACAGGGATGAAAAAGGGGGATCGAATTCCCGGGCTGATCGGGTGGGAGTATCACGGCGATCCGCCGGACGATATCGATGGGCTTGAGGTCGTCGGCGCGGGAACCGCTTTGCAGGGAGGAGTCAATCCTCAGCAATGGGCCGCAACGGTTTATCCGGGACCGAAGGGAAACTTTGTCTTCAATGCCTCGACCATCTTCTGGTGTCAGGGGCTCAGTTCTCCCCCGGGGCACATGTTGCCCTGGTCGCACTGGTCCCGTCCACACGGTCCCGATGAGCGGGTTCAGAGGATGACAAAGAATCTTTTGGACCGCGCTGTTTCGAGGTGAGACTTCCGCAATTGCGCCCGCTATCGCCTTTCCGAAAAGTGATCCCGTTTTTATGATCCGGCCATGAAGCAACCTACTTTGCCCTCGCGCCGGAAGATACTGCAGACCAGTGCTGTCGCCGCGGCGTCCACCTTCAGTTTTCCGGCGATCACGCGTTCTCAGTCCCCCAATTCAAAATTGAATGTCGCACTCGTCGGTGTTGGCGGTAGGGGGCGTGCCCATGTCAAAGCTGTCTCTGAACTGGGAGAGGACATCATCGCAATGTGCGATGTGAACGAGATCAATCTCGGGAAGGCAATGGAGACGGCTCCGAAGGCGAGAAGTTACGGGGATTTTCGTGATTTGTTAGGTCAGCTCGAAGATATCGACGCTGTGGTTGTCTCGACGACCGAGCACACCCACGCCTTTGTCACCCTTCCCGCTCTCCGTGCCGGAAAGCACGTCTACAGCGAAAAGCCACTGACCCGTGATGTTCACGAGTGTCGCCTTATCACTGAAGAAGCAGCGAAGCGTCCCGGGTTGATGACCCAGATGGGAACCCAGATTCATGCAGGGGAGAATTTTCGTCGTGTCGTCGAGCTGATTGAAAGCGGAGCGATCGGTGCGGTTCGTGAGACTCATGTCTGGACGAGCCGGGCCTGGGGGCATCAGACGGAGGAGGAGGCAAAGGCTAACAAAGATCTTATTTACACACCCGATACGCCGAAAGATGCCATGCCGGTTCCCGATGGCCTCGACTGGGATACCTGGATCGGGCCGGCTCCGTATCGTGATTTTCACGAATGGTATTTTCCCGGTCCCCGCTGGTATCGCTGGTGGGATTTTGGAAATGGAACGATGTCAGATCTGGGGAGTCATCGGAATGACCTGCCATTCTGGGCTTTGAAACTCGATGCGCCTTTGAGCATCGAAGCGGGCGGACCTCACGCGGCTCACCCTGACATTGCCCCTGCATCGATGTGGGCGAAGTATGAGTATGGGAAACGCGGGAAGCTGCCACCGGTGACTTTGACATGGTATCAGGGTTCAGAAAAACCGGCGCTGTGGAAAGACGGCAGGATCCCGCAATGGAACGAAGGCTGCCTCTTCGTCGGCGACGAGGGAATGCTCCTCGCCGATTACAGTAAGCTGCAATTGCTCCCGGAAGATAAGTTCTCAGGCTTTACTCCGCCCACGCCTTACATTGACCCGTCGCCCGGGCAGCAGGCTGAGTGGATTCTCGCCTGCAAGGGCGAAGGACCGAGGCCGCTTTGTGAGTTCAGCTACTCGGGACCTTTGACGGAGGCAAATCACCTCGGTAACGTCGCTTTCCGTGCCGGTAAAAAGCTCGAATGGGATGCGAAAAATATGAAATTCCCGAACGCTCCGGAAATGGAGAAATACCTCGGGCGCTCCTACCGTGAAGGCTGGTCGCTCGATGCCTGATTTAACTCGAAGTGATTCTATGAGGCGTATTCTCCCGCTTTTTCTGGTTCTACTGTTTCCGCTGGTCGTCTCTTCAGCGGAAAAGCCGAATATTATCTATATCCTCGCGGACGACCTTGGTGTCGGAGATGTCGGGTGTTACGGACAGACCCTTCTGAAGACACCGCGAATTGATCAGCTCGCGAAGGAGGGAATGCGATTTACTCAGCATTACTCGGGCAGTTCATCCTGCGCTCCGACTCGCAGTTGTCTTATGACCGGGCAGCACACGGGGCATACGCGCGTTCGTTCGAATGGCGACGGTCCCTTGCTCGATCAGGACGTCACCGTGGGGGAGGTGTTGAAAAATGCGGGTTACAAAACCGCTGCGATCGGGAAATGGGGCGTCGGTGAAGAAGGCACCACCGGAGTGCCCTGGTATCAGGGTTTCGATCATTTCTTCGGCTACCTCAATCAACGCAATGCGCACAAGCATTACCCGCCCTTCATGTGGCGAAATGAGGAGAAGGTTATCTATCCTGGGAACGAAGAATTCCGGACTCATTACAGTCATGATGAATTCACGCGCGAAGCCCTGACCTTTATCGAAGACAATCAGGATCAGCCTTTCTTCCTCTATGTGCCGTTTACTCTTGTCCATGTCGATCTTGATGTGCCTCCGGATTCCGTTGAACCCTGGGTCGGAAAGGTTGAGGAAACGAAGCCCTACGGAAAGCCGGGTGGTCAGCACTACATTCATCAAAAGACGCCGCACGCGGCCTTTGCCGGAATGGTTTCGCGGCTCGATCGTGACGTCGGGCGAATTGTCGATTTGGTGGATGAGTTAGGGTTGGCGGATAACACGTTAATTGTTTTCACGAGCGATAACGGGCCAACCCCCGCCGGAGGCGCTGACCCGGAGTTCTTTGACGGGAATGGTGTCTTTCGCGGGATCAAATTTGATTTTTATGAGGGGGGGGATTCGCTGCCCGATGATTGCACGCTGGCCGGGGAAAATTGAAGCGGGATCGGAAACCGACCATGTTTCCGCGCAATGGGATGTCATGCCCACCCTCGCCGAGTTGACGGGGGCAGACGTTCCTGCGGGGATTGATGGAATCAGTTTCCTTCCTACCCTTTACGGGGAAACCGCAGAGCAGAAGTCACATGAGTTCCTCTATTGGGAGAATGTCGGAAAAGGCGGCTGGCAGGCGATTCGTCAGGGTGACTGGAAGATTCATCGCCTTAAAACACAGAAGGGCAAAAAGGCGATGCAGATCGAGCTTTACGATCTCTCAAAAGACATCGCGGAGACAGAGAATCTCGCTGAAGAATTCCCGGATGTGGTTGCGAGGCTGGCCCCTTTGTTTGAGACCGGTCGGACGCCTCAGGCCGGTGGCGATCCTCTTTTCTCTCCGGCTAAGAAGAAAGCCAAATAGAGGCCTGTGAGGGGAGGGCGAGCCCTTTCCGGGGCTGTCCGATTTCTTAAAGAGTTCGACTGTAAACGACAAAGCGACTCATTGATTTGAATGACCTTAGCGCTCACTGTGGACGACTCAACCCTGTTGAATCACTGACCTGACCCTGTTTGATTTGATGAATCGATTATCCGTTTTCTTTTTCGCCTGCAGTCTTCTCTTTCTAATGCCCATGGAGGCTGCTGAGCGTCCCAATGTGATTTTGATCATGCTCGATGACCTCGGGTTTTCCGATCTCGGTTATCATGGCAGTGAGATTGAAACACCTAACATTGACGCCCTTGCTGCCGGTGGGGTGAGGTTTTCTCAATTCTACAATTCGGGGAGGTGTTGTCCGACCCGGGCCACGTTGATGACGGGGCTTCATCCCCATGAAACGGGGATCGGTTGGATGACTCAGCCTCCCGGAAGCAAGCGTGGGAAAAGCGAACCGCCGGCTTATCTGGGGCATCTCAACGAGTCGTGTGTGACGATTGCGGAGGCGCTGAAGGAAGCCGGGTATGGAACACTCATGACGGGAAAATGGCATCTCGGTGCCGGTGATAAATCCGACTGGCCGATGCAGCGCGGATTCGAAAAATATTATGGTTGTGTTACCGGGGCTACACGATTTTTTCACCCTCATGGCGACCGTGGTATTTCTTTGGGAAATGAGCCGGTCGACCCTCCCGTGAGCACGACGGATGAGGATTACTACACGACCGATGCGTTCACCGATTACGCGATTCAGTTTGTCAGTGAACATCGAAAGGAACGCGCTGAGGATCCTTTCTTTCTCTACCTCGCCTACACCGCGCCGCATTGGCCATTGCAGGCTTTTGAGGATGACATCGCAAGGTATCGGGGAAAATACAAGGAGGGGTGGGAGGTCTTGCGGGAGGCTCGCTATGCGAAGCAGATCGAGCTTGGTTTGATCGATCAGGACTGGCCGCTTTCCCCGAGGACACCGGGGATTCCCGACTGGGATTCTCTCGACGAGAAAAAGCAGGATGAGATGGATCTCAAGATGGCGGTCTATGCTGCGATGGTTGACCGGGTGGATCACAATATTGGAAAGTTGATTGAAAATCTGAAAGCGGAAAACGCTTATGAGAACACCTTGATCCTTTTTCTTTCGGATAATGGAGCCTGTCAGGAAGGTGGCATCCTGGGGCGCGGTGCCTTCCTGGATATTGAGAAACGCAATCAAAGCGACAATAACAGCTATGGCGAGGCCTGGGCGAACGCGGGAAGCACTCCTTTCCGCTACTATAAGCACTTCACCCACGAAGGTGGATCGGCGACGCCGTTCTTCATGCATTGGCCGGCTGAGATCGAGCCCCGTGCCGACTGGTATGGCGAACCCGGTCAGCTTATCGATATCATGCCGACGATTCTGGATGTGGCAGGGGCAACGTATCCGGAGAAAATGCGCGGAAATGACATTCCCGCTCTCGATGGAATTTCTCTCCGGCCTGCTTTCGGGGCGAAGCCTCTGAATCGTCCTGACCCCATTTTCCTCGAACACGAAACCAATGCCTCGGTTCGCGACGGGAAGTGGAAGCTGGTGGGGAAAGAGGTCGCAATGCTGGCGGGGACGAATCAGAAGCAGTGGGAGCTTTATGATATGGAGCGCGACCGAACCGAAATGCATGATCTCGCTGCGGCGAATCCTGAGACGGTCCAGTCGATGGCTCGCTTGTGGGAAGCGTGGGCGAATCGGGTCGGTGTCTATCCGCGCGGGAAGGGAAGTCCTTCGTCGGCTGCAGGTGCAAATGGCGCAAATGCTGATGAACATGGCAATCCGTCCGCTCTCAAACCGGAGCCCAATCCGCCTCAGATCGTCGGGAGGGAATTCACAGTGACGGCGAACGTGCGTGCTCCGAAACCGAACGGAGTTGTTCTCGCTCAGGGAGGAAACGCGTTTGGCTACTCGCTGTATTTCAAAGAGGGGCGTCCTTCCTTTGCGTGGCGGAATAAGAGCAAGCTCACTGTGGTGGCATCTGAGAAACCGGTGAAGGGAAAGGTTGCCCTTCGTGTTCATGTCAGTGAAAAAGAGATCACCTTGTCGGTGAACGGAAAGCCGGTCGCGAGTGGGGAGATCGACGGCTTTCTCGCCGAACAGCCGGGCCTCGGGCTTTTCCTCGGCGGTGACGGAGTGCATGCAGTGGGAGATTACAAAGCGCCCCATCGCTTCAATGGAAAGCTCATTGATCACAAAGTCGAAGTGATCGTTCCCAAGGTGGTGATGCGAACTCCCTGGGCGGAGAAGGTAACGGCGGCGAATGTCTGGGATGCCTACCCGCGCCCGCAGTTGCGTCGGGAGAACTGGACGAATTTGAACGGAATGTGGAATTACGCGGTGGTGCCGAAGGAAGGGAGCGAGGTGCCCGGGGACTGGGACGGCGAGATCCTCGTGCCCTTTGCGATCGAGGCTCCGCTTTCCGGTGTTGAGCGACGTTTCACTCCGGATGATGCGCTGTGGTATCAGCGCACGATGAGAATGGAGAAGAAGGAGGGGATGCGTTACTTCCTGAATTTTGAGGCAGTCGACTATGAGTGTGCCGTGTGGGTCAACGGTGTCGAGGTGGGGCGGAACACGGGTGGTAATTTACCGTTTCGTTTTGAGATTACCGATGCGGCGAAATCAGGCGAAAACACCGTCGTCGTGAAGGTGACTGATGCGACGGATCAGGAGGGTGCTTATCAATTGCACGGTAAACAACGACTCAATCCGAAAGGAATTTTCTACACGCCTGTTTCGGGGATTTGGCAGACCGTTTGGATGGAGGAGGTGCCCGCCCTCCACATTGATCACGTGAAGGTGTCGACGAAAGCGAGTGGTCGAATCACGGTTGCGGTGACGCTCGACGGTTATGGTCGTGGAGACGACATCGAAGTGATGGTCCTGCATCGTGGGGATGAAATGGCAGGGAAAAAAGGGAAAGAAGGCGTTTTTGAAATCACGGTGCCGAACCCGAGGTTGTGGAGTCCTCATCAACCGAATCTCTACGACCTCCGGATCACAGCGGGGAAGGATGTCGTGCACTCCTACTTCGGGATTCGTGAAACAGGAATTGAAAAGGACGATGCGGGACACTGGCGTTTCACCTTGAACGGGAATCCGATTTTTCACTGGGGAACACTTGACCAGGGATGGTGGCCTGACGGATTGCTCACTCCGCCTTCAGAGGAGGCAATGGTATCCGATATTCAGTTTTTGAAAGACGCGGGATTCAACACAATCCGGAAGCACATCAAAGTCGAGCCGCGCCGCTATTACTATCACTGCGATAAAATGGGGATGTTAGTGTGGCAGGACCAGGTCAGTGCAATGGCTGATAACCCCGAGTGGACCCGCTTGAAGCCGAATCCTCCCACGGTGGAATGGCCGGAGGGTGCTCATGCGCAGTTCATGTCCGAGTTGAAGTTGATGATGGATACGCTGCACAATCATCCTTCGATTGTGCAGTGGGTGCCTTTCAATGAACGCTGGGGGCAGCACCAGACTCTCGAGGTGGGTAAGTGGACGACGGATTACGACAAGACCCGTCAGGTCAACATTGCGAGCGGAGGGAATTTCTTTCCGGGCGGTCACATTGTCGATGCCCATCATTATCCTCATCCCGAGTTTCCTTTTGGTGACGGGGAAGGCGGACGCTTCACCGACTTCGTGAAAGTGATGGGCGAGTTCGGTGGTCACGGTTTTCCCGTGAAGGGACACGTCTGGGACACGAAAACGAGGAACTGGGGATACGGCGGATTGCCCAAAGACAAGACGGAATGGCTGGAGCGCTACCGGACCTCAATCGAGATGCTCGCGAAATTGAAGGGTGAGGGAATTGCCGCAGGGATCTACACGCAGACGACTGACGTCGAAGGCGAGATTAACGGGTTACTTACCTATGACCGTAAAGTGCAGAAAATCGCGCCGGAGGAGTTGAAAGAGATCTCGGAGCAGTTGTTTGAATAGTGCGTTGTCTCAGGAATCGATTGCTTTGAGAAGGCGTTCCCGGATCGCCCTGGTGTGCCCCGCGACGACGAGATCGTAGGAGTGTCTAATCAGTTCGATTACAAAGTCATCCTTGAGTGATCCGTCCAACTTGAGCGTGTTCCAGTGCTTTTTGTTCATGTGAAAGCCGGGAAGAATGGCTTCGTGTTCATCGCGGAGTTCAATGGCACGCTCAGGATCGCATTTCAGATTCATGGGAACGGGGACGTCTTCGGGCGAGAGTGTTCCGAACATTTTTCCGGCGACTTTGTAAACGGCGACATCGGGGCCGAAGGGTGTCTCCTCGGTTGTCTCGGGGAGACTCAGGGCAAAATTCCGAAGCTGTTCGACATCATTCATGAGAATCAATGTTTCCCCTGAATGCGTAGAAAGCAAGCTTGCGGGAGGAAGGGGATTCTCGAAAATTCAGGCTATGAACGGGTGTATGAAATTAGTGATTTTCGGAGTGATGTTTGTTGCCATGGCAGTGCCCGCCCTGGTAGCCAACGACAAGGATGACCCTTCGGCAGAAGTGATCAAAGTGGCGCTGATTGGGGACTCGACCGTTACCGATGCGGCGGGGTGGGGGAAGGCTTTTGCGGAGGCCTTCGATGCTTCGGTGGTGGTTTCGAACCATGCCGCAGGCGGAAGAAGCGCGAAGAGCTGGCTTGCTGAGGACCGTCTACCGGCGGTTATCAAAGAACGCCCCGATTTTGCTTTGATTCAGTTTGGTCATAACGGGCAGCCGGGAAAAGGGGCGGCGAGAGAGACGGATCCTGAGACTACCTATCCCGAATATTTGAAGCAGTACGTCGACGCGCTCGCCGCAATCGGCACGCAGCCTGTAATCATAAGCTCGGTGACGCGTCGTGATTTTGCGGGGACGGATCACATTCGAACAGAACCCGACGCTCCCGTTCCCGAGGGGGTTAAAAACTATCTCCCGCTGAAGCCCTGGGCGGATGCCGCCGCTGCCTTTGCGAAAAAAGAAGGCCTGCCGTTTGTGGATCTTTATGGGGAGAGCGTCAAATTGCACAATGAACTCGGGCCGGAGAAGAGCGCTGCCTTCAACCCGAAGGAGACTGACATAACGCATTTCAACGAAGAAGGCGCTGCGCTGATCGCAGGACTCGTCATCGCGGAGTTGAAGCGCCTCGACCACGAGTTAGTGGCCCACTTGAAAGAGTGAAGTTCGCTACGACCCGAGGATGTCTTTGACGATGTGCCCGTGAACATCAGTGAGGCGGTAGTGCCTTCCCTGGAAGAAATAGGTCAGTTTTTCGTGATCGATTCCCATCTGGTGCAGCATCGTCGCGTGGAGGTCGTGGACATGAACAGGGTTCTCTGTGATGTTGTAACTGAAGTCGTCGGTCGCGCCGTAGGTGATCCCGGGTTTCACTCCGCCTCCTGCCATCCAGAGTGAGAAGCAGCGTGGGTGGTGGTCACGCCCGTAGTTATCCTTGGTGAGCTTGCCCTGACAGTAGGACGTCCGTCCGAATTCCCCGCCCCAGACCACGAGGGTGTCATCGAGCATGCCTCGTTGTTTGAGATCTTTTATCAACGCTGCGGAAGCCCGGTCGGTGTCTTTGCACTGGCCTGACAGTTGTTTTGGCAGGGTGAAGTGTTGATCCCAGCCCATGTGATAAAGTTGAATAAACCTGACATCACGCTCGGCCATGCGGCGTGCGAGGAGGCAGTTGTAGGCATAGGTGCCGCGCGTTTCGACGTCGGGTCCGTACATTTCAAGAATGTGTTTCGGCTCGTCGGAAAAATCGGTGAGTTCCGGAACCGAGGTTTGCATGCGGTAGGCCATTTCATACTGTTCGATGCGGGTTTTGATCTCGGGATCGCGAAAGGAATCGAGATGCTCCTGATTGAGCTTCTCGAGATCATCGAGCATGCGGCGACGGGAGCTCGCATCGAAACCGGCGGGGTTGTTCAGATAGAGAACGGGATCGCCGACGCTCATGAACTTCACACCGGAATACTGGCTGGGAAGAAAGCCGCTGCCCCAGAGGCGATCGTAGAGGGGTTGGCAGTTGGGGCGTCCCGTTCCACGCGAGACCATGGCGACGAACTCGGGGAGGTTTTTGTTCGCGGAGCCGAGACCGTAGGAGAGCCATGACCCCATCGAAGGGCGACCCGCGAGCTGATGACCGGTCTGGAAGAAAGTGATCGCGGGATCGTGATTGATCGCCTCGGTGTACATGGATCGAATGAGGCAGATATCATCGGAAATTCCCCCGATATGGGGAAGCAGTTCACTCATCTCGGTGCCGCTTTCGCCGTGCTTTGAGAAGGCGAACTTCGTTCCCGCGAGGGGGAAGGTTTGCTGCCCGGCGGTCATCCCCGTGACGCGTTGCGTCATGTCGAAATGATCTCTCATGTCTTCCCCGAAGTGTTTCTGAAGAAGCGGTTTGTGGTCGAAGAGATCCTGCTGCGAGGGGGCACCGCTCTGGAAAAGGTAGATGATGCGCTTGGCTTTGACGGGATGGTGGAAACGGGACTCCGTTTCATTCAGTGCATCGCCGGAAGCGGTCGCTCCTTCCTTTGCCAGGCTCTCTTTTCCGAGGAGTGATGAAAGTGCCGCCGCGCCGATACTTTTTGCCGAGTTGCCGAAAAAGTGCCGGCGGTTTTGAACCAGTCGAGATTGGAGAATGGGGTTCATGATGAAGCAATCGGTGAGATGATTATTCGACGGTGATTGTCTTGTCCAAATTGAGAAGGAGGTGGGCCACTGCGGTCCAGGCGGCGAGTTCCGTTTTCGGAAGCTCCTCGGGAAGAGGCGCTTCACCTGCGGATAGAAACGCTTTCGCTTTCTCTTCACTGCCGGAATAAAGGCTGCGGAAATACTTCAGGTTCTCTTTTAAAATCTCTCCTGAATGAGTTGTCATTTCAGAAGCGGTGATGGTTCGGTAGAGATAGTTCAGTTTCGTTTCGTCATCGCCGGCGAAGGCGAGCGCTCGAAGGCCGGCATGCTTTGCCGCCTCGATAAAAGTCACGTCATTCATGAGCACGAGCGCCTGCAGGGGAGTGTTGGTTCTGCTGACACTGACGCTGCAGGCTTCGCGACCACTGGAGTCGAAGATGAGCTGCCTCGGCGGGTTCACTGCCCGTTTCCAATAGGTGTAGAGGCTTTTGCGATAGAGCTTTTCACCTTTGTCCATTTGATAGCGTGTCCCTGCCCCGGCAGCGACCACGTTCCAGAGCCCTTCAGGTTGGTAGGGTTTTACAGGAGCACCTCCGACCCGTGAGTCGAGCAGACCGGCTGACTGCAGCGCAGAGTCACGAATCGCAAAGCCATCCATTCGGTAGCGCGGACCCCTTGCCAGTAGACGATTGTCAGGGTCTTCGCTTAAGAGGGTGGAATCCATTTTGGCACTCTGTTGAAAGGTCGCACTGGTGACGATGAGGCGATGCAAGGCCCGAATATTCCAGCCGGATTCAACGAGTTCAACCGCGAGCCAATCGAGTAGATCGGGGTGACTGGGGTATTCACTTTGAGCACCGAAATCCTCAACGGTCTTAACGATGCCGGTTCCAAAGTGATCGCGCCAGATGCGGTTGACGACGACTCGTGCCGTGATGGGGTTCTCCTTTGATACGAGCCACCGGGCAAGTTCGAGTCTGTCGCCCGGTTGGTTTTTTTGATCCCCGCTGAAAAGTGCAGCGGGAACAGCGCGCGGGAGGGCTTCCGATTTGTCGGGGGCATCGTACTGGCCTCGATTGAGAAGGTAGGCGGGAACCGGCTCCCCTGCATTTTCCTCCATGACCATGACGGGGACTTCAAAATGACCGGCTCTCTCCAATGCTTTCGTGGCGATGCTCAATGCATTTTCCGCCCCTGCCAGGGGTGTGTCCAGTTTCCGGTAGTGCTGGAGGATCGCCTTCTTCTGAGCGGGGGACCGTTTTCCTTCCTCCGTTTGGATTGCACTGAGGACATCAGGAGGGAGGCCTGTGCCCGTTCCCATCTTAGGCATTTTGGATTTGGTAAGATTGATCCGGAAGCGCCCGATGTGATGGCTTGAGAAGCCTGAAGTGTGCTGAAGCTCCAGGTTGATGGTCGCTTTGCGTGAAAGGTCGAAGGGCTCTTCGAAAAGGAGGAATAAGCTGACGGTTGGGGGAAGGGATTCCGGGGTCGCTCCGTAGACGGCCCAGCCAGTGTTCGATTTTCCGTCGATCGCATTTTCCGCAGGGTAGTTATCCTGTTCGTAAGTGGCGACGGCTTGCTTGATTTTCGCTGCGATCGGAGCATCCCGTGAAGGGTCGTTGATGGTTACCCGTACTTCGGAGAGGACGAAGTTTCCGTTCGTAGACGGAGCCAATTTTCGAGGGCTGGTGAGCGAATCGTGAGGAAGGGCATCAATTGATATGCCGGAGACATACTCGCTGGAGGCATCGACCGTGAGTGAGTAGGTCGTGCTGCCCGCTGATTCTTTTCCGACCAGCCAGCTCTCGTCGGGAAGTTGCTTCAAGGTCACGCCATTGCCCGCTGCGGCCCGGGTGACTTTCGCGGGAGTCCAGTCATCGCCGGTCGTTTCGTTTAAGGCGCCGGCTGTCTCTGCGGCCCACTCGAGTGAGCGTTTACTGAGATTGTTTTGTGCTTCCTTCAGTTTTTCCTCTGCTGCTTTCTTTACCTCGACCAGTTCAGGTGGAGGCGTCATGAGCGGGGAACTGTAAATTCTCGTAGGATTAGCCGAAACTCCTTTGCCAATTCCTTTCTCTCCGATGTTGTTGAAGTAGGCGAACATCTGGAAGAACTCGCGCTGGCTCAGTGGATCGTATTTGTGATCATGACAGCGTGCGCAACCCATCGTGAGGCCAAGCCAGACCGTCGAGGTGGTTTCAACCCGGTCGATCACATTCTCGACAAAGAATTCGTCCGCAAGGGCGCCGCCTTCCGAGTTCTGCCGGTGATTCCGGTTGAAGGCACTCGCGAGGATTTGCTTTGGAGTCGCATCGGGAATCATGTCACCCGCCAGCTGTTCGATCGTGAACTGATCAAAAGGCATGTTGTCGTGAAAGGCCCCGATGACCCAGTCGCGCCACGGCCAGTTTTTCCGCTCCGCATCATTCTGATAGCCGTCGGTATCGGCGTATCGGGCTGCGTCGAGCCAACGCAGGGTCTGGCGCTCGGCAAAGTCGAATGACTGAAGCCGCTCATCGATGAATGCGGCGTAGGAAAGTTTCGGGTCTTTCCCCGTGGTATCATTCAGCATCTCGACGGTCGGAGGTAATCCCGTCAGGGTGAGGGCTGCCCGCCGAATTCTGTTCTCGAGAGAGGCTTCGGGTGACGGCTTCAGTCCTTCTGCTTCAAGGGGGGCGAAGATGAAATGATCGATGGGGTTTCTGACCTGCTTCTGAGTCCCGGGGCTGAGTTTCGGCAGAGCGGGACGGACCGGTTGCTTGAATGACCAGTGGGTGTCGTATTTTGCCCCCTGTTCCATCCACGCGTCAAGGAGGTCCTTTTCTGCTTCCGTTAGGCTTCGGTTCGAATCTTCCGGCGGCATGACATCGATGTCGCCTTTGGGAGCCCGGATTCTCCAGTGAACTTCACTCTCCTTCAGGTTGCCCGGGACGATTCCGAAATACCCGTCCAGCCCGGCATACGCGGATTCCTCCGAATCGAGGCGGTAATCGGACTTCTGGTTGTCCGCATCGGGACCATGACAATGAAAGCACTTGTCGGAGAGAATCGGTCGAATGTCCCTGTTGAAATCGACTTCTTTGCTGAAGCCAATTCCGGCGTGGGCAAGCAGGGCCGTGAGAACGAGGCGACTCGCAAGGGCATTGAAGGTGAAGGTCATATCGAAAGTATGAAAGAGTCTATTCCTTCGAGGCCTTTGAGAACAGATACGTGAAGAAATGAAAGTTCAGGGGTAAGATAGATTGAGGATAGACATAACCGGATCGAAGCCACGATGAGAATTTTGATTCATCACCGGGACCGGTCCGGTATGCGGCGCTTTTTTTCTTTTCAGAAGCGCAAGGGTGAAAAGAATGAAATTGGAAAATGCCGGCTGAGAGATCCTTCTTCGGGCGGTTTCCTCTTTTCCTTTTTTGACGAGGCGATATGAATACGAAAAAAATCTGTCTGGCGGTGCTGCTTCTCTGCGCTTTTTTGGGTAGCAGGGGCGAAGAGGTGAAATCGATTCGGGTGCTCTGTTACAACATTCATTACGGACAGGGAAATGACGGCGTCTACGATGTCGAGCGACTTGCCAAAGTGATCGAAGCGACGAAGCCTGACCTTGTCGCGCTTCAGGAAATCGACGTCATGGTCGAGCGATCGGGGCGGGTCCACCAGATTCGGGAGTTGGGGAAACTGACGGGGATGGCCTCGCGTTACGGGCCTACTCAGCATTATCAGGGAGGCTTGTATGGGAATGGTGTCTTGAGCCGGTTGCCGATTCTCGATGTTGTGATCCAACCTCTGCCTTATACCGAGGCAACCGAAGAGACCGTCACGTATCCGAGGGCGGCTATCGCGGTGACGGTAGAGGCTCCGGACGGAAAACCGCTCAGGTTTGTGAGCACGCATTTTCAACACAACCTTGAACCGGATCGCATCGAGCAGGCGAAGCGAATCAACCGGCTCTTCGTTGATGATGAGGATTCTGTCAGGACAATTCTCGCAGGGGATATGAATGCGCTGCCTGACTCTGCGCCGATGAAAATTCTCCTGGAGGAGTGGGAGATTGCGAAAGACGAAGGGCTCGCACCGACCGCTCCGTCGAAAGCCCCTCGATCACGAATCGACTACATCCTGACACGGAAAAGTGACGAGCTGAGCGTCAAAGAAGCGCGCGTCATCGACGAGAAGATGGCCTCTGACCATCTTCCCGTTTTTGCGGTGATTGAATTGAAAGCCGGGGACTAGCCTCCGCGAATTAGAATCCCTCTGCGTTGATCTTGTCCGCATTCCGGTCTGCACCGGGAGGGGGGCGCTGGAAATCGTCCGGCGTGATCGGAAGCTTTTCGCCATTCTCGCGGCTGAAGTAGTCATGACTGATTTCGTCAGGAACCGAGTCACCGGTTTTCTCCATCCAGTTGTCGAGCACGTCGGAGAGTTTTGTCCTGATATCTGAATAGGTTTTGTCCTCTGCCAGATTGCTGATCTGGCGGGGATCGCTTTGGGTGTCATAGAGCTCGACTTCCGGACGCGGGGCGAGAAAGACATCGGCCTGCGCGGGCGCGAGCGGTTCCGATGATTCCTTCGCGGCGAGGAGTGCCGCAAATGTCACTGAGCTGCAGGAGTCGGCCGGGCCCTGGAGCGCGAGGTCAGGACGGAAGTTACGAATGTAGAGCCAGCGTCCGTCCCGGACAGAGCGGCCGTGGGCTTCGTAGTCGTGCCAGTTGTGTTCGGAGATCGCAAACGGCCGAATTGAAGCATTCGCATCCTCGTAGACGGGAGCGATCGAACGTCCTTGAAAGGTGGCGGGCTTATCGATGCCGGCGAGGTCGGTAACGGTCGGGGCGATGTCGAGAACGCTGATGAGCGAATCACTCTTTGAACCCGGTTTCCTGATCGAAGGGCCGGTCGCGATGAAGTAGGTCTTCATGCCGTCGTCGATGAGCCGGGTCTTGGCGCGGGGGAAAGGGCGTCCGTTGTCAGCGATGACGAAGAGGTAGGTATTTTCGAAAGTTCCGTCTTCCTTGAGTCGATTGACAACCTCACCGACGAAGTGATCGAAGCGGGTCACCTCGAGAAGATAGGCGGCGAAATCGTCGCGTGTTTCCGGAGTGTCGACAAATGCTGGTGGCAGTGTTAGAGAAGAGGGATCGTATTTCGGGCCGTACTTCGCTGCGTCCCACTCGTGTTGGCCGTCCCAGACGCGGTGCGCGTCGAGCGCGGCAAGCCAGAGGAAAAAGGGTTTATCTTCCGGGCACTCTTCGATGGCCTTGAGCCAGTTGCCGTGCCCACCCGAGTTGCCTTTCACTTTCGGAGAATACTTTTTGTCGAACGCTTCGGTCGGCGCGGTTTCGCCGTCCGGTGCCTTCGTCCATCTCATGTGGTCTTTTCCTGCGAGGGCGGTGTGGTAACCGGCATCACGCAGGGTTCCCGGAAACGAAGGGATGTGCCACGAGATCGGACGGTGCAGCTCTGCGGCCTCTCCGAGGTTGTGGGGATAGCGACCCGTGATGATACTGCTCCGGCTCGGGCTGCAACTGCTCGTGGTGAGGAAGGCATTCGTGAAAAGGATTCCCTCCTTCGCGAGGGCATCAATGTGAGGGGTGCGGGCATCGATACTGCCGTAGCACCCGAGGTCGTCGAAGCTGATATCATCCGCAATGAGGACGATGAAATTGGGACGTTCGTCCGCGAACGCCGCCGTAACACCCAGAGTGAGGGCGGTTGATAGAAGTAGAATTGATCTGACTAACGCAAGCATAATAAATTCTCGTGAAGAGGTTCTCTACTGGACGCCTTCAACCTCGAGGTCGATCGCATAGAATCCGGTTCTGGCGGTGACGTAAAGGGTCTTTCCGGTGAGGAGGCAGTTGGCCGGTTTCTCAGGAGGTGTGAGGCGCAGGACCTCTTTTCCGTCCGGAGCAAAGGCGACGATATCAACCTGCGTGATGTAGATGTTTCCGAGTTTATCGACCGACATGCCGTCGCTGCCGGTGTCGGCAAACTCGCGCTTGTTTTCGATTTTTCCGGGAGCGGTGACATCGTAGGCGAAGATTTTTTCGGCACTGGTGTCAGCGACATAGAGCGTTTCGCCGTCGGGTGAGAGGATCACACCGTTCGGTTTGGGGAGGTCGCTCGCGACCTGCGTGATCTTTCCTTTTCGATCGAGGTAGTAGACGGCCTGGACATCCAGTTCCATGTCATCTTCGTTTCCGTATCGGGGATCGCTGAAGTAGAATCCTCCGATTCCGTCAGGAACGACGTCGTTGGGGCTGTTGAGTTTTTTACCGTCATACTTGTCAGCGAGAACGGTTACTTTTCCGGCGTAGTCGGTGCGGGTGACTTTGCGATTGCCTCCTTCACAGGAAATGAGGGCTCCGGCCGGGGTGAAGAAAAGACCGTTGGCGCGACCGCTTGGCTCGCGGAAGATGGTCGTCTCTCCGGATTCAGGGTCGAAGATGTGTGTGCGTTCGTTAGGGATATCATTGAAGAAAATTTTCCCGTCCGGTGAAAGGGCGGGGCCTTCCGTGAATTTGAAATCTCCGGCGAGTTTACGGAACTCGGCTCCCTCTTTTACGAGAGGGCCTTCGTGGGTGTAAACTTCGGCTGCCGGTGTCTTGTAGTCGGTCTCACCGAGATCCTGAATGCGGATATTGCGGTAGCGCACTTGCATGATGTCAGGATTGCTCCCGATGCCGTGAACCTGGAGGGCGATGAAGCCTTTTGCGGTGGTGTCGTCGGTGATGTCTGCAGCGCGGACTCCGTTGATGAATGTCACGAGGTGGTTGCCGACCGCTTCGATGCGGTAGTGATTCCAATCGTTCTGTTTGAAGGCGTAGCGCGCTTCGGGATTTTTGGAGAGATCGCCGATCCAGCCATTGCGGCTTTCATCGTAAATGCCCGCGCTCCAGCCGCGATCTGAAGGGTCGATCTCCGCCTGGTAGCCGTGGACGCGTCCGTCTTTGTAATCCGGTGTGCTCAGTGAGCGAAACTGGATTCCGCAGTTGAGATTGGGATCGACTTTGTATTCCACTTCGAGAATGAAATTTCCGTAGTCTTTGTCGGAGCAGAGAAATGAATTCGGTGTTTTAGGAACGGTTGTCCCGACGATGACTCCGTCCTCGACATGGTATTTGGCAACGCCACCCCGTTGTGTCCAGCCTTCGAGGTTTTTACCATTGAAGAGCTCGACCCACCGGCCGGGTTCTTCGGCGATGGAGAGTAGCGGTAAGATCAGGAGAGTGAGCAGTAACTTTTTCATAAAGGTATAGGACGAGCTGTAATCAAACAGAATGAGGAGTAAACGGAAAGATTGGTGAATCAAAGTGATAATGGGCCGTGTGAAAAGTCATAAATCCGGCGCAGGTATGGAATTTCGGGGAGTTGCGTGCCGATTGAGGAGATGGTATTTGATGCGTATGAGACCCCTACTGATCCTCCTGGCGGTGAGCCTGTGTTCTTTTTCCGACGCGCGCGAATTCCGTGAAATCACGAGCAGCGACGGGAAAAAGATCGAAGCTGAGCTCCTCGAACTCAACGAAGGGATGCTTAAGATCCGGTCCCGGGGGCGGGTTTTTGAAGTTCCTGTTGAACGGCTTTCCGAGGCCGATCAGGCTTTTTTCAAAGACTGGTCAGCGGAAGGGAGTGAATCTGAGGGGGATTCCTATTACAGTGAGGAGATTTTCGTCGACGATTTTTCGGGTGAGGGTTTCGGAGAGCAGTGGAGTCACTATAAGAGCGCGAGCGTGCTCGAAGACGGCGTCCTCATCGGGAAATCGATTGATGTCAAAGATCACGCCGGAGTCGATGCGATTCGGTTTGAAGGTCGGCAGGATCTCGAGTTTTCGGTGAAGTTTCGTTTCGCGGGGCCGGAGGCAGAGCGCTTCAATGTCTGGTTTGACGATCGAACCCTCGTGGAAGCGCATGCCGGGCACGTCGCCAACGTTACCGTGAGTCCGACAAGCGTTACGATCACGGATGCAAAGACCGGAAATATGGAGAATTCCATCTACGAGATGAAGAAATCGGCAGAGGGCCTCGACGAAGCGACCAAAGCACTTTTAGCGACAAAAACGAAGCGCTTCGAAGTCGATTTTGAAAAGGATAAGGAAGAGTGGCACGATCTTCTCATTCAGACAAAAGGGGAGGTCATCACCGTTTCGATCGATGGGAAAGAAGTCGGGAGTTTTGCGTCGGAGGGAAATGCCCACGAGACGAAGGCGTCGGTCAGTGTCACGACCTACGCCAACGACGTTCACTACGACGATTACACGATCCGGGCAGCGCCGAGGGGTTCCGCCGAAGAGTAGTCCTGCTTAAATAACGGGAACGACCCGGATCTCACTGATGCCGCCCGGCTTTTTCTCGACGGTGATCTGGGTGCCGATTCGTTCTTTGAGCAAATCGACGTGGGAAATGACTCCCACGGTCTTGTGATCCTGTTGGAGGCTTTCCAGAGTCGCGATGGCCACTTCGAGTGAATCGGGGTCGAGGCTGCCGAAGCCTTCGTCGATAAAGAGGGAATCGATTCTCACGGTGCGCCCCGCGAGATCGGACAGTCCGAGCGCGAGAGCGAGGCTTGCGAGAAAGCTTTCGCCTCCTGACAAACTTGCCATGGGGCGCTTCGCTCCCGCCTGGTGAAGATCTTCGATTTCGAGATTCAATTCGCCGGTGAGGTCGCGGCAAATCCGGTAGCGGTCGCTCAATTTGATAAGGTGCTTGTTGGCATGACGCGTCAGAATGTCGAGTGAGATCGACTGGGCGTGCTTGCGGAATTTTGCCCCGTCGTGAGAGCCGATCAGTTCCTTGAGACGACGCCACACCGCGAAATGCTTTTTGTCCTCTGCCAGTTCCTTTTCACTATCCTCTTTCCGCTTCCGGTTTTTGTCGTCCTGCGCGAGTTCGTTTCGCCGGGTCGCCTGTTGCTCGAGTAGCTGGTCGCGCCCGGCTTTGAGATCGTTTTGTTCAGCGATGAAAGCATCGGCCGGCTCGCCTTCCAGAATCTTCTTCGCGACGAGATCGGTCACATCGGTCGTCGCCTGTTTTAGAAGTGCCTCCGCTGCCGCTGAACGTTCTTTCAATTGGCTTTCCAGTGATTCAAACGCAGCGGCATCCTCCGCGGAGAGATTCGCCGATCTCAGTTCTGAGAGGCTGGCGAAGCTCGACTCGGCGACCGCCTGCTCGAGCGAGGCGCTGACCTCTTTCAATTTGGCGGCAGAGGATTCGAGATCCTTCTTACGTTCGGCGTTTTGCGAGGATGCGACCTTCCCGGACTGGGTCGCTTCGAGAAACATTTCCTCCGCCTCGTTCACTGCAATCGGAGTAATACCCTCCGCGGTTGCATCGGGGCGCTCACCGAGTTTTCCTGCCTTGGTGAGAAGCTGTGCCGCCTCATCAGCTGCCAATTTGGCGCGGTTCTCCGCATCCTCTTTTGCTTTCGCACCGGCTTCACTGAGTTTCTCCTTTGCCCGGAAGTTGGCGGCTCGTTCCTGCAGGGATTTTTGCAACGCCGCCTCTTCGCCGGGGCGGGGGAGCGTTGTTGCGAGCGGGGTGAGAAGTTGTGTGAGATTGGCGCTGCTCGCGTGCACCCGCGAAACGCCCTCAAGAAGATCAAGTTTTCCCGCCTCGAGTCGTTTTAAATCGGCTGAGAGTTGTTTGTATTCGTCTCTGGTCTCGTCGAGTTTGGCTGTCGCTGAAGTCACTTCGGCTTCCAGTTCGCGAAGGTTTGAATCGACGGGAGCACCGTCGGCAAAAGGGTGCTCGGTGGAGCCGCAGAGCGGACATTCTTCACCTGCTTTGAGATTGGGGCGATGTTTATCGAGGCTCGCGACAATAAGTGTTTTGTTGAGGTGATCCTGTCTCAGCTGCAACTGACGTTTCGCTTCTATCCCGGCTGCTTTAAGCGCCTCCTGTTTTAAGTTCCCCGCATCGACAAGCTTCGCGAGGAGTGGTTCGAGCTCGTGACCCGGTATCTCCAGGATGGTATCCGGCAATTGAGAGGCTTCAGCGGGAGCCACTTCGCCTGCCGTCCTCCTCCAATCCGACCAGGATCGCGATGCTGCCTCGCGGAAGCTTTTCACGTCGCCAGTTGCTGAAACCAATTCTGCGAGGCTGTTTGCGAGGGTTGCGTCACTCCGGTTTTCTGAGAGCCATTTTCGTGCTTCCGCGCTCTCCTCTTCCGCTTTCCCGGCGGCGGCGAGGGCGTTTGCTTCGGCCTCCTTCGCCCGCGAGAGAGCGGCGTCGAGAGAGACTTGATAGACGAGGGATGACCGGTCCAATCCTGCTTTAGCCAGCCGATGATTCTCCGCGGCTGCCTTGCTTCTCAGGTCGGATTCTTTGAAGGCCGCTTCGGCATGGTCCAGACTGGAGAGGTCTTTTGAAAAGGGCAGAGTGGCACGGTGGCGTTTCAAGAGATCCAGATTGCCCTTCGCCGCTTCGAGCGATTGGGTGAAATTCTCTTTCGCTCTGCGGGCTTCGGATTCTTTGGCGCGGGCGGCACGCAGCTGGTCGATTCCTTTGAGCATTTCCGCTCCCTGCTCCAGCTCCACGGAGAGTTTTTTGTTCTGCGCTTCACCCGCTTTCAGGGTGGTTTCCAATTCTGTGCGCTCCTTCTCTTCGAGCAATTCGATTTGATCAAGGCTCGCCTCGCGCGCTTTGAGATTCTCTCCGCGACGGTTTGCCTCCTCGTGGGCAAGCTTCCCGAGTCGTGAGTAGATTGTGGTTCCGGTGAGGCTCTCGAGGAGGCCGGCCCGTTCATTTGCATCCGCCTTGAGAAATCTCGCAAAGTCTCCCTGTGCGAGGAGGACGCTCCGCAAAAAGCGATCGTAATTCAGGCCTAACAGATCCTCAATTTTCTGTTCGGCTTCGCGGATTTGCTGAGCGAGCGGCTCTCCGGCTTCGTTGTAAATATAGCGCTTTGGTGCCTGAAGTTTTCCGTCCGGCTTTTTGCCGGCGCGGTGGCGTTCCCACGCGGCGCGGTACTTCCCTGAGGGAACTTCGAACTCCACTTCCGCCGAGCATTCCCCGCAGTGACGGGTCATGACGTGTTCGGGATTGGATTCGTTTCCGTAGCGGGCGACCTTCCCGTAAAGGGCGAGGGTGATAGCATCGAGAAGCGTGGTTTTTCCCGCTCCGGTCGGCCCGGTGATCGCGAATAGCCCCGCACTGGCGAGAGGCTCTTCGTCAAAGCGGATGAGGTGCTCCCCTTTCAGGGAATTCAAATTGTGAAGTCGGACACTGAGAATCTTCATTACGCTTCGATCAGTTCGGGTTGTGCCTCGAGTTCCATGAGCCGGGAAAAGGCGAGTTTCAGTTCATCTTTCTCCGCGGGCGTGAGTTGTTCCTGCTGGTCGAGAAGATGCTCGAAGACGCGGGTCGGCTGAACGAGGAGGGATTCGATCGCTTCGTCATCTGTCGCGTTATCCACTGTCATCGCGACGAGGGAGTCGGCCTTGCCGCGAATCACTTTTAAAACATCAAAGTCGCGGTCAGCGATGAGCTCCGCGACCCGTTCGGTGAGGTTGTCTTCGATGCTGGCATCTTCCACGATCAGTTCAACCCAGCTCCGGAGTTCCCCTGCTTTGACTGAAAAATCACTGAGGGATTTTTCGAGATCCGCGGTGCTGGTCCGGAGCTGTGAGAGTTTCCGGAAAACGGGAATGGGGAGGGAACTCTGTTCGATTTTGTCGTCGGCGATTTCGAGAATGCTTACTTCTTTTCTGTCCTTCGATTCGCTGAAACTGAGCGCGATCGGCGAGCCTGAATAGCGAACCCGGCCCTGTTCGTCGGTGGCCTGAGGTCGATGCAGATGGCCCAGGGCGACGTAGTCGAATGCTTCAGGAAAATGCCCCGGTGTGACAGAGCCGAGCCCACCGATGTGAATGTCGCGCTCACTGTCGGATGTTTCCGAACCGACCACGGTGAGGTGTCCTGTCGCAATGACAGGGCAGCTTACATTTGCCTTTTCCAGTGCCGCCGCTGTCTCCGCGTAGCGCGCCGAAATTCCCTCCGCGAGCTGAGCGCGGATTTCTTCGGCTGTTTCTCCGGCTTTCCCGACGCGTAGATCCCGATCTCTCAAAAAGGGAATCAGGGCGATCGCAGCCCGGGGCGAGTCAGCGTCGGGGAGATAGAGCACTCGATCTTCAGGATCTTCCGGTAGAAATCCAACCACGTGCGTCTTCAGGGAATGAAGGACTCCTTTGGGAGCTTCGAGCTGGGCGGCCGAATCGTGGTTGCCTGCGATGATGACGAGCTCGCAGTTACCCTGGGCGAAGAGACTCGAAACGAAATCGTAATAGCGCTGCAGGGCGCTTTGCGGAGGATTCGCGGTATCGAAAATATCACCGGCGACGAGGATGGCGTCGATTTGCTGTTCCTTCACCACGGCGAGTAGCCACGCCAGAAACAAACCGTGTTCCGTGTCGCGGGACTGATCGTTCAGCAATTTCCCGAGGTGCCAGTCGGCGGTGTGTAAAATTCGGTAGGGTTTATCCATGGGTAGAGTGAGAGAATTTTGGCCATTGAGAGGCCTCGATTTTTGCTTCGGGTCAACTTTAGTGCCGGGGGTGGGACAGTGAGAGGCCCCGGTCCCGGGTTTTTGGATTTTTTAAAGCCATTTGGCGGCGATTTTGCTGTTTCAGTTCCTGTCGGAGTTAGCGGTTCATCCCTGTTTGCGGTGCGATGAATCTCTTTCTTCTGTTAAACCCTGTTGACTCTACGTCTATACCCTGTTGGGTCATTGATTCAACCCTGTTAGGTATCCTCCGTGGGCCTGATTCAGTTGACCTCTCTGTATGTCTCCTCTTGAAATTCCTGTCTCGGCGATCGATGACCCACTTCGGGTTTCCGGTAAGTATTTTTGTGAAGGGGGCAAGGTCACTTTTCTAAAGATCGTCACCTTCGGCCCTTTTCCTGTGGGGACTTTCCGGGATGGAGGCCGGGCTGAGCTGGAGCGGATTCACAAGGAGCTCGGGGCCAATACGATACGGATTTACGAGATTCCGACCCTCGATTTCATGCATGACTGCGCGGAGATCGGATTGCGCGTTTTTATTACGATTCCCTGGTCACAGCACATCGATTTTTTTAAGAACAGTCATGTTCTTGCGGAGGTGGATCAGTTGCTCCTCGAGACGATTCGTCAGTTTCGCGGACACCCCGCCCTTGCAGGCTACTTTGTGGGGAATGAGATCGAGACGACCCTGGTTCGATGGATGGGCCGCCGACGGGTTCTCGAACAACTGGAGCGTCTCATCGATCTGGGGCACGCTAACGATCCCAATGCGCTATTTGCCTACGCGAATTATCCCAGCACAGAGTATCTACTGCCCCGAAATCAGGATTTTACGGCATTTAACCTTTATCTGGAGACACCGGAGTCACTGGCCGGTTATTTGGAGCGATTGCAGAACCTCGCGGGAGATAAGCCGCTCCTGATTTCAGAATTCGGGGTTGATTCGGGGGCTCATGGCGAACCGGAGCAAGGGGAGATGTTAAAATGGCACATCGAGGAAGTCTGTCGCGCCGGAGGTGCGGGAACGACGATTTTTGCGTGGAGTGATCTCTGGCAGCGCGGTGGAGCCACGATTGCTGACTGGAGCTTTGGGCTGACACGCCGCGATGCCACCCCGAAGCCCGCGTTGGATGTCGTTCGCGAGTGTTGGGAGCCGGTAGGAAGACCGGGCGAGCTGGTGGATTTGGCGGCGACGCCGAAGGTTTCCGTGATCGTCTGCACGTATAAGGGGAGTGCGACTCTGGTTCCCTGTCTCGATTCGCTTGTCGCGCTGGATTATCCGAATCTTGAGCTGATTCTCGTTAATGACGGGGCCGATGCCAGGGTGAACGAGATCGCGTCGCTTTATCCCGCGGTTAATTTGCACTCTGTTGAGCACGGCGGTCTCAGCGTGGCCCGGAATCTCGGCGCGGGGGCCGCTACCGGTGATATTTTTGTCTATACCGACGATGATTGTATCGTCGAGCCGGATTGGCTCACCTGGATCGTGAAGGGTTTCGAGAAAGGGCCGAATGTCGGCTGTGTTGGCGGCCCGAATATTCCTCCTCCGCCGCAATCAGCGACCCAGGCCCGAATTATTGCCGCTCCCGGCGGGCCGGTTCATGTTTTGCTCACGGATACAGAGGCAGAGCACCTTCCCGGCTGTAATATTGCGGTTCGCAGGGATGTGTTCGAAGAGGTTGGCGGGTTCAATCCCGTTTTTCGGACCGCGGGCGATGATGTCGACTTCTGCTGGCGGATTACAGATGCGGGATATGAGCTGGGGTTCGTTGCCGCAGCTTACGTCTGGCACTATCGCAGGTTTACTCCGCGCGCTTATTGTCGTCAGCAGATGGGCTACGGGCGGGCTGAGGCGTTACTGATGCCTTTTCACCAGCAGCGTTTTCGCGGTCTCGGAGGGGCGGTTTGGAGAGGACAAGTATATATATCCCGCAACCCTTCAAGCTCTATTGTCTATCATGGCCGCTATGGATATGAACCATTTCAACTGGTATATCCGTCCCCCGAATCGGGAATGGGCGATGTTGTTTTACATATAGTTTGGTGGGTGCTTCTACTGGCTTTTACCATTGCAGGATGGTGGTCAAACTGGCTCTGGATTCCCGCTGCAGCGATGCTTTTCGGGACCTTTAAGGTTGCTCTGAGGCGCGCAAGTCGTTCACGACTAGAGCCTAAGTTCGATTCAAGGATTTCCCGGCTGAAACTTGCCGGGCTGATTCTGTTGCAGGGGCTGCTCCGGAGCAGCTCCCGTATCCGGCATGGTTGGAAGTCGGCTAAATGGACTCAGAGTATAGGTTTTCTTGGCGCTTTAGCTGCGCGAAAAGCGGTTTCACCCTGGTGGAAGCTCGGTGATGAGAAAAATTTCTGGAGTGAGAATGGAGTTGGACGGGATGAGCTTCTAGCAGCAATTCGGGAGGATTTCCCCACTTCGGAAGACGATTCAACGGGGAAAACTGATATCATATTGAAGCGTGGTCTCTTCTGGAACTGGGCGGTGCTTACGACGACGGAATACCATGAAAATGAGGGACGTTTGACCCGCTTAAGGCTTCTCGCGCGACCGCAGATGCTTACGCGGCTTCTGGTTCTGCCTGTAATGGTGGGCTCCGTGCTCGCCGTCCTGAAAGAGCCGACCGTATTCGGGGGCGGGCTTGCCGTTGCCGTTGTTATCGGGTACTTCGCATCAAAAAGTTATATGAAGTTGAAGCGGGCTGACTTCATCCGTGCCGCGGATCGAATCGGACTTTCATTGGCTTAATCGTCAGGCGTTCCCACTATAGACATAGTGATCTTTCTAACATGAGGAGCGCGGCGATGTTCGAACAGAAAAATGCCCTGCCAGGTTCCCAGGGCGAGATTTCTTTCATAAATCGGAATTACCTCACTTGTTCGCGTAAGGGCCATTCGCAAATGGCTGGGACTGTCATCAGGGCCTTCATAAGTGTGGACTAAAAATGGCAAATTTTCCGGGACAAGGTGATCAAAAAACGCGTGAAGATCCGTTCGCGCTTCAGCGTCAGCGTTTTCCATGATGACGAGGCTGGCGCTGGTATGCCTTACAAACACGGTCATCTGGCCGCTCGCGATGCCGGAATCTTTCAAAAACGCTCTTACCTGCGAGCTGATTTCGTAAGTTCCCTTGCCGCTGGTTCGCACCTCGAATTCTCGTGTTTGCGTCTCAAATTTCATTTTTTTGTAAACTTATCTTAATTATTTATATTGGTTTGCAATCTTGAAAAAATTCGCTTTGTCAGAGTTTTAGTGGTTGCCCTTGGTTGGAGAGTATGCAACAAACCAGATGTCGTGTTGTAATTTTTTCCCTGAGATTTCGATACCGGCCTTTTTAATAATAAAGATATTAAGCATGAGATTCGGAAAGTTAATAACTATAGCTGGGGTACTGCCTGTTTTAATGGGCGGAGCTGCTGTTGCTGACGACGTTGCGCAAGCCGAGAACAATTCGTTTTTGGAGAAACTGTTTTCAAAAGATAAGCATCAGTTCCGGAATCCGGGGCCGGGCTACAATGGGAAAATTCACGATGCGCACACCGACAGGCATGCAGAGTCAATTTCTGCGATTGTCGATGCGGAGATCGAAGCGCTCGAGAGTCGCGAGAACGATCCCGTCGAGCGTTTCCCTGAAATTCCGGGTTACCTCACCGTTAAGAACAGTTCGCAGAAAACGATCGAGACGCTCATCGAAACGATATACTCCGCATACGACGCCCGTATCGGTCACATGGACCCGCCTGATCTTCGCAGCTCACGCATTTCCGCGATGGGGAGTATTCCAACCGGATACCCTACGATTTGGAAAGCACGTGCTGCTTCTCCCGTCTGGCACGATCAGCGCCAGGTGGTTCATTCCGTTGAAGATATTTACCGCAGAGCGCTTGAGCACTCAAACCAGATCAAAGTTTACAGCGATCTTCCTCTGATCCGTGAAACGGGAATGCAGGAGGCTGACGGTGAGTTTGACATCACCACGTTCATCGACGGTCGTCTCCAGCGCGGTAACGAGCCAATCGGTTCGACGCTCACGACAGGAAACCTCGCCAATCGCTTCCGCGAGAACCGTGATTACCTCGAAGGCGGTGTTCGCAAGAAGTTCGCGACCGGTGCAGAAGTGACGATGTCCAACCGGATTTCAACGCTGAGCAACAACTCCTCTTTCCTCGTTCCTCAGAATCAGGGTTCTTCTGAGTTTGTTCTTTCAGTGGTTCAGCCCCTTCTTCAGGGAAGTGGTTATCACTACAACATGTCGAAAATCAAGCTCGCCAAGTTTGATTCCCGCATGGCTTCGGCAGAGTTCGTGAGACAGCTTCAGTCTCACCTTCTTGAAGTGAACCGTGCCTACTGGGCTCTTTATTACGCTCGTTCTTATTATCTCCTGAGCCGCGATCTCGTGGGAGAGACAGGCAATATCCTTTCACAATTGGAGCAGCGTTCTGATTTGGATGCGCTTCAGAGTGAGGTGCTTCGCGCCCGTTCATCGCTCGCGATGCGCAAGTCGATGCTCAACCGTGCGGAAATGGCAGTTCGTAACAGCGAAGAGCGCCTCCGTGCTCTCGTCAACGATCCTGACCAGGATATCGGCTCCAACGCTGAAATGATTCCGACGACACCGCCGATCATGACTCGTTATGTTGACAGCGTTAAGAGTGTTGCCAAAGACGCTCTTAGAAACCGTCCTGAAGTGCAGCAGGCATTTGACGAGCTTCGCGCTGCCATCGTGCGCCGCGACATGCAGAAGAACAACAAATGGCCAACCTTGAATCTCGTCGCTGAGATGATGATGGGTGACATTGAGAGTAATGATGCCGCCGGCCGTGCTTTTAAAGATCAGTGGGAAGCCGGAACAGGCTACCTTGTTGGATTCGAGTTCGAGCAGCCATGGGATAATGATGCTGACCGTGCCCGTCTCCTCAGAAGCGAGATCGAGCTGAGACAGCAGGTGAATCAGCTCCGCGCCACGATCGATGTGGTTCTTCTCGAGGCATTGGTTTCCTATCGTGAATTGATGACAGCCTATCGCGACATGCAGGGCCGCTACTCAGCGCTTCGTGCTTCCCGTGAAGAGACTCGTCAGCTCCGTGATCGTCTCGAAGTGGACACGGAAGAGGAGGGTGGTCGCACCACGGCTTCCCAACTCCAGTTGATTCTCGATTCAATGGACCGTAACCAGAATGCCGAAGAGCTCTTCCTTGATTCAGTGGTTGCCTACAATGCATCATTCGCCGCTCTCCAGCGCGCTCGCGGAACGTTCCTTCGTTCGGAGAATGTTGAGATCAAGCGCATCATGGACTCCGATCCTGCTCACCCCGGTGAGGAGCTTGAGAAGATTCACGTAAGCAAGCCGACCAACATCACGAGCACAAAAGGCGGAAAGAGTTACCCTTCAATTTCCGAGTCTGAAATGCCTTCCTACGATCAGCCGATTCCGGATGTTCCGGAGCAGGCTTCTACCGGTGAAGAGAGCTTCAGCGTTTTGGCCGAGGCGAATGCAATGAATTCAGCGCCTGCGCCTGAAGTGAAAGAGAAGAAAGGCCTCTTCGGCGGACTTCGTAAGGCGAATCACAATGGCGGTAACAAAGCGGGCCGTTCGAATCGCTCCGGCTCATCGATGCCATCTGTTTCGGTGAAGCCTGTCTCTGACGAGGTGGTTTCCGCTTCTCCTGCGGTAGCGGCTCCTGTCGCTGCGGCTGTTCCATCAAGCGGGGGAAGTGAGTTTGCGTCGAATAAAATTTCAGCGTCAACTTTCTCCAGTGTTCCAAGGACTAAGCCGATTCCGGTGATTGAAACACCTGCTGTGATGGCCCGCCCTGTCGGCAATGTCTCACTCAAGAAGACGGTAACCGTTACTCCGCAGGCCAGTGCCAAGCCTCTGGACTAATTACGAAGGTGCCTTTTTATAAAAAAACTCTCCTCCGTATAGAATTCGGGGGCGTAGTTTAACGGGAGTATGAGTAACTCTCTCCTGTCACGCCAGTATGACCGCTCCGCTTATTTGCAGGGGCGGTTTCTGCATCGGTTCGATTCTCTGTTTCGGAAGAAGAAGGCGGTCCCTGATACGGTGCGGCTTTCGCGCATTAATGCTGCCGGGGAGATCATCGCGAATTTATCTGACGACGAGATTCGTGAGCGGGTGGGCCGTCTCAAGGAGGTCGTAAGCAAAGACGCGGAGGCACTTCCCTCCATCATTGAAGAGGGTTTTGCCCTTCTCAGGGAAGTTTCGCGGCGGACTACAGGGCTGTTTCACTATGATGAGCAAATTCTTGCAGGCCTCGCTCTGGTTCGGGGCGGTGTCGCTGAAATGGCTACGGGAGAGGGTAAAACTCTCGCTGTGAGCCTGCCTGCGTTCGTCTTTTCACTCGTCGGCAGAGGGGTGCACGTCGTTACGGTGAACTCCTATCTCGCTGGAAGGGACTTTGAGTTCTCAAAGCCAATCTTTGATTTTCTGGGTATTTCGATCGGTCTCCTTCCGGAAGGTAAGGAGGCAACTCCGGCTGAGAAAAAGGAGGCTTACCACTGCGATATTACTTATGGAGTGGGATATGAGTATGGCTTTGACTACATGCGAGATCAGCTCATTTGGATGAGGCATCCGGGTGGGACGCCGGGAGAGGATCTGCGTTATGCGATTCGCGGCATCGAAAAGCCCGAGCCGGATGTCTGTCAGCGGGGGCTGGCCTACGCGATTATCGATGAGGTCGACAGTGTTTTGATTGATGAGGCGGGAAGCCCTCTTTTGATCAGTGAGGCGGCGAAGCCGGGCGAGGGGGCTGACCTTCCCTTTTTCCGTGCGAGGGATTTGGCACTGAATCTCGTTGAGGGTGAGCATTACTCTCTGGATCGGAACCGCAGAAAGATAGATCTCACAGTTGAGGGGCGCCGGGAAATTTTCAGAGATGATTCAGTGATTCCCTGGGAGCTTTTGAGACGGCCCTGGGAAGTATACATCATCAACGCGCTCAAAGCGGAATTCCTTTTTCACCGCGATGAACAGTATGTCGTAGATGATGAGGGAAAGGTCGTCATCGTCGATGAGTTTACCGGTCGACGGTTTGCCGACCGGAGTTGGAGGGAAGGTCAGCATCAGGCGGTTGAGGCGAAAGAGGAGGTTGAGGTGCGACCGGAGGCTGATTCCGCTGCAAGTGTCACGAGGCAGCGATTTTACGCTCTCTATGATGTGATCTGCGGGCTTACGGGGACTGCAGGAGAAAGCGCCGGTGAATTCTGGCGTTTCTTTAAAATGCACGTTGTCCCGATCCCGCTTCATGTTCCGAGTCGGCGCAAAATCTTTCCCGAGAGAATCTTTATAAGCCATGAGGCGATGGACAAGGCGATCGTGGCTGACATTGCGGCGCGCTATCAGCGGCATCAGCCCGTGCTTGTGGGAACGAGGACGATTCGTGACAGTGAGCGGCTTGCCGCAAGGTTGAGTGAAACGGGGATTCCCCACCGGGTCCTGACCGCGAAGCAGGATGCTGAGGAGGACGAGATCATCGCCTCAGCAGGCGAACCCGGGAGTATTCTCATCGCGACGAACATGGCGGGACGGGGGACTCATATTGATCTGCCTGCAGCTGTAAAACAGGCGGGAGGGCTTCACGTCATTGCTGTGGAGAGAAATGAATCTGTCCGCATTGACCGCCAGTTGGTGGGGCGCGGGGCCCGTCAGGGGCAACCGGGATCGGCTCAATCGTTTGTTTCGGCGGAGGATTACCTGCTGGATATCTATGCTGAGGATGTCAGGGATCAGGTTCAGGGGATGAAAGCTGATGAAAATGGTGAGTTGTCTGGAAAATTGAAAGCAGTCTTTGATAAAGTGCAGGCTGAGGTCGAACGTACTCGGTACGAGATGCGGCTGAGAATGGCGGAGAGAGACGAATGGCTGGAAGAAACCAAAGAATCACTGGCACGATGAAAAGAATCCAAAGCTTACTGTTCGTCCTCTTGTGGACCTCTTGTTTTTCATTCTCTTCCGCCGCGGAGAAAGAAATTAAGGTGCTGGGGTATCTCGAACCCTATCGGAGCATCGAGATGAATGCGTCTGAAGCCGGGGTGATTGGCAAAATACACGTTTCGGAAGGGGAGTCGGTCGCCGAGGGGCAGGAACTGTTGAGTTTGGACAACAGCGTTCTTGAGGCACAGCTGGCTATTGCAAAGGTTCAGGCGGCGAGTGAGGCGGCCATCATCGTGGCCGATGCCGACTTATCGGTTTCCAAAGAGCGCTACGACAAATTGTATAAACTAAAGCGAAGCGGCACTGCGCACTCTTCAGAAGTTTCACGCGCTGAAGCGGATATGAAAAAAGCGGAGGGACAGGTTAGTATTGCCAACGAAGAGAAGAAGATTGCTGAATTTCGAGTTCAGGAGATCGACGCTCAAATCGCCCGTCGTGTTTTGAGAAGTCCAATCGATGGTGTCGTCCTTGAGATCAACCGGGAGATTGCAGAATCAGCGACATCGCCGCAGGAAGGGGTTCAGAACCGTCCCCTGGTGAAAGTGGCTCAGATCGACCGTCTCAAACTCGTGATTCATGTCCCGTCCGTCTATTCACTGGGACTGGAGGTCGGGAAACAGCTCCCCGTGCGCATTCTCAAGCAAAGCAGTCTCAGTCTGGACCGGGGGGAGGCAGCAGTGACGACGACCGGAACGATTGAGTTTGTTTCGCCGGCCATTGATCCCTCCAGTGAGACGCTGCGGACCCGTTTAGTTATAGATAATCGTGAGGGTAAATTACAGAGTGGATCTCACGCGTTAGTAATATTTGAAGATTCCCCTGAAAGCTAGTATAGAAACATTTTTATTATAGATTAGAATGAGCGACTTTATCTCAACCATAGGTGGAAAAATAGTTAACTTGAATGCTATTGCATTTCTTACCTCACGCACACGGCAGGCTCCTGACGGGGCTTCCGAAGGGGGCGAAAAACAGATCGTGATCGGATTTTCCGCTGCTTCAACGATCGCTCAAGGGGCCAGCATGATGCCGCTTTCTCTAGTGCTGCAGGGTGCTGAGGCGGGTGACTTTCTCGATCAGCTTGCTGCTAAGGGGATCGAAGTGGGGCATCTCCGCGCTAAATTGGCCTAGTAGGGGAACCTCGTTGGCTCAGTCTTTCCCGGGTAGGAGAAAGCAAGCTGCTTCGCGGTCGTTTCTTACGAGAAGAAGGCGTCCCGCCACGGCGGGGACGTTCCAGGTCATGCTGTGGAGCGCATCAACGCGTCCTGTTTCGGTATAGCCTTCCGGGGAAATCGTGCCCGTTGCGAGAAAGCCCTCCTCTCCCTGAATGAGCAATTGATTGCCGAAGAGGAGATGTTGGCCGAAGCCGAATTTCTCTCCTTTCCACGTCTTCTTTCCGGTTTCGAGCTCGATACACGCGAGTCGCGCTTCATCGAGGCCGTAGATGTGTTCCCCGAGGATCACTGCGGAGCTGAACTTCGTTTTCATCCGTATTGATTTCCAGATTTCGGTGGCAGTCCACTTGTCTCCGTTTTTGGAAATCTCCATGAGATGGCTGTCAACGCCGTAGCTGGCGGTGACCAGAATTCGGTTTTCAGTGGCTTTGAGGGGCTGTCCCACTTTGGGGTAGCTTCCCGGCCACTCGTATTTCCAGAGTTCCTTTCCGTCTTCAATCGTGAGGCCTGTGACGTCCTTTGCGTTAACGCTCACGATCTGCTCTGTGCCATGAAGAGTGAGGATCCGGGGGGAGCTGTAGCTCGCGCCGCTGCCGTTGTAGATCCAGCGTGTTGTTCCGGTTTCGATGTCACAGGCAATCAAGGTGGCGCCTCGTTGATCGGTGCCGGCGAAGACGACGAGGTTCTCTTCGGGTATGACGAGGGGAGCGTTCGCGCTTCCCCATCGCTGAATTTCCCCCATGTGGTCTCTGATCACGTTGTGGCTCCAGAGGAGTTTTCCGGTAGTGAGATCGAGACAGTTCGCTATCCCGGTAGAGCCGAGGCTGAAGACCCGGTCCCCGAAAATGGTGGGAGTGGAGCGGGGACCGTCGCCTCCCATCGCAGCTCCGCCGTTCTCCGCCTTTTCAAGAAGGAGGCGCACACCTTTGTCGGCGTAGCTCCACAGTTCGTCTCCCGTTGAGATATCGAGGCAGATCACTTCCTCGTTATCGCCGTTCTGCTGCTGGGTGATGGCCCTGTTTCCTTTTACGACAAAGCTTGACCACGCTTTTCCAATGGGCCGCCGCCAGACCAGTTCGGGAGGGTGGTTCTTCCAGTCGGGGTTGAAGTGGAGCTTGTCCCATTTGCCGTTTCGATCCGGTCCGAGGAAGTTCAGGAGATCTGCCGCGGAGGTGGCTGCGGATGGCAAGGCGTTCTTTTCCGCCTCTATCTCAGTTGAAATCTCCGGAGCCCATTTCCAGGAAAACTTCGGAAACGACGAGCCCGAAGAGGAGCCTTCGTAGCGCAACAACTGACTCGCTGCGATTCCCGTGAGGATGAAAACCCCGATGCCGATGAAAAATCGCTGCAGTCGAACCTTGAAGGCGGCTTTGCCGAAAATGAGAAACCAGATTCCGAGGAAGAGAAGCGAAAGGAGGAAGGCGGCGGGAATGAACCAGTTCAGAAAGGTCATCCCTTTCATTGAAATCACGAGATAGGCGACCGGTCCGAAGAGGAGGCAGAGAATAAGTGTGATCAGTCGGAGGGACTTTTTCATGGGGAGGGAATTGTATCGGCAGAGTAGGAGAATAGATCACGGGAGCGCTACGGCAAATTTGAAAAGTGATTACCTGACCATCTGAGTCCCGGGGGGGGGCTGTCGTGGATATTGAACGGAAGCGCGCGGATTTCTGTTTGAAAAAACTCTTGTTTAGTTTCCCGCATTCGGGATGTTTTCCGACGATGACGAGAGAGGGCATGACGGGCAGAAAACAGGCAGGGAGCGGTATCCGCGTCCTCCTGTCGCTGGCGAGTGTTATTGTCGTCGTGGCGGGGTTGAAATCGGCTGCAGAGCTTTTTATCCCGATCATGCTGGGGTTCTTTCTCGCCCTGCTGTCCCTGCCGATATTGAACTGGCTTGATCGTCGCGGGTTCCCGAGGCCTCTTGCTGTGCTCACGACTGTCTTTGTCGATCTCCTCATTCTCGGGTTTATCGTTTTTCTTGCTTTCAGTGTTTTGGGTGATTTCCAGAAGAAGACGAAAGGTTACGCTGAATTGTTACGGGACCGGGCGGCAACTTTTTCGGTTGAGATGGACGCGCAGTTCCAGCGATTCGGGAATTTCTGGGATCAGACACCTGACAGGGACGGTGAAACCACCCCTAAATCGGAGTCGATTGCCGATCCGGAAGTTGCGGTGGAAACGGTCGGGGACGCCCCGAAAGTGGATGGGGCGAGTGCTGACGGTTCGGAGCCGAATCAATCATTCGATCTCGGGACCCTCAGCTTCAAGGACCTCGTCGACGACTACTTTGATACCAACCGGGTCGTGGCTTTCATTGCTCAGTTTGATGTCGTTTCCCGGTTTACGACTCTGGCGACGCAGAGCTTCTTCGCCCTTATCGTAATGATTTTCGTGCTCGCCGAGTCAGGGAGTTACGCTCACAAGGTGCACGACGTTCTCCACGTCAGGGGGCCCGATTTGAGTCGCTTTCAGAACACTTCGCAGGACATTCAGAAATACCTCGGTATTAAAACGGCTGTGAGTTTTGCGACCGGGCTTTTGGCAACGCTGGTTTGCGTCATTTTCCGGATCGAGTTCCCGCTTCTCTGGGGACTGGTCGCTTTCCTTTTCAATTACGTGCCTGCGATCGGGTCGATTGTTGCTGCAATTCCCCCAACCTTGCTGGCGCTGATTTCAAATGGATTCTGGTGGGCGGCCGGTTTGCTCTCGCTCTATTTGATTATCAATGTGGCGATTGGAAATTTTCTGGAACCAATGTTACTCGGGGATCGCTTCGGGATTTCCACGGTGATTGTGATCCTCTCGGTTCTCTTTTGGGGCTATGTGTGGGGACCGGTCGGTATGCTTCTGGCGGTTCCCTTGACAATGATGGTCAAAGTAATGCTGGATAACAGCTCTGACCTTCGCTGGATCTCCGCCTTCATGGGCAAGGGGATAGGGGTGCCTCACTCTTCGGAAGCCGACGCGGAGGGCGTCTCATCCGATGAGGCAGCCGATATCTGATCTTCGCTGATCGTTGACTTCGGGAGCTAACCCCGGATCAGCTATCGCCGGAGCGCTTCCAAATCTGCATGGAGCGGTCGATCAGTTCAGTCGTTTTCGACGCGTTCGATTGGCGGTCCGCATCGTCGGGATTGGCTGAATCGGCCACGAGGGTCCAGTCGCAGTCCACTTTCGTGGGGAAGTGGAAGGTCTTGTCCTCCTGGCGTGCGTTGAAGAAGAAAATAATCGACTCGGTGGCATCGGCGTCGTGCAGCATCATGGCGAATGCTCCCGCTTTTTCCATCTCCCAGTCGACCTGCTTCTTGATGTTCCCGTCGGCCCGCAGCCAGCAGACATCGGGGGGGATATTTTTTCCGGGAGGTTTTCCGGTGAGAAATCTGTTTTGTCGCAGGAGAGGGGATTCTCTTCTGAAGGTGAAGAGTTTCGAAACGAACTGACGCAGATTCTTCGCGCTTTCCGAGTCATCCCAGTTAATCCAGCTCAGTTCGTTGTCCTGGCAGTAGGAGTTGTTATTTCCCCCCTGACTGCGGAGACGTTCGTCGCCGGCGGTGAGAAAGGGCACTCCCTTGGCACAGATCGTAGTGGCGAGAAAGTTACGGATCTGACGTTGCCGCAATTCCAGGATCTCGGGATCTTCTGTCTCACCTTCCTCCCCGTGATTGTACGACAGATTGTGAGAGTCCCCGTCAGCATTGTTTTCCCCGTTGGCGAGGTTGTGCTTGTGGTTGTAGCTCACGAGGTCGTGAAGGGTGAACCCGTCGTGCGAGGTGATCAGGTTGATGCTTGCCGCCGGCTTCCTCCGGTTGTGGGCAAATAAATCCTCACTGCCGGTGACGCGCGCTGCGAATTCACCGGAGATGCCCGGATCCCCCCGCCAGAATTGACGGATGCAGTCACGGAACTTTCCGTTCAGTTCGGCCCATTCGGTGGGGAAGTTGCCAATCTGGTAGCCTCCGGGTCCGAGATCCCAGGGTTCGGCGATCATTTTCGCGCGGCAGAGAACCGGATCCTGCGAGATCGCCTGGAAAAAGGCAGCGCGGCGGCGAAAGGGCTCCTGGCTTCGACCGAGCTCGACGGCGAGGTCGAAGCGGAATCCGTCCACGTGCATTTCCTCGACCCAATAGCGCATGCTGTCGAGGATGAGGCGCAGTGAGCGCGGGTGCGAGGCATCGACCGAGTTCCCGCAGCCGGTGTAATCGCGGTAGTGCGCGGGCACACTGGGATCGGTGTGATAGTAGACCATGTTGTCCAGTCCGCGCAGAAAGCAGGTTGGACCGTCGGTTCCCGCTTCGCAGGTATGGTTGTAGACCACATCGAGAATCACTTCCATCCCGGCACGGTGAAATGCCTTCACCATGTCCTTGAACTCGGTGACGGGGTCGTCACCGGCGCTGTAGCGGGCTTCCGGTGCGAAGAATCCAAGGGTGTTGTATCCCCAGTAATTCACGAGATCCTTTTTGATGAGAAAGCCGTCGTCGAGATGCTGATGGACCGGAAGCAGCTGAACCGTGGTGATGCCGAGCTCCTTGAAATACTGAATCGATGCGTCGCTGCCGAGGCCTGCGTAGGTGCCTCTGATGGATTCCTCCACCTCGGGATTCTCCTTCGTGAACCCTTTCACATGCAGTTCCATGAAGGTCGAATCCGCGAGCGGAAGTTCGGGGCGCTCGTCGCCCTCCCAGTCGTAGTGGCTGATTTTTGGCACGACGGCTCTCGGCGCGAAGGGACCACTGTCTTTCCGGCAGAGCTTTCCCTCGCGGGTCGATGACGGCATTGTGGGATGGAAAAGCGAAGGGCCGTCGATGTGTTTCGCGTAGGGATCCAACAGCAGTTTGCTGTGATTGAAAAAGTGGCCGCCGACCGGTTCCCAGAGACCGTCGACCCGGTAACCGTAGGTCGCACCTTCCGGAATCCCGTGGATGCGGGCGAACCAGGTGTCCCCCGATCTCCCCGTGAGGAGAATCCGGTGAGTTTCGTCCGCCCGGTTGTCGGGATTGGCGAAAAGGCAGAGAGTGATCGTAACCCCGTTCTGAGATGTTACCGCAAAATTGACTGATCCGTCGCTATGGGGAGTGGCACCAAGCGGGTGAGGCGATCCTTCTGAAATGGTTAGTTCGTGCATGAGCATTCGTTCTCCTTAAAAGCATTTTTGATGCCTCTGAGAGAGCAGAAAGAGATACTGAAGGATCACCCTGCGGAAAAGCAAGTGAGCGAATTTTCACCCGGCGACCGCTTCCCCTTTAATCGCGGGAAGATGCTTGAGCACCTTGGTCACGCCATTTTCCGCAGTGAGGCCATGTTTCTTTCTCAGAATCTCAACACTGCCGTGTTCAACAAACTGGTCGGGCCAGCCGATTCTCTCGACGGGCGTTTGAATGCCGGCGTCGTTGAGATGATCGATGATGGCGGCGCCGAATCCGTGTTGGATGGTGTGATCTTCGAAAGTGAGCAAAACGGGGCAGGCCTTCGCGAACCGGTCGATGCAGGAAAGGTCGAGAGGCTTGATCCAGCGGGGATTCACAAGGGCCACTGAATAGCCCATTTCGGTGAGCGTTGCCGCAGTTCGTTCCGCCATCTCGAACATGTTTCCGAGTCCGAAGATGGCAACGTCGGTGCCTTCGGAAACAACCTCGGCGACTCCGATTTCGAGCAACTCCGGTTTGTCTTTAAGGCTTGCTCCGGTTCCGGCTCCTCTCGGATAGCGAATCGCAGTGGGGCCGTCTTCATACATGGACATGGTGTAAATCATGTCGACGAACTCGTCCTCGTCTTTCGCCTGCATCAGAACCCAGTTGGGGAGGTGGCGCATGTAGCCGATATCGAAGAGGCCGTGGTGAGTCGGGCCGTCGTCTCCACTGAGTCCCGCGCGGTCCATACAGAGGCGGACGGGTAGCTTCTGAATCCCCATGTCGTGCACGGCCATATCGTAGGCGCGCTGGAAAAAGGTCGAGTAGATCGTGAGGAACGGCTTGAGGCCCTGAACCGCCTGCCCGCAGGCAAAAAGAGCGGCGTGCTCTTCGGCGATTCCGACGTCGTAGTAGCGCTCCGGAACCACTTTCTGGAATTCAACGAGTCCGGTTCCGCTCGGCATTGCCGCGGTAACCGCGACGATGTCTTTGTCTTCGAGAGCGAGCTTACCGAGCTGCTGACCGTAAATTTGCGAGTAAGTGGGGCTCCCTCCAGCGGGAGTCTCACCCGTTTCAGTCTTGTAGGGACCGAGGCCATGGAATTTCATCGGATTGGCTTTAGCGGGCTCGTAGCCGCGGCCTTTCTCGGTGATGATGTGAAGAATGACGGGTTCGTCCTGATCTTTCAGAAAGTCGAAGGTCTTCACGAGGAGATCCACGTCGTGCCCGTCGATGGGGCCGTAATAGTGAATCCCGAATTTTTCGAAAAGGACGTTGGGGAAGAGGAGGTTTTTCGCTCCGCTTTCGACCTTCTGGGCGATGTCTCGAATCGATTTGCCGGCGATTTTCTCGACGAAGTCAGCGGCCTTGTCGTGGATGTGCGAGTAAGTCGAGCTCGTCTGAAGAGCGTGAAAATACTTCGCAATCGCTCCCACATTCCGGTCGATCGACCATTCGTTGTCGTTGAGCACGAGGATAAATTTCTTCGTTGTCGAGGCGATGTTATTGAGCGCTTCAAAAGTGGGGCCACAGGTGAATGCGGCATCACCGGCGACGGCGACGACGTGCTCGTCAGTTCCTTTGACATCACGGGCTGCGGCCATTCCGAGGGCGGCGGAAACGGCGGTTCCTGCGTGTCCCGCTCCGTAGCAATCGTGCTCGCTCTCGGTTCGGAGGAGGAAGCCATTGAGGCCCTCATACTGACGGATCGTGTGGATCTCGTCCCAGCGACCTGTCAGCATTTTGTGAACGTAGCCCTGGTGGCTCACATCGAAGACGAATTTGTCCTTCGGGGTGTTGAAGATGCGGTGCATCGCAATGCTTAACTCAACGACTCCGAGATTCGGCCCGAGGTGGCCGCCTGTCTTTGCAAGCGACTTGATGAGAGTGCGTCGAATATTCTCCGCCAACTTGGGGAGATCCTCGATCGGCAGGTTTTTTAGATCGTCCGCCGAATCAACTTTGGGAAGCTGATCGGTGGGGACGTCGGGAAATTCAAAATAGTTCTCCATTCTCTTTAGAGTCGTTGGTTTCTTCGACGGGGGCGGATTCGGCATTTTCGTCGAAGGGTTCCACTACGGTTTCGCCGTTGCGTTTCTTACGGATCATTTCGATACGTCCCTGCGCTTCATCCAGCCTTTTCTCGCATACACGATGCAACTGGGTTCCCTGCTCATACTTTTGGATCAACTCTTCGAGAGGGAGCTCATCTGACTCCATCTCCCGAACGAGATCCTCAAGCTGCGTCAAAGCCTGCTCAAAGGGGAGAGCAGATTCTGTGTCGGCTGAGCTGTTTTTAGCTTTGGGCATAGTATCAATCCGGGAGAACGCGTTTGTCTGCGGAACTCCTATTTCTTCGCGTGGAACGGCTTGAGTTCAAGCCTTTTGATTCAGGGTTCTGAATCAGTGACCTGAACTTTTGAATAGAAACTTAATTTATCAACCCTGTTAGAGTCACTGTATTTTTCACTATTTCGCGGTTGTGGCGAAGAGAAATGCGAGGCGGAGGGTCATTTTTTCTGAAGCGTTTTGATGTAAAGGATCACCGAATCGATTTCGTGTTCCTTGAGGACACCGAGATAGGAAGGCATTCCCACTCCGGTTTTCACGGAGTCAAACCCTTCGGCGACACGACGTCCCGGATCGAGAATAGATTCTTTCAGATAAGTTTCGTCGGCGGCTCTAATGAAGGAGCCATCGGTGAAGACGCGTTTTGATTTCCATAAGCCGGTCCAGGGTGGACCGACCGCAACCTGAGCGCCCCCTTCAGCGGTGGCGGGCGAGGCGACCGGGGCAGGGCCTTCTCCGGTGGCATGGCAGGCGATGCAGCCGTATTGCATTGCGACCTGCTTTCCGAGCTCTGCGGTTGGTTCGACTTTCTCCGCCGCTTTCGTGAGCGAGGGATCAATTTTGAGGTTCACCTCGTTCGTCGCAAATCCCTCTTCGGTGAGATCCACCGAAGGCAGCGCCCGCATCGTGAGGTAAGCGCTCTCGACATCGAGTCGGTCGGGAACGGGGAGGCGGTAGGTGATGCGAAGGGAGTCTGATGGCATCATGTCGGGGATACCGAGGAAGAGGGACTTTTTGTCCTTCGAGAGCATCGCGCTGGCGACGGGAATGGATTCCTGGCCGGGCTCGCCGTTGAGCATGTAGTTTCCGGACCCGTAGTTGTGAGTCTGCTTGTAGTTCCACCGGTCCGCGGAATAGCGGCCGATTTCCCCGGCGAGCTTCGGATCGAGCGGTTGATCGAAACTGAGTAGCAGGCCCCGCTTCGCCGCCTCGATACGGCGGGGGATCCAGGAGGGTTGGGCCGTAGGCCTGACCCTGTAGAGTCCGCTCACATCGGTTCCTGAGGTGCCCCAGACTTCGAAGCCGGAGACATAAAGTCGACCGTCGTTGGGGTTGATACGCCCTTTGAGAAGTCCGGCGGGAAACCCGGCAAGAAGCGGAACGACCGCCCCCTGCTCGCGTGTTTCGCTGAGATAGATCTTGAAAAGTTCGGGGCGGTTGTAGCCGATGTGAATGAGATCCCCGTTCAGTGCCCCCATATTCACCGATCCGTTCATCCAGACCTGCGAGGCGCCTGACTGGTTGATGAAGTGGGGAATCCAGAGTTCCGGCGGATCAATCGAGGCGGGGTGAACCGCTTTTTCTTTGAACTTCGCGGGTTGAAAGCCGAAATACTTGCCGCGTTCAATCTGGTAAATCGGCGTGGCCGGTTTCCAGTTTCCCTGCTGATCGCTCGAAGTGATCATGCCGGTTTCTGAATTGTAGCCGAGGTAAGGCTGACGCAGGCCGGTTGAAAGAATCTCAAAGGAGCGTCCATCTGCGGAGACTTCGATTACGGTTCCGTTGTGCCGTCCGCGCGTCGAGCCAACCTGACCGCCTTTCGCGAGGAGGAAGGTTCCCTCTCTGGTCGCGATCATGTCCATCGCGAACTCACGCGTCTCAGCGGTTTGACTGACGATGTTGGAAAAGTTCTCATACCAGTCCGCCTCGCCGTTCTTGTCGGTGTCGTGGAGCCGGACAATGCCGTTGCGATCTGACACATAGATTACGTCGTCGACGATGCAGACGTTCATCGGTTCATGAAGGCCGGAGGCAAAGCGCGTCCATTTAAGTTCCTTGCTGTCCTCGACGAGCCCGTCAATGAGCCAAACATCCCCGTCGAAAGAGCAAATCACAGCCTGCCCATCGGAGAAAAAATCGAAACCGCTGAGACGGACGTTCCGCTTCCACGGGTTCTGCGTGGGGAGGGGAAGGGTGTCGAAGGTGAGGTAGGACGTGCCGCCGGTTGCAGGTGGAGGCGTTGGAAGCGTCACCGTTTCGGTCCAGCGTTTTTTGGACGGGTCGATCTTGGTTGGGGAAAGTGGAGGGCCGTCCACTTTCCCATAGCTGAGCCGGATCGGAGCACTCTTGGTACTACCCACTTTCGTGAAGCCCGATTCCGAACGAACCTTGATTGTCTTCTCGGATTGCGGTTCGACGGTGATGACCCGGGAAATTTTATCGGTCACCTCCAAATACTCAGTCACCTTCACTCCCGCGATTTCATACTCAATCTGCGCGCCGTTCTCAGTGAGCCGGATTCCGGAGAATCTTCCCAGCTCTACCGGAATCGGGCCGAGTCCGACTTCGCCTTCATCGGCGCCATCATGATTTCGTGGATCTTTGTCTCCAGCATCGTCACCCACCGCGACGCCGGGCAAAGCGGGAGATTGGTAGATCGCCGTTCCTTTCGGCTTCGGTAGGCTGTCCTGGCCGGCCGATGATTTGCGATTCGGGAGCCGGTAACTGCCCGGGGCCATTCCGTCCATGGAGAGGTATTCGCCCTCGTCAGTTGCTTTCCAGATCAGGGACCAGCGGAGCAGGTCGGGATCGAAACAGCCGAAATACCCGTTGCCGGCCTTCACGACGATGCCGCGCGGCGTCAGGTTGGTGGGTTCGGCGTTTTCACCGAATTCCCGGGCATCCACGGTTTGGGTGAAATACGGAAAGCCTTCTTCGACAAAGGAGCCGAACTCCGATTCGAGGGCCAAATGAGCAGCATCCTGTGCAAAAGCGGGGCTGAAATAGAGGGACGCTCCGAGGGCGAACGTTGAAAAAGTGATAAGACGGCTCATAAATTTCGCAAAAGGTGAACGTTTTTAAGAGCGGTGGCAATGGCGCGTTTCCCTGATCCCTGTCCCGTCAATATCCTGCCAAGTGACAATTCATTTTACGTTTCTTGATTGATTCGCTGGCGGGGCTTGCTATGAAAGAGGAAGCATGACCGTGTTGCGTTTCACCACCTTCATCTTTTTCGGCCTCTTGTTTTCAAACGGCCACCTCGCGGGATCAGTTCGGGCTGAAACGGTCGAGGACTGGCTTGAGTATCCGCCGGCCTTTCAATTGCTCTTCGGCAATCCCGAGGTCCGTGTGAAACGCCATCCTATCGGAGTCGAAACGGTCTCCCTCTCGAAGACAGGCGTTTTCACCGCAGGGAAAGGGTTTGATAAAACGCCCACGCGTAGCGTCATCAGAGTCACGGCCGGTGCAACCGCGAGTGACGCCGAAGTTCGCTCCCTCATTGCGAAAGGTCTCGCGAATCGGTTTTTCTCGAAAGTGGTTTCTCAGTCGGCACGAAACTGGAATGAGAAAAAGCTCAATATGGATGAGCTCGTCGAAATGAATCGCGGGATCTTCCTCGACCTCGCCGGCAAGCGTCTCACAGGGGTTCCTGTTGCCGACCCTGTTCTCAATGCCTGGTGGGATGTCAGGATGGGTAACCGGCTGAAGCCCCGTCGTGACCACCATCTCGTGATCATCAATATCCACTACGATTACAAAGGGGAGAAAGAGAGTGCGGGGCATTTCTGCTTTGCGCTGAGAGAGCGGGGAGGGGATCCCGACGGCGATGTCCTCTTTGATTTTCGTGCTCCCTGGCGAGAGGACCGCGTCCCCCGCGTGACCGAGGCGGTGAATATTCACAACCGTTTGAAGTTAAAAGCGTTCACCGAGAATCTCTACGATTGGATCTACACCCAAACGGAGTACCGCAATTGCTACGTGAACCTCTGGTTCCTGCCGGTGATGGAGGAGCAGAAAATCCTCCTGGATAACTTCGCCGCTTCCGGCGAGCCTCATCAGGCCGGCAGTTTCAGGGTCTTCCGGAAAAATTGCGCCTCACTGGGACTTCGATTCTACGGTCGAATTCAGGCTTTCAGCAATCCCGCTCCGCACGGCGGTTTGTTCTCGGATATGCCGGTATTGGCTGCGGCCCGGATTGTGGATCAGTTTGAAAATGCCCCTATGCTCGTCGTTCCGAATCTGACCGACAAGCGGGGACGAACTCCGACGGCGAGGTCAAAAGTCCGGCAGGCTCTGCCTTCGCGGGCGGGCTCTCCGGGGTTCAAAATCCTCGCGGCAGAGCCGGAGGTGAACTGATCGTGTTCACCTCGCTCCGGCCCTCTCGAAAGCCTATTTCCGAACTTTCCAGTTGGGGTTGTCGACGTGGGCTTTTTCCATCATGGCTTTCGCCTGTGCCACTTTGTCAGGATGTGATGCCGCAAGATTGTTTTCCTCGCCGAGATCTTTACTGAGATCAAACAGCTCGATCTCTCCGGTGAACATGGGACGTCGAATTGCCTTCCAGTCGCCGAAGCGCACCGCCTGTTTGCTACCTCTCTCGTAAAATTCCCAGTAGAGAAATTCGGGCTTTTTCTGAGCTGCTGTGTCACCTTTGAGCGTCGGAACAAAGCTGATCGATTGGAGGTTTTCAGGTGCCTCGACTCCGGCGAGCTCACAGGCCGTTGCCATCCAGTCCATGAAGCCGGAGGCGTGGTTTGACTCCGTGCCGGCTTTCACCGTGCCGGGCCAGTAGGCCACCGTCGGCACGCGAATGCCGCCTTCGGTGAGGTCGCGTTTCATGCCTTTGAGAGGGCCGTTCGCGTCGAAGAATTCGGGATTGTTGCCGCCCTCTTTGTGGTGGCCGTTGTCGGAGGTGAAAATCACGAGAGTGTTGTCGCTGATCTCCAGCTCGTCGAGTTTGTCGAGAATGCGGCCAACGTCTTTGTCCATCCGTGAGATCATCGCCGCCTGTCCCTTGTCCGGATCGGGCCAGTCTTTGTCCGCGTAGATACCGTAGTCCGGCACTTCCTGGCCGTTACCGAGGGCACGACCGGCCTCGTTGTTGGCGTGGGGAACCGTCAGCGCGAGGTAGAGGAAAAAGGGATCGTCCTGTTTGCCTTTGTCGTCGATCCACTGGAGCGCTTCGTCGGCGATGAGGTCATGTGAGTATTCGACCTTTCCGTCAGGCGTCGCAAAACCGGCGCCGTCGTCTGATTTGCCCTGGCCTTCGCGGATGCTGACCCACTCCGGTGATTCCGTGTTCTTCAAGGGAACGATCGTTTCGTCGCGGACGAGGAATTTGGGGTAGAAATTGTGGGCGTGACGTTGATTGAGATAGCCGTAAAAATAGTCAAAGCCCTGACGGTTGGGATGACCGACCGAGCCAATCTCGCCGAGGCCCCACTTCCCGATCAGCGCAGTGTCGTAACCGGCTTCTTTCAGCTTTTCCGCGACGGTGATGTCAGCGGTGCGCAGGGTTTGCGCGGATCGGTCAGAGCCTCCGGCATTGCCGCGCACCCAGGTGTGGCCGGTGTCCTGTCCCGTCATGAGCACGGATCGCGAAGGCGCGCAGACCGGTGCCCCCGCGTAGAAGTCTGTGAGCTTCAGGCCCTTTTCCGCCATCGCGTCGATCCGGGGCGTTTTGATTTTTTCCTGACCGAAACAGCCGACATCCCCGTAGCCTAAATCGTCTGCGAGAATAAAAATTAAGTTGGGCTTTTCGGCGGCCGCGAGAGGGGCTGTGAATATCGCGAATGCCGCGAGGAAAAATACGAGAGGCTTTGACATGCCCGAAGGTGGCAAAGATTGCCCTCAAAATCCAGCGCGGTAATGACACGTGAAAGCGCTGTAGCCGAGATAAAGTGTCCCCGTCCCGCGGGCTCGGACAGATCGTTGAGGGTGTCCGAATGCTTCGAAGAGCGAAGTCGCGGCCATCGCCTACAGGGGAGGCGGGAGTGTTCGGCTGGCTTCTGCAGGGCGCTTCTAGGATTCGAAAAGCCTTGCCCAGTAAGATTCGAGGGCGTGCTCTTCGAACCACTCAAGAGTCCAGGGGGCCGGTGACAAAATCTGCGTCGCAATCGATTCCGGAACGACGTAGGCATGCGCTTGAGTTGTCTTTCCATTGGCGAGCTGCACGGTGACCTCGCGACGCTCGTAGAAGGTGTCTTCGTAGGCATCGAGCCGCTCGATGGCCCGCTCGGGAAGATGGTAGAAAACTCGACCGGGGACACCGTCATTCTTTTCTCCCGTTTCGACGATGCCCGGGAAATCGCCGCCCTCAACGCGATAGATCCGGTAGCCGTAGATGGATCCATCTTCTCCTGTTGAGTCAGTGATGCCGGAGACGGTCTCCCAGATTTTGGGGACGAGGAGGGTGCCGTAGACGAAGAGATTCATGGTTAAAAAAGGGACGCGCGAGTTTCTTGATTTCTTTGGCAAGATCCTTCATTCTCACCGCGTGCGTTTATTCTCAATCAAATTCTGTCATGCGCTTCTTCTCCTTTCCCTCTTCGGATCGCTCTCGAGTTGCCGGACGCTCGGCAGAAAGAAGAAGAACAAGAAAGCTGAACCGACTATGGCTGAACGAGTCGGATCAATGCAGATTCCGATCGGGACGGTTCACCTTGTGAATGACGGGGGCAAGTTCGTTCTGATTCGTTCCTCGCGGGCGTTGAAAATCGAGCCGGGAACGATGATCGATATCATCGGCCCCGGGGGCGCGCCTGTTGCGAGCGCTCAGGTCAGTCCCGCGCGACGCGGGCAGTTTTTGACCGCCGATATTCTCAGCGGCGTTCCCGCGACGGGGAATCAGGTTCTGATGAATTACACCGCGTCGGAACCAGAGGGCCCTGCGGTGCCGGGCGCGACTCCCGGCGGTGATATTCAAATACTCGAGTGATCGGACGGGGCATCCAGATTTTCGAGAGCCTTCTTCAATTGTCGGCAAAGACCGGAATGTCGCATCGAACTGGTGGTGTTTGATAGAGCCATTTCGAGGGCTCTCCGCTCGCCCACAATGATGACGAGAGATTTCCCCCGGGTCACCGCGGTGTAGAGGAGATTGCGCTGGAGCATCACGTAATGCTGAGAGGCGAGGGGAACGATGATGGCGGGGAATTCGCTACCCTGCGATTTGTGAATCGTGATCGCATACGCGAGCTGGAGCTCATCGAGCTCGCCCGGTTCGAAATGGACGCGGCGATTCCCTTCGAAGGTCACGTAGATCGAAACCGGTTCGTTCGTGATCTCGGAAATGTGACCGATGTCCCCGTTGAAAATCTCTTTCTCGTAGTTGTTTCGCGTCTGGATGACTTTATCCCCCTGACGGAACAGGTTGCTGAATCGTTCGATTTCCTGTTTGAAAGCACCCGGCGGATTTTGATTCTCCTGGAGGAGTTTGTTCAATTCAGCGGTGCCGAGCGACTGCTTGTTCATCGGCGTGAGCACCTGAATGTCGTCGCGGGGATTGAGTTTGAAGCCCTCCGGGATCCGCTCCCTGATAAGGTGCACGAGCGTCTCGCGAATCGCGTCGGGGCCGTTGCGTTCGAGGAAGAAAAAGTCACTTCCTTTTGCGTTGCTCAGGGGCGGGGTTTTCCCTTCGTTGATATCGTGCGCTGCGGTGACGATGTCGCTTTCGGCCGCCTGGCGGTAGATTTCCCGGAGACGTGAAACGGGGACGACACCGCTGTTGATCAAATCGCGAAGGACATTTCCCGGTCCGACCGAGGGGAGCTGATCGACATCGCCGACGAGGAGGACATTGCCGTCCGGCGGAATGGCCTGCATCAGGCTTGCCATCAATTCGATGTCGATCATGGAGGCTTCATCAACCACGAAGAGATCTCCCTGGAGCGGCTTGTTCTGATTCCGGGTGAAGCCGACCTCAGGCTGATACTCGAGAGCCCGGTGGATCGTGAAGGCTTCCTGTCCGGTGCTTTCCGAGAGACGTTTCGCGGCACGACCTGTCGGTGCGCAGAGAACGACCTGCACCTTCTTAGCGGTCACGATCTCGAGAATTGCCCGCATGATCGTGGTTTTGCCGACACCGGGACCACCCGTGATGATGTGGAAACGATGGCTGATCGCTTCGAGCACCGCGGCAGCCTGTTCCGCACCGAGAGTGAGCTTCTGATGGCGCTCGAACCAGGCAAGCGCAGCCTCCGGATCAAATTCGGGTAGATTTGGCTCAGCCCGCAAAAGTGAAGCAACTGCTGCGCTCACGAGTTGCTCGGCTTCATAAAGAGGGGCGGAAAAGACGAGGGGATCGGCGGTGCCGTCCTCGATGACGACTTTTGAAGTGAGGATGAGCCGGTTCAGGGATGCCTCGATCAGTTCCCCGTCCGTGCCGAGAATGTCAGCGGCTCCCTTCAGCAGCTCCGGCCTCGGCAGGGCACAGTGGCCGTGCTGCTTCGCCTGATCGAGCACGTATTCGATTCCCGCATCGATTCGCGCAGGCGCCTCGAGGGGCTGGCCCATCTTACTCGCAATATCGTCAGCGGTCTTGAATCCGATTCCTGAGAGTTCGCGGGCGAGGCGATAGGGATCGGAGCGCAGAATATTGACCGCCTCGGGACCGTAGGTTTTGTAAAGGCGAAGCGATCGCGCCGTCGAGAGACCGTGACCATGAAGAAAAATCATGATGTCCCGCACCGCCTTCTGCCGTTTCCACGATGCCTTGATTTTCTGTCGGCGGCCTTTCCCAATTCCCTCGACCTCCTCGAGCCTTTGAGACTCCTCCTCGATGACACGGAAGGTTTCCTCGCCGAATTTTTTCACGATGCGTTTCGCGTAGGCCTTTCCAATGCCGTCGATGAAACCGCTCGCGAGGAACTTTTCGATCCCCGTATTCGTCACCGGAGCGACCGCGACGATCGAGGAAGCCTCCATTTGACGACCGAATCGCTTATCATTTTTCCAATTTCCGCTGACGCGAACCTGCTCGCCCTCGACCACCGCAGGAAGCCGTCCCAGCACCGTGATCGGCTCACCAAGCTCCTGAGCGACCGACATGATCGTATAGCCGTTCTCTTCGTTATGAAAAACAATCGACGACACAGTTCCTTCGATTTCTACCGGTCCGTTTGGGGGTAAAAGCTCGGGCGTGGAAGCTGGATCTGTGGGATTTTCCGGCATGGTGTTTTCTATCGATGATTGAGAGACGCAATTCTCGCCCTTTACAACCATACACCTGTGTCGCATATTCGCCGCCCCATGGCAATTCTATCCATTTTGTTAACCGTCGTCATCATTGCTGTCAGCATTTTGATGGTATTGATCGTCTTGATCCAGCGTCCCAAGCAGGAAGGTCTCGGCGCGGCATTCGGCGGAGGATCTCTTGATTCTGCTCTCGGAGCTCACACCACCGACATTCTCCAGAAATTCACGACCTGGCTCGGTATCCTCTTTTTCGTTTCTGCAATCGGACTCGCGATGGTGAAAACCCGCGAATTCCGCTCGTCTGCAGCAAATGATGTTCTCGAGAAAGTCGTCGATCGCGAGCCGGAACTTCCCGAAGGAATCACTCCTGAGATGATCCAGCAAATTCAGCAGGCTGCTCCTGCTCCGGCGACCGCACCGGATGCTCCGGCCCCCGAAGCGCCCAAGGCGAAAGAGGCTCCCAAGCCTGCGCAGCCCAAAGGCGGAGAGAAAGAAAAAGCGAAGGCCCCTGCAAAACCTGCTGCGAAGGAAAAAGCGAAAGCACCGGCCCCTGCTCCTGCTAAAGGCGACGCGGCCAAAGGTGCAAAAGGCGGTGAGTAATCCTCACTGAGCCCATCTCAAATTTTAAAAGCGGGTGGCTTGCGCTGCCTGCTTTTTTTGTGCCCGCGCAGCAGAGACGGAAGAGACGCCTCAGCCCCGCAGGTAGATGCCTTTTGCCAAAGGGTGGAATCACGACGTCCGCCTGCAATCGAACCCTCCCGTCGAAATCACCCGCGCCCGCGTCATTTGCCGTGGCGGTTTCGGTGGCCCGACCCTCCTCAAGCTGGTAGCCGGCAAATCGACTGGAGGCTTCGTTGATGTCTTCATACAGGTAGAAAAATGAGAAAGAAATCCGCATACCGGTGCCTCCGGGCGACGCCGTAGATACACTGGAAAGGCCCGGGCGATCCCGTCAGTGGTCCGCAGCCCTGCGTCAAATAGTGGCCCTGTACGCTGGCGATGGATCAGCGATCTCTTAGACGAAACTCCGCTCAAGAGCGCTATCCAGCGGGCTGTTTACCCCGCAATGGTTCAATCCTTTTGCAATGTGCAAATAGATTTGGGTCGTTGAAATGTCCTCGTGCCCGAGCAACTCCTGAAGCGTTCGGATATCCGTTCCCGATTCCAGTAGATGAGTGGCGAAGCTATGGCGGAGCACATGGGTCGTAACCCGTTTTTCTATCCCGGTTGCTTCGACCGCGTTCCTGAAATGGGTCGAATAGGTTTCCGGGTGAATGTGATGTCGTCGTCGAATTCCCGACTCCGGATCGACCGATTCCCTAGCCGCCGGAAACAGCCAGAACCATTCCCATTTCTTTCCTGCCCCGGGCATTTTGCGTTCCATTCCGCGCGTTGGCATATCCACTCCGGGGGCATCAGCGGCTCGATCCGCTTCGTAAAGAGCCCTCGCGCGCTTCTTCCACTCCACTAATTGCTCAGCAACCGCACGCGGCAAAATAGTCATTCGGTCACGGCCGCCCTTGCCGCCGCGAATCATCAATTGTCCGCGTTCCAGATCAACGTCCTTGATCCGCAATCGCATCAGTTCAGCCCTGCGCAGTCCGCTTCCGTATTGTAACTGCGCTGCCAGATTCGAACTCTCAGGAATTCGCTCCAGAATCGCCGCGACCTCTTTCATGCTCAGCACAACAGGGATGCGTTTCGGTGTTCTGCGAAAGCGAACCTGTAGATCAACCTCCTCCATCCCACAGACCGCTTTATAGAAAAAAGAAAGGGCATTGAGGGCTTGTTTCTGAGTTGAATACGCGACTTCACCGCACTCGACAAGCGAAGTGAGCCAGTCACGGGCGCACTCAGGCTCCAACATCGTCCGGGCATTGCCTCCGCGTTTCAGAGTCCACCTCGCAAAGGCACCGATGCGCTGGGAATAGGTCTGCTTCGTCTTCCTGGCCAAACCTCTCCGGCAACCCGCCTGATGCATCGCTGCCCGCACCCGTTCCTCCACCGTCATTCCTGTTTGCCCCATGCCGTTGCAATAGGTCAGCCATTTCAGATACCAGCTGACCGCTTCGGACCATTGATTGATCTGCCACGACTCCCGCTCCTTCGAGAGGATCTGCGCCCGCCAGAACTGCTTCGCTGAATCCCTCGAAGGAGCAAGATGGTGGGCCATTCTCCAATTCTCAAACCATTCAAGCAACAGTGTGTAGCCATATTTATCCTGACGTGACACCTCACGGGAGGCATTCAGGTCAGCCCGCCAGTCGTAGTTTCGAATAGGTTGAGCGTTCATAAGAACAATATATTGAAACAACTGTTCAAAATGGCAATATTTAAATACCTGTTTCGCTTTAGCTGAATATCTACTAATTTTAAGTAAGGGCGGTGACCGACCCCCTCGCGAGAGGGATATCAGACGCCTAATCATCGTGAATAGTAAATGATAGCTAATTAAATGAGATGGCTTGAAATACAGTGGGTAAAACGTGAAGAAGCTTGACTGTGTATGGGGTAGTCTGTTTTCTAAGCGGTGACCTGCGACCAGAAATTCCGAGTGGGATATCAGAGGATGCGTGGGATAATAATACTGTTAGCCTTGGAAACCGATGTCTCGTGAAGGTGAAATAGCTGCTTTAGGAAATCAGATCAAGGAAGAGATCCTTCGACTAGATTCCTCTATCGAGTTCCGCCCAGGCCTCGACTCAGAGATTCTGCGAGAATCTTTCAAGCAGATCCGCTTCAATCCGCCCGATGAAATTATCGATCTGTATTCGTGGCACGATGGATCATACGATATCGAGATTTTACCTGGAGCATGTTACTTTCCTTTTGCGACTTCTCTAGAAAACCATAAGCGAACGAATTCGATTTACGGATTCTTGGGGAAGAAAAAGAACTTTCGCTTCCTTTCAGATTTCTCGGATGGTGGCTATGGAATCGCACAACCAAAACATGGCAGCCACGTAATTCAAAGATGTATCCATGCACCGTGGGAGGTTGGATTCGACTCACTGCAAAGGTTGCTCGACTTCTCACTTACGTGCTACAAGTCGGACGTTTTCTTTTTTTCCGATGGATCCATCGAGCCAGATTGGGATCGATATGGTGAACTCGAGGACGATCGAGACCCGCAAAAAGGAGGCTAACAAGACGTCGATCGTAAGCCTGATCACGTTCTGAGTTGATTGACTTCCTAAATTTGAATCCTTACTCTGTTTCCGAGACATCGCCCTCTGATCAGGCTACGATGACTCGAACGTTGTGCCAAAAAATGGAGATCCAGAATCCACCACGGTTGCTCTACGAGTTCACGAATATCCGTGGTGAAGCGGACACCGTTTTTGAATGCCCGTGCTGTCGTCTACCCACCATTGCAGAGCCTGGCGGATACGAGATTTGCAACATCTGCGGATGGGAAGACGATGATAGCTTCGGTGGCGGCCCCAACCATTGCTCACTCGACGAAGCTCAACGGAACTTTCAACTCCACCAACACATGTATGATAGCGATCACTCATCGAGCAACAAACCACGCCGAAACGAATTTCTTGTTACATGCATCGCGCTTCTCAACGACTTCAAGAAGCAGGCAGATCCCCAGAAACGCGGAGTCCTGTTCGAAGCCTTCATTATCGAGTCGGAGTGGCTCTGAAAATCCGGGCACAACAAGGCGGCGATCGTAAGCCCAATCCCGCTGCGAGTTGATTGACTTCCCTGATTCGAATCCTTATCCTCCACTCGAGGCTGCGCCCCCAGATTGGGCTACGATGCCTCAAACGTTCGGCTAAGAAATGAAGCGCAACTTGATTTTCAGTTTGCTCGCCCTCGTGGTTGCGATTTTTGGTTCTGTATTGCTGGTCGGGGCTGAGATTGCTACGATATCAAATCACAACGGAGAAACTCAGATTGAACTGAATCGATCGAAGGGGAGTGGATATTTGATTCTCTCCGTAGTTTCCGCCAATAGAGATGAAACATATTGGGAACTCATCCTAAACTACTACGAAGGCGGAACAATAGTCCTTGGCGAAATTCCATCCGGGATCCAAAAGGCGCGGGACGGGTATTCCATAAACGTTCGACAGTCCATCCCAGAAGAGAGTTCACCAAGTTTTCCGACCAACGAACCGCTCTTACTTTTGGTGACTTATCGTTCTGATTTCTTCGGCATTGTTCCCGGTTCTGACACGTTTGAACTGCGCTTCTCTCTCGATGCGAGTCACAGATTAGACGAAGCGCCGAACAAGGCAGAGTAGGCAAGCCTCACCACGCCGCGAGTCGAAATCTTCATGGACACTCAACCTTCAATCCAGATTCGAAGTGGCGCTCCCAGGTGAGGCTGCCTATCTTCGGGCGTTCGGCTCAAAATGGCACGACTTCCGAAATTGAAACCCGACCCAATGTTTGAGGGCAATTTGATCGGACGATTTCGGACATTTACCGGCGAAGTGAAGATCTCAGTATGGGCGGACGCTGCCACCGATCAGTCCGGAATGGATCTCGTTCGATCCTCATACGCTGAAATCGGTAAACTTGAGAGGCAGGCAAAAGCTGCGGCAAAATCAACAGGGACAGGTTAATTATTGAACAATGTTCTTGCGAACAGTGTTTTATTGCGGCATGATTTTTACATGAGGCAATCACGCATCCGGGGAGAGGGTAAAAGTTACTATCACTGCCTCTCTCGCGTCGTGGATCGTCGATATGTTTTCCATGACGAGGAGAAAGAGCATTTTGTCATCTTTGATGCGAAAGCTGGAGGCTTTTCACGGGATGCGCATTGTCACGTATTGCGTGATGACTAATCACTTTCACCTGTTGATCGAAGAGCCTGATCGTGAAGCCGCTCAATCACTTGATGCAGAGACGATACTCAAGCGTCTCGGCTTTCTCTATGATGCGACCATCGTGCGAACGGTTCGAGAGGAATTGAAGCGCGCTCGTGATTCCGGTGATGCCACGCGGGAGGAGAAGATTTTAAATCGTTATCGCCGCCGCATGGGGGATTTGTCAGGATTCATGAAGGATCTGAAGCAGCGCTACAGCCAGTGGCACAATAGACGGCAGGGGCGCAAAGGAACTCTTTGGGAAGATCGTTTTAAGAGCGTTTTAGTGGAGGGGGATTCCAAGGCGTTGATGACGATGGCGGCGTATATTGATCTCAATCCGATTCGGGCAAATATGGTTTCCAAAGTGGAGGAATACCGCTGGTGTGGCTATGCCTCAGCAGTTGGAGGTAACCATTGGGCGCGGCGTGGACTGGGGCGAATTCTAACGACTTCAGATCATGTCAGTGGAACTGATTTTGAGGAGAAATGGCCGGAGACCGCGGCCACCTATCGACTCTGGCTGTATCATGAAGGGCGAACGCGTGAAATTTCTGAAGAGGGGCAGGTCAATCGGAAGAAAGCTTTTTCTCAGGGCGAGGTCGAGAAAGAGGAAGCTCGCAAAGGCAAAATGCCAGTGGTTGAGGCGATTCGCCATCGTGTGCGCTATATGACGGACGGAGCGGTTCTGGGGAGTGAGCGTTTTGTAAATCAGGTCTTCGAGCGAAATCGAGCGTTGTTTGGAAAGAGGCGTGAAAGTGGAGCAAGGGAGATGCGTGACGCCGATTGGAATGGGTTGTGCGTGATACGGGATTTACAGCGTGAAGTGATCGCATCAGAGTCCTCCCCACCGGGAGGGTCGCTTTTCAAGCGCTCCAGCGGCCCATAGAGCGAGGCCGCGGTCAGTGCCAAAGGTGAGTGCGTCTGCGTTCTTGAGGAGACAGGACACCGATCCTTTCAACGAATACCGCGGAAAACGGTTCTATTTCCGTGGTGAAGCATCGCTTTGGGCTAATCGAAGAAAATGAGCAGTATCTGGCTTTGTCCTTTCGATAATTAACCCGATAATTAACCTGTCCCTGTTTCGCGCGTGCTTTCGTGCTCGCGTGTCACTGTTTCGCGCGATAATTAACCCGCGCGATAATTAACCTGTCCCTCTTTCGGCTCCTCTCTGCGATAATTAACCTGTCCCTGTTTCGGGCGGGTTGGATTCCCCGGGTTTGACCTGATTCTCTGATTTTGCTACTTTCAGACTTGTCTCAGCTTGCCTGGCGTTCGGTTATATGAAGTTTGAGATCTTTATGAATAAGAATCTCTCGACTCTGCCATCGTTAGCGCCTTCAGCAGGGAAGAGGGGGGCGTCGACCCCGGTAGCGAGTCTCGATTCCCAGGAAGTATTTGGGCTGCGACGGTTCACGACTGTGGACGAAGTCGTGAAAGGGCTTGCTCATCTGGAGAGCGTTTTCCGGGAATCGGATGACCGTCGCGCCGTGTTTGCTTCCGCCTACCTTGAGATAACTCGTCTTCTCAATCAGTGGATCAACGGGAATTACTTTGTCAATGGAGAGCTGACGAGGCGTTATATTATTGAGTTCGCTGAGTTCTATCGACTTGCCCTGTTCCACTTTGAGTGTGGTGATCATGACCATGTGCCCGGCTCATGGATCACTTCGTTTCAAATATCCGGTGCTGGTAAGCACACTTTTATGGAGGATTTGCTTTTGGGGATCAATGCCCATCTGAACCACGACTTGCCTTTTGCTTTGCTCCGTAGCCATCAGTCTTTTCATCCTGAGTGGGGGCATCGCGACTATGAGAAGATTGGCAATGCAATTACTTTTGCTATTCCGGTTATTCGAAAGAAGCTGGTAAGGCATCACCAGCCGTGGCTGAGATTTCCCTGTGTATTGCTGGGTAATTCGATAGACAGAGTTTTCCTGTTTGCCTTTTATACCGCTCGTAAGAATGCCTGGGAGGCATCTGAAAGGCTTGCCGCGATCCGCTCTGCTTTTGAATCCAGGCAAGTTTCTCTGGAGATTGATGATCGTGCTAACGCCATTGCGAATGCGATCATTCGACGAAAGGTTCCGAGGGGGAAACCCCGTGCCGGGGATGTTCAAGCCTTCGGCTCGTTGCAGGATACGGTCGTCGTGTGTGATTGATAGTCTGCGCTTTGTGGTTTCAAGGGGGCGCGTCTATCCCGGGGAGGCGCTTCAAAGACTCCGCTGCGGAAGAGCGGCACCCCATACTATGGTCACCCTGAGCAATGCGACCTCTCTGAAAGCGAAAAATCCTTTCTCATAAATTGCAGGCGGTCATTTTCACGCGTATGTCGAGCGGAGGAGGTTTTCGAGCGGATTAAGATTTCGCAGCGAGGGCTTTTCTCTCCCCAAGCCCATATGAAGTTTATCCTGACTCACCCCGGAAGCGCGCATAAAGACGATTTTCTGGCCTGTTGCCTTTTGATCGCCCGTTACAATATTCATGTGCAGCGTCGTGAGCCGGAGCAGTCTGATCTCGACGATCCTGAGATCGTGGTTGTCGATGTGGGCGGCGAGCATGCTTCGGAGAGATCCAATTTTGACCACCATCAGTTCCCCCGTGATCACGAGCCTATTTGTGCGCTCTCACTGGTGTTGAAGGATCTGGGGCTCTACGAGGACGCGCGGAGTTTTTGCGAGTGGCTCGAGCCGGCTGAGTGGTTCGACACGCGGGGGCCCTTTGAGACGGCTCAGTGGCTCGGTGTGGAGCGGGGGATTATCAACCGCTTGAATTCTCCGATCGATATTACGATGTTGCGTCGTTTCGCGCATAAAAGGGAACTGCACCAGGGTGATCCGGTCTGGGAGGTCATGAACATGGTCGGAGAAGATCTCATGATGTACCTGCGAACCCTGCGTGAGCGGATCGACTACGTGGCTCAGTATGCTGAGTTCTTTGAGGTTGGCGAAGGTGACGAGGCGCTTCGGGTACTCTACATGCCGCGCACCGATCCGATGCCGGACGATCCGTCTTCCGGTTTGGCCCGCTACATTGATGCGCAGGGGGAAAAGGTTCACGGTCTTATTTATCCTGACCGGCGTGGGGCGGGTTACGGTCTCTCACGGCATGAGGATTGCGAGAAGCTCGATTTCACAAGAATCAACGATGAGCCGGATGTGCATTTCGCGCATGCACGCGGCTTCGTTGCGAAGAGTTCAGCGACTGATCTGGAGCGTCTCAAAGCGCTCATCGTGAAGGCCCGGGTATAGGCCCGGTTATTGGCCTTCAGCGACTCGATTCAGAACCGGTCTGCTCGGTGCAAATCCGCTTTCTGCCGGGGACGCTGTGAACTGGTTCTGCTTTTAGTCCTCTTCCGGGGTGACCTGTTGACCCAGGATGCCGGAAATTTTCGATTCGATTTCGGCAAGTCGCTTCGTGTCGGTGATTTTGACCTCGGAGGTTTCATCGACGAGGAAAAATCGGTCAATCGCCGCACCTGCCTGCGTGCTGATGCGGGCGTTGATGACGCTCGCATCGAGTTCCCCGAGAGTGGTGAAAATATCGTAGAGCAAACCGATTCGGTCTTCAGCCTGGATCTCCATTACCGTCGCGATGGCATGGTCTTTGTTCGAAATATAGACCCGCTGCGGGATGTTGTAGTTGGGGGCTTCTTCCTGAAGAAGGGTCGGAGCTTCCTGCTTTTTGATGAGCCCTTCGACTTCCACATTGTCGTCTTCAACTTGAGTGAATGCGGTGTGAATCAGCTTCTCGATGCGCTGGACTTCTCTTTCAGAGGTCACGGGATTGTAGGTCTGGGTGCAGACCCTGAAAATATTGAGAACGAGATCGTCGGATCGGGAGAACAAGTCGGCGGAGAGAACGTTGAGGTTTCTCGCGGCGAATGCTCCCGCAATTTTGGCGAGGAGATGCCGACGGTTCCAGCCGGCCACTTCGATGAGGCTGTAACCTTCATCCCGGCGGGCCTCCCATCCGATCACGGGGACGAGGCTTTCGATGCCGTCCTTGCTCAGGGTTTTGAAGAAGCGGTTAAAGAGCCTGATATGTCTGGCGATGCTGGTGGAACCGCGGTGACGAAGGTAGCGGTTCGGCATCGCTGCAAAGTGGGCATCGACTTCCTCGAGGTAGCCTCCGCGAAGCTTTTTGATGACCTTTTCCCTCGTCTCGGTGACGGGGCGGGTGAATTCCTGACGGTATTTCTTTTTGTCTTCGAGGTAGTGGCTCGTCCGGCGGAAGAGCTGTTTCATCAGAGAGGCTTTCCAGTCGTTCCAGGCTTCGTCGTTGGTGCCGTTTGAATCGACGTAGGTGAATAGATAGAGGGCTTCCATCCAGCGTTTATTTCTCACCGTATCGGCGAACTCGGTGATGGTGTCGAGATCGGTGATGTCCTTGGTCGTGGAGGTCTTCCAAAAGGTGAGGTGATGATCGACGAGGAACATGATCAAGCGGAGTCGATCACCGGTGTAGCGAAGGCGCTGGCACACTTTGGCGGCGAGAATCGCGCTGGCATCTTCGTGGTGGCGCACGTTCTCGGCCCGTCCGGTGTCGTGCATGATCAACGCGACGTAGATGGCGACGGGGTCTTCGAGTTCGTGAAAAATTTTCTTAAAGCGCTGCAATTTCGGGTCTTCGGTGTGTACGAGATTGTCGAGCACATCGATGCAGCGGAGGGTGTGTTCGTCCGCGGAGTAACGGTGGAAAAACTCGTGTTGGACGAGGTCGGTGAGCTGGCCGAACTCGGGCAGGTAGCGCCCGAGGATTCCGTTCCGGTGCATCCGGCGGAGGGTGTAGGCGACCTGACCACGGTGCTGGAGGATTTCCTCCCAGATTTCCCGAACCGCTTTGTTGTTGCGAAACTTGGCGTCGACGAGTCCCCAGTTGAGTTTGATGAGCGACCTCAGTTCGGGGCTGGTTCGCTGTGATCGGCGTTGCGCGTGAAGGAAGATCCGCATCATCCGCTTGGGATCTTCTTTGAAAACGTCATCGGAATCCGGGTAAATCAGACCTGCTTTGGTGTGGAATCCGTCGAAAGATTCTTCGCCCTGACTCTTGCGGGCGAGAAAGCCGAGGATGGGGATGCGGGCGGTGTCATCTTTGACAACCTCCAGCTCGAAGCGCTGCATCAGCGAGGTGCTGTGATGATAGAGACTTCGGGTGAGGCGGTAGTATTCCCGCATGAAAGCTTCGCTTCGACGCAGGATGTTTTTGCCGGGGAATTTGAGTTTCGTAGCGACGATTCCCTGAAGGCGGAGGGTGAGAATATCGCTGGGACTGCCTTTCTGGCTGTAGTGCAGTTCGTTCCTGACACGGAGAAGAAACTCGATCGCCTCCTCGATATCGTTGTAGGCGATTTCGGTGAGGTTGCCTTCTTTGACGAGAGCGGAGAGGTCGCGCGACTTGCGCAGGACCCAGAGCACCCAGATGAGATTGTGATGATCCCGAAGCCCTCCACAGCCCTCTTTCACGTTGGGCTCCTGAAGGTGGATCGTATTGCCGTATTTGTTGTGCCTCGTGCGAATGTCGCGGCTTCGCTCGGCGAGATAGCTCTTTTCGTGTCCGCGGATGCAGGATTCAAAGAACGCCTCCTCAAAGGTGTCGAAAAGCTCTTTGTCTCCTGCGATGAAGCGGGCGTCGAGTAGCGTCGTTTTCGTTTGATGATCTTTGTTCGCAAACTGGCAGGCTTCTTTGACTGAGCGGATCGGATAGCTGACATCGAGTCCGAGGTCAAAAAGCAGCAGCGAAATCTGATTTACGAGTTCCTTCACCGTTGGGTCGAGGCTGCGGGTCGAACCCGGAACGAGAAATTGCAGGTCAATATCGCTCCCGGGGTTGAGGTGTCCGCGACCATAGCCACCACTCGCCATGATCGTGACGGGGTGTTCCTCTCCGGTGGCTTCGACGGCTCCGGACTCGGTGAGGAAGTGCTCGAAGATATCCTCGAGAAGCACGTCCATGAGGGCTGCCCGTCGGCTTGCTATCTCAAAGCCGGAGGCTCCTTCGGTGTGGGCGGTGCGGATTGACTTCCGTTCTGTTTTGAGAAGTTCACGGTAGATCGTGAGCTTGGTACGCTTCTCGCCAGAGGCTGCCTTGATTGCCGCCAACGTCCCTGCTGCCTGTTTTCGAGCGTTATCTTCTGGAAAGTCCGATACCATGGCTCTGAGATAAGAGAAAAACCCGATGAATGCGAAAACAATTTATGACGATCCGCGTCCCTCCGTATAGGATGGTGGATCATGGAAAGGTCTCATTCAACAGGGTCAGGTCGTCTGTTTAACAGGGTTAAGTCCTTGATTATACCCTGTTTAGTGGTGCTCTTAATCCTCTCTGTTTTGCCCGTGAGAGGGGCGGGTGGGGAGGTGAAAACGGTTTCGAAAATTGCTCTGGGATCGTGTGCCAATGAAGACAGGGAGCAGCCGATTTGGGAGCCGATCGTCGATCAGGCCCCTGATTTGTTTCTTTTCCTCGGAGACAATGTCTACGCCGACACTGAGGACATGGAGGAAATGCAGGCTGCCTACGACAAGCTGGCGGCAAAGCCGGGGTATCAGCAGCTTTTGAAAACCTGCCCGGTCCTGGCGGTGTGGGACGATCATGATTATGGCGTCAACGACGGCGGGGCTGAGTATCCGATGCGCGACAGCTCGGAGGCAATCTTTCACCGGTTTTTTGATACGCCGGCGGATGCGGATTCCCGCAAGCGGCCCGGAATTTACGATGTCAGGTATTTTAAAGGGCCGAAGGATGAGGTCCTTCAGATCATCCAGCTGGATACCCGTTACTTTCGGAGTCGCCCTCTGAAGCTTCCGGAGCGCGGGCCTCACGGTCCATACGGGAAAAACACTTCTCCGGAGGCGACGGTGCTGGGCGCGGCTCAGTGGGAGTGGCTCGAGGCGGTCCTGAAGGCTCCCGCAGATATCCGGATCGTGATGTCGAGCTATCAGTTTCTCCCTCAGGATCACCACTGGGAATTGTGGGAGAATTTTCCCAACGAGCGGATCCGGTTTCTGAAGCTGTTGAAATCCTGCGGGACGGGGCCTGTCCTGTTTGTGAGTGGTGACAGGCACATGGGGGAGATCATGGAGTTGAAAACCTCAGACCCGAACAGCCCCGGCTTTCCGGTTTACGAAATGACTTCAAGCGGGCTCAGCATGGCCGGCGGAGGAATGAAGGGGGAGCCGAATCGGCACCGGGTCAGCCCGACGAATTTCCAGAGCCGGAATTTCGGGATCATTGAAATCAACTGGAAGACGAAAGAGGTTCTTCTCGAGTTGCGGGACATCGACGGCAAGGTCGTCGATCACTACACGATCAATTTGTCGGCAACGTAGGCGACGGCAGGGAGCCGCCGTAGCGGGGGAGAGGTTGGACCGATCTCGCCTGCGGGCGGGGTGCCGGTGCGGTGCGGTTCCCCGGCATGTCAGGCGCGGGAATGCGCGACGCGTCGAAGCCGTTCGGACCCGGGATCTGCCGGCGCGGTGGCGTCGGGGTGGACATGGTTCGGGTCAGTGCCGCGGGTGCGAGCGGTTGCACTGCGGGCGGGGCGGGTATCCGTGTGGCCTGCTCTTGAGGCGCGGCCTTGGTGACAGGTCTCGGTTCGATGCTTTTGATCTCCGGCTTCGGTTGCGGTTTCGGGGCCGGAGCAGACGCGGTGGTGGCTTTCTTCACCTTCGGGGGCGGGGCGGAAACCACCTTTTTGTCGACGGGGGCTTCGTGGGTCTGGAGATTGGGGTGGTAGGCGATGGCGTCCTGATAGTTGAGCCAAAGTGTGTTTTTTGCAGCGATGAGTCCGAGGACGACGGAGGAGACTGCGAGCCAGAATCCAAATTTGTTGCGATTCACTCCGATGAGGAAGGTGAGGACGGTGATGAGGACGAGGAGTTTGAACTGCCAGGCCTTTTCGACCCAGGACTGCGAGTTTTCCTTGAAACCTTTGACCCGGGCCGGTGAGCTGATTTTATAAACCTGTTCGATTCTCGGCTGGGCGGCCTGTCGGGCCTCGAGGTAAGGGGAATGCGCAATCGCTGCGATCCCCAGTGTCACGAGTGCCGCGATCTGGAGTTTGTGGGCTTTAATCGCGAGGCTCACGATCATGAGAATCACTCCGGAAACAATTCCGTAGAGAATGAGAGGTTCGAGAAGGAGGTATCGGTATTCCGGGTCGCCGACGGCGTTGATCAGCTTTTCAATCTGGATAATGAAATCACTCATGATGATATGCGGTTCAGATAAGGAGGGTTGAAAAGGGGTTAGAGGAGTTCCAGTTGGTCGCTGTCGGATCCCGAGGGCGGTTTCACGCCGAGCTTTCGATAGGCTGAGGGCATCGCGGACCGACCGCGGGGAGTGCGTTTGAGAAATCCTTTCAGAATAAGGAAGGGTTCGTAGACTTCGTTGATGGTCGCTTCATCTTCGCCCACCGCGACGGCGATGGAGTTCAGGCCGACGGGGCCGCCTCCGTACTTAAAGACGACCGCTTCGAGAATGCGTTTGTCCATTTCGTCGAGACCGTCTTCGTCGATGTCGAGCATCGCGAGCGCGTCCCGTGCAATATCGCCGGTGATATTATTGTCGGCTTTGACCTGGGCGTAGTCGCGAACCCACCGGAGGAGTCCGTTGGCGATTCGCGGGGTTCCCCGGCTGCGTGAGCCGATCTCGAGAGCGCCGCTGTCTTCGATCGCCACCTTTAATAAAGCAGCGGAGCGTTTGATGATGATGACGAGCTCCTCGGGGGAGTAATAGTCAAGGCGGTTCGTGATGCCGAAACGCGAAAGGAGGGGGCGCGTCAGCATTCCCGCTTTGGTTGTCGCACCGATGAGGGTGAATTTGGGCAAACTGAGCGCAATTGACCGCGCATTGGGACCCGAGTCGATCATGATATCGAGTTTGTAGTCCTCCATCGCGGGGTAGAGGTATTCCTCAATCGCGGGGTGGAGACGGTGAATTTCGTCGATGAAAAGGAAATCGCCGTGTTGAACGTTCGTCAGAATACCGGCGAGGTCGCCCGCTTTTTCTATCTGGGGGCCGCTCGTGATGTGGATCTCGCTTCCGAACCCGCGCGCGAGGATGTGGGCAAGAGTGGTTTTGCCGAGGCCGGGAGGACCGCAGAGAAGAACGTGGTCGAGGGCATCATTCCGCCCTTTTGCCGCTTCCACCATCAGCATAAGTCGTTCCTTTACTTTGGCCTGGCCGCAAAACTCCTCAAAGTCGGGCGGGCGCAGGCTCTGCTCGAACTCCTGTGTGGGGAGGTCTGTGGGATCGTTGGCGATTGAATCAGACACGGTATTTTTAGAAAAATAAGGGTGAAAATCAATGGGGCAGACAAATGATAATATCTTTTGTATCTACGGATATTTAAGATATCCTAATTATTATAAATGTCGATATGTTTAACTTGCGTAAACTTTCAAAGTGCGATATTCGATTGAAGTCGTACTGAAATGACGTTTTAGTGCGGTGGATTTGAATCTTTTTTATCCCGAATAGATCAGAATTCCAGCTTGACCTTACGTCAGTTGGATTTATCTAATTGGGTTTCGTTAGGAGGAGAAAACACCAACACTGCACACCCTCCCGACACCGGAACACAACAGCTTGTAATGAAATTCCTGACCCAAAGTCACTTATCCCGTCTTAGCCGCTCTTTAGTGGGGCTCTCCTTAGGCGTTGCCTTATTGCTGGGCACTCAGTCTGAAGCAGTTGCTCAGGAGGGGAAAACAGTGACTGACATCGATGTTCAGTATGTCGGTAATCAGACGGTCGCTCCGGAGCGAATCCTTTCCAATATGTCGACACGCGTCGGCGACAAGCTTTCTCTCGCGCAGGTCGACGAGGATGTTAAAAATCTTTATTCAAGCGGTGACATTGAGAACGTCCGGATTCTCTCTGAAAACTCGAGCGGTGGTGTCCGCCTCATCGTGGTGGCTCAGACAAGAGCAGTTTACGGTGGTTCGCAGTTTGTGGGTAACACGCTGATCGATGACGGAAAGCTCGCTAAGAAAGTTGAGCTGACGGTTAACAAGCCAATCGATGAGAGCGCTTTGCAGACCGCTCGTGCAGGAATGCAGGAGCTCTATCGTAAAAAGGGATTCTCCGAGGCAACGGTAACCTATCGTATCGACGCTCCTTCAGCGGAAGGGTATTCCAATGTGATCTTCACTATTAACGAGGGAACACAGGGCGTGCTTCGCAACGTCGAGTTCGTTGGCAACAGTGCTTTTACCGCTGCTCGTCTTAAAGATGAGATGACTCAGAAGGAAAAGACGATCACGACAATGTTCGGCAAAGGTGGTTCAACGGATCCTGAAACGCTTGCCCAGGATGTTCGTGCGATCGAAGATTTCTATCGCGATAACGGTTACCTCAACGCTCGCGTCACTAACGTATCAAGGCTTCGCGCCGACGCCAAGTATGTCGACGTTGTTATGACGATCGACGAGGGCGACACCTACATGGTCGACAGCCTCGCGGTGAGCGGTGTAGCTGCTATCTCAATGCAGGAAAATATCCTTCCTTACCTCAAGACGAAAGCCGGTGACACTTTTGCCGGTAACAAGCTCAAGGACGATATCGAGATGATCAGTGAGGAATACGGAAGTCGCGGTTACGCGGATGTTCGTGTTACTCCACGTCTTGAAGAAGCCGGTTCCGGAGCGGTTCGCGTCGTTCTCGATGTTGAGGAAGGTCAGATGTATAAGATTGGACAGATTCACATCGAGGGTAACAACAAGACCCAGGATAAAGTGATTCGTCGCGAGCTTCCTCTTGAGCCCGGTCAGGCTTACGACACGACAAAGACACGTGTTGCTGAGCGCCGTCTCCAGAACATGAACTACTTCGAGAACGTCGAAGTTTCCCCGATTCCAACGAGCTATCTCGACGAAAAAGATCTTCTCGTTCGTGTTGTTGAGAAGCCTACCGGAACGATCAACTTCGGTGCCGGGTTCAGCTCGATTGACAGCCTTACCGGTTTCTTCGAAATCACTCAGACCAACTTCGATCTCTTCGACTGGCCGCAGTTCACCGGTGCAGGACAGCGTTTTCGCCTCAGTGTTCGTGCTGGTAGCGAGCGTAAAGATGCAAGTATCTCGATCACGGAGCCATGGTTCCTTGGTCATCGTCTCGCCCTTACCGGTGAAGCCTACTACCGCGACCTTCTCTTCCTCAGTGATCAGTATGACCAGACTGAAGTCGGTGCTGCAATCTCTCTTCGTAAATCACTCGGCGAGTTTACCTACGGTGTCGTTGAGTATCGTTTCGAGAATATCGATGTTGAAGCTGAAACAGGTGCTTCTCCTGCTTTCCTTGCCGAAGACGGTGAGTTTGTTAAGAGCTCGGTTGGCTTGAGCGTCGTTCGCGACACTCGTGATAACGTTTTCCTTCCACGCAAAGGTCACAAGGTTTCCGGTGGATTCGAGTTCGCAGGGCTTGGCGGCGATGTTGATGACACGATCGCAACGATCAGCGGTGCTCAGCACTTCTCTCTTCCACACGACGGTATCTTTACTCTGAGTGGTAAGTTCCAGAACTCAGCGAATGGTGACCACGTTTTCACACGTCACATGCTCGGTGGAGCGAACAGCCTGCGTGGTTTCGATTACCGCGATGTTGGTCCTCGTGACCCTGTCAGCGGTGAGGTTCTCGGTGGTAATCAGTCCTGGAATGCGACGGCTGAAGTTTCCTATCCGATTGTTGAGAAAATCCGCGGTGCTGCCTTCTACGATGTCGGTGAAGTTACTGATGGTCCTACCGGATCAGTTGGTGGAGGAATGCACTCCGACTGGGGTCTTGGTCTCCGTCTCTTCATCCTCGGAAGCGCTCCGGTTCGTCTCGATTATGCGCTTCCTCTTCAGAGCGATGGATTCAGCGATGATGGTGGACGCTTCCAGTTCACTATGGGTGCAAGCTTCTAATTGAGGTTTGCCTAAGAAAGCCTCTAATAATTCAGGGGCTTCTACCGTCTCTCTTACGGTCATCATTGATGGCCACTCGAATCTGAACAAATTAATCTCCCTGATTATTCTTACGAAAAACATGAAGCTTTCTCTGCCAACTCTTTTCTGTGCAATTGGTCTCGCCCTCACATCTGTCACTGCATCCGCTCAGGATATCAAAATCGCAGTGGTCGATATGCAGGAGGCACTGAATCAGTATTACAAGACTGAAATCGAAGTGAAGAAGATCAATGAGCTCGCGGATGAGAAGCGCGCCAATCTTGACGAGCGTCAGGCGGTTTATCAGAAGATGACCAGCGAAATGGCTGAGCTCGACAAGGTGTTCCGTGACACGTCTCTGGCTGAAGAAAAACGTAAGGGCGCTATGGAGAAACTCCAGGCACTCGCTGCGGAGCGTCAGGCCAAGGCCAAAGAGATTGCTGATGCGCAGCGTAAAGCCGCTTCCGAAGTGAATACTGCAAGAACCGAGATGGAGGCGACGCTTGTCGCTGAGATCAAAACAACGGTCAACACCATCGTTGAGTCCCAGGGACTTGACCTGATTTTTGATAAGTCGTTTTTGCCTAAGGCTAACAAAGCAATTCTTTATACTTCTGAAAAAGTAACTGACCTCACCGCTGACGTTGTCGGCACTTTGAACGCGGGGCAGTAACCGTCACCGGGAGAATCCTCCTGAATGAATGGAAGGAGCGACGGTCAGTGCCGTCGCTTTTTTTTGTGTATCGAACTAAATCATGAAAACAACGATTGGTGATATTGCGAAGCTGGTGGGAGGGGAGCTCCTGCGAGGTGACGCCGGAAAGGAAATTTGCAGCTTCGGCTCTCTGGATCAGGTCGCTGACGATGGGGTGAGCTTCTTCGGGAACGCGAAGTATCGCGAGCAGCTCGAGGCTACCTCGGCAGGCGTTGTCCTCGTCCCTTCATCGGGGGAGACTGTCCCCGAGGGCGTCGCTTTGATTCAGGTTGAGAATCCAATTATGGCCTTTGACGCCATTATACGCGAGCACGGTGTGAAGCCGCCCGTGTTTGTTGCCGGAGTGAGTGAGGCGGCCTTCGTGCACGCTGAGGCGCTTCTTGACGGGTCTGAGGTGTCTGTCCAGCCCAATGCGACCGTCGCGGCAAAGGCTCGTGTCGGTAAAGGCTCTCGCATTGGTGCGGGGACGGTCATTGCTGAAGGTGCCGTGATCGGTGAAGATTGCGAAATCGGACCGAATGTGACGGTTCGCGAAGGTTGTATCATCGGGGATCGTGTCATCATTCATCCCGGTGTGGTCATCGGTGGAGATGGATTCGGTTTTGAGTTTGTCGAAGGGCGGCATCAGAAGATTGAGCAGCTCGGAATCGTCCGGGTTGAAAGCGATGTCGAAATTGGTTCATCAACGACGATTGACCGGGCGCGGTTTGGCGAGACGGTGATCGGTGAGGGCACCAAAATCGATAATCAGGTTCAGATCGGCCACAACTGCATCATCGGGAAGCATTGCATCATCGTGGCGCAGACGGGAATTTCGGGGAGCACCCGCATTGGTAACTACGTGACCCTCGCGGCCCAGTGTGGCATCGCGGGGCATCTCGAAATTGCAGATCAGACTACCTGTGGCGGGCGAACCGGGGTGATTCAATCCATCACCGAGCCGGGGGGCACCTATTTTGGTTATCCGGCAAAACCGCTGAAGGAGAATCGGCGTGAGAGTATGCGCATCAAGCAGCTCGGAGCCTTGATGAAACGGGTCAAGGCGCTCGAGGCGAAGCTGGGTGAGTAGTGAGCGCTGTAGCCGGGGCCCGCGGGCCCGGTCGGATCGTCGGGGATCTCCGGATGCTCGGAGAACGAGGTCACTCGACCCACTCTCCGGGGCGGGGAATGATGATTTCGGAATGGGGTAATCGTCGTTCAAGCTCTTCCTGAAACCAGGTCTTCGCAGGGAAGTCGCCGTGCACGAGAATGACCTTTTTCGGATTACATTTAACCGCGTAGTCGGCGAGTTGGTTTCGCGGGGAATGGCCGCTGAAATCAAAACGATGGACTTCACATTCGATCGGCGTTTCGTGGGGGGAGTCCTGGTTTAGCTGGATTCGACCTCCCTGGCCCGCCGCGAGGATCCTGCCGCCCGGCGTTTCACTGTCTGCGTAGCCGACAAAGAGAAGGGCGTGTTTGGGTGATGAAAGAATGCGTCGCGCGAAGCGATGGGAGACGGTGTGCTCGGACATCATGCCGCTGGAAAGGGCGTAGATCGTTCCGGGATGAAACTCGGGTTCGGATCGACCGCGCGCGAGAATCTGAAGGTCTTCAAATTCTTCCAGAATCTGGTAATCGCGGTGAAACCGTCCGTCCATGTCCGCGTGGCGGTCGGCGATCGTCGTCATCTTGGTGGAGAGTCCTCCGATGTGAACGGGGACGTGCGGAATGACGCCTTCGTCGCGCAGCTCATGCAGCATGAGAAGCAGTTCCTGGGTTTTGCCAAAGGCAAATACAGGAATGAGGATGGAGCCTCCCTGTGAGATGATTCGCTCGATCGTTTCGCCAAGCTTTTGCTTTTCCTTTGCCCGCGAGTATTCGGGATCACGGGGGAATTCGCCCCTCGTGGTTTCGATGATAAGCGTATCGATTTCCCCGGTTGGGAAATTGGCTCCCCGCGTCAGGGTTTGATCTTCGAAATGCACATCACCGGTGTAAAAGGTCGTTTCGCCTTCGTGCTCAAATCGAATCCCGACGGCTCCGGGAACATGCCCGGCGCGGAAGAATTCGGTGCGGACCCGGTCGGTTTCTCCAAACGAGAAAGATTCGCCCACGGATCGGGTGTGCCACAAATGCTCCTGCTCGTTGATCTGGCGATGGGAGTAAAGTGGGTAGTTCGGCTCCATCAGTTCCCGCTTCTGTGAAGTCATGACACTCACCGAATTGTGAAGGAGAGCGACACCTGAATCCCGCGTTGCCTCGCTCATGATGACCGCAGCCTGGGGCTGTTGGTTGATGAGAACGGGCAGCCCCCCGATGTGGTCGAGGTGAGGGTGGCTCACGAAAATAGCATCGAGACTTCCCGGTTCGACGCGGTCAAAGAGGGGGAGTGTATCCAGTCCGGTGTGTTTCGGGTGGGTCCCCGCATCGAGGACGGCACGTGTCTCGCCAAACTCGATCAGGTAGGAATTGGAGCCAATGTCGGGATATCGAGCCAGATTCTGAAAACGCATAAACAAAAATATAAGAGCAGATTTTGATCCCTATTCAGGGTTGAGGCCAGATTTCTTTTTTGCCCTCGCTTCATGGAAGAAGGATTTGAGGAGGCCGATTGATTCCTCTTCGAGGACCCCGGGGGTGACCTCGCTGAAATGGTTCAAGGTCGGTTGTTGAAGGAGATTGATGAAGCCTCCCGCGGCTCCGCCTTTGGCATCGCTGCAGCCGAAGATGACCCGTCGAATCCGGCAATGGACGATCGCACCCGCGCACATGGGGCAGGGTTCTTTGGTGACGTAGAGGTCGCACTCATTGAGTCGCCAGTCTCCCATCGCTTCCTGAGCCTGAGTCAGTGCCAGCATTTCGGCATGAGCGGTCGCGTCCTTGAGCGTCTCCACCTGGTTGTGGGCCCGTGCAATGATCGTGCCTTCCCGGACGATGATGGCGCCGATGGGGACCTCTTCGGCCATGTAGGCTTTTTGAGCCTGTCTCATTGCCTGACTCATGAGGTAGGGATCACTCAGTAAATCGATGAAAAATTCGTCTTCGCTGTCGGGTGCGCTGCTGACCATGGAGAGATTCGGTGATTAAATGACAAAGTTTTTGCGGATGGGCGAAAGCGTGAAGATAATGCCGGTAAATGAGTGACTGCAACACCCGACTTATTGCGCCTTCTGTATTAGCCTCTGACTGGGGGATTGTCGCTGAAGAAGTCCGTAAAGCTGACGCGGCCGGAGCCGACTGGATTCACCTCGATGTGATGGACGGCCACTTCGTCGAAAATATTTCGTTCGGTCCGCAGTTTGTCTCTGCGGTGAGACCTCACACTGAACTGACTCTCGATGTGCATCTCATGATCACGCATCCGGACAAGTATCTGCCGATGTTCATCAAAGCGGGCGCCGATCGCATTACGGTGCACGTGGAAGCGGATCACGATGTCGCGTCGACCTTGCGGGCAATTCGCGAAGCCGGCCTGAAATGCGGGCTGGCGCTGAATCCGGCGACGCCTTTCGAGGAGGTGATTCCTTTTCTGGATCAAATCGACCTTCTCCTCGTCATGACCGTGGTTCCCGGATTTGGCGGGCAGTCCTTCATGGAAGCTGAAACGATGCCGAAGGTGGCTGCCGGCCGGGATTATCGCGAGGAGAAGGGGCTCGACTATCATATTGAAGTGGACGGGGGGATTGATCTCACGACCGCTGATATCGCTGCCGCCAATGGTGCCAACGTCCTCGTCGCGGGAACCTCACTCTACAAAGCACCGGATATGGCCGCTGCGGTTACTCAGATGAGAGGTTAAGCGGATGCCTGAGTTGGTTTACACCGTCGCCGATATCACGACGGATATTCGTGCCCTTCTCGAGGGGCGGTTCAGCGGGGTATGGATCGAAGGCGAGGTGAGCAACCATCGCGAGCCCGGTTCGGGGCATCACTATTTCACCTTGAAGGATGCCTCCGCTCAGCTTTCCTGCGTCCTCTTTCGCGGGGCGGCCTCGAAGTCGCCAGTAAAGCCGGCGAACGGGCAGCAGGTGAAAATTTTCGGGAATATTTCGGTCTACGAAGCAAGAGGGCAGTATCAGCTCATCGCGCAAACGGTTCAGCCAAAAGGCTTCGGTGATCTTCAGGCAAAGTTTGAGGCCCTGAAGCGAAAGCTCGAAGAGGAGGGACTCTTCGCCCCTGAGAGGAAAAAGCCTCTGCCGTCGTTTCCGCAGCGGATTGGTATCGTGACTTCGCCGACTGGCGCCGCGATTCGCGATATGCTCAATGTATTCGGGCGGCGGGCTCCCTGGCTCAAGATTCTCGTTTATCCGGCCCGGGTTCAGGGCGAAGGCGCGGCGGAGGAAGTCGCGGCGGGTGTTGCGCATTTTGACTCACTGGAAGGGGATCTCAGGCCGGACCTCGTGATTGTTTCCCGCGGGGGCGGAAGCATCGAGGATCTCTGGTCTTTCAACGAAGAGGTCGTGGCGCGGGCTATCGCCAATTGTGAGATTCCGGTGATGTCCGGGGTCGGGCATGAGATTGACTTTACGATTGCGGATTTTGTGGCGGATCGACGCGAGCCGACTCCCAGCGCCGCGGCGGAGAATGCTGCTCCGGACGGTGCCGGGATTCTGCGCCATCTCGGACAGTTGTCTGCGAACCTCGATTCCATTGTCGAAAACGAAATCGAGTACCGAAAGCGTGAGGTGTTGAGCCATCAGCGTGAGCTTCAGGCGCGCGAGCCGGGTCGACGCATCCAGAGCTGGATTCAGTCGGTCGATTTCCTCGGAGAGCGGATCGATCAGGTCACCAATGCGGCAATGGACGCCGCCGGACGGGATTTTCAGAGCGCTTCGCGGGCTTTTAACGCGATTCATCCGGAGCGACAATGTGCTGTTTTTCGCGATCAGCTGGAGTCTCTATCACATCGCTTGTCCGAGCTGACGGGGCGGGCGGTGGAAGGGAAGGCGCGTGAGTTGCAGTCTCTTTCGAACCTGATGCATTCGTTAAGTCCTAAAGCGGTTCTGGAGCGTGGATTTTCGATTACGACCGATAAGGATGGTAATGTCATTCGAGACGCGAAAGAGCTCTCAAAAGGGGACCTGATCACGACGACCTTCTCGAGCGGAGAGGCTTCCAGTGAGGTTCAGTAGCGAAACTGTTATTTTCCATTCCACTCAAATCGCCAGAAAGGGAATTTGGCGGCTAACGCATATGCTTGGTTGAGTGCTAAGGTCGAATGAGATAAAGATTCATTAAGGAGACTAAAAATAGGAACTTCCGGAAAGTTCCGGGGTTTCACAAAGCCTGAAGCGCTGCACGAGCTCTCTCAGGAATACAAACACGGACATGATTTACCCTTTCGAACGGCTGAACAGCCGCATCGCCACGCTTTGTGTAGGGCTGGCTCTTATTTTGATTACTGCTTCTTTCTCGTTCGCTCAGGACGATGATCAAACGGAGACGCGTCAGGCCCCATCGAATCTGCAGCGGCCCGGTGGCGGGGGACCCGGAGGGCGTGGGCCCGGTGGACCGGGAGGTCCCGGAGGAGGTGGCGGCGGCCCGATTGGCGACCGTGTCAGTCTTCAGTTTCCGTTGAACCCGGTAAACGACATTCTCAGTATCTACGAGCGGCTCATTGATAAGCCGATTGTGAAAGACAATACAATTTTCTCGGGACCTCAGGTCAGTTTGGTGACGCCGTCGGAGGTTTCAAGAGAGGAGGCGATTCGTCTAATCGAGGCTGCCTTGCTGGTCAATGGCTACATTCTCGTGGTGGAGCCGAATGAAGAAAGTGTCAAAGTGCTCCTCGGGGGGGAGCGCAAAGGAGCCAGCAGCGCTTCTTTCAGTGAGGGGGTCGTGATTTACACCGATCCGGAATTGCTGCCGGACGGCGAGTCGCTGGTCGGTTTCTTCATGGAGCTCGATTACATCAGCCCTGATGATGCGACGACTATTTTCGGGAATCACATTATTCTGAACGAATTCGGGCGGATCACCCCGGTGACAAATCCCCGCGGGCTGCTTATTACCGAGACGTCACCGATTGTGCGTCAGTTGATTCGTCTGCGCTCGATTATTGATCACCCTGTCGACGATGCGCCTCTTATTACCGAGTTTGTGAAGCTCGATTTCGCAGAGCCGAATGTGGTCGCGCAGATCATCCAGGCTGCGATGGACGCGAGAATGGTGGAGCGGGAACGCCAGAGCGAAAACCGGGGCACGGTGAGCGGTCAGCAAAATGACAACGGCGAAAACCGCGGGGGCGGGAACAATGGTAATAACGGGGGAAATGCTAATAACGGAAATAACAACCGGGCGAACGGAAATACACGCGCGCAGGTGACCAATGGGATTGGCACGTCGGATCAGCCGGCTGCTCAGTTGATTCCGGACGACAGGCTCAGCCGGATTATGGTGGTGGCCTCTCCGAGTGATGTGGCCTACATCCTCGGTCTGATTAATGAATTTGATCAGCCCTCCACGGTGAAAGATCCGATTGAGCGGAAGCTCCAGCACGCCAAGGCGATCGATATTCTACCGGTCATCGTCGACATCCTCCAGGACACCGGGACAGGGCAGACGCAGCTTCCGGGCGGGCGCCAGATCCAGACCCGTCAGACGCCGGTGACTTCGTCGCAGCTCGCTACGCTGACCGGTGCGAACAATACGAATCAAAATGCGCAGAACCGGACCCAACAGAATCAAACGACAACCGACGGGGATGAGCGCCAGGATCAGATTGCCTTTCCCGTGGATGAATCGGCCCCCATTTCGGTTCTCGTGGGAAAAACTCGCATCATCGCTGACCGCCAGTCGAACAGCATAATCATCATGGGATCTGCGGAGTCGGAGCGGGTTGTTCTTGATATGATTGATCGTCTCGATCGCAAGCCGCTTCAGGTCTATCTCGCTACTGTGATCGGTGAGCTTCGCCTCGGTGACGACACCCAGTTCGGCGTCGATTTTCTTCAAAAATATGTTCCGTTCCGCGGCAGCGATCTCACCCAGGGAGGCTTTTCAGGCGGGCTCCTCAATGGAAGGAATGATATCAGCAGTGGAGGCAATGTCGCCAATCTCGCTGACATGCTGGTGACGACCCCGTTCGGGCCCACGAGTGGTTTGAATTTGTATGGGCAGATCGGGCAGTCACTCGATGTCGTTGTCACCGCGCTGGAGTCGACGGAGCGATTCAAAGTGCTCTCACGACCTGTTGTTTACACGCAGAACGGCAAGCGGGCGGAGATCACCTCCGGTCAGGAAATTCCCGTGCCGGGGCAGAGTATCACCGATGCTTCAGGACAGGTGAACAACGCCACCGTGACAACCAGCATTGAGTTCAAACAGGTCGTGCTCAAATTGGAGGTGCTTCCCACGATCAATGACAACGATGAGGTCACTCTTGATATTGTTCAGATCAACGACCGCATTGTCGGAACACAGCTTGTAGCGGGAAATGATATTCCTATCATCGGCAAGCAGGAGTTGAATACCACGGTTACGGTGGCGAATCGTTCGACGATCATTCTCGGTGGTCTCATCTCGGAAACAGAAACCGTTGATGAAGCCGGTATTCCGATATTGAAAAATATCCCGGTCTTCGGCAGTGCCGCCAAATCGACTAACAAGAGCAAAAGCCGCTCCGAGTTGATGATTTTCATTCAACCGATCGTGGTTCATGATGACCAGGAGGCAGTGTTCTCGAGCTACGACGAAGATGTCAGAACCGATGTGGGGCAGGAAGCGGCTCAAGTGTTTCCTGAGCCGGGTCTTCCAACGATCCAGCACCGGGCTGAGATGGTCGAAGAGGTTCAGGTGGAAGAACAGCCGCTCAAGCGATTGGGGCAGAAGCTTTTCGGAAAGAAAAAGCCGGTTCGCCAGCCATTGCCGGCTCGATAGGCTGAATCCGGCAGACCCAGGCGGTCGCGCATCGTAAGGCGTAGCGGAAGGTGATTTCCTTCCGGTCGGAGCCACAGGCAGATGCGCTGCGAAGCGGAAGGAGTTTCAATCCGCTACGGGCGAACCGGGTAGCGCGGGGAGTAGCGGAAGGAGCGTTCCTTCCGGGCGGAGCGAGGGGTAATAGACGGTGCTAACTTACTCCCTCGTGAATTTCGCGCAGTTTGTCCAGCTTAACGCCCTCCAATGATTTGAGTTGCACGGCGGCACCGGTGAAGTCGAGGTGGCTTGTGATGCGGTTTGGAACGGAGACACAGGGCACTCCTGCTGCGATTGCGGCATTGAGCCCGTTCAGCGAATCCTCAAGAACGAGGCAGGAAGCGGGGGGCTCGTTCAGGACTTCGGCGGCAGCAAGAAAGAGATCGGGGGCCGGTTTCGGCGCTTTCACATCGTCGACACAACGGGTCGCGAAGAAAAAACTCATCAGTTCGAGCCTGCTTAAATGCCCTTCGACCCAGCTGCGGGGCGAGCTCGAGGCGACGACGCAGGGGATTCCCTGCTCCATGGCATCTTCGAGCAACTCAATGATGCCCGGTAACGGCTCCATCGCCCGGGTTCGCTCCAGCGATTCGCGTTCCCTCAGAGGGTCCCAGCGGTTCCAGTCGACGCTTTCTCCTAACAAAGACTCTAAATGCGCCTTCGGGTCAAAGCCGTTGAAGTCACTGCCGACGCAGCCGGAATACTTTTCGATGGATAGCTCCTTTCCATGGGCGCGATAATTCGATACCCAGGCCTCGTAAATGGGAACCTCCGTATCGAGAATCAATCCATCGAAGTCAAAAATGAGAGCGTTGAGTGACATTCAGTTTTTCTTTTTGGAACCCAGCTTCCGCAACTTTGTCGCATGGGTTTTCGCAAGTGCAATAAAAGCTTCCGCGAGAGGTTTCAAATCTCCGGTATGGAGAACGCCAATCGTAAGTGGGGGGAAGTCCGAGGGAAGCTTGATTCTTTTGACACCCTGCGGCCAGTCCACTCCGGGAATATCGACGGCGACACCGTATCCGAAGCCGCGTGAAACGTAGTTGAGGATCAGTCCCAGCTCGTTCACTTCCATCGAGGGCGGCCACCTCAGTTCTCTCCGGGCGAGGCCCTGCTGAAAAATCTGCGCGACAGGCTCGCATCGCGGTAAGGATATGAGGGGATGGAGCAGTTCGCCGCTCGAACCGGAACAGATCTCGCGGAAGGTCGTGGCCGAAGAGGTTACAGGGGCGGCAATGACGAGGGGCAGGTCGACCAGCTTGATGGTCTTGAGGCCGACTCCCGTTTTTCCGTGGAGAACGGCAACGGCGACGTCGGCTTCCTGCTTAATCAGAGCTGCTTCAATGTCAGGATTGGACAATTCCTTCAGGGTGAGGCGGAGGTCGGGAAAGCTTTCACGAAGGTCCTGAAGCACATCGGGGAGGTGATGGGTCAGCGCGGCGGCTGAGGCAGCCAGCCGGAGGTGACAGCTTTCCTCCCCTCTGAGTCGTTCTCCGATTTGCCCTAACCGTGAGAAAAAGGGGTAGATGAAATCGTAGAGCTCCTCTCCGGCGGGGGTGAGAGCAAAGGGGCGGCGGTGAAACAGTTTTACCTCGAGGTCCTTCTCCAATTGCAGAATTTGGCCGCTCACGGCGGGTTGCTGAATGCCATAGGGCATTTTACGCACGGCCTCAGTGATGCCTTCGTGCTTGGCCACGTAGAAAAACAGTTCGAGATGGTGAACGTTCATAACTCCTTACCCTGACAAGTCGGAAACAGGAGAGCCATCTAAGATGAAGGAGCAGGTATCGTAAATCGAAAAAACAACAATTCGCTCACCGATGGCACGAAGCGCTTGTTGACGAAGCTCATGAGGAGGGATTCATTGGCAACTATATGGTCAAACGTGATTTATCATCGAAGCTTTTCCGCGCAGCAAAAGAAGTGATTCCCGGAGGAGTGAATTCCCCTGTGCGTGCTTTTAAAAGCGTTGGTGGAGAGCCGTTCTTCGTTCAGCGTGCCAGAGGCAGCCGTATTTGGGACGTCGATGGCAATGAAATGGTCGATTACGTGGGCACCTGGGGCCCGGCCATTCTCGGACACGCTCCCACTGTGGTGATTGATGCGGTGACTCAGGCGGCAAAGGAAGGCGTCAGTTTCGGGATTCCAAATCGCCACGAAATTGAGATCGCGAGGCTGATTCGCGACTACGTGCCTTCGGTTGAGAAGGTGCGTATGGTCAGCAGCGGGACCGAAGCGACCATGAGCGCGATTCGTCTCGCCCGCGGTTATACCGGCCGTGACAAGATCATTAAATTTGAAGGATGTTATCACGGTCACGTTGATTCGCTCCTCGTCGCCGCCGGCAGCGGGGCCCTTACTCTCGGAACTCCCGACAGCGCCGGGGTCCCGAAGGCACTGGCTGAGTTGACGGTCACACTTCCCTTTAATCGACGCGCAGCGGTTGAAGAGGTTTTTGAAAAAATGGGCGACGAGATCGCCGCGATCATCGTGGAACCGGTTCCCGCAAATGCCGGGCTGGTTTTCCCTGAGGATGGCTATTTGCAGTTTTTGCGCGATATCACCGCGAAACACGGCACTGTTCTGATTTTTGACGAAGTCATGACCGGTTTCCGCGTCGCGAAAGGCGGCGTTCAGGAGCGCACCGGGGTGACACCCGATCTGACAGCGATGGGAAAAGTGATCGGCGGCGGTTTGCCGGTCGGGGCTTTCGGCGGCAAAGCTGAGATCATGGATTGCCTCGCGCCGGACGGTCCGGTCTATCAGGCGGGAACGCTTTCAGGGAATCCTCTCGCAATGGCTGCGGGGATTGCCCAGTTGAAAGAGATGGATCGCCAAAACGGATGGGATCGGCTCGAAGAAATCGGCCAGTCATTCGAGGATGGTGTCAGGGGAACCTTGAAAGAGATCGGTCGCGATCTCACATTCAACCGTATTGGCTCGATGTTTTGTCTTTTCTTTACGGAGGACAAAATCACAAATGTGGACGATGTGAAGAAGTCCGACTTTGATGCGTTCTCGCGATTTTTCTGGGCTTGTCTGGATGGCGGTGTTTATTTTGCCCCATCACAGTATGAGGCCGGGTTCATCTCGATGGCGCATGCAGCGGATGATATGGAGAAAACCACGGAAGTTACCTGTAACGCCCTGAAGAAAATTTTTAAGTGAGGTTCACCTCTCACGACAGCCTACCAAGAAATACGATGAGTGACGGAGATAACCCCCTGGAGTTTTCAGCTCGAGATCTGATGCCCGATTGGGCGCAGGAAAAAAGCCAAGATGAGTCGAAGACGAGCGCTAAGCGTTTCGGTCGCGACGACGACGGAGGCGATAAATCACGGGGCCGTGGCGACCGCCGAGGTGGTGGCGGTGGAAATCGTCGTGGCGGAGATGATCGACGAGGTGGCGGAGGCGACCGTCGTGGTGGTTATGGCGGAGGTGGCGGTGGCCAGCGAGGCGGCTACGGAGGTGGCGGCGACCGCCGTGGTGGAGGTCAGCGAGGTGGCTATGGCGGCGGCGGGGATCGCCGTGGTGGCGGAGATCGTCGTGGCGGTGAGAGACGTGGCGGCGACCGCAGAGGTGGTCGTGATTACGAGAGAAATCGCCCCGAGCCATTGCCGGCAGGTATTTCAGCGTCACTTGAACCCTCGCAGCCCGCTGTGGAGGGACTGGTTCGTCACATCAAACAGACTTTTCGCTCCTTCCCCGTTTCCGACCTGGCGAAGATGATTGTTCAGGAGCGCGAGCGTTACGATATCCATTTCAAAGCAGAGGCAGGAAAAGCGAAACTGTTCCAGTGCCTTGCTGATAAATCCCTTTGGCTGACCAAAGAGGAGGCCGTAGCGCATGTCCTCAACAGCCCGGCGATCAAAGAATACTACACGGTGGAAGAAGTGGAAGTGGAAGCCCCCAAAGGCAACTTCAATGCCATTGCTGTCTGTGGCATGAGCGGGACTTTGCTCGGGCCGTCCAGCCACCACGAATACCAGAAGAACATCGCACGCCTTCATCAGGAGCGATTTTCCAACATGCCGATCGAGCGACTGAAATCCCGCATTCGAATGGAGAGTGATGAGGAGACGATTGAGAAGTGGAAAGAACAGGTCAGCAAGGCGCGTCACTATCGCCTCAAGGGTGAGGAGGAGGTCGTAGAGGAAGTGGTCGCAGAAGAAGCCGCTGAAGATTCCGCTCCGGAAAGCGAAGGCGCTGAATCCGCCGAAGCTGAAATCGCGGCTGATGAGGCTGCGGCAGCGGAAACGACCGAAGGTGCTGAAGCTACCGAAGCGGCAGCAACTGAAACGGCTGAAGAAGTCGTCGAAGAGGCAACCGCAGAAGCTCCGGAGGAGGCACCGGCAGATGATGCCGGCGACGAAGCTGATTCAGAGGAGGCTGTCGCCGAAGAGCCTGCTGAGGAAGCGGCTTCTGCACCGGAGGTGGAAGAGCTCGTGCTCAAGTCTCAGGAAGAGCTCGCGCAACATTTCCGTGAGCATTTCTCCGCTGAGGTGATTGCTGAAGTCAGCGAAGTTCTCGTCCCCGGTAATATCTCAGGAAAAGACCTTTCCGCCGGTCTCCTCGGATACGTGAAACAGGAGAGTGAAAAACTTCGTCGCGGTTTCCCGTTGCCGATGATTCAGTCGCTCTGCCGTGAGTTTGAAAAGCATGGCATGCGATTCTTCAAGCGCGGCAAAAAAGCGCTTCATGTTTCATCGGTTCGTCCCCGCGCGATCAGCGCAGGAGTCCCGCTCAGTCCTGAAGTTCAGAAGATTGTCGACTACGTGATCGCTAATCCGGGCCGCAAAGTGGTCGATATGCTCGATTCACTGGTCGAAGATTTTACGAAGCCTGATCCCAAGGCCGATAAGGCTGCGCCGAAAGAGGAAGTGCCCTTGACCGACGGGGCGAAGAAGGTTCTCAGCAATCTTCGCTGGCTCACTTCGGAAGGGTATGTCCTCGAATTTGCCGACACCAAACTTCACATCGGAAAAGGTCCAAGACCGGATCAACCCGCCTCGAAGAAGTCTGCGAAAAAGGCAGCGAAGAAGAAGGTCGCCAAAGCGGAGGTGAAAAGCGAAGCAAAAACGGAAGGTGACGCTACGGCGGAAACCAAAGCGGAAGCGGAAGTGAAAACTGAAGCCGAGGCACCCGCAGAGGGGGCTCCGAAGGCTGAGGTAACTGAATCGGCCAAGGCGGAAGAAGTTCCTGCGACGGAAGAGGTCGTTGAAGCGGAAGTGCCAGCTGAAGAAGCGAGCGAACCTGCTGCGAAGGAAAAGGCTCCGGAAGTCGAAGCGGAAAAAGCGGCAGAGCCTGAGGTGGCTGAAGTTTCTCCTGATGCGACTGAAGAGGTTGTTGCTGATGAGGTAGTCTCTGATGCAACAGCCACGGAGGCTCCCGTTGAGGACGCTCCGGAGAAGACCGAACCAAAAAGCGAGTAACGCTCCTGTTTTGCCCGGTGCTGAACCGGAGGTTCAAAAGAGCTGTAGCCGGTGGTGAAACCACCGGAATCCCTGCGGCTGGAATGCCGCCCTTCGCGGGGGCGCAGAAACGTTCGGAGACTCTCTTCGCCCCCGCGAGGTCTCGCTCCCTGATTAGGGTGGCCTCTCGCGCTCGCTGAAAAGATTGAAAACTGGTGAACCTGCGATAGCGTTAGGTATGGTCACGCTTTCAGATGTTCAAAATCAATCCGACAGCTTATCCCAAGAGGACAAGGCTGGATTAATTACCCATTTGCTCGCCTCGCTTTCAAGTCCGCCACCGGGACCTGATGATGAAGAAGTACAGCGCCGCGTTGAGGAAATGGACTCTGGTGAAGTTGCCCCGATCAGCCACGAGCAGTTTCTTGCCGAGGTTGGACGAGGATGAGGCAGATTGAATATCATCCACGGGTACCATCCGAGGCACGGGAAGCGACGAACTATTACGAAGGAATTTCACGAAATCTTGGAGATGAGTTCTGGGCGGAATTAATTGAGGCGATCGAGTACGCCCAACAGTTTCCAGAGCGTCATCACTTTGATCCGAGCGGGGTGCGACGGAGCAACCTCAAGCGGTTCCCCTACCATTTTCTCTTCAAAGTATATCCTTCACACATCCGAATTATCGTCGTTCGCCACAATCATCGCGACCCTCGTTATGGCACCCGAAGGTCCTGAACGGCGATCCCCGAAGACGAGGCGGGCTAATCTACTGCAAACCCTGCAATCGTGATCAAGATATGAATGACTGGAGTGGCTAATTCAGGGAAATCCGGTTTGAATCCGAATGTCAACGGCAATGCCTTTGGGCAAAAGGCATCTACCTCTACGGGATGATGTGATGCGCCGAAAGCATGCGATGAACGGCAGCACGCAGCTCGCTTGGCGCGTAGGGCTTTGGCAGGACTCCGCGGAAGCCGAAGCTGGCGGGGCTGGACATCGCCGGTGCGTCTGAGTATCCACTCGAGACGATCGCGAGAATCTCGGGATCCATTTGCACAAGCTGGCGCATCGTTTCGACGCCTCCCATTCCGTTCTCGATCGTGAGGTCGCAGATGAGAAGGTGGAACTTGGAATTGTTCTCCATCGATTCGCGGTAGACTTCGATTGTCTCGCGTCCTTCTTTGGTCTCGACGACTTCGTGACCGGCCCGTCGCAGGGTCGCTGCCATGAGTCTCCGGATCGGGGCGTCGTCTTCGAGAATGAGAATGCGGGTTCCCACGAGGATCGGTTCTTCGCCTTTCGGAACAAGCGGCTTCGAAGTGAGATTGGGAATGTCAAAATTCGGGTAGGCGATCGGCGCATCGGGATCGTCGCCCATGGAGTCGGGGCCGCGACCGAGCGGGGCGCAAAAGGTGGCGATGGTGCCTTTGCCTTCCTTGGACTGCAGGTGGATAAAGCCGCTGTGGGCTTTTGCGATCGACTCGCAGACAGTCAGGCCGATTCCGGTGGCGTTGTTTTCCTTCCTCGTTGTGAAGTAGGGCTCGAAGACGCATTCGAGGTCTGCATCGCTCATGCCGTGGCCGGTGTCGATCACTTCGATGAGGAGGTGGTCCTCGTCGGCGGGGGTGTGGGAGCCACGTATCGCCATGACTTCCTCGGGTGTCACTTTGGAGCAACGCACGATGAGGACACCTCCGTTGGTCATCGAGGCGGCGGAGTTGGAAACGAGGTTCTCGATGAGGCGTGTCACCTGCGATGGATCGACGTTGGCGACGAGGTCGGTCTCGGCACCCTGAAACTGGTAACGAATCTCGGGATGCTGAATCCGGTGTTCGGTGAGGACGCGGCGGATCAGGTCAGTCACTCTGGTGCGCTCGCGGATGGGGCGTCCGCCTCTCGCAAAGGTCATGAGCTGCTGGACGAGCCCGGTCGCTCTCGTTGCCGCGGTTTGCGCCTCTTTCAACATGTCCTGCAGTTCGCCGTCGTCGGGGCGGCGCTCGCGGGCAAGGCTGATGTTTCCGGTGAGGGTTGTGAGGTGATTGTTAAAGTCGTGTGCAAATCCCCGTGCGAGAAGGCCGAGGCCTTCGAGGCGTTGCTGGCGAACCGCTTCGGCGGCTTCGAGGCGGGTTGCGGTGGTGTCGGTGAAAAGAGTGAGGACTCCGCCGCGTGTCCGGTAGGCGCGGATTTCGAACCATTTTCCACGGCTCGTGTCGTGAAAATCGAAGCGGTGCCGACGTCCCGTCACGAGAGGTTTATTGAAATGCGCGTCGTATCGCTCGTCTTCGTCTTCACCGAAGTGTTCCCAGAAGCGCGTTCCCACGAGGGGCTCGCCCTTTCCAAATTCGGCTGCGGCCTCCGAGTTGGCGTAAGTGATAGCCCCGTCCTCGCTGATGACCATGAGGGGGTCGCCGACTTCATCAATGAGCGGAGAGCTCGACGCCGAGAAAACGGAAGTGACGTCAGGAGCCTGCTTCGATTCCGTGGGAAGCGGGGGAGGGCTCGGGTGAGACGATGCTTCGCGAGTTGTCTTGGCTTCCTCTTCCGGTTTGCGCTGCCTGATGAGTTGTTTGAACTGGGGATCGTTCGCAATCGAGGCGATCTTTTTGAGCGCTTCGCTTCGTGCCGGGGGAAGCGGTCTTGGATCCTCCGGCATGATGAAATCTCCGTCTCCCGGCAGATCGTCGGGGGCGGTCGCGGCAAGGGAATGAACTGCGGAGGGCGCAATGACGGTGACGAGCCCTATCATTTCGCCATCGCCTGTCTTAATCGGGGCGGAGCGCTCTTCGATTTCGCGTCTCTCGCCCGTCTTTGTGGTAAGGGTGGCCTTGCGCGGCTTGAGACGCTCTTCCCCGAGGTCCGATTCCTCCTTGTTGTCGTTATCGTTGCTGTCAGGAGTTTCCCGAATCTCCAGCGGTAGCACTTTCGTCAGCTCGGCACTGAAGGCATCGGCCTTTGTCCAGCCGGTGAGGGTTTCGGCGGAATGATTCAGATAAACCACATTTCCGGCGACATCGGAGGCGACGACTGCCTGTGGTAAATGGTCTGAGACCGCCTCCAGTCCGGGGAGCCGCAGCTTGAGACGTTCCTCGGCGAGGCTGCGTTCCACGACCGCTTCGAGGCAGGCGGAGAGTTCCGCGTCGGTAAAAGGTTTGCGGATAAAAGCAGCAGGCCGTGCGACGCGTGCTTTTTCATAAAGGGCATCCTCGGAATACCCGGTGATGAAAACAGCGGGTACGTCGTATTCTTCGCGAATCGACTTGGCGAGCTCGATTCCTTCGTTGCCCTCACCGAGTTGGATATCGAGGAGCACGAAGTCAGGGGCTTTCTCTTTTACGAGATCTTTGGCCTGCTCGGCTGAATAGGCGATTCCCTCGACGATGAAGCCGCGGCGACGCAGGGTTGCCTCGAGATCACGCGCTGTCACTCGATCGTTTTCGACGATGAGTAAACGCAATCGGTTGGCAGGCAAATCATCCATAGAGGCTTTATAAAAACTAAAACGGTAGAGTCAATCTTTCACCAATGACAGGAAGATTTTCGAAGAATAGACGCTTAGAGGCGTTCTATGCCTGACAGCTCCCTAATTCGGCTGAAGAGGAACGAGTAATTCCCATTGTTCCGACGGATCAGCGTCTGCGGGAACATCGAGGCGGCCCTGAATTTGCTCGGTCAAAATCTCCAGCGTTTCGATTTCGCTTTCGCGGTCGATAAAGGCGAAGCGGCGATTCGTTCCCGGTCGTACGACGAGGCGGAACGAGTCGCCTGCCTCGTGAAGATTGAGGTAGAGTTCGGGGCCGGGGCCACGCTGGCCTTCGCACACGATCAAGCGAACCAGCTCGCCCATGAGAAGGCTGAAGGGCGTCGCGGTTTGAGCCGGCAACGAGATGGATTCCAGACCGGTGACGATCACTTCGCGGCGTCCGGGGCCCTGTCCGGTGAGTGAGCAAACCTCGTCGGCGATGTGGCGAATCAGGGGAACCACCGCGATATCGGCACCCGCTCCGTAGGGCAGCGCCTGAGCCATCGAGCGAAGCCGGATCTGCCATTTGATGAAGGCGTCGCGTGCGGCGACTCCCTGCGGCTCAAGGTTAAAGAGACTGGTGACCAGCTGGAGCTGATTGCGAAAGGAATGCTGTGTGGTTTCCCGGGAAAGGGCGGGGTCGCTGAGTCCTGCTGGCTGAGCAGGCGCTGCCGCAGTTGAGGTGGAGCTTCCGGTGCGAATCGTCACCATGAGGAGCGTCTCTTTTGTGCCGTTTCGGATCAGTTGAAATTCGCTCGTGCATTTGACGGTAACTCCCTCGGAAGTCACGATCGGTTCCTCACATTCCCAGGTGTTCGAGTGGGAGAGGCCGATTGCAATTTTCCGTTGGAAACCGGCTCCCTGATCGGATTCCGAGCGATAGAGGCTCCCAAGTCGTTTTCCGACCAGCTCTTCACACGAGACTCCCACGAGCGCAGCCCCCGATACGTTGGTGTGCTGAATTCGTCCCGTCGCATCGCAGATGAGGACGGCGTCGCGGGCTTTCGCAAACGCTTCCTCGAGCCAGCCGGAACCCTCACGCAGGCGGCGCAGTTCCGACTGATTGCGAATCACTGCGATGGTCTGGCTGTTTCCGCAGGCGGCGAGATTCACCTCGAAAGAGAAAAGATCGCCGTCCTCACCGCGGATCTCGGCACAAACGTTCTCGCCATTCTTAAGCACTTTGGGAAGGGACTCTTCAACGAGATTGCCCAGAGCCGGCCAGACCTCTGTGATGAGCTTGTTCCGCCACGATTTGTCGGGGGAAATTTCCTCCCATGGCTTCGGTGGTGGAGCGTAGTCTGAAATGGAGAGGTCCGGGTTGATCAGGATGATCAAGTCGGGAACCGAAGCAATCAAGGCCTGTGCCTTCACCGCGAGCGCCTGGAGCTTCGTCGCGAGCTGCTCGTTGACCTCGTTTGAGGTCGAAGGTTTTTCAAAGAGATAGATCCCCATGGACCGCGACGGAGCATCTTCACCGACGGGGCAGAAGGTGAGCTTCGTTTTTACCTCGTTCTCTTTTGCGCGGAGCCAGATCTCTCTGGAAACGACCTGCCCTGCACCGTTCCCCGAGTCGATGGATTTAAAAAGTGCCGCTTCCTCCTGCTCCAGCGCTTCAGCATCGCGGGGATGGAGAAGACCGGCGAGGGTGTTCAGTCGAAGCTGCGAAAGCGCCTGACCTGACAATTTGAGGAAAGCGGGATTCGCCTCGATGATTCGACCGGTCCGGTCAACTAGGACGATTCCGGTTTCGGAATGAGAGAAAAGAGCACGGAACTTGAGTTTTCCCTGATGCAGATTTTCCTGCGTGCGATGCTTTTCCGTTACATCCTGAATCGTAAGCGTGATACCGCCATCCGGAAGAAGTGAAGACCGGAACTCGATCTCTCTTATTTTCTGATTGGAGGACTTCAGGGAAAAGACCTGGGTGAGTTGATTTCGCCATAAGTATTCACGCCACGTCTCAATCAATTTGGATGCGTGCGCTGCGTCGGTGGACAGTGCCCGAAGCCAGGACTCGATGCCACCTTTTTCCTGAATTCCGTATCCGAGTAGATCGCGAAAGGTGCTGTTCTCGTGGAGAAGCTGCTGCTCGGGACTGAAAACCGCGAGGCCGTAGGGAAGTTCGTCTAAAATCGGATTCCAGTCCGGGATGCCGGGTTTCGTCGGTTGGCCCGGGATCGGAGCAAGATGGTGGCCGGTCGAAGGACCTGAAGCCGGCTTCGCACCGGGATTCCCTGCGGGGACGCCAAAAACATTTCCGCCTGTGGATTGGACAGGGGATAGCGATCCGTCAGATGATGGAATTTTATCAGGCAAGGAACTGGGAACGGCGGGAACGGAGAAGGAACAGTTTATTTAAGAAAACTTAAGTAGTTCCTGCAAGCGCTATTTCGCCATAAACCCGAGAAAGTGAACTTTTTATCGCCAAAATCTCAGCTTTTCGTCTCAGATTCGAGAGAGCCCGTACGGGAGCAGAGGAAATAGAAGATGATACCGATCGCCATGGTCCCGAGTCCGAAGAGGAATTCGACCGGTTTTTCTTTGATTTGAAAAATGAGAACGTAGATGCTCACGGCTGCAAAAATCAGTGGCGTAAGCGGGTAGGCCCAGGCGCGATACGGACGGTCCCAGTCAGGGTGTTTGATTCGCAGATAGATCACGCCGGCAACGACCATGAGCGAGGAAATCGTCAGGAGCGCCTGCACGTAATGGATGATCTGGTCAAAGCTCGCGGAGAGAACGAGGGCGACGACGATGACGCTCTGCAATCCGATGGCGAGAGCGGGGATTCCGTTGGAGTTCGTTTTCGCGAAAAGCCCGAAGCGCTGGTGATCCCGTCCCATTGCGGCCGCGACGCGGGGACCGGCCCAGGTCATCGAACTGATCGTGGAGATAAGCCCGAAGCTGATGAGGATGCCCATGACCATTCCGCCTTTGGCTCCGAGAACCTGCTCAGCGGCGACAAAGCCAACCTCCGCTTCACCTGCCAGTTTATCCACCGGAGTGGAGTAGAGAAATGACGCGTTCAACATCACGTAGAGAGCGGTAACGACGACGGTTCCGATGAGGAGGGCGAGGGGAACGGTCTTTTCCGGCTTCTCGACTTCGTCCATCATGTAGACAGCCGCGTTCCAACCCGTGTAGGCGTAAAGGACGTAGACAAAGGAAATCGCAAACGAGCTCGAGGTGATGAGCCCGAGATCGCCTTCCTGAGGGAGGAATGAGACGGTCCCTGCGCCGACGCTGGTGAAACAAATAATCCCGAGGACGAGAATCAGGGCCACTTTGGCATAGGTGAAAACGGACTGGAACCGGCCGATGTTTTTGATTTTCCCGAGGTGAATGATCGCAACGAGAACCACGACGATGAGGGCGGGAGCGAGCGGGGGGATCTCAAAAATGCGGCCGAGATAGCTACCCATCAGGGCCGCGTTGGCCGCGATCGGTGCGGCAAAGCCAACTGTGACCGAGATCCAGCCGGCGAGGAATCCGATCAGTGGTTTCCAGGTACGCGAGAGAAGGTGGTACTCGCCTCCGGATTTGGGAAAGATGGAAGCGATCTCAGCGTAACAAACCGCACCGCAGAGCGAGACAACCCCTCCGATGATCCACAGAACCATGATGGGAAAGCCCGAGGGAATCCCGAGGAGCTGGTAGCCGAGACTCCCGAAGACCCCCGTTCCGATCATGTTCGCAACGACGATGGCGGTGGCAGTGACGAGGCCGATTTTGGCGGTTTTTTTATCCATGTGTGAGAGTGAAACGAAAGGGTGAAAGTCAGGGAGACGGTTCGGTTTTGAAAGTGAACCTAACAGGGTATCGTGATCGACCCAACAGGGTTAAGTCCTTCTTTGGTAAACGCTTTTATTCTCCGGATCTTTCAAAAGGCACCTCGTGATAGGCGAGAGCCCATTCCCGCATGAACCGGACCTGCCCGGGAACGACCCGGTAGAGGATGAATTCAGGGTTGTCGGGGCTGCCGAGGTAAAGTTTCAAAAGTGGATTGGCTTCCCAGATCTCTTCAATCAGTTCGGTGTCTGTGACGCGCTCGGCGGTGCCGGAAACTCTCAATTGATCGTGGTCGGGCGCGAGGTAGGCCAGTTCAACTTTGGGATTGGCCTCGATCTCAGCGGTCTTTTGGTAGGACGCGAGATTGGCGACGTAGATAGTGAAGTTTTCATCGACCCGGACCGGTGAAACGGGGCGCACGCGGGGATGGCCGCTCTCGTCGACGGTCGCGAGCATGGGGAACTTCGCTGCCTTGATGACCTCATGGGCCAGGGCGGGCAATTGATTGAGATCGACAGGTTCCACTCGCGGTTTCATAGTTGAATTAAGCACTAAAATGAGTCCAGCGGCAACGAAAGAGCGACAGGGACATCAAATAGGAGTGGCTGATTTTTTGAAGTGATGAAACGACTCTTGATTCTGTTCGTGGTTCTCGCGATTCTCGTTCTGATTCCCTTTTTGATCTGGGGTGACATTCTCGAAGAGAAGATGTCGGTAGAGGCAACGGTTGCCTGGTTGCGAAGCACCGGGTCGTGGGCCTGGGCCGCGGGAGTGGGGTTGCTGATCATTGATCTCTTTCTCCCGATTCTCGGAACGGTGGTGATGTCGGCGCTGGGATTGATCTACGGGTGGTTCGTGGGCGGTCTGCTGAGCGCCCTCGGTTCGATCGGCGCGGGCCTTCTTGCTTATGGTCTGTGTTGGAAGATGGGGCGTCGCGCAGCGGGCTGGCTCGCCGGCGAAGAGGGCCTCGCGCAGGGTGAGCGTATCTTCCGGGCGGAAACGGGAGGTTGGCTCGTTGCCTTGTCACGGTGGATGCCGTTGCTCCCCGAGGTGATCGCCTGTCTCGCGGGGATTTCGCGAATGCCGTTCCGGCGTTTCTTTCTTTCGCTCTGCGCGGGCAGCTTTCCTCTCGGGTTTGTATTCGCCTGGATCGGGGCGACCGGAAATGAGAATCCATGGTTCACCCTCCTCGTGAGCGCGGGACTTCCGCCGGTTATCTGGTTACTATTTCGTCAGATTTATCTCCGGAAAGCAGAGAAGGAGCTCAAAAAGGGCTCAAATCATGATTAAAGTCAGTTTAGGAATTCTCATTTTTAAGAACAAAAAGTGCGTAATTCTTCTTGGCTCAGGGCCTGTTTTATAGGAAACTGCGCGCGAAACCCTGCGGATTGTTCCCCCCGCTTTCTCAGACAGTTACATGATTTTCTCTAACGGCCTTTTTAAAAGTCCGGGCGCTCTTGGTGTCGCCCTCGCCGTAGTCGTGTGCATTTTTGGTCCCACGGAAGGGAAGGCTCAGGGCGAAATGGATCCTTCCGATCTCTGGTATCGGGGATTTCTTCTCGTTCAGGCGGCGCGTGAGTCGGAGGCGCAGGGGCAGTATCTCTCGGGGTATAATCAGCTGGGTGAGGCGAAACAACTTTACGATCATCTCGCGAGAGAGTTTCCGGAATACCTCAAGGAGATTGTTACGGAGCGCCGGCATCTGATTGCCGAGAAGCGGGATGAATTGACGGGGCTGATGCGTCAGCCCAAAGCGCCGGCGCCTCAGGTAATGCCGCAGCCACAACCACAGTTGCAACAGCAGGCACCGCAGCATTACGCGGGGACGCCTCAAGTTCAATCCGGAGCCGGCGTTCCCGGTGTCCCCGGTGTTCGAATCGCACCGCCACCGACGAATCCCGGAGGTGCCCGCTCACGTTCCATGGAGATCGAGACGGGACGGGAAACGTCATTGCCCTCGTGGACCGATGGTGCGAGCCAGGCATTGCCACGGCAGGCGACTATGGTGGGCCCAAGTTCCCCGAGTTTGCCGAGAGTTGATTCCCGACCGCCAACAACAGTCGGTGGGATCGCCGATTCTTTTTACAAAGACATTTCGAGGAACGACGATTTGATCGATTACCTCAACGAGGAAAATGCCAAACTTCGTCGTGAAGTGGAGATGAAAGATCAGCTGTTGAAACGGGTAAACAGCGATCTTTTGAAAGCGCGGCAGAATGAGCGGGAGCTCGCCGATCGTCTCGCACAGGCCGAGGCCAACGGTGGCGGCAACGAGGAAGAGCTTCGGGGAATGGTTCGCGATTCGATCAAGCAATTGGAGAAAGTGAACAGCCGGAATGAGATGCTGGTCGCCGAGCTCGAGAAATCGAAACTTCGCGAGCAGAAAATGCGGGACCGTATTGCCGAGGTGGAGCGCGAGCGTGATAATTTACTCGAAGTTGTTCAGGGCGGCGGTAACGGTGGCAAGGCACTTAAAGAACTCATGGATCGCAACCGCGAACTGAGCGCGAAACTGGATCGGGCCGAGCAGCTCGCTTCGAGCCTTTCCGAGCTGAATAACGAAAAGGACGAGGACATCAAGATGCTGAAGTCCCAGATCACCCAGATCAAACTGGAGCGTGATAAACTGCTTTCCGAAAATCTCAGGCACCAGCAGAGCATCGACGAATTGCAGCGGAAGCTGGAGTTGCTTTCCGATGGCCTCACGGCTGAGGAGAAGAATGCGCTCGCCAACGCCAGCCCGATCGAAAAGCGTGAGAACGAGATGCTTCGCTCCGTCGTTCTGAAACAGCTTCGGCGTCAGGCACAGATGAAGCAGGCGAAAGAGCTTCTTCTTAAGCAGCTCGCCAAAACCGGTGTCCGTTCTGAAACGCTCCTGACTTTGGTGGAAGATATGGTGCGCGGTTCTCAACTGACCGATGAAGAGAAAGCGCTCTTCCGTTCCCCTCAGTTCCAAGAGATCGTAGACGCAGCTTCGACGGACGATGCCGAGGCCGTCACCACTTTTGCTGACGCCGGTGAAGTGAATTCTGATGGCAGCGGTGCGACGATGTCGGCGACGCTGGTCGTGCCCGGAAATGCGCCTGCCATTCCGGGCGAGAACGGGGTCATCGAAAAACAGAAACTCAGTGTCGAGCTTTCCCAGATCGACAAGTCAGCGCGGCTCGATTTCAAAGAGGGGCGCTACAGCGAAGCGGAAGCGGGATTTCTGGATTACCTCCGCTACCGTCCGAAGAACGTCGGTTGCCTTTGCAATCTGGGTGTCCTCAAGATCGCGATGAAGAACTACTCGGAGGCCGAGTATTATCTCGAAAAGGCCCTTGCGATTGAGAGCAAGTCAGGGCTCGCCAATTACCTGCTCGGACGTGCTCTGTTTCTTCAGGGCAAGCTCGACGACGCACTCGCCAAGCTGGAGGAGGGGCTCACCTATGACCCTCAGAACGCAAAAGCACACAATTCAGTCGGAGTGATCTCGACGCAGAAGGGCTGGGTTGATCGCGCTGAGCGCGCCTTCACCAATGCGGTTTCGATCGATCCTGAATACGGTGATGCCCATTTTAATCTCGCGATTCTGTATGCAACGAGAGATCAGCCCGATGCCAAATCGGCGGAGAAGCATTACTTCCGGGCTCTCCATCTGGGGATCCCGCGTGACTCATCCATCGAAGGTTTCCTCAAGGAATCCGAAGCGGCCGGTCTCACCGTTGGGATTCGGTAGTTGGGCTTTGGAGCTAACCGCTGATGGTCGCTGATAGACGCTGATCAGAGGCTTCCTGGTAAAGTGTCTTTCCGACTCAACTCTCGGGCTGATGAATTCATTGTCAGCTGTCGGCGATGGCTTCCGCATACACTGCTGAAGCCCTTTTCTTTAACTTTATCCTTATCTTTTTCTATCGACCGGAAATCGACGACGTCCTGTCCAGCGGCGGGTTTCCCGCAGAGTCTCTGCACAGACAGGGATTGAGAGACTGTGTTCATGGGAATATGGCATTCCCACTGCTTCGAGACCACCCCGCTTTCAAAGGCTTTATCCGGCCTTGCCAGATCTCAGTTTCCCTCTGACATTCGAGGCATGTCTTCGCAGTATATAATGATCGGCGGCTTTCTCGGTGCCGGGAAAACGACCTTGATTCAGCGTTTTGCTCAGTATCTGACCGATAAAAATCAGACGGTCGGCTTGATCACGAACGACCAGGGCGCGGGCCTTGTCGACTCGGCGATCGGACGTTCGAACCGCTTTCCGGTGCAGGAAATTTCAGGGGGTTGTTTTTGCTGCCGTTTCAATTCATTGATCGAAGCGGCGACGACCCTGACCGAGGAGACCCGCCCTGACATTCTTCTAGCTGAGCCGGTGGGAAGTTGCACTGATCTCGTTGCCACGGTGAGCCTTCCCCTCCAGAAAATTTACGGCGATGACTATGATGTTACCGCCTTCAGCGTCCTCGTTGATCCTCTCAGGGCGGCGCGGGTTCTCGGGTTGGATGACGGTCGTAAGTTTTCCGAGAATGTGACCTACATTTATCGAAAGCAACTCGAAGAGGCGGACTACATCGTGATGAACAAACTCGATCTGCTTTCCGACGAAGCGCGAGTTGAGCTTCGTGAGGCACTTGAGAAAGAGTTTCCTCATGCAAAGGTTTTTGAGCTTTCCGCCCGGGGCGGGGAAGGGTGTGAAGAATGGTTCGAGGCGGTTTTGGGATCGGTCTCGAATACAAATCGTTTCCTGGAAATCGACTACGACAAATACGGCGAAGGTGAGGCTTTGTTAGGGTGGTTGAATGCCACTGTTGAAATTAAGTGCGACGGGGGAGTTGATGAATTTGACGGCAATGAGCTTCTCGTCGAGCTCGCCAATCAGCTCCGTGAGAGTTTTGAAAATGAAGGGGCCGAGGTCGCTCATCTCAAGATGACCTTAAATCCGATTGGCGATCCCTACGAACTCGCGGCGATCAATCTGGTGCGCGGTGACTCCACTCCTGAGTTGTCGCACCGGCACTACGAGCCAATTGACGATGGCGAGTTGTTGCTCAACATTCGCGCCGAAGTCGACCCCGAGACCCTTGAGCGCGCTGCGGATGCGGCCCTCGAAAAGGTGATCGCGATTGACCGCGGGCTCACGTTTCGGATCGCCCACCTCGAGCACTTCCGACCGGGGATGCCGAAACCGACCCACCGCTACACTGAGAAAACTTCCTGATCTTCATCGCCCGTGAAAAAGTTTCTCAGTTTGTCTGTCTCCGTCATTCTCGGCGTCACATTCTGTTTTATTGTCTGGGTTGTCGCGGCGCATGACTACCAGTGGGAGTTGATTCAGCCGTATTGGGGGAATTTGTTTTCCGGATGGCTCACCACTCTGGGGATCTCGGTTGCGGCGCTGTGCCTCAGCGTCGTCATCGCGTCGGTGCTCACGGCGGGGCAGTTGTCCGAATATCGCGTGCCGCGACTTTTGTCCCGTGTCTACGTGGAGTTTATTCGCGGGACACCGCTCCTCGCGCAGATTCTGATTGGTTACTATATGATTGCTGATTCGATTGGATGGGACAGTCGCTTCGGAGTTGGTGTTGTCATTCTGTCAGGCTTTTCAGGTGCCTATCTGGCGGAGATTTTCCGGGGAGGCGTCGAGTCTGTTTCCTCTTCGCAGTGGCTCTCGGCCCGGGCGATCGGCCTTACCGAGGGCCAGACCTATCGACACATCATTATTCCCCAGGCGGTGCGCCGGGTTTTGCCGGCATCAGCGGGACAGTTCGCGAACCTGATCAAAGATTCCTCGTTGCTCTTCGTCATCAGTGTTCACGAATTCACGATGCAGGCACGCGAGGTTAATGCGAATACCTACGCGGCGTTCGAGGCTTATATCCCGATGATTGTCGGCTACCTGCTTCTCACTTTCCCCATTTCCCTGCTGAGTCGTTATCTCGAAAAGCGTTTCCATTATGAGCATTGAGATTAACGATTTGTGTAAGCGCTATGGGGCGACGCAGGCGGTTGATTCGGTCACGGCGAAATTCGGTGATGACGATCAAGTCGTCGCCTTGATCGGGCCTTCGGGGGGCGGAAAATCAACTTTGCTTCGACTTCTGGGCGGGCTCGAGCCGCCGGACTCGGGGAGTGTGGTTCTCGATGGCGCGTCCCTGCCCATCGAAGAGGAAGCGCTCCGTCACTTCAGGATGGGGAATGGATTTCTATTTCAGTCGTTCAATTTGTTTCCTCATCTCAAAGCGATTCAGAATATTTCCCTGCCGCTCGTGAAGGTGCACGGGTGGGCGGCGGATGATGCCGAGGCACGTGCGAGGGAAATCGCAGAGCGATTTGGATTGGAAGAGCATCTTGAGAAGTCGCCGGGACAGCTTTCGGGCGGGCAGCAGCAACGCATTGCTTTGGCGAGAGCGGTGGCGCATCGTCCGGGCCTTTTGTTTCTCGATGAACCGACCTCGGCACTCGATCCGGAAATGAAGGCTGAGGTGCTCGATTTGATTGAAGAGCTGCGTCTCTCCGGACAGCGGATTGTTCTTTCAACTCATGAAATGGGCTTCGCGAAACGGTCTTCCGACAAGGTCCTGTTTCTTTCCGGTGGACGTTGTCTGGAAGTGGGGGAATCCAGTGCTGTTTTCGGGAATCCTGTGTCAAAAGAGCTACGCGATTTTCTCGCCAAGGTCATGAAATGGTGAGATGATATTTCCATGGAATGGTTAATCACTCTCGCTGTCGGTTTTGTTGCAGGTGCACTCGGGAAATTCCTCGTTCCGGGTGACGATCCCGGAGGTTGTCTCATCACGACGATCATTGGCGTAGTCGGTGCCGTCGTCGGGAAGTTTGTCGCAGGTGCCCTCGATCTCGGTGTTGCGGATGCGTCCGGTTTCAATCTTCCCAGCATCGGCGTTTCCGTCGCCGGTGTCGTGATTCTGCTGGTTTTGTATCGTCTCCTTTTTAAGAAGAAAAAGAAGAAGTGATTTCTCAGGCAGGGATCGCCCAGGGAATCCATTCGGCCCGAAGCGCCGCGAGGAGCAGCGTGACAACGATAGCGGCCAGCAGGGTCGAATAGAGCACTGATGCGGCTGCGAATCGGCTGTCCGCTTTGAACTCGTGCGCGAGCAGGGCGGTATTCACCGCGGTGGGGGAGGCGGCTCCGACGATGAGGATTGCAGCCGTTTCCCCGCTGAACCCGAAAGCAAGGCAGAGTCCCGCGGCGATCGCAGGGCCGCCGAGCAGTCGGATGATGAGAGCGATTGATAGATTGCCTCGCGGCGAGGGCGGCTTTGTCTTGGAAAGCTGGACGCCGAGTGTGATCAGCGCGAAGGCGACGAGTGCATTGGAGAGGTAGAAAAGGGGCGTCCAGATGAAGACAATGTCCTCGAGCGGGTTGTCAAAATAGCGCAGTGTTAGCGCGAGAATAATTGCGTAGGGGGACGGCTGTTTCAGGATCGGTTTGAAGAAACCTTTCCGTTCCGTGCTCCCCGCGTTCGCGAGGAAGATCCCGAGCGAGAAACTGGTCAGATTCATCGTTGCGAGGACGAAAACCTGAACGACCGAACCGAGTTCGGTGAAGGCGAGGGTCATCAAGGGAATGCCCCAGTTGCCTGAGTTGTAGATCATCGTGCTTAGCTGCATCGCGTAGCGCTCCGAGGCGGGCGTTTTGCGAATCGCACAGACGATCCAGCTGATCAGGCCCATCGCGATGATGATACAAATCGTGAAGGCGACAATGCGAAACCCGATCGCGCCTTCGAGATTCGAGGTCGAAAGCCTCACGAGAATGAATGAGGGAACGAGCAGATAGATGTTCAGTTTGACGAGCGTCTTGAGATCCAGATCGAAGATCCGGTCCAGTCCCCAGCCGAGACCGGCGAGAACGAGAATGGGAAGACAGACGTCGAAAAAGATTTGAAAGAGGGCGAGCATTTGCAGGCTACTTCGCCGGAGCGGCAAGGTAGCTTAGCAAATCCCTCATTTCCTCAACCGTCAAGCTCGCTTCGAGCCCTTCCGGCATGAGCGACTGACCGAGGCCTTTCATCGACTCAACCTGGTTTCGGGGAAACGTGCGACTGACTCCACCGACCATTTTCATGGTCACTTCCTCTGCCGATTCGGATTCAATGATCCCGATAAGGACCTCGCCGCTCTTCAGTTCAAACGTAAATGCCTGATACTGCGGAGCGACTTCCTTGTTGGGATTGAGGATGTTACCGAGGAGAGATTCAGCACCGGCATTGGAAAAGGTCGTGATAGCCGGCCCGAGGACGATCCCTTTTCCCTCGTGCGAGCGGTGGCAAACCATGCAGGCCTTTTCGAAGGCAAGTTGACCTTTCGCGCGGTCGCCTTTTCCGGCAAGGGCGCCGCTGTAGTCGGCAATGACCTGCTCACGTGAAATCACAGGAGGAAGTGTCGTTGCAGCCAGTTCGCGCACCTTTTTGCTTTGGTGGGCTCTCAGGCCGGCAATGAGCTGTGCGGGCGTTTCGGCTACGGTGACTTTTTCTGTCTTGAGTGATTCAAGGAACGCGAGCGAAGTAGATTCGTTGGCGAGGAGTTTGGCGGTAATTCCGTTCCGGCTTTCGTCGCTGAGATCAGTGAAGTGATCGACGAGAAAGTCGAGGTCGCGAATCGTCGTCGCAAGCTGGTTTCGCAATGCGGCGGACTGAGCACTCTCGAAAAGGCTCTTCAGATCAGAATCGAAACTCGATGATCCTGACAGAGAGAGAATCGAGAGGGCATCTGACTTCTTCGATTCAGAGGAATCTGGTTTTGACAGGATTGCGACAGCTCGGTTGAGCAGATTTTTAAAAGCGGATTCTTTGAGGAGGTCTTTCCATCCGGACTTATGGGCCTGCAGTCCTTGCTTCAGCGCGGAAAGCTCGCTGACCAACCGATCGTTAACCGGTGCCGTTCCTGTCGAATTCATGAGCATTCGGACGAAGTCCATATCTCCGCTGCTTCCGACGAGCTCAGCGAGTGCGATGTGGAGAGCGCCCGGCCGAATCGCCGAGACCGCTTGGAGTGCGGCGGTGAGGTCTTCCTTCGTTCGAATCGAGTTTAGAAAACCGGCGCGTATCCATTCATCGCCGTCAGCCGCTGCCGTGTAATCTTTCAGGAAATGAGTCGAAGAGAGAATCGCAGGAAAAGGTTCAACCGCCGGTTTCGGGGCCGCAGGAGTTCCGCGTTCGTAAAGGAGTCGGCGTGCGGTGGTTTGATGCCAATCGTTTGTGTGGGTGAGCAGTTCCTGCAATTCTTTGTCGGACAATAAACTCAGGTCGGGCGCGCGGGAAACTTTTGTTCCTATCGGCGCGGCGCGGTAGATCCGCCCGCGGTCAAACCCGCTGTTGAGGTCGACGTGTTTCTTGATCGGTTCGGGGAGCGACCAGGGATGCTCGATTGTTTCACGATACATGTCGGTGATGTAGAGGCAGCCGTCGGGGCCGGTCGCGAAGCTGGTGGGGCGGAACCAGTTGTCACGACTGCGAATGAACTCGCTCTTCAAATCCGGGTTTGCCCGTGTCGCGACGGGTTCGGTCTGTCCGTTAGGAAAAGTGATGAGTTTACGGTGGATCAGATTGCTGCCCACGTCGCCGATGAAGGTGTTGTTGCGATAGTCTTCACCGAAGGCATCTCCCCAGTAGAGGTGAACGCCGGTCGCTGAGGTGAAATAGCCCGAGACCCGCCCGCCACCTTCAACGACGCCTTTGACAACGCCGGAGACACGCCACCGGGTCCTGACAATGCGCCAGGGTTCGTCGGGACTTGTCCGGTAGACGGGGGCTGCTGCTCCATCGTCGGGGATATCGACGAGTGGCGATGGAAGGCGATACCAGGGATTCGGATTCACCTGATGGCGTTCGTAGGCCACCCAGATGATGTGGCGTGAGTTCGTGCAAATGAAGCGGCGGCCTTCGGAGTCAAAACTCATCCCGTATTGGGCGGTTCCGTTCTCGGGACGCAGGTCGAGTTTCTCGGGATCAAAAGAGAAGTCGGCACCGCGCAGGGGAACAGGTTCGAATGAATCGTCGCCGACCCGTGTCACGATTCCTCCGTTTCCTGCGGTGGCTCCCCAGACCCGGTTGTCCGGTCCCCAGCGGAAGCTGTTGAAGAGAGCCTGCATGTTCAGTCGCGGCGGGCCTTCGCCGAAACCGGTAAAGAGGTGCTTTGCTTCGTCGGCAACGCCGTCCCCATCGGTATCCTTGAAATAGTGAACGTCCGGGGTCGCTCCGACGAAGACACCGCCTTTGTAGCAAAGGATCGCGGTGGGCCATTTGAGACCGTCTTTGAAAACCGTGGAATGATCAAATTTCCCGTCGCCGTTCGTATCGGTGAGTAACCGGACCCGGCCGAGGGCGCTCTCTCTTCTCTCCGAGTAGCCGCGCATTTCGAGCACGTAGGCGCGTCCTTTTTCGTCGAAGGCCATTGCGATGGGATCCATCACATCCGGTTCATGGGCAACGAGATCGAGTTGGAAGCCCTCTTCAACTTCGAACGTTTTCAGGACTTCAGCAGGCTTCGTCGCGGGCACTCTCGGAAACTCATCAGCGGAAAGTTCGAGCGCATCCTGTCCAAACAGGGGAGAGCTGAGGCTTACAAAAAGGGCGCAAAGGCGGATCGTTTTCATCTCGCAGGATTCGTGTTAAGTCAGATAATCGCCTCAAAGGATGAAGAAGGCATGAATCGAAGACAATTCACAAAAATAGCGGGAATCGGGATTGCCAGCGGCACCGTTGCCGCAGCGGTGGGGAAAGACGAACCGCTTGAGATCATCGATATTCATCAGCACGTTAATTTTCACGGGAGGCGGGACGACGAACTGATTGCCCACCAGAAGAAGATGGGCGTTTCCAAAACGGTATTGCTTCCGGCGGCTTCGGCACTGGCAATGGCGTCGACTCATAAAGGGAAATCGAACGGTCTCGCCGCGCGTGTTTTCGGGACGCAGGCTTCGGCGCGGCTTGCCATGAAGCATCCCGGGTTGTTCGCCTTTTTCTGCAATGAAGTGCCCGACGCACCGGACGCAGTGCCGCGACTCGAGCACTGGTTGAAAAACGGTGCCGTTGGAATCGGGGAATCAAAATTTCATCTTCAGTGCGACTCCGCCCCGATGATCCGCGTCTATGAAGTCGCTCAGGAGTTTGAGGTTCCCGTGCTGCTCCATTTTGAACACAACCGCTACAATATGGGATTCGAGCGGTTTCATAAGATGCTCGAACGATTTCCCAAGGTGAATTTCATTGGTCATGCTCAGGCCTGGTGGGGGAACATTGATGCGAAGCACGATCAGGCGACGAACTATCCCACCGGACCGGTCACGCCGGGAGGACTGTCCGATAAATACCTGAGCGATTATCCTAACATGTATGGTGATCTTTCTGCGGGATCGGGGCGCAATGCTCTGAATCGTGATGAGGAGCACGCCGCGGCCTTTCTCGAGAGGCATCAGGATAAGCTGATGCTGGGGACGGATTGCGCCGATCCCACCCCTAAGATTCAAGCCTGTTCAGGGCTGGACCAGATTAACAACGTAAAACGACTCCTTAAAAATGATGAAGCTCAAAGAAAAATATTCTCAGAAAATGCCAAACGGATTATCAAACTCTCCTAGTCGGAATTCCCGAATGTGGTTAGGTCTCACAGGATCGATCCTTTTAATGATGTCAGGACAGGGAGTGGAAGCAGGGAAGCCGGTGATCATGGCGCACCGGGGCGCGAGTGCGGACTGCCCGGAGAACACAACCAGCTCGATTGTGGAAGCGGCGAAGCAGGGTGCACCCGTGGTTGAGTTTGATGTCAGGGAAACGAGTGACGGTGTTCTCGTGTTGTTTCACGATAAAACCTTTGAGCGATTCACCGGTGGGAAAAACACCGTGGAAGGGGAAACGTGGGATTCTATCAAGGACACCGACGTCGGGGCGTGGTTTACCGGTGGAAAATTCAAAGGAGAGAAAATGCCTCTTTTCCGCGAAGCGCTTGAGCTGTGTTTCGAGCACGACATGATCCCGCTGATTGAGCATAAGACCGGATCCGCCGCTGCTTATGCGAAGGTGATTAAAGAACTCGACTGTGCCGACAAAATCATCGTGCAGAGTTTTAACTGGAACTTTCTCAGGGACTTCCAGAAAGAACTGCCCGATGTGAAACTGGGAGCGTTGGGGAGTAAGGAACTCACCGCTGAGCGGTTCACGGAGATCAAAGGGTTCGCTCCCGATTGGGTGGGCTGGGCCTTCTCCGATTTCACGGCGGGCAATCTCAAAGCACTCCAGAGCGCCGGATTTCTCGTGACGCTCTGGACGGTGAACAATCCTGAGGAAGCTCAGAAGTGGATCGCCGCCGGCATCGACGGCATTATTACGGACAAACCGCAGGTCATGCTGGACCTTGCGAAGGCCCCCTGATCACTTGATGCTCTCAATCGCCTCGAGGATATCGCCCGGGGTGAGGATTCCCTCTTTCAGCATTACGGCCGGTTTGGATTGGTCGGCTGGATAGAGAAGGTAGAGAGGCACTCCGGCGCGGCCGTGTTCTTCGAGAACGGCGGCGATGCTGGGGTCTTTGTTAGTCCAGTCGCCGATCACGAACTCGATGTTGTTTTCCTCAAAGGCGTTCTGGACCTCGTCCGTTTTGATCGCGACGCGCTCGTTCACTTTACAGGTGAGGCACCACTCGGCGGTAAAATCGACGAAGACATCTTTGCCTTCGGCGCGATGAGCGGCGATGACGTCCCGAATGTCGGTCGTGCTCGCGGGAGCACGCTTTTGTGAGGCGTCGTAGGCGACGTAGAGGCTCAGGGCAAATACGAGGGCGGCGGCAATTTTTCCCTTGGTCCGCTTCGAGGCGGGTTGATTGAAACCGGCGAAGCGGCCGAAGATCCAGGCGGCGATCGCGGCGATGAGAACCGAGGCGAGGGCCCACTGCAGTCCCCCGACGCTAAGCTGCTTGGAAAGGACGCCGGAGAGCCAGACCACTACCGCGAGCATCGGGAATCCCATGAACTGCTTGAAGGTATCCATCCACGCGCCCGGAGGAGGAATCACGTCGAGAAGTTTCGGGAAAATCGCAAAAATGAAATAAGGCGCGGCAAGACCGAGACCCAGTGCGGTGAAGACGAGGAACATGATTCCCGCCGGTTGCACGAGAGCGAATCCAATCGCAGGAGCCATGAGAGGTGCGGTGCAGGGGGTGGCGAGGAGCACCGCGAGGGCACCGCTCCAGAAGCTGCCGGCGTAGCCCGATTTGTTCGCGAGGTCGCCGCCGACCGTCGTCATCGAGGCACCGAGTTCGAAGACTCCGAAAAGGCTCAATGCGACGAGGACCATGACAAAGATGAGGCCGATCACGAAGCCGGGCTGGCGGAGCTGAACCCCCCAGCCGATGTCGTCACTTCCGGCTGAGCGGAGAACGATCAGCATGATTGTGAGGATCCAGAAAAAGACGAGGATTCCGAGAGCGAAGGTGAGTGAGTGAGCGAGGACCTTTTTTCTATCCTCTCCTGACTGACCGACAAAGGACATCACTTTCAGTGAAATCACAGGGAAGACGCAGGGCATAATGTTGAGGATGATTCCTCCGAGAAAAGCGGCGAGAAGAAAGCCGAAGAGTCCGCCTCCGAAGGGCAGTTCCTCCGGCGTGGCTGGTTGGGTCGTATCTGTGGTCTCAGTGGCCGCCGGTGTCGCGGGCGTGGTCGGTGCCGCGGACGCTCCGCCCGCTGAAGTGGAAATGTTGAAGCCCTGCTTCCCGGAATCCGTCTCAGCGATGACGATTCCGCTGAAGTTCTCAGGAGCACTTTCCAGCTTCTCATACTTTTTAAAGGTGAACGTCAGTTTGCCGTCAGCGTTGGAGATTTCCGGCACGGAGAGCTGATCAAAGATGAAATTCTCGTTCGGGTAGAGGTGGATCTTCTCGACTGCGGGAAGGTCGGCGTTTCCGGTATCGACCGTGACGATGACTTCCTCACCTTCGAGTGCAATCTCGGTTTTCCAGTCCGTTGGTTCAGGGATTTTTGAGACAGCGGCTTCCACTTCGCCGGCGGCAGAGGAGGGTGAGGCGGTTTCTGATACGTTGAGATTGATCGTGAGCGCCGCTTTTCCGGGGATGCAGGTGTTCGGGTCGCACATGAGCCATTCTGCGGTGCCGCTGATGGCGACGGGTGTTCCGACCGCGAGGTCTGCGGGTGGTGTGATCGTGATAGGATGAAGCACCTCGGTGATGTAGCCGAACCCGGCTTCAACGATGTCGTAGCCGAAATCGACGACGAACCGTTTCGGAACCGGATACTGAAGCTCGCCTGCGGTGAATCCTTCGGGAAGGTTCAGTTTCAGCTCGGTGGGCTTTCCAGTTTCCCCGGGATTTTTCCAATAGGTGTGCCAGGTCGGATCGATCTTCAGCTTAAGCGCCACGGTGAACGGTTCCCCGGGCTGGATCGAGTTGACGCTTGAAACGAGCTGCGCTTCCACGTTTTTATCCCGAACGGTGAGGGATTTTGACTGCGCCACTGAAACCGAAGGAATCGCTGTTGTGAGAATTAAGATGGCGAAGGCCAGCGCTTCGAAAAGGGTCTTGTGGAAAGACGTGCTGCGGGAAAAGGGATTTTGAGTCATGAACAGAAAGCTGCTGGAATGATGGCGATATCTTAAACGGAAATAGAGGTGGAACCTTACGGAAAAAGTCCCGTAATAGCGGTTTCGAACACGTTAGAGTGTATTTCTTGCCAAGGCGTTCGAAAAAGGGAAGATGTTCTCACTATGAGAATCGCAATCGCCGCTGTTATTTCGCTATTTACGCTGTCCACCGGTATGGCTGAAGAGGAAAAGCCGAAGCCTAAGGAGTATCCTTTCGGGGAGGATTCCATGCCCAAAGACGGTGTGCCCAAAGGCAAGGTCACGAAGCATCAGATTCGAAGCGAGGTCTATCCCGGGACGATTCGCGAGTATTTTGTCTACGTTCCGGCGCAGTATGATGGGAAGGAAGCCGCTGCGGTGATGGTGTTTCAGGATGGGCACGCCTACGTTGGTGAAAAAGGACAGGTGCGCTCTACGGTCGTTTTTGACAATCTCATCGCGAGTGGTGAAATGCCGGTGACGATTGGAATTTTCATCAATCCTGGCTGGTTCACCAATGTGTTGGAAAAAGAGCAGGGATGGAAAGCACCGGAAGGCGTCGGGAGCAATCGCTCGGTCGAATATGATACTCTCAGTGGGAAATACGCGGAGTTTTTGGAAAAGGAGATTCTTGCGGAAGTCGGGAAGGAATATCGACTCACCGATGATCCTGAGATGCGGGCGATATGCGGAATGAGTTCCGGTGGGATTTGTGCCTTTACGGTTGCTTGGGAGCGGCCGGATCTCTTCCGTAAAGTCCTCAGTCATATCGGGAGCTTCACGAATATTAAAGGCGGTCACGTCTATCCCGCTCTGATCCGGAAATCGGAAAAACGACCGCTGAAGGTCTTTCTGCAGGATGGATCGAACGATCTCGATAATGAACACGGCAACTGGCCGCTCGCGAATCAGCAAATGGCGGCGGCATTGAAGTTCGCCGATTATGATTATCAATTCGTTTACGGTGAGGGCGCTCACAACGGGAATCACGGTGGCGCGATCTTTCCCGATTCTTTGCGTTGGCTCTGGCGTGAAGAATAGACCCCGGGCGCTTTTGGAACAAAGAGCCCCTTCTTGGCAATCCGAATGATCCGTTCTAAATCTGTGCTGAAATTCATAGGCACTGATTTTTTTGCACAGATTAAAAAGGATGGAAGATGGATTTACACGGATCTGTTAGGCATAGCTGGCTTACCCGACTGCCTCCGTTGGTCACGATTTTGACACGTGAGAATTTCAGGTTGAGTAGTGAGCGCAGAGAGATGAACTGAGAGAGCTGTGAAACACTTTCTGGAAATACTGCGTGAGTTTACCCTTCTCGGGTTGACTTCGTTCGGCGGGCCGACCGCTCATGTTGCCTTCTTCCGGGACCGGTTTGTCGGGGCAAAAAAGTGGCTCGGGGAATCTGACTTCGCTGATCTTCTCGCGCTCTGTCAATTTCTCCCGGGGCCGGCGAGCAGTCAGCTCGGGCTTGCGATCGGGTGGCGACGGGGCGGCTTGGCGGGTGCCGCCGCCGCGTGGATTGGATTCACCCTGCCCTCGGCGATTGCCCTGATTCTTTTCGGGATCGGTGTCATGGCGGTTTCCGATGGAGGATTCGATGCCTCGGCCGGCTGGCTCCGCGGGTTGCAAATTGCGGTCGTCGCGGTGATTGCCAACGCGGTCGCCTCGATGTGGAAATCCCTTTGCCCGGGTCGCGCCCATCAGTTCATCGCTCTCTTTGCCGGTGCGGTCATGCTGCTTTCCACGGTCGCATGGATGCAGCTTGTCGTGATCGTGCTCGGCGGATTGGTCGGCTTTTTCCTCTTTCGAAAGTCGGTCGCAGCCGAAAGCGTTGACCCGACAGGGTTAAGTGGTCGACCTGACCCTGTTGGGAACCACCCTGTCGGCTCCGTCTCCGGTTCACGCTGGTTTGGGATTGCCTGCCTCACCGTCTTTTCTGGGCTCCTCTTTGGATTGCCGTTCCTCGTTCCCGCCGGCGGTGAGAATTCCATTCTCGCGGCTTTTCATTCGATGTTTCGCAGTGGTGCTCTCGTCTTCGGTGGCGGTCATGTCGTCTTGCCGCTTCTTAGCGAGGAGGTCGTGACGCCCGGCTGGCTCACGGGGGAAGCGTTTCTCGCCGGTTACGGGGCTGCTCAGGCGGTGCCGGGGCCGCTCTTTACCTTCGCGGCATATCTCGGATCGATCATGGATAACGTCGCGGGGCCGTGGCTCATGGGGGCTGTTTGCCTCGTCGGCATTTTTCTGCCCGCGTGGTTGCTTGTTCTCGGGGTTCTCCCGTTTTGGGGGGATCTGGTGAAAAAGCCGTCGCTTCGTGCCGCTCTCATTGGAACCAATGCGGCAGTGGTCGGGCTCCTCGGCTCGGCGCTCTACTCGCCCGTTTGGACAAAATCGATCACTTCGACGAACGATGTTGTTTTTCTGACAGGCGTTGCCGCGCTCTACTTTGTGGCAAAGGTGCCGGTCTGGCTCGTCGTGATTCTTGCGGGTTTGGCAGGATGGGTTTTTCTCTGAGCTATCGCATCATTATTCGGTGATTGACTATGAGCAGGGAAGTGCGTTTTATCTTTCCGCATGCTTGAAGAACAGGAAGCCAAACGTCGAATTCTCGACGCAGCCTCACCGGGCGCGGTCACGTGGATTCCTCTTGAGTTGACGCTGGATCAGGTTCTCGCTCAGGAAATTACGGGCTCGGTCGATTCACCTCCATTTGATAATTCCAGCATGGACGGCTACGCGGTTCGTGCGGCGGAGTGCAAGACCGGTGATGTTCTTCAGGTGAATGAAGCGGTTCAGGCCGCGGGGTTGGATTGTCATCTCACTCTTCAGGCCGGAGAGGCGATTCGCATTTTTACGGGAGCGCCAATGCCGCTGGGGGCTGACGCGGTGATCATGCAGGAGGATGTGAGGCGTGAAGGCAATCAGATCACGGTCGCCGAAGGGGTGGTTGAGGGAGAGAATATCCGCCGGAGAGGTGGCGACGTGTGTGCCGGGCAAAAATTGCTGGAGCGGGGCGATGTCATGAGTCCGGCGAGAATCGCGCTTCTCGCGTCGCAGGGGATTCCCGAAGTGGCGGTGCACGGCAAGCCCCTCGTTCAGATCGTGACCACCGGCGACGAATTGGTTGAACCGGGGGCTCCTCTGTTACCGGGTGAAATTTACAACAGCAACTCCCCGATGCTCCAGGCGGCGGTGACTCGTGTTGGCGGAATTGCCGCAGCTTCCCATGCTTTCGACGATCCGGAGGAATTGCATGAGGTCCTCGGTGCGGCACTGGCGACGGCGGACATCGTCGTGATTGCCGGTGGTGTCTCGGTTGGGGAGAAGGATTACGTCAAGGAAGTGCTCGAAGAACTGGGCGTGACGACGGAGTTCTGGCGGGTGAAGGTCAAACCGGGTAAGCCGTTTCTTTTTGGTCGCCATCCTGACGGAACTCTCGTTTTCGGTTTGCCCGGGAATCCTGTCTCGGCCTTTGTGACTTTTCATGTTTTCGTCGCTCCGGTGATTCGGCGGTTGTTAGGCGACATGTCGGAAGGCGCTTCCGGAGATACCGGAACTGTTTCGGTGGTTCTGGGCGAGGCGGTGGAGAATACGGGGGACAGGCCTCACTATTTTCGCGGTCGGGTCGAGAATGGGACGCTCCGGTTATCCGGCACCCAGCAATCGCACGCGATCTTCGGGCTGAGCCGCGCGAACTGCCTCTTAAGACTCAATCCGGGTGAGAAACTGGATGAAGGGGCCTCTGTTGCCGTGATTTTGATCTGATTTTCGTGGTTTTGTGCACGGGATTTGCCGGGATTGAGATTGGGATTAAGAAAAAGAAAAAGAGGGATGAGTGGGGCTCATCGTTGACACTGGGGTACATCGCCGCGATTCGTTGAGGCTATGAGTGATAAGATCACTGACCTGAACGTCCTTTTTAATGTCCCGCTTCCGGCGCCGGCCCTGTTGATGCACGAGATGCCTCGTAGCGCTGAGCAGGCTGATGTCGTGCAGGGTTCCCGTGAACGCATCGAAGCCATACTCCATGGCGAATCGGACCGTTTTATCGTTATCGTCGGGCCATGTTCGATTCATGATCCAGCTCAGGGGATCGAGTATGCGAAGAAGCTTGTGGAGCTCAATGAGAAGGTGAAGGACCGCCTTGAAATCGTGATGCGGGTCTACTTTGAGAAGCCCCGGACCTCGATCGGCTGGAAGGGGCTCATCATGGATCCCGATCTCGATGGAACCGCAAATCTCGCCGAAGGATTGAGAATCGCCCGGAATCTCCTCGGCGATATCCTCGATCTCGGGATTCCGACCTCGACTGAATTTCTCGATCCGATCACTCCTCAGTACATCGCCGATCTGATTTGCTGGGCTGCCATCGGCGCAAGAACGGTGGAGTCTCAGACGCACCGCCAGATGGCGTCAGGTCTCTCGATGCCGGTTGGGTTTAAAAACACCACCTACGGCGGGATGTCAGCAGTGGTGAATGCGCTCAAAGCGGCGATTGCTCCTCAGACTTTTTTCGGAATCAGCGCGGAAGGGGTTGCCTCCATGGTGAGCACGAAAGGCAATGCGAACTGTCATACCGTGCTTCGCGGTGGTGATGACGGACCGAATTTCGATGCGGAGTCGGTTTCCAGTGCGATTCAGAACCTGGAGAAAGGTGGTGTCTCACAGGCCGTGGTCGTCGACGCAAGTCATGCCAATTGCTCGAAGGATTTTACGAAAATGCCTTCGGTCTTTGAAGAGATTGTGGCACAGCGGGCTGCGGGAAACCGCCAGCTTGTGGGGGCGATGCTCGAGAGTAATATCGTCGAGGGGAATCAGAAAATTCTCGATGACCACTCAGAAATGACCTGGGGACAATCGGTGACTGATCCCTGTATCAGCTGGGAAACCACCGAGGAGATTATTCTCAAAGCAGCGGAGACACTGCGCTAAGCCGAGTCGCCTGAGATGAGCCTCCCGGATCACGATGCCTTGCTGAAAGCGGTATCGCGGTCCTTTTATCTCAGCATGCGGTTTCTCCCGCAGGAGATGCGGGAGCCGGTTTCTCTGGGCTATTTGCTGGCGCGCTTCACCGATACGGTCGCCGATGCGCCGGGGATTCCCGACCCCGAACGGTTGGCCGTTTTGGAATCAGTCAGGCTGGGGATTCAACGGGGAAATTTGCAGGGGGGACTCGATTTGTCCTCATTCCAGTCAGCACTGACCCATGAGGGGGAAAAGCATCTGCTCGCTGAATCCGGAGCGCTGTTTGGTTGGTATGATAGGATTGACGACTCGCTGAAAGATCATCTTAGTGAAGTGGTTTTGACGATTGTTCACGGCCAGGTCTGGGATATACAATCTTTTGAGGACGGCGTAATTGCTCCTTGCCGGAATTCTGACGACTTGCATCGCTACACCTATTGGGTCGCGGGATGCGTCGGGGAGTTCTGGACCAAGGTGGGGTTTTCAACGATGGGAAAACGCTTTTCGGAACCGGAAAACGCTGCCGCTATGTTAGTGCAAGGGCGCAAACTGGGGCAGGGCTTACAGCTCATCAATATTCTCCGGGACTTACACGAGGATCTTCCAAACGGGCGGCTTTATCTGCCCGCGGAGGAACTGATCGCCGCCGGCTGGAACGGAGAGGCAGCACCTGCTTCCACGCAGATCGAACCTGTTTATGACAAGTGGTTGGGAACGTGTCAGGATTTTTTGGAAGAGGCCGATCCGTATCTTACAAAAGTGAACGATGCGAGGGCTCGCTTCTGCACGAGACTGCCGATGCTTCTCGCAAAGGAGACCGCCGGAAAAATGGCCGACGCGGGTTTTGATCGCGTCATCTCAGAGAAGGTCAAAATTCCCCGCAGCACAGTTTGGAAGGCGATGGGCCGGGCGATCTTTTTCTAAACGTCTTCGTCGTCATTGCCTTCCCACCGGTGGTAGGACTGCTTTTGTTTTCGCCGGTCGGCGCGGTGTTCAATCTGGCGCTTTTGTTTGGGAGTGAGAAGGTCCTTTTTCATCCATGGCTTCGGACCCGAGTCTCCTGCCATGAGGCAGCCCAGAGGGGTTACTTCGCCGATGATGTTTGCGAGCTCGAAGTGCTCGATCTGAGCCCTGACCTGAGCGGCTGACTTGTAGCCGATCGGGCTTTCGGTGAGGTCTCCTTTTCCGTAATACCAGCGAATATCGAGGCCCCTCGTGGCGTCGGCGATCGCTTTGGCGATGGTCGCTTCGTCGCTGTCTCCGTTGGCTTTTCGAAATTCCCTGAGGGTGGCGGTGCGTGACTGATTTCGTCCCGCACCGTGCGGGGCGAAACTGAGGAAGTCAGAATTATTGCTCCCCAGTGTGAGGAGAATGGGTTCGGCCATGTTCAGCGGGATAAGGCCGAGGAGGGGGATCGATGCTTCATCTCTCCATGCGGGCGTCGCCCCTTTCCCGTGGGCAAAGACACTCGAGCCGTCGTCGCTCTCTCTACGCCAGACGAAGTTGTGTTCGTTTCCGAACCCGGTGACGAGCTCCCCTTCGGCGCGAGCGAGGAAGCGCTCGTGAATGGAGGTGTGGTTCGCCTTCGTCCAGCGGCTCACGTACTGGAGGGCGTCCCAGTAATCGGAGCCTTCGTCGGTAGTGACGTCGAGCCAGGCGGCTGCTTTGGGGATTCCTTTGGCGATGCGTGAGGTTTCCTTGATCGCCGCTTTGTGTCCGCGTTTGTAGAGGTGGGCACCGAGGCCGCGCGAACCGTGATGGGTCACGAGGGTGAAGAACTCTACGCCTGACGCGTCATCGATGCGGCTGCCGGCACGGTCTCGCAGGGCGCGGGCGGTGGCGTCGTGTCCAGCTTCTGTCAACGCGTCGACGAGGTCACGTGTCACCCGGATTTTTCCGAGATAGGCAAAGTGGTTTCCGTCACCCTGATCGGCAATGTGCTTCGCGGCATACTCTTCGAGTCCCTTGAGATAGCGATTCGACCAGACTGATTCGTGGAGAACGGGGTGGTCAACACGGTCTTCGTCCTTCCGGCCACCGTATCCGAAACGGGTCGATTCGACGAGTGCGTCCATCATCCCTTTGGTGCTTTCATTGCATTCGAAGACGGACGCATACATCGAGCAGCAGATGTCGGCGCTGTGAGCGGCCGGCAGGATCGCGTTGCGTGTTTCGATGGCACCGCCTACGGGGATGGTCGCCTCTGCGAATCCGGCAGGACAGGAATCCGGCATGATCGCTCCGCTCTCGACGACAGGGCAGCGCATCAGCTCGCCCATGAACTTGCGGACCGACCCGAGGTTCTTCTCCTCCAGCTTCGAGTTCGCCTCGATCGCTTCGGAGAAGGGCAGGGCCTTCTCCCTCATGCGGAGAGTTGGATCCTCTTTCGCGAAGTCCCGTTCGAGCAGTTTGATAATGTAGGCAGGGTCGGTGATCCCTTTTGACTCGAGTGCCTTCGCCGATTCGAGCAGGTTCTTCAGCGCCGGTCCTTCTGACCAGCCTGCCTCAAGCAGATCTTTGCCTGTGATTAAGCCCATCCTTCAGTTTGCCACAGAGTTCGCGCTCTGCTTCTGAAAAATTAAACGCGGGCGGCGATCGCGGTTGTCACGATGGAGCTGAGCGGCATGAGAATGGCCGCGAGAAGGGGATTCATGTGTCCGGCGAGGCAAATTCCGACGGCGATGAGATTGTAGAGGATCGCGGTGAAAAAGATCGCGAGGATCAGTTTTCGCCGGCGCTTCGCTGCTTCAAAGAGGAGACCGATCGCGTGGAAGCCTCTCCCGGTGAATACAAAGTCGGCCTGACTTTCGATCGCTTTGATTCCCGTTGCCGGCGTGCCGCTTGCGGCAGCGGCAGCGAGGGCAAGGCTGTCGTTCCCTCCGTCCCCGATGAAGAGACTGTTTTGTGATCCGTTGTCTGCGATGAGCTCGGCCTTCGCCTCCGGTGTGAGGTTTGAGAAAACCTGTTCGGAGGCGAGACCCAGATCAGATGCGGTCGATTTAACTCTTGTTGTGTCAGGATCTCCGCTGAGGATGCGGATGCGGTAGCCGGTGTTCTCGAGTGACTGAAGTTCCTCTTTGGCCCCGTCCCGAATGGACTCGCCCAGTTCGAAACGGGCAATTGCTGAACCGTTTTTTGAAAAAACGCAGTGGCCTTTCTGTTCCTGAGAGGTCTTATCGCCGGTCGCCCAGTCTTCGCGGCCCAGTCTCCATTGCGTGTTGCCATCAATCAGTTCAACGCCTTTTCCGGGAAGGGCGGAGACGACTGCATCCGGATCAATTTTTTTCGCTCCGAATCTTCTCAGGAGAATGTCGTTGAGAGCGCGGCCAATGGGGTGGGTGTTGCGGGTTGTCAGGGCAACGAGAGCGTTGAGGGTGGCTTCGCCCTGCTTCTCGATGTCGTCAATTGCCTCCGGATTGATGAGGCGTTTGATGGGTTCTGTCAGGGTCCCGGTCTTGTCAAAGTCGAGGAACCGGATCGAGCTTAGCCGGCTCCAGAGCGAGTGACGTCGAATGAAGATCCCTTTTTGCTTGAGCTTGGAAAGGAGGATTTCGTTCAGCAGCGGCAGGGCGAGACCGAGGGCGCAGGGGCAGGAGACAATGAGGACAGAGATCAAAACCTGGAGAGCTTTTGCTCCTCCTGCTCCTTTAAAGAGCCAGAATCCAAACCCTGCGACGGCCACGGCAATGACGGTGAGGAGATAGTATTTGAGAATGTTAGTCTGTTCGGCGCTTCCGTCGTCGGCGGCGTCGAGTGAGGCTCTGTCAAAAAGGGTCGCGAGATAAGTGCCTGCGAATGGCTCTTCTGCGATCAGTCGAATCGGCTCGCTGTTGCTGTTTTTCGCTCCGGCGGGAACGAGGCTTCCTTCGTGAAAGGTGGCGGGTTCCGGTTCCCCCGTAATCCAGTCGAGCTGAAGTGATCCGGAGTCGGAGGCGAGAATGGCGTCGACGGGAAGCATTCCCTCGTGAGCAAGTTCCAGTGTGTCGCCTTCTTTAATCCGCTCCACTGAAACGCGTTCGCGTTCGCCTGACTTGGTGATGCGAATCACGGAGGTGATGTTCTTTTCTCTCGCCCAGAGTTGCTGGCGGTTTCTTTCGAGTAGGCGGAGGTGCATCCATCTCCCTCCGAGCATGAGGAATGCGAAAGTGGCGACGAAGTCAAAATACAGCATCCCTTCGAGGTCGAAGATGAGGCCTGCCAGTGAGCCGAGGAATGCGGCAATGAGTCCCAGAGAAATAGGGACGTCCATGTGAAGTGTTTTTGCGCGCAGTGCCGGGAGGGCGCGTTGGAAAAAGTAGGAGCCTCCCACAGCGAGGGCGAGAGAGGCTGAGGCGAACGAGACGAGAGTGAAAAGGCGGGAGAGTTGGTCGCTCGTTTCCAGCCCGAGGTAGGATGGCAGGCTGAAGGCCATCGTATTCATCGCGAGACCCGCAGTGACGCCAAGCCGGGTGAGGAGTGAACGGCTCTCCTTCGGAAGCTCAAATTCTTCGTCTGTTAGGAGGCTCGCGGGGTAGCCATACTGGTTCAATGTCTGAACGAAATTCACGACATCAAGTTCGCCGGGATTCCACCATATCGTGAGGATAGAGCGGGTCGTGTCCGAATTGATTTTGAGGGCTCCGGAGTGTTGACGAAAGAGGTGGTCGATTAACCAGACGCAGGCGGTGCAGGAAAGATTGCCGATTCGCAGAGCGAGTCTTGCCGCGGTTTCGTTCGAGGTGACTTTCGATTCGGCCTCTTGAATCGCCTCACGCAATTCCTCCTCCTCGTCTCTGCCCAGTGATTGCACCGAGGCCGGCTGCAGCACTTTCCGGCCGAGGAGGTCGTAGAATGATCCAAGTCCGCCTGACTGAATGAGATCGTGAACGACCCGGCAGCCTGAGCAGCAGAATTTCTCCTCTTCGAATCGCGGGAGAAAAAGATTCCCGCAATGGGTGCACTCACGCTTTTCCGCTGAGGCCTGCGTGGGGCCGGCTTTGCTTGCAGACTGGCTCAGGGAATTCTTCATTCGATCTCGAGATCGCACCGGCAGGTGGACCCGTCTCCCATTTTATCCCCTGCAATCCCGCCGGGAAGCATGGAGAAATGCCATATCAGGGAGATCGCCGCAGCTGCAGCGAGACCGCGTTTTGCGTAGAGAAATCCTTTGGCTCCCAGTTTCCGGTTCACCCAGGCTGAGCCGAGTTGGACGGCGGCGATTGCCGGAATCGGGCCGAGTCCGAAAGCGAGCATGATTTCAGTTCCCCGGATCGCCGATCCGCTCGCGAGGGCGATTGCGAGGATCGCGTAAAGTGGTCCGCAGGGGAGCAGTGGCGTCGCCAGCCCGATGATGGAGGCGCGGGCCGGTGTCGGTAGCGATAGCGTTTTCAGTCGGATCGCGGTAGTGACTTTGTTCAAGCCGGGGATCGCTCCCATTTTTTTGTCCAATCCGAAGACGATCGCGATGAGGAAAAGAATCAGCAGAGCTGGAAGCCACGAGACGCCGTTGATGGAAAACGAGAAACCCAGTTGCCCTCCGATAAATCCGGCAAGACCACCGGCGACAGAATATCCCACCAGTCGAAAGAAGTGATAGAGCCCTACAGAGGCAATGGCGGGACCGTGGCCTGCGATTCCCAGTCCACAGGTGAGTAGTCCACACATCCCTGCGCAGTGCAGGCTCGTGGCGAGGCCGGCGATAAAAATGCTTCCCAGGGTGATGGTTTCGAAATCAATCGTCATGGTTGTTCCGATTTCTCAGCGGATTTGGGCGGGATGGACTCGGGCAGGTGAGTGATGGAAAGGCGCAGAAGAAATGCCCATCCTGTCATGAGAATGATGAAAGCAACGATGACCCAGATCCAGGGGCGTTTTTGGAAGAAGTGAATCATGTCTTGGCGTTACTCTTTTCGCAGGGTGTAGGCACTTGGCCCGAGAAATTCGATCGAATCTTCGATGGTGAAATCTCCCGGCGTCACTGTCGCTTTGACCTTGATCGTAAATTCGCCTTTGTAGTCGTCTCTGGGAACCTGGACCATGATCGTCTTGGTCGTTTCCTCTCCCGGGGTGAGAACTACGGAATTTTCCACGCCGGTGAGGAATGCTCCCTCGGGCAGGTTTTCGAAAGTGAGGTCGAACGTGGTGGGGTTATTCTGCTTCGTGACAAATTGGAGGCGGTACTGATTCCTGACGTTCGTATCGTCAACGTAGTAGGGGTTGCCGGTCATCCTCACCAGTTCAAGTTTGGCGTTGTGTATCCCTGAAAGGAACAGCGTAAGAACAGTGAGCCCGAGAACGATGAAGCTGGTGTAGAGGGCGATGCGAGGTCTCCACAGACGGGTCTTTTCCCCCTTCAGTCCCTTGTAGGAATCGTAGCGGATCAGTCCGGGGGGACGCTTGATCTTTTCCATAACGCCATTGCACGCGTCGATGCAGGCGGCGCAGCCGATGCACTCAAGCTGAAGTCCGTTTCGGATATCAATTCCTGTGGGGCAGACTTGAACACATTTGTTGCAACCAATGCAGTCTCCTTTTGTGGGATCGGACCTTTTGCCGCGGGGCTCGCCACGCTTTTCGTCGTAGCCGATTACGACGGTTTCGTCGTCTGTCAGGGCCGATTGGATCCGACCGTAAGGACAGAGGATGATACAGAATTGCTCACGAAACCAGCTGAAGGAAAAATAGAGACATCCGGTGAGAAACAGCATCACCCCGAAGGTTTTGAAATTCTTCAATGGCGAGTCAATAATGTATTGATAGAGCTTCGGAATCGAAACGAAGTAGGAAATGAAGACGTGGGCGATCGCGAGCGACAGAAGCACATAGACTCCATGTTTAACGACACGGCGAATGATTTTCTCTTTGGTCCAGGGGGCTGCGTCGAGCCTTCTCCGGTTGGCGGCATCCCCATCGATAATTCGCTCGACTCTCCGGTAGAGGTGCTCGAGAAAGACGGTGTAGGGGCAGGCCCAGCCACACCAGAGACGCCCGAACAGGGCCGTGACGTAGAACAGGGTGAATCCCAGACCGGTGAGAAGAAAGAAACCGATCCAGAGATCCTCGGAGAGGAACGTCAGTCCAAAGAAATGAAACCGGCGTTCAGCGAGATCCAGAAACACCGCGGGAAAGCCACCTATCGGGATCCATGGCAAAAGGACGTATATGGCAATCAGCAGGGCCCCGAACAACCGCCTCCAGAGCATGAAAGGCCCATTGGCGTCTGAGGGGTGAAGGAAGTAGCGGGACCCGTCTTCGTTCACCGAAGTGAGGGTGTCGAGATTGCGGTCTTTCCGGGTTGCCATGAGGTTGAGGAGGGGAGGCGTCAGATTCTGACGGAGATCAGGTTTTGTGGTAGCTCAGGATGTAGGCTACCACCTGGGCGATCTCGGCCGGTCCGAGCTGGGATTTCCACGCGATCATCCCTTTGGTAACGTCAGGAGATCCATTGGTAATCGTTCCCATGATATTCAGCGGCTCGCCTCCGTAGAGCCACTCTGCGTCGTTGAGTGGCACCCCGGGTAGTTTGAGGCCACTCATGGTCGCTGATAGGTCAGCTCCGTGGCAGGCGACGCACTTGGTATCGAAGATCGCTTTTCCCGCGGCAACGTGAGCGGCGTCGAGACTCATTTCCCGAAGTGAGTCGTCGTTCAAGGTCGCCATCATGCTCTCCAGTTCCTTGTTCTTCTTCTCCTCGATCGCGGCCAGTTGGCTGTCGAGATGCTCATGGTCGTTTTGAATGTGAAAAGGGGACTGGTAGTAGGCCACCCACGCAAAGATGAAATACACGATCATGATGTAGAACGTGAAAAGCCACCAGTTAGGCAGGTTCTGATCATATTCTTCGATGCCGTCGAAAACATGTTCTCGAATCACAATTTTGTTTTTGGAGTCGTCAGATTGGCTCATCGTTCTGTGTGGTTATCTGTGTTGTCTTCCAGAGGGATATGTGAGATGCGGTCCACATCGTCTTTACTCATCGTAAAAACCCGGATCAGAATCATGATGAAGGCTCCTCCGATGAGGGCGAAGCAAACGTAGGGCACATAGTCGTGCCAGCTTTCGAGAATAACGCGTCTGAACATATCAAGATGGGATTAGTTTTCTTCTGTTTCGGGAGCGACTTCAGGTTTCACCACCCGGAGTTCGTCCGGGATTCCCGGCATGATGCCCTGGGGTTTAGTCGGGGCTGCCTCGACTTCTTCGACCGGTTCGGAACTTCCCAGCTTCTGGAGGTAGGCGATCAGTGACACAATCTGCTTCGAGGCAAGATGGTCCCGGGCTTCTGTCTCCGTTGCCGGTTCTTTTTCGTCTTTTCCGACAGGAATATTGACCTGTGCGTCCACGAGGGTTTTCGCAATCGCAAGGGCCTGCTCACGAGCTCCCTGTTCGATCTCATCGGGTGTCATGATAGGGTAGGGGACACCGATGCGCTGCTGCACCGCAATTTTGCCGGGCAGGACTTTGAAATCGATCTCTTTTTGGAAGAGCCAGGGGTAGTTCGGCATCCGCGACTGCGCGTTGATTGCACGGGGATTGAGCATGTGGAGATAGTGCCAGTCGTTTCCGCGAACGCCGCCTTCGCGGGCGAGATCAGGACCGGTTCGTTTGGACCCCCACTGGAAGGGATGATCGTAGATTGACTCGCCGAGTCTTGAGTATTCTCCATAGCGGAGCACGTCGGGAACGAGCATCCTGATCATCTGGGAGTGGCAGTTGTAGCAACCCTCACTGACGTATAAATCCCGTCCCGCCAATTCGAGCGGGGTGTAGAGTGTCTGCAACCGGTCTTCGACATTGGCGGCGCGGTTCACCGTGATCGTAGGCATGATTTGAATGACGCCACCGAGTGCCACCGCAATAATGACGAGAACGGTGAAGGGGAGGTAGTTCTCCGAGACATCGTCATACCATTTTGACCAGGTCGCGGTATTGGCTCTGAATCGCTTCACCGCGAGGTAGGCGAAAACGAGCGTGACGACGAGAGCCATGTGGCTCGCTCCCGGGGGAAGGAAGATCCAGAGGATCGCAAAGAAGATTCCCCAGAAGGTGTAGGTGACAGGGTCGTTTCTGAATGCAGCGCCCCAGGTCATTTGATCCTTCTTCATGTCCGGATCATCAAACACTTCGCGAGTTTCGTTGACTGGGCTTCCCGATTTTGCGGTCTTGTAGATATTCACGACAAGAAGAAGGAAACCTGTGAGGTAGAGCGTTCCCCCGATGGCGCGGAAGAGCATGAGCCATTGGATTTTGTCCACTGTTTGAACGAACTCGTTTACGAGGCGGGTTCCGGTCGCGTCGGTTTCGTTGAGCATGAGGCCCTGAATAACACCGGCGAACCAAAGTGAGGCGACGTAGAGGAGAATGCCGACCAGCCCGATCCAGAAGTGGAAGTTGGCAAGGGTCTTTGAGTAGAGCGGTTTACCCCACAATCTCGGTGCGAGCCAGTAGAACATCCCTGCAGCCATGAAGCCGTTCCAACCGAGCGTTCCGCTGTGAACGTGTCCGACGATCCAATCGGTGTAGTGAGCGAGGGCGCTGACCGAACGAATCGAGAGAAGAGGGCCTTCGAAGGTCGACATTCCGTAAAAGGTGATCGCCGCGACAAAGAACTTGATGACGGGATCGGTTCGCAGCTTATCCCACGCTCCGCGGAGGGTAAGGAGACCGTTGATCATGCCACCCCAGGAAGGAGCCCAGAGCATGAGACTGAAAAACACGCCGAGAAGCTGAAGCCACTTGGGAAGGGCGGTGTGCAACAGGTGGTGAGGTCCCGCCCAGATGTAAATAAACACAAGCGACCAGAAGTGAACAATCGAAAGCCGGTAGGAATAAACCGGACGATTCGCCGCCTTCGGCAAATAGTAATACATGATCCCGAGGATGGGCGTGGTGAGGAAGAAGGCGACCGCGTTGTGACCATACCACCACTGAACGAGGGCATCCTGAACGCCGCCGAAGACCGGATAGGCATGAACGAGGCTCGTGGGAATCTGGAGGTGGTTCACGATATAGAGCATCGCCACGGTCACGATCGTCGCGATATAGAACCAGAGCGCCACGTAGAGTGATTTCTCGCGTCTGACCTTAAGTGTCAGGAAGAAGTTGAGGGCGAAGATGACCCAAATGACGGTTACTGCGATGTTGAGCGGCCAAATCAGCTCGGCGTATTCTTTACCGCGAGTCAGTCCTGCAGGGAGGGTCAGAGCTGCGCCGACAATGATGAGCTGCCAACCCCAGAAGTGGACTTTGGAAAGCACATCCGAAAAGGTGCGGGCGTTACAGAGACGCTGCGTGGAGTAGTATATACCGCAGAACATCATGTTGCCGACGAAGGCGAAAATGGCTGCATTGGTATGCAGGGGGCGGAGACGCCCGAAGGTGAGGTATTCGATACCGTCGGATTTGAACTGAAATCTCTCAGGAAGCCAGCTCGTCATCATTTCAAAAATATGACCGTTGACCTGCCAGAAGTTCAGCTGAAAGGCGCAAATCACGCCCACTAACATCGCGACGACGCCCCAGGTGATGGAGGCGATCATGAACCATCTCGGTGTCTGGTCGTCGAACTCGATTGTTATTTTGTTTTTTGTGGTGGTATCGCTACTCATCAGTACTTTTTTCTGAAAGGTTTTTCTCTGCTGTCAGTTCGCCTGGCGTTGGACTGAGCGGTGGGCGGGTCAGTTCATCCCCCCGAAACGGAATCAATGAGTCCTGATCTGCGCACGAATCCGGGTTCTGACGCATTCTTACGAAGAGCAGCAGAAAAAAGATGGCAAAAAGAACACTGAAAAGTGTGGTGAGAACGATGACTTCCATTCGAGGCATTCTCCCGGAGGAGGAGATTTGCCAGACCGTCATCTCAGGCATGAAACAAAGCTCCGCATTTTTAGTGAAGGCTTGCGCAAAATTTGCGTTTCTTTTACGATTGCGAGCGTAAGTGATCTTAAGATGGGAGACTATACAGAGTCAGATGAACTATTCAGGCGTGTCGCAAGATCGGAACTGTATGCGCAGTTCTGCAGCGCTTTTGAGGCGGCTACGGGGATGACTCTTCAAATTCACGATGCTAACATGAAGATGGACCCTTCGGCATCGGGGAAAGCGAACCCGTTTTGTATGACGATTAACAAGTCCAATCGTTGTCCTGATTGTGTTTCGGCGGCGAATTGCATTGTGGCAGAAGCGAGCCATTCACCTAAATCTTTCGACTGTTTTGCCGGGTTGAGTGAATCGGCGGTTCCCATTCTGGCGGGGCAGATTCCGATCGCCTATTTGACCACCGGCCAGGTGTTTGCAGAGGGAGCCCCTCCGGTAAAATGGGAGGTGATCGTGGAGCGCCTCGCTTCGTCCGGTTTCGGCGAAGCTGAGATTTTTGATTTAGAGGAAAAGTGGAAAGCGACCAAGCGCCTCAATCCGGATCAGTACGAGGGAATGATTACTCTTCTCGCTGTCTTTTGCGGCCAACTCTCAGATCTCGCCGGAAAACTGATTCTGCAGCAGCAGAGTTCTGATCCCGAGGTCGTGGTCAAAGCGCGACAGTATGTCAGTGCCCATCTCGCTGACCGTATTGATCTGGCGGATGTTTCCCGTCACGTCGGGATGAGCCAATATCACTTCTGCAAGGTGTTCAAGCAGGCCTCGGGCCTGACCTTTAAGCAATACCTTACGCGGCGTCGCGTCGAGTGGGCGAAGTGTCGTCTCCGTAAACCGGATGCCCGCGTCACCGAGGTTGCTTACGACGTTGGTTTCGGTTCGCTTTCGCAGTTCAATCGCAGTTTTCAGCAGGTGCTGGGTTCCTCCCCGACGGAGTGGCGCACCAAAGAATTGCAGAAAATGGCCTGAGACATGCTCAGTTCCATTGTTTAAGAAATTTCTTCAAAAGTGACCGTAACCGGGGCGTTTTTCCAAATTGCGGCTCAAAAATGACAGAAATCGCTTGTTTGATTGTCGTTTATTCAATAACTTGTAGATAGTATTGTTAACGGTTATATTTTCCAAAATTCGTAGACTCTTCGTAAAGAGTCTTCTCTTCTCCCCTGAATGAGTGAATTAAATCTCGACTCACTTTCTTTTGCAGAGTCGCTGGGCAAAGGCTCATGCGGAGAAGTCTTTGCGTTGGGTGGTCAATCGTCAAAACGAGTGGTGAAGCAATTTTCAGCGATGGCGATTGATCGCAAAATTCTCACTCGAACGCATCAGCGCCTCACCGCTTCGCCCCGAATTGAAGGGATTCCTGAAGTGTTCGCTTCACGCTTTGACAGTGCTCCCTATCTGGCTGTGACCGAGAGAATCGATGGCGGGCCTCTCAATGATCTGGTTTCCCGAAAGGAAAGCGAGGCATGGGAGATTATTCGCCGACTCGTGGAGATTTTGGGGCAGGCCCACAAGCAGGGGGTGTTTCACGGGCATCTCCACAGTGGAAATATTCTGGAGAAGAAAACGGTCATTTCTAAAAAAGAGACCGATACGAGTTACTTTGTGACGGACTTTGGAACCGGTCTTGTCGGTGAGGTTTACCATCTCGATCTCGGCGATTCGGTCTACTACGCAGCCCCTGAACAACTCATCAGCGATGGTGGTGAGTGGGATAACGGCGAGGTGCAGCGATGGGATGTTTACAGCTTCGGAGTGATCGCCTACCGACTCTTGAATGCCCGGTTTCCCAGAGGTGGCGCTTATTTGAAGACGCACGAACGGGAGGTCGCTGCGAGTGGCGGACGCCCCGTTCAGGTGAATATTCAGGCTTTTCTGCAACAGGTCTTTGAGGATGGTGAGCCTGCCTGGGGAAAATCCTTCGGGGTCAGTCAGGAGTTCAAACTGTACAGGGAGATCATCGATGGTTGTCTCCAACTCGATCCCGCCAGGAGACCTGTGGATTTGCGCGAAGTGCGCAATCAGTTTCGGAGTTTGCAGCATCGCTTCGCCCTCGAGGATGCGGAGGAACGTGTTCTCAAAGAGAAACGGAAGCAGAAAGCAAAATTGTTCGGGGCAAGAGCCGTCGCCTGCTGCCTCGGTATCTCATTTCTCGGTGCGACCTATTTCCTGATCGAGTACTTGCGAAAAACATCCTTCTTTCAGAACAAGGTGACGGAACTCGATCAGATGGTTTTCACCCAGAAAGCGCACATCAACCATCTCGATGAGCGCTGGGCCGAGACAGTCACTGACCTGAAAAAATCACGGGAAGCGGCTGATACTTTTTTCCAGAAAATGGCCCAGGGGGATAATGCGGGCGGTAGTGGAGTCGCTTCGCTGCGAACCGAGGATTTGGAGAAATCGCGCGAGTATTACCTGAAGATTCTCGCCGATTCCGGGACGGGAGACAGCGCCCCCATCGAGGAGGCCCGGGCTCTGCACAGTCTCGCTCACATCGAGCGGAAAATGGACTTATCAGATCGTGCGATTCAGCATTTTGAGGATGCCATCACCGCTTTCGATTCGTTTCTGAAGGAAGGGGCCGCTTCCGGGGATGCCATTGATATTCACATGAGGCTCGCCGACTCTCATGAAAGTATCAGTGCCCTGCTCGAGAATCCCGTCGGTGATGAGGCCCTTCTCTCACTGGAGAAGGCAGTGGGTCACTTCGACAAGGTTATCGAGCTCAAGCCGGACGATGAATCTGTGATCATGAGACAGGCGGGTACCTGTTTCCGTCTCGGTTATGCCTATGATGCGCACCAGCGGTATAAGGAGTCGATCAAGGCCTATTCCCGGTCGGCGGATCTGGCGATTGTCCTGAAGGATACGGAACACGATTCCCCTCAGCTCACCGATCTGGTGGGGAAACTTCAATTTCAGGTGGCGCGTTCGTTGCGGTTGGATGGCCGGATCGACGAGTCCATCAATGCCCATGTCGCTTCGATGGAAACCCTCGAGTCTCTGCGCAGCGTTAATGGATTCTCCCCCCTGCAGTCGATTCAAATGGCCTCCAGTTTCATCGAGCTGGGAGAACTTTTCGCCGCACGCGAGGCAAACGAAGAAGAACTCGATCAGTTGTATAACGAATCACTGCGTCTCCTCACCCCTTTGAACACCGAGAACCCCGGTGATGTTGAAGTGGCGATGCTCCTGTGTCGCAGCCTCGTTCATCTGGGGGAACTGGAACGAACTCAGGATCATTGGTCCTCCGGCTATCGCCTTTCCGTGCAGGGCATCGAAGCGCTCAAGGAGTCTCTCGAAATCACTCCCGGGAATGCCGAAGGGCTGATTCTTTTATCGGAGTCGCGGCTTGAGCATCTCAAGTTTCTGGAAAACGAGAAAGAGGCTCGTGTCAGGATTTTGTTGAGCGGCATCGAGGCGGCCGAAGAAGCCGGAAAACTGCTGCAGGCTGACTCAGCGGTGGAGAATCCGATTCGCTCGAATCTGAAGCTTCAGCTGGGAGAGGTTTTCACGAGCTACGGAGAGCTTAGCAGATCGATCGGTGAAACCGATACCTCGGTGCGTTGTCATGAATTTGCAGCGACGCAGCGAAGCGAGGTTGGCGATTCGTCAGGCACTTGAAAAGTTGGCCGACGAGAATGCAAGCGCGAGTCGGCCGGGTTACTCTTTTTTCGCCTTCTGCCCTTTTTGCCCTTTCTTCTTGCCTGCCGGTTTGGGTTTCAACCAGTCTCCGGTGAAGTAGTCAATACGGCGCTGCGCTTCGCCTTTGACGTTCTCAAAATTGGAAGCATCGAAGGGGTAGGAGAGCCTCGAGTGATCGTGGAAGAGAGCGGCCGCGTTCAGCGCGATCAGCTGGGTGACTTCGTTGTCGGCGTGATTGACGACATCGATGAGGGTCGCTCTCGGATCAATTTCCCCGGTGAGCCCCAGAAATTCGGCGGCGCGGACACGCACGGCAGTGCTTTCATCTTCCAAAAGTGGTTTCGCAAGCCTCGCAAGATCGCTCGCTTCCTCACCGAAGGCCGCGCAAACCGTTGCCGCCCAGTAGCGCTCTCCCGCATTCTCCGATGTCAAAGCGGCTTGAATATCTTCGTAGACGTCTGAGTAGGGGCGCAGCATGAGATCAGCGGTGCGGATCATCACTCCAATTTCCTCTTTTCTCGATCTTCCGTAGGCGACGGGATCCTCCATCGCTTCGGCGTAAAGCTTGTCCTCGGGATAGAATCCGAGATCGGGCATCGCCACGAGCTTCTTCCGGAGCTGCTCGCGCATCTGTGAGAGCCTCGCCTGATGAGCCGGATCGCCGGCGAGGTTGTTGACTTCGTGCGGGTCGGTCGAAAGGTCGAAGAGCATTTCCGGTGCCTTCGGCTCGAAGAATTGGCGCTGATCTGAACCGAGTTTCCCCTCGTTGTAGAGATCGCGCCATTCGCGATAGGCGAGCATGAAGTAGCGGTAGTTGTTCTGAAGCCCATCGGGCAGGTAGGGCTGGTAGTTCCGGATGTATTTCCAGTCTCCGACACGAAGTGAGCGGCAGAGGTCGTATTTCTCGTCGAAGCGGTCCGCGTGGCCGAAGGTGGAGTCCTGCTTATTGACCTCCTCCATCGAAACGCCCTCGCCGAGGAAAGGGCGTCCGTCCATTTGCTGAGGAATCGGCACGCCTGCGAGCTTCAGGGCAGTCGGTGCGAAATCGACGAAGCTCACGAAGCCTTTCTGCCTTGTGCCCCGTTCCGCGTCGACGAGGTGCTTCCATTTTTCCGGAACGCGAATCACGAGCGGAACATGAAGACCCGACTCGTAGATGTAGCCTTTGCTCCTCGGGAGGACTCCGCCGTGATCGCCGAAGTAGAAAACAAAAGTGTCTTCGAGAACACCATCCTCTTCAAGCTTCGCAATCGTTTTGCCGACGATCTCATCAATCGTCAGCATTTTATCGAGATAGCTGGCGTAGGTGTATCGGAACAGTTCCGTGTCGGGGAAATAGTCGGGAAGGGTTACCTTGTCAGGATCGTTGAGCGTCTTTTCAGTGGCGAATGATTCCCCGCTGAAATGGAGTTTTCCCTCATGCGACTCCGAATGGCTCTGCATGTGAAAGAAGGGCTGCGTTTTATCTTCGCGGTTGCGCCAGTCAGCTTTGCCGGATGAGTCGTCCCAGGTGCCGTCTCCTTCGATCGCGTTGTAGTCCTTCTTTGAATTGTTGGTCGTGTAGTAGCCGGCCTCCTTCAGGTAGTGGGGGAACAGTTCAAAGTTTTCGGGCAGGTGGGCGAGTTTTGATTTCCGGTGAAACGCCGTTCCAATTCGCGGCGCGTAGCACCCAGTCGCCAGGGTTGTTCTCGCGACGGAACACACTGCCCCGTTGGAAAAAGCGTGTTCAAAAACGAGGCCGTCCCTGGCGAGTGCTTCGATGTGCGGAGCTTCCACTCCGGCCTCATCAAACAATTTGAGATAGTGCTTGGAATTATCTTCGGAGACGATCCAGACAATATTCGGACGATCAGCGGCATTCAGATTACCAAGAAAGGTAACGATTGCTGCGATGATGAGGAGAAATCGAATCATGCTTCAGCATGTCGAAAAAGGATCGACGATGCAAACGGCATTTTCTACCTGCGGGTCACGAAAATGCGCTTCCAAGCTCGGGGGGAGCCCTCAGTAACCGAGGCCCCAGTCACCCGAGTAAGGTTCGCTGGGAAGCGCCTTGCCGCCGCTGGGTGCGGTGAGTGGCCCCATCGTCATTCGTTGCCCCAGTTTGAGCTGACGGTGACGTTGTCCGAGTCGGTCGCAGCAGGTTGTGAATTCCTCAGTGCTCGGATTGCCTTTGTCGAAAAGATCAAAATGCCCGGGAATGACAAGACTCGCGCTGATCGCTTTCGCGAGTGCGGCGGCTTCAAAACCGTTCATGCTCTTTCCGCCTCCGATATTTCCCGCATCGCCGTTGATGGGGAGAAAGGCGACATTGACGGACCAGCGTCGCACCTCTTTGACGAGGTTGGTGTGCCATACGGTTTCACCACTGTGATAAATCGCGAAGGGCCCGAAGACGATGACGAAGCCAAGGTCTTTCGAGTTGCCCTCGGGATCACGGCGGATCTTGGGATTGGCGGAGTTGATGCCGTGAAAATCAAACTGCCCGCTTCGGATGTAGGTGCCGGCATTCACGCCGAGAAGGGGAGGGGCATCTTTACCCAATATCTCGTCGGCTTCCGCGATGTTCCCTGCGGGTATGATCATTTTTAAATTCGGATTCGCCGCCCGGAGAGGGAGGATCGTCTCAGGATCGAGACGGTCGGGATCATTGTTCGTGGCGACGACGAGATCGATCCCGGTCAATTTCAGCGGGTCGATGACGCGCTCGGAAACGCGATTCAACGGCTCGTCGGTTCCGGAATGATCGCGAGTGATGGAATCGGAAAGATAGGGATCGATAAGTAAACCGAATCTGTCCCACTTTAAGAGGAAGCCGCTCTGGCCAAGCCACCAGATATGAATCGCCCCGGTGACTCCGTCAGCCTCCTCGAAATCGGCGAGAAAATCTTCGTCTTGTTGAACGGGAACTATCATCGTTTTTCAAACCACATCCGAAATAAACACTGAATGCGGTGTGCGGTATACTTTATTAGCTTATCCTAGATTCCAGATAAAGCATACTTTGCACAATATTCTCACACCTTTTTGTCGTTCCTCAAATCATAAACCGGCTCGGAAGGTCCCGTTTTGGTGCAAAAACCGGACGCGAAGCCGATTCAGACCCTCTTGATGGGGCTCCCGAACTTATTCGCCACTGCTGAGAGGAACGACGGGACGTTTTCTCGGCTGCTCTTTGATCTCCACTTCGAGGTGCTGATTGGGTGCCACTTTTTCGAGTTTCTGAAAGGATTCCTTTTCGCCGGGGGCGAAGAATTCGATCGACTCGATGACATCAGCGTTGCCGACGCCAATGGTGATCCGGCTGTGTGAATCGAGCTGCCGGGTGATGGGATGTACGATCCAGTCTCTGTCGCGCACCTGAAGCTCGACACGCGCACCCGGAGCCGGGCGCGACAAGTGGAGGCTGATCCAGGCCGGGGCAGCATCAGTGGCCTCAAGACGTCGAATCGTGCCGTCTTCGTTGGCAACGAGGAGATCGATCATGCCGTTGTCGTCGAGATCGGTGCTTACCATTTTCTCCGGTGAGTCGAGAAAGGCCCCTCCGCTCACCGCACTGACTTCGCGGAATCCACTTCCGACCTGATTCCAGAAAAGGCGATTCGTTTGCAGCGTTTCGGTGCCCACGATGAGATCTTCGAATCCGTCGCCATCGATATCCGCATTCGTCATCGATGTTACCGGAACGGTAACGCTGACTCCGGAATCTTCGGTGACATTTCTGAAGCGTGCGTTTCCGATATTCCGGAATACGGCGACCCTGTGTTTGTCCGGCCCTGCTTCGCCTTTAGCTATGACGAGATCGAGCGCGCCGTCGTTGTCAAAATCGATGAAAAGAGGTATTCCGGCCGACTTGCCGGTCTCGAGATCGGATTCGACGGAAACGTCTTCAAATCGCCAGTCTTCCCAGGTCTCTCCCGGTTTTGTCACGCAGAGTTGGTCGGCGCGGCCTTCGAGGCCCAGATAAACATCGGGTAATCCGTCACCGGTGAAGTCCGCTGTTTCGATGGTTTTGATTCCCTTGTGAACCCACCACTTTAAATCCCAAGCCACGGGTTGGAACGCGCCGCCGCTGGTTTGATGATAGAGTTCAAGGGGGTGATCGTGATTTCCGACCAGTAAATCAAGAAGCCCGTCGCCATCATAGTCCAGCCACGCGGCGGCACTGGTATCGCTGAATGCGAGGAGACCTTTCTCGATCGTGACGTCTTTCATCCCGCCGCTACCAACGTTCTCAAGCAGGGAATTGGGGAGGCCTCCTCCTCTGATTAAAAAGGCGTCGAGGTCCCCGTCTCCGTCAAAATCGGCTTCGACTATTTTGTCGGCCGGTGTTGTCAGAGGCCAGGCGTTGCCGGGGACGAGTGTGCCGTCGTTGCTGATCGAACTGATTTTGCTGCCCCCGTCGGAAACGAGTTCGAGTCCCGGTTTTCCATCAAAGTTGCCTACCGCTATCGGCCCCGACTGATCCAGAGCTGTCGGGTTCAGCCTCACGGGAAAGGTCTCGGATTCGAGCGCCGGCTGGGTTTTGATTCGCAGCGGGGCCGGCACCTGAGATGAGGGGATCTTCATCGCCGCGAGAGCGAGATTGAATCGGAAGAGATCCTCCTCGGTGGGTTTGTTTTCGGTATCCTGCTGGACGCCGAGAATAAATGATTTCAATCCTTCCCCGTCTCTGGCCTCGGCCTCTTCACCATAGGGGAGCGGAGCGTCGGGGAGTTTTGCGAGGAGAATCGCATTGCGGCTTTTCTGGGGTGGGGGAATGACCACCTTTTCAGCCGTCAGCGTTTCGAGGATGGCCTCGATCGACTGACCTTCAAAGCGGTTCAGGAGTTTTTTATCGATACGGCGGGGACGGTCTCCGGGAATCTCCGCGGTGAATTCAGGAGGACTCAACTCGAGCCAGCCGGCAATCGTCGGCCACCTCATCACCGCAATGGCTCCGAGAGCAACGAGGAAGATTCCTACGAGAATCAGGGTGAAGGTTCGTTTCGACATGGGTTGAGAAACCTTACTATAAACCGCTCCTGAGTTTCTGCCTGTGTGTTTTCCGGCAACTCAAGAGAACTCCTGCCAACGCTTCAGGACATCGAGGGCGCGACCTTCATCGAGGACGATGTTGGCGATCTCGATTCCCTCACGCAAATTGTCAGCGAGGCCGCAGATGACGAGACCTGCCGCGGCGTTGAGCGTCACCACATCCCGCTTCGGACCGGTCACTGAGCCATCGAGAATTCCCGTCAGGATTTCGGCGTTTTCTTTGGCGGTTCCACCTCGCAAATCTTCGATTCCACCGGTTCGGAAGCCGAATACATCAGGCGTTACGAAAGAGGGGACTGACTCATTCTCCTGAGTCGACCAGACCTGGGTTTCCCCGAGAGTTGAAAATTCATCCATTCCCTCGCCTGTATCGGTTTTCCCGTGAACCGCCCAGGCGCGCTTGCGACCGAGTTGCTTCAAAATCTCAGCGAAGGTTTCGCCGACCTTGGGATCGAATACCCCGATGAGCTGATAAGTCGGGCGGGCCGGGTTCAAGAGCGGCCCAAGCAGGTTGAAGATCGACCGCTGGCCTTTCTTGGCGAGCGACTTGCGAACCGGCGCGACCACTTTGAAAGCGGGGTGGTAGTCCTGAGCAAAAAGAAATCCGGCTCCGACTTTCTCAACGCAGCGGCTGAAATCTTCAGGCGGAAGGTCGATTCGGATCCCCAGCGCTTCCAGCACATCCGCACCGCCGCTTTTGGAGGTGATACCGCGGTTGCCGTGTTTGAGCACTGCGGCTCCGGCTCCGGCGAGAACGAAAACGCTCGTGGTCGAGATGTTGAAGAGGTCCAGTTTGTCCCCGCCGGTTCCGCAGACATCGATGAACGGTTTTCTGATTTTCTTGCGATTCAGCTGGGGATCGACGGCACGATCGAGGAACTCCGAGGCGAATCCTGCAATTTCCTCCGCTGTTTCGCCCTTCTCTGAGAGGGCTGAAAGGAAGTCGACTTTCTGCTTCACCGGGGCTGACTCATCGAGAAGACTCTTTGCCGCTTCGGCGATGTCCTCTTTCGTTAGCGAGTTATTTTCTTTCAGTTTTCCCGTCAGTTCCTTCATGGGGGGAATGAACACCGGCGCTTCGCAGTTGCCAATGAGGAAATTATATCTGAGAGTCTTTTTTGATTCCCTCTCTGAATGTCTTCTCAAAAGCCAGTTCAAGATTCCTTCAAAGGCGACCTGATCCTTGCCGATCCGGCCCTGAAAGAGCCGACATTTTTCCAAAGTGTGCTCTTAATTACCGAGCACAGCGAAGAAGCCGGAGCGCTCGGCTATATCCTCAATCGCCCACTGGGTAAGGGCGTGGGCGAATTGCTGACCGAAGATTCACTCCCTGCGAAGCAGCGCAACCGCCTTCTCGACGTCCCCGTCTTCCTGGGTGGCCCGGTCAGCACCGAACACCTCACTTTTGCGGCCCTCGGATGGTCCGAAGCGGAGGGAGAATTGCAATTTTCGACCCATTTATCGGCTGCTGAAGCCGTTTTATACGAAATGGAGGGCTTCCATATCCGCGCTTTTGTCGGGTATTCAGGTTGGTCGGAAGGGCAACTCGAAGACGAAATGGAGCGGAAATCGTGGATTTCGCACAAGCCCGAACGCACTATTATCGAGCTGGAAGACGTCGACGATCTCTGGAAATCGCTTCTTCGCGACCTGAGCCCCTACTACAAACTCATCGCCGACGAGCCGGATGATTTGGGTTTGAATTGAGGATCGACCCAACAGGGTAAGGTCGTCGAGGTAACCCTGTTAGGTCGATGTGATGATGGCCATGCCTCTCGTCATCAAAGCTTTCTTTGACCCTTACAGGGCCGGTAATTGAGTTAAGATTCCTATCCCGGTGTTACGCTTCGCTTCACACCGGGATAGTCTCTTTCGAGCTTCCAGTTCTGACGCCTTCCCGTCGCTTGCTGTGCTTTTACAGAACTTTTACAGGCCGGGGACACTTCGTTCACACACTCTCCCTGCGTTTCCGTTAGAGTGTTGGCCTATGAGCAACCTATCGATCACTCTTTTAATTGTTACTTTTCTTTTCGCGGCAGCGTTTTCCCGTGTTCATGCCGAGGATTCACCGCTCGTGGGAACCTGGATCAATACGAACGAAGACACGAGAGCCTGTCCGAAATTTGAAATTTCTCTGACTGATGAAGGAACTGCTTCATTCATCTGGTGGGGGAAAACCAGTCCGAAGGATTCCCGTTACGGACCTTTTCCTATGGCTCTCTCTGAAGACGGCAAAACGGGGACCGCCGAGCACATCACCAAATTTTCAGAAATGGTCTTCACCGTCAAAATGAAGGGGAGCAGAGCAGCCATGGAGATGGCCACGAAATACACCGACGATTCGGGTCGGAAGGCTTTTGAGCTGGAGGAGAAATTCGAGAAGGAGAAGTGAGGCCTCTCCATCCTGAAACAGCGGGACGGCTGCGATTCATTTCGCAGCTATTTCCCCGTTGAATCGGCTTCTTCCAGAAATTGTTTCATTTCGAGAAGGAACTCAGACCACCCGAATTGATAGGAAAGCGTGTCAGCGAGTGCGAAGATCATGCCGGTGTGACTGAACTTGACTCGCGTCGCATTTTTGCCTTCACCAGAGAGTTGCCAGCTTACGATGGAATCGCGACCGCCATACCAACTCACGCTCAGTTTTTCTCCCTCGATCCAGTCGGTGATAAATCCCGGCCCGTCGATTTTGTCGTCCTCCATTTCGACCCAGCCGAACGAGTAGCGCCCGCCGACACGAGGTTCAATTGTGGCCGTGTCTTCAACGAGACTGGAGGCCTTGAGGTTTTCAACGGTGGTGAGGAAATCCCAAACACCTTCCGGTTTTGCATCTATCACAATCTCCAAATCAATCCGATGGAGATTGTGCGGCCACTGCATTTCCATCGCCTTCTTTCCAGTCGTGAGAAAGTGTTGGAGATTGTTAAGCGCGAAATTCCACACTTGATCGGCATAGTATTTCCCCGGAGGAAAGAGCAGTCCCTCGGGAATCGGCTCAAGCGCAGTGTGGGTCAAAGTGAGTAGAGTCCCTTCCTTATCCGGCTCGAAATCGAGTTCCAGCCGGGTTCGAAAGCCATCGATATACCAATCGAATACAAGCCGTTCACCGGACCGTTCGACGAGCCTGTGGCGACCGGAGATATTGGGCAGCCGTGAGGTCAGTGCGAGATCCTCGTTTTCCCATGCTGCAGACGTGGAGAGCCATTGGTTCAGCAGATCAGGCACCAACCAGACCTGCTGACATCTTTCCGTCGGAGCTTCAAGGTGGCAGGTCGACTTCATTGATGGCCCGGGTGGTTTGGAGGAGGGATGCGTGGCTTAGGCCGTTCAACGCATCTCATTTATGTTTCAATCAGAAATCGTTTTTAAAGTCGAAGCCAATCTCAAAATACCGATGATTCTAAATTTATTCAGGATAGCGCTGGATGTGTGGATTTTCGCAACGTTTGGGGCGATTGTTCTCTTCTATGTTTGCCCCGGATTTGATGACGAGAGGTCCGGCAATTTCGCTCTTGCCGGGTTTGTAATTTTCGTTGTCGGATTGACGACCTTGCGAGTATTTCAACGCAAGCGCGTTACTCGTGAAGCTGAGGATTTGGACGACGAGTAACCCCGCCTCAGTGCCGGAAATCGAAGTGGAGAGTAAGGTGCTGAACTTCTACATCACCTCTAAAATCATCAGTGACGGTTCATCGAGAATGAAGCCGGTCGTTTTCCCGATGATCTGATTTCGCAATGGCGATGCGGGGCCTAACACGGTTGCCAACTCACCTTCCTCGGTGGTGAGCTGGAGTCCGCCGCCTGCGGGGGCGAGGAGGTAGTAGACGAGCTCGCCGTCGACATCGCCTTCGACGAGGGCTCCCTGGGCGATGGGATCATCGATCTCGAAATCTTTGAAGGTAAACGCATCAATCGCGGCGACGGCGCGGGCCAGTTCGTCGGCTTGCTCGGCCTGGCCTGCTGCGAGGTAGGAAGCTTCGAGCCCGCGGGTGTCGTATTTCCCTTCGGCCTTGGTATCCTCACCGGTGGCCGCTTCTTCAGCTCCCGCGAGCGCGCTGAGAGCGCGTTCGTACTGTGAGCGAATTTCTTTTTTGAGTGAATCAACAAGCTGTGATTTATCCATCGATGGGAACAGGAACCGTGAATGCCAGTCAGAGGCGTGTCACGTAGGCGTAAAACGCTCCTGTGACGGCACCGTCGCTGCCATTGAAGCGGGCTGTCAATTTGGTCGGGCCGGCGTCGAGCGCAAGCTTGAATGTCACGCTGCCGGCTCCTTCGGGGATCGGCATTTCCATCTCTTTACCACCGATGTCGATTGTGGCAACGTCAGCTTCAATGGCTCGACCGGGAGTGGCGCGGAAGGGCTTCTCTCCGGGAACAAGATCGCCGGGAGGAATGCCGTCTGTGATCGCTTTCTCCGAAACGGGCCCTTCGTTCGGCCAGCGGCGAAGCTCAATCGTGTAGTCGCCGCCCTCGACAATATCGAGATACCAGAATCCGGTGTGGCCGGGTTGATCAACCCCCTGGCGGATATGTGACTGATTCCAGGGAACCATCGTCTCGGCGATCCAGTCGTGGCTCGTGAGCCGGCTCGGATTTTCCTGAGGATGACCAATTTTGATTCGGGCAGGGTCGCCGAATGTCGGCTCGATCTCGTCCCACCAGTTTTCGTAGAATTCTTTGAGGCGGCCCGCCACTTCGGGGTAGTCTTTGATCACGTTTGTCTTTTGGCCGGGGTCGCTTTTGATGGAGTAGAGTTCATGGTAGGGCGTTCCTTTTTTATCATTCCCTGAAACAAGTCGCCAATCACTCGTCATGACTGAGGATTGTCTCCACTTGATAGGATCTTTGACCCGCTGGCTGTCGGTCACGAGGATTCGGTCGGGCCAGTTCGAAGTATCTTTGCTCTCGAGTAGCGGACGAATCGTCACACCGTCGAATTTGACTCCCTCGGGTGCTTCCACTCCGCAGAGATCGATCAGCGTAGGCACGATGTCGACGTGTGCGGTGATCGGTTTGATATACTGCTCCTTGTCGAAACCGCCTTTGGGCCAGTGCATGAAAAAGGGAACGCGGTGTCCGCCGTCGTAGGGGCTTCCTTTGCCGCCGCGCATTCCCGCCGGGTGCACTTTCGTTCCCGCTGAGCTGCCGTTGTCGGTCGTGAAAATGAAGATCGTATTTTCGGCGAGCCCTTTTTCTTCGAGCCACTCGCGCATCGCACCGACGTTGTCGTCGATGTTGGCGATCATGCCGAAAAAGTGAGCCGTTTTCAGATTGGTTTGTTTCAGGTAGGGATCGGCGTAGTCCTCAGGCGCGTGCATCGGGCCGTGGGGTGCGTTCGTGGAGATGTAAGCGAGGAACGGCTTCTCCTCTTCGACCTGCTGCTCGATGAATTTTTTCGCGTAGTCGAAGAAGACGTCGGTGCAGAATCCTTTCACGGGAACCGGCTTGGAATTGTGGAAGTAAGACCCGTCGAAGTAGGCGTTGTCCCAGTAATCCGGAGTCTGCCCGACACCGCCGCCGCCATGACGAAGCACTTCAGTGAAACCTCGGTCTTCGGGGCGGAAGGGGTAGTTGTCACCGAGGTGCCATTTCCCAAACATGCCGGTGGCATAGCCGCTCTCTTTGAAAATCTGTCCGATCGTGACTTCGTTCTCCCTCAGCATGGAACGTCCCATGATGGTGTGCCAAACCCCGGTGCGGTTCGTCCAGTGGCCGGTGAGAAAAGCGCAGCGCGTCGGTGAGCAGGTCGGGGCTACGTGGTAATCGTCGAGGCGAACAGATTCACTCGCGAGAGAATCGATGTGGGGTGTTTTCAGGATAGGGTTCCCGTGGCAGGAAAGGTCTCCGTATCCCTGATCGTCCGTGATCACAATGACGACGTTGGGCTTGTCTGCCGCAGTGACTCCCAGCGTGAAAAGGGCGAATAATAAAACGAGAAATGACTTCATCCCTCCTTTTTACTGCACTGACCGATTTTTAACAATGGGATTTCCAGTTGTTAAAATCGTAAATCCGTACTGTGAGATTTCGTCTTTTCAGATCATAAAGGAGCCATGGAGAGGCTGCATCCTGCTGCCTGCGAAGACTCCGGGCCGAGGCAGTGCCATGTGGCGGCGAGCGCCCAGCGAGTGGAATGCGCTGCCTGCTCGCAGGATCAACTCATGTGCGGCGAACCTAATGCACCTCGCCAACGGGCGCTTTTTCGGCGCCTTCGAGCGTCTTCATCCATTCCCAGAGAGCGTCGAACTGTTGGTTCGCATTTCCATCGTAGAACGAGGGATTCAAAGCGGTCTCTTTGTCTGCGGTGTATTTCGGCATGATCGTGATGGGCACAAATCGCTGCGGCCAGTGCATCCACGAGTGGAAATACTCCTTTCTCAAGCGCTCGCCTGCGAGCTGGAGATTGGGTCCCTGTCCCTCGAAGGCCTGCATCGCGCCCTTCTCCCCGGCGGCATGGCAGGTGATGCAGGCGTAGCCGGTCAGGCCCGCGATCCCGGCTCCCTCGTTGGATAGCTCTTTGTCAGGCTCTGTCAGTTTGTCGCCGGTGGAAACACCGGCCCGGTGGGCGAGGCCGAGAGCGAGGTTCTTTGAGCGGCTCGCGAAGGCCGGCATCCGGGCTTCCTGATACGGGCGGATTTTCAAGACGTCACCGTGGAACAATCCCGTGAGCCATTCGTCGCGCAGCTTCTCTCCCGCGAGGCTGATGTCAGGCAGTTCGTTTTCACCCGAGTGACATTCCACGCAGCTCAGTTTCTCCATCGTCCGGGTCGCGTATTCGTGAAGGACGAAGCGATTCAGGGAGCGCATTCCGTATCCCGCGTCGACGTTTCGGAAGGCGATGAGAGCCTGCTTTTCTTCGAGTGTGAGGCGAAGCTCCGGCTGGTTCGCCTCTTCGGTGGAAAGGCAGCCTTTGCTCATCCAGTCGGCTTCCCACATTTCTTTGAGCGGCTTCGCCGGAAATTCGTATTCCAAGTTCGGGTCCTCGCCATGACAAACCATGCAGCGCTTCGTGAAGGTCGCTTTTCCCTTTTGCACGTCACCGGTTGAAGCCGGGGGTGGAGTTGTTCCCGCCTGCAGCCATGCCGCGAGATCGTTCGCTTCCTCTTCATTGAGGTGAAGGTCGGGAAAGGTCGTCGCGGGGTGGTGTTTCGCCGGAGTCTGCAAAAAAGCAGCGAGTCCTCCGTCGGTGAATTTGCCCGATCCTTTCAAGGTTTCCGCCCACGGGGTAAAGTGCAGTTTCGTTGCGAGTGCTTCCCCGGCCGCCGCGTTACCTCCGGGAGCAGCCAGTTCCTCTGTTTTCACTGTTGCGAGATAGGCGGCGATGTCGGCCGCTTCGTCGGGGGCGACGTTGGGGCAATCTCCCTGCGGTTTGCGGGTCCATGCCTCGATCCAGGCGGGAGCGTACCGATTCCCCGCATTGGCAAAATCGGGAGCGCGCTCGAGAAGTTCGGGCATCGCAATGTTGGGATCGACCGTTCTCGTATCCGCCTTGTGGCAGGTCACGCAGTTCTTCGAGGCGAAGAGGGTGCGACCGTAGCGTGGCTTTGTTTTTGCTTCGAGGTGGTCGGTTCGCAGGTGTCGAAAATTGTCGGGGCGGACCGGTTCGTAGACGAAATCCTTTCCACTCCAAAGCAGTTGGATTCGTCCGGCGAGGGCTTTCGTTTTTCCTCCCTCACCTTCGAGAGGGCGGCGGTAGTTGCAAAAGAGCTGATGGGAATCCGCTTCCAGCTCAATGGACTCCGACTCAAGGGGGAGATCACCTTCCATGATCGTGGTGCCGTTGAGTTTGAAGCTCGCCCAGCCAACCCCATCGAGTTTGAGTGTGCGGGTGTCGCGCGTCCCCACGAGGAGGGAACCTTCGAAAACCATTTCATTGCCGCGGTTGGGTGAGATGAAAGGAGAGACCGCTTCCCCTTCGCGAAGTGAGAGGGCCATGCGATCAACGACGACGGCGTCATCGGTCGATCCGTGTGCCATGCTCAGGACGAGTCCGGGATCGCCGATCGGAGCGGTGTTGATTTTGGGCAGGTTCGTGAGATCGAGTCCGTGCCCGCCGAAGTCGGGACGGAGGTTGTGGATCGTGTTCCAGATCGTTTCGCGGAACTCCGTTTCGTCGGCAGCGGCGAGATCCATTTTGATTTCCATCTGCATCGCCGGCGTCATCCCGGGGATGTAGAGGAAAACGGTCCTGCCGTCGTCGAGCAGCGAGGCGGCTCGAACAGGGACGCTGTCGACCTGGTTCTGTGCGCCCTTGGAAAATTCACTGAGCGCCTTCTGTCTCGCTTCGTCGTCGTAGTTGTCGATCGAGAAGCGACCTGAACCATACTGCGGCCCCCAGACATAATCCCATTTGCTGATCGAATAGCGTCGTGGATCGGAGGCCACTTCCGGATCGAGTGGTGCGCTGAATTCGAGGGTGAGCCCGTTTTTGTGTGCCTTGAGTCCGGTGGGTGTGGGTTTGTTAGCTCTGTTGTAGCGAATTCGCTGAAAGCCGCCGCCGCCGTTGGTCTGCCAACCGCGAAAGCCAATCAGGTAAAGATCACCCGACTTCGGATGAAAGCGTCCCCGCATCGCTGCGGTGGTGAGTTCGATCGGGAGTCGGTAAACTCCGCCTTGAACCTGCCCGTCGACTTCGTCGATGAGGGTGCGGTAGACCGAGCTTTTCCCGTAGGAAAGGTGAAGCATATTTCCCGCGTGATCGTCCCACGAACTGCCTTCGGGCACCCAGAACTGGGATCCGCTCGAGTTGTCGACGAAGTAGGGGAGCCAGCAAAGCGGGCGTTCGTAATCCGTCGGAGTCCCTTCCAGGGTGCGAATGAATTGTTTATCCTCCCAGACACTGGGAACGACGCCATGAAAACTGATCTCGTCGGTGTCGCGTTTCGACCACGTGATTTTACAACGCGGCACATAACTGCCCTCGTTCTCACCGGTGGTGAGTTCCCCGTTCGGGCCGATGCCGACACCGCCGGGCGCTCGCAGTCCCCACGCGACCGTCTCCAGTTTTTCGCCGTCAGGGCTGACTTTAAGAACGGTCCCGTTGTGCTCGGTCCACGGCGCGAAGCCACGCCCGCCGCTGAGAACCGGGGCGCTTTTGGCAAAGTAGAAGTTGCCCTCTTTGTCGGTTTGCAAGTCGAAGGCGAATTCGTGAAATCCCTCCGTGATATTGACATCGTTGTTGAAGCATTCGTAGAAGTCGGCTTCCCCGTCATCGTTGATATCGTGAAGGCGGGTGATCTGGTCGCGGCCCATCGTGTGCACGATCCCATCGACGATCTTCAACCCGAGGGTTTGATACAAACCACTCGCGTAGCGGCTCCAGGTGATTTCGTTGAGGTCCCCGTCAATACCGTCAGCAATCCAGACGTCACCATTCCAGGTCGAACAGGCAGCCCGTTTTCCATCAGGGAAAAAGTCGAATGCTCCAAAGCGGATTTCCGATTTCCATGGATTGTCGAGAGGGAGCGGGATCGAGTCAGCAGAGTAGGCGGACTGCGTTTCATCTTTGCGCCCTGACACTTGAATCGTTTCGGGGAAAAGACGTTCCCCGCCCGTCGTGAAGGCTTTGAAATGCACCTTCTCCATCTTCGGGAGAATCGCATCCTTCTTTGCAAAAAAGAGATCGATGTAGCCTTCGGTTCCTGCGGGGATGTCGACGACCTGTCGTCCGGCATCGAGCGTTTTCAGGGTCACACCCTCGGGAGCGCGGAGGGTGATCGCGTATTCACTCGGCGCAGCCTCCCTGCCCGCAATCTCGATGGGGTCCGAGACGAGAAGCTGGATCGGCTTCGTTGTTTTCTCGAAGCGAAGTGATCGGAGCATCGCCCCGCCAACGAACTGCGGAAGCTCGAGCACGTTCGTTCCTCCCAGAGTGTAGCTGAGGAGGACATGGCCTTCATACTGATAGAGCCCGAGGTATTCGGCCTGCTCGTCGGGGAGTGGTCCGTTGGGGAGGCCGTTGTCGAGCTCACGGGGATCTTCCCAGGTGCCGTCGATTGAGCATCCTGCTCCGCGATTCGATGCGAAAAAATACTTCGACGGGTCTTCGGGAAAGTGGGAGTTGTTGGCGTGTCTGCCGTCCCAGGGAGTTCCCGCGAGAGCGACGTTCCCGGCAAAGCCTGCCACCATACGCATCGTCTCGGTATCGAAGACCATGGTGTGATCCTCGTTCTCGCCCAGCTTGATTGCGATTCCTTTGAGCACTGCAATTTCGCCCTCTTTACCGAAAATTTTAAAGGTGTCGCTGATGAACGGGCCTGTATCCATGACCTCCCACCAGTGAAGCTTGGGATTTTCTGCCAGTTTCGCCTGAACTTTTTCGGCCCGGGTTTGGGCTGAGAGTGAAGTGGAGAGGGCCAGAAGTAAGAGGATGAGCGTTCTCATAGGAAGTTCGGAGAATGACGTCGTTCACCTGTAATGCAACAACCGTGTTTACGGGGAACTTTTGCGGCAAATGATCCGTCCGGTATGAGGCGTTGATTGCGCGGTTGTATTTTCCCGGCCTTCCCGCTATTTCATGGGGATGAACCTCGCCACTGTTCTCTCTCCCATGTCGCCGGAAAACCTTCAGCTCGCTGCGCAGTGCGGGGTTGAGGGCGTCGTGACCCGATACCCCGGGCCTAAGCTCGAACAGCTTCTAGCGGTGAAGGAGAAAATCGAATTGCACGGGCTGAAGCTCGTCGCGATCGAGGGATCGTTGCCAATTGAGCGGATTAAAACCGGAACTGATCATGAGGGTGTCGACCTCGCGGCAATGAAAACCTTGATCGGGCAGATGGGAGAGGCCGGGATACCGATTCTCTGCTACAACTTCATGGCCGGAACTGACTGGGTTCGAACGCAACTCGATGCGCCCGAACGCGGCGGGGCCAAGGTGACGAGGTTTGATCTCTCCGAGGCGGAGAAAGCGGTTTCGCTGAATCATTCGGAAGATTCGATCACCCCTCAGGCAATCAGCGATGAGGCGATCACGGCGGAAGTGCTCTGGGAAAATTTAGAGGCGTTTCTCAAAGAGTTAGTGCCCGTCGCGGAACGTGCCGGGGTGACTCTCGCGATGCATCCGGATGACCCGCCTTTGCCGGAATTCATGGGGAAAGCGAGGATCATGAATTCAGTGGAGAACTTCGAGCGGTTGGTCGGACTTGCCCCAAGCCCCTTCAATGCGATTTGTTTTTGTCAGGGTTCCTTTGCGACGATGGGAGCCAATATCCCCGATGCGATTCGCCGCCTCGGAAAGCACATCGCCTACGTTCACTTTCGGGATGTCAGGGGGACCCCGGAGTCCTTTGTTGAAACCTTTCATGACAATGGTCCCACCGACATGGCGGAAGCGATTCGTCTTTATCGCGAAGTTGGATTTGACGGGCCGATTCGCCCCGATCATGTCCCGCAACTGGTCGGAGAAGACGACGGCGAGCCCGGTTACACCATCCTCGGGCGTCTCTTTGCGTTCGGCTACATACGGGGGCTCCTCGACGGCACGGCTTAGGAGCAGAGAGCGACGTTGATTGCGCCGTTGTCTTTCAATTCAATTCGCTCTATATCAGGGAATGAACCGATTCCTGCTCTTTCTTTTTGCGTTCGTTTTTCCGGCGACTTCCTCCTATGCCGAACCTGAAATTAAGAACGTGCTTTTCCTGATTGCTGATGATTTGAAAGCAGGGGTTCTCGGGGCCTACGGAGATGAATTCTGTGAGACACCTCACATTGATGCCCTCGCCGAACGCGGGATGGTTTTTGATCGCGCCTACTGTCAGGGAACCTGGTGTCAGCCTTCCCGGCAGTCGTTCATGCACAGTCGATACGAAGGAGATAAGGGATCGACGCTGGGACAGCATCTCATTGCTAATGGATTCTACAGCGCCCGCGTCGGAAAGATTTTCCACATGCGGGTCCCCGGCGACATCATCGACGGAACTGATGGTAACGATGTTCCGGAAACCTGGAGCGAGCGGTTCAATTGTCAGGGGCAGGAAGCGCACACCCCGGGTCTGTATCGACTTCTCAATCAGAACATCGAAACCCGGGCCCCGGAGAATCGTCAATCGACGAAAATGCCGTTTCGGATGTTCGCGAGCGTTGAGTCGGACGGGGACGGATCGGAGCAACCGGACTGGAAGGCCGCCGAGAAAACGGTCGAACTGTTGAAGCAGCAGAAAAACTCAGAGAAGCCGTTCTTCATCGCGACTGGATTTGTGCGGCCCCATTACCCCAGCGTCGCACCGGCTTCCTATTTTGAAAAATACCCCTACAGCGAAATTCCGATTCCCGCAGTTCCTGAAGGCGATCTCGAAGATATTCCAGTAGCGGGTAAAGCGGGGGTGACTTCTCAGAGTTCCGGCATTGCGGAGTATCCTGACAATATCCGAAAGATGTGGGCCGACTACTACGCAACGGTCACCTTCATGGATGAGCAGCTCGGTAAAGTTATCGCAGCGCTCGACGAGGAAGGCCTTCGTGATTCCACTTTGATTATTTTCACAAGCGATCACGGGTATCACCTCGGAGAGCATCACTTTTGGCAGAAATCGAAATTCCACGAGGACGTCACCCGCGTTCCCTTCATCGTCTCTGCGCCGGGATTCGAAAGCGGGAGAACGATGTCGCTCGCCGAGTTGATGGATATTTACCCGACGGCTTGTGATCTCCTCGGTGTTCCGATTCCGGAAACCGTTCAAGGCGAAAGTCTCCGCCCCGTCTTAGCCGATCCATCGTCCAAGGTTCGCGATGCCGCCTTCTCCTTGGATAAAAAGAAAGGACACGCCGTTCGGACCGCAGACTGGGCCTTTTTCAAATATACCAGGGGCGGCGAAGAACTCTACGACATGAAAGCCGATCCCGGTCAGTTCACGAATCTGGCGGAGGATCCGAAGGCGAAAGCGATGCGAGTGGAGTTGATGAAGGTTCTGGAGTCGAAGAAGGCGCTATTGGGGCCTTAACTGGTGCGTGGCCCTTCGTTGAGATCGCTCGAATTCACTTCTTCTCCGATTCTCCCATCAGCTGCCGTGTCAGATACACATATTCGAGTGCGGTGCGTTTCGCTCGCTCGGTTTGGTTGGCGGCGGCGGAGTGGCCTCCGTCGATGTTTTCGTAGTAGAAAAAAGGTTTGTTTGATTCCTCGAAAAGCTTCGCCAACTTTCGTGCATGACCGGGGTGAACGCGATCGTCTTTCGTTGAGGTGACGAAGAAGGGAACCGGATATTCTTTCTCCGCCTTGAAGTTGTGAAAGGGCGATATCGTTTCGAGAAAGGCGCGCTCTTCGGGCACTTCGGGTGAACCGTATTCGTCGACCCATGAAGCCCCGGCGAGAAGAGTGTGGTAACGCAGCATGTCGAGGAGCGGGACTTGCACGACGACGGCATTCCAGAGGTCGGGGCGCTGATTCAGCATCACTCCCATGAGGAGACCTCCATTCGATCCGCCCATGATCCCGAGATGTTCCGGTGATGTTAGTTTAGATTCAACGAGTGCTTCTCCGACCGCAATGAAGTCGTCGTAAATTCGCTGACGGTTCAGTTTCAGGCCTGCCTGATGCCACGCCGGACCGTATTCGCCGCCGCCGCGAATATTGGCGAGAACGTAGGCGCCACCATTTTCCAACCAGAGTTTTCCAATCGTGCCGCTGTAGCCGGGCTGCAGCGAAATTTGGAATCCTCCGTAGGCGTAGAGGAGTGTGGGAGTGGTTCCGTCAAAGGTGATGTCATCCCGGTGAATCACAAAATAGGGAACCTGTGTTCCGTCTTTGGATGCGGTGAAATGCTGTTTCACGACGAGCCCTGTAGTGTCGAACTTTGGAGGAAGGCTTTTCAGGGGCGTGAGATCCTTCGTGGTGCTGTTGTATTGGAGCAGTGAACCGGGAGTGAGAAAGTCTTCGTAGTTGAAAAATACGGTTGTCTCTTCCTCATCGGCGAAGACAATCCCGGGTTGTCCTTTTCCGGGTAAGGGGATCGACTCGCTGACCCAGCTGTCTCCGCTGCGCTCGACTCGCAAACTTTTCCCGACAACGTCCTCGTTGATGACAAGGAGGACGCAGCCTCTCGCGATCACGACCTGGTCCACGGCCTGCCTTTCGTCGGGGCGGAAGACGAGTTCGACAGTGGGAAGTGATTTTGATTCGAGAAAAGGTTGGATCGCGAAGGACACGAGGTCGCCGGTTTTGAAAGCTGTTTCCTGTCCTTCGGGTGTCCAGTCTTCCTGCAGCGATATGAGGAGCTGATCCTGATAAAGCCCTTCGAATTCCGATTTCGGGGGAACCGGGTATTTCACGGGCGCGGAGCCGTCATCGGGAAGCCACCAGTGAGTCGTCGTGAAAAAGGTGTCTGATTGGTCCGCGTGTGCGAGAATTGTCCCGTCTTCCAGTTCGAGTGTGAAGGGCGAAACGGCTACGTTGCTTTTGTCGACTTCGATCACGGCTTTCGCCTCCGAGAGCGGGGTGCCGCGCTTCCATTTTTTGAGGATGCGGGGGTAGCCCGAATCAGTCAGTGAGCCCTCACCCCAGTCGGTTCCGATTAGCAAGGTGTCAGGCCCAATCCAGTCGACGTTCTGTTTTGCCTCGGGGGTTGTGAAGCCTTCTTCGAGGAACTGCTTTTTCTCAATGTCGAATTCCCGCTTGATGACGGCGTCTTTGCCACCGTCGGAGAGTGAAACGAGGGTGTGGTAGCGGTTCGTTGTTTTGTCGTGGAAGGTGGAGGAGCCTTTGAAAACCCAGTTCTTTCCTTCCCTTTCAGCGAGTTCGTCGAAGTCGACGAGGGTTTCCCATTCGGGTTCATCAGTCGCGTAGCTCGCTTCGGAGGTGCGGCGCCAGAGACCGCGGACGTTGGTTTCGTCCTGCCAGAAATTGTAGACCTGGCCGCCGCGGATTCGACCATAGGGAATGCGTTCCTTTGAGGTGAGAACCTCTTTGGCCTCGTTCTCAAAATCCTCGTAGCGGTGATCAGATTGCAGGTCGGAAAGGGTTCGTTCGTTTTGGGTGCGAACCCACTCGAGGGCGCGTTCGCCTTCGACTTCCTCCATCCAGATGAGGTGGTCGTTTTCGTCAGCGTGAGAGGTGGGTGGATCGGTTTGGGCCATGAGAGGGTGGGTAAATGAATAGAAAATAAGCCCGGCAAGAGTCAACAGGGTTAGGCGCATGAGTTGACAGGGGGGGGTGGGAACTCTTCGTATCGTGAAGGGGGGAGACGAAACATAAAAGGTGGTAATGTTCGTCACTCGACCCCGATATCGCAACCTGTAAGAGGAAGACTGAGACGGGTTGGAAAGTTGAGATATGAATTATTAACTGAGACAATGCGCCTTGTTTTTCTTTGCATTCATAATCTCAAATCGATAGAAAATGGCATGAACGTAATTCTTCGCTGTTTTCTGCTCTCGCTCATGCTGGTCGTTCAGCCTGTCCTCGTTTCTGCGGATGAGCCAGCGCTTTCGGCGGAGGAGTTGGCTCGCGCTCTGGGTGTTTCATGGACAACGATGACTCTTCCAGGAACGGAAGATGACATCTACTACGCAGGGGCAGTTATCGAATTCGGTGATGGCTCAAAACCGATCAAGTCAGGGATGGTGGGGGCGGTTAAGGGAGGAAGCGTTGTGAAGTTTTTTGTCAGGAGAGAGGGCGGTAAGCTTACAACGACCGTTCTCGCGGGAGAGCATAGTAGTTCTTCAAGCTTTGAAGACGTGTTTGAAGAGTATTCGACCATTATGGGGATATCTTCGGATTCAGCGCCCAGATTTAGCGAAATCGATTATTTGATCAAAGGCAGTCGGGATCCGCTGGCGTCAGTTGGTGGTCCCTCTCAATTGAAAGAGAATGAAGCGGGGATTCGGGTTCATATCGAATTGCGAAATAAGAAGTGATAAGTTCACAACGGGTGTCGAGGCACCTGACAGCCTGCTGGATGGCGGGGAGTCTCCGATTGCACGGAGCGGGATGGATACTTTCGGAGCTTTTTGCGCTCTTGAAGGAATGTTCTGAGCCGCTGGAGATACATTATTACTCGTAAGCGCCCCTTTCGTTTTATCGCTGGATCGCTTTGAATTGGGGATGAAATACTTTTGTCTCGTGGCCTCTTTGTGGCTCACCGTTCTATCAGCGCAGGAGGAGGTTTATCCGGTTCACCCGGATATGAAAAAACAGGATGGGGTTCCTGCGGGCGTTGTCACCAAAGGTGTCTTTGATCAGAGCGAGATCTATCCCGGAACGAGTCGTGACTACGCGGTATATGTGCCTGCCCAGTATGACGGAAAGGCGCCTGCGGCACTGATGGTTTTCCAGGATGGGATGAGCTATGCGAAGACGGTCCCGGTTGCGTTCGATAATCTCATTCACAAAGGAGAAATGCCGGTGACGATTGGGCTTTTCATCAATCCCGGAGTGGTTCCGGCGTTGAATGAAAACTCGCTCCCGCGGTATAATCGTTCCTTCGAATACGATGCGGCCGATGGTCGCTACGCCCGGTTTTTGCTGGAGGAAATCATGCCGGTGGCGCTGAAGGATCTCAAGGTCACGGCTGATCCCAATTTGCGGGCGCTTTGCGGATCGAGCTCGGGTGGAATCGCTGCCTTCCAGGCGGCGTGGGAACGACCTGATCAGTTTCGCCGCGTCTTCACCACGGTCGGAACCTACGTGGGTTTGCGGGGAGGGAATGAACTGCCGGTTCTGGTCCGGAAGATGGAGCCGAAACCCCTGCGGATCTTTTTGCAGGACGGGAGCAATGATAACAATCTCTATTGCGGCAGTTGGTGGGTCGCGAATCAGGACATGCTCGCCTCGTTTCAGTGGGCCGGTTACGAGGTCAATCACGAGTGGGGAAAAGGCGGGCACAATCGCAAGCATGGAAATGCGATTTTTCCTGACGTGATGCGCTGGCTCTGGGAAGGATGGGAAGATTCCCCGGAGGTCAAAACGCATCCCGACAAATCACAAAGCAAAGCGAATGAATTTCTCATTGAAGGTGAAGATTGGGAGTTGGTTAGTGAGGGGCACGAGTTCACAGAAGGGCCTGCGGTGAGTCCTCACGGTGATCTCTTTTTTACTGATCTGCAGAGCAGTAAAATCTGGCGCGTCGCTGCGGATGGTGAGGTTTCTCTTTTAAAGGAAGACACCGGAGGCACCAACGGTCTCGCCTTTGCTCCTGATGGAAAGACGCTCTATGGCTGCCAGCGTGAGCCGGGGCGCCTCGTTTCGTGGAATATCGATTCGGGTGAAATGACGGTTCACGCTGAAAACGTGAAACCGAACGACGTTGTCGTGGCGCATGATGGAACGGTCTACTTTTCGGAGCCACGATCAAAAACAATTTGGGTGATGGCTCCCGGTGAGAAGCCGAAGGTCGCCTTCGATGATTTTTCCGGCGTTAACGGTGTAGTTCTCTCGACGGATCAATCGTTGGTTTACGCTGCGGATTTTTCGGGCCGGTTCGTTTGGTCGGCTCAGCGCAAGGGGGATGGAACACTTGTCTACGCACAGCCGTATTATCATCTCCACCTCCCGCCGGCCTCGGTCGATGTGAAAAGTCAGGCTGATGGAATGGCAGTGACTGAGGAGGGGTGGCTCTTCGTCGCCACTCAGATGGGAATTCAGATTTGTGATCAGCCTGGACGGGTTCATCTCATTGTTCCGACACCCTTCGGCGAAAGGCATCCGTCGAACCTCGCCTTCGATGGGAAGACTCTCTATGCGACCTGCGGGACGAAAGTTTTTAAGCGGACGATTAAGCTGAAAGGGGCTAACGCATGGGCCGCGCCGATCAAGCCAGCTAAACCCCGTCTCTAAAATGATGCGAAAACTACTCTTCCTTTTCCTCTTTTTGTTCTGCTTCTCCTGCATCACCCATGCCGAGGTTCCGCTTGTGCTTGGCCCGTTTCGCGGCGTTGAGGTGAAACCCGTTTCCGAAGGTGTTCGGGAGCTGACGATCAATGGTCCCGGTCCTCATTTCTGGACCGGGCCGGTGCGAACTGACTTTGATCCTAACAAGCACACTGTTTTAGCGTTCGAGTATTTCTCTCCTTCGGGGATGAAGAATCTTTCGCTGAAATACCGGCAGACGGATGGCGGCATGACGCAGTCGGATGTAAAAGAGCTTCCTCTCGCGGAGACGTGGCAGCCGTTCGCGCTTGATATCTCCGAGGGGAATCCGGCCCCGCCGCAAGGGGATCCGAAGATGCGCTTTCATTTTTCGTTGAGCGGTAAGGTTGGTGATTCGTTTCAGATCAGGAATGTGAAGGTGCGCCAACCGACCGAAGAGGAGAAGACCTTGAAAGCGACGAAAGTGGAGCGGGAACAAGCCAAAGCGGACGATGCGGAGGCCTATTTGCAGTATCTCCGCGACTGGTATCCGAACGAGATCACCTCGGTGGTGATTGAGAAGGAGCGAATTCGTATTTCCGGAAACGCCGGTGACGGCGCTTCGCTGGTTGAGCTTCGGGTAAACGAGGCTTCGCATCTGGCGGCTTCAGAGGCACCGCTTTCCACGGGAGTGAAGGGTGAGTTCAAAACAATCGTGAAGCGATTTTCCCCTGACGGAAAAGTGGATCGTGCCCTCTCGCGTTGGCGACTGGACAAGCCGAATGGAAAACCTGCCTCACTCTCCCGGTGGGCTGATACGGTCGCAGAGGGGATTGCCCGCGACTTGCCTGAATTGAAAGCGACTCATCAAAAGGGACTCGGCGGGGTTCCGCATATTGGCGGGCCCAACCACGAGATTTTCGATCTGGGGATTTCTCACGCGACGATGAATGTGGTTCTCAATGCGATGATTTCAGAAACGAAGCGCCCCGGCTTTACGCCGTTTCCGTTTGAAGGGAAAATCTATTTCATCAATCCGCAGTTCATGGCGGGGAAAATCGCGACGATCAAAAATCTCTGTGAAAAGAATGTCATCGTCACCTGTATACTTCTGGTGGGAAATCAGAAGGGGCAAACGATGACGCATCCTGAAGCGGAGACCCGCGGCACCTTTGCGATGCCCAACCTCGCGACAGAGGCCGGGGCTCAGCTTTACCGTGCGGGAATCTACTACCTCGCCGGGACTTTTTCGAAACCGGAGGCGCGAGTGAGTAACTGGGTGGTCCATAATGAAATCGATCAGGCGGGCACCTGGACGAATATGGGCGACCAGCCGCTCGCGCGTTACCTCGAAACCTACGTCCGGTCGATGCGCACCGTTTTCACGACGACGCGGCTCTTTGATCCTCATGCACGAACGTTCATCTCCCTGACTCACCACTGGACGAAGCCGAGTCTCGGCAAGGGCGCTTACACGGTTCGGGAAATGGTGGAGCTGTTTTCTGAAATCACAAAAGCGGAAGGGGATTTCGAGTGGGGCATCGCTTATCACCCTTACCCGAGGAATTTGCGCGACCCCGATACGTGGGATGATGAGGAGGTTACGCTGGATTTTGAAACTCCCTACATTACACCTAAAAATATGGAGGTGCTTCCAGCTTTCCTCGCACAGGAGCGCTTCCGGTTCAGAGGTGAAGAGGAGAGAGCGATTCTCTTTTCCGAGCAGGGATTCAACTCTCCGACTCTCAGCGAGGAGGATCAGAAACGCCAGGCGGCTGGACTTTTATACGCCTTCCGGAAGCTCCCGCATTTGAAGACCGTGGAAGCTTATCACCTTCACCGGTATCAGGACATGCCCGATCAGGAAGGTGGGCTTCGCGTCGGGATCATTGATGAGCACGGGAACCACAAACTCGGATGGGATGTTTACAAGGCGATCGGAACCGATCGCGAATCTGAGTATGACGAGATCGCATCCGCCTACTATTCGAAAGAGGCTACTGAGGTTAGAGAGGTAAGACCTCCCGCAAAGCCAAACATCGTCTACCTCGTCGCGGATGACCTTGGTTGGTCGGACACGACGCCGTATCTGGATCCCAATGAGGATTTTTACGAGACCCCGAATATCGCGGCTCTCGCGAAGCGGGGAATGAAATTCACCAATGCCTACGCTGCGAGCCCCCTGTGCTCACCAACGCGGGCCAGTATCCTGACAGGACAATATCCGGGGCGGATTCGTCTCACCACGCCGGCGTGCCATGTTCCCGCAGTGGTCCTCGATCCAACGGTAGCTGCCACTGCCAAGCCGACTCAGGTGGCGGTCGAGCCGGGAACGCGAACCCGCTTTCCCAATTTCTACGAAACGATTCCTGAGCGCCTCAAGAAAGTCGGTTATCAGTCCGCCTTTGTCGGGAAGTGGCATCTCGGTCGTGCTCCCTATTTTCCCGATCAGCAGGGATTCGACCTCGTCATCGGTGGACGCGAGCACCCCGGCCCTCCCGGCGGATTCTTTGCGCCATGGCCGATTGAGACGATTCCGAAATCGCCCGAAGGCTCGCATATCGACGATGTCATCACGACGGAGTCGATCAAATGGCTGGAAGAGAAAGCAAAAAGGGGGGGGCCGTGTTTATGGAAAATCTGGTGTGACCCGGTTCGTTGACCAAATGAATGACAGCCAAACTGGATGGTGAAAATTGTAGAGAAAGCGAAAGGCCTCCCTTTCAATGCGCCGCGGAAAAATCCGGTCATGGCGGCGATGATCGAGACGCTCGATGATAATGTCGGGCGGGTCATGGAAACGCTCGACAGGCTCGGCCTCAGCGAAAACACGCTCGTGGTCTTTACCTCGGATAACGGGGGCAACGAATACAACTACGCGGCCAACGAAATCGCGACTAACAATCATCCCTTACGAAACGGGAAAGGGAATATCAACGAAGGCGGTCAGCGGGTTCCTTTCATCGCGGCCTGGCCGAAGAGGATTCAGGCGGGGGCGGTGAATCCCGGACTGGTTAGTTCGATCGATCTGTTTCCCACAGCGCTCGCCGCTGCTGCCGCACCAAGCGCTCCCGGGCAGGTCGTGGATGGAACGAATCTGCTGCCGGCGTTTCTTGGCAGGGAGGATATTGCTTCGGATCGCGAACTGTACTTTCACTTTCCCCACAGTCCCCCCGCTACAGGAACGGAGGGCGGAACTTCGGTTCGGCGCGGACCGTGGAAGCTGACCCGCTTTTATGCCGATGGGTATAATCAGGCTGACCGTTTGAGATTGGTCAATTTGAATGACGATCCAGGCGAGATGACGGATCTCTCTGAAGAGAAGCCTGAGCTGGTGGCGGAACTGAACGAAGGGATTTCGCGTCATCTCGAGGAGACCGCGTCGCTCGTTCCCGTTCCGAATCCTCGATACCGACCGTCCGCTGATGGGTGGGAAGTGAACAAAAATGCCACCTTGGAAGAAGTTGACGACTTTCTCCTCGTGAAGGCCATTGCCAAAGATCCTTTTATTAAAACGGCCGATTTTGGACCCGCAAAGGGAAAGCTGTCGGTGGAGATCACAATGCGGCAGGAGAATGACTCGGGGGTTGCGCTGTATTGGGCAACGAAGGCGCATCCCGGGTTCGGTCCCGATCGGCTTCTCGTGGTTCCCCGGGTTTCGTTCGGTGTTTGGCGGGCCGATTTCAATCCCGGAGATGACCGGCTTACTTCGCTTCGGATTGATCCCGCTCAGATTGAAGGCGAAGTAAGAATCGACTCGATTCGCCTGATTCAGTGGACGAGGCCGGGTGAGGCGAAGACGGTGCGCCTTTGGGATTTCTGAGAGTCGGGGAAAATCGCCTGGAGCGTGGTTGTCACGGTGGACTTTCTTTTCGAGGCAAAAACCTTCGAGATGCCGAAAAAATTTGGAATAAAGGGAGAAAGGAATTTCGTTTCGAATCGTATTAGTTAGTGATGATTTATCAGATTTTGAAATTGAAGCGTATTGCTCTGTTGTTAGCTGTTTTTCTGACTTTTTCCCCGCAAGAGGGGGCGGCGCAGCAAAAGGTCTCTTATAACGATATCGCACGGCTTTTTGCAGGACTTCCTTTATCACCGGGGAATCCGCTCGAAGGCCTTATGGCGCTGCCTTCAGTGAATCAGCATTACGCTGAAACGAGAGCTCTCACCAAGACGTGGAGGGATTCCCGTCTCAAGCAAATCGACGAATGGTCGCGCACGGAAATTCGTCCGAGAATCGGCCGGCCCACGGTGATGAAGTATATGTTCGGTGGTCCGGACTTCGTCCATGCCGCGACGATGTTTCCGGGGGTTCCAGAGTATATTCTCGTGGGGATGGAGCCGCTGGGAGCGGTTCCCGATTTCTCGACGATGAACGAAGCGCAGGTCGGGGAGTATTTGAAGCATCTCAATTTTACGCTGCGGGATATCTCCCGGCGCAGCTTCTTCATCACCAAAGACATGAGAACGGATTTCGAAGGCGAGGGCGTCAACGGGGTCTTTCCCATTCTGCTCTATTTCGCGGCGATGACCGGTCACGATGTTCTTGAAGCAGGGTATGTCACTCTCGGGGCGGACGGCGGGGTCGTGAAAGCTTCCGCTGCGGATGGCACGGGCCTCTGGCTCCGCTTGCGGGCGACTGCCGGTGGCGCTGCAGCACCGGAACAGAATCTCTATTTCTTCAAAACCGATTTATCGAATGCCGGCTTCAAGCCTGGAAGTTCATTCAAGAATTTTCTCGATTCCCGCCCCGGAGGAGTCGGCTATTTGAAGGCGGCTTCGTTTCTGATGCATACCGAGGATTTCAGCAATATCCGGAACTTTCTCGTGGGCGATCTCGATTATATTCTTGAGGATGCTTCCGGCATTCCTGCCGATTTCCTCGAGCTTTACTACAATGTTTCCTACTACGGCAACTACACCGGTCCAATTGAGATGTTTTCTGAATACGACCAGCCACGGTTGCGCGAGATCTATCAATCAGGTGTCGCGAAACCACTTCCGTTCGGAACCGGCTACCGTTACTCGGACGCGGATGCGGTGCAGTTTTTCGGGGTGAAAAAATAGCTGTAATTAGCGGCTACTTATCCTAGTCTCATTTCCGCTATGAAAATGAGAAGCCTCCTCCCCCTTGTCGTTCTGTCGTTTTTTGTTCACGCTGAGGCGGAAACGACGAAGCCCAATGTCATCGTCATCATGGCGGACGACATGGGATACGGTGACCTTTCCTGCTACGGGGCGAACCAGTTCGAGACTCCGAATATTGATCAGCTCGCCGCAGAGGGGCAGCGATTTACGAACGGGTATTGCTCGGCCTCAACCTGCACGCCGACGCGCTATTCGTTTCTCACGGGTACTTACGCGTTTCGCGAAAAGGGGACCGGGATCGCTCCTCCGAGCAGCCCGCTGATCATTCCGCATGAAACCCATACGATCGCAGACATGTTTCAGTCGGTGGGGTACCAAACCGCTGTGGTGGGGAAATGGCACCTCGGATTGGGTGGTGAAGAGGGGCCTCAGTGGAATGCTGATCTCAAGCCGGGGCCACTTGAAATCGGCTTCGACTATTCCTTTCTTCTGCCGACGACCAATGACCGTGTTCCCCAGGTCTATGTTGAGAATCATCGCGTTCTCAATCTCGATCCCGCCGACCCACTCTGGGTGGGGATGAAAAAGCCAGACGACGATCACCCTACCGGTATCACCCACCGCGACACGCTGAAGATGGATTGGACTCACGGCCACAATGCCACAATTCATAATGGCATCAGCCGGATCGGGTTTTACACGGGCGGTCATGCTGCCCGCTTCCGCGACGAGGACCTCGCTGACAAATGGGTCGAGCAGTCCAATGCCTGGATCGAGAAAAATAAAGACGAACCGTTCTTCCTTTTCTTCGCCTCACATGATCTTCACGTTCCCCGTATTCCGCACGAGCGGTTTCAGGGAGCGACGCCACTCGGATTTCGTGCTGACTCGATTGTCCAGCTCGACTGGTGTGTCGGTGAATTGATGAAAACGTTGGATCGCCTTGAAATCGCTGATGACACCCTCGTCATTTTCTGCTCCGACAATGGCCCTGTTATGGATGACGGCTATGCCGATGAAGCGTTGGAAAAATTGAAGGACCACCGTGCGGCAGGTCCATTTACCGGAGGTAAATACAGCGTTTACGAGGGGGGCACGAGGACACCTTTTATCACTCGATGGAAAGGGACGATCAAACCCGGTGTCTCCGACGAGGTTGTTTCGACAATCGATATTTACGGGAGCCTCGCCGCTCTCACCGAAGCGGAAATTCCAAAAGACGCTGCGCTCGATACCTTCGATGTCTCCGGTGCAATGTTCGGCAAAGCCGGAGCGAAAGGACGCAGTGAATTTGTTCAGCAGGACAACGGTGGTAAAGGAAATTTCGGTTTCCGCTCAGGTGATTGGAAGCTCGTCAGGCACGATAAGAAAAAGGCCCGTAATACCGTTGTGGAGCAAAAGCTGGATAACGTTGCGGTGCCTCAGTTTCAGCTTTTTGATCTCAAGTTAGATCCCGGGGAGGAGACTGATGTGCTTGAGTCCAACCTCGAAGTCGCCGGGAAGATGAAAGCCCGGCTCGCTGAGATCATCAAGGCAGGTCGCACGCGGCCGTAGCGGGAGGGAGCCGGCTTTTTTCATCGATCCAACCCTGTCAGGTCAGTGACCCGACAGGGTTGAGTTTCAGAAGATGTGAGGCGATCAGTTCGCCTGCTGACTGCTTGTCGAATCGACTTGAGCGACGAGCACATCCTGAGATTGAAATCCCTGCTGAAGTTCCTGCTGGTCCCAGTGATCGACCACTTCCACCTCGATACCGCTGGCGGTATTGGCAAAGAGGATTGGAGCAACGCTGTGAGGTAAACGGATACAACCGGCCGATGCAGCGTAACCCGGAAGGTCTCCCACGTGGAGGCCGATAGCTGATTGGTCAAGGCGCTGCCAGTACGGGAGTGAGCAACCGTAGATCGTCGAGGTTTTTCCGGACTCGACGCGCTGAGTGATCTTAAAGGTGCCGCGCGGCGTCTCTTTTCCTGACCGGGCGGTGGAGACGGCGGTGTCGATCGCGATCTGATTGTCGATCAGAAGAACGGCACGCTGGCGGCCGATATCAACGATGACTTTTTTCTCGCCGTCTTTACCGGCTTCGAGGAGAGCGTGATTGAAGTAGGCGTCGTTGTGAACGTCCTTCCAGCCGGTTTGCTGAGTTTGCTGCACCGGAGCCTGGGCCTGTTGAATGTAGTTCTGATAGGCGATCTGCTGCATCTTCGCAGCCTGCTTTTTCGCTTTCAGCTTTTTGAAGAGTCCTGCCTCGGCGCTGGTGGTGGAGCCGAGGGTGACCGCGAGGAGTGCCAATACTGTGACGGTTTCGCGAAGCCCGTGTGCCTGGATTTCGGCATCTTCAAAAATCAGGCCGACCTGATCCTTGTTTGCCTGACAAAACGACTCAAACTGAGATTCGTCGGCGAGAAGGAGACCGAGGAGTTGAATTTGCGCTGACTCCTGATCTTCACCTGCCTGCCAGCGAATCAGTGGAACAGTTGCCCCTTCGTGCTTCATTGCCGGATCGTCGAGAGAAGATCCTAACACCTCGAGAAAACGTCTCACGTAATCTTCCGGCTCCGAGGCGTCCGAAAGTGTCTTGAACGCTGAAGCGTCCGGGAAGAGACCCTGGAGTTGGATCTCAATGGCAGAGTCGCTCCAATCCAGTTCCGGCTCGTTCGCCTCGTTCATTTCGATGTTGAACCGTTGAAACAGCTCAGCCTCCTGCGGATTGGACTGAACGAGGACCCCGTCCCGTGACACATCAAACGCGATGCCTGAATTTGAGAACAGTGCCGCGCAGCAGTCCATGGGCGATTTCTGATTCATCTCAAAATCAGAGCCCTCGGGTGGCAGTTCATTTACAGGTCCTAGAAATGTAGCGGTCGTAGTCATAGTTCAGATGTGGTTTTGTTTGTCGGTTCCGGTTGTTGTTTTCGTTTGTTGTTTTCGGGAGGGGAATCGGTTTACCAGTCGGCGTCGAGTTCGGAGCGCCATGGTTCGGATACTTCGGCGAGAAGATGAAGCATCAGAGCGGGGGACGTGTCAGGAAATCGCGAAAGGATACGCGCCATCATTCCCGTGACCCGGGGAGCGGCGAAACTGGTTCCGGTCTGTGTCTGGACGCCGCCTCCGGTCCAGGCCACTTCGATATTTTCGCCGCGTGCTGAGAAGCTGGCCATGTGGTTTTTGCGGTGGTAAATAGAGTCGTCACTGGTGTCCGCAAGATCGACGCCAATGACAGAACTGAAATGGGACGGCCACTCCGCTTCATTGGAGTCGACATTGCTGCAGGCGGCCACGACGTGCACTCCCGAGAGCCATGCCAGGTCGGCCCATTCTTTGTGGGGAAGAATAAATTTGGCAAGCCCTCTGCAACCGAAGCTGCAGTTGAGAATGTGATATCCGCGATTGATTGCTTCGTTTACCCCCGCGCAGATCAAATGAGTCCGGGAAACGCTGCGGCCGTCGATAACCCGGAAGCTTCCGATTTCGGCTTGCGGAGCGACTGCATGAATGATACTCGCGACCGCGGTTCCGTGACCGTAGGAATCCGTCAGGTCTTTCTCGTCGATGACGATGCGACCGGCGTCCTCAGCAAATGAGATCGACTCGACGAGGTTCATCGAGGACAGTCGCGGGTGATCGGCCTCGATACCTGAATCGATGACAGCGATGCGCACCCCCGAACCATCGCCCACCTGGAGGGCTTCGCGGGTCTGCCGCAGATTGGGCCAATCGATGACCGATTCACTGAGGTCGCTCATAATTCAAGCCCGATCAGAGTGGTTAAAAGCCGGTAGTTTACAAGACGTTCAAGGACAGTGGAGAGTCTGCGAATCCGGGCGAGGTGACGCGCGGAAAATCCGGAGGGATCCTCGGCGGCGAGACCGTCCTTGAGTTGGACACAGCTGACAACGCCCTGAAGTGCTCCACCGAAATAGAAGGGCGTCGCAATCAGCGCGCAGGTGACCTGATCCATCGCGTCGTCGACCCGCTTCGAATGATTAGCGTTTTGATAGACTTTGTTCTCGCAGAGCGATTGCTCGGAAGCGAAGACGAGGCTGATGAGGCCTTCGGTAACCGGTTGCTTCCACCCGATAAACGACTCTTCAGGTGATGAATGCGTCACGATCAAATTGTCTTCCGCTATATCAGCGAGCCATATCGAGGTGGAATCGCCGCCGACACTCTCCATCGTGGCGCGCAGCATGGCGCGTCCCGGATCGCCGAGGAGCGTTTTGAATTCATCGGGAGTAACCGATCCTGCTGCCTGCGCGAGCCTTCGCTCGATCATGGGGGCAAATTCTGAAAGTTCTAAGTCGGTGGTAATCACAGCAAACAGCGGTTTGTAGGGACGTGAGTCTAGCAAATAGACGTTTTATCGGCAAAACGATTCAACAAAACAATAGATTTACATAAAAAAACCGGATCGTCGAAAACGAACCGGCTTTTTGAGTAGAGGAAATGGTTTCTCCCTGCTTCGAGATCACTCTTTGCTACCGATATTTACGATGGCATCGACAGCAGCGGAGACCGTTGTTGGATTGCCGAGGGCAAGTGCCTCGATCTCGTGTTCAAGGGAGGTGAGCTTCGAGTCGGTTACCGCACAGAGTTCCTTAACCGTCTTTCTGTCAGCTCCCGTGTTGGAACTGAGCTCCCCGGCATCTCTTTGAAGGGCGGAGACCATCGTTTCAATTTGCTCGACCTTGCCGATCATATCGAGCTTTGCTGCGGTATTGAGTTCCTCCACCGTCGAGCGGAGTTGGTTGACCCGTGCCCGCAGGGCGGCCGCTTTACTTTGGAGTTCCTCTTGTTGTTCTTCTGCACTCATAACGCAAAGGGTTACGAGTGCAGGAAAAAACCGGATGCGAGCGCCTCACTTCCTTTTGATGTAAACGTAGTAGGCTCCGACGATCGCCTCGTTATTCGAATCGAGGAACCAGGTATAGAGTCGTTTTGGACCGGGATTCAGTTTTCCTGTGAAGGTGATGTGGTCGGCTTCCGGCGGGACAGGGCGCCTTGCTTGAAACTGCCCGATTTTCATGCGCACCTTGGCAATGTCCAGTGCCGCCCCTTTCTCGAGTTGGCCGTCGGTGACTTCAGTGGCTTCCGCTCCGTCGCGAAGGCCCAGCCCCGAGTCCCGCGGCCAGCGGCGCAGTTCAAATTCGTATTCACCTGCTTCCGCGACATCGAGTTCCCAATAGCTGTTTTTCAAGGTTGCTCTGCGGATCTGACTTTGCTGATCAACGAAAACATCGAGCCATTCACAGGCGGTGAGTAAAGTGGGATTCTCCGCGTCGTGACCGATGATGACCCGCTGGGGTTCGTTCGCTTCTTCACCGACTTCATCCCACCACTGATCGAGGGACTTGCGCATTTTGGCGGCAACCAGAGCATGAGCGTTGATAACATTCTTTTGCTGAAGGGGATCAGTTTCGAGGTTGTATAGTTCTTTGTCTTCGAGAAGTCTCCAGCGTTTCCAGAGGACGCCGGCCATCTCGCGCCGCATGATGGAGGGGGAGTCCGGTGCCGGATACTCGTAGCCAAAAGGCATCCGGCTGTAGTTGATGATGAGGGTACGGTCAGGGTCAACGGGAGTCTCCCCGCGCAGGGAGGGAGCCAGGTCGATGCCATCGAAATTCGTTTCGGTCTCAATTCCGGAAAGTTCCAGAAGGGTGGGGAGAAGATCCTGAACTTCGGTGAGTCCATCGAGATCGGTTCCGTGTTTCAGCTCACCTTCAGGCCAGCGGATGAAACAGGGGACGCGATGGCCGCCTTCCCACAGTTGGGTTTTTCTGCCCCGCATTCCTGCAGGATAATAGGTTTCTGCTAGAGTGCTGCCATTGTCGGTGAGGAAGACGAGGATGGTGTTCTCGAATAGACCGGAGTCTTTGAGGAACTGATCCAGTCTCCCGATGTTATCATCGATGTTTTTGATCATCGCGAGGTATTTGATGAGGTCGCTTCGCTTCTGAGGGGGGCGGCCTTTGATCACTCTCGCCGCTTCCGCCGCAGCGACCTTCTTCTCCATCGCTTCGAAATATTCCTTAGGCACCCAGTAGGGGGAGTGCGGCGCATTGGTAGGCAGGTAGGTGAGAAACGGTTCCTTCGCTTCCTTTCTCTCTTTCATCCATGAGATCGCCTCATCGAAAAAGACGTCGGTGCAGTAGCCCTTGTATTCTGTCAGGGTTCCGTTGCGAGTGTAGCTGTCGTCAAAGTAGTCGTTGTTCCAGACATCGGGTACGGAGTTGATGTGTGATGACGGGAACCAGAGGGTCTCTTCAAAGCCTCTGTCGGCAGGGCGGAAGGGGTAGTTGTCTCCGAGGTGCCATTTTCCGAAGAGGCCGGTGCGGTAACCGGCTTCTTTGTAGAGGTCGGCGATGGTGGGGAGCTCGGGGCGGAGGAGGGTGCGACCGGCGCTGACATTGATCGCCCCGTTTTTCGCGGCATCGATTCCGGTGAGCAATTGTCCCCGCGTCGGCGTGCACATCGGAGCGACATGAAAATCAGTGAGTCGAACACTGCCGGCATGAAGTGTATCCATGTGAGGCGTTTCGAGAATGGGATTTCCGTGGGCGGAAAGTTCCGGGTATCCCTGATCATCTGTCATCACGATAATGACATTGGGATTCTCAGCTGCGGTCGCGAAGAGATGAAAGCCGGCAAGGGCTGCGAGAGATAAAACAGTGCGAATGTTCATTGGGCTGATTGAGGCGGGGCGATGAGGAGATCGCCGAGGATTTTCTCCAATTTGTTTACGTGGCCTTTTATTTTGACGTAGCGGTGTTTTTTCGGGTAGTCCGTTTCCCAGCGGGTGTTCCCATCAGAATCGACGACGACGCGCCCAGGTTTCCCAACGGTCCAGTATTCATCCTCGACACCGCGAACGGCGAGGAGAACGGTGGCGAGATCATGATTGGGTTTCCCGAATGTGATCGCCTGATGTTCGTGAAAGGGGCGCAGTTCGTAAGCGCGGCGAACGGGATTCGCCTCAGGTGAGGACTGAAGCTCTGCCCCATTGCTCATCGCGGCACCGACTTCGAATCCCTGCCAGACGATCGGAGTGGGCCATTCGTTGGTGATTGTGACGGCTGCTGCGGGATCGAGTTTGATATTGGTTTCGCCCTTCATGGTGCGGGGAAAACCTCCGCCCATGATGAAGAGTTCTTTGACCTTCGCTTTTACGAGACCGGGCTCGGCACGCCAGAGGTCTTCGAGATTACTGAGCGCTCCGACGCTGCAGATGACGACGCTTTTGTCAGGTTGGGAACGGAGGGCCTCGCGATAAACGTCGAGTGCGTCGGGGAGTTGATCGTCAGTCGGTGAATCGTTCGGGAAGTCCTTGTGAAGCGTCGGCGTGAAACTGCTGGGCGCTTTCCAGCTGACCTTTGCGGCGTCCTTGTCAGATCCGATTGGAATGTCGGGCCGGCCGTACCAGGTGTTGATCGCATCGGCGGCAGCGCCTGAGGCATTGCCGGGGCAGTTGCGGTTCGTCGTGATTGCGAGAATCTCTACTTCACCTTTGTCGGCGAGGGCATTGAGAACGGCAAGAGCGCCTGCGTCATCGCAGTCGTTCGCCATGTCTGTATCGAAAATCAGTTTTACCGGTTCGGCTGCAAAACCAGCCGAAGAGAGGAGAGTGATTGCTGCGAGGAGCCTGGCGAAAAACTTCATTTGGCCGTCGGTGGCTGGGAGCAGAGGTGGGTGTAGGCTTCAACAATCCGTGCCGCCTGGATATCGTTCATGAGGAGGTAGCGATCATTTTTGCCTTCGTTCTTACCTTTAGTGGTGAAGGTGGTGATTCCTTTATCATCGACGGTTACGTTTCCGACCGGGGAGAGATCGAAGTAGCCGCGATCGGGAAAGGCAGAGTAAAGCACGCAGCTCAGATCCCAGGTGGGGCGGTCGTGCGGTTTTTCCGGCACGTAGGCGAGATAGCTCTCTTTGATGAGGTGTTGTGCGTTGTAATTGTAATCCTCCATGATGCTCTTCCATGGGTAGACGCTGTTGATTCCGATTTCGAAACCGCTCCAAATCACCGGCGTGGGCCATTCTTCCGCGACCTTCTGAGCGGCGGGAATGTCTTTGAGCACGTTATACTCGATGTGAATCGAGTTGTAGCGAATCGTCTGGAACGCTCCCGCCATGATCACAAATTCTTTCACCTTTTTCTTAATCAGCGCTTTGCCGTCGAGGTCGGAATGCTCATCCGGCTTGGATTCGAGGAGGCGCGCGCAGTTCGTGAAGAAGCCCACTTGAACGAGCATGACGGAACCGTCGGGTTGCGAGGCCAGCGTTTTGCGCATCAAAGAGACGGCTTCCGGTGCGTCGACCCCCGATTTAAGATCGTGAGGGTAGAGTGGTTTTCCATCCTCGTCCGTGCGATCAGCGACTCCGTTGAATCTACCTTCTTCAGGTGTCGCTCCGTTGCGCACCGCTCCGACAGGAATATCGGGGTGACCGTAGTAGGTATTGACGGCGTCGATGTAGGAGGCCGATTTCGGATGATCTTTTGTCGAGGTGACACAAAGGAGGTCAACGTTTCCGCGTTCCACGAGCTGATGAATGATCGCGAGGGCCATGGCATCGTCGATGTCGTTGCCCATGTCGGTATCGAAAATCATGCGAACCGGTTCCGCCCCGGCAAGTCCGAAGCTGAAGAGTATGGAAGTGAGGATCAGGTAGTATTTCATGGAGTAAATTTTTTCGATTTTCCCGCCCGCCACGCGTCGATGATAACCGCAGCGACAATGACGATTCCGGTAATGAGAAATTTGACAGGTTCCGTTGCTCCGAGCTGGGCGAGACCGGCGCTGAGGGTGGCGATGATGAGAACACCAATGAAACTCCCCACGACCGAACCCCGACCTCCCATGAGGCTGGTTCCTCCAATGACGACGGCAGCGATCGCTGAGAGTTCCAGCCCGGTGCCTGCGTTGGGATCGACTGCGGCAAGTTTCGAACTGTCAAAGGCGGCCCCGAGTCCGGCGAGAGCACCGGCAATGGCAAAAACGGCGATTTTGATTGGCCTGACATTGACACCGGAATAGGTCGCGGCCTCTTCGTTGGCTCCGATCACCATAACGTAGCGACCGAAGACGGTTCGGCGGAGGACGAGTTGCCCGACGATGACGACAACGACGGCGAAGAGGAAAGCCCATGAGATTCCGAGCCCGGAAATGGGAGCGCCGAGCCATTCGACGGGGGCGCCGATATACTTGGTTTGGGAATCGGTTCCGAGGTAGGCGAGGCCGCGGGCGATTTGCATCATACCCAGCGTGACAATGAAACTCGGGACCGCAAACCTGACCGAGACCCAACCGTTCGCCCACCCGCAGAGTGCTCCGGCCAAAATGGCGAGGGGCAATGCAGCGAGGAGAGGCCAGGACCAGTCAACCATCGCGAGGCCTAACATTGATCCGGCAAAGGCGAGCACAGAACCTACGGAAAGATCGATTCCCGCAGTGATGATGACAAAGGTCATCCCGACCGCAATCACCGCCAGTGCCGGAACCTGATTCGCGATCTGATTGAAAGTAGCTGCCGAAAGAAAGCGATCACTGAAGAGACTGAAGACAGTGACGAGGCCGATGAGGACCGCAAAAAGCCCCAGCCATTCTCCGTAACGGGAGAGAAGATTTGGTTTGGTGCGGCTGCTCATCGCTTCCTGCTCCGGTTTCGTGTTCAGTTTCCGAGTGCTGCCCTGGTAACGAGATCGACGGGAGTCTTCCGGTCAGCCGGAGCAGCTCCTTCATTGATGATTTCCAGAGCGGCGTCGATTCCGAAAATGGCGAGCTTGCCGCCGTGCTGGTCGGCTGTTGCGAGGATTCGTCCCTCTTTGATCAATGTCTGAACGGCGGAAATGTTGTCGAACCCGACGATTTTCACCTGATCGACTTTGCCCGCTGCTTTCACTGCGGCGGCGGCTCCGAGCGCCATGCTGTCGTTACTTGCAAGGATCGCGGCGAGATCAGGGTGAGAAGTTAGAATGGCGGACGAGACGGAGTTCGCTTTGTCCATTTCCCATTGAGCGCTCTGCACGGCGACCACTTCCGCGCCTGCGGCGGTCATGGCATCTTCAAACCCGGCCCGCCTTTGTTGGGCGTTGAAAGCGGTGGGAACGCCTTCGATAATCGCGACCTTGGCTCCGGAATCGAGCGACTTCGCCAACTCGTCGCCGACGGCCTTCGCTCCCTCGCGGTTATCCGGACCGACGAATGGGATCGTCGCTCCGGCTTTCTCAAGCACTTCGCTGTCGAGCTTGTTATCGATATTGATGACGGTGATTCCGGCGTCCTGAGCACGCTTCAAAGCGGGAACGAGCGCTTTTGAATCGGCGGGGGCGATTACGATCGCATCGACTCCTCTCGCCACCATCTGTTCGACAAGCGCCACTTGCTGAGCAAGGTCGGTTTCGTTTTTGATCCCGTTTGAGATCAGTGAAAATCGATCAGGATTCTCTTCCTCGTAACTTTTCGCTCCATCCGCCATCGTCTTGAAAAACTCATTTGCGAGCGACTTCATGATGAGCGCAACCTCCGGCTTGTCGTCGGTTGGATCGGTGGATTCCTCCACGGTGCTTTGGTTGCAGCTGACCCCGAAAATGGAACTCAGAAGCAGGGCGGCAGCGGCGAGGAAAGGGTATTTTTGGCAATGAAAACTCATGGGCTGGAATAGTGAGCGTGTCAGAAAACAAACGTTTGCGCAAGATGTTTCCTCAACTCTCGTGATTGCGTAGGATCACCCGTCTCCTCTGAAGATCAGCTCGAGAAATTTTCGGAAAGTAGCGGCGGAAAATTGCAGTTTTGAACCGAACTTCTCCGCGCGGTAAATACTGGGGGAATGTCCGAGAGAGACATGGTAAAAGTATTCCTCTGTTTCGCCGAATCGGATCACCGGTTCAGCCCAGGCGCAGGCATCATCAATCAGAGTCCATTGTTCGAGTGGAAGCACCGGCCAGATCTCCCCGCGCTGTGCTTCGAGCCCGTCTGACTGGCAAAGGTAGGAGCGTATTTCCCCGGGAATGTCACGGGCATTCTCTTTTTCCCAGCTTTGAATTGAGTTCTCGGTTACGGGGGGGAAGAACGACGCGTCGATTTTTCCTGCTTTCGCTGCCGGGTGTTCGGTCAGGGCAATGATTTCTTTTTTCCACGAAGTGGTCATGGGATACTGATACGAAAAAAACCGGCAGTGCAAACTGCCGGTTTTTCGAAATAAGAAATGCTGCTGATGTTGCTGCTTACGCAAAGAGATCCAGAACCGGAGCTCCTTTGTGGGCGACGGTGAAGGGACGCTTGCTGGGGCTGTAGAGAATCTGGTCCAAGGGCAGGCCCATCGCGTAGGCTATCGTGGCATTGAAGTCAGGAATCTTGACGGCGTTTTCGATGACGTTCTCACCGCCTTCGTCGGTTTTACCGTACTTGATTCCCCCTTTGAAGCCGCCTCCTACGAGGACCGAACTGAATGCTTTCGGGAAGTGATCGCGACCGGCATTCTGGTTGATGCGCGGGGTCCGTCCGAATTCCGTGGTCAGGACGACAACGGTATCTTCCAGCTTTCCTCGACGCTCGAGATCGTCGAGCAAGGCACCCATTCCCTGGTCGAGAATGCTGCACTTTTCAGGGGCTTCGACAAAGACGTTGTTGTGCATGTCCCAGCCTCCGTAGCTCACTTCCACGGCGCGAACGTCGTGTTCGATGAGTCGGCGGGCGAGAAGACAGCCCTGACCGAATGAATTGTCACCGTAGCGCTCGCGGGTCATCTCGTCTTCCTGCTTGAGATCGAAGGCCTGTAAATCTTTGCTCTGCATGATGCGAACGGCGTCGTCATACATCTGAGTGTAGGCGCGCACTTCCTTCACGTTGTATCGCTCGTGAAAGTCAGTGTCGAATTTACCGGCGAGTTCGAGGCGGTGGTCGAAGGTCTCCTGATTCACGCCGCGAAGCTTGGAGTTCTTCAGGCCGGAAGCGGGATCGTTGATCGCGAGCGGCTCGAATTCAGGTTCGAAGAAACCACCTCCACCATTGATACGGCTGTTGCCCCCCACAAAAACGGAACCGGGGAGATTCGGGTTCATGCGGCCTTTATATTTCAATGCCCAGGCTCCGATTCCGGGGTGGCGGATCGTGGCGCGCTGATCGTAGCTGGTGTGCATCAGGTAGTTGCCCTGATCGTGTGCGCCGGCGGTTGAAGTCAGTGAATTGACGATCGTAAGTTTCTCACCATGCTTCGCGAGAGCGGGGAGATATTCGGAGATTTGGAGACCATCGACGTTGGTATTGATCGTCTTGGTTTGCCCCTGGTTTTCGTGCCCCGGCTTGGTATCAAAGGTATCGAGATGAGTCATCCCGCCAGCCATGTAGAGGTAGATGATGTGTTTGGCTGCTCCGGCGCGCTCGGGGAGTCCGAGGTTCGGTCCGAGTGCGGCGTTGGATCGGCTCGTGAGACCGAGGGCTCCGACCCCGAGGAAAGACTTGGCAGTTCCTTCCATGAAGCGGCGGCGGCTCCATTCATCTGATTTGAATGCTGATTTCATATTCGGGGGCGCTGCGCGCCGTGAAGGGTTAAATGTTAAAGGTAAAAGGTCAGGGCTTCTGCGACGGGGTTGATTTTCGGTTACTGGACAAAAATGAACTGACGGGTGTTGAGCAAGGCCCAGACGATTCCTTCGTAGGCGCTTTCGCCGTTTGCTTCGAGTTCGCTCATCGCGATTGCCATTTCCTTTTCGGTGGGTTCGCGGGTGAGCATCGCCTGGAAGATCATCCTGATCTTCTCTTCGGGATCTCCGGCTTTGTGAATCCTGTTTCCGAAGACGGCGAATTCATTGGTGAGTGCTTCGACGATGGTTCCATTGAGGAGATTCAGAGCCTGCGGAACCGAGGCATGCTGAGCGGCATTCTCGATGACCTCGCGATCTGATTGACCGAATTCGCGGAGGAAGTGACCTCGTCGGGCGGGAGATTCCAGCTCGGAGGCTCTCGCCATTTGCGAAACCAGTGAGGTGTAGACGTTGTAGTCGGATTTCTTCTGTCTCAGCCAGTTTTTCTCGAGGGTCGATTGCTGCCGGTTCCAGGCTTTCAGCTGGGCGCGGTCAAGCCCCTCGGGTGGTGCTTCTCTCTCAAATTTCGGCATTTCCGGTTTCGGCAGTTTCGTGAGGACGGCATTCTCGACATTACCTCCTGACATCATCTCGCCATCCTCCATGCTGAGCGACATCTCGCTCATTCCCATGGCGAGGAGGAGCTCTCCTTCCTCCACTTTTTCACCGACATTTTTGTAACCGATATTCGAGATGATGTTACGGGTTTCCCGGCGGAGCTCGCCGAGCTCTTTGTTGAGGGCGCGGTAGCGGTCCTCCTCCTCCGCTTCGCGGGCGGCATACATTTTCTCTCGGATTTTCTCCTCTTTCGGCTTCACGCTTTCGTAGGCCTTTGCGACGTCCTTCACCATTTGGATGTAGCTGTCTTCATCGCGCTCTTCGAGTGCGGAGTAGATGCGCTTCACCTTCTCGACGGAGGACAGCTGGCTCTTAAGTCTGGGACGGTAATCATCCGCCTCGGGCAGAGCGAGTGCGACGATGGAGTCCCAGATTTGCTCAGCGGTCATGCGGCGAAGCACCGGTCCCTGAAAGTAGTAGGGCATTCCCATGACGAGTTCCCCGGAATTGGCACCCCGCTGATAGGTCTTCGTGTTGTAAAGAATCTCAAGATACGCGCGCATGTCGTAATCGAGGTTGCGCATCAGTTCTTCGAGATAGGTGAGGAGCTCAGGGTTTGAGATCGGGGTTTGCTCAGTCAGTTCGTCGACCGGTTCAAAGACGCCGTGGCCGAAGGCGTGCTTCCAGAGGCGGTTCGCAATCACTCTCGTGAAAGTGGGATTCTCCGGGGAGGTCATCCACGCGGCATACGCGTCGATCGTTGAGTCATCGATGTTCTCCAGATCAATCTCGGCACCGAACATCGTTGCCGGTTTTACCGGGTCATTGGGCTTCGCATCGTCATACTGATAGTCGTGCGGAAGTTTCAGTGTTTTCGTGGTCTCATTCGTTTGCACGTATCGAAGCGGATTGTAGAGATCGTTGAGTGCATTCCGCATCTGGCGGCTGTCGTGATTGTAGGATTCAAATGCTTCGACTGAACGCTTCGCCGCAGCGCGGAATTGCTTGTCGGTCATTTTGTAGCGCTCCAGATATCTTTCGTATTTCTTTGGATTCGAAGTGTAACGCTCAAGTGATGCCATGTTCGTGATCATGGGGAACCCTTCTCTTTCCACTGCCTTCTGGTGGTATTGAACCCGCTCTTCTTTCTGGAACTCCGCGATCGCTTTCCGGTTTGGTGAATCGTAGCGGCGGGCGTCCATTCCGTAGGAAAAGGCAGCCATGTGGAAGTAGTCCATCTGCGTCCAGACATCAAAAGGGTGATTGTGGCACTGGGCGCATTCGAGTCGTGTCCCGAGGAAAACACGAACCGTGTTCGACATATTGTCGAGCGGCATGCCGCGGTCGCGGATGTAGTAACCGACGGCTCCGTTGTCCCAGACTTTTCCGCGGGCGGAAACGAGATCAAACACCATTTCATCGTAGGGCTTGTTCTCCGCGATCGCCTCTTTGATCCAAAGCTGGTAGGCTGCTTCCGCCTGAGGAGCACCGGTGCCGAGGCTCGCGTTGATTCTCAAAATGTCGGCCCAGAAGTTATATTCGTGGCTGACATGGCCTTCGCTCTCGAGAAGATCGCGAATGAGCTGCTGACGTTTCCGCTCGTAGGTGGAGCCGTGAAAATTTTCCGCTTCTTCGATTGTCGGGATTCTCCCGGCGATATCGAGGTAGGCGCGACGGATGAAGGTTTCGTCGTTGATCGCGTCGTTCGCCTCGATCTTGTTCTCCTTCAACTTCCCGGCCACGAACTCATCGATTTTGGCGGCGGCATCCTTGATCGAAATACCGTGAACCGACTCTTCAATATTGTCTTTTGCGGAGAGTTGCAGGGCCGGGGCAAAGAGCGAAATGAGGGCGGTGAAAAGAACGGGAATCTTCATAAAACAGCGCGTGTTCATAAGATTATACCCTGAGCGCTGCTTTTTGTTGCGTAGATTCGTGCCCTCAATTACGCCAAGCCACTTAGCCCGAGAGAGCCATGGGCAGTGAGATCGCGCTCGGATTGGCGCGACCGCTTTGAGGGGGGGGCTGAAAGAATTTGATCAGAATTCGAGGCAGATCGGAGCGGGAACATTGGCAATGTTTCCGCTGAAGAGAAGGCCGCCCGATTCCTGGTCGACCGAGAAAACCGAAAGCGTGTTTGAGTATCGACCGGCGGCGATGAGCCATTTCCCATCGGGGCTGAGATTGAAATTTCTCGGCCAGCTTCCGCGAATCGCCTCGCGTTCGATGAAGGAAAGTTCTCCGCTCTCAGAATCGACGGCGAATGCGGTGATGGAGTCGTGACCGCGGTTGGAGGCGTAGACAAATTTGCCCGAAGGGTGCACCCGGATTTCCGCCGCTTTGTTGGGGATCTCTTTCAACTCTTCGGGCAGGGTTTCAATGGTTTGCAAGGCAGTCATTGTTCCCGCCTCCACGTCGTAATCGAAGACGGTCACAGAGAGCAGCATTTCATTGAGAAGATAGATCTTCGTGCCGTCTTTGCCGAATTTCATGTGGCGCGGACCACCTCCGGGAACAGCGATACCGGCACCGTGAGCGGTGATTGTTTTTGCGGCGTGGTCGATCTTGTAAATGAAGACTTTGTCCGCGCCGAGGTCAGGAATGAAGAGGAAGCGGTTGTCCGGGCTGACGCCGCTCCAGTGCGGGTGCGGCGATTTCTGCCGGGATTCGTCGGGGCCGCTTCCGGTGTGTTTGATGAGAGCGGTCTGCGCGCCGATGCTTCCGTCGTCCTTGATTGCATAGGCAGCGACCGAGCCACCTCCATACTGGGCCGAGAAAAGAATTTTTCCCTCGTTGTCGAGAGAGAGGTGCGCCGCTCCGCCGTCGCCCGTGGGAACCGTATTCAATAACTCAAGAGATTCGTCATCGTTGATCCGAAAAGCCGCAACGCTTCCCTTGTCCACACCGCAGGCGGCATAGAGGAGCGTTTTGTCTTTGTTGAGAGCAAGAAAACCCGGGCCCGCAATCTCAGCGGCAAGAACCGGATCACTCAGCTTTCCGTTCTCCGAATTCAGAGTCGTTTTGTAAATCCCTTCAGCGCCTTTGCCACCTGTTCCAATCCAGATGGTTTGTGCGGAAGCGGAGGTGATGCTGCCAATCGCAGCTATTAAAATAAGGATAAAACGGGTCATTGTGTGATTCGGGACTAAACCGCTGATGGGCGCTAATCGAACGCTAATCAGGGCTTCTGAATTTATTCTTTCTACTCTCTACTTCCTTCTCTCTCCAGATTCTTTACTACTTTACTACTCTGCTTCTCCACACCTCACTCATACTCCCACTTCATGATCCAGGGATCCTGCATCTCTTTCTGGAATGTTTTCATCTTCTCCTGATACTTGATGAGCACGTCACGGTATTCGGGATCGGAGGCGAGGTTTTTCGCTTCGTAGGGATCTTCGGCGATGTTGAAGAGTTCGAACTCGGGCCGGTGAATATACTCGCCGACGGACTTCTGGCCGTAGGGGGCATCGAGTGATTCCTGAAACTGTGCCTGGAAGCTGCTCGCCGCCCAGAGATCTGAAGCAAACGGGTAGGGGAGCTCGTGAGCAATGTTCCAGATCAGCTTGTATTCTTTGTCCCGCACGACACGCATCGGGTAATACATCTGGATCTCGTGGAAGGTGTGGGAAGCAAAGGCGGTGTCCCAGTGTTCGGCCCCGGGTTTGCCCAGAATCGAGAGCCATGATTTGCCGTGATACTGCGTGAGATTCGGCCCGAGGCTGTCTCTCTGCACCTCGGGAAAGTCTTTCCAGAATTTCTTGGAAGCGACGAATTTTTTCGGCGCATTTTTCTCCGCATCGAGACCTCCGGCAAAATCGAGCAGGCTCGGGGTGATGTCGATGTGGCTGATGAGAGCTTCACTTTCGACACCTCGATTTTCCTCGTAGGGATTCCTGACAACGAAAGGCACTTTGAGACCGCCTTCGTAAACGGTCGTTTTTCCTCCGGCGAAAGCCATCCCGTGGTCGGCAGTGAAGACGATGAGCGTTTTATCGTAGAGGTCGGCTTCTTTGAGGATCTTCACCAATCTGGCAACGCCCTGATCGACGCGGGAGATGCTCTGATAATACTGAACCAACTCCTCACGGGTGTCGGCTGTGTCGGGAAGGAAGTGGGGAATGGGAATGTCCGAAGGATCGTAGAAAACTTCCTCGACACCGGGATAGGCTTCTTTGTTAGGAAGATTGCCGAACAGGTTGGGCTTCAGTTTCCGTTCGGAGGTGCGATCGAGGCCGCCACCGCGGTGAGGATCGGAGGTGCCGAAGTAGAGAAAGAATGGCTTGTCCGATTCAGCGGTGATGAAGTCTTTTGATTTCTCCGCCATTTCGACCGCGTTGCGGCCGTTCGCCTTCATGTAGTTTTCGAAGCGGTAAACCTGCTCGGGAGCAACGTGATACTTACCGACGTGTCCGGTGCGGTAGCCGGCGTTCGCCATGACGCGGGGCAGCGCCAGGCTGACAACCGAGTGGTAGGACGAAAATTTGTGATAGGAGTGCTGGTGCCCGTACTGTCCGTTGCGGTGATTGTGAAGTCCTGACATCACCACAGAACGGCTCGCTGAGCAACTCGCCGTCGTCGCGAAGGCATTGTGAAAAATCGTTCCGTCGGCGGCGATGGCATCGATCGCCGGAGTCTTTGCGGTCGGGTCCCCATAGCACCCGAGAGTGGGGGATTCATCATCCGCGATGATGAAAATGACGTTCTTTTCCGCAGCGGTGACGGAAAAGGTTAAGGCGGCGAAAAGAAAGGCGAGAAGGGATTTCATAAACTCCGCCCAAGGTGATGATATTCCCGCCCATGGTCAAGACTGGGAATGCGTGAAATGTGATACGATGACGGGTTTGTCGAAGGGTTTCGAGGGATAGATGAATTTTCAAATTTTAAGCTGAGCCTGAAGCGGAGGTTCGGATGTCTTCTGCGGCCCCTTCAGGGCCGTGTTTATCTGAGGTTCCAAGACCCCGGCGTTCCGCTGTGCTCCACACCGCGCTAATTTCTCTCGAGCCTCCGGCTCTGAATTTGATGCGGTGACGGGTTGAAGTTTTTCATGACGCGCAGGTAGAATCTCCGGAGGTGGCTTCCGTAAACAGGGAATGATCTCTTTTCCTGCGTTTAAGGTGAGTGTCACATTTAAAATTGAGGCCGAACCGGAGGTTCGTAAGAACTCTAGCCGGTGGTGGAACCACCGGAATTAATGTCGTGAAATGATCGCCCCTGAAGGGGGCGCAGAAAGCTTGGCAAACCGTCAACTCTCCCGGGTGAATCTGCGACCCATCGGCGCGTAGCTGAATTAGCGAAAAATTCCGGAGTGGAGACTCAAGTCCGCCGTCCGAACTTCCGATCGAGCTCGGCGTAGGTAATCTGAATCAGAGTCGGCCTCCCGTGCGGGCAGCAGTAGGGCATGTCGCATTCGAGAGTGTCTTCGAGAAGTTTTTGCAGCTCGCGATTGTGAAGCGGGTCGTTCGCTTTCACGGCGTGACGACACACGGTTGTCGCGATCATGTCTTCGCCGAGGCGAAGCGCGGACATCTTGTCGCTCGCGGCGCGGATCTCGTTGATGACGTCATCGAGAAAAGTCTGCGGGTCGTCGCTTTTAAGGAAATTGGGAAGCGAGTCGATTTTCAGGGTGCTGCCTCCGAAAGGCTCCGCCGAGAGTCCGAGCTTGTCGAGGGTATCGAGATTCTTGCAGATCAGATCAAAATCCCGCGGAGGGAGGTCGACCATGATGGGGGTGAGAAGTCGCTGACTGGGAACGCCTTCGGTCTCCATGCGGCGCTTCATTTCCTCAAAAAGAACCCGCTCGTGAGCGGCGTGTTGATCCATGAGAACGAGGCCCTCTTTGCTTTCGAGAAGGACGTAGAGCTTCCCGATGACACCAATCAGTTTGTAGTCCGAAGCTTTTGGCTTTTCGTCAGCGTCGTGCGCTTCAAAGTCGCGGTCAACAGGGTTGGGTGTCGGACTTGACCCTGTCAGGTCGTCCGGTTCGCTCTCGACTTGACCCTCTTGGGTCGTCGGTTCAACCCTGTTGGATGGTGCTTCAGCGGAAGCGGCTTCAGATTCAAAGCGCTTCCTTTCCGCGGTCGTGAAGAGTTCCGGCTTGGGCTCCTCCGGCGCTGGATCGGAAGCGGTTCGCCCGAGATCTCCCCAGTCGGATCGGAGGGAACGCTGCTCGTTTTCAGGGATCAGATTTTCCTGAACAACGATGGGATCGGTCGGCCTGAATTTGTCGGTCCCGGTGAGGCCGACGCCGGAAACGGGACGGGTCATGCGCTCGCGCAGGGTGCTTTGGACCGCACCGACAATGGCATCCTGAACCCCGAATCCATCGTGGAAGCGCACTTCGCGTTTCGCGGGGTGGACGTTGACATCGACGGCGGTGGGATCGGTTTCAATAAAGAGAAACGTTACCGGAAACTGCCCCTTCATGAGTGCGGTATGGTAGCCTTCGCGGAGCGCGCGGGTAATGATCGCGGCCTCGACGGGGCGTCCGTTGAGAAAGCTGAGCTGCTGTTTCCGGTCGCTGCGGCCCATTCCGGGAGGCCCGATGAAACCTTTAACCCGAACGCCTTTGTGCTCGTGTGGTTCGATTTCGAGGAGGCGTCCTGCGAGATCGTTTCCGACGAGCCCTCCGATGCGTTCGCGCAGGCTCGTCGTTGCGGGAAGCTGGAAGGCAAGGCGGTCGTTGCGGACAAGCGAAAAACGGATGTTTTCGTGCGCGATCGCCTGCGTTTTGATGGTCTGTTCGAGATGCGAGTATTCGGTGTTCTCGGTGCGGAGGAATTTCCGGCGGGCGGGGAGGTTGTAGAAAAGGGAGCGCGCCTCGATCTGTGTGCCGGGCGATTCCCCGCAGTCTTTCACGCTGATGATTTTTCCGCCGTGAATGATGATCTCGGTTCCGGTGAGGGTGTCGGGTTCGCGGGTCGTGAGACGAAATTTGGAAACACTCGCGATGCTGGGTATTGCTTCGCCGCGAAAGCCGAGGGTGTAGATCGCGGCGAGATCTTCCTTTGTCCGGATTTTGGAGGTCGCGTTCCGTTCGAGGCACATAAGCGCGTCGTCCCGGTTCATGCCGCAGCCGTCGTCGGTGACGCGAATGAGGGCGATGCCGCCCCGCTGGACGCGGACTTCGATATTTGAGGCGCCGGCGTCGATACTGTTTTCCACGAGCTCTTTAACAACAGAGGCGGGGCGTTCGACTACTTCGCCAGCGGCGACCTGGCTGGCGAGGGCTTCGGGGAGGAGTTTGATTTTTCCCATGACAATGCGGAGAGACTACTGAGGACGGTGGGGCGTCAAAAGCAACTCGAAATCGTTTGGGAATCTCGATGCCTGCCCGTATATTAGGAGTAGAAACGTAGAATTTATTATGATTCAAGTGACAGACTCCGCCGCGACACATCTCCTTTCGCTGCTTCAGGACAAAGGTTTTTCCCCGGAGGAAGCCGGCTTGCGGCTTTTTGTGGAAAAAGGCGGCTGTGCCGGAATGCAGTATGCGATGAAGGTCGGGGAGGGGGAACCGGGCGATGCGGTGGTCGAAAAGAACGGCGCACGGGTTTTTGTCGATCAGGGAAGCCGTGAGTATCTCGATCATTGTCAGCTCGACTACGTCGATTCGTTGAACGATTCGGGGTTCAAGATTGAGAATCCCAATGCGGCGCGGAGCTGTGGGTGCGGGACTTCATTCGAGCCGGCGAAGGCGGATGCGGAACCCGAATACGATCCTGCGACGATGGACGGTGAAGTTTGCGGCAACTAGCTGTCACTTTAGGACATGGACACCGTATCAGAAGGAACCCCGTTTTCGCGGGAGGCACGGGAGGAGGATGACGGCCGCTACTCGGGCGGCAATGTGATTCTCTGGATCGCGGCGATTGCGGTTCTGATCGGATTGAATTTTGCGTCGTGGTCTTTTTGCATGTGGGTCTTCGGTCAGCCGGAGCATCCCATGAATTATCGTCTTCTCACGAAGTTGGAAAAGCTGGATCCGATTGCGGGCGTTTCGCCGGTCTCTGCGCCTCGCGGCAAGTTTTACTCGGCAAAGGACCTCTATGCTCAGGTCTATCCTTTCAACAAAACCCAGCTCGCTGCCTACAACGGGATTTTGAAGCGTTACTATCTCAAGAATTATTTGGAGAGAAGCGATGTGACCTATCTTTCGGGTGAGTTTCGTGTCATCTCGGTCCAGAAAATGGGTGAGGATGATGTCTACACTTCGGGCCTCGTGATTCGCGGGCAATCAACGACCTTTCCCGATGCGATTCTCGATCTGGCCCTTCCGACTCAGGAGGTTCCGGAGAAGTTTGTTCTCGCACCCGGACAGATTATCAGGGTCGAGGAATCGGCGATGTGCGCCGCGGTTTTAAACGTCGACCGGCTCCAGGATTCGACGATGATTTTCACCGCAGTTCCTTTGATTTCAAAAACATCCGGTGCAGATCCTGTTCCGATGGAACATCAATTTGCCGAAGGCGCGGTGATTAAAATCAGTCCTCCCGAGCATATTCAGATCGAACCCGAGCGTTGGCCGATCAGCAGAGATGAGGAGGACGTTGAGGTGAAGCCTGTCTCGCTGTCTGAGAAGAAGGATGAGGAAACCGCGGCCGATGAGGCCGGGGAAGAGCCGGCTGAGTAGGTAGGGTCTTTTGGGAGTTCTGCGGTCCCTTCAGGACCGGTTTTAAAGGTGAAATTTATTTCCCGGCGTTTCGCTGGGCGGCATTCCGCCAGGCTTCACACCGCGCTAATTTCTTTTGAGCCTCCGGCTCTTTTGATTGCGCTCACTGCCACCGCGCCTATCAGCACTCGGGGTCGAGGCTTTTGGGGGCCTTGAAGTTCGGGAACTTGGTTGTGAGCTCCTGATTGAGTTGCTCGGCTTTTTCCTGATTACCGAGCGAGCGGTAGGCGTTCACGGTTTTCAGTAACGCTTTCGGAGTGACTTCGGGGTCCATGAAAATCTGGCTGACGATGAGGTATTCCTTCAGGCCCTGCTCAAGATCGCCCTTGGCGGCGGCGACATCACCGAGGAGGAGACGGGCTTCGGCATTGGTGCGGCCTTCTTTCTGGGAGCGGAGACTTTCCTGGGCGCTTTGGCGGGAGGCGTCGAAATCACGCAGGCAGTATTGGGCTTTGCCGCGTTCGAGATAAGCGGATGCACGTTCGCTGGGTTTCTCGGTCTGGAGAAGGTATTGGTCGAAGGCGTTGATCGCTTCCCGGTGCTTCTTCAGCTCCATTCGGGATTCAGCGAGGAGGCGCCAGATTGAAGCCGAGGTTTGCTTGGGCTTTTCGGTGTCGGCGATTGCGGTGAGAAAATACTCGGCGTCCTTGTAGTTCTTTTCCGCGGCGAGTTTTCTTCCGAGGTATTCGATGATTTGCGGCGGGAGGACGGAGCGCTTCTCACCTTTCGCCGGAGCCGGTTTCTCGAGGTAGCGTTTCGTTTCCGTAGCGAGGGCGGGGACGTCTTCAAGCTGGTAGAGTGCGATGACCATGCGCAGGGTCGCTCTGTCGTCGTAGTCGGGATCGATCTCCCGTGCCTTCTTGAGCTCGGGGACGGATGCTTTGTAGTCTTCGAGATCAAACTTGCCAACGCCGATCCAGTAGTGGGCTTCACCGGCTCCGTCGGTTTCGGGAAACTTCGCGAGGAGCGCTTCGTAGGCGGCTATCATCTCGGGGATCTTCCGGTCATGAGCCAGAATGAGAGCGATCTGCTGCATCGCAAATTCCGCTTCGGGAGCATCGGGGAAACGTTTTGCGAGATCCTGATAATCGCCGAGCGCGAACTGGTGGTCTTCCTGCGCCTGATAGGCCATGGCGCGTTTCGCGAGGGCGGACGATGCCAGTTTGCTGTTCGGATAGCGCTGGATGAAACGGGACAGTGTCAGGATTCCGTCCTGGCGGTTGTTGGATTCAATTTCCGACCAACCCTGCTTGTAGAGGCGGGCTTCGAGGTATTTCTCGTCGATCTTGTCGGCTCGCACTTTCTTGTAGGCGTTCGCTGCGTCGGTGTAATGTTTGATCGCGAACTCCGATCCGGGGCCGCTCGCGGAGGTGTCGGCCTGATTGAAATGCCACTCCGCCTTCATGAGGTAGGCCATGTCGATGAATGAGCTTTCGGGATCGACTTTGCGTTGTTTTTCCGCGAAGCGTCCGGCGAACTCGGGAAGGAGATTGTCGCCGGTCTGATGGAGAATCTGAAGTTTCCGGTAACCGGCCTCGATGCCTTCCTTCTGGTCGGAGAATTTGCCCTCAACGATGGAGTAAAGCCTCAAGGCTGATTCGAGATCGCCGAGGATGCGGTAGGAGTGACCGACGATGAGAAGGAGCTTGGCCCGTGATTCGTTGGGCGTGTTGTAGGCGCCGGTGTTATAGAGTCCGACCACTTTCTGGTAATCTTCTGCGGTGAAGGCGTTGAAGATCGCGCCGACCTGGGCCAGTGATTTCCAGGGGCTTGTGTCTGAGAAGCGGAGCGCCTGATTGAGAAGCTTTTCGCTCTGTTCGACCTGGCCCACTTCCGAGGCGAGGAGACCTCCGCGAACGATTGCCTCCTCTTTGATTTCTCTGGTGGAAGCGGTTTCGGAAAGAGTGATGAATTTTTCGAGTGCTTTTTCGGTTTCGCCGAGATCGAAGGAGAGTCTCGCGGTTTCGAGGAGGCATCGCTCATAGAAAGGATTCTTTTCCTGCGGGGCTGCCTCAAGCACGAGGTTGAACTCGGCGAGCGCCTCCTTGTTCTGTCGTGTCAACTGAAGGGAACGGGCGTAGTAGTAGCGAGCCTGGAGTTTCGCTTCGGGCGCGGTGAGCTCGTCCCGCGCGATTTTGAAATAGGTCAGTGCGTTTTCAAAATCGCCGGCGTTGTAGCGCAGCACCGCGAGGCGATAGGCGCCGGAACCGACAAAGGCTCCTTTTTTGTAGGTTTTAATGAGGAAGTTGAACGAGGTGACCGCATCGTCCTCCTGACCGGCTTTGAGGTAGCATTCGCCGAGTCGGAACCAGGCAATCTGCAGATTCGGGCTTTGTGGCTGCTCCTGAATAAAAATCTGGTATTGCTGCGCGGCGAGGGCGAATTTATCGCGGCCGTAAAGCATGTCGGCGTAGGAGAGGACGTCTTCGATCTTGGCTTTCTCCGGCACCGGCTGCGCGACGGGTTGAGCCACTTGCTGCGCTGAGAGGGGAAGGGTGGCGCAAAAAATCAGAATCGCGGCGAGCCCTCCGGCCACTTCTCTGGTGAGGGGTTGCCGTCCGAAGGTGTTATTCAAAAGGGTCATATATCCGAAGGGCGAAGCGGGGGAGCTGATTATGCGTCAGGCTTGGTCGTGGCAAAGGCCACATTCCAGATCCCCGCTTTTTTGATCTCGTCGAGAACGTTGATGATCGCTTGAAAGTCAGCCTCGGATGCACCGCGGAGAATGACGGCCTGATCGGGATAGGCGTCCGAAATTGCTTTGAGCTTGGAGAGCAGTTCCTCCCGGCTGACATTTCTTCCGTTGAGGATAATGTCGCCGTCGGCGCGGACATTGACGATGATCTCGCCCTGCTGGCGGTCCATGTTCTCCGCCTCCTCGGCGGCGGGGACGGAAATGTCCATGTCCCGCTCGAACCGGGCGAACTGCCAGGTCACGATGAAAAAGATGAGCAGCTGAAACACGACGTCAATCATCGGAGCCAGTTCCAACTCGGCGCTTTGCTGAACAGATGTGTCGCGAAATTTCATGGTGTGTCAGGACCTTGCCGGAAGCAGGATTATTCGTTTTCGTTGTCGCGTCTTGCTGAAGCGCGGTAGTTGGCGCGCTTATACTGGGCGGCGAGCAGGGCCATGATGTGCGTCATCGCAGCTTCGAGCTCGGCGATGAGTTTCTGAACTTTTCCGCGAAAAATCGAGTAAAAGATGAGGGCGGGGAGACTGATAATGAGTCCGGCCGCGGTCGTCACGAGTGCCTGGGCAACGCCGGGGGCGAGCTCCATGTGCTGAACGCCTGAAGATTTTCCGATGCTTTCGAAGGCTTTGATCATTCCCACGACGGTTCCGAGAAGGCCGACCATGGGGGCGATTCGCCCGATATCATTGAGGTAACTGATACGGTTGTTGAGAATACTGGCCTGACGGGTTCCTTCCGCTTCGGTCACTTCGCGAACTTCATCGAAGCTTGCGGTCGGGTTCTTCGTCGCAAAGTCGAGCGTCTTGTAGACGATGCGTGCGATGCACTCGTTTTCACGGTTACAAACGGCGATAAGCCCGAGGTAGTCCTGTTTCCGGATCAGCGCATCGGCGGCGTTCATAAATTTGTCACTCACCACGGTGCCCTGACGAATCGTGAAAATGTAGAAAATGATAAGCAGCACGGCGACGAAGGAGAGCAGCGCCAGCGGAATCATGATGAAGGGGCCGCCCTCCACCAGTGAATCGAGAATGGTCTGGGCGGTGTTGGCGGCGGCCTCCGCGGCTTCGGCACTTAAATCGGCCGACTCTGACGCAGGTGGGGCGGGCGGCGCGTTGTCCTGAGCGGTGAGGGTGACGACTACGGCTGAGACGCTGAGTAGCAATATGAGGAATAAACGGGTCTTCATCCTGATGGAAAACGAGTGGTGCTGTATGTGACTAACGAGAAACCCTCCTGATTAGAGTGCCTTCTCCCACCACGACTCGTGGCGTCGAGAGCTTACTCTCTCCAAGGGGCGTTGCAAATGATCGGTCACGAAATTCCCTCCGATAGTGCTCTATTTAACCCCTTTAAAATGTAAAGTTATGTTAAATATGAAAATTATCACAATTTAAGTATTTGTGTTGAAGGGATGTATTAATTCGGGTAGATTGATAAAAAACATAAAAACCGTAATGAAAATGCCGGTTTTCGTTTTCCTTTTACACGAATGAATCAATTTGGAGCAGGCCCCACGCAACCCTCGTCATCAGAGACGTTGTTTCCGGGATTCCCGACGCTGGATCTGAACCGTCTTATCAAGGTGGTGAAGCAACGGCTCTGGCTTGCTATGCTGATTGCGGCCGTTTTCGTCGGCATTGCGATCACGTATGTGACCCTTGCACCGAAAATCTACCGGTCTTCAGCGGTTATCTACGTTGATCCGAAGAATGACGGTGCCGTCTTCAAAGGGATCAAGGGCGCCAGCTCCTCCAACTGGGATACGCTGGACGCACTGAAGTCGATGGCCGGAGCGATCACGAACGGAACCATGATTCTGCGGGTGGTTGATAAACTGGAGCTCAAAGACGACCCCACTTTCCTGAAGCCGAAAGAGGGGGGATACAACGACGCGGAGATTGTGACTTTTGTAGGACAGAATGTTCACGCCGATTTGCGTCGGGGCACGCGTCTCATCGATGTCATGGTGAAAGACAAGTCCCCGGAGAGGGCTAAATTGATGGCCGAGACTTTCATCGAGGAATTTCAAATCCTGATGCGTGAGCAGAATGTGGATTCGTCTTCGAAGTCCCGCAAAGTTCTCGAAGAGGAGGCTGCGGCGCAGTTGGTCCGGGTGCAGGAAGCGGAAGAGCAGTTGCAGGCATTTCGCATCGCCAATTCCGACGTCTCATTTGCTGAGGATAAGAATCACAGTTCTCAGAAGCTGCTCGATCTCGATAAGCTGCTCAGCGCGGCGGAGAACGAGGTCATCATGCGGAAATCCGAGTATGAGCAGTTTGCGGCACTTCCGGAGGACGACATCGAAGGAGTTCTCGGCATCGGCACATACGGAAGCCAGGATCACATTCAAAAATTCATTCTCGCCCGGAACCAAAAACGCGCGGAGTTCGCGAGTATTAAGACTCAGTATGAGCCGGGACATCCTAAATACCAGCAGTGCAAGACTGACCTCGCGGGCCTCGAAGAGCAGGTCAAAGTGGTCGCGGAAACAGTCGGTGAAACGATCAAAAAAGGTTACGCCAGAGCGGTAGAGAGCGAGGAGCGCCTCGTCGAAACGGTGCGGGAGCAGAAGCTCGAGTTGATCAAAGTTGACGGCGTGAAGCAGCAGTATCGCGCCTTGCAACGAAAAGTGGAAGCGGCCTACGCGACCTATGACCGCCTCCTCGACCGAATCAACGATACCGACGTCAGTGATGGCGTCGACGAAACCGTGATTCGTGTATTTTCCGAGCCGCTCGTTCCGGCCAAACCGATTTCCCCCAAGAAAAAGCTGACCGTGATGATCGCCGGTGTTTTCGGCTCAATGTGCGGAATGGCGGTGGTTCTTGGAATCGGTTTGCTCGATCGCACCATGAACAGTCGTCAGCAGGTCGAATCGACCCTCGGTCTTTCCGTCCTCGCGGAGGTGCCGCAGGCTTTTGATAAAAACTGGGACTTGAAGGATTCACTCCTCGTGACCAGCGAACCGAACTCGCTTGTGAGCGAAAGCTTTCGCGCTCTGAGGACTTCGCTCTCCTCCTACACGCCTCGCAGCGTCATGGTTACGAGCGCCTCTCCGGGTGAGGGAAAAAGTTTCTGCGCTTCAAATCTGGCGCTTCTCCAGGCGAACATGGGATACCGGACCCTGCTCGTCGATGCCGATTTCTGTAAGCCACGTATGGCCGAACTTTTCATCGATCCGATGAGAGGGCCGGCTGCTGAGGGCGCACTTACTTCTCAGAATCTTTGTCAGCCCACCTCCTATCCGAATCTGTTTCTGCTCTCGTGTGGACGCTTCACTTCGAACACGGGGGAACCCATGAACGGTGAGATTTTTGCCCAGATGTTGCAGGATGCCTACAACGCGTTCGATTGCGTCATCATCGATACCTCGCCGATCAATGTGGTCAGCGACGCGCTCACCTACTCGCGACACGCCGATGCCGTCGTGCTTGTGGTGAGGTCAGGAAAAACGAAGACGGATGAAGCCCGGCACGCGATGAGAGAGCTGCAACGAATGCGTGCCTCGCTCGCGGGATGCGTTCTGAATGGTTCCTCGAACTCCAACAGCGACCAGGCTGCCTACGTCGAGGGCACATCGAGATCTAAAGCCACTGTTCAGCTGGGGCACAGCCCGGCTTCTTCACTCTAATTCAAACCAATTCAATCAGGGGATATTCACACATCCGATCTTATAGTTTTAATACGCACCGCAATGAGTAGTATAGATTCCGGAAAAATGGGAGCGAGCACGATGCCGATTCGGCAGACCGCTGAGACGTCCCGTGCTCGGTATCACAGGCTCGTGGCCGGCGCGTTCGTGGCCGATTTTGTCGCGATTACGCTGGCTTTGACACTGGCCCTCTGGTTGCGATTTGAGACGAAACTCTCGCAATTCGGTGTCGCCTACTCGGGTGAATTCTCCGCCTTTGACTACCTCCAGCACATCGCGGTGGGGGCGGTCCTCATGATGATGATTCTGGGCAATTTTCGTTTCTATACCCGGGCGAACCTTCTCTCCTATACGAACTCACTCCGTATCATTTTTAAAGCGTCGTTTATCTGGCTGCTTTCCTACCTCGCGCTCACTCTCATTTTCAAATTCTACCCGCCGATCTCACGGGTTTATTGTGGATTGGGGCTCGCTTTGATCCTGACGATTCTCCCGATATGGCGCGGAATCCTCTGGCGGGTTATCAGTTCAGATACGAACGCGCAGAGCCTCAGGCAGCGCGCTCTCGTGGTTGGGTGGAACGAGGATTTTGCCCACGCGGTCGAAAAGTTTTCCAACGCCTCGGACCGTCCCTTTGAAATCGTCGGTGTGATTCCTCCGCTGGAAGGTGATTTCAAAACGCCGGTCCCGGAGCAAATGCCGGTGATGGGCAGCTACGATTCGCTGGAGGCATTGCTTCAATTGCGTGTTTGTCAGGTCGTTGTCGTTGCCGACGATGCACTCCGCTCGGGAAACCTGATGCACATTGCCGCGGTGTGCGAAAAAGAGATGGTTGAGTTCAAGCTCGTGCCGACCTGCTTTCAGGTTTTGCTCAGCGGGCTTCACCTCGAGTCGGTCGGTGGAATTCCCATTCTCGGAATCTCGCGACTGCCTCTGCATTCGACTCTGAATCGCTATATCAAGCGTTGCATCGACATCTTCGGTGCTCTTGTTGGTCTGGCTTTGTCAGGGCCTATTATTGCGGTTTTCGGGTTCCTCATCCACCGGGAGAGCCCCGGTTCGATCTTCTATCGTCAGCGTCGTCTCGGGGCGAACGGTCAAGTCTTCGACATGATCAAACTCCGCAGCATGAAGCTTGATGCGGAGACGAACGGAGTCGGCTGGACCGTGAAAGACGATCCACGATGCCTTCGTGTAGGAGCCTTCATGCGAAAGTGGAATATTGATGAGATTCCGCAGTTCTGGAACGTGCTGAAAGGGGACATGAGCCTGGTTGGTCCACGTCCCGAGCGCCCTGAATTAATCCTCCAGTTCAAGGAGGAAATTCCGCACTACAACGCCCGCCATAACATCAAACCCGGAATCACGGGATGGGCGCAGGTGAACGGGCTTCGCGGTGACACTTCGCTCTCCGACCGGGTTCAGTTTGACCTTCACTACATCGAGAACTGGAATGTAATTCTCGATTTTCAGATCATGTTCCTAACCTTCGTGAAGAGGGAGGGTGCCTGCTAATCGCGATGAAGTGGCTCGAGAAAGCGACCTCGAATGATCAAGTGGAGCTGGATGCGCCGGCTTCGCCTTCCCTGATGCTCTTCAGGATTCTCTTTGTGGGATTCCTTTTCTCGTTTGTCTTTGACTACAAGAGCCCGGATCTGGGATTCGGTGACGCCGCCACCGGGGGATCTGTTTTTCAGTATGGCTTCCTCGGGCTCGCCATGCTCACGGGTGGGCTCGCCACGGTGCTGGGAGCGAAGGGACTCCTCGTCCGGCCCGGCGTCTACATGGTGCTGTTCTGGTGGGGGTATGTCGCCATGGCACTTGCGGTTGCCTTTTTCTGGGGGAACGAAACCGGCCGGATCCTCCGTCTCGCGATCCCGTTGATTCTCGTGGGTTTTGCGATCAACACGACTCTGATCGTCGCCGCCAATGGAATGCGGCCCGGTGAAGTGGTTCGGTGGTTCCTGTTCGCCGGAATGGTCAATGTCGCCTGGCGGTTTTTCTTCGGCGCCTTCTTTTCGGGGATTCCGCTTTCGTCGATCCGGATGGAAGTGTTGAGCCCGTCGATGCGTTTCCTTTTTGCCTGGGTCGGGTGTGCCTTTCTCCTCAGGAGAAAATTTACCTGGTGGAGTTTCGTCATTTTCGGATTGCCTCTCGCCGTCGCTGCCATCTCGATCACGCGAAGCATGGCCCTGCCCATCGTCGTTTCTTTCATCACCGCAGGGTTCTGCCTTGTCCTCGCGATGATGTGGAAAATGTATGATCTCAGCTTTCCTCTCAAGAAGATCGGGCCGCTTATTGCGATGGGATTCGCGATGATCTTCGTGATCGTCGGCGTTGCCCTCGCCCAGCCGAATCTCGTCGACCGGTGGACTCAGCGACTCACTGACAACAAGGGCGAGTCGGGTGCCGTCACCGAGGATCTCTCCACCCTGATGCGGAAAGCCGAAGCAAAATCGATGTGGGATATTCTCGCGAAAGAGCCTCACAGTTTCATCTACGGGCGCGGCCTGGGCGCTTCCTACTACTGGGATGAATCTTATTTTCCTGAACTGTTTCTCGTTTATCCGGCTGACCGTCATCAGTTTCCCGATGAGATCTACAGCGCGGGGCACAGTATCTGGACCTACACGCTTTTTTCGACCGGATGGATCGGCGTTGGATTCACTCTGTTCGCCTTTTTTATTCCCATGGGGATGAGCTTGCACGCCGCCTATCTGAATTCCAAAACGGTGATGGGGCCCCGAGCGTGGGATTCCTTTCTTATTTTCCTGCCCTTTGTCGCGATGTGGGCAACGCTCAGCGAGAGCATCACGCGGAATCCATTTGATGAGCGATTTACCGGCGTGCTCTTCGGCTTCATGATTGCGCTTCCGCAATTTTTCTACAACCGGGCCGTTTACCTCCGTTATCGCGAGGCTGCCGGTGAAGCGTCCACTCAGATTGTGATTGATGAGGAGATACTCGATGATCTCATGGCAGATGACGAGACGATGCAACCCGGTCGCACTCAGCCGTCCGGCGGAAGCGGGCATCACCTTGTCGGGTGCAGCTATGAATTCCGGGATCCCCCGGAAGAGCCTCCGTCGCGCAATCCGATGGGCTGAATGATGAGCGTCGCCACGATACTACTGTTTGTTCTCTTCCTCGGGTGCGTTGGTCTTCTTGGTCATACCTACGCGATTTATCCGATTCTGCTGAGCCTGCTCGCAAGGGGAAAGAAGCTCCCCGAGGCCGGGTTTGCTGATGCCGCTGATTTGCCGGAGGTTGCCGTGCTCATGGCGGTATACAACGAAGAGGCCGTTCTGGAAAAAACTCTCCAGTCGATACTCGAAACCGATTACCCGGTTGAGAAGGTGAGTGTCTGGATCGGTTCCGACGGATCGACGGACCGCAGCCACGAAATCATCGAATCCTTCCGGAAGGATCATCCTAACCTGAGCCTGAAAATCTTCGCCGGTCGAAACGGGAAGATTCGGATTGTCAACCGGTTGGCGGAAGAGGCAGTGAGTGAATTTAAAAATCCTGACACGGCTCTATTTTTCCTTTGCGACGCGAATGTCGCCTGGACTCCGCGGTTGATTCATCAGCTCGCGCGTCACTTTTCGCGGGAGGAGATTGGTTTTGTCGGTGCGAGCGTCAAAGATGAGACGCGGGACCGTGATGGGATCGGCGACGAGGAGGAAGCCTACGTCGGGCGGGAAAATCTTATCAAGTTTCAGGAAGGGGTTCTTTGGGGACAGGTCATCGGGGCATTCGGTGCCTGCTATGCGATGCGGGCGAACCTCTTTGAATCCGTGCCGGAAAACTTCATCGTTGATGACTACTATCTGACGGTGGGCTGTCTCGCCAAAGGCAAAAAGGGGATCGTCGATCTCGAGGCGGTTTGCTACGAAGCGGTCTCTTCCGACATCAGCGAAGAATTTCGTCGTAAGCGTCGCATCGCCACGGGCAACTTTCAGAATCGACGCCACTTTCAAAATTATTTCCAACCGTGGGGCGGGGGATTTGCCGCCTGGTTCGCTTTCTGGTCACACAAGGGGCTGCGGTGGTATGGGCCCTTCCTCATTGCGGGAGCGTTTCTTTCGAGTCTCATTCTCACGGTTCTTGCGCCTCTCTTCGCGATATTGCCTGCCGGATTTCTAATCACTTTTGCCGTTGCCGGTTTTGATAAATGGCAGAGTCAAAAAGATGACGGAAAACACGTGAAGCTTTTCCGGTTCATCCGATACTTCTACGCAATGAACGCAGCTCTTTTTCTTGGATGGATCGCCTACTCGAAAGGCGTTCAGAACAGCGTCTGGGAGCCTACTCGGCGTGAAGGCGCACGGCGTGAAGGCGCACGGCGTGAAGGTTCCGGAAATGACGAGGCGTTGAACCCCATCGAGTCATGAGTCAAAAACGCAGCATTCTCGTGTCTCATCCCTGGATGGGGAGGGGTGGCTCCGAGGCCACCGCGATGTGGACTCTTGAGGCGCTTCAGGATGATTACGAAGTCACCTTTGTTACCGCTTCCCCGTTGGATTGGGAAGAACTGAACGGTGCCTACGGCAGTCATGTCGACCCTCTCAAAGTGAAAGTCATCAAGGCCCCGGTTGTGCCGACGGTGGATGGCCCTTTAAAGCTGGTCCTCTGGCAAAATCGCTACTTTGAAAAATTCTGCAATCGCATCGCCGGAGATTACGACCTCTGCCTGAGCGCTTACAACCCGGTGTTTTTTGGAAAACCGGGGATTCAGTTGCTCGGCGATTTCAGTTTCAGTGAGGACATGCGGAAGCGACTCTATATCTACGGCGAGTCGAATTTTAAACACAAAGAATCGCTCGTCCGGAAGGTCTACCTCGCGGTCGGGAATCTATTCGGGGTGAAGCGGCCCCCTCTGAGGGAACGGGGCGACCTCGTTCTTTCAAACTCACAGTGGTGTGTGGATCAGTTAGGGCGCTATTTTGGTATCGGGAAATCCGCTGTGATCTACCCTCCGGTGATTCTTCCTGCGGCCGCATTCGACACTGAGCGTGATCCGTTAGGATTTGTCTGTCTCGGGCGAGTTGTTCCGGAGAAAGAGATTGAGCGCATCATCCGCATTCTTGCGGCACTGCGGGAGAAGGGGTATCCGGCGACTCTTAAGTTGATCGGCAACCTCGACGACTCGGAATACAGTCGGCATCTCGCACAAGTGCTGGAGCGACACGGGGATTGGATTGAGCCGGTCGGTTTCCTGGAATTGGAGGAGAAGCAGCGGATTCTTTCGGAGCAAACCTTCGCGATTCATGCCTGCCGGATCGAAGCTTTTGGAATAGCCGTCGCGGAGATGGCCTCAATGGGATGTGTTCCCATTGTCCCTGCGACCGGCGGCGCCGTGGAGATTGTTCCTCATTCCGAACTTCAATACGAGACCGACGAGGAAGCCGTTTCCAAGCTGCTCGACCTGATTGAGCATCCCGGAAAGGTGGAGGCACTCCGGGGTGAGTTGCTCGCCCGTGTCGGGCAGTTCGGTCCCGATGTCTTCATGAGAGAGTTGCGGGAACATGTGCTGGCTTTTGCGGCATCACGATGTTGAGTGTTCAGCTATGGGGTTCGCCACAAAAGTTGCACATCGTCTTTCCGATCCTGTGTTCTATCTGAAGCATTCTCGCAACCTGTTGAGAATACTCCGTCAGTTCAGGGATTCGCCGAAAGAGATCAGTCAGGATGATGTTAAGAGCGTTGCAAAAGCGCTGGTGTTCGTGGCGCACCCCGATGATGAAACCTTTTGCTCGGGCCTGATCAGCGCCTTGAAGGCGAATGGATCGGAGGTCACCGTGATTTGTATGACCCGTGGAGAGGGAGGACCGACCGGTGGCGCGAAGCGCGAGGATCTCGGTAGAATTCGTGAAAAAGAAATGAAGGCCGCCTGCGATGCGCTCGAGGTTGATCGCCTCGTTTTTCTCGATCATGTAGACCCGCTCGGCGGAGCCTACCGGGTGTTTGCCCCGGAGGTAAGTGTTGATCAACTCGCTGACGAAATCCGGCCGTACTTCCTGGAGGTCGATCTTGTGATTTCACACGGAAGCAGCGGGGAATACTGGCACGCCGCGCATCTGCTCGCACATTCCGCAGTGCGTAAAGTGCTCGGGGGAGACGGCACCGAAGCGACTGCCTGGATTACCTTTCTCGCCCGCGACGAGGACCATCTTTTGCCTCATCTCATCAACGAAGATGACGAGGCGGCTCTGCGATTCGATGCCTCGGGATTCCATGCGAAACGACTCGCCGCTCTCGATTCTCATGCGACCCAGAGGAGCCTTTTCCGGCGGTTCGCGGGAGGGGAAACCGATGACTTCGTGCAATCTACTTCGGTGGAATCCTATTGCCTTCAGGCTGGCAATATCGATGCGATTACAGATCTCGGAAACGATTGATAAAGGCGAAGGCGAGCGGAATCATCGTCGCTACCCCCAATGCGAAATCCCGGAAAGCAATGCTCATCGGTTGGCTCGCCGCCGAGGTCAGCATCGCGAGGCAGGTCAGGACAGCAGAGCCCAAAACGAAGACACCGAGCGGGGAAATACGACGGTGGATTCGATCGGTGTGCATCGAATCCCGGAGCCGGTCGAAATACTGATACGCGATCACTGCCACGAGAATGGTGCTGAGCGGCGCATACTCAATGAAAGCGTCAATTGAGATAACCGAATTGTAGACGCCATGAGCAAAGACGACGGCAATGAATGCGATGAGAAATTCCTCCATCCCGTGGCCTTTCCGCTGAACCATACGGGCGAGGTAGAAGCCCGCGACACCGGTGAGCGCGAAGTGGAGAGGGTTCGCGGTGAGGAGTCGAATCCAGCTGACGAGTGAGTCACCGGGGCTGCGCTGGAAATAGCCAATGTTCTCATTCACTGCAAAACCGAGTCCGACCATGCCGGCAAGAATCAGTGCTTCGACCGGCTCGTTCCTTTTGCGCAGCCACCCTATCAAAGGAATAAAACAGAGCAGTTTGACCGTTTCCTCTCTCAGGGCAACGCCGACGAGGAAGTAGAGGAATTGTGAAATATCGGTGTCGGTCCGGGACCAGGTGAATCCGCGAATGTCTTCCTGAATCACCACGGCGAACAGTGTCAGGGTGGCGCTCAAAACTCCGAGGAGGAAAGCGAGGCAGCTCATGACGATTCGCTCCCGTGACGGCACCCAGAAGCTGTTCAGAATCAGGCCCCAGATCAGGGCGGTGAACAAAGCAGGGATCAGATAGGGCGAAAACCAGGAACTCGCATCCGATTGCAGAATAGCGAGGCCGAGCTGCGGGTAGTCGCGCAGATAGCTGTAGTAATCGATGCGCGCTTCGGGACTGAGAGCGTTTCTGAATTTGGCATCCCCGAGGAGTTCCCGCAGGAGCGGAGCGTCCTCGTTGTAATGCGCCAGAGCGACCGCTGATCGGAGCGAGTAGTTGGAGTGGTTCTCTTTGTCCGTCGCGGCAAGATAGTATTCCAGCGCCCTGTCATGATTCTCTTCCTGAATGAAAAGATCGCCGATAAATTCGTCCCGCCATTTCAAATCGGCAGGCAGGCCTTCAAGCGTCTGGATGAAAATGTCAGGAGTCTCCGAGTTGAGTCCCTGCATCCAGAGCTGAATCGACTCCGTGTTATCCGAGGCCTCCGCTGCTTTGAGCTGTCCCGAGATGACGTCGAGATGGCCGCTCCGGTTCCAGTCATCCTTGAGGTAGAGGCAATTGAGTTCGTTCCCGCCCGACAGGAAAGGGACGCCGAATCGGATGAATGAAATCAATTGCTCCTCTGTTACCTGCAACTGCACTCCCGTTCCATCCCCGCCGGCGCGTTTCGACTGAGAATAGAAAAAGTGCGAGGTGATAAACGAAATCACGACGGCGACGGCAACGATAATGAGCGAGCTGCGGATGAGAAAACTCCGGTCGCGGGACCGGGCCGCCAGTTGGCGCTGGAGAGAATCTGAAATCATAAAAGAAGGCTGGTCATCGCCGGTTTTAAAACCGCAGAATCGTATGGCACTTTCGTGACCTTCACAAGAGTTGCCTAAAACGTTGAAACTCCCTATCGTTCTCCCATGCAGAAGTCACCCGCCACTCTCTTTTTCGCAGCTGCGCTCGCGTTGATCGCCTTTTCGGCTCACGCTGCGGACCCCCAAATATCGCTCACACCGATCTACTCACACCTTGAGTTTGAGCGACCGCTTTCTCTCCAGATTCCCGATGATGGAACGAATCGCCGCTTTCTCGCTGAGCAGACGGGTAAGATTAAACTTCTATCCGCAGACGAAAAAGCAGGCGAGGCGAGCCTCTTTTTCGATGTCACCGACCGAATGGGTGTCGAAAAAGATTTCGAAGAGGGACTCCTCGGAATGGTTTTTCACCCCAATTTTAAAAACAACGGACGCTTTTTTCTTACCTATTCGAAGCAGGGACCGAAACGACTCGTCCTCTCTGAGTTTCAGGTTTCCAAAGATGATCCGAACAAGGCCGACCCTGCGAGCGAGCGAGTTCTTATCGAGGTGCAGCAGCCCGAGTGGAATCACAATTCCGGCAATATCCTTTTTGATCCGAAAGACGGATTGCTCTATCTGACGGTCGGCGACGGGGGGATGAAAAACGGCGTTTTCATGCTCTCGCAGAAACTTACCCGCTGGAACGGCAAGGTCCTCCGCATCGATGTGGACGGGCGCACCGGAGATCTCCCTTATGGCATCCCTGAGGACAACCCTTTCATCAATGATCCCATTGCCTGCCCTGAGATCTGGGCATTGGGCCTGCGGAATCCGTGGGGCAGTGCGATCGACCCCGAGACCGGACTTTTCTTTCTCGCCGACGTTGGTCAGGATCTTTACGAGGAAATCAACATCATCAAAAAGGCCGGCAACTACGGATGGGAATATCGTGAGGGAAATACCGCGTTTCCTCTCCGCGCTGCGATGATGGCGCCTCTCGGTAAAAAGCCGGACGTCCCCGCTGACCTCGATCTTGAAGAGCCGATCCACCAGTATGACCGCTCCGACGGACTCAGCATCACCGGGGGCTTTGTCTACCGCGGGAAGGCGATTCCTGCGCTAGCGGGCCACTTTCTCTACGGAGACTGGCGCTTCGGCAATCTCTGGGCGCTGCACTACGACGCTGACTCGAAAAAAATGGATGCGAATTACCACATTGAGAAGCCCGCTGATTTATCCGCGCCAACGGTTCAGCCGACCGGATTCTACCCCGACGAAAATGGCGAGGCCATCGTCCTCGGGTGGAAGGGGAATATCTTCCGGATCACACCGGCTCAGTAGCCGATTTTCTCCGGCTTTCGCTGAACCAGAGCCCGATCACACCGAGGAGAGCTATGACGGCACCGAAGAATTCGCGGGTCAGCTCGACTCGCGGGTCTTCCGCTGACATGCTCACCTGCGTCATCGTGAAATCCTCCTCGCCAAAGAGGTTTTGCACCAAACCGGGGCCGGTCGTCGCCATTTCAATGACACAGGCGATGAGCGCAATAATGAGAATCCAGCGGGGAATACGCTTGAACAGGGAAACAACGAAAAGAATCGCGATCAAGCCGTAGAACAGCAGCCAGAGCGCCGCGTCGAGGCTGGAGGGATTGTGGTAGATTTCGGGGTCAATGTCATTGCGCTGAAACCAGGCAAAGAGTCCGAATAGGATCGCGCAAATGACGTGGAGAGTGATCTTGGTGGGGCCGGCTTTCATCAGTTCAGTCAAGCTTGTCTGGAAACTGAAAACTTGAAACTGAAAACTCCCATAATTTTCGCTTGTCAAAGCTCAGAATCTGCGCACATTGCCGTCCGCTTCAGCCATTCGGTTGAACAAGTGGAAAACGCACCCGTAGCTCAACTGGATAGAGCGCTTGACTACGGATCAGGAGGTTTGGGGTTCGAATCCCTACGGGTGTGCCATTTGCGACGAAGGAGTAAAAGTCGCAGCTGTTGGGTTTCGAACACGGTTCGAGCGCCATTCTCCGGCTCAGCCGGATTATATTATTACGAGCGGTAGCGAGTAGATCCCGCGCAGGCGGCAGCCAATCCCTACGGGTGTGCCACTACTTGTTCGAAGCCACTTCAACCCCATCATCGGGGAAAAAGTCTTACAGACCTCTAAAGAGTCCCTGCGAAAACCTCTTTTTCTTTTTCCTGCTCTTTTTCTTAATCTCCTTCAGAGCCAATGAGATCTGTGTAAAAAAATCAGTGGCTATGAATTTAAGCACAGATTTAGAACGGATGACCCGGATTGGCACAGATGACGGTCTAAATCTCCTTGAGGCCGTAGAGGAATGAGAATTCATTCCATCAGAGCAAAAGCGACCCACGGAGTGGCTGCATCCTGCTGCCAGCGGAAGCCCTGCCCGTGCTCAGGCCCGCCGCGTAAGTCTTATCCGGCGGCTGGAAGCACGCCACTTATTTTGTCCGTAGAGGAATGAGAATTCATTTGCGTCAGGTAATGAGATCGTATCAACAGGCTGAAAGCCTGATCGCACAGAGCCCCGGGCTTCAGCCCGGGGTATAGGGTATCCCGAAAACGCGACCTGAAAGGTCGCTCGCACAGTGTATGAACGGGGAGGAGTTTCGAGCGTCCCTTCAGGTCGCTCAGGGCTACTTGAACTCACCCGGGACTGAAGTCCCGGGCTATGGGCGGTAGGGCCTTCAGCCCATTTCAATCTGTCCTTATCATGACGCAATTGGTGCGAACTCATTCCCTGTCATCACCACCGTCTAAACCACCGCTCTCTAAAACTGCCCCGTCTCCAAAAGCACAAGGGTGCAGGCCACTTGCGCAATAATACCGGCCGCTTCGAGCCGTTCCGCCAGTAGAGCTGACTCCGTGCCGGGGTTGAAGATGACCCGGCGCGGATTCAGCGCGATCATCGCGTCGACGAGAGGCTCCGAAATCTTCGGATTCACATAGAGCGTCACCGTGTCGATCTCACCTTTCACCGAAGGAAGGTCCGGCACCACCGGCACCCCTGCAATTTCGCTCAGCGCAGGATGAACGGGGACCGGCTCATGCCCGTATTTGCGGAGGGTCGCAAAGGCCTTGTAGGCATAGCGATCGGGGCGGTTGCTCGCACCGAGGATGACGACTCTCTCTGATCTTTCGTTCATTTCGAGATGATGCGCGGCGGAGGGCGATTTGTCCAACCTCATCATGATTCAGATCACCCCCTGTCGGGAAATATGCTATCGTTTCAGCATGGGGTGGATTTTATTTTTCGATGGCGACTGTGCCTTCTGCTCTGCCGGAGTCCGGCGGGCAATGAAGTTTGATAAGCATCGTCGCCTCAAGTTTTCGCCGCTGCAGGGAAAGCTGGCGGCGGAGAAAGGATTCACAGCGTTTTCCGACGAGGCCACCGGAACGATGGTTCTGATGCGGGAAGAGGACGGGCGCGTTCTTCTGCGCAGTGACGCCGCGATCCAGCTCGCACGGGTCTTCGGCGGAGCCTGGCTGATTTTTCTTCCCGCGTTCCTGATTCCACGATTCATTCGTGATGCCGCTTACAAATGGGTCGCGAGGAACCGGTATTTGTTCTCGAAGAAAAAGGATTTCTGCGTCCTGCCCGATCCAGATTTCGAGGCGCGGGTGATTGAGTAGGGGAGGGAGTCGAGGGAAAGAAATCCTCACGGATTCCTCTACTTTTGGAGTCTGTAGAGAAACTGCGTGAGCATTTCTCCGCAGTGGCCGTGTGATTTTGCCTCGTTTCCGCTGCCTCGCAAAATTGGTCAGATTGCCGCAATCCCGGCATGGTGGGGCCCTTCAGATGAATTCCCATCGGGGCATCGAAGCCTGCCAAAGCCACCGGGAAGGTGAAAAACCCTGACAAACGCGCTGCGAGGCACCAACTAATTGTCTCTATTTAGCATCACTGAGACAAAACCGGGGTTTTAGGTTCTCCATTCATGTTTCATTCATGTTTGCGACCTTACCTTTATCCTGAATGCGAGTATTGTATGTAGAAGATGCTTTTCCGCTCCGCGATACGGTGGCGCTGGCCTTGCGTAAGTCGGGGTTTGCGGTGGATGTTGCGGAAGACGGCGAGGAGGGGTTGTTTCTATTCGAGAATTATCAGTATGATGTCGCGGTCCTCGACGTGATGCTCCCGAAGTTTGACGGACTCGCATTGATGAAGGAAATCCGAAGGGTTGCGCGCTACACACCGGTGCTTTTATTGACCGCAAAGGGTGAGCTGGAGGATCGCGTCGCGGGTTTGGATTCGGGGGCAGATGATTATATGGTGAAACCGTTTGCCCTCGATGAACTGATTTCCCGGATTCGGGCGTTGAGCCGCCGCGGTTTTAAGAATCCGTCGAGTGTGCTTCGGATCAGTGATCTCGAAGTGGATACGTCCGCTAAAACGGTCAAGCGCGCTGGTGAGTTGGTGAAACTCAGTGCTCATGAGCTTGCTGTGCTGGAAATATTGATGCGCAAGGCGGGGACGGTCGTTTCCCGATCCGTGATTGATCAACATTTTTACGAAAATTCGGGGCTGCCGATGAGCAATGTTATCGACGTGGTGATTTGCTCGATTCGCAAGAAAATCTCGCTAAACCGCAGCAAGCCCGAGATGATTCATACGAGACGTGGATTGGGGTATGTCTTGCAAGCTGAGTAATGAAATCGATCGAAAGTCACATCGTCCGGCGGCTCCTTTTCGGACAGGGGATTTTATGGACGATTGCGGCGCTCTCTGTGTGGCATTCGCAACGGTCCCGGCTTTACTCTGAGTTCGATAACAATCAGAAGTTCGTGGCGGCAGCTCTGCGTTTTCACGTGCGAAATTCAACGCTGGAGAACGAGGTCAGGAATCGTTGGCCGCGTTTTCTGACTGGAGAGGAGGGGTGGCATTTTCAGTCATGGGACGAGGAGCAAAACGTTCAGGTAAAATCGGAAGGTCTTGGAGAGGCTGAATTATCGTATGCCGACTTTGAGAAAGCCTGGGCGAGCAGGGAGGAAACGGCTGAATATGTGAAGTTTAATCTGGAGGGGCCCGACGGTGAACCGCTGCGGGGAGTCGCCACGGTCGCCCGGTCATTTAGAAACGGGATGTTCCGGCGGAGTTCGAGTCAGTCGAAGGATGTCCTCGTGACTCGCTCGCGGAGAGAACTCGACGAGAATCTACTGTGGCTCGCCGTCTTTGTTTTCGTAACGGGGGTGGGAGCTTCGCTGGCGACGGCGAAATTAGTGAAACACGCGGTAAGGCAGGGGCTTTTCTCGTTGCGGCAAATGAGCGAGAAGGCTCAGGCGATTGATGTTTCCAATCTCGACGTGCGGTTTGAGGAAAATGATTTGCCGATTGAGTTGCAGCCGATTTCGAGGCGGCTCAACGATTTGCTGCGGAGAATCGAATCGGGGTTCATTCGTGAACGACGCTTCAGTTCGGATCTGGCCCATGAGATACGAACTCCCATCACAGGGCTGAAATCGGCGGCGGAATTGCTGTTGAAGTGGCCTGAAGAAACCACCTTGGAAAGACATGAACAGATTCTGGAGATGGCCAATCAAATGGAGGGCATCATTGAAAGCTTGTTATTGCTCGCCAGTTGGGAGTCGGGCGCATCCCCGGGTTCCCGGGACGAGCGCGTGAAAATCGAAGAGGTCGTGCGACAGTGCCGGGAGAACGAGAGTGCTCTCGCAGCAAAGAAGAATCTGGAATACGCCTGTTCTCTTTCTGATTCGCTGGAGATCAATGCGGATCCGGCTTTGTTCCGATTGATCGTCGCGAATTTGATTTCGAATGCAGTCAGCTACGCTGATGAGAACAGCGTGATCCGGATTGCCAATACAGATGGGCTTCATCCCGTGCTGAGTATTTCAAATTCGATCAAGTGTTTCGATGAATCTGAGATTTCAAACCTCACAAAGCGATTCTGGAGGGCTGATAAATCACGAAGTGATAACGTTCACTGCGGGTTGGGCCTCTCCATCGTGGAGGCTTGTGCTACGCGGATGGGGTGGAAGCTGACGATTGCTTATGAGGCGAGCGATTCCGTCCTCACGTTTTCCGTCGGGCCAATGCAACTGGCTGATTGAATAAGAAAACTTCGGAGCATTCATCTTACATTCATCTATTTGTTTTATGCTCGGAGAATGAAGAGTTCTTCCCTGTTTGGAGCAATCGCGATTTTGCTGGTCGCAATGATGATTTGGGGGACGTCACCGATTTTCGCTCAGAGTCAGGATTCTCGCATTGAGGCGGCTGATGTTTCGGGGGCTCATCCGCCTTTGAGACTCGATTCGGGGGGACCGACCGTCGATATGTTCTGCGGACGAACCTTTACCACGCGCGAGATGGCCTACAGTGTGCTCGCCCTGAGGAAACGTAACGCGCCCCGTCCCGGAGCCCTTGCCCCCGATTTCAGGCTGCTTACCGCTGATGGGGACAGGGCCGTGAGCTTGTCTGAATTGGCTTCTTCCAAGCCGGTCGTCCTTATCCTCTCCAGTTGGGGGTGCGATATTTTCCGTGAGTCACTTAGCGGATTGCAGGAGTTACACTCCCGCTATGCCGAAGAGGCACATTTTGTAATGGTATATTGCCGCGAAGTTCATCCGCTCGATGGGTTTGCGGGAAACCTGGGCCGGGTCAATGATGCAAAGACAATTGAAGAGCGAATGCTCCATGCGCGTCGCTGCCGTGAACAGCTCCGGTTGCCGTTTCTGATGCTCGTCGACACGATGATGGATTCTGTGGCTACGCGATGGGCAGCCTTACCGGTTCGCACTTTCGTTGTTGATACTGATGGGAAAGTGGGCTTTGCCAGCGCGCAGGGGCCATGGGGGTATCGTCCTTATCGGGGATTTCAGCACGGAAGCGGTGAAATCACAGAGCATGATCGTGAATTCAGCCCGGGAACTTTGGAGGAGTTCCTCGAAACACGATTCCCGGAAAACGAGGTGGCGAGTAACGCTCCTGAATCGTCGCGTTAGCCCCCCCCATGGAGAGGCTGCATCCTCTGCCAGCGGAGGCTTCGGTGCAGGGCCAGTGCTGGCGGCTGGAAGCACGCCACTCCGTGAGGTGAATCCTTCGCGATATGGGGAATGTGTATGAGCGTGCTCAAGGAGTGGCTGCATCCTTGCTGCCAGCGGAAGCCCGGCTCGTTTCGTGGCTCTCCGAAAGCCGGGCCGGTCAGTCCCCCAGAGGGATCGAGAAAAGGGTGAAGCGAAGCTCGGACGGGGCGTTCTCCTCGATGCCGTCTTCGATCACGTTTTCGGTACCGTTGTCGTCGGATTCACCCACGTAGGTGCTTTCCACGCTGATGCGTTGCATCAGAAACTTAATCGCTTCGTCGTCGTTGATTTCTCCGTCTTTATCTTTGTCGACGAGATTGAATTTTCCGTTTCGGTCAGGATTTTTCTTGTTCGCCGCCTTCCATTCCTCTTCGGAAATCTTCCCATTCAAGTCCAGATCGTATATCTTCAGCTGTTCGTGATGGTCTTTCAGAGCCAGGTCCCGCGGGGAAAGCTCCTCTTCTTTTTTCGCATCAGACTCTGCTTGATTGGTCTTTTCCACAGCGTTCTCCGTCTTCGGGGAAGCCTCCGTGGCAGAAATGATCGACTTCTCCTGAGCATCGAGCGCTTCCTCGATTTTACCGCGAACATCCTCTTCAGCCTGCTCTTCGGAGACAGCGCTTGGGGCGGTGAGGGCTATTGCAATCGCAATCGAGGCTGTGGCGATTCCCTTGAGTTGATTGGCTGGTTTCATCATATGAAAGGTTACGCTTCGCGAGCCGGTGAGGGCGAAGGATTCCCTTTTTTATGATGGGGGCAGCAGGATATCTGCAGGCTTGTAGTAAAAGCTGCCAGCCCGAGAATAACGCCTGACATTCACGCGGAAACAGGTCACCTGTCCCCGCGTGAATGCCTGTTAAACGTTAGATCTTCTTAACGAATTCGGACTTCAGGTTCATTTGTCCTATCCCGTCGACCTTGCAGGCGATGTTGTGACCATCGTTGCTTTCGACGAGACGGATGTTTTTCACCTTCGTGCCGACTTTCAGGGTCGAGGACGTGCCTTTCACCTTGAGGTCTTTGGTGAGCTGAACGTTGTCTCCGCTCTCAAGGACATTCCCGTGGGCGTCTTTGATAGCATTGGGATCTTCAGCTTCACCAACGGCTTCTTCAGCGCCGGGTGTCCATTCATGACCACAGTCTGGGCAATTCAAAAGAGTGCCGTCACTGTAGGCAAACTCGGAATCGCATTTCGGGCAATTAGGTATATCACTCATAGAGGCGCCTTACTTAAAGCCTGCAGGTGGGTGATGCACGGAGTTTTGCCTCTTTTTATGCCATCGCGGCGCGCCCTCTTCCCGCAAGAACAGCGAAGGGCTCCGCCGAAATCTGCAGTGCCCCTTTCTCTGCTTCGAGAATCGTGGCGTTCCGGGAGAGTGAGACTTCTCCTTCAACAACGATTGAAACGGATTCAGCAACGGTGTCAACGGGATGAAGGCGCACGATTAGAAAGCGATCCTCTCCGTCCCCGGAATAAGTGAGCTGGGCGAATTGATGTTCGTCATTCCAACTCGCTTTCAACGCTTCCGAGGTGAGCAGTCCCGCTTTTCGCCATTCTTTTCGAAGGGCGATGAGTTCCTTATACCAGCTGAGCGTTTCCGCGTTCCCGTTGGCAGCGGATCCGATTTTTGATTGGAAAAAGGCTTCGGGAGAAGTGGGGGAGGGACCCGAATCCCAGTCGTGTTGGGGATGATCGGATTTTCTCCCCCGTTCCACGGCGCGGCGAAGATGCGCGTCTTTGAAATCGACGAAGAAGTAAAAGGGTGAGTCGCTTGCGAATTCCTCACCCATGAACAGCATCGGGGTCGACGGCATCAGGATGAGAAGTGCCGCGGCGGCACGGTGCGCCGAATCACTCGTGATCTGATGCAGTCGGAGGCCGGAGGGATGATTGCCGATAAAGTCGTGATTCTGGATCGAAGCGACGAGCGGCTCCTTTGCCACCGTTCCGGGAAACTCGATCGGGCAGTGCCTTGATTGTGATTGAGTCAGGGTTCCGTGAAAGGCATACCCCCGGCTGAGCACTAGGCCGAGGTCCGAGCCGGGGAGATACTCGCGGGAGGCCATGTGCTCACCGGGTTTTAACTGAGCGAAGTGAGCGTGGAGAAATTCATCGCACCAGAGACTGTTGAAGGCGCTGCCCCCCTCTTCGATCGCGGTTATCAATTCGGGGTCGTAGACATTGGTTTCCCCGATGAGATGAAGGGTTCGTCCCAGTCGGGTTTCCAGTGCCCTGACAGATGCCCCTATCTCGCTGACGATGTGGGGGGATGAGGTGTCTTTGATGAAATGGGTCGCATCGACCCGAAGGCCGTCGAAGCCGAAGTCTTCAATCCAGTAGCGGGCATTCTCGAGGATGAGCTCGCGCAGGGGCGTTGCATTCTTCCCGTCGTAGTTCGGCGCATCGCCCCAGGGGGTGGTGTGCTTTCTCGAGAGGTAGCCGCCGTAGGCAAAGAGGTAGTTGCCTTCGGGCCCGAAGTGGTTGTAGACGACGTCGAGTATCACCGCGAGTCCCCGCGCATGGGCCGCGTCGATCAGGGCGATGAGATCTTCGGGACGCCCGTAGGCATTGGCGGGGGCGAAGAGGTTCACGCCGTCATAGCCCCAGTTCCAGTTGCCTGCCGCCTGAGCGACAGGCAGAAGTTCGAGCGCGGTGACGCCCAGTCGGACAAGTTCGTCGAGGCGGTCGATCGCGGCGAGGGTTGTGCCGTCATCGGTGAAGGTTCCGAGGTGGAGTTCGTAGATAATGAGGTCGCTGCCTTTGATTCCATTCCAGTTGGTGCAACGGCGTTCAATCAGGCTGAGGTCAATGAGTTCCGATTTTTCATGAACACCGTCCGGCTGAAAGCGGCTCGCCGGATCGGGATAGGAGGGGCCGTCGTCGACTTGAAAGCCGTATCGCATCCCCGGGGCGGCTTCTGTCTTGATGGAAAAGAAACCGGAGTTCCCGTCGGGCTGCATCGCCTCGTGCGAGTTCTCCAAGTGCAATGTCAGGGTTTTTGCTTTCGGAGCAAAAACGCGGAACTCGACAAGGTTGGGAGCGAGGAAAGAAGGGCCGATTCGGTCGGGCATCTCAGAGGGTAGCCCGAAAACGGGATACTGCGACAATGGGATTGTCGAGAGTTCGTTGCCAGGGAGGGAGTTCGTTCTGCTGCCTGCGGAGGCTCCGGGCGGAGGTAGTGCTGGCGGCTGGAAGCGCGCCACTCCGTGAGGTGACTGCTTCGCGATATGGGGACTGGGTATGAGCGTGTTCAAGGAGCGACTGCATCCTGCTGCCTATCGGAGACTCCGGCTTCTCAAACAACGGCTTCTGCGTTCGATCTCATTTGTCGACGATACTTTGCGGGAGTGAAACCCATTCGGGTGCGGAACTGCGAGGTGAAGGCGCTTTGATCGCAGTAGCCCAAATCGAGTGCGATGTCGGAAATGCTCGCATCGGTATTCTGAAGCAGTTTGCAACCGGACTGAACACGACTTCTCCCCAGAAACTGTTTCGGCGTGAGCCCTGTGTCTTCTTTGAAGCGGCGATCAAAATGTCGGTGTGAGAGGCCCAGCTCTTTGGCGAGCCGTGCCAGTGATTCAATTTCACCGGGACGCTCCAACATCAGCTGGACCGCTTTGGCTATGGCCCGGTCAGGAGAGCGAAGCGACCTCGCCTGATCGTATCGTTGCACCGTCCCCATGATCCCGACGGTATCGCCGTTGAGGCCGATGACAGGCATTTTGTTGGTAATGAACCAGTCGGGAAGGCCCTGGCGACTGAGAAAAAGTTCAACCATTCGCGGCATGCTTTCTCCGGTTTCGAGAACTCGTTTGTCGTCCTCTCTGAACTTCGTCGCGAGTGGTTTCGGGAACAGTTCAAGATCGTCTTTCCCGATAATCTCCGACTCCTCTGTGAAGCCGAGGCGCTCATAGAAAAAGCGATTCGCGAACACGATTTGAAAGTCCCTGTTTTTGAGAAAGAAAGCGACGCGATCCAGATTGTCAAAGAGGGCGGGAAATCCGGCATGACCTCCGATTTCACGAATCAAAGCGCTTTGCAGGGGGCTGGGAGAGGAACACGGCATTTTGGCCAGATTTTAATAAATCAAGGCCAGCGCACTCAATACGCAATCCATTAAATGCGCCATCATTTCAGCATGCCTGATTCAATCGAAAATCCTCGCGTTGCCATTGTCGGCCTTGGCTTTGGAGCTGAGTTCATCCCCATTTATCAACGTCATCCAAATGCCGACCTCGTCGCGATCTGTCAGCGCAATGCTGAGACCTTGAACGAGATTGGCGACAAGTTCGGAATTGAAAAGCGCTACACCGATTACGCGGAATTACTCGCCGATCCCGGGATCGATGCGGTTCATATCAATACTCCGATTCCCGATCACGCTGAGCACACCCTCGCAGCGCTTCGGGCCGGCAAGCACGTCGCCTGCACCGTGCCGATGGCGACGAGTGAAGCGGATTGTAAAGCGATTGTGGAGCTTTGCGCGGAGACGGGGCTCAGCTATATGATGATGGAGACGGTCGTCTACGCGCGTGAGTTTCTCTTTATGAAAGAGCTCTACGACAAGGGGGAACTCGGAAAGCTGCAGTTTCTCAAAGCGAGTCATCAGCAGGATATGGAGGGGTGGCCCGGTTACTGGCCCGGGCTTCCGCCGATGCACTACGCGACGCATTGTGTGGGCCCGGTCCTCGGACTTGCCCGTGATGAAGCTGAATATGTGAGCTGTTTTCCGAGCGGAACCATCAGCGAGGAAATGCACGAATGTTATGGTTCTCCCTACGCGGTGGAGACCACCCATATCAAGTTCGCGAACAATGATCTCAGCGCGCAGGTCTATCGCTCGCTCTTTGATGTTGCGCGTCAGTATCGGGAGAGTTTTGAAGTTTACGGGACGAAAAAGGGGGTCGAGTGGCCGCTCATTGAAGGGGACCCGCTCGTGGTGCACACAGCGAAAAAGCCGGAGCCCGAGATCCCTGAGAAGGTGACTTGTCCCGATTACGGGCACCTTCTCCCTGAGGAAATCGCGCCTTTCACGACGGGTGGCGTCTACGGCGGTGAGGAAGGGGAGGATCACCTCAGTTTCACCCAGGGCGCGGGACACGGAGGGTCCCATCCACACCTTGTGCATCAGTTTGTCGAGTTGTTGCGGGGGAATGGCGAGGGCTATCCCAATGCGGTTCAGTCCGCGAATATCACCCTGACAGGGATTCTTTCCCACGAAAGCGCACAAAAAGGGGGCGAGATCGTGCGATTGCCGGAATGGAGTCTTTCATCATAGACTGGCGTGATTCAAAAGGGTCGAGGCGTCGGCATAACCCTGTTAGATCCAATTCAGTCCCGAGAGATTACCGAAATGAGAAATATTCTGATCCTGTTAAGTTGCCTGGTTTCGTTGAGTCCGGCGTTTGCAAATGAACGTACCAATATCATCCTCGTCTTCATCGACGATATGGGGTGGGGGGATTTTTCCTGCTTCGGCAACGACGATGCGACGACGCCGAATATCGATAAGCTGGCTGCGGAGGGAATTCGTTTCGAGCAGTTCTATGTGAACTCTCCGATCTGTTCTCCTTCGCGCACCGCGATTTCAACGGGGCAGTATCCGCAGCGATGGAAGATCACCTCGTTCCTGAACAATCGCCGGAACAACGAAGAGCGTGGCATGGCTCAGTGGCTCGATCCGAAGGCGCCGATGCTGGCGCGCTCCCTGCAGGACGCCGGTTATGCGACAGGGCACTTCGGGAAGTGGCACATGGGTGGACAGCGCGATGTGGATGACGCGCCTCCAATTACCGATTACGGTTTCGACGAGTCGCTCACGAACTTCGAAGGGATGGGGCCGAAGTTGTTGCCTCTCACGCTGAAGCCCGGTGACACTGAACCCGGCCGGATCTGGGAGCAGGCTGAAAACCTCGGTGAAGGATTTCGCTGGATGCAGCGTTCGGAAATCACCGGTGGGTTCGTCGATGCGGCGCTGCCGTTCATTGATAAAGCGGTTGCGGCAGAGAAGCCATTCTACATCAACCTCTGGCCCGATGATGTCCATGGTCCGTGGTGGCCCTCGGTCGCGAATTGGGGGGACGGCTCGAAGCGTCGTCTTTACCTCTCAGTGCTCGAAGAAATGGACCAGCAGCTCGGGAAGCTTTTCAAACGTGTCGCCGATGACGAAGCGTTGAGAGATAACACTCTGATTCTGGTCTGTTCCGACAACGGCCCCGAACCGGGGGCGGGCGAGGCGGGTCCGTTTCGCGGTTACAAAACGCATCTTTACGAAGGGGGGATTCGTTCTTCTCTCGTGGCATGGGGACCTGGATTGTTGAAGAAGTCGAATCACGTTGATAAAGATTCGGTTTTTTCCGCGATCGATCTCGCTCCAACCTTATTGACCCTGACAAACACCCCGTTTCCTGAAGGTGTTTTGTTCGACGGGGAAAGTCTCGTCGGCACGATTCTGGGGGAAGGAGGTTCACGGAAGGCCCCGATTTTCTTCCGGCGTCCTCCGGATCGCAATTCCTTTTACGATGTTGAGAATCTTCCGGACCTCGCGGTGAGGGCGGGTAAGTGGAAGCTTCTTTGTGAATACAATGCCGGCGGGGTGGAGCTTTACGATATGGAATCGGACCGGGGGGAAACCAACAATGTCGCGGAGATGAATCCCGTTGTTGTAGAGGAATTGATATTCCAACTCATCGACTGGAACGAGGAGATGCCGGCTGATAACGGTGAGAATTACGTTCCCGGGCCCAGGAAAAAAACAAAAGGGAAGAGGAAATAGAACCTCGAAATTCGCTTTATCCCGAAACATGAAAATGCAGTTCTCGTTGGCCTTTGTTGCTATCTCGCTCACTACAGCAATCGCGCAGGATGCCGCATGGCATTCGACAACTCATCTCTCTGATTTCCACGCCGAGGGTGCCGGAGTCGGAGATCTGAACGGCGATGGCCAGACTGATATCGCCTACGGACCCTTTTGGTTTGAGGGGCCCGATTTCAAAACGAAGCATCGCTTTGCTGAGGGGGAGCCTTTTGACGGAGGCTCCGGATACTCAGATAACTTTTTCAGCTTTGTCAGGGATTTTAACGGGGATGGAAAGAGCGATGTGCTGGTGTTCGGGTTTCCCGGGAAGTCGGCGCGTCTCTATTTGAACAGTGATGCGGAGCGATGGGAGATGATCGAAGTGGCGGATCAAGTCGCCAACGAGTCTCCAGCTCTCGTCGATCTCATTCCCGGAGGGTTTCCTGAAATCGTCTGTGCGAGAGACAAGGCGTATGGCTATTACGAAGCCGGATCGGATGCCACGAAGCCATGGGTATGGCACCGGATTTCGGGCGAAAATGAAGCAGCGACTCCCTTCGGGCACGGGCTTGGGATTGGTGATATTAACGGCGATGGCCGTGCCGATGTCGTGGAGAAGATGCACTGGTATGAGCAACCGGCCGAGGCTGGAGAAGGTGCCTGGAAAAAGCACAAATGGGCTATGGTTCCCTACGGCGGTGGCGGTGCTCAAATCCTGATCGATGACGTCGATGGAGACGGGGACAATGATATTATCTCATCGCTTAACGCGCACGGCTACGGTATTGCCTGGTTCGAGCAGCGCGCGCCCGGGAAATTCGGGCGGCATGATATCGTCGGACAAAGTTCCACTGAGACGCCCTACGGGGTCGTCTTTTCCCAGCCACACGCTCTCTGCCTTGCTGACATCGATGGCGACGGGCGGAATGATTTTGTTACGGGGAAACGTTACTTCGCTCATCAGGGAAAGGACCCGGGTGGATTGCAGGATCCGGTTCTCTATTGGTTTCGCAATACCGGAACTAAAGAGGGTGTCGAGTTTGTGCCTCACTTGATTGATGATAACTCAGGCGTCGGAGTTGAAGTAGCGGTCGTTGATCTTAACGGGGATAAAAAGCCTGACATTGTGACGAGCAATAAAAAGGGGCTCATTGTTCACACTCAGGTCGAAGGAGCAAAGCACGCTGCGGTTCAAAAATGGAATCACGGCGGGCATCTGCCTCAGGACCAATATCGCAATAATCTTTCGCCTGAGGAAGCGCGCAAGCAGGCCGCACTGCCGGAAGGTTTTTCTATCGATCTGATCGCAGCCGAGCCCGATCTTACTCAGCCGATTGCAATGACTTTTGACGCGCGCGGCCGTATCTGGGTAATCGAAGGGCACACTTATCCTGTTCGCGATGAAGGAAGCTACAACGAAGGAAAAGACCGCATCCTCATCTTCGAAGACAGTGATGCTGACGGGAGTTTTGAAACGCGGAAAGTCTTTGCTGAGAATATCAATCTCGCGAGCGGGATCGAGATCGGGTTCGGCGGCGTTTATGTCGGTGCAGCTCCGTACCTGCTTTTCTATCCTGACAAAGATCAAAATGACGAGCCTGACGGCGAGCCTGAGATTCTCCTCGATGGCTGGGGTTTTCAGGACACTCACGAGACACTGAACGCTTTTACGTGGGGACCGGACGGATGGCTCTACGGTTGTCACGGCGTTTTTACTCATTCTCTCGTCGGTAAGCCGGGGGCCGTTAAAGAGGCGCGCATTCCGATCAATGCGGGCGTGTGGCGATTTCATCCCGTTTCAAAAAAGTTTGAGGTCTACGCTCAAGGTTCGAGTAATCCCTGGGGTGTCGACTTCAACGAGTATGGCGACTTTTTTATCAGCGCCTGTGTCATCCCGCATTTCTATCACCTGAGTCACGGAGGTCGGTATTTTCGACAGGCGGGCCAGCATTTCGATCCCTTCACTTTTGATGACATCAAAACGATTGCCGATCATGATCACTACGCCGGTGACCGTCGAGCGCTTTGGGCTGAATGGCGGGGCAGGGCCAACGCTTCCGGCGACGAAAAGGATTTCACCAACTCTGTCGGAGGTGGGCATGCTCATTGCGGTCTCGTCTACTATGACGCGCCTGAGTTTCCCGATGAGTTCCGTCATCAGATGTACTTTCACAATCTCCACGGGCATCGCATCCTAAGGGAGGAACTCGGCGGGGACGGCTCCGGATACATTGCCCGGCATCGTCCGGATTTTATCCTGACCAACAACCACGATACGGTCGGCGTTGGTATTATGCAGGGGCCGGACGGGGCGATTTACTATTCAGATTGGGTCGACAGCCAAACCTGTCACCATCGCGATGTCGAAGTCTGGGATCGAAGTAACGGGCGCCTCTTTCGGGCGCGCTATGGCGACATCAAAACAACGAAACTGGATTTGCCTGACCGCGACGATGAGGCTCTCGTCGCAGCGTTGGGATCGGCGAATGCCTTCATTGCGAGGCAGGCTCAGCGGCTTTTGCAGGAACGTGCCGTGGCCGGCACGATGGATCGTGAGGTTATTGAAGCTGCTCTGACCCGGTTCGAAGTCACTCACTCCGGCGATGTTCCGTTGCGATTGCGGGCGCTGTGGACCCGACATGTTACCGGAACGATTGATGGGAACTTTCTGGCGTCGGCACTTTCCGATCGAGACGAATACATTCGCGGGTGGGCTGTTCAGATCGCGGAGCTCAATGAATCGACTCTGACACGATTGGTAGCAATGGCGAACGATGAATCATCTCTTGTCGTGCGACGCTATCTTGCCTCGAAGTTGCAGGCGATTCCATTGGAGCAACGGTGGGAGATTGCCAAAGGGCTCATTCGTGATCGCCGCAGTAATCATGATCGAAACATCCCTTTTCTCTGTTGGTATGGGATTTCACCGCTTGTGGAGGCCGATCCTGCGCGTGCTTTGCAACTCGTTAAGAAGACCGGATGGCCTCAATTGAAAGATTACATCACCCGTCGAGCTGCCGTATTTCCGGCGGGACGAAACGCACTGATGCGATCGCTTTCAGAAACGACGTCGACGGATTTTTTCGATCAAGTCGAGCTATTGCTGGAGTCACTCGCTGAGCTGCCTCCGGTCGAGATGCCTGAAGGATGGGATGCCGTGAAAGCAAGGGCGGGTGCCGTCAGTGTCGGTCATGGCTGGGACATGTACATCACCCGGCTCGGGGCGCGCTTTGGTGATCCGGAGTTTTTTCCGGAGTGGCGAAAAACGATGCGTGATCCTTCAGCAAAGGCGCCTCAACGTATTGAAGCGTTGCAGCTTCTTACGATAGGCAACGATCCGGAGCTGGGGGCGCTGGCGCGAGAGGCGTTGAAGTCTCCACCTCTCAGGCCTGCTGCGATTGTCGCCCTTCGGCAGCATCCGGGCAGAGAGACAGCGGAAGCGCTCGTGGAGGTCCTTGGCGATTTGCCGTTAAAAATGCGAAACGAGGCGATCAATCTCCTCGCGGTACGTCCCGACATGGCGCAGGTGCTTCTCACTGCGGTTGATGAGAAGAGGTTGCAGTCGTCTTTGATTTCGCCGGTGCTACTCGATCAATTTGAGCGTTTCGATGATAAGAAAATCAATGCGATCATTGAGCGGAACTGGGTGCGGGGCGGCGATGGCGTAGACATTGCGAAGCTCACTGAGAAAATCAGTGAGTGGAAGAAGAGGTTGAATCCGAAGGTGATGGCGAAAGGAGACGCTTCCCGGGGAAGGCAGGTCTACACCACGACCTGCGGAACTTGTCATCAGTTGTTCGGAGAGGGGATCGCTCTTGGGCCGGATTTAACTGGCTCGAACCGCGCAGACTTGGCATACGTGCTGGAGAACGCTCTTGCCCCGAGTGCGGTCGTCGGGAAGGAATACATGCTGAACATTTTCTCGATGAAGGACGGATCCACGATCAGCGGAATGGTAAAGGCGGAGACTCCTGAGTTCATCACGGTTGCGATGCCGGGAGGTACGCAGACGGATGTCAAAGTCACTGATATCAAAGAGCGTCAGCAATTGGCTCAGTCTCTCATGCCGCCGGGACTCTTCGAAGTGATGCCATTGGATCAGGTTGCCGACTTGGTGAAGTATCTCGCGAGCCCGAGTCAGGTGCCGTTGCCGGGTGAAAGGAAATTGACTGCGAGAGCGAGCCGGGTTCCTCCGGCCGTCGAAGGTGTGATTCGGGTCGAAGCGGAATCGCTGGTCGGCAAGTTCAAGCCCGGTGGAGGGCAGGTGCGCGCGCAGATGATGTCAGGTTTCGGGCCCTCGTGGTCGGACAATGAACACCTCTGGTGGACGGGCGGAAAACCGGGCGACATTCTCACGCTGAAACTGGATGGCATTGCGCCGGGGACTCATGATCTCGATTTCTTCACAACCGCTGCTCATGATTACGCGACGATCAAAGTGGCCATCAACGGGCGGCTGCAAGAGGCTGATCTCTATTCGGAGAAGGTTGAGCCGGGGAAGACGCTTCACTTCAAGAGTGTGAACGTCAGCCCGGGCGAACCCCTGCAGATCGATATTCACATCATCGGAATGAATGAAGTGGCGACGCCGCGTTATATGGTTGGGGTGGATCGTATCGAAGTGAAGAAATCAGAATAAGACCACGGTCTCGTGCTGAAGAAACAGGTTCCCTGTTCATGCGACGGGCATAAAAAAATCCGACCCCGGTTTCCCGGGATCGGATCTTTTGAAAATTCAGTTTCCTGAAAAAGAGGGGATTACCCTTTGCTCTCTTCCTCGAAAAGCTCGAATGCTTCCTGAGGCTTGAGGTTGTCGTGAACAACACCGGCAACGGCTTTGATCATCGCGAGTGGGAACTCGGACTGGAAAACGTTACGGCCCATGTCGACACCGGCAGCGCCACACTGGATTGCGTTGTAAGCGAGCTCAAGAGCTTCGAGCTCAGGAAGCTTCTTACCACCGGCGATGACCACTGGAACAGGTGTGCAAGCAACCACGTTCTCGAATCCTTCGGTGTAATACGTCTTCACGATGCTGGCACCGTTTTCAGCGCAGACGCGTGAAGCGAGGCTGAAGTAACGTGCGTCACGCGCCATGTCTTTTCCAACAGCGGTAACACCCATGACCGGGATGCTGTACTTGTTACCGATGTCAACGAGACGGCTGAAGTTCGCGATCGTGGTCGCTTCTGTAGCAGCGTCACCGACCGAAATCATTGCAGCCATCGCAGCAGGGTTGAGGCTGATGGCCTCTTCTTCGCCGAGAAGAACGTTGTGGTTCATTTCCGTGAGGATTGTTGTTCCTGTGTCGGTACGAAGACAGATAGGCTTCGTGTTCTCAGGGGAAATGCTGGAACGGATCGAACCGCGGCAACCCATGAGACAGTCAGCGTGTTCAGCGAGAGGATCGATATTGATGTCGATGCGCTCAAGGCCTGAGGTTGGCCCCATGAGGAACCCATGGTCAAAAGCAAGCATCACGGTGCGACCGGACTTGCGATTGAAGATACGAGCCATGCGGTTTTTGATGCCCCAGTCCGTGTTGTTGAGTCCTTTGAGGTAAAACTTGCTGGTGTCAGCAGGTGTGTTGAGTCCGAAGTTGTCTCCGTCTCTGATGTCGTCTAAATCAGCCATTTTTTGTCTTAGTTAGGATTTTTAGGTGTTTTTGAAATCGATCGGTCCCGGGTGAAACATGAAACCGCCCGCTGGATCATATCCAAACTGGGCCATACTGCACGTCGAAAACCCATGATTTTTGCGGGCTGTATCCGATGAGGACAGGAAAATATAGAGAGTAGAGAGGAAAGCGCGGGATTTGCGGCGATTTGCACGATCCGGATAATAGTTTTCTTTCGGCAGTCGCTGATTTCTGGTTTTCTCCAATCATGCAATTGCCACTTTTTTCAGGGAGATTACTCCTGATTGTTTCGTGCCTGATCGCAGTGAATGCGATTTTTTCAACGGACGCCGCCGGGGACGGGCCACCGAACATTCTTATGATTTGTATCGATGATCTGAATGACTGGGTGGGCTGTCTCGATGGCCATCCTGAAGCGATGACGCCTCACATCGATGCGCTGGCCGATCAGGGGCGTCTCTTCACGAACGCACATTGCGCGGTGACGGTTTGTTCGCCGTCCCGGATCAGTATCATGTCGGGTTTGTTCGCTTCGTCGCACGGAAGTTATGAATTGGGCCCTGCCTACGAGGACATTGAAAAACTCAACGAGGTTCCAACGATGCAGCGCTGGTTCAAAGATCGCGGCTACACGACGATGGCAGGAGGTAAGGTATTGCATCATGATTTTGGAGGTCGCCTCGAAGACGACATCGATATCAATATCTCAAAACGAAAGGGAGGGCCCCGCCCGAAGAAGGTGATGAACTGGCCGGGTGGCAAAGCCTGGGACTGGGGTGCATTTCCCCCGGGCGACGACGAGATGTATGACTATCAACTTGCCGGCGCCGCTGCCGAGGTGCTTTCTGAAAAGCAGGAGAAGCCGTTCTTCCTCTCGGTGGGATTCTTCAGACCTCATGTTCCCATGTTTGCTCCGCCGAAGTGGTTCGATTTGTTTGATGAAGAGAACATCGTCCTTCCCGGTGCGGCGGCTGAAGACATGGCGGATATTCCCCGGAATTTTCAATACAAGATGGGAGTCGCGCCTACTTTCGCTGAGATCGAGGCCGGTGGAAAATGGAAGAGCATGGTCGAGGCTTATCTCGCCAATACCGCCTTTGTCGATCATTGCGTCGGCACGGTCATGGAGGGGTTGAATCACGGGCCGAACCGCGACAATACCCTCGTGGTTCTCTGGAGCGATCATGGGTTTCATCTTGGCGAGAAGCAGCACATCGCGAAACGAACTCTCTGGGAGGAATCGACCCGGGTGCCGCTCATTTTCGCAGGCCCGGGTATTTCGAAAGGGAAGCGATGTGTCGAACCCGTCAGTCTCGTCGATATTTACCCGACTCTGATCGAGTGGTGTGGACTGGAGGAGAATGAGCGGCTCGAAGGAGTCAGTCTTGTGCCTCAAATAAAAGAGGCCAATGCCGCGCGGGAAGTGCCGGCAGTTTCAGCCAGCTACTTCGGAAACTACGCGGTTCGCTCGCGCGACTGGCGTTACATTCGCTATGCAAACGGAGCGGAGGAGCTTTACGATCATCGTGTTGATCCCGACGAGCAGGTCAATCTTGCCAATGCCCCGACCAGTGCCGAAGTGAAAGCAGATCTCTACCGATGGATCCCGAAAAATCCGACACCGGAGGTGAAGCCTCTCGCGACGCGCGAGCAGGTGCGCGCCGGAGTGATCGCTCCGTAGAGAGCCTCAGGGAGCAGGGCGTTCGGAGTTCGCCGGGATTTCACCTCGAAGTAGTTTTCCTCCTTCGCCGGTGAGTCGCAGATAGTAGTCCGAAGGAAGCCCTTCGAGGCCGAGAAAGGATACCCCTTCGCCGACGGGAACGTCATTGCTGCATTTAAAGATCGCGGTGCCTTCGTCAACCTCGTCGAACATCGCGACGTAGATCATTTCGCAGCCGATCGATTTTGCAGCGACGATTTGCGACCAGAAAAACTCCCCCTTGAGACGCGGGATTTTGTTCATTTCGTCTCCTTGCAGATTGAACCAGCTGAAACCGGGGAAGACAACAGGGAGGAAATCGATCCCGCGTTCCTGACACCAGATCAGATCGTGACGAAGCACCTTGTCGGCAAGTTCCTCAACCTGTTTGGGATTGTGATAGCGTCCCACCGTCCAGGGACTGACGACATCGGCGAGGGCGAGGATCTTGAGACGCTCGAGATCTTCCGTCGAATCCCGTCCTCCGTCCCGCCACCAGAAGGGGACACCGAGCATGACGGCACATCCATCCGCTTTGAGAAACTCGATCAGTTCGCGGCATTCGGTGAGGGTGTATTTCCGGTTGTCGTTGAAGCCCACTCCCCAGATTGAGACGAGAGGCTTTCCCTCGTGATGAAGGTAGCTGGAATCGCCCGTGATCGACTCCCTCTTTAATTTCAGCCAGTCATCCTTCACTACCGAAGTGCCACCTTTCTTGAGGCCGGAGAGATCATACATGATTGCATAGGCTCTCCCCGATTGTTGCGAGCCTTCACGAACATGAGAGAGCACCGCGTCTTTGTGATCGGTCAGGGCGTTGCCTTGGAGCCCGTTCGCGAATCGCTGCAGGAACGCGCCGTCGATTCCGTATTCCTCCATCCATCTAAAATGCCGGAGCACTGTTTTCCGGTTGTGAGAACTGAAGACAGGGGCCGGCGAGCCATCTGCCATTTTGAAGCCGGTCGGAAAGAGTTCGTCGGCTCCGAATTCTGACACGTCCGGCCAAAGGTCGACAGTGACATTTCCCGGTCCGAACATTCTTCGTCCGTGACGTGCCCAGTGCGTCCACCCGAGCTCGGCTCCGTCTCCCTCGCAGTTGAACCAGCCCTGATAGCCGCACATGATTTTCCCGGTCAGGGTCGAAGCATCGACGGCGACGGGATCGGCTCCCGGAGAGGCACAGAGGCCGAGAGCGAAGATTGAAAAAATCAGATAGGACTGTCTCATCGTGTAGCCGGGGGCGGTCAGTGAATGGGGATGTAACCGAGTCTGCTGATATAGATATGCGGTAAAGGGTTGTGAGGTGGGGCGAATCGTCCCGATGAGCCGCGTGGTCCGGTTCATTGAAATTCCACCCCGTCGCTCCGCTGCGAAGCTGTGGGGTGGATTCGAATGTTCTATAGGACGACGCGGATCGGCAGGGACGCCTCTCCCTACCTGAAGAAGTCTTCCGGTAATCGGAGTTTTGTTGGCCTTTTTTTTGAATTCAGGTCTCTTGAGTTTGCTCAATCCTTGACGGTTTGCTCAAGTCCGAGTTGATCCAAAACCTCCTGAGGCGGACCGTTGAAGACACCGCTGGGCGTGTTGCCCACGTAGCCGATCGCAGCCCAGCCTTCAGGAGTGCTGTAGTAAGCCCCCTGACAGATGCTGGAAAACCGGTCGAAGAATCTGGCGTTTTTGGCCAGCTCGGGAGTTTTCGGCTTTTCCGCACACAAGTCATCACAGATTGCCTCCTGCTGTGCTTCGGTGAGGTCGGCGAAGTCCTTTTGAAATCGTGTCTTCGATTCTTCGTCGATCCACTTGAGTCCGGGGATGACGACATTGCGATCACCTTTCTGCCTCGGGTAGGGTGCGCTGACCCATTCGTCGATAAAGTCGATAAGGTGCACTTCGCTCGCGGCGGGGCCGAGGTCGTCAGCCGGAAGAATGACATCGGCCAGTGCGGTGGCTGCTTTGCGTTCAGCATCACTCAGGGTGAGATCCCAGACATCGCCCGGCGAGTAAGTGATGGTGAGGTCGGGGTCGGTTCCGTAGCCGGTTGCCTCGTGCGGAGCTTGCGCGAAGCCCGGTATCGTCGTGAGGTCGACCGCTGCGACAGTGGCAAACCATTGAAGCACTTTCCGTCTCGGGAGTCTCGTAGTAGAATTTTGATTATCCATGTTGTGGGAATGTTAGATGTTTCCTTTGCGGGCCTCTTCGATGATGTGATCTGCGGCACGCCACGCGAGGGCCATGATCGTAAGGGTCGGATTTTTGTCTGCGTTCGAGGGGAAAGGGGATCCGTCGCAGAGAAAGAGATTGTCGATGTCCCATGATTGATTCCATTCGTTGACGACGGATTTAGCGGGATCAGCACCCATGAGGGCGCCGCCCACTTCGTGAATGACTTCGCCTCCTCTGAGAATTGACTTGGATCCCGGTTTGTTTGGATTCGGCATCGCGGTGCCACCCATTGCTTCGATCATTTCGGTGAATTTTTTCTGCGCATGGGCTGCCATGTTGAGTTCGTGATCGCTCCATTTCCAATGCCATTTCATCACCGGAATACCCCACTTGTCTTTGACGTCGGGATCGAGTTCGGCAAAGGAGTTCTCGTTGGGAATCATCTCCCCGCGACAGGCCAGGCCGATGAACGAGCCGTAGTAGCGGCGCGCTTCCTCTTTGAGTTTTTTGCCGTAGAGCCCTTTCGTAAAGTTGCCGGGAACGGGGCTGTTGCCGCGTGGCATACTCCGCGTGCCGCCGATTTCGATGTGGTAGCCGCGGGCAAAGTCGAGCTGCCCTTTCTTCTGCGCTTCGTACTCCCACCAGGGGCTGTAGAAGTGGCTCCCGCCGGCACCGTCGTCATTGTGAGGGGCGATGCTTTCGAGTGCCGGGATCTGGCCGCGCAGGTTGGAGCCAACCGTGTCCATGATGTATTTCCCGACGAGTCCGCTGGAGTTGGCAACGCCTTCACCGCCCTGTGAATTGAGAAGGATGCGCACGGTCTCCCCGCTGCTGGCGGCGAGGACGACTGCTTTTCCTTTAACGCGTTCCTCTTTCCCGGTCGTCTTGTCGATGAAGAGGATGCCCTTCGCTTTGCCGTCTTTTCCCACGATGACTTCGCGAGCGTGGGCGTTGGGAATGATGTCGAGATTACCGGTCGCGAGTGCAGGGGGAAGATGCACCGTCGTGCTCTGGTAGTTTGCTTTGATGCTGCAACCACGTCCGCAGGCCGTTGCCCAGAAGCAGGGCGCGCGCTGTGTCATCGAGTCGGCGACGATTTTCTGCGCCTTTTTGTCACCGGGGTGAAGCTTGGCTGCGAGTTTCTTGCCGTCGAGTGCTTTGGTGAGGACCGCACGGTGAATCGGGACCACGGGGACGCCGAGTTTCTTCCCGGCCTTCTGTGTCATGAGATCTCCGACCCGCCCTTTCGGTGGCGGCTGGAGAACGCCTGCGGGAGAGTCAGGCGTGTTTTCGAGTCCTTCGTTCGATCCGTAGACACCGATGAGCCTTTCGACGCGAGTGTAATAGGGTTCGAGGGTTTCGTAGGAGATGGGCCAGTCGAATCCGAGGCCATCGCGGCTGCAGGGTTTGAAATCGTAGGGACCGTTCCGCAGGGAGATTCGTCCCCAGTGATTGGTGCGTCCTCCGAGCATGCGGGCCCGCCACCATTTAAATTCCTGCTCGGGTTTGTCGCTCGCCTGAGTGTAGGGCTCGTTTGGGACGGTCCAGCCACCGTCAATTGTGGCGTCGAAGAAACCGAAGTCTTTCTCCGGGGTGGAGGAGCCTCCCAGCGGTGCCTGATCTCCCCGCTGGAACATCGCTGTTTCGGTGACGGGATCGTAGGAACGTCCTGCTTCAAGCATGACGCATTTGAGTCCGGCGAGTGTCAGGGCGTAGGCCATTTGGCCTCCGCCGGCTCCGGAGCCGACGATGACGACATCGTATTCGGGCTTCGCTTCTGAAATGGGAATGGTGGGCATGATAGGATTTTTAAAAAGATTCTGTCAGGGGGCTGTGATGACGTCGATCTCTCCGAAGAACGTGTGACGGGGTTTGAGGCCGTCGGGCATCGGAGTGGGGGATACTTTGAAGAGAAGGTAGCGGAATTTCCCAAGAGACTCCTTTCCCGAGAAAATGGAGCAGGCCTGTTGCGGGGGGCGGTCAGGCTCGTTTTTGACCCGGAAAAAGGCGTCGGTATTGACTCTCGCGATTCGCGTCCATTCGGTGCTCTCCTCGTTTGAGGGGAGGGTGGATGGTCGCTCGTGGCCACAGCCCCAGAGAGTGAAGCGCTGCACGGCGCGACGGCGAAGATCGGGATCGTCCCGGTTCCGGTGCCAGGAGTAGGTATTGATCTTCGCGACAGAAATTTCTGAGCCCAGATCGATTAGGAAAAGGCCGTCGGCACCATCCTGGAAGAAAACGGATTCAGAGGGGCTGTCTTCGGTTGCCTGACCCGATCCATCGATGAGAAGTTCGAGCGGGCCACTCTTGATGGAGGGGTGATTCTCCTCGTCGCTCAGGTCCGACGGCCACCATTCGATTCTGGCTTCGCCTTTTCTCCCATCTGCAAAATCAAATGGGGAAGGAGCGGGGATCGTGGGAAAGTTGAACGCGGCGGTTTCATCCCCCTGTTCGATCCGCACGACGACGGGGATCTCCCCGGGCTCGATGCCAAAGCCGCTTCCGGTGCGGAGCCGTTGCATTTCCATGCCGGGGACGGCGACATCGACAGCGCCCGAATTGACGTGGAGTTGGCTCGATCCGTCGGGGCTCGCAGCGGTTAGGAATTCGGTTCCCTGATCGACAAAATCACCTGAGTGCGTCTGAATCGTAAAGCCTTTGGATGCCACGTTCTCGGCAAGGGAGTAGGCTTCTCCGTAGGAGAGAAATCCGCTGTTGTCTGATTTGATTTCAAAAAGAGCCGGACCGTGGATGCGGGTGAGAGCTCCAGTTCCAAATTCGATGTCGACATCGCCGGCGGCCAGTTCGAGGCGGGTGCCCTTTCGCAACTTCTCGCCTTTGACGTGAGAGGCGGAACGCCAGCGCAAATTTTGAGAAGTGGCACCGATTTGGGCGACGTATCTTCTCTCAGTGAAAGAGGCGGTTGCGATCGCGAGGAGGGCGACGACTCCGAGGAGCCCCCAGAGAGGAAGGAGGCGGAGTTTGGTTTTCTCCGGTTGCACTGCCGGCTTCTGATTGAGGTCGCCCTCCGGAAGCACCTCTTCAAGCGCCGCATCGAGGCTGAGGTAGCTGAGGAATGCCTCGCGGAATTCGACATCGGCAGCGAGGGCGTCTTCGAGTGCCGTGACCTCTTTTTCGGAGGCGATGCCGTCGACGTAGCGTTGCACGAGATTCCAGTGCGGATTGGATTCGTCTAAAGTCATGACGCGGCGCGCTCCTTCCCGAGAAAGTTTTCGGTGCAGGCGACCAGTTTCATCCGCAAGCGGTGCAGCACTTTGTAGAGTGACATCGCGGTCCGGTTCATTTCCGCGGCGAGTTGGTCGATGCGGGTTTCCCCGTCGTAGGCTCTGCGCATCAGCTGGGCCCGCTCTTCGGGGAGTTTCTGGAGGCAGAATTCGAGAGCGCGGCGCTGGTCTTCTGACTCATGGCTCATCGTTTCGGCTTCATCGGCGAGGAGACTCGAAAAGTCTTCGCTGAAGATATGTTTGTCTCTCGCTTTGTTCCTTCGCCAGGCGAGGACTTCATAGCGGGCTACACTGAAAGCCCACGGGCGGAAATTGTCGGGCGAGTCGAGCTCTTCGAACTTTCGCCAGAGAACGATCGCGACCTCCTGCATGACATCGGAAGCGTCGTTCCGCGTGGGGACAAGTGATCTCACAAAGCCACGCAGGGCGGGCTCATGCGTGGCATGCAGTCGCAGGAAAGAGTCGTGTTTGGCTGAATCAAAGTCACTCACACCGGAATACTCCGGAAAACGAGGCCTTTTGCCGATCTTTTTTGCGCTAATTTAGAAACCTCGTGCCGCTGGAAGGCCGTGCGATTCAAGCGAGAACGTCCTTGATGACGTGGCCGTGCACGTTGGTGAGGCGGCGTTCGAGGCCGTTGTGGTAATAGCTGAGTCGTTCGTGGTCGAGTCCCATGAGGTGAAGAATCGTCGCATTGAAGTCATAGACTTCGACGGGATCGACGGCGGTTTTGAAGCCGAATTCGTCGCTTTCTCCGTAGCTGAAACCTTTTTTGACTCCGGCCCCGGCGAGGAAACAGGTGAAGGCCTCCGGGTTGTGGTCGCGTCCGGTCCCGTTGCCCTGGAGGAAAGGCATGCGCCCGAACTCGGTTGCCCAGACGATGAGGGTGTCCTCGAGCAATCCCCGGCGCTTCATGTCATTGATCATTGCTGCGGTGGGTTGGTCCATGATCTCCGCCTGCATCGCATGGGTTTCGGCAATGTCGGAATGTGAGTCCCAGTTCGTGATTCCGTTGCCGCCCGAGGGATCGCTGCCGTTGAAAAGTTGAACGACGCGAACGCCCTTTTCGATGAGCTTACGCGCAAGGATGCAGTTTTTGGCATACTCGCGTTTGAGAGGGGTTCCGGTATCGGTCCCGTATTCTTTGTGAATGGACTCCGGCTCGCTGGCGAGATCCATCATCTCGGGCACTGACATCTGCATCTCACCTGCGAGTTCGTAGCTCGCGATGCGTGCGGCGAGGTCGGCATCTCCCGGAAATTTTTCGAGATGGTTGCCGTTGAGGTGTTTGAGGAGATCGACGGTGCTTTTATCATCGAGCGCGGAGAATGAATCGGGGCGCTTTAGATTTGAGGGCGGGTTCTTCGCATTGAAATCGGTTCCCTGAAAGGCAGCCGGTAGAAAGCCGTTTCCGAAATTGTTTTTTCCGGACCGGGCGAGGCCTCGCGGGTCATTGATCGCAACAAAGGCGGGAAGTTCTTTGCAGGCTGATCCAAGGGCGTAGGTGGCCCAGGCACCGAAGGAAGGGAATCCCTCCATCGTGAAGCCGGTGTTCATGAAGTTTTCGCCCTGAGGGTGCGCGCTTGTCTGGGTGTGAAGGGAATGGATGAAGCAGAAATCGTCGGCGAGCCCACCCAGATTGGGGAGCAAATCAGAAATCATTTTGCCACTCTGCCCCTTCGGTTTGAAATCCCAGAATGGTTTGGCAATATTGCCGGTGGGGCCTTCAAAGGTCACCGCGGGCATGCCGGGAGGTTTTTCACCGTGAAATTTATAGAGATCCGGTTTGTAGTCGAAGGTGTCGACGTGACTTACGGCACCGGGGCAATAGATGATGAGGACTTGCTTCGCGGCCGCATCGAAATGAGCGGGGCGGGCGGAGTAGGGATTCTTCGGATCGATGAGGGGCCGGAGAGGCGCTTTGCCGCTGAACGCCGCCGGGTCATCTTCAGCAGAGAGGAGTGAGGCGAGGCCAAGGCCGCCGAGAGTGGCCCCGGTGTTTTTCAGGAAATTGCGGCGATCGAGGAGCTGTCGTCCTTTCAGTGATACATTTTCGGCTTCGTTCATGGCTTTTGAATGAGGTCTCACGCAAAGGCGCGGAGACGCAGAGGTTTTTCAGGTATTGGATTCTTTGAAGTGGTTGGCGATTCGGTGAATTCCGTTTTTAAGGAGAGGGGCGCCGAAGTTGAAAGTTTCCATTAGATCTCTGCGCCTCAGCGTCTCTGCGTGATGCTTTCTTCAAGGCAAAAAGGCGAATTCGTTGGAGTTGATCAGGGTTCGCGAGACGATTTCGAGCCCGTTGCTTTCAGCGATGGAGAGGCAGGCTTGTCGTTCGTCTTCGGTGGGGGATCGCTCGAGGAGTAACTGGAATATCCGATCGATCGCGGCAGGGAGTTTCTGACCGGCTTCTTTGAGAGCTCTTTCCGCGATGAACGAAGATTGCTCGACGACAAAGGGGCTGTTCATGAGATTGAGAGCCTGAAGCGGGGTGGTCGAGACGGGGCGTTTGGCCCTGACTTGACCACAATCAGGAAAATCAAAGGCGGTGAAAATCTGGTCGTCGACCCGGCGCATTCGTTCCTGATAGATCATGCGGCGCCAGGTGTCGGCTCCATGGTTGTCGATCACTTCCCACTGCGCGTAGGTCTTTTTAACATTGTGGATTCGGAAACTGCGTCCGCCGATTTCCTTGTTGAGCTTTCCTGATGCCTGAAGGATGCCGTCGCGGATCACTTCCGCAGAAACGCGTTGCGGAGGGTAGCGCCACAGCAAACTTGATCCGGCGTCGTTTTCGAGGCTCGCAGTCTTCGGGGCGCTGGAGCGTCGGAAGGCATCGCTCATCACCATCTCGCGAATCATCGTTTTCACTGACCACTCGTTGGCGACGAATTCACTGGCGAGCCAATCGAGTAATTCGGGATGGGAAGGGGGCGCTCCGGCGAGTCCAAAATCACTGGCGGTTGGAACAATTCCCGAGCCGAAGGTATGGTGCCAGACGCGGTTCATCATGACCCGGGCGGTGAGAGGGTGGTCCGGTTGCGTGAGCCATTCGGCATACTGGAGGCGGCGGTCCGCTTCCGGTGTCCGGTTGTCGAGTCCGAGATCCCCGTCGAGAACTTCAAAGCCGGCGGGGACGACTTCGTCGCGTGGATTCTCGGGGCTGCCGCGGTGAAGCACGCGGGTCGGTTCGGGGCGGTGGAAACTTCCGACAAAAGCGTGCTGGGGGCCTTCTTCACCAAGGGTGTAGATAAGTTCGCTGAGTCTATGTGCTGACTCTTTCAGCTTCGCGTTTTTCGCAATCGTTTCGCGATAGCGTTTCGTGTTGGCGATTTCCTCCCATTCTCCTGTTTCTGTCAGGGCCAGGATTCGGTAGCCTGGCAATGCGCCTGACTTCTTGTCGAGGTAGTCGGTCTCGAAATAGTATTCGCGATTATTCGAAAAACGGAACCGGTTCGTGATCTCCTCCTCTTTGAAACGGATCTCAACGAAGGGCTTGTCTTTGCTTCCTTTCGGGGCCCGGGATTTCCAGACCATGGTTCCGAACTTGCCATCATTGGCGCGTGCCGGAGGACTTCCCGGGTCGAGCATCTTCTCATCGCCGACGAGGGTGGTTCCGTGAGAGGCGAGAGCGATATTTTCGTTGCCGAACCTTGAGGGGTAAACCTGGAGCTCATCGATAAAAACAGATGGTTTGTCGAATTCGACCCGGAGTGCTCTCGTTTTCATTTCAGGGAAATGCATTTGCACAAAACCTCCAAAATCCTCCTCCCAGTATCCGATCTCTTTCTCGAGGAGATTGCGTTCTTTTCCGATCTCGCTTCGAATCTCCTTTGCCCGGACGATCCGGGGGTGCTCGTCGTTGAATTCCGGGTAGCGTCCTCCGAATTCAACGCCCTGAAAGACGGCGGTGAGTGAGTAGTAATCCTGAATCGAGATGGGATCAAATTTGTGATTGTGGCAACGGGCGCAGCTGACTGTCACTCCGAGGATAGACGCCCCTATTGTTTGCATAATTTCGTCGACCCGGTCGGCGCGTGCCTGTCGAATTGCAGTGGGTTCGCGACCGACGGTGGCAGCGGGAACATGAGGCCCCGCGACGAGGAACCCGGTTGCCTCGCCGACTCCGAGTTGATCTCCGGCGAGCTGCTCGGTGATGAACTGATTGTAGGGAATGTCTTCGTTGAAAGCGCGAATGACGTAGTCGCGGTAGATCCAGGCGTTCTTGCGGTAGAGGTTGGCCTCAGAGCCGTTCGTTTCCGCCCAGCGGATCACGTCGAGCCAGTGTTGCGCCCACCGCTCTCCGAAATGAGGAGAAGCGAGAAGTTCGTCCACCAGCTCCGCGTAGACCGCGTCAGGATCAACGGGGTAGGCTTCCACGAATCTCTCGACCCTCTCAGGCAGTGGAGGCAACCCTGTCAGAATCACGGAGAGGCGGCGAATCAGAGATCGCGGATCTGCGGCGGCGTTGGCTTCGATGCCTGCTGCTTCGAGTTTACGGTTCAGAAAGTAATCAACCGCGCTCGCTTCGCCTGCAGGAACTTCGGGGCGGACCACCGGTTGGAAGGACCAGTGGTCGGTCTCCACTTTGTGTTCGGTGTTCATCTGTCCCGGCCATTCGGCGCCGGCGTTTACCCATTCTTCGAGGAGCTTGATCTGCTCTTTGCTGAGGGGATCTCTTTTCGGTGGCATAGCCATCTCCTCATCAAGATGGGTGACGACCTCCATGAGATAACTGCCTTCCCAGTCGCCGGGAACGATCGTCGCGATTCCGGTGTCGCCGCCCTTCAGCATGAGCGCCCGCTGGTCGAGCCTGAGTCCGGATTTCTCTTTGTCGGGACCGTGACAGTCAATGCAGCTTTCTTCAAAGATCGGAGCAATGTCTTTTGCGTAGTCGACGGCCGAGGCAGAGCGATTGCTCGACAGGAAGGAAAGGGTCATCGCGAAAGCGAGTCGAATGAGGTCGTTAGAAGTCATCATAGTAACACTGTCACCCGTGGAAAAACCTAACCGGATTTTCTGAGATTTTGTGAAAAGGCAAAGGCGGCGGATCAGCGACCAACCCTGCTGTTCTCGAACAGCTCTGCGATCTCAGTCTCACTGAGAGCTTGTTGAAAAATGGCAAATTCGTCAATACGGCCATTGAGATTCCGGATCGCCCAGGTGGGATCTTCACTGAAGGGGAGCCCCCAGTTTCCGACCTCGCCATTGCCGATGCGGAGCTGCTTGATTAAATATTCCTTCTCGATGGTTTGGCTGTGGATCTTTTCGCCATTCACAAAGTGTGAGACCCGGGCGTTCGCCGGATCAAAAATGGAGGCAAGATGAATCCACTGGCCGCTCATGGATCGATCCCACATCGGCGGGGAAAAATAGACACGATGAAAGCCTCTTCCATTTTTCGCCCGGGGATTGGGCCGGCTGTCATCCACCATGACGGAGAGCATCATTTGGCCTTCGTCATTGATCTGCCAATGCGGCTCGCCGGTCTCGTATCCGTCTCCGAGAAAGAGGCCGCTGTATTGCCGGTCGAGGCTGTCGATGCGCACCCAGGCGGAGAAGGTGAATGCTTCAAATTCACCGGGGATATTGACCCTGACACGGGCACCGGGACGGCGGAACTCGAGAGCTGATTTCAAGCCGGGCCAGCGACCATCGACCGGTTCGGCGAGAACGATTGCTCCATCGTGGTTTTCGGTGGAGCCGGTTGTAAGGTCGGGAACGAGACCTCCTTTTTGGTCGAAGGTGTAGTAGGCGATGAGTCGGGGGTCGCGCCTCAAGCGGTCACGATGCCTCGCCCAGCGCTCGAAATCGTCACGGTTTAACCGGGAGGCTTCCGACTCGAAATCACTCGTGTTCGGAATATCGGCCTGACCTGTTTGGAGAGGGCTTTCACTTTCGCCGAGGGGAAGTTTCCACGCCGAGCCGCTCTCAACGAGCCGCTTTTCACCGTCGCGGTGTTGGAATTCGATTTCCCCTTCGAAGACTTCGACGTGTGCTTCATCACCGTTCACCTCGAGACCGAATTCGGTTCCGAGATCGACGATTTCGGTGGAGGGGGCGTGGAGCTTGAATCCCCTCGCTGCAGGGGGAACCCGCATGCGAACGCGCCCTTCGAGACAGGTGGCCTCCCATGCGGACGTCAGTGAAATCTCCGCGGGGCCGGCGACAATCATGGTAGCCCCGGAGAAAAACTGAATTTCGGCAGTGCCGGATGCCAGTTGAAAGGACTCATTCGAAAGGGTATCGCCGGCACGCCTCGGAGAGGTTCCCTCTTTCCAGACCGGAGTGGAAAGATTCCCGATCACGGCGAATCCCTCAGCGGAGGCTCCTTTCTCTTCGCCTGTGATAGCGGGCTCGCCGGGGACGAGCCAGTACATAAAGGCGAGCCCGGAGAAAAAGGCGAGCGCGGCGGCAACCGCGAGCGGTTTCAGAAGTGAGGTCGGGGAACTCGCGGATACGGGGCGTTCCTCCTCGAGCCATGCCCCGGTTCCCGAGTGTTCAATACCCCCGCTTTCCGGATTCGCGAGGAGATGGCTGTCCATCGCGAGGTAGCGGCGAAAGACGGCGCGAAAGGCGGGATCCGAAGCGACCCGGTTTTCCATCGTTTCAAAATCCGGTTCGGATAGGGTGCCGTTGACGTAGGATTCGATCCATCCCTGCTCCTCTCCGGTGAGATCTTCAAAGCGCGTTTGGTGTGGTTTCATGCCGGACCTCCTTCTGCGGAAAGTTGCACCGTTTTTGCCTCGATGCACTTCATGAGATTCCGGCGGATGCGGTTCAACCGCATGTAAAAGGCTTCGGGGCTGGAGCCTGCTTCGGCGGCGAGATCTTTCACTTTAATTCCCGGCGTGTAGGCCAGCTCGACCAGTTTCCGTTGGCCTTCGGGTAATTGACTGAGGCAGTGTTCGAGGGCTTCCTCTTCGAGATTTTGTTGATCGATCTCCTCGAGGCTTTCATCGGCGATGAGCGACAAAATGTCTTCTCTGAAAACGTGACGATCACGCGCCATTTTCCGCCGGTAGGCGAGGGCTTCAAAGCGGGCGATGACACAGGCCCATTTCATGAACTGCGTATCCGGATCGTATTGGTCGAATTTTTTCCAAATCACGATAGCGGTCTGCTGCAAAACCTCATCCGTATCGGTGTGGGTCGGCAACATCGAGCGCAGAAACCGTCGGAGATCGGGTTCGTGATGCGTGAAACGACGAACAAATAACTCGTAGTGTGAGTCGTCTTCAGTTGAATGGGCCATGCGGATGGAGGTGATACCTTATCACGATAACACTTCCGCCGGCATCGGAACCTAACGCCGAAAAAAAGGAAATAGCTGTCCGGGGGGGGGCTTCGAACCCGCGCCGCATCATGAAGAGGGCCGGGAGCGGAGGGGGATTACCTTCTTGTTTCACTGTTGCTTTTTGCAAAGGTCCGCTCATTAAACCGGTCGCCATTTTTGAGCTTCTGGATGAGAGCAGAGGCATTCTCGACACGCGAGGTCGATCCGATCGTTTTGATCACTTTTCCGTTGCCGGTCCTGAGCACAAAGAGGTAGCCATCGTATTTTTGACCATGGGTGTAGCCACTTTTGTCATATTCAAATTTGATGAGGTTCCCTTCCAGTTTGATCGCTTCACCATCTGGAATCGTGATGTCTTTGAATTCCTTTCGTTCCATGACGATGCCTTCACCTTTCTCATATAGGTATTTGCCAAGGACGATCAGGGTGCCGCTCGCTTTTTTGATATCGAAAGCACGCTCTTCATTATCGATGAAGATCTCGAATTTGAACTCGCCGACGCGATCCTCGTAGGCATTCTGCTCGCGGCGGTCCCGCTTATTGGAATTGATTTTGATATCAACCTTCGGGATTCGATTCTTTCTCTCATTCTCCGCCCACTTTTTAAGATAGGTCTGATCCGCTTTGGTGAGCCGTTCGAGAGGGACCGTAAAATTGCTTCCGCCCCGCTCGAGGACTACCGCGTCCGGCGTGACTTTGAGGACTTGCGCCTCAATTTTCTTTCCGTCGGTTGAAGTGAACTCCCGCCCCGCAGCAGTAGGAGGAGAGACGACTGCATGGCCAATAGTTATCAGTAAAATAATTACCTTTAACTGCTTCCTGAAAGAGTTCGTGTTTCTCCTCATGGAATCATCCTATGGAAGAAAACAGAATTGGGAAGTAATATTTCCAAATGTCTATTTACCAACCACCTACATTTTAGTAATGATAGAGACTGTTATGACGCGACAAGTGATGCCAGCACTTTACGGGTTCCCGTGAAGGTGCGCCGGCCATGCATCGCCACGTAGTTGTCGACGAGGGCAATGTCGCCGTCCTGCCATGGCACGTCGAAGGTAAGCGCTTCAGCGATATCGGCCGCTTTCATGGCGTCTTCGGCATCGAGCGGTGAGCCGTCCCCGAAAGTGATCGCCTTGGATGGATCATTCCGGCTGTCTTTCCAGCCTTTGAACGCGGCAATGAGCTGGTTGAAAAATGACTTTCTTCCGTCGCCAAGTTCACGAACTGCCATGAGAACCGGAGTGGTCGCGCGAAGGCAGCCGTCGTCGAGCCATTCCCAGGTGTAGTTCAGTTCCTTCATGCGCGCTTCCGCTTTCTTCTGCGTGGTGACGCTGAAGGTGCTCTGCCAGCTGCGGCCCATCCCGGAAGCAGCATCATCGAGCGATGGCATCACGGTCGAATAGAGCAAACCCTTCTCTTCACAGTTTCTTGAAAATTCGGGGAGCTCTTCGTAGAGCTTTTCCATGAGCACGTCGGAACGACAAAGCGGGGTCGCTCCGCCTTCTTCGGCTGCTTTCTCGCAGAAGAAGAGGAGTTTGCTCGGGTAGATGGGCGTTTGGGCCATCTCGTGATGGAGAAAAATCGTCACTTCGGGTGGCGCCTCATTGGCCGTAAAGACCCGCTCGGTGCGATTGGTGCGCACCGCGTTCGATAGCGAATCCTTATACTCAAAGTTGGGGAGATCGAGTGCCCGGATGAAGGCGTCAAAGTCGAGGTCTGTCTTCGTGGGAAAATTGCGAAAAAGGACGCTTCCGTGTTTCGCTGCCTTCGCGTCAAGGTCGGCCCGGTTTTCGTTTACCCAGGCAAGGGCTTCCTCAAGCGAGGCTTCGGAAGACTTGTTCTCGAGGATGAGCGGGAAGCAATCCCCGTCGTAATTTTGCTGAGATTCGATTTTGAGTTCTTCTACCTGGAGAGTGGCTGTTTTCATGAGGGATTTTGGTTTGGAGATAAAGCATCAGCGAAATTGGAAATAATGTCTATGCGCAAAAGACGGATATATAATTGTCAAAATGCGACAGGTGGTTCATGATGAGAAATGTCTTCCAACAAGCTCTACCGGGTAGCCGTGATCATGGATGGTCGGGTTGAGTACGAGCGTGAGGTGTTGAGGGGGATCCGTGAATACTCTACCGACCGGGGGGAGTGGCTCATCCGGCTGGAGCCTCCGCGTAATGATACCGCAGAGTTCCTCAGTGAGTGGAAACCGGATGGTGTTCTTTATCAATCGGCAGGGCTGACGCGGGGCGCTCTGCGAGCTGTGAAGCAATTCGCGGAAAAGGCGATTCATGTTTCCGATGTCGGTGAGTCTCAGGGACGGAGTTCTTTTGTGGGAATGGACAATGCGAAAATCGGGTCGATGGCGGCTGACTATCTGGAAGGTCTCGGCAGGGGGAGTTTTGCCTTCATCGGGGTGAAGGACTCCGGCTTTTCGGAGCGACGGGGGAAAGCCTTTGCGTCGAGGCTTTCAAGTCGCAGCCCGGTGGTGAAGTCGCACCTCCTCAAGGGCTGGCATTCGCGGCGGCAGGAGGAAATGGAGGTTGCCGGGTTTTTGCGGGAACTGCCGAAGCCGTGCGCGTTGTTCGCGACCCATGATGAGTGCGCTCTTTGGTTGTCGACTCTTTGTCGCGGCATGGGGATTCGAATTCCGGAGGACATTGCGATACTGGGAGTGGACAACGACGAGCTGATTTGCGAACTCGCGTGGCCGACCATTTCCAGCGTCGCGGTTCCGTCGCGGCAGGTGGGATTTGAGGCGTCGCAGCTTCTTGATGAAGTGCTCAGAGGCGAGAGAGGTGATTCAAGATCAACGCTGCTCAGCCCCGTCGGGATTGTGACACGGGACTCAACCCGCTCGCCTGAAACTTCCGACGAATGCGTCAACCGGGCGATCCGCTTCATGCGGGATCATCTTTCGAAATCCATTAACGCCGGTGATGTTGCGAGAGGTGTCGGTGTGAGTCGCAGACTTCTTGAACGGAAATTCAAAGTTGCGATGGAGCGCTCGCCTCTGGCCGTTCTGCAAACCCTTCGAGTTGAGCGGGCGAAAGTCCTTCTTGCCGATCCGGATCTGACACTGGCCGCTATCGCGGATCAATGCGGTTGTTCCGATGCCTCGCAGTTGATCGTTCGCTTTCGCCGTGAAACAGGTATCACCCCGGGCGAGTTCCGGCGCTCTCCCGGTGAGAGGTAGGGCGGGACGGTTTGTCTACGGCTGTCTGTGAAAGAGCGCTCACTCGACGGAAGAAATCCTCACGGATTCCTCTACCTTCTCTGACGGAGGGAGACGGCGTGAGCCTTTCTCATCGCAGCCTGACCGTCTGATAATTTTGAGGTTCAGGGAAGGGTGAGCGGATCGCCCGTCTCGTTTCTCCAGTTTTCCAGTTTGCCTTTTAAGTGGGTGAAACGTTTGCGGTGAGCCGGCTCGTTGGAATCGGCGAGGTTTCTCAGTTCGAGTGGGTCCTCATTGAGATCAAAGAGTTGCCAATGATCAATCTGTGGGTAGCGGATCAGTTTCCATCCGCTGTCGTCGCGAACCATGCGTTGCGTGTCGGTGAAATAACCGAAGATGTCATCGTGGTGTTTGCCGGTTTCGCCTCTAAGAACGGGTGCAAAGCTTTTCGCTGTCACCGCCGCAGGAATCGGGGCACCGACGAGATCGCAGGTCGTCGGGTAGAGTTCGCGCAGATAAACCTGGGCATCGCTCGAGGTGTTCGCGGCGATGCCGGGGCCTTTGACTATGAGCGGGACATTGATGGTGTGCTCATACTGATTTTGTTTTCCACGCAGTCCGTGTGATCCGCATGACATTCCGTGATCACTCGCGAAAATGATGATCGTGTTCTCATACTGGCCGGACTCTTGAAGTGCCGCGAGGATCCGTCCAATCTGCGCGTCCATGTCATCGATCACGGAGTAGTAAACGCGAAGTAAATCGCGGACCGCTGCTTCGGTCCGCGGCCACGCGAGAAGCTCTTCGTCCCGTCCGTCAAAGTTTCCATGATCGAACGGGTGCGCCGGCATGAAATTCCCGGGGACCTCCATGTCAGCCCCGGAGTATTTGTCATCGAGACCGGGAGGAATGAAGAGCGGATCGTGGGGCGCGGTGAAATTGACATGACAAAACCAGGGCTTCCCGTGATCCTGCTCAATTACGGAAATAGCGGCATCGGCAAATTTTGAGCTGATGTCCGGGGTGACCCCCACACCCATTTCCGGATACTTGATCCTGCCGTCGGCATTTTGAAAAATCCAGCCGCGGTAGCCGGTCACAGGAAACCCTTTCCAGTCGGTCTGTCCCTCTTTCCAGTATTTCGAGCCCCCACCGGAAAAGAGCCCCGCGACTTGGCTATATCCCGCATTGAGAGGACGGCCGCTCGTGTGCCACTTTCCCACGTAGGAAGTTTCGTAACCGGCTTCCTGAAGCGTTGATGCCCAGTAACGGTTGTCGGGCTCCAGCTTGTTGCCGCGAAAGCCTTTGATTCCGTTCTCCCATCCATGACGTCCTGTCAGGATCTCGGCGCGGCTCACGACGCAGATGGGATTGGAGCAGGTTGCCCGGGTGAAGCTGATTCCTTCAGTAACGAGTCGGTCAATGTTAGGCGTATCGATGCGGTTGTTACCGAATGCCGAAACGGCATCCGGTCGCATGTCATCGGCGAGGAGAAAAAGGATGTTTGGTCGCGACTCCGCCGCTTCTCCGGCACTGCAAAAAAGAGAGAAGAGGAGGCCTGCGAGGGCCGGGAGATTTAGGGGGAGTCGTTTTGCCATTCTATTTCAGTTTCCAGTTTTCGTCGAAGAATCCCGCGGCCACGATTTTGCCGGGATAGCGGGCGTTGGGTGCCTCGTCGAGATTGATCACTGCCCAGTCCGGCAGCTTGGGTGTTTGCCGGGCGTTGTTGAGGTAATCGTAGTCACGGTAGGTGAAGCCGCTGTTGAGAACCACGTAGCGATTCGGATTCTCCGGATCCGGATAGATCAGGGCGAGAGTGTGGTTTTTCGCATCGAAACTCTGATCACCTACGGTAATGTTCTTTTCGTCCCAGCTCACGGGGAGCTTCGGCATCAGTCTGGCAATCTCAGAATTGCTTTCGGGGTCGCCCCAGAGAACCTGGTTTTGATTCTTCGTTTCAGCGGGTGGTTCCACTCCCGATTTTCTGACCCGGGCTTCGCCGCGAAAGTGCTTTCGCCAATGTGTTTTTGCGCGTGAGAATTCGGCAGTGGTCCAGGCGGCGACGGAGGCATGTGAGGATTCTGCGTCGGGCGCTACGAAGATGAACGGCTCCATAAAGGCGTCATCGATCGGACCGTGAAGGCCGTGCCGCTTCGTGAGTGTGTTTGGTGCCGCTGTGGGTGACGCGGGCGAACCCCAATCGGTGAGCAGTTTTCTCTCACCGGGAATCGTCGGATTCGACTTCCATGATCCTTTGTCACCTTTCGCAAAGGAGGCCTCCCAGGAACGGTCCGACTTGGGGCGGTGGAGCCGCAGTTCGATTCCGTCGACCGTGATGACCGGTTCAGCTGTGAGGTCGAAGGGCCATTGACCACTTTCAAAAATGAGGGAAAAGGCTTCGACTCCGTTGGTCTTCACTTCGATTCCGTGTGGGGGCACGAGAGATGCCTCGATCCGGCTTTCCTCCCAGTGTTCAGTGATGCGATCGACTCTTGCCCAGTGCATCCGGTTGTAGCGGAGGGTGTAGGTCACGAAGCGGAGTGATGGTGGGGTCGCAGCGGTCTGATTAGCGACGATGCCTGAAAGGCGTGACTCGATCTCCGCGAGTGAATCGGGATGGAATTTGTGTGCCGTGTCAGGGCCGATGATGTGAAGGAGGTCGAAACCCTCCTCCTTCGCTGCGGCCACCATCATGACGGCGGCCTGCTTCTGTTTGTCAATTTCCCCGCTGTAGGCGATCGTGGCAGTGTTCGTCAGATTGGAGGCCCAATGCGTTGCGTCATACCAGCGCCAGAGCTTCTCCTCCCAGGGGGCGGGGGTGAGCGTCTCGCCTTGAAAGGTTTTGAGGAAGTCAGGCGTCTCTGAAAACCCGGCGCCGGGCTGGACTGCTGCCCAGTTGCCGGAATGGTGGACGCCGAACTGCCAGCAGGCGGCGCCTCCCATTGAAAAACCGCGCACGAGAATACGGTTGGGATCGAACCGGTAATCACGGGCGGCATGGCGGTAGGCCTCGAACAGGTCGACCTCTCCCGCAAACTTATTGGCGTTGGAGTAGCGGGCGTAGGGGTGAAGGACGATGGTGTTGTCAGGACTGATTTTTCCGCCTCTTCCGGAATGACGCTGCTGGAGAAAGGAAACTTCGCTGAGTGTTTCGCCGCGGCCGTGAAACCAGAAATCCAGTCGCATAGCACTGGGACTGTCGAAGTCGTAGCCGGAAGGGATCTCCAGTCCGTAGGGTTGAATCGACCCGTCAATCTCTGAGCGGTAGCCGCGGAAAACATTGCCGGTTTCCCGCGTCCATGGCGCCTTGCCTTCGGCGAGGTGTTTGGCCCGTGCTTCGCCAAGTTTCAGAAGCTCAGCCGCAAAGTCAATCTCACCGGGTTTGAAAAACTCACCGTACTCGAGCGCGTCGTGAACCGCCTTGTAACACACTTCGGCATCCGGCAGGTAGTCGGAGACGGTTGGGGACGGTTCCAGCGCATCGAGTTGAGCGCGAAGACTCTTCAAGCCTGTCTGCAGTGATTGAACCTTTTCAGGGGGAACCTCGATCCCAAGCGGTGGAATCGGTCGGACGTCGGTGGCAATGTTATCGGCCGGTCCGTCTCCCCGGGCAGTGGCGGAAAGCAGGCATAGAATCAGTAAAGTGGATAAGGCTGTTCGCATCATGATTGAATGCGGAACCATGCCAAAGGGTCAGCTTTCAACCAAGGTGAATTGGTGACGGGTTTGCGTTTCCGGCTGCAGAGCGAGGTGCCCGGAAGCGTAGCGGAATGAGGCTCATTCCGGAGGGCGCAGGAGATGCGCGGTGGATGATAGAGCGGCTACGGAATCGGTTCGATTCCGCTACGGGAGGGGAGTTCTTTATTTGGAAAACGTCCGCCGAAGCGAGGCGTAGCGGAATGAGGCTCATTCCGGAGGGTGCAGGAAGAGCGCAGTGGGTGATAGAGCGGTTTCGGAATCGGTTCGATTCCGCTACGGGAGGGGAGTTCTTTTATAGGTAAACGTCCGACGAAGGGAGGCGTAGCGGAATGAGGCTCATTCCGGAGGGTGTGGGAAGTGCGCGGTGGATGATAGAGCGGTTTCGGAATCGGTTCGACTCCGCTACGGGAGGGGACTCAGTTCTTCCACGGCTCCATCCAGTGCAGGTTGCTCCACCAATCGGTGTCGTTCGGTGAGGCTCCGCCCGGAGTGGTGCGTCCCGAGGCGGTGATTCGGGTCAGCTCGGCGAGGAGCTTCTCAGCGATTGCGGGATGGTCTTTGAGCACGCTCGTGGTCTCGCCGGGATCCTCTGCGAGATTATAGAGCTCACGCTTGTCCTTTTTATTGCGCGATTCCATCACCAGTTTCCAGTCGCCGTCGCGGATTGCAAAGCGCCCGCTGACACCGTGGTGAATGATCGGAATGCTCGTCTGATTGGCGGCGTCTCCAGTCAGTGCGGGAAGGAGACTCACGCTGTCCTCTCCCGCGTTGGCGGGTAGTTCCGTCTCGAGAATCTGGGCGACAGTGGCAAGGAGATCGCCCTGGGTTACCGGTTGGTTCCACTGGCTGCCTGCAGCCACTTTCGCGGGCCAGCGAACGAAGTAGGGAACGCGGTGGCCACCTTCGTAGATGGAGCGCTTTCCTTCGCGGAAAATCCCGTTGCTGGCGTGGTCATATCGCTTCTTCCGTTCCGGCCAGGTCGTTTCGGGGCCGTTGTCGCTGGAGAAGAATACAAGCGTGTTATCCGTGAGATTATTCTCATCGAGATAGTCGAGAATGCGACCGATGTGCCAGTCGGTTTCCATCATGAAATCGCCATAGGCTCCGGCGGCGCTTTTTCCGCGAAACGGTTCAATCGGAATGACGGGTTTGTGAGGCGAGGTGTAGGGGAGATAGATGAAGAAAGGCTTCTCTGAATCGCGCTTCTTCAGCCAATCGAGTGTCTCATCGGTGAATCGGGTGAGACACTCGCTGTCCACAAAGTCAGAGGCGACCTCGATGGGCCCTTTGAAAAGGCCGATCTCATTTGGTTGGGAGAACTTGGCGGGCGGACCGTCATACGGAGGCATGATCCGGTAATCACTGATCGCGAGTTGATTGGGTTTCTTGGCGGTGAAAAGGGTTGGCGGAACCGGGGCGTGCCGTCCCTGAAACCACGCGAGGATCCCGTAATTCAGCGAGGCGGGGATGCCGAAGAAGTATTCGAACCCTTTGTCGAGCGGCATGTCAGTCACGGGTTGGGTCCAGTCCCTCGACCCGCGTTCTCCGTGGAACTCCATCCCGAGATGCCACTTTCCTATCATCGCGGTGTCATATCCGTGTTGCTTTGTTAGGGATGCCAGGGTGATGCGGTCACCCTCGATGAGGCATGGGGTCTCGGCTCCGAAGACTCCGGATTTGAGGCGGGTCCTCCAGGAGTAGCGCCCTGTCAGTAGCATGTAGCGACTGGGAGTGCAGACGGTGTCACCGGAGTGACCGTCGGTAAAAGTCATCCCTTCCGCTGCGAGTCGATCGATCGCCGGTGTTTGGAATTTGGACTCAGGATTGAGGCAGGAAACATCTCCGTATCCCTGATCGTCCGTGTAGATCACGAGGATATTCGGATTCTCTGCCGCGCTGAGGCTGGCCGTGCAGAAAGCGAGGAGAAGTGTCAGGGGAAGTTTCTTCATGGAGACGGAATGAGCCTTTGCTAGTCGCGAAGTGGTGCCGCCGCTTTAATATTTCCCTTGCGGGAAACCCCGGTCGGCTTTTCGGGATCAAAGTCAGGGTTTGCCGAAGGCATCTGTGCTCCGATGGATTTCCGCCAGTTTGCGAGTTCGAAATAGAGTTCTTTCGTTTTATCCAGATAGGTTCGGGCGAGATCGTTGTTTTCGTGGATGTCGCTGGAGAGATCGTAGAGCTCGATTTTGTTCTGTCCGATCACTTCGATCAGTTTCCAGTTCCCCGAGCGAATCGCGCTGTAGGGTTGAGCACCCATGGAATGGTAATGCGGGTAGTGCCAGAAAAGGCTCTTCCGTTCGAGCTTGGCTTTGGGATCTTTTAAAAGAGGAATGAGGGAGTGTCCGTCGAGCACGCCTGTGACGGCTTCGGGAAGTGGTTTCCCGATTGCCTCAAAAATGGTGGGGAGAATGTCCATCGTGATCGCCGGTTCGTGGCAAAGCGCACGGGAGGCTCCGTCGCCGGGGAGATCAATGATGAGCGGGACACGAACTCCGCCCTCGTAGATTCCGCCCTTGCCCTGACGCAGCGGTGTGTTGTCGGTCGCGGCCGGCTTGAGGCCTCCGTTGTCCGAGGTGAAGATGATAAGTGTCTCGTCGCGTTGCCCGGTCGCTTCGAGCTTCGCGATGACTTTGCCGACCGCCTCGTCAACGCTTTCGACCATGGCGGCGTATTTGACGTTGGTGTGGGTGGTATTCGGATTCGCTTTCAGCTTGGCTTCGTATTTGGAGACGAGGTCGGGCCGCCCCATGAGCGGGGTGTGAACGTTGTAGAAGGAGAAGTTGATAAAGAAAGGCTTCTTCTCTTCGGTGAACTGATCGATCAGCGAGACGGCTTCGTCGGCGAGTCGGTCGGTGAGGTATTCGCCCTCTCTGTCCTGGTCGTCTTTCGGCAGGGTTTCAAAGATCGTATTCTTCTTTTTCGTTTCGAGATCTTTGCCTTTTCCGTAGGGCCAGAAGTAGCTCGGCGGTGCCCCTTTTTCGCAGCCGCCGATGTTGACATCGAAGCCGTGAGGTTGCGGGTAAAAGTCAGGGTCGGGGGCGTCTTCTTTGCCGGTCTTGTAACCGTCGCGATGCGAGAGATGCCACTTCCCGAGATGGGCACTAACATAGCCATGTTCCTTCAGCAGTTCCGGAATCGTGCTGTGCTCGTGCTCCAGTGCCTGCGTCCACTCGGGGATGGTCAGCGGCGTATTCACGAAGGGATGACCGGGGATGAAGTCGGTGACATGGAGGCGGGCGGGGGACTGCCCCGTCATGAGCGCTGCCCGGCTCGGTGAACAGACCGTGCAAGCGGCGTAACCGCTCGTGAAGCGAACTCCTTTTTCAGCGAGTGCGTCAATGTTAGGAGTTTCGTAAAAGTCGCTGCCGGTGCAGGCGAGGTCGGTCCATCCCATGTCATCGACAAAGAAGAGAACGATGTTTTTTTGCGCTCCGCTTGCAAGAGTGGCGGACAGGGTGCTGAGGCAGGCAGCGAAGAGGGTGAATTTGAGAAACTTCATGGGTGGAAAAGCGAATCGGAAAAGTGAAGAGGGTTGGGTTTATGACTCAACCCTGTTGGATTGGTTTTAACAGGGTTGGATCGAGGAGCCAACCCTATTCAGACCAGAGCCAGCGAAGCATTTCCGGAAGCATCACGGCGGCATGTCGGCTTCCGTGGAAGCCGTCGCCCCACCAATAGCGGTAATCGTAATCAGCGAACTTCAGGGCGGTCTCCATTTGTTTGTTGGCGAGAGGCCAGCTCCCGAACTGATTGTCGACATCGTTGCGCTCGCCGAGCAGGGCCGCACGGATCGGCTTGCGCTCGGTTTTACGAATCAGTGACGGGTAGGCATTGGCCCCGCGGATATCGGTGAAGGTGCCAACCCAGCCGAGTACTTTCCCGAACTGGTCGGGACGTTCCCACGCGGCGGTCCAGGCAGCGGCGCAACCGCTCGACCCGCCGGCGATGGCGCGGTCCGCGGGATTGTCGCTTAGCTTGAGATCATGCTCTTTTGTTACGAAGGGGATGATCTCTTCGAGGAGAAAGGTGACGTAGTCGGCTCCGAGTCCGTCGTATTCGAGACTGCGGTTTTTTGCCCTTCCGCCGGCGGGTTGATCCTTGAGACGCCCCGGATTGATGAAGATGCCGATCGTTACCGGCATTTCCCCCGAGGCGATGAGGTGGTCAAAAACGGTGGGGGCGCGAAGTCCTCCATCGAGGTCGCGATCAGCGTGGCGCAGTCCGTCCTGAAAGACGAGGAGAGAGGCGGGCTCGCTTCCATCATATTGTTTGGGGATGTAGACGAGGAAGTCCCGCTCCGTGTTCGGGAAAATTTTGGAGTCTGTCCAGCTGTGCTCGTGTAAGGCGCCTTCGGGAATGCCCTCTTTGCGGAAGACTTCGGGGGGAGCAGGGTAATATTCGATTTTGACCTGACCGTTGCCTAACACTTTACCGGAGGTGGTTTTTAATTCGTAGGCGAAGTCCTGAATGTTGCCGACGTCGGTGGCGAGAGCGTAGAGGCCTTCGTCGTTGAGGCGGGTGAGGTCACCGATTTTGGTGCCGTCTTTTTTAACGGCCGTGACAGGTTCGTCCGAGATGACGCCGAGGAGCAGGGTGGTTTCCTCTATCCACTTATGCTTGCCGCTCTTGAGTCCTTTCTCTCCCCAGCTCGCTTTGATTTTTTTGGCAGCGAGTTCGTTGTCCTTTCCGATGAGCTTGCTCAGCTCGATCGCAGGCGGCGGAGTCCACTTCTTCTCCTGAGCGAAAAGAGGGAGAGCGAGTGACAGGAGAATGAGAGCCGGAAGAAATTTCATTGGGAGAATTAGAGCCGATAATGAGGTCGCAGGAAACCAATCAATTCGGACTGATTGCGGGATGCTCAGTTTTTTCTGTAACAAGGGTGCGAAAAAAATCGCACGTTTTGTATTGACCTTTTTTGCCGAAAGTGCGAAAAAAGTCGCATGCCTAAGAAGAACGCAGATTTTGAGGACCCTTCCCTGAGTCGCCGGGAACGGGAGGTGATGGAGGTGCTCTTTCGAAAGGAGAATGCGACGGCCCGTGATGTCTGGAGTGCTCTTGGTGAGTCCCGGACCTATTCAACGGTGAGAAAGCAGCTCAGCATTCTCGAAGAGAAAGGTCACGTTACCCACCGGGTCGAAGGCGCGACTTTCCTCTACTCGCCGCGAGTCGAGCGCGAGGTCGCGGCGACTTCGGCGCTGAGTCGTCTCGTTGATACCTTTTTTCAGGGGTCGGTCGCCGGTGCCGTTTCGAGTTTGCTGGGGGACACGGGGGAGAAAATTTCTTCAGAAGAGCTCGAGCGAATTTCGAGGATGATTGAGGACGCTCGCAGGAACAGGGAGGAGGAGCCCTCATGATCGATTCAAACGCTCTATGGTTTCTCGCCGAATATCTCGGGAAGTCGGCCCTTCTCATTGCGTTGGGGATTGGTTTCGTGCACGTGTTTGCCAGGCTTTCACCTGCGGTGAAGCACACTCTTTTGCTGCGAATCTTTGCCGTCGGGCTCGTGATTCCATTGCTGTGGATGTTGTTCCCGCGGTGGGAAGTGATTCCGGCGATTGGCGTTGCCGCCGAAGAGGAGGTAATTCCAATTGGAACCGGGGCCGTTTTCTCCGAACCGCTGACTCCGGTTCTTTCGAGTGAGGCGACGCCTCTCGTTGCGGTGGAAAGTTCGCTTCAAGTGGGTTGGGCTGAGTGGATACTGGCAGGGTGGAGTTTGGGATTGATCGTGTTTGTGGGACGATCCTTGATTGCCGCACGATTGTTGAGGAGGCTGGAGAAAGAAGCGCGCCCCGCGACCGGGAATGTCGGGCGGAGGTTTCTTGAATTGCGGGCCGGGATTTCTCCACAGAGCAATGTCGCGCTACTGGTGTCTTCGTCGGTAAGATCCGCTTTTACCTGGGGAATCTTTCGCCCGCGAATTGTGATACCCGAGGCAGCCTGTGATTGGTTGGCGGTCGATTTGGAAATGGTTTTGATGCACGAGCTTGAACATGTTCGTCGAAGGGACGCCCTTGCGGTTTGTCTTTCCCGAATTTTCCTCGCCCTGAACTGGGTGAATCCCCTTGCCTGGATCGCGGTTCGGAAAGCGGTTCAACTGAGAGAGGAAGCCTGTGACCGCCGCGTCTTGCGATCCGGGTATCCCCGGCGGAATTATGCGGAAATGTTGTTTCGTCAGGCCTCGTCGCCTGCTTCACCCCTTTGGCGCACCTCGGCAACGTCGGTCGCAGAAACCGGAACCATAGAAAAACGAATAAAAATGATACTGAACCCCAAAACCGAAACCGATAACGGGAAGGATGCCCCTTCCTCCGTGAACAAAGTGCTGCCCGCAGCGATGATGTTGATAGTCCTCCTTATTGGAATGGCAGGGTGGGCTGAAGGCGCAAAGGGAGATGACCGGGATGCTGAGACCAAAGAACGATTGGAGTCCACGATCCTTCCGAAGGTCGAATTCAATGACACGCCGCTTTCGGACGCTTTGAGGTTTCTCCAGCAGAGAAGTGTTGAACTCGATCCGGAGAGAAAGGGTGTTGTCATTCTCGATACACGAAAGAGGGGGGATGATTTCCACGATACCCGTATCACGCTGAAGCTGAGCAATGTTCCGATGGAGGAGGTGCTTCGCTACACGACCTCACTGGCGCAGTTGGGATTTTCGATCAAGGATGGCGCGGTCGTGGTTGAAAAGGTAAAGATGGATCCGGTGGGGCAGAGTCCGTCGCTGGAGAGCAATAAGGAGAAGTTGAAGGAGATCAGGCTGCCTTCAGTCGAGTTTCGTGACACTCCGTTGAAGGATGCCCTTGCTTTTCTTCATGCAAGATCGGTCGAGCTCGACACGACAACCAAAGACCCCTCTAAGAAGGGGGTGAATGTGATTCTCGACCCGGAGGGCGGAGATACTGATGCCCTAATTACGATGAGGTTAACGAACGTGCCTATTGGCCAAGCGTTCTTTTACGTGGCGCAGTTGGCTCGTGCGAGCATGAACATCGAGGAACATGCAGTGAGGCTATTCTTTCCGAAAGATGGTGAAAAAGGAAACTTTAATCTGCTTGTACGGGAGGACGATAAAGAGAATCTAAAGGCGCTTCAGGCGAAATTGGATGAGATCGTTGTTCCCTCTCTTGAGTTCAGTAATACTCCTCTGCCTGGTGCATTGAGTTTTATCAGGCAGAGATCCGCTGAGCTCTCAACTGATAATTCAGGGATTAACATCATTCTCAATTACAGTGGGGACAGTGAGGAACTCGATGACATCCGCATTTCTCTCAAACTCACCAATGTTACGTTGCGTGATGTTTTGAAATATACTGCGACTTCTGCCGGAGGTTCCCTCGAAATTGGAGCTGGGGGAGTCACCGTCGTTATTCCTGGAGATTAGGGGGTGCTAATGAGTTAGGAATTTTGGGGCAAGACTTTTCTACCTTGGGAATCTTCGATCACGTTGGCAGCGAGTCTGAGTCGGCCCCGGCTTGGATTACCGATGCGGGCGGTGACATATTGAAACCATAGCACCGTCGATTTTCTCGCCTCGCGAAATTCAGACCAGGGAATAAAGAGGAGGGGATGCCCAAATTTGAACAGCAGCCCCGGTTGAATAAAGAGACCCGTTTCGTTCGTCGTGCAGGTGAGGACTCCTTTGTAGGAAACGACGCCGATCATACCTTGAACTCCGGTCCAGGTTTTTCCGGATGGCGTTTCCTCACTCCGGTAGTGCTTCGCGAGACGATTCCAGCCGCTCACGTGGCTGTTGATCCACATGATGAAGCACCAGAAGCAGGGGAAGATAATAGCAAATGCAACGGGAATGAGGAGGATTGCCCAGGTCGGCATATCGGCGGGTGCGATCTCTTCGTTCATCTTTGCTGCGGTTTGCTCAACGATATTCTCAAGCAAAACGGGTTTGTGTCAATCTGAGTGCCTCTCTGAAAGTGAAGCTGAATCTGTGCTCTTGATATTTCTTATACAGATGGGAAAACGGATGATAAGGATTTACACAGAGGTGACGTATCTACAAGGCGCCGTTATTAAGGCGCCCTAGGCGAGAATGTCTTTCACGACGTGGCCGTGGACATCGGTGAGGCGGAAATGCCTGCCCTGATATTGGTAGGTGAGCCGCTCGTGGTCGATTCCGAGAAGGTGCAGCATCGTCGCGTGGAAGTCGTGCACGTGAACGCCACCATCGACGACATTGTAACCATACTCATCCGTTTGGCCGTGGGTGTAGCCGGCTTTGACGCCGCCGCCTGCCATCCACATTGAAAAGCAACGCGGGTGATGGTCGCGTCCGAAGCTGGCGGCGTTGAATTTACCCTGGCAGTAGTTGGTTCTTCCAAATTCGCCGCCCCAGACGACGAGGGTGTCATCGAGCAAACCGCGTTGTTTCAGATCGGTGATGAGGGCTGCGGATGGTTGATCGGTTTCTTTGCATTGGCGTTTGATTCCGCTTGGGATGCCGCCGTGGTGATCCCAGCCCTGATGATAGAGCTGGATGAACTGAACTCCCTGCTCGGCGAGTCGACGCGCGAGCAGGCAGTTTGCCGCGAAGGTGCCGGGAGTTCGCGCGTCTTCGCCGTAGAGCTCAAAAGTAGCGTCGGATTCGGTCGTGAGATCGGTCACTTCGGGAATGGACGTCTGCATGCGGAAGCCCATCTCGTACTGGGCAATGCGGGTTTCAAGCGCGTCATCCCCGTTTTTGGCGAGCTGGTGCTGGTGCAGTGCCTCGAGATGATCGAGCATCTTGCGGCGTGACTTTTGATCGAGGCCCTTGGGATTGTTCAGGTAGAGAACGGCATCTTTGTCAGGGCGGAAGCGAACCCCGTCGTGCTTGCCGGGAAGAAATCCGCTTCCCCAGAGCCGGCTCACGAGAGGCTGGCCCTTTTTGTCTTTCGTCACGAGAACGACAAAGGAAGGAAGGTTTTCATTCAGTGATCCAAGACCATACGACATCCACGATCCAATGCTGGGACGGCCCGCAAGCTGAGAGCCGCTCTGCATGAAGGTGACTCCGGGGCCGTGGTTAATCGCTTCGGTATACATGGAATTTACCACGGTGATGTCGTCGGCGATTTTGGCTGTGTAGGGAAGCTGGTCGCACATCCAGGTGCCGGCTTTTCCGTGCTGTGCAAATTCAAAGGGTGATCCCACGAGCGGAAGGCTCGCCTGGTTGCCTGACATTCCGGTAAGTCGCTGCCCCTTTCGGACTGAGTCAGGAAGTTCTTTTCCCTGTTCCTCCCGAAGCTTCGGTTTGTAGTCGAGGAGATCCATTTGCGAGGGGCCTCCCGCCTGGAAGAGAAAGATGACCCGCTTGGCTTTGGGGGCTCCTGAGAGAAAGGCAGGTGTCTGGTTCGATGCCTGAGCTGATCCCATCAGTTGGGTGAGTGCTGCGCTTCCGAGGCCGCCGCCGAATGAGGCGAGGGCGGATCTCCGGCTCATGCCGAAGGGGGAGTCAAATCCGGTGCAGGGTGAATTTTGCATAGTGAGGTGGGGTTAGCGTTTCGTGATGCACTCGTCGAAGTTCATCAGTGTCGTCACGAGGGTGGTGGCAGCGGCGATGTTCGCAGCCTGCCCGTCGGAGGGTGGAGGACTGTTTCCGGCTGCGATGAGTTGCTGCGCAGCGGGGATGTCCGATTCGAAATGGGATTCTTGCTCAGTGAAGAGATCTGTCAGGATTTGGAATTCGGTTTCGTCCGGCGCTCGTGTTGTGAGGGTCTGGAAGGCTTCGGTGATGATCGCGTTTTGATCCTCACCGTGTTTCGACACAAGGATCGTGGCGAGGTGGCGGGCCGCTTCCACGAATTGCGGCGAGTTCAGCATGACGAGCCCCTGCAGCGGGGTGTCGGTCTTTTCAAGTCTCACCCGGCAGACATCGCGTTTGGAGGCGTTGAGGGTTGTCATGAGCGGAGCCGGTGCTGTCTGTTTCCAATAGGTGTAGAGGCTCCTCCGGTAGAGGTCGTCGCCCGTTCCGATTTTGGAGGGCTTGAACGACACTTCGATGTCATAGGGTTTGACGGACGGACCACCTGTTTTTTCCGCGAGCAGCCCGCTGACTGCGAGAGCGTTGTCGCGAATCATTTCAGCGGAGAGGCGCGGCGCGGGGAAGCGATAGAGGAGTGTGTTCGTCGGGTCCTTTGCGACAAGTTCGCCTGACCGGATTTCGGACTCCTGGCGGTAAGTCGCTGAAAGAACGATTTGCCTGAGGAGGCCCCGCACATCCCATCCGTGTTCCATGAAGTCGCGGGCGAGCCAGTCGAGTAGTTCGGGGTGGGAGGGGATTTTTCCCTGGCTTCCGAAGTCTTCGCTGGTGGAAACGAGGCCACGACCAAAGAGCATCTGCCAGTAGCGATTCACAGTGACGCGGGCGGTGAGAGGGTTGTTGTCAGCCACAGTCCACTTCGCAAGGTCGAGCCGGTTCTTGTTGGCCTTGTCAGGGCCGGGAGGGAGAAAGTGAGGCGTGTCCGGTGAGACGGGTTCTCCGCGGTTGGAGTAAAGTCCGCGGTCGAGGAGATAGTTCTGTCGGGGCGATTCGCTCTCCCGCATCACCATGATCTCGGGAACCTTCTTGACGAGTTCGGATCGGGCTTTGCGGTGTTTTGATAGAGCTGCTTTAACTGCGACGGACTCTTTGTTTGTCGAACTGAGGTAAAACTCGATATCCGGGGAGAAGGTGTCTTTACTGCCCGCGATGGCATTGGCTTCAGCAGGGCTCAGTTGGTGGTTGAACACTTTGAATTCATCGACGAGGCCGTTCTTAAATCCGTTGTCGCGCATGCGCTCGCCGATCACGATCGTATCACTCCCGCCGCCGGTGATCTCACGGGTGAGTTCGTCGCGAACGACTTCAGTTTCGATGAGGGCTCCGTCGACGTAAAGCTTCAGCCCGCTTGCTTCGCTCGATCCGTCGTAGGTCATCGAAACGTGTCTCCATTCGTCGGGCGTGAGTGGTTCTTTAGCTCTCACGCGTATTGCATTGCCGGGGTAAAAGTGGATCAGGGCTGCGCTCAGTTTTCCTTCTTCGAGAAGCAGCTCGTAGCCGCGGCTCGCGGCATCCGTCCAGGCTTTGGAACGGCTGAAAATCACGGCGCGCTCTTTGGTGTCGGGCGTCTTGACCCAGAGGCTGACGGAGAACTCATCATCGCGGGTGAAATTTCCGACAGGCAGAGTGATCGCGTCGTCTCCGGTGAGTTTGACGGCCTTTCCGAACTTGCCTTCGACCGTAGTATTTTTGGCCGGTGATTTAGCGGGCTTGTCAGGATCGGATGCGTTGGGAAAGATGTCTTTTTCGCGGGTGTCGAAGGAGAATGAGGCGATCGGCTTTCTGGCGTCGATGGTCGGGTTTGTTGCCGCCCACGCTGTAAAGTCCGCCTTCGCGTTCGTGGCGATCTTTTTCAATGAGGCATTGGATTCCGCGATGTTCCTTTCAAGGGTGGTAAGCTCCTCTGATTGTTTTTCGTCCGGCAGCCAGAGGGTCGGCGTCGGAACTGCCGGAGTAAAAAATGAGTAAAGGCCGGCTTCGTCGATGTTCGAGAAGAAAGCGGAGAGCTGGTAGTAGTCCTTCGCCGTGGTGGGATCGTATTTGTGATCGTGGCAGCGGCAACATTCCATGGTGAGGCCGAGGAACGCGGTTCCGTAGGTGTGGAGTCTGTCGGAGACATACTCAACCCGGAATTCTTCGGGAACGCTGCCCCCTTCAACTTTCTGCGGATGGAGGCGGTTGAAGGTGGTTGCGAGAATTTGGTCTCTCGTCGCGTTGGGGAGGAGATCGCCCGCAAGCTGCCAGGTGATGAAATCGTCGTAAGGGAGATTGTTTTTGAATGACTGAATGACCCAGTCGCGCCACTGCCAGACGGTGCGATCACGATCGACCTGAAATCCGTAGGAGTCAGAGTAGCGGGCGACATCCATCCATTCAGCGGTCATGCGTTCGGCGTAGCTGTCACGGGTGAAGAGCTCGTCTACGATTTTTTCGTAAGCGTTGGGGGATTGGTCGGCGAGAAACGCCTCGAGCTCGTCCACTGTCGGAGGTAACCCGGTGAGATCGAAAGTGACGCGGCGGAGCCATTTCTCCCGTGTCGTTTCTTTGGAGGGAACGAAGCCCTCTTCGCTGAGTTTTTTCCGGATGAAGGCGTCGATGGGGCTGCTTGCCTCATCCGAATCCAGTTTGGGAACAGGGATCGATTCCGGAACGGGAACGAAGGCCCAGTGGTCAGCGTATTTGGCGCCTTCCTCAATCCATTGATCAAGGATTGCGATTTCCTTAGCTGTGAGCTGCATCTTTGCCTCGGGTGGGGGCATGATGTCCGTGGGATCATCAGAGTGAATTCTCCAGTGGGTTTCGCTGTTTTTGAGATCACCGGGGACAACGCCGAAATAGTCGCCCAGATCAGCGGTGGCGTGTTCCAGCGTATCGATGCGGAACTCCGACTTCTGGTTTGTCGCGTCGGGACCGTGGCATTTGAAGCACTTGTCCGAGAGGATAGGACGAACGTCACGATTGAAATCGATTTCCCTGCCGTTCGCGAAAACGGTTAGAAAGATGATTGCTATGGGGAGGTAAAAACGCATTATGCTGGACTGATCGCTTTGCATGCAGGGGGCAGGGGGAAACGTAGCGGAATCAAATGATCTCACGAAGAAATATAAAACGATGAATCGCGCGATCACGGCGTTCACTGAGTCGATGGAGCGTCTCGCTGCGATGATTCGCGGGCTGGTTGTCGACAAAGAGGCCCTTCAAAGGCCCTTGAAACTGTGCGATTTATCGAAATGTCGCGGGACCTGTTGTCATGATGGCGTCTACCTGAATTCGGAGGAGGCCAATGTGGTCAGGTCGCTCGTCGGCGAGTCGCGGGAGGAGTTCGAGACGCTCGGGCTCGACCTGCCTGATCAAGTGGTCGTCTACGGGCGCTGGCGCGATGTGACGTCGGGACCGAAGACGGCGACACGTCCCGAGCCGATGCACGAGACGGTTTCTGATTACCCTGAACATTTCGCAGACACGAACTGCGTCTTTCTAATGCCGGATGCCCGATGCGGTTTGCAGGCGCTCGCGGTAAAGCGTGGCCTTCATCCCTGGTTTTACAAACCGTCCACCTGCTGGCTGCATCCCCTGAGCATCGTCAGCGGACCTGACGGTCAGAAAAGACTTACACTTTATAGTAACGAAAACGATCCGCAGCGCTTCGATGATTACGATGGATTCGTTCCCAAGACGCACTGCGGAAGAACCTGCGGTGGAGGAGAGCCTGCTTTCAAAGTCCTCGCAGGAGAGATCGGGATGCTGGGCGAGATCGGGGGAAGGGACCTGCTCGGGGAATGTGATTGAGAATGAGTTAGGACTTCACTCCGCCGGCTGAACGACATCATCTGAAGGTGCCGGTTCCATTTCCAGCCCCATCTTCTTCGCGCGGGTTTTCCAGAGATTACGTGCAAATTCCTGCATGTCTTCGCGGGTGTCCGCTTCGTCGACGATCTCGAGACCGAGAAGTGTTTCGACGACGTCTTCCATCGTGACGAGTCCTCCCATGCCGCCGTATTCGTCGAGGACGATGGCGACGTGGTGACGGTTCGCAACGAGGTGCTGGAACGCGTCGGTGAGTTTCGTGATCTGCGGCATCGCGGCGATTTCGCGGGCCAGTTCTTTCAGGGTGACGTCGAACCGGTCCTGAGCAGCGGCGAGGAGGATATCGTGTTTGAGAACAAACCCTTTAATGTCGTCCCGGTTTTCGCTGTAGATCGGGATACGGGAAAAGGGTGAACTGTTGTGACGATCCAGATAGAGCTGAACGGTGGTTTCCTCGGGGAGCGCGAAGACCACGACCCGCGGCGTCATGACCTCTTTTACGGAGATTTCGCCGAGGGTGAGAAGGTTTTCGAGAATGCGGGATTCGTCTTCATGGAGTTTTCCCTGTCGGGAGCCTACTTCTGCCATGACCCGGAGCTCCTCCCGTGAGAAGGCGGCTTCTCCGTGATGGCCTTTGCTGAACAATTCGATGAACCAGACCACCGGTGTCATGATCTTTGCCAGGATCGTAAGGCAGAAGCTGACCCAGGGAGCCCAGGTGCGCCAGTGACGCGCTCCGAGGTTTTTCGGAATGATCTCCGAAAGAATCAAAATCGCAAAAGTCATCAGTGCCCCGGCGATGGCATCCCATTTTCCACCGCCCAGAGCGGTCACCTGTGAAGCCACTCCCATGGCACCTACGGTGTGCGCGATCGTATTCAGCGTCAGAATCGAAGTGAGTGGTCTCCCGATGTGATTTTTCAGCTCCTCGAGGCGCAAGCCCACCTTGGGGCGTTTGTTCTTGAGGTTGGCCACATAGGGGTTGGTGACACTGAGAATGACTGCCTCCCAGACAGAGCAGAAAAACGAAACCCCGATCGCGAGAACGAAATAGACGATGAGGAGGGTCAGTGAACCGGTTGCGTTGGGATCAATTTTTCCGGAGGCAACCGCCGCGACGTAAGTGTGGAACATGGTTGGGGAATTGTGCGGTCAAAGTGGGACTCCTTCAAGTCGAAACCTTGTATGATACGAGTGGCGTGATTGTTGCTTTATTCCGCACGAAATAGCTTGGCGGAGGAATTAACAACGTCCAAGGTGGTCTTCGAAATGAGCTTCATTATTGGTCTAATAGTCGGAGGAATTGTCTGGTTCTTCGTTCGTTGCGTTTTTACCGGATTCTATACCGTCGAGCAGAATGAGAGGGCCGTGGTCACTACTTTGGGGCGGGCCCAGAGGGTAAAGGGCAAAACATCATTGGATCTCCCGATTGCGGAGCATCTCACTGATGATCACAAATCGAGATACAATTTTCCTCTCGTGCGGGTCAAGCAGCCGGGTGGCCCCTACGTGAAAATGCCCTGGCAGAAGGTGCATAAAGTGAGCGTGGCGATCGAGACTGCCAGTATTGCCTACGATCCCGAGGATTCCACGGTCAATAACGGCGGCACCGTGCTTGAGGCAGTGACGAAAGATCAGCTCAACATCGATGTGACCGGCCAGCTTCGATATAAAGTTTCAGAGCAAAATTTATACGCCTATATATTCGGTGTGAAACATCCCGTGACCCACATTATGGGTTACTTCGTTTCGATTCTCCGGGAGCGCATTGCCAACTTTGAAGCTCCGAAAGAGTCGGCACTTCCGCTCGGTGATCTTGAGGAAGCGCTCATCGAGGGCGATTCGGTGCCGCTTGAGGGGATTTCGATCAATGATCTCCGGAAAAACCTGAACGATCTCAATACGCAGATGGATTCGGAATGTCTCAGTTCTGCGGCCCGCTACGGGATCGAGTTGGACGCATCGCTCATTACGGGGATTGATCCGCCAAACGAAATTGAATCGGCTCTCGCGGCGATTAATACAGCGCACAACGAGGTGTCGGCCGATATCAGCCTCGCTCAGGCCGGTGCCGATCAGAAAATCGAGCAGTCAAAGCGGGCCGTGGAGATTCAGACGATGCGGGTGCAGGCGGAGGTTGAGCCGCTTTTGCGAGTCGCCGATGAGCTGAAGGAATTGAAAACGAACGGAGGTTCCAAGGCGCTCGTTGCTTATCTGCGAAATGTGAAGTTACAGCTATACCGGCGCGCCGGGAAAATTATTGAAGAGAAAGGAGGGTCCAACTCATGAACTTTATAACCGGATTTATCACTGCTTTTCTAGGTCTTCTTATAGGCCTCCCCATCCTCATTGGTATCATGAAATACCTTTGCTGGTTCACGACGATCAATGAGTGTCGTTGCAAAGTTTTCGTGCTGTTTGGAAAGGTGATCGGGGTGATTGATGAGCCGGGGCTCCATCTCACGCCACTGAAGCTGGGAATCAAGGTCCTGCTGGTTCCTTTCTTCGGGAAGGTCTACACGCTCGATATGCGTCTCGATCAACGCTATCTCCGAAGTCGTGCCGTGAACTCGGAAGAGGGAACCCCTGTGGGAATCGGTGTCTGGTATGAAATGCGGGTCAGTGATCCGGTGGCGTTTCTCTTCGAAAACACCGATCCTGAAGGATCTCTCCAGGCGAACGTTACGAACACGACGGTGCGCTGCCTCAGCAATATGCCGCTCGATAACATGATGCAGAACCGTCACTACATGAGTCGCGAGGTCCGTGCAGAGGTGTCACCGAAGTCTGAAAACTGGGGGTATTCGCTCGGTTCAGTTTATATTCGAAAAGTGCACTTCCGGGATCACGAGATGATTCACCAAATCGAGCAGAAAGTGGTGAACCGCCTCACTCAGGTGACCTCGGCGATCCGTCAGGCGGGGGATAACCAGACTGATATTATCGAATCCAGGGCTGAAAGGGAGGCCTCGATTGAAAATGCGAAGGCGAATGCGGTGAGACCGCGCCTCGTTGGCGAAGCGCTTTCCAAAGTGGGCGAAGATCCCGAGGTGGTTGATACTTTGTTCAGCGTTCTCGAGACTCAGGAGATTCTCGCTGGAAACAGCGAAATCGTCATGGTCCCCGAGGGCGCGGCTGCGTCGATTCTCACGGCGCTTGAAGCAGAGAGTAGCGCGACACGGCGACCGCCTCCAATTTCCTCCTGAGCGGCTTGACATCGGGGCGGACGCATCGATTTTTGCATCCCAAAAATTGAATTGAGACCCTATGTCAAAGACCCACACACCAGAAAAGAGAGAGTTCCAGGCTGAAGTCAGCCAGGTGCTCGATATCGTCATCAATTCCCTTTATACGGACAAAGAGATCTTTGTCCGCGAATTGGTTTCGAATGCTTCAGATGCGCTGGAGAAAATGCGCCACACTCAGCTGACTGAGAGCGATGTTCACCAGCCCGATCTTCCTCTTGAAATTCAGATCGAGTCCGACGCGGAAGCGAAGACAGTGACGATCATCGATCACGGTCTCGGAATGACTCGCGACGAGCTTCACGAGAATATCGGAACGATCGCTCACTCCGGTTCAAAGGCGTTTGTGAAAGCGCTCGAGGAGAATCAGCAGAAAGAGAGTGCCCTCATCGGCCAGTTTGGAGTTGGTTTCTACTCAGCATTCATGGTCGCTGACGAAGTGACGGTTTATTCCCGCAGCTGGCGCGAAGGTGAGCCTTCCCTCGTTTGGAAGAGCGACGGCAAAACCGGATACGAGATCGAGGAGTCCGAAGAGGAACTCGACCGTGGTTGTAAAATCGTCCTCAAGCTCCGCGAAGACTGCGAGGAGTTTTCCGAGGAAGGGCGCGTGAAGTCGATTCTCGAGAACTATTCCGCTTTCGTCTCATTCCCCATCATGATCGGGGAGGATCGCGTCAATACGATCGAGGCAATCTGGCGGAAGAAGAAGGCAGATGTTACGGACGAGCAGTATAACGAGTTCTACAAGTTCTCCGCTAAAGCGTTCGACGAGCCCCGCTACCGGATGCACTTCAGCTCGGAGATGCCGATTGAGATCAACGCGCTTCTCTTCGTTCCCACTGAAAACACAGAGCTTTTCGGGATGGGCCAAATGGAGCCCGGTGTATCGCTTTACTGCAAAAACGTCCTCATCGATGACAAGCCCGAGGGACTTCTCCCTGAGTGGTTGCGTTTCATCCGCGGTGTCATCGACAGCGCCGATATTCCACTCAACATCAGCCGTGAGTCGATGCAGGACAGCAGCCTCGTGCGTAAGCTCAACCGGGTCGTCACGAAGCGTTTCCTCAAGTTCCTCGCCGGCGAAGTGAAGAGCGATGCTGCCAAGTATAAGGAATTTTACGCCAAATTCGGCCGTTTCCTCAAAGAGGGGATCGTCGTTGATTATGATCATCGCGAGGCGCTCACCAAGTTGCTTCGTTTCGAGAGCTCTATGACCGAAGCGGGCGAGCAGACCGGGTTTGAGGATTACCTGACACGTGCGAAAGACGGTCAGGAGAAGATTTACTATCTCAGCGGGGCGGATCGCGCTTCGATCGAGGCCGGACCTTATCTCGAGGCACTCAAGTCACGTGGTCTTGAGGTGATCTATTTCACCGATCACATCGACGAATACCTCCTTCAGCACCTGCGTGAATTTGACGGGAAAGGATTGGTTTCGGCTGCGAGTTCTGAACTGGAACTCGATGATGACGCCGCCTCCGAGCCGGAAGGCGAAATGCTTCCCGAAGCTGATTTGGAAGCTCTCAGCGCTTATCTGAAAGAGGAGCTTGCTGAATCCGTCGAGGATGTCACCGCCGGGAAACGTCTCGTCAGCAGCCCTGCTGCTGTCTTGACCTCTGATTCCGGAATGACCGCTCAGATGCGCCAGATGATGCAGGCAATGAACCCGGAGGAAGCGCTTCCCGGTGTAAAAGTGAATTTGGAAATCAATCCGAGACACTCACTCATTCACCAGCTCTCCGGAATTCGTGAGTCGAATCCTGAGTTGGCAAAACTGGTGGCGAGCCAGCTTCTCGACAACGCACTTCTCAGTGCCGGGATGCTCGATGACCGTGCCAACCTCGTAAACCGTGGTTTCACGCTCATGGAAGAGGCCATGAAAAAATCTGCTGAGTAGTGAATTTTTTTCGCAACCGGACACATAGCGTTGGGGTTTGATAAAACTGGAAGCAATTCCTTAACTTAAAAAAAACAACTCCAACGTATTTATGAAAAAAATTCTTTTGTATTCAGTCACCATTCTCGCAGGTCTTTCACTCGGTCTCGTTCAGGCGGACGACGAAAAAGGCGGCAAAGGGAAAGGTGGTAAAGGCAAGGGCGGCGATCCAGCCAAGCGTGCCGAGATGATGATCAAGAAACTCGACAAAGATGGCAACGGAACCGTTTCCAAAGAAGAGTTTGCTGCCGGTCCTATGGCTGAGCGTTTCAAGGACAAAGAAGGTGCGCTCGACAAGGTGTTCGCTGCTCGTGACACGAACAGCGACGGCGAACTCGACGCTACTGAGCTTGCTGCACCACCAAAAGGCGGCAAAGGCGGCAAAGGTAAGCCTGAAGGCAAAGGAAAAGGCAAGAAAGGCGAAGGCAAAGACAAGAAAGCTGAGTAATCGCTTTTCAGTTTAACTGATTAAAAAGAAACCCACTTCCGGTTCGTCCGGGAGTGGGTTTTTCTTTTGCGGGTAGTCACCTCCGCAATATTTCCCGGGCTTCGGTTTAAGTGAGTGCCCGGAGGATGGCATTCATCGAATGCATCGATTGGTCCCGGTAGTGTCCGCCGAAGAGGTAATTGTGATTGAGGAGGTGGTAAAGATTGTAGATTGCGTGGAGGAGGGGATCGGGCGCGGGATGGATGCTCCGGTAGGCTTTGTAGAAAGAATCGTCGAAACCGCCGAAGAGAGTCGTGAAGGCGATGTCGACTTCTCTATCTCCGAAGTAGGGAGCGGGATCAAAAATAACTGGAGATCCCTCTTCGGTGTCGCTGGCGTTTCCTCCCCAGAGATCGCCGTGAACGAGCGCCGGCGAAATGTCGAGGCCCGCGAGGTAGGGGCGTATGGCCCCGGTCAGTTTGGCTGCTTCCGGGAAAGGATTTCCTGCAGCTTCAGCCAATCGAAACTGATGCCCGAGGCGATGCTCCGTGAAGAATTCGGCCCAGGAATTCGTCCACGGGTTGGGTTGGGGCGTCGCACCGATGAAGTTGTCGAAATCACACCCGAACTGATTGGTTGGAGATACTGTCTGATGCATTTCGGCCAGTTCGAGTCCCAGTTTTTCTTGATCGCCGGGTGAAAACGGCCTGAGGGGGAGGGCTTCGAGAACGAGAAAGGCCCGGTTGTCAGAAATGCCGGCGAAAAACGGTTCAGGCACGCGAATCGTTTTTGAATCACGCAGCAGCTCAAGGCCCCTTTTCTCAGTGAGAAACTGATCAACGGCTCCGGCAGACCCCAGCTTTAGAAAGAAGGGCTTTCCCTCCCCGGTGTCCGCGAGAAGGGTTTCGTGGGTGCAGCCTCCGCTGACGCGTCGCGTCGAGTCCGGGTTCAGGCTGATTCCCGCTGCGGCTTCTATCTCGCGGAACGGTTCGGAGAGGCTCATTTGAACTCTCCGTCGCGAATTTGTTTGAGGAGATTGCCACAGCCATCCTCAAGCAGTTCGATCACATAATCAAAGCCTTCGGGCCCTCCGTAGTAGGGATCCGGAACTTCGGTTTCGTCATGCGCGGTGCAGAAATCACAGAACAGTTTCAGCTTGGCTGTCGGAGTGGGGCAACCCGACATGACATCGATGAGATCGTCATAGTTGCTTTGATCCATCGCGAGAATGAGATCAAAGGCGGCAAAATCAGCCGCTTTCACCTGGCGGGCTTGCCCCTTCATCGTGAACCCCTTTTTCTCCGCTGCCGCGGTCATTCGGGCATCAGGGGATTTGCCTATGTGCCAACCGGCAGTCCCGGCCGAATCGATCTCGATTTCGCCGGTCGCATTCTCCTCACTCACGAGATGGCGCATCACGTTTTCAGCCGAGGGCGAACGACAAATATTGCCGAGACAGACGAAAAGAATGCGAAAAGGGGACTTCATAGGCGCTCGTTTATGAGACATGGAAAAGATGTCGAAATCAATCGCGGCCTCGAAATGGCCGTGATTTTTTTACCGTCGCGCTTGGCAAGAGGGGGGCAACTCTTCATCATCGGATTCGCGCCGGTCGCCTTGAGACCTTTCGCGTGCCAAATTTGAGATGATGAATCCTATCGACCGCCGAAAATTCGTTCAAAACGCTGTGGGAACCGCCGCCTTTGCGGGTGCCTCGATCGCCCCCTGGGTAAAGGCTCAATCCAAGTCGGGTAAGAAATACCGCACTGCTCTGATCGGGTCCGGTTGGTGGGGGATGAATATCCTCACGGTCGCGATTGAAGATGGCCACTGCGACGTCGTCGCGCTTTGTGATGTCGATGCGGATGCCCTCGAAATTTCCGCTGATGAGGTGGACGGTATCACCGGGAAGATTCCCAAGACCTATCGCGACTACCGCGAAATGTTGGAGAAGGAGGATATTGAGATCGCGATCATTTCGACGCCGGATCACTGGCATGCGCTTCAGGCGATCGCCTGCATCGAAGCGGGAGCTCACGTTTTTGTCGAGAAGCCCACCGGTCATACCATTCAGGAAAGCCGGGCGATGGTGAACGCGGCGAGAGCGGGGGATCGTGTCGTTCAGGTCGGGATGCACCGGCGCATCGGGCCGCATCACGTCAGCGGGATTAAATTTCTCAAAGAGGGGAAGGCCGGCGAGATAGGAATGGTGCGGGCTTTTGCTCACAGCGGTGGTGGCCCTGAAAAGCCGACTCCGAATGACCCGGTTCCCGAGCACATCGACTGGGATCTCTACTGTGGTCCTGCTCCGATGCGACCTTTTAACAAACGGATTCACCCGGGCGGCTTTCGCAATTTCCTCGATTTCGCCAACGGCACCCTCGGCGACTGGGGAGTGCACTGGCTCGATCAGATTCTCTGGTGGTCGGATGAAAAGCACCCGAAGCGGGTTTATTCCACCGGCGGTCGTCCCATCAAAGGCGAAGCTGTCCTGAACGAGAAAGAGCAAACCACCGATGCCCCTGATCATCAGGTCGCGACCTACGAGTTTGAGAACTTCACCGCAGTCTGGGAACACCGTCGCTTCGGCGGGAATGAGGCGGAAAAGTCCAAGGTCGGTTGTTACTTTTACGGAACCAGGGGGACCTTTCACATGGGGTGGCGTGACGGTTGGACCTTTTACCCGTCAAACGGTGGCGAAGTGATTCACGAAGACCCTCAGTTCGACAATGAGAAAGACGGTCACAATGTCCCGCCGCTGTGGCGTGATTTTATCGAATCCATCGAAGAAAAACGCCTTCCCGTAGCCGATGCTGAGATCGGGCATCTCGCTACAAATATGAGCTTGTTAGGGATGATCAGTCTCAAAGTGGGTCGGAGTATCGAGTGGGACGGCGAAACGGAAACCATTGCGAATGATCCCGAAGCAAGCGCTCTCCTGCGGCGTGACTACCGGGCCCCGTGGGACTACCCTCAAATCGGTTGAGGTGGCATTAAGGAGGGTTGAATCACTGACTTAACCCTCTTGAGTCGAAGCCCTGACATTACTATATTTTGAAAGACGACATGATTAAGAAAATACCTTACTTCCTCGTTGCTGCGGTGCTCTTAAGCCCGATGCTGCGCGCCGCTGAACTTCCGAATATTCTCTGGATCACTTCAGAAGACAACGGGCCTCATCTGGGTTGCTACGGGGATGAGTATGCGGTGACGCCGAACCTCGATGCGCTTGCGGAACGGGGACTGCGCTACACGAGAGCGAGTTCGAATGCTCCGGTCTGTGCCCCCGCGCGAACCACTGTGATCTCCGGAATTTTTCCTCCCGCGACCGGAGCTGAACATATGCGTTCGGAGACGTCGCTTCCGGATGCGATGAAGATGTTTCCCGTCTATCTCCGCGAGCTGGGGTATTACACGACGAACGCCGCGAAGGAGGATTACAACCTCGTGACCACGGGGAAGGTCTGGGATGAGAGCAGCGGGAAGGCGCATTGGAAAAATCGCAAGGAAGGGCAGCCGTTCTTCGCGGTCTTCAATGAAACCATTTCACATGAGTCCAAAATTCGAAATCCGATCGAGGACGAGCTGCGCATTCATGATCCTGCCAAAGCGAGAATTCCCGCGTATCATCCGGACACTCCGGAGGTGAGAAAAGACTGGGCACAGTATTATGATCGGATCACGCAGATGGATGCGAGTCTCGGGGCGCGGCTTCAGGAGATCGAGGACGCCGGGCTCGCCGATAACACCATCGTCATATACTGGGGCGACCATGGTTCCGGAATGCCGAGGAACAAGCGCTGGCCCTACAATTCCGGTCTTCACGTTCCGTTTATCGCTCATTTTCCCGCAAAGTGGAAAGACCTCGCTCCCGATGAATATAAAGTGGGAGGGACGAGCGACCGCATGATCGGTTTCATCGATCTCGCTCCGACGATGCTGAGTCTTGTCGGTCTTGAGCCGAAGCCGTGGATGCAGGGGCATGCCTTTGCCGGTCAGTTTGAAACGAAATCACCCGAATACAGTTACGGGTTTCGCGGGCGGATGGACGAGCGGGTCGACCTTGTCCGTACCGTCCTCGGAAAGCGCTACGTCTATATTCGTCAGTATATGCCGCATCGCATTTACGGGCAATACATCGACTACATGTTCCAAACCCCGACGACCCGTGTTTGGCACGAGATGTATGAGGCTGGCAAGCTCAACGAGGCGCAGTCCCATTTCTGGGAAGAAAAGCCGGCGGAGGAACTCTACGACCTTGAGACCGATCCTGACGAAGTGAACAACCTAGCCGACTCCGCTGAGCACGGGGCGGTTCTCGCTAAAATGCGAAAGGCCCATCAGGAATGGGAAAAGGAAATTCGCGATGTTGGATTCCTCCCCGAGGCCGAAGTTCATGCGAGAAGTGAAGGGAGCACGCCTTATGAAATGGGGCACGACCCTGAGAAATACGATTTCGACGCTGTCTTTGCGGCTGCGCAGTTGGCCTCTTCGAAAAAGGCGGAGGATCTTCCCGCGATTCTGGACCTTCTCAAGAGCGACGATGCCGGAGTGCGGTATTGGGGGGCTACGGGGCTGCTGATCCACAAAGAGGCGGGGTTCACAGCGGGGCGCGAAGCGCTTCATGCCGCGCTTGGAGATGAGTGCGCCAGCGTTGCGATCGTCGCGGCGGAAAGCCTCGGGCGCTTCGGTGACGCCGAAGATCAGAAAGAGGCCGTCGCGACTCTCTTGAGTCATGGGAATCAGGTAAACGGAAATCTCTTCGAGGCGATTCTGGCGCTGAATGCGATCGACTATCTCGACGAAGCGGCGGCTTCCGAGTCAGAGGCCATTCTTGCGCTTCCTGCGAAGCCTGCTGCAGGAACGCCGAGACGAATCAGCGGTTACGTCGGGAGTGTTTTGAAAAAGCTTCGAGCTGATTTCGGAAAGTGAAGAAGGAGCTTCTCGGGTGGGCGCTTTTCTATGCCGGATGTGTTGTCCTGGTATTTGGCATAGGGATTGCGCTCTTTTCTCCTGAGTTGGAAGCGATTGAAGAAGAGGGGTTTGGGGCAACGCTGGATTTCGCGATTCCTTCTTTGATGATTCTTCTTATATTTTTGCTAACTTGGCGGAAAGTTAGTTCAGGAAAGTTCGAATAGAATTCTGACTGACTTCGTTTTTTTACCATGAGCTTTTCGTCTTCTGATCCCGGTGCGCTCGAGAGATTTCTCGAGAAGATTCTTGAACAGCGGGAGACGGTTGATGCGGAGCTTGATTCAGAGTCGCTTCGTTCCCTCGCTGAGAAATACGGGCTTGATGGAGAAGCCTACGACCAGCTCGTTCGCGAGGCGGAAGATCATCGCGCCCGGGGGTTGCTCTTTTTTGAGCACGGGAACTGGGATGATGCCATTACCGAATTGGATCAGGCCTATGTGATTCTGCCTCATGACAATGAGTTGGGTTTCGTTTTAGGAAAGGCGCACGCCCGGCAGTTCAAGGAAGGTCGTGCTGATTCCGACCGGAGGACCGCTGAGACGTATTTCAGGCAATGCCTCAAACGGGATGCTTCGCATGCGGAGGCGGTTCGGGAGCTGACGGAACTGGAGAAACTCGCTGATGAATTCGCGCGTTCCCCCGGAGGATCGAAGCCTGTTTTGATCGCTGTGGTGATCGTGTTTGCGATTGGCGGGCTTTATTTCTTTCTCGCTCCGGGAAAGGAGTCGACGCCCCCTCCGAAAGAAGTGATCAAGGCTCCCAAAGAGAAGCCGGTCAAAGAAGAGGGGGTTAAAGCGGTGGTGACGGGACCGGTCGCGATCCCTGTTGAATTTCCTCTCGCTGAAGTCGGCGATGAGTTTTCCTTTGATGCGCGCTCATCAGTCCTGACTCGATACGATGGAAAATACAGCTATGAACTGCTCGCAACAATCGTGACGGGACCGGCCACGATCAGCGAAATGCGGGCAAAGCTGGAGTTGCTCGGCGGGGATGAAACAGTCTTTGCTGAACACGAATTCGATATTCTCGCCTCTCACCGGTCCGCGGTCGTCGCCGGTGACAGTATTCCCTTCCGTGTTCTTATTTTTAAGCCTGAGTCGGCTCCGGATATCGTGGAAGCCAGACTCACGATGAAGCTCTTCGATCACAGACCGTTTCCGGGCGAGGCCGAGCCGGGAAAATTGTTGGAACTCAAAGGATCGGGTGTGGCGCTGCCGCCGGACTACGGCTTTGAGTTGCGCGAGCGGAATGCTTTGCGATCGAAGGGGACCCTGGGTGATGAGGGGATGGCCCAGCTCAAGCTCGTCCTCACTCTTGAGAATACGGGGAAACGGCAAATTGAACTGCTGAAATTTCAGACCTCGGTGACCGGGGAGGATGGAGAAGCGATCCCTCTGGGGTACAACAGCATCACGAAACATTTCAGCAGCCGTATCAAAGCGGGTGAAATCGGTGCGGTGAACAATGTGCAGCCCCCCTTGCTTCCCGGTGAGCGCCGTGTCATTGATGCGACGATTTATATGCCCGACACCTCGCCTGAGGATGTTGCCGGCTACCAGTTGAAGCTTCTCGGGATTGAGTAGCGAGTCGGCCACGCTCTGGCAAGCGCGGCTACGTCGAGAGCGTCTGTAGCCGCGTTCCCAAGAACGTGGTGCTACGTCTGAAGAAGTTGCCGGCTACGAGCTGGAGTTGTTTGGGATTGAGTAGTGATTCGGCCACGCTTTGGCAAGCGCGGCTACGTCGAGAAATTCTGCAGCCGCGTTCCCGGGAACGGGGCTGGCAGTGTTTTGCGGCTGCTTCGTTGTTCGCTGATATCAATCCCGCTTCGGAAGGGTAGCGAGATACTTCTTCTTGAGCTCTTCGATCTTTTTGGCCTGTTCGGCGAGAACTTGCTCCTGACGCTTGCGCTCGGCTTCGGCATCAGCGAGCTCTTTCGCTGCCTGCTTTTCGGCTTCGGTGCGCTCTGCGATCAGCTTTGGCGTTTCGCGAGCGACTTTCGATGCCATATCGACAGTCGTTTTGGTTTTGTCAGCCTCCTGATAAGTCGTTGCAAGAAACTGCTCCAATTCGATGAGCCTCTGTTTGAGATTGTCGACCTCGGCGTTGATCTCGTCGGGAGTCTTGTAGGAGAGGGTCTGCGCAGCGACGATTTCAATTTTCTCCTCTTCTTCGACCATTCCATCTTCAACGGTGTCCTTGAAGGCTGGTTCGATCGTGGTGCTGGATGCCAGAGTCAGGGAATCCTGTGAAGGCTGCTTTTGAATGGCTTCCTCACGAAGTTCCGCCACGGCCCGGCTTGCGACGAGCTTGAGGGCCCGCTCGAGAACGCTGGAGGATTTTTCTTTCAGCTGCATCGTTCCGTCAACGACAGTCTTTTGCGCTGAGGCGAGGGTCGATTCCGCTTCGGTCCGTGCTTTTGTGGCCTCGCTTACTTCCTTCTTGGCAACAACCTCACCCTCCTTCATGTCCTCGAGATCGAATTTCATGTCATCGAGGTTCTCGCTCTCTTTGCGGGCGGTGAGATTGATAGCCGCTGCCTGCCACTTCTGTTTGAGAAACTTAGTGTTCTCGAGTTCGGCTTTGGCGAGTTCGATGGACTTCTTCGTGTCTGCCTCTTTCTTGATCACTGCTGCGACAGCGGCTTTCGCTCCGTCACGGGTTTTCGTGGAGGCGGCAACGGCTGCTTCCGATTTCTTCATCTCGGCAGTGGCTGCGGCGAGCTGCGTTTTCGAATCGGCGAGCTGCTTTTGTTTCGCGGCGAGACTATCGGTGGCGGCTTTGGCTGCGGCCTGTTCCGCTGCGAGCTTCGTTTTCAAGGTGTTGGTTTTCGCCACTGCGGCAGCCAGTGAGGCGTTTGCCTTGTCGAGCGCGACCTTGTGATCGTTGCGTCCTTTCTCACTTTGCTGAAAAGCGGTCGTTTTCGCGGTCAGATTGGTTTTCGCTTGAGCGACTCGTGCCGCCCCGGCGGCAGCGGCATCGCGAAGAGGCTTAAGCGCCGCGTCTGCCTTGGCGAGTTCTGTGGTCTTATTTGTCTGGTCCTGTTTCAGGGTGCTGAGGGCTGCGTTTGCGGCGGCGAGTTTCGCTCCGATTTGAGCCTGAATGTCAGCGGCTTTTTTCTGATTGGCCTGAACGGCGGCGAGGGAATTCTGAGAGGTCTGGAGGGCTCCCTGAACTTCGCGCTCTTTTGCGGCCGCTGCCAGTTGAGCGTCAACGAGGTTCATCGGCGGCGTCTTACCATCTTTCGAGGCTTCAACGAGTGCGGCGTCCGCCTGCTCACGGGCTGCTTTCGCTGTGTTCAGCGCTCCCTGGGCGGAAGCGATGGCCTTATTCGTATTGTCGAGTTGAGCTTTTGCGTCAGCGGCGGCTTTGGTGGCGGCCTGAACCTGAGTGTTAATCCCGGCGACTTCTTTGGTTTTCGCTGCGAGCGCTGCGTCTGCTCCCTGTTTGGCTTTCGCGGCATTGGCCTGAGAGGTGGCAAGAGCGTCATGTTGCTTCTTCTGCGCCTCATCGAGAGCCGGCTTGGCGGCTTCCACCTTGGCGGCATTGAGTTCATTGGTAGCGGTCAGAAGGGCGGCTTCTTTCGCTTTCAACTCGCCGGTGAGCTTCGTAACAAGGTCCTGCGGCGCTTTGACAGCGGCGGTGGCGGCGTTCAGGGCATCCGCAGTCGTCTTCACTGCGGCATTTTTCGCTGCGACATCCTTGGTTGCCTGTTCAACTTGAGGAGTGAGTGCCTTGATCTGTGCGTCCAGTTTCGTGACAGATGCTTTGTGGGCGTTGAAAGCAGTTGTGATCTCGCCAAGCGCTTTGTTGGCAGCGGCTTCCTTCTCGCGGGCTTTCGCCAGTTCTGTGGAAATCGCCTTGACGCCTTCCTCCATCTTCGGAAGTGAAGTCGTCAACTCCGTGAGTCGTTTCTCGGAGTATGAGAGTTGAACGTCGATCGTGGGAGGGTTGGGGTCGATCGTGGCGATCTCGGCTCCGGTTTCCGCGTCCCAAACCTTGATGTTGCCGTGCCAGTCTCCGGTGAAAACGCGCTTGCTGTCGTGGCTGAAGGCTACGCTGAGGACGATGTCGTCTGAAGCATTGATCGTGCGGATCGCTTTCCCGTCGCCCTGCCAGACTTTCGCGGTTTTATCGCGTCCCACCGTGGCGATGTTTCCGTTGGGGGCATAGGCGATAGCGAGGATGCCTCCTTTATGAGCTTCCCACTTCTTGATCTGTTTGCCCTCGTTCATCTCCCAGAGCATAACTTGTCCGTCCTCACTGCATGAGGCGAGGACGTTTCCATCGGGACGCCACGCGAGGTCGGTGACACCCAGGGTGTGACCTTTGAGAGTGTAGAACTCGTAACCGGTAGCGGCTTCCCAAACATAAAGGCCACCGTTGCGGCCCCCGGTGGCGAAAATGACTCCATCGGGGCTGTATCCGGCGGTCAGCATCCAGTCAGAGTGCTTCTTGATGCTGTTAAGTTGCTCTCCGGCAACGGTGTCCCACAATTTGATATTGCGACCGGGGCCACCCATGATGGCGGTTTTAAGGTCGGGCGAAACATCAGCTCCGAGAACAATGTCATATTCTTTTCCGACTTCGATGATCCGTTCACCCGTTTTAAGGTCCCAGGCGACCACGTTTCCTGATTTACCTGCTCTGCCACCTCCGCATGAGAGATAGGCTCCGTTGGGGCTGAAATTGAGTGTTTGCGGGAATCCTTCAGGGTAGGGGAGGACGCCGAGCAAATCGAAATCCTCTGAATGGTAGAGCAAAATCTGCTTCTGACCGGCGACGGCTACGATGGGAGCCCAGGGGCTGTGTGACATTGCCGGAACCGCATTGGGGCGGGGGGCGACGACTTCCGGTTGCAGGATAAGGTGCTCCGGCATCGCGGGAGGGCCTTCGGGTTTTCCGGTTGAGGTGATCGAGTTGAGATCGACCTTCGGTTTGTCTGATTTCCGCGCTTTACTGGATTTGGTCTCAAGAAGTCCACCTGCTACCCAGTCGGCGATCACTTTGAGCTCTTTCTCCGTAGCGGCGGTCCCTTTGGGCGGCATGAAGGGTTCCTCTTTGTGGGCCGTCAGCGTATAGATTCGGGAAGAGTTGGGGTCTTGTGAAACAACGATGTCTCCGCCTGAGCCGCCACTGAGAGTTGCTGAAAACGAGGAGAGGTCGAGGCCGCCCTTTGATTCATCGGGGTTGTGGCAGTTGACGCACTTATTTTCGAGGATGGGAAGAACATCATCAACGAAGGTGACTTTCTTGGCTTCATCAGCTCCCTTGAGATGCGGGGAGCAGGTCAAAACGGTGAGAATCAGCAGCGTATGATAGGAAGTCTTCATAGGTAATTAGGGGCCGGAGGGGGCTTTGGGGCTCCGTTCGCTCGCGCGACGCGGAGATCCATTTGGGTTGCAACGGCTCGTAACTATACGACATTCGCCTTGCAATGTCTCTCTCAAATCCATGGCGAGAACGCGCGTTTCGAATTGGCCCTTATGGGGGGAGTAGCCCTGCTGGAATGCGCTTCTCTACGTAAAGACGCCCCTTGAGAATGGAGGGCTGGAGCTTTCTGTAAGATATTGCTTAAACCTCAATTAACCCTTCCAACATTATGAACGGATGCTCAAACTTCTTTAACTCAGGACTCGCGAATCGACGGGATTTCATGCAGGTCGGTTTTGCCGCTGGCATCGGGCTTTCTCTGCCGGAGATGCTTAAAGTGCAGGCGCGTGGTCAGGCCAAGTTCTACGAATCGAAGGAGGGTGTCGCCAAGTCTCTGATTCATATTTACCTTCCCGGTGGTATGGCACATCAGGAGACGTTTGATCCCAAGCCCTATGCGCCTTCTGAGTATCGCGGTCCGTTCAAGGCGATTAACACCAATGTCGACGGCATTCAGTTCAGCGAGAACATGAAAAACCTCGCGAAGGTTGCCGACAAGATGACGGTGATTCGTTCGATGACCCACGGTGAGGCCGCTCACGAGCGCGGGACGCACAACATGTTTACCGGCTATCGCCCCAGCCCGGCGATTAATTTCCCGAGTTTCGGATCAGTGATTTCACACGAGTTCGGACCACGGAAAAATCTTCCTCCTTACGTTTGTGTTCCGAACGTTCCAAATGAGTACGCCGGAACCGGATACTTGAGTTCGATGTATGGTGCGTTCTCCGTTGGCAGTGACCCGGCATCGGATAAAGCATTCAAGGTTCGTGATTTGACGCTTCCAGGTGGCGTTGATATGGCCCGTTTTGATCGCCGACGCACCATGCTCGAGGCCGTCGACAGCCATTTCCGCAATATGGAGAAAGCTGATTCGATCGATGCGATGGATTCTTTCTACGAGAAGGCCTACAGCCTCGTTGGTTCCGCTGAAGCGCGCGATGCGTTCGACCTCACGAAAGAGGACGACAAGATGAAAGATCGCTACGGCAAAAACACTGCCGGAATGCGGATGCTTCTTTCCCGCCGACTCGTTGAGTCCGGGGTGCGTCTTGTCACAATGACTTATGGTTCGTGGGATGCTCATGATAAGATCAAGGACAGCATTGCCCGTCAGGTCCCTGATTTTGACAAGGCTCTTGCCACTTTGCTCACCGATCTCGACGAGCGCGGTTTGCTTGATTCCACTTTGGTGATGGTTTCCTCCGAATTCGGTCGGACACCCAAGATCAACAAGACCGATGGCCGTGATCACTGGCCGCGCGTTTTCTCCACAATGCTTGCAGGTGGCGGGATCAAGCGTGGAATGGCTTACGGAACGTCTGATTCTCTCGGCGCTGAGCCGGATCAGAATCCTGTCGACGTTCAGTCGTTCGCCAAGACAGTATACGCCCAGCTCGGTATTAATGCCGATAAGGAGCTTATCGCTCCCGGGCCGCGTCCTATGGAAATCGTTGATGGCGGCAGCGTTATCGATGCAATCATTGATAAGGCGTCCGCTTAATTTTACTTCTTTCTTTTATCCCCATCATGAAACGTGTTCTGACTCATCAGGGTGCGGGTTCTTCGGTATGGATCAAGCAGGTGCTGGCAGCTTTTGGGCTGGCGGCACTTCTTGTATCGGCATCGGGAGCCTTCGCCGCTTCGCCTAACCTGAGCTCGACTCTTCCTCGCGGAGGACAGCGCGGCTCTGAGGTCCGTGTTACCTTTCTGGGTAGTCAGCTGGCTGACGCAGAGGAGATCCTTTTTCATTATGAAGGAATCACCGCGAAGGATCTGAAAGTAGTTGATGCGAAGAAGGTGGAGGCAACTCTGGTAATTGCTCCTGATTGTCGAATCGGAGAGCATCACGTTCGGATCCGCTGCAAGAGCGGGATCAGTTACGCCCGGAACTTCTGGGTATCTCAGTTCCCCAACGTGGATGAAGTTGAGCCGAATGATGATTTTGAGGCTCCTCAGAAGATCGATCTGAATGTAACGGTTGAGGCCGAGGCTAAGCCGGAGGAAACAGACTATTATCTCGTTTCAGCTAAAAAGGGTCAGCGTATCTCGGTTGAGATCGAGGGGCTGCGCATTAACAATATTACGAATAATATCGCGATTGATCCCTTCGTTTCGATTTTGGACAAAGATCGCTTCGAGCTCGCTTCCGCTGATGGTTCCGCTCTCTTGAAGCAGGAATCGGTTCTTTCCGTGATCGTGCCCGAGGACGGTGAATACATTGTTGAAGTCAGGGATTCGGCCTACCAGGGGCGCGGTCGCTACCGTGCTCATATCGGAACCTTTCCGCGGCCCACTGCCATTTACCCTGCCGGCGGAAAGGCGGGCGAGGAGCAGGAGTTTACTCTCATTGGAGACAAGAAGGGCACTTATAAGGTGAAGGAAAAGCTTCCTCCAAAAGCGGATGTGATGGATCACGGCATTTTTGCCGCTCATGAGGGATTGTTCCCGCCATCACCGAATCTGGTTCGAATCAGCGAGTTCGCAAACGCGCTCGAAGTAGAGCCCAATAATTCCTACAAAGAAGCGACCGCTGTTGGTGCCGTTCCTGTGGCGATGAACGGGATTCTCGAGACCGAAGGGGACGAGGATTATTTTATGTTCACTGCTAAGAAAGGGGAAAATTTCCGCTTTCAGGTTTATGCCAATCGGATCGGTTCACCGGTTGATCCCGTGCTTACGATCTACGATGCGAAGATGAAATCACTTGGCAGCAGTGACGATGCGGATGGAACCAAGGACAGTCGGGTTGATTTCAAGTGCGCTGCTGACGGTGAGTATTTTGTCCGGGTTAAAGACATGCTTTCGCGTGGCGGTGCCGATTTTGTTTATCGAATCGAGCCCGAGAAATCCGTGCCCTCGATCACGGTGACGATGCCGGAAATGTTGCGACGCAATCTCCAGTATCGGAAGCAGTTCAATGTGCCGCGCGGCGGTTACTACGCGATGACAGTGAACACCGCTCGCAAAGGGGTGTCCGGTGATTTGGTATTTGAGTTGCCGGCGCTTCCCAAAGGCGTGACCTGGGAGGCCGGAACGATCGATAAATCAGTCAGCCAGTTCCCGATTTTGCTGAAAGCGGCTCCCGATGCGCCGATTGCAGGCGGGATGTACACGCTCAATGCAAAGACCGTCGATACGGAAAATCCGGTTTCGGGAACCTTCGTGCAGCCTCTCGATTTTGTTCGCGGCCCGCAGAACGGGGTCGAGTATTACACTCGGTATGTTGACCAGCTTCCCATTGCGGTGGTCGAAGAGATTCCCTACTCGGTGACGATCGATCAGCCCAAGGTCCCCATTGTCCGAAATGGGACAATGAAGCTCAAAGTGCGCGCTCATCGTAAAGATGGATACGACAAAAAGATCACGGTTCGCTTCCTCTGGAAGCCACCCGGCATTACCACGCCGGCGACGATGACCTTTAACGAGAAGGACACCGAACTCGAATATGAGGTGAATGCCAATGCCACCGCGGCTCTCAATACGTGGAATGTCAATGTTCTCGCTGAGTCATCAGGACCCACTGGAGTGACGATGACCGCTTCTCCCTTTATTAAGCTCACCGTCGAGGAGCCGTTTGTCGGCATGAAGCTCAGTATGGCTACTGCGAAGCAGGGTGAAACATCCTCTATCGTCGCTGATGTCGAGCACCTGCGCGATTTTGACGGCGAGGCGGACGTTCAGATTTTCGGCCTTCCGGCGCATTCGACCACTTCTGTCCTGAAGCTTAAGAAGGGACTCGAGAATCTCGATTTTCCGGTGGCAACAACCGAAAAAACGCCTGTTGGGCAGCACAAAAATCTCTTCTGCACCGTAGTGGTGATGAAGGATGGCGAGCCTATCTCACAACGCGTCGGGATGGGAGGCGTCTTCCGTGTCGACCCGAAGCCCAAAGAGGTTAAAGCCGCACCTGCCGAGGCCAAGCCCAAGGTTGTCGCAAAAGTTGAAAAGAAGGAAAAGCCGCTTTCCCGTCTCGAACAGCTTCGGCTTGAGGCGAAGAAAGAAGCCGCTGCGCCTTAATTGTTAAACATCACTTTCTATCCGCTTGTCGAATCAAGTTATCCCCATGAAAACATTCCTTACATCCCTCACTCTTTCGCTGTTTCTCGCAGCGCCCGTCATTTCGTCGGGAGCTGAGAAGATTGACTTTGCGAAGGATATTCGACCGATCCTCGAATTCAATTGTGTCTCCTGCCACAATGCCGACGAGGCGAAGGCGGAACTGCGATTCGATACTGCGGCTGAATTCTTCAAAGGCGGCGAAGGCGGTCAATCTCTCGTTAAAGGGAAGCCGGATGAGTCGCTCATGATCGAGCTCGTTTCTCTTCCGCACGATGATTCCGATGTGATGCCACCCAAAGGCCGTCCCCTGTACGAGCACGAGATTGCCAAGTTGCGTCAGTGGATTTCGGAAGGTGCGGTCTGGCCCGAGGACCTCCTGCTCGTCGCGAAAGACGAGGATGATTTCAAAGGGGCTGAGCCTCTTCCCGACAACGGTAAGAAAATGGTGAAACTTGAAGTGTTTCCCCCTGATGTCATTCTTGAGAAGAAGCGTGATACGCAGTCCATGGTTGTGATGGCCACTTACGACGATGATACCACTCTCGACGTGACGAAGAATGCGACGTTTTCCTTTGCTGATCCGTCCCTCGTGGCTCTGAAAGCGCGAAACCATTTCACTCCGGTTAAAGACGGTGAGACCGAATTAACGGTGAAAGTCGCGTCCATGTCAGCGAAAGCACCGGTTACGGTGAAGGAGTCAGCGGTCGATCGTCCCATCAGTTTTCATCTCGATGTTATGCCGGTGTTCATGAGCAACGGCTGTAACACCGGAGCCTGTCACGGATCGGCGCGCGGCCAGGATGGATTCATGCTTTCCCTTTTCGGTTACGATCCGGATGGTGACCATTTCCGCCTCACTCGCGAGATGGCCGGTTTCCGGATCAATCTGGGTATTCCCGAGGAATCGCTCCTCGTCGAGAAGTCGATTGAGGCGGTGCCTCACACCGGCGGCAAGCTGATGGAGAAGGGCAGCCACGGATACAATACGATGGTTGAGTGGATTGCCAACGGGGCGGAAAATGACAAGGCGGAGGAAACACCTTCGGTTACCGACTTGACGATTTACCCTCCAAAACTCGTTCTTGAAGGCGCCGGGGCAACTCAGCAGCTCACGGTTCGGGCGAAATACTCAGATGGTCATGATCGTGATGTCACTCATCTCGTGGTTTTCATCACCAACAATGAGCCAACTGCAGGGGTTGATAAGGAAGGGAAAGTCACTGCCGGAAAACGCGGCGAGGCTTTCATTATGGCCCGGTTTGAAACGAAGACGGTGGGAATTCAAACCATCGTGATTCCGGAAGGGCTTGAATACACGAAGCCGAAGATGAAGGAGAACAATTACATCGACGGTCTTGTTCACGACAAGCTCCACAAGCTTCGGGTGGTGCCCTCGGGTGACTGCACAGATGAAGATTTTCTCCGCCGTGCCTACATCGACATCGTCGGCCAGCTGCCGACCGTGGAAGAGTATCGCGCTTATACCGCTGATAAAGATCCAAAGAAGAGAGCGAAGGTGGTTGATCAGTTGCTTGATCGAAAAGAGTTCACCGAAATGTGGGTGATGAAGTGGTCTGAGCTGCTTCAGATCCGCTCCAATAACAACATCGCTCAGGGGATCTCCTACAAGTCGGCGTTGCTCTACAACGGGTGGCTGCGCGATCAGATCGCGGCGAACCGTCCTTTCGATGAGATCGTGAAAAGCATTATCGCTTCAGAGGGGGGAACCTTTGCGACGCCTCCTACGAACTTCTATCAGATCGAGCGTGATCCTTTGAAGCTCTCTGAGAACGTCGCGCAGGTGTTCATGGGGATGCGTCTTCAGTGTGCCCAGTGTCACAACCACCCCTTTGATCGCTGGACAATGAATGACTACTATTCATGGGCCGCCTTTTTCGCCCAGGTGGGACGTAAGGAGGGTGTCGATCAGCGCGAGCAGATCATCTACAACCGCGGAAGTGGCGAAGTAAAGCACCTCGTGGGTGGACGTAACATGCCTCCAAAATTTCTCGGGGGTGACATGCCGGATGTGAAAGGTAAAGATCGCCGTAAGGTGCTTGCCGAGTGGCTCGCCTCGCCCGATAACCCCTATTTCGCACGCAACATTGTGAACATCGTCTGGTCACACTTCATGGGCGTGGGTATCATCGATCCGGTTGATGACGTGCGGGTCAGTAATCCTGCTTCGAATCCTGAGTTGCTCACGGCACTCGCAGACAAGTTTCAAGGGGAATACAATTACGACTTCCGTCAGCTCGTTCGTGATATCTGTAACTCGGCAACTTATCAGCGGACCACCCAGGCCAATCCTTCAAACGAAGATGACCTGAAGAATTTTGCGAAGGCAAGAGTTCGTCGTCAGCGTGCCGAGGTGATGCTTGATACGATCACTCAGGTGACTGATACGAAGAACAAGTTCAAGGGACTTCCACTGGGATCCCGCGCCGTTCAGATTGCGGACGGTCAGACCACTGACTACTTCCTCACCACTTTCGGCCGGGCAACGCGTGAAACCGTCTGCTCTTGCGAGGTGACGATGGATCCGAGCCTTTCACAGGCCCTGCACCTTCTCAACGGGGTCACGGTAACGGACAAGATTGAGAAAGGCGGAGCGGTCAAAGCGATGATTGCGGAGGGCAAAACGCCTGAGCAGATTATTGAGGAAATTTATATCCGCAGCTTCTCCCGTGTTCCCACGAAGGAGGAGATGACCCAGCTCATGAACCAGGTCAAAGCGGTCGGCGATGATGCCAAGCAGAAAGAACTCGTCCTCAACGATGTCTTCTGGGCAGTCTTGAATTCGAAAGAATACATGTTCAACCACTGATCGGTCGATCGTAGCGAAAGTTACTGTTTTTAAGGCAGGTTCGGCTCCATTGTGAGAAGAACCTGCCTTTTTACTTTTCAGGGCGAAGACCTTCCTATGACTCCTCAACTTCTATGGCTGCTCAAGAGCGTTGGTTGCGGGCTTGCGGGAGGAATTATTGCGCTTCTAGTCGTCGGGATATGGCTGTTGAATAAGAAACCGGATCTGAGCCTCTGGCATACCGCGAGGCTCGATGAGGAGTTTACCCGAAGGAGCAAAGTTTTCAGTTTTGAAGCGTATTTGAAGCTGGAGGAGCGGCTCTTTGCTCAGCTGGAGGAAAAGATTTACGACAAAGTCGGGAAGGCGGATGAAATCTGGATCAATCGCTATTTCAGAGAAAGCGCTTCACACCCCGGACGATGGGAACAGAATTGGAATCGGAGCTTTGAACTGGCGCAGGAGAAGCCGGTCGCGGGAGTGCTTCTGATCCACGGACTTACCGATTCGCCCTACAGCATGCGCCATCTCGCGGAAGCCCTGCATGCGCGTGGTGCCTATGTCCTTGCTTTGCGGGTGCCGGGGCATGGAACCGCTCCTTCGGCCCTTGCCGGAGTGAAGTGGCAGGACATGGAGGCTGCAGTGGAGCTGGCGGCCCGGCATGTCGCAGAGAAGGCGCCGGGCGTTCCCTTTCAGCTTGCCGGGTATTCGAATGGGGGCGCTCTCGCGGTGAGATATGCGATCAATTCGCTCAACGGGCGTGAGCAACCGCGAGCCGCTTCGATGGTCTTGATCTCTCCTGAGATGGGAGTGGCGAAAGTGGCGGGTTACGCGAAGTGGCAGGAGAGGATCGGCAGGGGGCTCGGGTTAAAGAAACTGCGATGGCACAGCCTCTCGGTTGAATACGATCCCTTCAAATACAGTTCTTTTCCCGTCAATGGGGGGATACTGGCTCACAAGCTGACCAAGGTTAACCGGACCCAAATGGCACGCCTTGAGAAGGCCGGAAAACTGAAGGATTTCCCTCCGACGATGGCGTTTCAATCAGCAGTGGATGCAACGGTGGCAGCACCGGATTTGGTTCGGGATTTTTTCTATCATCTCCCGTCAGGTGGGCACCGGCTCGTGGTCTACGATCTCAACCGAATCGCCGGTGTGGAGCCGCTCCTGACGAATGATCCCAAAGCGCAAATCGGGCCGATCATTGCGTCACCCCGTCGCAAGTTTACCGTCTCTGTGCTTACCAATGAAGCGGCGGATCGTGAAGAGGTGGTCGAGCTGACCTGGAAACCCGGTGAGGCAGAGTCAGAGAGGAAGGAAACGGGGTTGAGTTGGCCCGACGGTCTCTATTCGCTTTCCCATGTCGCTTTGCCGTTTCCCGGTGATGATTCTGTCTATGGTGAAAGCGAGATAAGCTCGATTCAGGGAATGAATATCGGAGGGGCGGCTCTCAAAGGGGAGAAAGGGGCCATTAAGATCCCTGCCGCGGAATTACTTCGATTGCGTTGGAATCCCTTTTATTCGTATCAGGAAGACCGGATTCTTGAGCACTTAGGTCTCAACGCCCCGTAGTTTTACCAGGTCACCTCGATAAGGCGTTCCTCTTTCAGCGCCTCGCGAAAGGCGGCGGGGACCTCACGGGAGGTTAATTCGACGAGAGACTGGACCCGTTCGGGGCGGCTTGTGCTCACGGCAATGGACTGGACCGCTTCGGGAGCGATCGCAAACTGACAGGCGGCACGGGCAGGCTCGATTTCAAATTCATGACAGAGGGCATGAAATCTCTTCCTCCACGAGAAAAGATCGGGATCGCTCTCCTCCGTCACTTTTTGATAGTTGAAGAAGTCCCCGCCTGTCACGAACCCGCCGTGATAGACCGCTGAATTGATCACTGCGATGCCTTCGCGCTGCAGCTGGCCCATGAACTCGCGGAGAGCAGGGGGATGCCTCATGATGGTGTAGGAATTCGCGATCATGACCCAATCAAAAGAAATGCCCTCTCCGTGGAGCATTTGGATGGTCCGCCAGTCCTTTGCCCCGACGCCGATGGCTTGCGCGCGACCGGCTTCCTTCAGTTCCGCGAGGGCCTTATAGGCTTCTTTGATGTGCTCAAGTCGCTCTGCTTTCTCATCCGCTGTCGCTGCGCCCTCGAGGTATTCGTCAGGGTCGTGGACGGACAGCATTTGGGCACGATAGTCACCGAGTAGTTCATTGCCCTGCGCAAAGCACTCCATGATGCCATCGTAGCTGATCGACTGAGTCGCGTCATTTTCAATGCCGATCCAGGCACCTGGTTCGAAGGTTGGTTCTTTCGTTGTCAGTGGAATTCTCTTCCAACCCAGTTTGTTGCTGATGACAATCGAGTCAGGATCCACTTCAAGAGCACGGAGGTGGTTCGCCATCGATTCGAGAGCGAGCCCCGCTCCATATTTTCCTGCGGAATCGACGAAGACCGGTTTGCTCTGGTGACGGAACCATTCCGCGATGATGGCACGTTTCGTCGACTCCTCGATTGCTGCGTAGAGATTGCCAAGGGTGCTCGTCCCGAAGATGATGCGTGGCCATTCCTCGACCGGGGGCATCGCGCTCATGACGGGGTGACTCCTTTGGTCAAAATGAGATTTCCGTATTTGGCTGTGTCTCCCGTCATGACGACGGCGAAGGCACCGGCGGCCTCTTCATAAAAGGCAAACCGTTCGAGTCGGGCGATCGGAGCCGTTTCCGGAGCGTGTTTTTTGACGACTTTATCAAAGGCACTCTCGACATCGAGGTCGAGTTCATCACCTTCCACCGGTGCCATCATCAAAAGCGGAGCCTCGACATAGCCATCCAGTTCGAATAGTGGCAGGATCGCATCGAGAAGGTCCGCGATGAGAAGACCATCTGCCCTGAGGCATCGCGGGTTGGTCGATTCTCCGGGGAAATGCGCGTCCGCGAGGACGATTTGGTCACCGTGTCCCATGCGGGCAAGCACACTCAGTAATTCCGGTGAGATGAGAGGTGAAATTCCTTTTAGCATGTGATCGAAATGGACAGGGATTGCGTATCAATTAGAGAAGGTGACTTCGAGGGTAAAGTGTTATCCTTCGGCGATGATGAAGCAATCTTTTACCCTGTTTTTCCTTTCTTTGCTGCTCTTTGGAATCGCTCAGGCGGAGCCGAAGAAGAAGGCGGTTCACCCGTCGATGGTGCCGATTGAGGAAGTGGAAGGGCTTCCGAGAGTTCTTTTGATCGGCGATTCGATTTCAATGGGCTACACCGTGCCGGTGAGGAAACTCCTCGAAGGGAAAGCCAATGTGCTTCGGGTTCCCATGAATGGCGGGCCGACCTCTAGAGGGCTCGCTCACATCGAGAAGTGGCTGGGAGACGGGAAATGGGATTTGATTCACTTCAACTGGGGGATTCACGATCTTCGGCACATGGACGATGGCAAGTGTCAGGTTGAGGCCGAAGCCTACGAAGCAAATCTCCGCAAACTCGTGGCCCGACTTGAGGAGACCGGCGCCACTGTGGTGTGGGCTTCGATCACACCGATTCCGGACCCTCCGCTCATTCCGGACCGCACCTTCGGTGAGGTAAGTGACTACAACGCGATCGCCGCCGGGGTCATGAAAGAGAAGGGCATCGCGATAAATGATTTAAACGCCTGGATGCTTCCCCGCTTCGCTGAATTGCACAACAAACAGGATCTGCATTACGGAGACGAGGGTTACAATTTTCTTGCTGAGAAAGTAGCGGCGGAGATTGAGAAAGCGCTTTCCGCAGCGAAGTGAGAATCCACAAAACCACAAAAAAGCCTGTCAGCTCGAAGGCGTGACAGGCGTTTTTATAGACCGGGTGGAAAGACGAATTACTCAACCGTGATCGTGATTTTCTCCGATACGAGTGGTGGATCGTGAGGGATGTGCGCGTGATCGCCAAGGACGAGCTGGAGAGTGTGTTCACCGGGCTCAAGCTCGAGTGTCACTTCGGTTTGACCGCCGCCGAAGTGAAGGCGCTTCTCGTCCATTGGGAAGGGTAGCTTAAGATCGGGCAGTTCGGAATCGATCAGGAGGTGATGGTGTCCGGTGGGCTTGTCAGGGCCGAGGTATACTCCGGCAGGAGCGACGCCCATGCCTTTGAGTCCAAAGCGGACCGTGACCTTCTTTCCGACGGTTTTCCCGTCTTTCGGGGAAACGATGTAGAGCTTTGCCTTTTCGGGGCGGGGGATCGGGCTCATCGGGATGACGAGCGTATCATCTTTCTTTGCTGCATCGTGGCCGTGTCCTTCTTTTTTCTCCTCGGCCTGCGCTCCCGGAAGAGCGAGAAGGGCCAACGCGGCTAGAAAGATCGGGGCGGATTTGAGTAACTGGATTTTCATAGGTATTTTTGATTTCAAGTGGCAAACTGTAAGACTCTAATGCGGTAAGAATGCTCAATTTAATGCCGTGTTGCAAGCATTCGCCATCGTAGACATTTTTTAGATGATTTTATTTCGCTACCTGATTTTTTTCACGATCCTTTATTTCTGTCCGGGTGGTTCCTTTGTTAGGGCAGAGGACTGGCCGCGGTTTCGAGGCCTCAACGGATCAGGCCTCAGCAGCGGGGGCGAAATCCCGGATCGATTTGATGAATCGACGGCGCTTTGGAACGTTTCGATCCCCGGAACCGGTCATGGTTCCCCTGTCGTATTCGGGGAGCATGTCTATTTGCTGAGTGCTGTGCCTGTGCCTGCGGTTGAGCCTGCGGAAGGGGGGACTCCGGGAAAAGGAAAGAAGGGTGGTAAGAAAAAAGGGAATGGAGCCGCTCCTTATCAGTGGCAGGCGATCTGTCTCGATCGGGAGACGGGCGCCCTCGTGTGGAAAAAGGATTTTAAACAGCAGCATTTCAAGGGGCACCGGTTTAACAGTGCTGCCTCGTCTACCGCTGCAGTGGATGAGGATCAGGTCGTTTTCGCGTGGGGAACCGCTGCACAACTGACGGTTGTCTCATTGAGTCACGGTGGCGACTTGCAATGGGAGAAGGACCTCGGACCTGTCGTGGGAGGTCATGGCTTTGGCGGAAGTCCGGTTCTTTTTGAGGATTTGGTAGTGTTGAATAATGATCAGGAGAAGCAAAGCGGGAATCTCCTCGCTCTCGATGCCTCAAGCGGGGATCTGGCATGGACCGTGAAGCGGCAAAGTGAGCGAATCTCCTATTCTGTTCCCTGCGTCTATTCGGTCGATGGCAGGGACGCGCTTGTCTTCGTAAACTGGCAACATGGGTTTACTGCGATCGATCCGGAGGTTGGCTCTGTGATCGCGGAGAAATCCGTCTTCAATCTCGATACCAATGAGCGGGCCATCAGTTCTCCGGTCGTGGCGGGCGGACTTGTCATTGGAACCTGCGGGTTTACCGCGAACCCGAAGCATTGCGTGGCGATGCGTCTGAAAGACGGCCTGTGGGAGGAAGTCTGGCGGGTCGAGCGAAATGTTCCCCATATTCCGTCGGTGATGCCGGTGGGGGACCGAACCTTCTTGATCGATGACGCCGGTATCGCGACCTGTCTCGATACCCTGACCGGTGAAGAACACTGGCGGGCGAGGATACCCGGTGTCGAAGGTTCTATTTTCGGTTCACCGGTCAGTGACGGTGAGAAGATTCTCTTTCTCGACGAGAGCGGAAACGCGCATCTTATTGCCGTGTCAGGAGAATTTAAGTCACTTGGAGCAAGCGCTCTCGGAGAGCTTTGTCGCTCGACCCCGGCATTGGCCGATGGTGTTGTCTACATCCGCACCGCAAGCGGATTGCGGGCTTACGGGAAGTGATTCAGTTCTTTCCCCGGCAGCGTTCGAAGAGCTCTTCACGCTGGGGTGGCAGCTTTCCGCTCACATTCAGGATGCAGCGGTGAGGATCAACGCCGGGTTCGATGATGCCGAGTTCGGCGGCGAGCTGCTTTTCGAAGTGGAGGACTGCTCTCGTGTCAGCGTCATTTTCCTCGAGGTAGTTGAGCCCGCGGTCGAGGAGATCAGCGAGCTCGGGGAGAGGAGTGCCCGGCTCCGCGATTTGCTCGATCAGTTTGATGAAGTAAGACGCCGCGAGGGTTCTCAGGTAGTTGACTCTGAGGCCGAGGCGTGGTCTTTCGATACTGAGATCCTTGAGAATATGCAGATCGCCTTTTCGCGCGGGGTGAATTTCCACTTCACACAGATAAAAGAGGTCCAGTTTGCCTCTGAAAGGGCTCTTGGGGCGGCGGGCCCCTTTCGCGACGGTCTTGACGATTCCGTTCTCGTGCGTGCACCAGTGCACGATCAGGCTCGTCTCGGTGAGAGGGGATCGTCGAATCAATGTGCCTCGTGCTTTCAGGTGCGAAAAATTGTTTTCTATCTGTAAGCGATAATTTGAATTTATTCCAATCCTGTGAGAAAACTACACCTCCATGAAAGAGGAACTGCAAGCCATCGATATTGACTCCTTAAAGGCACGGCTCTCCGAGTTGCGCCGGTATCTTTGACTTCGTAAAACTCGAAAAAGAACTGGAGGCCTTTGAGGCCGAAATGAGCGCTCCCGGTTTCTGGGACGATCAGGCAAAGGCTCAGGCCAAGATGGGCGAGGTATCGGTCTTGAAAAACAAGATCATCCCGATGCGTGAACTCGCCTCGAAGATCGAGGACTTCGAGGTTCTCCTCGAAATGGTCCAGGAGGAGCCTGATCCCGCTTCCATCGAAGAGGTGAATAATGAGCACGAAGTGATCAGTGGACTGCTCGATAAGGTCGAGCTTCAGACGCTTCTCAGCGGTCCTCACGATTCCGAGAGTGCCTTCCTGACGATTCATGCCGGCGCGGGCGGAACCGAGGCCTGTGACTGGGCTGATATGCTCGTGCGGATGTATCAGCGGTGGGGACAGCAGAATGGCTACACCGTTGCCATGGTTGACCTTCAGGAGGGAGAGGAAGTCGGGATTCGCGGCGCGACCCTTCAATTCGTGGGGGAAAATGCGTATGGTTACCTCAATTGCGAACGTGGCGTGCATCGACTCGTCCGCATTTCCCCGTTCGACTCCCAGGCGCGACGTCATACTTCCTTTGCGAGTATTGACGTGGTCCCGGATTTGAAAGAGGAACCGGAACTGGAAATCGATGAGAAAGACATCGAGATCAAAACAGCGCGAAGCGGCGGTAAAGGCGGCCAGAACGTGAACAAGGTCGAGACCGCGGTTCACTTGACCCACTTTCCCTCGGGCATTCAGATCCGATGCACCGTGGAGCGGAGTCAGCACAAAAACCGGCAGGTGGCGATGAAGTTGTTGAAAACCAAACTGCTCCAGATCGAGGAGGACAAAAAGCGTTCTGAGATGGAGCGTGAGTATGGTGAGAAAGGCGAGATCGGCTTTGGAAGTCAGATTCGATCCTATGTTTTTCAACCCTACCAAATGGTCAAAGATCATCGAACCGGTTGTGAGACGGGAAATATTCAGGCGGTCATGGACGGGGATCTTGAGGACTTTATTGAGGCAAAACTTCGAGGGCTCGTCGCCGGCGAAGACAACGGCGAGCTTTAAGCGGGAATCGGGCTGGAATGAAGTATTTCGTCACCGTCTTCGCCTGCCTGTTTTTCGATTCGCCATTGTCTGCTCAGACTCCGGTTGAAAAGACGGAATCCGATCTCGTTCCGATCACTTCGGGAATCGTTGATCAGCGCGACTTTGCGGATTCGGTGAACGGGTGCGGTCCCGCCTCGATTCTGAACATGCTGAAGTTCAGTCGGGGAGACTACTTGAACGCTTATCTTGGCGTTCTCGGTTCCGATGAGGGCGTGAAAATGCGCTTCCTCGTCGATCGTTATTTCAAGAACCGGAAATCAGTCACTTTTCCGGCAGCGAAGCGGTGGATGCCCAGCGGGATCCAGAGCGCGGATCTTTACACCGGACTCAACGAATTTCTGAAAGACGAGGGGATTCCCGAATTGAGCGGCACCTATCTCGATTTGAAGAAGGGCGAGACAGAGGCAAATCACATCGTCCGTTGTCATGATTTGATCTCCGCTTCGATCCGTTCCGGGGTCATGCCGATTTTGAGCCTGCGCTCCTACATCGTGAAGCGGCGCGAAGGGAATGATTTCGAGCCCCGATGGGAGGCTGCGGTTCATCATTATGTGGTCATCACCTCGGTGACGCGGCCGCCGTCCGATACCGGGTTCGAAGTCGCTGTGCTCGAGCCCTGGCGCGGGAAGAAGACGACCATCTACATTCATCGCGAAGCCAGCGGGCAGGCGTTTCGGGCGCTCAAGGGGATTGAGGAGAACGGACAGTGGCTCGGGGGGAAGCCGTTTCTTCAGGTGATCGCGCATGATTTACCGTCCCTGAGACCGCGGGATCGCGAGTGGTCCGATCGCTTTCTCATTGTCGCAAATTTCCTGATCGGGGAATTTTAATCCAACCGGTCGCGATCGAAAGGAAGGCAGGGTCCCGGCATCCTCGTCAGTAAGGAGCCAGCCCTCGCGAAAACCTTGAATCCGGCAGCCTTTTTCCGGAAACTTTTTGCTGTGAAAGTGGTTTAACCTCCGTGAGGATATTCATCGAATGGCAGGTAGAACAACGATAGCCCCCGGTAGGAAGCACGGTTGGGTGCTTTATGCGGGAAAGAGTGAACAAGCTCAGGGAGATGATCCTGCGGTCCTTGCGGGGCGGCGGGGCGATGTCGTCATGGCGTATCCGGTCTCGTGCCTTTCGACTTTTCTCGTGACCCTGCCTTCAGTGGAGAGTTCGCTTCTGGAGAGCATGGTTTTTGCTCAGGTGGAAAAGCGGGGATTGGCGGGAAAGCTCTCCGGGGAGACATTATTTGATTTTGAGAAGATCGATCACAGTGGTGAGGGCGACCTCTACCAGGTCACCGTTGTCATTGAAATGCCGGAAGGGCTTGCTTTGAAAAGCGCGATAGGCTTCACCAGTTCTGCAGCGGTGCAGGATGTCAGCACCCGGCCTGTCGCTCGAATCTGGAAGGAGTTGGGGCGCTACGTTCTCGCGATTTATCGCGAAGGACGTCCCGTGCATGCTCAGGTTTTGAGCAGCAGGCCCGAGCTTGGGAATGCGCTCGCCGGAGAGGTGAATCTTTCCCTGATGGGGCTGCAGGGCGAACCCGGTCTGGCGAATTCTTTTCCGGAAACACTGGAGGTCGCGCTCGATGGCAATGAGGTGGAAGGCTTCGCTGCGTTTTCAGATTCCGTTACCCTGCCTGTCGAAAAGGTCGCTCATTCGATTCGCGACCGGGTGACTTCCCGTCTCAGGTTGACACCTGCAAGTGTCATCGGTGCGCGGCGGAAGAGTCGGAATACGGTGAAGACTCTGATTGGTTTGGCGGTCGGATTGATGATCTACCTCGTCGTTGGTGCGTGGTTCTGGAAGAAGGCGAAGACGACGCAGCAGGAAGTGGTCTCGCTTGAGCGTCAGGTTGAAATTTTGCAGCCCGATGTGGAGCGGATTCAGCTGTCAGAGCAGAAGTGGAAGCTACTCGAACCTGCCTTTGATAAGAATTTTTTCCCGATGATCCAGCTGAACCGCATCACCTCAGCGCTTCCCGGGAATGGTGTCGTCGTTCGGGAATTCAGGACTGATGGTCGCAGCATCCGCCTGCGTGGTCAGGCCCGTGATGTTCAGCTCGCAAATCGGCTCGTCGAAGATCTCAGGGCGATGGACGGGTTTTCGGCGTATGAATGGAGCATGCCGAATCCGAAAGTGGAGAAGAATAACACCGCCACGTTTGAAATAGAAGGAAAGCCGAAACATGCGCAGCCTGAACAGTAGAGAAAAGTGGCTCCTGGGAGCTTGTTTCGGTGTCATCCTGATCGTCGCGACGGGTTTTGTGTCGCGTTCTGTCCTCAAGGTTCTCAGTGGCAGTGAATCGAAGATTCGGACGCTGAAGAATGAGCTCGCTGATCAGGAGATGTGGATTGAGGAAATGCCTAAAATTGAGGCTCGTGAAAAGTGGCTCGCCGAGAAGATGCCCACGCTGAGCGGTGCTTCGATCGGAAAGCTCCAGGGTGATTTGCTCCAGACGCTTCAGGACGATATTTTTGACCGGAAGCTCAAGATCGAGCAGCAGAGCCTTCAGGATGTTGTCGCGGAGACCTTTTATACCGAGGTCGCGGTTCGGCTGATCGTGCGGGGAGAGGAAAAGGTCATGCTGGAGTGGCTCACGACTCTGCAGAATCCTGAGAAATTTCAGGTCATTAAGGCCATTGAATTGAAGCCGGACACCAAGTCCAAGGAGGTCGAGCCCCAGTCCATCTGTCAGATTACGATCGCGAGGTGGTATCTCCCCGATAGTGGCGAAGAGATGACTGACGCGTCGAGTAACGAGGAGGAGAATCCGGCGTCAGAGAGTTAATGAAACGATTCAACAGGGTATGATGAAGCATTCAAGAGGGTTAAGTCTGCCGTTTTTCTCGTTTCTGTTTCTGATCGGGGCGGCGTTCGCGCAGGTGCCGGAGGGAATTTTGCCTGCTTCACTTGAGGAGGGGGATTTTAATTCGGTTAAGGATGCGAGCCCTTTCACGCGGGTGCTCAGTATTTCTGAAACCTATGCTCTTCGCGGGGTCGCTGAACTCGGTGCGATCCAGTATGCGACTCTCTACAATCGGGAGAAAAAGGAAACGATTCTGGTTTCTCCCGAGGGTGGTCAGATTCAGTCGGACGATCCGGGGATCAAGTTGGTGCAGATCATTCCCGCGAGATCACTCGAAGGCGTGGCTGCAAAGATTTCATTCGCCGGGGAAGAGGTGGAGCTTAAATACGATGCCGAACAAATTTCTCCGGTACCGGCCCGGGCGTCGTCTGATGGACGTCGTGACGGTGACAGGCGCGGTGGGGATGATGGGCGGCGCAAAGGTCCCTCGAAAGAGGATATTGACCGGTTTCGGGCTTTGCCTGAAGAGAAGCAGAAGAAGCTCCGGGAGTATATCGGTCAAGTCATGAAGTCGTATCCGGAAATGTCGAGAAGCGAAAAAGGGAACCTCATCCGCGGAGCGATGATCCGGCTCACCGACGGTCGAGACATTGAGATGCCGGGTGGTGACGGCGGACGGCCCGCCGGCGACTCTTCTTCGAAGGGGAAAGGGCGGTGATTATTGTTTCACCAGCCTGACCGCGCCGACATCCATCATGCGGGGCTGAATTTTTTCCCCGGCGGCAATGACGATTGAGTAGATCGTGTCTGCTTCAAGAGACACGGTGCCATCGAGTCGGACGGTTTCGAAAACTTCGAGACTGTCGGTTTTTTTCGAAGTTCCATTGAGTGTTTTTCCTGCCAGATAGACGACAAATTCGCTCGAGGATTCTCTGATCGTTGCCTGGTCGACCTCAACAAAGTACTCGCCCGGTTCGGAAATTTTGAACATCCATGAGAACCAGGTCTCGGATGAAGTCCAGTTCGTCAATGCCGAGAGGAATGAGTTGATAGCGACGCGCTTGTCACCATGGACGCGGGCTTTGTTGCCTTTGAGTTCTTCGCCGGGTTTGATAACGGGGACACCTGCGAGAACCTTTTTCATGGTCCCGATGGCAGGCTTGGCGTAAGGCGCTGTTTTCGGATTGGTTGCCGCTTTTTCTATCGAAGCAAGGGCTTCGGCGCTGGGGGATTCAATCAGTGCGCTGAGGAGGCGGCGAATGTCGTTCGGGTTCTTGATCGTTGAAAACGCCTTGTCCCAGTAGGGTTTGAGCTCTTCAGGTTTCTCCGGCCCCGGAAGTGTCGCCAGGCGGATGTAGGCTCTTTCGGCGGCGCTCCGGAGACCGTTATCCTCCGTTTTCTGAATGATTTCATCGACCTGTGGGAGGACTGAGCGGTCCTGCCAGCTGAGGTAGGCGATCATTGCGTCCCTCTGATATTCGGAATCGTTCTTCTTGTTGTAGATTGCGCTGAGTCTCGTCAACGTTTTGTCTCCGCCCATGACACCGAGAATACGGAAGAGACTCTTCCGTTCGTTGCCGCTTGTGGTCGAGACTTTGGTCAGGAGGGTGTCGAGAACGGGGCCCGGATTGTCGCTTTTCTGGAGAACGGCGAGAACTGTGTCCTCGAAAGCCTGTCTGACTTCGCGGCTGTGATCGCCGCTCAAAGCGCCGAGAATCTCCTCCACATTGCTCATGTCGGCGAGTCCCTGAAGAGCGGAGAGATATTGAAGTCGCTCATTGTCTTTGCCGGACGATTTGAAAGCGAGGATGATTTCCGGAACGGCAGGTGTGTAATCACGCTCCGAGAGCGCTTTTGCCAACTGAACACGGACCCGGCTGCTTTCGGTTGCCTTCATCGCCTCGAAGATCTTTTCGGAGATACCGTTGCCTTCGAGATTTTGGATGACTTTGAACGCATCACCGCGAAGTGAGGCCGAACTCTTTCCACTTTCCAGAAAGGCGACAGCGATTTCGATGTCCGTTGCTGCGCCGGAGGGAATTTCCGCGGAAGACAGTTCGATAATACGATCTTCATTCGCTTTCGCCTTCGCCTTGGACATGGCGATGAGTCCGGCGCTACCGAGGAGAAGGGTCGCGCTGCAGGCGAGGATGATCCACTTGATCTTCGGGTTGGCCGCCGGCGTCGGGGTCCGCTTCAGATTCGACCGGTTTGTTCGGCTGATCGCACCGGTGTGAGAGCCCGTCGTATTGAGGCGTCCGGTCCGGGCACCGAGATTGGCGGTGGTTGCGCCGACGATCAATGAGGGAGGTGCCGCCGCCTGATTGGCTGAGGTCACAATGCGGACAGAGCCTGTTTTGACAGCGGAAACCTCTTCGACGGGGAGCGCTTCCACCGGAACCGCGCCTGGCGGCTCGGGATTTCTCGGCCAACGCTTCAGCGCTTCACGTGCATCTTTCGGGCGGTGATCGATGTCCCGGTTGATGAGCCACATGACCCACTGACAGATCGATGGTGAAAGATCGGGGCGTACCTGATCGAGCGGGAAAACTTTGTGCTGGAGGTGCGCATTCATGACCTGCGGCGCGGTCTCTCCATTGAAGGGATACTGAGCGGTGAGAGCGTTGTAGTAGACGCAGCCCATCTGATAGAGGTCGGTTCTCGAGTCGAGCTGGCCTCTTTCAAACTGCTCCGGAGCCATGAAGAAAATGGATCCCATGACCGATTCGTCCTGATCCATCGTCTGCACAGACGGGGATTTGCTGAACTTGGCGAGGCCGAAGTCGAGGATTTTGGTCTGAAATTTTCCGGAGGCCTGCCAGATCACCATGATGTTGGTCGGCTTGATATCCCGGTGAATGACGTTGTTTGCCGCCGCTGCGATGAGCGCCTCCATCGTCTGGTAGACCACTTCGGTGAAGTCATCCTGTGTGAGAACTCCCCGCTCAACGGTCTCATCGAGGGTCTCCCCTTTGAGCAGCTCCATGACTACAAAGCCGCCTTCCTCATCCTGTCCTACATCGAAGACGGTGATGATGTTAGGATGGTTGAGGCTCGATAGTGTCTGAGCCTCTGCGATGAGCTTTTCAGCCGCGTCTTTGACCTCCTCTTCAGTGGCCTGACCGGCCGCGAGAACCCGCTTAATCGCCACTTCGCGCTGGAGCTGGGTGTCGAGTGCCTTATAGACCGCACCGAGGCCGCCTTTGCCGATCTGCTCGAGGATTTGGTAGCGGTTGCTCATATAAAGTATGAAGGCAGCGCGTGACCACGCAGCTCAGTGAAATTATAAGTGTAATCACGGTGGTGCAAGAAAATAACCAGAACAAAGTTCATATCGTTTCACCAATGATGAAAAGGATTTGGCAGCGTCAGGGGACTGAGGAATGGTGGCAGGGTAATATGGATCGTGAAACATTGGCTGACACACTCGAGGAGATAGCGTTGCTGCTGGAATTAAAAGGAGAGAATCCGTTCAAGATTCGAGCGTATCGAACCGGGGCCGAAACGGTGCGCCAGTTTTCGGGCGATATCGTTAAGCAGGCGGAGGAGAATGACTTGAAGGGGATCAAAGGCGTTGGCGATGCCCTGCAGCAGAAACTGCACGAGCTCGCTTCGACCGGGAAGTTGGAGTATCACGAGAATCTGAGAGGGGAGTTTCCCGAAACCTTGTTCGAACTGTTCAACATTCAGGGCCTCGGGCCGAAGAAAATCAAGGCGCTCTATGACAAGCTCTCGGTCGATTCGGTGGCTAAACTCAAAGAGGTCTGCGAGTCGGGTGCAATCGCAGAACTGGCCGGATTCGGCAAAAAGACCGCTGATAAGATTCTCGAAGCGATTGAATTTCGCGAGTCGAATGCGGATCGTTTTCGTTTAGGTGATGTGGTCACTCCGGTGGAGGAAATTTTGAACGCGCTCAAGCAGCATCCTGCCTGTTCCCGGGCGGAGGCCGCCGGAAGCTATCGAAGATCGAAGGAGACGGTGCACGACGTTGATTTTCTCGTGGCAACGAAGGACCCCGAGGCAATTATTGAGCACTTCGTTTCTCAGGACTGGGTTGACCGCGTCATTGTAAAGGGGAGCACAAAAGCGAGCATCAACCTCGACAATGGTTTGCAGTGTGATCTGCGTGCCGTCTCCAACGAGGAGTTTGCCTGTGCGCTCGCCTACTTTACGGGGAGCAAAGAGCACAATGTCGTGATGCGGGGGCGCGCCAATGCGCGGGGGTACACTCTCAATGAATATCGTCTCGCAGCGAAGGAGGGGAGTGGCAACGATGAACCTCCAGTCTTTTACAGCGAGGAGGAAATTTATGATTTTCTCGGGCTCGATTATGTCGAACCCGAACTGCGGGAGAATACCGGTGAAGTCGAGGCGGCGGAGGAGGGAGATCTTCCCGTGCTCGTGAAAACGGAGAATTTGCGGGGGACTTTTCACAATCACACCACGGCCAGTGACGGGCAGAACACACTGGCGGAGATGGCTGAAGCAGCGATGGAACTTGGCCTTCAGTATCTGGGGATTGCGGATCACTCAAAGAGTTCGTTTCAGGCCAATGGGCTTGATGAGGCGCGTCTCCGTTCTCAGATCGATGAAATCGCCGAGCTGAACAAGGGCTTCTCGGAGCGCGGTGACGACTTCCGGCTTCTTGCGGGGAGTGAAGTTGATATATTGAAAGACGGGACGTTGGATTTTGACGATGATCTTCTCGGCGAGCTTGATTATGTCGTCGCCAGTGTTCACAACGCGATGACGCTCTCCGAGTCGGCCATGACGGATCGCATCATCAAAGCGGTCTCGAATCCGGCGGTGACGATGTTAGGGCATCTCTCCGGTCGTCTACTCCTCAAGCGGGAGCCCTATGCGGTGAATATTCCCGCAGTGATAGAGGCCTGCGCGGAAACGAACACGATCATCGAGCTGAACTGCAATCCCTGGCGTCTCGATATGGACTGGAGATGGTGGAAACTCGCGACTGAGAAGGGCGTTAAATGCGCGATCAATCCGGACGCGCACCGGACCGCTCATCTCGATTTTCTCTGGTTCGGCGTGCGTCTCGCCCGGAAGGGCTGGTTGACCCGTGACAATGTCATCAACACACTGGACCTCTCCGAGATCGAGATGCTGCTGAATCTCGATCCTGTCTAAAAAATCTCAAGGGTGCCGCCGGTAATGCGGGCGGTCGAGCCGAAAACAAGTGGTTCGTTTTCTTTGATATGACCGGAGGACAGGCCGCGCAGGACCGGGAACGGGCTCTTTCCGAAGTGCCCGGTCAGGACATCGTCGAGAGAGACCTCGTCGGGGCCGGGATCGCCCTCGGTAAAGGTTCCGATGATCAATCCGCGGATTCGATCGAACCAACCGGATTGCCGCAGGGTCGTGAGCATTCTGTCAATGCGATAGGGTCTTTCACCGACGTCTTCGATGAAGAAAATTGCGTCGTCGAGAAGAGGTGCGTAGGGCGTTCCGTTCAGTGCACATAGGACCGCGAGGTTGCCGCCGCAGAGTCGGCCTTCCGCATCCGTTTCCGAGGTGCCGTTAAGTTGCTCCAACCGGTGCAAACGCGTTTCCCCGGGAGACTCGAGGCAGTCTGTCCATCGTTCGCGAATGGGCGGACTCGAACTGCCCAGCGCTGCGACCATGGGCGCGTGCATCGAGCGCACTCCGGCAGCAGCCCAGCGGGCGTGGAGCGCTGATATGTCGCTGAACCCCACGATCATTTTGTTTGCCGATTGAATTTCGGACAATTCAATACCGGGGAGAAGGCGGGTCGTTCCAAAGCCTCCGCGGGCACAGAGAATCGCATCGACTTTATCGTCGTTGATCGCGCCGGAGAGTTCACAGAGGCGTCTCTCATCGGTTCCCGCGAGGTAGCCCGATTTGGAAAAAATGTCTGAGCTGAATGTCAGGTTGTAGCGCAGTTCGAGCCATTCGACTCCCTTGCGGAAAGCCTCCTCGTCGAAGGGGCCTGCCGGAGCGACAATCGCGAGAGTTGAGCCCTCTGAAACGCTGCGGGGAAGGGGAAAACTCATGAGTCTGCTGATGGGCGAAACGAATTGAATCAGAAAAACGGGAATGGCCTGAAGTAGACCATTCCCGCTCAAAAAAAAATCTGCGGCAGTCTCTTATTCTTCGACTGGCGTGATCATTCCGTAATCGCCGTCGTCACGACGATAGATCACGGCGAGCTTGTCGGATTTGGCATCGTGGTAGACGATGAACGGTTTTTCGTTCATTTCCATGTCCATGATTGCTTCGTCGGAGAAGAGATGTTTGACCTTGTATTTTTCCTTGTGGATCAGGACCGGTTCGTGCTCCTCTTCGGTTTCAATGGGGAGTTCAGCGTTGAAAATTGCCTCTTCGAGGTGGCGCATTTCCTTCTGCCTTTTCGGCCGGTGAGACTTCAGCATGCGCGTCTTGTGCTTGCGCATCCGGCGCGCAATTTTGGACATCGTTTCATCGATTGATGCATACATGTCCGCTGTTGTGGTATCTGCTTCGATTACGATGTGATTGGCGCAAAAGAGGATCACCTCTGCGATGTGTCGATCACCCTCAACATTGAGGATCACCTTGGCTTCGATGATTTTCGGGTAATCCAAATGCAAACCGGCTACTTTCTTCTGAGCGTGGTCACGCATGGCGTCTGTGACAGAAACGTGGCGACCGGTGACAGTGATAGGCAGATTGACGTTGGTTACTTGCATAGTTCAGTTTGTTTTTTGAGGTTGCTGGCTTTTCCAGCTCAGTGATACTCTAGCAGGAACGGTGCCTTTTTGACAAGGATCGATTCAGATTCAATGCGCCAACTTTTTATATAACAAAGCCAGAAAAATATCGTTTCCAATTCCTACATTGTGAACCGGTCCCCGAGATAGAGCTCGCGACTGACGGGGTCGTTAATGAGGAAATCCCGCGTCCCTTCACGGAGCACTTTTCCTTCGTAAATAAGGTAGGCGCGGTCGACCAGCTCGAGGGTCTGGCGGGCGTTGTGGTCGGTAATGAGAATGGCGAGGCCGGAATCACGAAGGTCGGCGACGATGCCCTGAATTTCGTTGACCGCGATTGGATCAACCCCGGAAAACGGCTCATCCAGCATGACCAGTGACGGTTGAGTGACGAGGGAGCGGGCAATGGTGACCCGTCGTTTCTCCCCTCCTGAGCAGGTCAGGGCAATATTCTTCCGAATGTGAGTGATGCTGAATCGTTCCAGGAGCTCATTGCACCGCTCTATCTTCTCTTTACGCGGAATGCTCAGGGTCTCCATCACCGCCATGATATTCTGCTCGACTGTGAGTTTTCTGAAAATGGATTCCTCCTGAGGCAGGTAGCCCATCCCGAGGCGGGCCCGTTTGTACATGGGCATCTTCGTGACATCGTTTCCGTTGAACATCACGGTTCCGTCATTGGGCGGGACGAGGCCGACCATCATGTAGAAACTAGTCGTCTTTCCGGCGCCGTTCGGTCCGAGAAGGCCGACGATCTCGCCGGGTTTGACGTTGATCGCGACACCGTTGACGACGGTCCGGCCATCGTAGATTTTGACGAGACCTTTCGTATCGAGGAGCGGTTCGTCGGAAAAGGTTCGCTCTACGGGGCTTTTCGCGGGCTCAGAGACTGGAGGCGCTTCTTTTGTGACGGTCGCCTGAGTCGTTGGAGAGGTGGTTCCGGTCTTTGCGGCGGGAAGGGAGGCCGTTGCTGCGGCTGGATTCGCCTTTGCTCCCGGTTGTGGCTGCGCTTTTTGCGGTTCGACGGGGGCGGGGGCCTCCTCTTTTCTTACCGGGGGCAGTTCGGCCGACCCCTCATTTTCAACCGACGTTGATGCAGATGCTGCTTTCCGTTTCTTGATCAGCGAGGAAAAGGTCTTTTTGGGAGGCGCGGGCGCTTCGTTTTTTTCTTCAAAGGCCACGAATTCACTTTCGAGGAAATCCGGGGCCGCCGCTTCGTCGTATACGATAAACTCCTCGTCGACGACTTCAGGTTCGGCCGGCTTCGGTTTTGAGGCAGGTGCAGACGGCACTTCGTCGAGTGGATGAGGCTCAACATGGGCGGGGGGGCGCAGCTTTACGGGAACCGCGACTTCTACCTCGGCTTTGGCCTTCGGCCCTGATGGAAGCTGAGGCGGGGCTCCCGTTTTCGGCGATGGCTTCGCATCGTTCGTTACAGGGAGTTCCTCCGAATAACCACTTTTTTTCACTTTCGGTTGTTTACCGAAGAGTTCTGCAATTTCGTCGCGGTCGTCAGAATAGCTCATAGCGTGGGACAGATAGAGGTAGCGGTAAAATGCGATTAGCGAATTCCGCCTATTCCGATGCCGCCTCCGAGATCCTTTGTTTTGTCCGGCCCTTTGATGGGAATGCTGATGTGGTTCCTGTTGTTGGACCCTTTGATCTCGTAGAGGCCGTTGCCTCTCATGATAATCTGGGCGTCGGACGAGTTGGTTTTGACGAAGGCTTCCCCATCCTGAATGTAGGGAGGGCCTCCTGAGAGGATCATGTCCTTGGTGATCGCATCGTAGTCGGCGCGGCGGCCCAGCGCGATCTGGGTTTTTCCTTCGGGCGTGATCCGGCGAATCTCGACCATTCCGCCTGAAGCGACGGCGCGCTTGAAGTTTTCCTTTTTCTCACCGGTTTTCGGGTTTTCAGACTGGGCGCCTATGCCCGGATTTGTGTAGATCTCAAGTTTGTCGCATTTGATTTCGAATCCGGGATGATTCACGAAGACATCTCCACGAAAGGTGAGGAGGCCGTTGGCATCGTCGAGGATTGACTCGCGAGCGAGGATTTCCATGTTCCCTTCGGCGCTGTTGCCCAGTTTTCCGCCGCCTGCCTTGGTGTTGTATTTCGGCGCCAAAGGTTGTGGTGCGGGGATTTCGTCGGGATTGAGCGATGGTGAGTCCGGAATCTGAGGCGTTGTAGCCCCGAGGCCGGCGACTTCAGTGACACTGGTCTCCTGGACCACAGTCGTCGATTCCTGAGGGGCCGGCGGGGTGTCACTTGCCACAGGAATTGCGATGGGGCGGGCCACGATACCTCCGTTGCCGGGGGCGGGTCTTGTCGCGGGAACGTCATTGTCGGACGGCGGGGGCTTGGGCATCATGCCGGTGATCGAAGAGATGGCCCGTTCAGCTGCCGGCTCACTCTTAACCTCGCGTGCCACGGATTCGACCTGACTCGTATCGATTTCTTTTGCAATCGATTCAATCTGTTCGGTGTCGATTTCTTTAGCCATCGACTCGATTTTTTCAGTGTCGATCTTGTCCTTGTTCTCATTGAATGCGCGAGTGACTGAGCGAACCATTTCTTCGGGATCGAGGTCTGCTTCAGCAAGGGCTGCTTCGGGATCTTTCTTCGCTTTTCTGAATGCCGATTTAAAGCGGGGATCGGAAAAAACGGAGGAGGCCTCTTTTTTCAACGCTTCGGTATCCTGTGCCTTTACAACCTCCGGGACGAGGGGCAGTCCGAGAGAAAGGGTGATGAGAAAGATTGAATATTTCATTTTAGGATGGGATCAAATTATCCGTAGTGAAGATTATTTTCCGCCGGGGACAGCAAGTCCCATTTGGGATGTGAAGTCTTTTGCGTCGGAAATGATGACTCGCACATTGCCCTCCATTCGGCTGAGCCTCGTTTGAGTTTCAAAGGTCATTTTGTCGCCGGTCATGGTGAATTTTTCCTGCTCGATTTTCGAGGGGGTTTTCGAAACGAGTTGCTGAGTGACGAGATCGAAAACCGCTTCGTCCATGCTGATGTAGGTCTCAGGTTCACCTTCGTCATTGTAAATGGAGATGACGAGGTTGGTGAGGTCGAGGTATTGTTCGTCGACCCGGACCACGGTTACAGCCCGCATCACCGACTTGAGTCGGTCATCAGTGTAGGAAGGGATCGCGACTCCTTTGAAAACCCGCCCGATCGGAAAAAGTTTCGTCAACTCCGGTGGGAGCATACTCTGCACCAGAGCGCCGGGAGCGGGCTCGTTGGCCGTGGCACTCCCGCACAGGAGTATTGCTGCTGCAAAAAGGCTCCGGATCGGGGCCGAATGATGGAGAGGGGTTACCATTAAAAAAGGTCAGAAAAAAGTCAGGATTTAAACGTTCTCACCAGTTGGTAGAGCGCTTTGAGCTCTGAAAGAACGGTTCCCAGTTTGTCGAGTGGAACCTGGTTGGGACCATCGCTGAGTGCTTCGGCCGGATTGGGGTGGGTTTCCATGAAAACCCCGTCGCAACCGGCTGCGACCGCGGATCGCGCGAGGACAGGAGCGAGAACGCCATCGCCTCCGCTGGAGGTGCCGTCACCGCCGGGGCGCTGCACCGAATGGGTCGCATCGAAAACGACGCGGCATCCCAACTCTCTCATCCAGGGTATTGATCTCATATCAGCAACGAGGTTGTTGTATCCAAAGCTGGTTCCTCTTTCGGTCAGAAAGAAATTCTCAGATCCGAAGGCCTTCAGTTTATCCGCTATGTTCTTAACGTCCCACGGGGCGAGAAATTGGCCTTTTTTGACATTTACGACTCTTCCGGTGACCGCCGCGGCTTCGATGAGATCTGTCTGACGGCAGAGAAAGGCGGGGATTTGAAGGACATCGATGAAGTCGGCCGCGATCTTAATTTCTTCGACGGAATGCACGTCAGTCGTCACAGGAACGCCGATTTCAGCACCGGTTTTCTGGAGGAGGCGGCAGCCCTTTTCGCAGTCCATCCCGCGAAATGAGGAGACAGAACTCCGGTTTGCTTTGTCGTAGCTGGCTTTGAAGACGAAATCGACACCGGCGCTGTCGGCAATCTCCCTGATTTTCGGAGCTATTTCAGCGATAAATGATTCAGACTCAATCACGCAGGGCCCGAGAAAAAAGAGCGGGCGCTCGCCCCCGAGGCTTAGTTTTCCTATTTGAATCTCTTTCATTCCGGTCCGGTTATACTCTTTAGGCTACTGCCATGAGAGGAAAGTATCAACTGATAGGGCGGCGATTGAAGAATATCAGCAAGGGTAAATAAATCGCCTGTGTGGAAAAAACGCCCTTAATTGAATGTTAATTGTCTGGACGTCCAGAATCGTCTGGATAGACTGTCGCGATCCCGATTTTTAAATGTTCGGTAAAGGTCTCGATGGAGGAAAAGGAAAATCAGAATCCGGCGGTGAATCATTGCCCTGAGTGCAAGCAGGCGCTGGATGTCTCGCTCCTCTCGCCGTATTCAAAGATCACCTGCACCCATTGCGGTGAGTCGATCAGGGTGAGGACTTCGATGGGGCAGTATGATATTACGGGGCTCCTCGGGGAAGGGGGAATGAGCCAGGTTTTTCGCGCTTCGGATCGGCATCTCGGGCGGGAGGTCGCACTCAAGGTGCTCCACCAGGCATTGAGCCGGGACGCGAACTTGACCGCTATGTTCGAGCGGGAAGCCAAGTTAACCGCCCTGATTATTCATCCGAACGTGGTCAAGGTTTATGCGGTGGGTCAGGACCAGGGCTACTTTTTCATCGCGATGGAGCTCGTCGATGCCACCGGCGTTGAGAAGGTGATCGAAGAGAAGGGGGCCATCGGGGAGGCTGAGGTGCTGAGGATTGCTCATGATGTTACGAACGGGCTGCGGGCCGCGTATGACGAGGATTTGATTCACCGTGATATCAAGCCCGGCAACATGCTCGTGACGGAAGACGGGACCACCAAGTTGGTCGACTTCGGTCTCGCCGTGCAACAGGGCGGCGTAGATGAATCGGAGGATTTGTGGGCGACACCGTTCTATGTCCCTCCGGAAAAGCTCGACGGCGAGCCTGACACTTATCTCGGCGATATCTACAGCCTGGGCGCGACGCTTTACCATGCTCTCGCCGGAGTGCCTCCCTTTGAGGCCAATACGTCTTCGCTGGAGGAACTGAAAGAGATCAAGAAGCAGTCAGTGAATCTCAAGGCTGTCGCTCCGGGGGTGTCGAAGGCAACGATCAAGCTGATCGAGTCGATGATGGCTTATTCCCCTCAGCATCGGCCCCAGTCTTATGAGGATTTGCTTAAGCGAATTGATCGGATTCTGTTGCACGAATTTGGGCGCAGCAGCCGGTATAAAACCACCCAAAAGAGCAAAATACCCACTCTCGCCGGGATCGCCGGTGGATTGCTGATTTTTACCGTGATTTTGTTTCTGATGATTCCCAAAGAGGAGGTCATGGAGAATCCCTCATTCGGCATTGTCGGTGGGGAACGGGTGATTGACGCGAGTGAGAATTCGAATGCCGAGCAGTTCCTGAAAGCGCGGGAGCACTTTTCTACGGGACGATTTCGCCAGGCAGGTAAATCCTTCGATGATCTCGCCAAAGCGACCAACCTTTCACCTTCCACGCGGATGTGGACTGGCTTCTTTCGGGGGACGATTGCTCTGCTCGAAGGCAGGGAAGCGGATTCGAGGGAGGCCTTTCTGGAGGTTCAGAAGAATTTTTCCAGCGCTTCGGAGGATTCCCCGGAAGTGACGACCTTTCTCGGTAAAATTTCCTCGAATCTATTGGAACCGTTCCCATTTTTAAAATCCGATGTTGAGTTCGGGACCTCGTCTTTCGATGCCGTGGGGTGGCTCCTCGCGGGATTGAAAAATTGGCAATGCGGCGAGTTCGAATCCGGGATTGAGTATCTTCAAAAATTTGAATCGTGCAGTCTCCCTTCTCAGTATGCCTGGAAAGACTCATTGATTGCGCCTCTCAAGGCTTATTACGCTGATTTCTCCGAATTGAAATCGCTGCCCAATCCGGCACGGAAGGGGGCCTCGATGAATCCTTCCAAAATGAAGGCAGCGTTAAAACAGGCGAAGGAAGCCGCGCAGTCGCCCGGTAGATTTCCCGCGTTGATCAAAGAGCGGCTCGATCGGGTCGATGAAATTCAGAAGCTGGTCGCGGAGGAGAAAGCAGCGGCGGCAGCGAGTGCTGCGGCTGTTGTCAAAGTTTCGCCCGGCGGCTCGGAGCCTGACGGGAATTCCGGAATGGCTTCAGAGGATGAGGCAACCGCACAATCGGAATTGGAGGAAATAAAAGCGCTTTATGCTTCATTTACCTCCTACAGCGAAACGCTTCTCTTTACCGGGGCAGTGGCTCAATTGGAGGCTCTCGAGTTTGAGTCTGCCTCCGCAGCGCAGCTTCAAGCCGCTCTGATCGAGGTTTACACAGAGGCCGGCGCATTCATACAGGTGCTCGCGGATTTGCTGGCAGCGGGGAATTACGAGGGGAGAATTTTGAGACGCGAAGGAGTTCCGCTGAATGCGGCGATCACAGCGGCAAATCCCTCCACATTCACCGTCGATCTGGGGTTCGGGCCGAATGAAGTGGAGGTTGAAAGTTTTGATCCCGCCTGGATGATCGCCTCTGCGGTTGAATTGCAGGGGGAACTGGGCCCGGAAAATACGGGTGACAGGGAGAAAATGGTGGCCTTCGCGATTGCGACCAGGCAGGGGGCGCTGGCGACGTCTCTCGGCGAAGAACTGGCGGCGGTTTCACCGGAATTCTCAGCTCAATGGACCGCGCTGGCGAAACTGCTTCCCTAGTCTGTTTTTGAGTGGAACCACTCAAGATTCGTAGTTACAAAATTGAACGCCCCTTGTAGTGGGTGGTCTAGATGTATCGGGCTTATCAGTCCTGATCAACAATTCTGCCATGAGCGATAAAGACGACGACAATACGCCCTTTCCTGATCCTGATGAAATTTCGCGAAAACTTTCGGAATTTTTAAAGTCGAATTTCGGCGATCAGGTTTCTTTCTCATCGATGCCGGATGGCATGAATCCATTTGCCAACGCTCCTGAGAGCTCGGGAGAAACGCACGATGTGAAATCAGAGGACCCGGTCGATGTTTTCGATTTCGACCTGCTTCCCCGCGATATCAAAAAGCATCTCGATCGATTTGTGATTCGTCAGGATGAAGCCAAAAAGGCTCTTTCGATAGCGGTGTGTGATCACTACAATCACGCCAAATATTTGAGGCGCCTCGAACAGGAGAGCCCGGAGGAGGCCGGTAAAATTGAATTCGCGAAACAGAATGTGATTGTGGTAGGGCCAACCGGAGTCGGGAAAACCTATCTGGTGAAACATATTGCCGAGTTGATCGGGGTGCCCTTCGTGAAAGCGGATGCAACCAAATTTTCCGAGACGGGATATGTCGGCGCTGACGTTGATGATCTCGTTCGGGAGCTGGTGAGGAAGGCCGACGGGGATGTTTCCCTCGCTGAATACGGGATCGTTTACATCGATGAAATCGACAAGATTGCGACCGCCTCCAATTCCTCGGGCAGGGATGTCAGTGGCAGGGGCGTGCAGACGACTTTGCTCAAGTTGATGGAGGAGACCGAAGTCCCGGTTCGCAATCCCCAGGACATGCAGTCTCAAATGCAGGCGATGTTTGAGATGAGCAAAGGCGGTAAATCAGGGAAAGATTCGATTAATACCCGGCACATCCTCTTTATTGTCAGTGGCGCCTTTTCGGGGCTTGAAAAGATCGTCGAGAAGCGTGTTCGTCAGGGTGCTATAGGTTTCTCAGCTGAGAGCAGCGCCGGCATTCAGGAGACGCTCCTTGAAGAGTTGGTGGAGACCCGTGATTTCATCGACTTTGGATTCGAAGCCGAGTTCATAGGCCGGCTTCCGGTGCGGGTTGTCTGCGATCATCTCGATGCGGATGATCTTTTCAACATAATGAAAAACTCTGAAGGGAGTCTGATTCGCCAGTATGAGCGCGAGTTTGAGGCGTTTGGAATCCGGGCGCAGTTTTCGGATGAGGCTTTGCAGGAAATAGCGACCGCTGCCGAAAAAGAGAAAACCGGGGCGAGGGGACTCATGACGGTTTGTGAGCGGCTTCTCAGAAATTTTAAATTTGAACTGCCGGGAACTTCAATCACTGAGCTGTCCGTGAGTGGAGATCTCGTGAAAGATCCCGTGGCAACGCTGGATTCTATCCTTTCAGATGCCGGCCCTGTCGGGGACGGGCGGGTCATCGCTGAAATCGCGGCCTTCCGGAGGAAATTCGAGGAAAGTCACGGTGTGCGACTTAATATCCGGAACGACGCCGCCGCGAGGATAGCTTCCTTGTCGGAAGTGAAGAATCAGAGCATTCTCCAAGTGTGCGAAGAGCTTTTCCGCGACTTTCAGTTCGGTCTTAACCTGATCCGCAAGAATACGGGGCAGGATACCTTTTTGATCACAGAAGAGGCCGTGGAAAATCCTGACAAATATCTCAGCGGCCTCGTGGTTGCGAGCTACCGGAGCGATGAAGACTCCGGGGTGCGATCCGGCGATGAGCCGGATCAGAATCCACAGTGAACCGGCTCAGACGTTTTCCTGAGTGGCGGCGTTGCTTCGCTTCACGACCCATTTGAGTTCTGAGGCGAGGCGATCTGCCGTGTAAGGCTTGGGAAGGATCCCTGCAAAGCCGTGTTCAAGCGCTGCCGAACGGGCGTTCTGCTCAAGGTAGCCGCTGCTCACGATGACTTGTGCGTCTGCGTCCAGTTGCTTGATGGCGATAGTTGCCTCGAGTCCTGACATTCCACCGGGAAGGGCAAGGTCCATGACCACAACTGAGTATCGATTTCCTTCCTCTATTGCCTGTTTCGTCAGTTCGGCGGCCTCTTCGCCGCTGGAGGCGCAGGTGAAGTCGTAACCGAGTTTATCAACGATCGCGCCAGCCAACATCTGCATCGCTCTCTCGTCATCGACGATGAGGACTCGCGGGGTTGGTTCTGCCATTGCTGGCGCGGTTTCCGGGGCTGTTTCTGTGGCGTTCATAGTGATGATTGTCGGGATTAAAATGCGGTGTAGCTGACTTTCTTAATTTCGTCCAGAGTCGTGTTTCCTGCAAGGACATGAGTTAAACCTTCCTGATAAAGTGTCTGAAATCCAGATTTCAGGGCCGCTTTCTTAAGTTCAGTCTGAGTGGCTTGTACTTCAATGAGATCTGCAATCTCAGCATTGATCTCCGCCATTTCCATCAGGGCGACCCTGCCTGAATACCCGGTTCCCGCGCATTCCTGGCACCCCGTTGCGGTGAACAGGGTCGTGTCGGCATTCGCATGGCGGATACCCTGGCGGGCAAACAGTTCGAGTATCTTCGGATTCGGTTTCGATGGTCGCTTGCAATAGTTGCAGAGGCGGCGAACCAGTCGCTGAGCTTGAGACATTGCAAGAGAGTCACCCACAAGATGGGGCTCGACACCCATGGAAAGGAGACGTGAAACGGCTCTTAGCGAATCGTTCGCGTGTAAGGTTGTCAGGACGAGGTGGCCTGTCAAAGAGGCATTGATCGCGGAAGTCGCGGTTTCCTGATCACGGCACTCACCGATCAGAATGACATCCGGATCTGAGCGCAGGAGCGCACGAAGTCCATTGCTGAATGTCAGGCCGTGAGTCGGATCGGTCTGTGTCTGGTTGATTCCCTCGATCTCGTATTCGATAGGATCCTCGATCGTGTGAATGTTAATACCTTCGTCGTTCACGCTGTTAATGAGAGCGTAGAGCGTAGTGGTTTTGCCGGACCCGGTAGGTCCTGTGATGAGGATGAGGCCCTGATCACGGCTCATGACCCGCTTCACAATCATTCCCTGACGTTTCGAGAAATTGAGTTCGGAAAGTTCTTTCAGTCCGTCCTGCTTGTCGAGGAAACGCATAATGATCTTCTGCATTTCGCTGCGGCAGGGAACTGCGGCGACACGAACGTCAACACGCCGCGTGCCGATTGCGAGAGCGATTCGTCCGTCGAGAGCCTCCTGTCGGGTTTGGCTCATGTTAGCGTAGTTTTTGATCAGCGCGATGAAGCGTTGCATCATCTCCTCGGGAGCTGTGTAGATGGTCCGGAGCTTGCCGTCAATACGGGCACGGAAACGGGCTACATTGTAATATTTTTCGAGGTGAAGATCAGAAGCCCGGTTGGTGATTGCAGTGTAAAATACCCAATGCATCAACTCTTCCGCGGTGTGATTCACATTCTGAGGATTGATCAGCGCGACGTCATCCGGCATGATCTCAACGAGACCTTCCGCGTTCGAAACTGTAAGTTGCGAGCGTTCGACTTCGACGCCGGCCTGGGCTACGCCTGAAGAGCCGGTCCGGCTGATGAGCGCTTTGATCGCCTTCAGGTCAGCGATGACGGGAATAAATTCAACCGGGTCATTTCCCTGGGAAAGCCATTCGTCCTCGAGCGCGAAATTGTCCTCGGAGGTTGAAAGGAGGTAGACCCGATGTTCTCCTGCATAGACCGGGTAGACCTCGTGTTTTTCCAGCATGCCGTGGGAAACGATGTCCTGCTTGGGCACTTCCTCGGGGTTGAAGCACAGCATTGAAGGGCCGCAACTGAGGTATTGGAGTGCAACCCCCAGTGAAGGGATGATCGCGTTGAAACCCTCCTGATCTACGTAGCCGTGTTTGTCCACCGCTTCCGCGTAAAGCATCGAGATTCGCTCATTCTCCTCCTCGGAGTAAGGGTAGTTTTCCAGCAACCAGCGGAAGGCCGCCTCGAGATCGTTGTTCGCGAGGTTCGGTGCCACCATCTGGCCCAGAGTCCCTTCTGATGGAAGCGGAGTATTGGAAAGTCGCATCACGAGGTCGCGACGGATTTTCTCATACTGTTCCTCGGAGATTACGACCCGCACGGCAAGGCAGGAGGGAACTCCCCACATATCCTCGGACTTCGGTTCGTGATGCGCAAAAATGGGTAATGGGCCCAGCGTCGAAATGGGTAACCAGGGGTTTTCGGAACGGGGGTTGCGTCCCAGCCGGCGGATCAAGTTTTCCGCCTCCACCGAGCAGGTCTCCCGGGCAAGCTTCACCGGGAGCATGCCAAACTGGACGGCCATGCCCTCCAGTGAGATCAGCCCTGAAAAGGCTGCTCCGAATTTTGCCATGTCCTTTGAACCGGAGGCGCTTCCGGTATCGAGATCTGTTGGCGACCCCTTGATAAGCGGGCTGTTTGTTCCGAGTGAAGACATTGGGGAGAGGTGGGATAGGAAGAAAAAAGTGAATAAAGGGACTTAGTTTGCGCCGGCAGGTTTGAAATCGGAGGGGAAGGTATAGCCCGTCCCGACATCACTTGCATCCAGGGCCAGTTTGAGGCCGGTCCCGGATTCTCCGGGCTCGAGGAGGCGCCATGAAGACCCGGTCCACTCCGCGCGGTAATCTTCGTCGCTCGAAGACGTCGCGGGACTCCAGTTGGGTGTCATGAAAGGGCCGCCCGGATTTAACTCGCCTGTGGTGTCAGGGTCTTTCCATTGCAGCGTTCTGAGGACGTAAAGTTCGTCACTCGCCTGAGTCGGCTTAGCGGTATAGATGAGATCCCACTGGGAGTGACTGAATTTTTTGGTCGCTCCGTTTAAGGTTTCAACGAGATTTGAAGCAATCGTTGTGCTCGAGCCACTGATCACCCGATGATAAGCAGGGACGGCCAGGGACGAAAGAATTCCGAGGACTGCAACGGTAGTGATGACTTCGACCAGTGAGATACCGGCTGAGTATGGTTGCGAGTTGAGCTTCATCTGAAAGAAAGAGTGTGGGTGCTAGTAGGGAACCGGCTTGTTTGCATAATCAAGCAGGGTTGATTTTGTCAGCGCATTCAAGTTTGCCGGAAGAGTGATCGTGAACCCGTTGGGTGAAAATTCGACAATCGTAGCCGGTGCAAAGGAGAGGTAGGGAAGGAGCTTTGCGTAGCGGCCCTGGTTGTTGAGGGTTCCCCAGTTCGCTGCAACAGCGTCTTTGCCGTTAGCCTGAATGTAAGAGACGATCGCCATGTTGGCTGCCTCAGCTCTGGAAATAGCCAGGTTGGTTTCGGAATCCTCTTTGATTGCGACAATGTTAGGGATTGCGAGGAAGGCGATAATTCCGATGATGCCCACAGCGGCGAGTACTTCGACCAGTGAGAATCCGCGGGGTTTGGATTGTATATTTCTCATTATCTTGGCGTGGTAGGGGATGGGGATTAATCCAGTGAAACTTTGGGGTAGGAACCAGCGAGCCACGGGCTGAGTGTTAGATGCTGGCCGGTTTTCTTAAGCGCGGCACTTTGGATCTTATTATTGTCCGAAGTGTTGTCCTTAAAATGCTGGTAAGTAGAGTCGTCGAGATACCTCTGGATTTCGTCGAGCTTGTCTTCACCGTTGGTTTTAGCGTTGTACTCCGTTCTCGCGTCGTAAAGGCTGGTTCTGGAGGATTTCTCCGCTACCCAGGCGTTGACCGCGTTTTGGACGGCGGCCTGTTGCTGGCGGGCAACAACACGTCGGCTGTCCTGCGCCGCGTTTGAGAAAGAGGAAATGACCAGTGCTGACATGATTCCTATCACGGCAATGACGATAAGCATTTCCACCATGGTGAATGCATTGTTCGTTCGGTTAGCGGTGTTAGTTTTCATTTCAAAACTGGTGATTCAAAATAATAGAAGAGGAGAGGGGCGTCCGGCATCCATAGGCAGGATGCCGGACGAAAGATCAATTGGTAGAGTGTCTCAGCTAAAGCTGATTCGACGCCTACGAATTAGTTGCCCGTGTACTGGAGCATTCCGTTGGAGATCGAGAGATACTTGGCAGCACCTGCTGTCTCGCTGACGGCATCGGTAGGATTCAAGCCGGGAACACCGAAGAATGTGTTCTGGAATGGTCCGGGATCTGTAACCGTGTTACCGGTGATGACCTTCTTGATGACTGCTTTCTCGTTCGTGGAAGTTCCAACGAAATCGAGGCCGGCTGCCTGGGCTGATGCGCAAACAGAAGCAAGGTTCTGTGCATTTCGGCGGTAGGTAGCGTCCTTAGCGGAATCGTTGATACGACCGATGTTAGGAACGGCGATGGCAGCAATGATGCCGATCACAGCGATGACGACGAGCATCTCGACAAGGCTGAAGCCGCGCTTGGACGAGAGATGGTTATTTACTTTCATGGTATGGTTGTCTTTTTGTTGGGTTTGGTATGAAGAGTTCGGGATGTTGTTGACCGAAATACTTCGAGATCAATATAATTCGCATTTACTATAAATACAATATTTTTTATAAAATTAACAATTGTGCATTGGCCGTTGTAAGACCGGGGTTTCGCTTACTTTTTAAGAAGAGCGTCCCCGAGGCTGAAGACGGGCGCGTAAATGGCGTAGACGAGAAATCCGACCATTGAACCGAGGAGGACGATCGTGACGGGCTCGATCAGCTTATCGATTTGATTGGCTGCGGTATCGAGTTCGTCCTCGTAATCTTCGGCGATTTCGTTGAGGAGTTCCGTGTCGGCGCCTGTTTCCGCCGCTGTTTCCATGAATCCGCAAATGAGGCGCCCGTCATTTCCGAGCCAGTGGGATTCGATGAGGAAGGCATCCGGCATCGTCATCCCTGACATGATGTGTTCTCTCACCTTGGTGAAGAATGTCTTGTAATGATAGTGCCACGACGTCGCCGCAGTGATATCAAGAGCTGTGGTCAGTCGGACGTTGGCTTCAATGAGAAGTGCCAAGGTGCGGAAGCCGACCGCTGCGGCTGATTTTCGCACGAGATTGGAAACCGAGGGAATCTTGATGAACATATCCTGCATGAACTTCAGCCGGTTGATTTTTCCCCAGTTCTTAAAGAAGGCAATCAGGCCGATAATGGGCAGGGCCACGACCCAGGGCTGCTTCAGTAGAATATCAGAGAAAGCCATCATTCCCTTGGTTGCGGCAGGGAGATCATGATTCAATGACTGGTAGAGTTTTGACATTGCCGGCACGAGCGTAAAGCTCATCGTGATGACAACACCAATCCCGAGGACCATCACGACTGCGGGATAGATCATTCCGGACTTCAACTTTTTGATAATCCGTGAAGTCTTTTTCTGGCTGTTTCCGATTCTCCGGAAAATCTCGGGCAGTCTTCCCGCTTCCTCTCCGGCACGAATCAGTGCGATCAAATCAGGAGTGAAGACATCATCCTTCTTCGCCATCGCGTCGCTGATCTTTTCGCCCTTGGCGAGATCATCAGCGACGTCGGCAATGAGTCCGCGGAACCGGGGGGTCTTCACCCGGTTTGCCTGAAGGTGAAAACTTTTGATGATGGGAATATTCCGATCAAAACATTTCGCAAGTCCGTTGAAGAGAACAACGCGGTCATCAAGGTTCTTCTTCGATGCTGAGAGCCGCTGGATCGTTTCGTCGAGTCCTTTGATATCGGCGATCTCGGCTGTTTCCACCTGTGTTTTTCCCGAACCGATGAGAGCTTTGGCATCGGTATCCGTATCGATAACCAATGCGGATTTCCTTCCGGTGTGGACGTTTGTTAGAGAAACTTTCTTTAGCATGGCTTCAGAGATTTAAGATGAAAGTGAGGGGCGAAAAAACTATGGGGCAAGGGTGCTGACGCGGGAAAATTCCGACAGCTGAACCGATTCAGAGCGAAGCACATCGAGGTGCTCACTTCGTGTCGTGGCTTTGTCTCCACCGGTCCACTGTTCCACGTCTTTGTCGTAGGCGGCAGTGGCTCCGGAAGGGTAGTAAGTCATCGTGATTCTCATGATGGGGAAACTCGTGGTTCCGGAAGTTCCTATGCCGCTCGCAGCTACCTTGCGGGAGACGAATGTGATCGAGTCGACGATCGGTTCGTTGGGAAGCAGTGCGGGAATCTCGGAAGGTTCCATCCCGAGACGGTAAAGGCGGGCTGCGTTGTCAAGGTAGTTGAAGGCCCTGATTGACCTCTCGTTGATCTCCTCCTGTGTCACGAGAGAGAGAGACATCGAGCAAGCCGCGCTCACTCCGATGAGAAGCACGCCCGAGGCTACAAGGGCTTCAATTAACGTGTAGCCCTTTTGGCGGTAAGAACGTTTTGAGAAAAACTTCATGGTGGTTGTTATTTCCGGTAGGCCTCAATCCAGGCGTGGCGGGTTGCGTTAGTGTCCAGGCTTGAGTAGTCCGTTTCCTGTTCCAATGTCAGGGTGCCTCCGGTGATGTTGAGCTCTGAGTTGGTTCGGATGCCTCCCCGGACTGTGGCGCCGCTCACTGGCGAGAGGTTGAAAGACGCGGGAATTCCTCTGGTCTCGAGCAGCATGCTCCATTTAGGAAAGGGGACTGAACCGGCGAAGCGGAACGTCGCCGGTGTTGTCTGAGGAGTGGAACCCTCCATCGTCAGTCCGAGAATGATCCGGCGCCGGTTTGCGTGTTTGAATGATACCATCGAAAAATCCGGGTCACTGTCGTGCCGCGCGATGATGATAGATCTGGGGGGAAGTGATGCTGCCGCGCCCTCGTCAGTCGCGTTGCTCTGACCGACAAGTTGGACAGTGTTAGAGGCTTGAATGTAAAGATCTGGAAGTCCTGCCTGATTGAGATACACCCAGACATTGCCGTTTCCATCTGAAGTGTAGAGAGTGTTGTTTTCCACGTTGAGGGCTTCCATGTCCGACTCCATGAGTGTGCCGTGAGTTGCCATCAAGGCCGACAAGGCGTCGTTTGGAATCGGCAGGTGTTCCTCGAATACCTGTCGGAACTGCGCTCCGGTGAAGGCGGGATTGTTCTTTTGCACGATCGCGGTTAGAACCCGGCTCGAAAGGGGATAGTAGGGAACAAGGGAGCTCACCAGGGTTGATGGATCCTCGGTTTGGATCTGAGTCTCCAGTGCGGAATCGTAGCCTGTGTCCGCTCTGGTTTCGGGGCCGGGGCCTGCTGTGGACACTACCGATCCGTCGAGAACCACTTTGCTGCCCATTTTTTCGTAATAGGAGTTGTGGGTGTTGGTGCCGGATTCAAAATAGTCCATGGTTCCGTCATACCATCCACCGCCTGCCGACAGTCCGGTCGTTGTGTGGGGAATCGGGTAATTGAGAGGCAGCGTATTGGTGCCCGCTACGGTCGGGAAGGTTGTTGTTCCTCCGATGCGATTGGGAAGGACATACTCATTGGCACGCAAACCGGCTCCGAAATCTTTTTTGACCGCATCCCAGAAAACCGCTCTGCCTTTGACGTGAAGACTTCCGGAAACGAGTGGGTTTCCAGAGGCTGGAACAGCCGGGGGATAGAAGGTGAGGAGCTCACCGCCGAGGTTGGGGTGATAGCTGCGCAACTGGAAATCCCAGGCCTCGTATTCCGATCCTTTCATCGCCGCCACGTCTTTGAAGAGGCGGACTTCGACATCCGTTGAGAAGGCGCGCGAAGAGGAAGCTCCGTTTTTTGCCTGACGGGAGTTGGCGGTCTCGGTGAGCGGTGCCGTGGAATAGGGCATCACGATGCATTGTCCCAGGTCGTCGACGGTGTCGTCGTCGATCGCATATTCCGAGTAACTGCCGGATGCCACTTTGTCGTGAAGGTGGCTGTAGTAGATCGCGTAGTAGGCGAGCGCTTTGCTGTTCTCTCTCACGGTGCGGCGCTCGAGTGCCTCCATATTTGCTTCGACGAGGTGTCCTCTCGCATCCATCAACGAAATCCACGCGGTGACCCCGAGCGTTCCGATCGTTGCCATAACCATGCAGATAACGAGGATGCTCCCTTCCTGTTGTTTCGCACGATTCGTATGGTGAGGTGAATGATTCATTCGATCTGTTGAGGCTAGAGGTTCGGGAACATGGGAATAGCGACCGTGAAAGAGGTTCTTCCTGTCATGCCTTCGTATGCCTGCCGGGGGGAGGTCACGGGATCGGTTCCTGTGAATGGAGGGTGTTTGAGAAAATTGTTGGCAGGGTCAGGCAGCCAGATCATGTAAAATGGATTGCCGCGCGCCACTTTGAAGCGGTCGATTGCGGTCCCTTCGCTAACGGCCTGACGCGAAGCGCGTTCAAAAGTGGCAAAGAGAGGGAAGAAGGGATCGCCCGTTCCCTCTGAGAAATAGGTGTCGTAGAAATCGGTCAGGGTATTGTTCTTGTAACGTCGCACCGAGGCATAGGTTCCCGCCAGATTCGTCGGTGTAATGAAATCAATCTCCCAGATGGCGTGGACCCTGATATAGCCGGGGTTTGTTTCCGGTGAGAGCATGTAGATCGTAGTGCTGGGATGCGTCGTCGGAGGGGTTGTTCGGATCGAAGCGTCGTAAATGCCCGTAGAGGTAGGCTCCACCGAAGCGAGAAATGTCCGGAACGATTCAGGACTGTCGAGAACAGGGCGCTGAACGGTGCTTCCGGGGTCACCCGCCGCGTATCTGAAGAACTCGGGACGCAGGGTATTAAGCTTGTTTCTGGGGAGGCAGAAAACGGCATTGCTTGAGTCACAATCCTCCAGAAGCATGTCCCGGAACTCCTGAACAAGGGCGGCTTTTCCGTAGTTCGGTGCTGAATAGGTTCGGATCACGTCGCCGCTCACTCCGTAAAAGTTCAGGTTGAACTTCTCGCCGATGTTGACGTCGAGGATAGTCGTGAGCCGCTTCGAGTTAATAGTGATGCTTTGATAGACAAGCGTCGCGGCTCCCAGGAAGATGGCGGAAAGAGCGATCGCAACGAGCATCTCCACAAATGTCCATGCCCGGATCGACAGATCGCGGGGCACAGGGGGACGGGATGTCATTCGCATCGTCGGTTCGTCGTTCTTGATCTTCATGAAAGAGGGGGGGAGTCTATCTACTCTTCCGGGTCTGTAACGCTGGCCTGGCCGGAAACATCGCGGGCTCTATCTACCGTTCCGTTCCGTAAAATCATTGTCCCGAACAGTTGTTCCGGTTGCTCTTCGTCGGAGTTGCCGGATCTGGTGCCCTGCCCGTGCAGTGCGTAGGTGATTCGCGGCGTCAGGTCGTATGTGACCTGCATCGTTTTTCCGGTCAGTTCGCGACTCTCGACATCAAGCCAACCGAGGATGATGGAAGTGTCCGAGATATCGATCACCTTGAGGCTCTCGACCTGTTGCTGCAGAAGCGGGGGGAGTTCTTTTCCTTTCTCGAGGATAATGTCGCCGAGAAGAATTCGCGGTCCGTTAGGGCCGACGCTGCGTCCCTTTACAGATAGCGATGAGAGTTTCTGGCGGATTTGAATTTCCTCCTGATTCTCCTCTCCGTTTGCTCTCGCTTCGTCTGCGGCTGAGCGGCGTGCGTAGGGGTTTCTCTCATTTGCTTTTGAGATGAGCGGGGACTTGTCTGCCGGGCGCATTTCGATCATGCGGGACGGGGTGTAGTTCGCTACCGAGGGGGCTGCGACAGGCATTCCGTTCTCGTCGAGTTCCACTTCCTGCGCATGCAGAAAGGTTGATCCGAGGAGAGCTAGAACTAAACTGATTCGGTAAATTTTCATTTTGGCTTTCTGTGGGTTCGGATGATTGCCTCGATTAGCCTTCTGCGTCGGCGAGGAGGATTGGGATCTGGACCTGAACATCCATGTGAATGTCGTTAGCGCGGTCGCCGCGAATAATGACGCATTTGCTGATCCGGCAGTGGGGGATGGATTTTTCAATCTCTCCGAGCCAGTTCAGGGCTTTCGCATAGTCATCTTCGACGACAAGGTCTGCGACGAGAGCGCTCTTGATTTGATCTTCCCGTTCCATTTCCTGTTGAGAGAATTTCTGGGATATCGTGAAAACATCTCCGTCACGAATCACTTCAACAATCTTCTGTTCCGCCTCCTGAGGGGTGCGGCAGGATTCGAAGTAGGGAGTCCACTCTGTGTAGATGGTCCTGAGTTCAGAGGTTTTCGAGTCCAGTGACTTCAGTTGGAAGTCGCTGAGCTGAGCTCGTTGCTCGGCTCCTTCGGCTTCGAGGCGAACCCCTTCCGCCACCTCGCGGGCGGCGTTCGAGGCGTTGCGAAGCGAGTTTACTCCGTACAACATTCCTGCAATGAGGACGATGATGAGGAAACAGGCAGATTTATGTTCGTTCATGATTTGGAAGGATGAAGTGAAGAGGGAGAGAGGTTCTACTTGGTGTTGTAGATCAGGGTGGCTTGGAAATCGGTGCGGTTGTGCCCTTTGACCTGCTGCGCGGAGTAGGTGAGATAGTTGAGCCCGTAGACCGCGTTCAAGGTGGTTTCGATCTGTTGGCTGCCACCGCCGTCGACTTTCAGCTGCATCAGGGTGTGCGCGGGAATCTCAGGGTTTCGAACGAGTGAGAGTTCGGCAATGGTTGAGTCTTTCCTCATGCTGCGTCCGACATTCACCGCGACCGGCTGAAGCGGCAGGCAGGCCTCGAGCCACTTGGCAATCCCGTCGGCACGCTTTGCTTCTTCAACAATCGCCTGCTGTTTGCTCAAGGTCGTCGCCTCCTGCGTGGTTGCCTCTGAAAGTCGGTCATTCATTTCCGCCTCGGTCGCCTCATACGATTTGATGCTGAGGTAGAAATACAGGCTGAGCAGAACTGACAGCGTTGCGAGCAGGTAGAATGCGATGGGGACAAGTTTGAAGGCCTGGGGTAAACCTGCGGAAACGTTCTGCCGCTCAGTTTTCAGGTCGTGGATAATGTTTTCCATGGTGTTGGGATTGCCGGTGTTGAAACTAGTTTTTTGACAGGATCTTCCAGAGGTTGTGCTCCTCGGTCACATCCGTGACGTTGAGGTTTCCGAAAAGAGGGAGGTAGGAATTGGTGAAGCCGCCGCCGGTTTTGTCCTCCATTAGGAAAACTTTCGTCGATGCTTCTGCTCCCTCGATGAACGGGGTCAACATTTGTCTTACCGCGTGATCGTCGTTCGATGGCAGCCCTGATCGGCAGCGAAGGTCCTGCCATTGACCGTTCTTCTGTCTCAGGACACAGAGCGAGTTGTCGAGCCAGGTCACGACAATGATATCCTGGCTTTTCAGCGAGTTGTCAGAGGCAACGCGATTGAGGAAGTTGGTCGTCATCGCGAACAAACCGGAACAAATCCTCGCGGGGCGAAGGTTGTTCGCCTTCATTGCCTCTTCGATTGATTTGATGAGTGAGTCGTCGCAGGCCATCATCAGGCTCGCGCTGGTTTCCGGGTTGTGATGGAGCGCAAACCGTTTACTGCGATCATACTTCGCACCGAGAATTGATTTGGGGCTTTGGCGGAGCTCCTCCTGCCAGCCTTTTTTCCGGGAAAGGTTATGCTCAAGGCTGATAATGAATCGATTGTTCAGAGAGATTCCAACCCACCCGTCTTCAGTGTTTGAGCGCCAAATGTCACCCATGCTTGCGGCCACATCCGCAAACTCACCGTCTGCTTCACCGACATCATCGATGTTTCCGTTTTTGCCAACCATTGCCCAGCTGCAATGACCGCGACTCACGTTTACGATGACAGACTTCTTCTTCGGAAAGCGGCTTGGCCAGGCAAAGCGGGGATTGTCGGCTTCCGGGCGGAAGGCCGCGAAAGTGAGTACTTCTTTAATGTCCTTAAGTTCCATGACTGATTAGGTGGTGGGAGAGTTGCTTTCGATGATGGTTTCTTTATGAAGAAACTCCGCGACTTCGTGTTCGGTGAACCCGGTTGCCGGTGGTTTGTTAGAGTTCCAGCCTTCGAGCTCGCGAGTCTTGAGGGATTGTTCGAAGTTGATCATTCCTTTTGATTGACCTGTTTCGAGCTCGTGGTCGAGGCGCTTGAAGTCACCGCGACGAATCAATCCTGTGACTGAGTCGTAGGGGAAGAGAATTTCGTGAATGGGGAAGCGTCTGCTTTGCGTTTCATCAAAGAGAAGTTGCTGGCAGAGAATCATCCGCATCGAATCCGCGAACGAGAGCATCGAGTTTTCAAGTCGAGCCGTCGGGATCATTTTAAGAAATCGCTGCACCGTCTGTGCCGCGGATGAGGTGTGCATTGTCGCAATAACAACGTGTCCTGTCTCAGCTGCCTGAAGCGCAATCTCAGCGGTTTCACCATCTCGAATCTCACCCACCATGATCACATCGGGCGCCTGTCGAAGTGATGCCCGGAGGGATGCCCCGAAATCAAATTCGTCTGATCCCATTTCTCTCTGGGTAATCAGAGAGGTTAGATTCGTCGGAAGGATATACTCGATCGGATCCTCAAACGTGATGATGTGCTCGCGACGGCGTTCCGCCCGTGCCTTGATCATCGAGGCGATCGTGGTTGATTTACCGGAACCGGTTGCACCACACACGAGGAAAAGGCCGTTCTCAGCTTCGAGGTAGGCTTTCATCGCCTGGGGCGGAAGAGAGATTTGCTCCGGAGCCGGAATCTGGCTGGGGAGAAGACGCATCACCCAGCGAAGCCGTCCGCGTGTCACCAGTTTATTAACACGGAATCGGAGCGGCCCGATTTGCATCGCGTAATCCTCTGTTCCCGGTTTGATCTCGATCGCGTTCTCAGGTTGGAAGACAAACGAGTCGATTACCATTTCGCCATTGTGGCGATAGATCAGCTGCTCCCAGGGCGTGATAAAGAAATCACTTATATTGTACTGCTGGGCGAGATGCAGGATCCGGTTACCTAGCGGACTTCTTTCGTCGATGCCTTCCATGGGATAATTGCGGTTTTAAAAGAGGGGGAGAATCAGGTTAAAATATAATATTATTACTAAATCTACCATAGTAATCATAAAATAAAAGGAAATGTTTTTAAAAAATGTGAAATTTATGGTTGATATTAAGGGGTTATTAATTATAATAACTATGACATTTATTAAAAAGTCATGAAAAACACACTTCTTGTTATATTAATCACAGCCCTCCTTGGTGGAGGTGTCGCGGAGGCGCAGCTGGGACGACAAATGTCGCTCAGCAACTCGCCTGCCTACGAAGGGGCCGCAGCTTCTCTAAGGGGAGCTCCTTCCCGCCCCTATAACTTCTCAAAAGCCGTCCTCAGTGACGTCATGAGATTAATGGCTGAGGACGCCGGTATCGGCTTCTTCGGACTCCCCGATGGGGTGGGAGGTACCGACAAACTCGTTACCTTTACAATCACCGCGAGTCCGTTTGTGGCACTCGAGACATTGGCAAAGGCCAATGGGATTGCCCTGATCTATGACAGTGGCATCTGGTACTTGCGTCCTGCAAACGATCAGGAGCTCATCGGCCGTATCTACGAGATCAACTACAATGCTCAGGAACTTGTTACGAAGAGCAGCTCGGGTGGGGGAACTTCCGGTTCTTCCTCTTCAAGTGGTGCCGGTAGCAGCTCTTCAGGAGGCTTGAGCCTTCAGGGGTCTCCTGACTTCTTCGTTACAGAACCCTCCAGGATTCTCGAAGACATTCAGAATCTTCTCAGCATTCCCACGACCGGAAGCGGCGCTACCTTTGCTCCGACCACTTCAGTGGACAGCATCAGTTCGTTGCCGATTCCCATCGGAAACTTTCAGCAAGGTACAGCCGGCTCTGCTCAGAGTGGTGATACTGCTGACTCCGGTGCAGGATCCGCCAAGGTGATCTGGAACAGTGATTCGAACACGCTCTACGTGATCGCAACACGCCAGCAGCATCAGTGGATCGAAGCTTATCTCGCATCGGCAGACCGCCCTCAGGCTATGATTGCGGTTGAAGTCAAATTCCTCGAAACGAGCCGGGACCCGAGTTCCGATTTCGGAATTGACTGGGATGGCGCGCTCGGATCGACCGGGCTTGAGGCGAACCTCACGGGAGCTACCGGTCCGGCTAATCTGGCCAGCCTCGGTGGATACTCGCTTCCAACCGCTGTCTTGAGCTACTCTGATTTGAATCTCAAGCTTCGTTCCATTTACAACGACAGCCGGACACGATCCGTGTCTTATCCCCGCATGGTCACTCTTGATAACCGCGAAGTTTCCTTCCGCAGCGTTGTCAATCAGCCGGTGCTTGGTTCAAGCGCGAGCACCAGCCTCGGCGCCGGTGCAACGGAGACATCTTCGATTGAATATCTCCCTATCGGAACCGTCATCAACGTGCTTCCCAAGCGCATGGCCGGTGACAAGATTCTTCTCAACGTTTCGGTGACGGTTTCCGACATCATCGGAACAGAGGTCATCAATGGAAACCCGTTTCCTATCGCGACCTCACGTGTTTATACCGCACCACTGACGGTGAAAAGCGGATACACCGTTGCGATCAGCGGATTGGACGCGGCGAGAACTTCGGAAGCCGAGCGTGGAGTTCCCGTTCTCGGAAAACTTCCTATTCTTGGAAACGCTTTCCGCCGCAAGCAGAAGGATCGCTCTCGTCAGCATCTCATGATGTTGATCACGCCAGTCTCGATGGACGGTGGAACCAGCGGTCTTACCAAAAAGCCGGTCATCAAAGAGCCATGGGCGACAGGTCCTGCTGACTACTCGAAGTCTCCCCTTCACGATGGTCCCGCCCGTACCAACAAAGATCTCCCCTCGTATCGCGATGAAAAAGCCTACGAAGTGAGCGATGTTCCTGATTTCACGGCCGCTCCGGTGAGCCGCAAAACCAGCCAGACATTCGGCATGAAGAGTGAAGCCAGCACCGAGCCGATGGTGGCGAGTGCTGATGATCGCCAGGTGGGTTCCAACTCCAGCATGATCAAAGCAGCGCCTCTTCCAACAGCGGATCCTGCGAACACACCCATGATTGTTGATGCTCCGATGGCTCAGGCAATGCCGGTTGAGGCACCTGAAAAGGAAATGCCAAAGGCCGCTCCAGCATCGGCTCCAGCCCCGGCGGCTGATGAGACGCCTGCTCCTGCACCTGCGCCGGCAGTGGCCAAAGCTGACGCAACGCCTGAGCCAAAGAAAGAGGTGACACTTGAGGAGGCACCTGAAGTTGATTCCGGAAAGGTTTCCGAGCTCACGTCATCGGTTGGGAAACTGGTCGAGCAGATCGATGCGATTCCCGGTGGTGACGGAAAGCTTTCACCTGATGATGCTCAAATCGTCTCGAACGCCTACGACGAATCTCAGAAGCTTCTCTCGGAAGTGGACAAAGTTCGCGGAGACAAAAGCCGGCCTCTTCAGGGAGACCTCGGTGAT
>JARGPH010000012.1:97671-152474 GCA_029213065.1 Verrucomicrobiales bacterium | reverse complement strand
GAATGGGTTATCTTAGCGGTGATGATGCGTTTGCCGGTGATTGTTCTAATGCTCCTAGGGAGTCTTTGTGAAGTCAGTCCTCTCGGGGCGGCTGAGGAGTTGACTCCGTCTGATCCTTTTGCCGGCGGAAAGACCGAGATCAGCGGGGCGGACGCGGAGCGGGCGTCGAAAGCGATCCGGAACTGGTCGCAGCGCAGCGCCTGGCCCGGAGAAGGTAAAGCGGAGGAGGCTCCCTGGTTTTGGGATTATTCCAGGGTCGGGCAACGTGTCTATATTCGTATTATCAAGGGCGGCAATTACGAGGGAATTCTTGAGGTCTGGTTGAAAGGCGGGGACTCACCCCGATACTCCCTTTTCAAAACCTATCGGATTGCTTATTTTTCAGGTGAGCCCGGTCCCAAGACAAAGCGTGGAGACAATCAGGCTCCGGAAGGGTTTTACTTCATCGGCCGTCGTGCCATGAATCCGCTGAGCACCTTTCATCTCTCGATGGATATGGGTTATCCGAACGCTTACGATCGTCACTACGGTCGCACTGGGGATCTTCTCATGATCCATGGGAATGCGGTTTCGATAGGGTGCTTTGCGATGACGGATCTCTCGATTGAGCAGATTTACACGCTGGTCGATACCGCGTTGAAGAATGGGCAGCCTTTTGTGCGGGTGCACAGTTTTCCCTTTGAAATGTCAGAGGAAAATCTCGAAGCCCGCAGCGACTCGGTTCACTACCCCTTTTGGAAAAATCTCAAAGAGGGGTGGGACTGGTTTGAGGAGAATGGCGTGCCGCCGAATGTGACGGTTGAAGACGGGCTTTATCGCTTCGGTTCCGGCTCCGACTGAGCCGCGCCTACTCCGGCAGGAGGATGTAATTCACCCGTTTTTGTTCCGGGGTCCAGGGAGTGATCCTCCCGTTATCGAAAACGTGGATGGAGTAGTTGTGACGCTCGATGATGTGGCGCACTTCGGTTCCATGGGCGCCGTCGGTGAGGGGCTCGTTGATTTCGATGAAAATTTTGGGACGATCCCCCGTAAGGATTTCCTCCGCACCTTCGAGAACCGCGATCTCGTGGCCCTCGACGTCGATTTTCATAAAGTCCACCTTGCCGATGACATGGGCAGCGCAAAAACGATCGAGGCTCGTGGCGGGAACCCGGCAGACTTCGAAATCTCCCTCAATGGTGTCTTTCTCGAGACTGGCCTCATAGTAGTTCAGGGTGCCGTCGGTTCTTTTCGGGATGTAAAAGTCGAGCTCGGCAACGTTTTCTGAGCAGGCCATCTGGAAGGCGTTCGTATTCAACAAACGCAGCGTTTCGACATTGTTTCGGAGGACCCGGAACATGTCGAATGTCGGTTCAAAAGCGTAGACGTGGCCTTCAGGGCCAGCGGCTTCGGAAAGGAATTTGGTGTAGAGGCCGAAGTTTGCACCGACATCGAGCACTGACTGCCCGGGGGAAACCAAATCCTTTATCACGGCCAGCTCAGGTTCGGATTCGACAGTCGCATTCTGCAGCTTCTTCCTGAAATGAAGCTGTTGTATCTGATTTCTCGGATACGACGGAAGGCACGCGATAATTCCTTTAATTGTCATAACTGTAGCGAAGAATAACCATAAAATTCAAAATTACAACATTTAAGTGTTATTTATGATATGTTTCGCAATGTTGATAGGAGCGAATAGGTGGTGAAGTTAAGTTTTCCTTGCGCTGAACCGCAAATTTCGAGATAGCTCAAAAATGCTAGCAGAATCCATTGCGACTCAATTTGATGTGCCGGGCAGGCTTGTTACCCTTCAGCCGATTGGCTCGGGGAACGTTAACGATACCTATCGGGTGATTCTGCGAACCACCTTTTCGGAGGAGCAATATATCCTTCAGCGGATCAATCAGAAGGTCTTTAAGAACCCGGCGGCGGTGATGTCGAATATGAAGCTGGTCACCGATCATGCTCATGCCCGCATCGCGGCGGAAGCGGATAAGGCGGACCGGATCTGGCAGCTTCCCCGCGTCATCGGCGCGTTGTCAGGCGAAGATTTTGTGGTCGATGATGAGGGCGGTTACTGGCGGGCTCTCTCGCTGATCGCGAGCACGACGAACTACGACAAAGTGAGTATTCCGGAGCACGCTTCAGAGGCGGGCAGGGTTCTGGGCCACTTCCAGCGAATCATTTCTGATTTCCCGATCGATGCACTGGAAGACACCCTTCCGGGATTTCATATCACGCCCAATTATCTGGCTCAGTATGATGAGATCATCAAAGAGCAGGGCGCGAGGCAGCGGCTTGAGGCGTCTTCAGAGGCGGCTCGACTTCATCAGTTCGTTGAGGCGCGCCGTGATTTTGCACGAGTCCTTGAGGACGCGCGTTTGAGGGGAGAGCTCACGGAACGTCCCATTCATGGGGATCCTAAAATCACCAACGTGATGATTGATAACTTTACCGGAAAGGGGACCGCAATCGTTGATCTCGATACGGTGAAGCCCGGCCTGATCCACTACGATTTCGGGGATGCGGTGAGGAGCAGTTGCAATCCGGCGGGAGAGGAAACCAACGATCTCAAAGAGGTGAAACTCGATACGGATCTCTTTTCCGCTCTCGTGAAAGGGTATCTCCTCGAGGCCAGGGGATTTCTCAGCGATACGGACAAGGGATATCTCTATGATTCGGTCAGGCTGATCACCTTTGAGTTGGGTCTCCGCTTCTTCGCCGACTATCTCGCAGGGGATCTCTACTTTAAAACCACCTACGGATCACAAAACCTGAACCGGGCCCGGGTTCAGTTTGCGCTTTGTGAGAGTATTGAGACGCGTGAGACGGCGATGCGGGAGATTCTGGAAAAGAATTTCTAATTCCCGGCCCCCCGGGGAGATCAGCCGACCCAGTTGAAGGTCACCGGCTTCTCGATCTCGGGGTGGAGGCTCAGGTGGACGGGGCAGGTCAGTGCCGCCTTCTCCAGTGCTTTCCGCTTCGGATGGTCGGCGGCGAGCGGCACTTCAATGACGAGAGGGAGTCGCGCAATCCTGCGCGGCGGTTCCGGTGTCATTTCCTTGTGGACCCGCACTTTCGTTCCTGTGAGATCGATCTCGTGTCGATCAGCGAAGATTCCCATGATCGTCATCATGCAGGTGCCGAGGGCGGTTGCGAGGAGATCGGTCGGCGAAAAGCGCTCACCGCGACCGTGATTGTCGACCGGGGCGTCGGTTTCAATGGTTGAACCTGAGGGGCCATGAACGGCCGAACATCTCAAGGTTCCTTCGTAGACTGCGTTTATTTCGACCATAAGGTATTATTGGAGGCTTTTCATGACGCGGCCCTTGAGATTTCCTTTCAGAAAAATGCCTTTGTCGTAGAATTCAGCAGCAAATACTTCAAGATCTTTGGCGAATCTCGCGCTTGCCGTTCCCGTCACTTTTGCTCCGGTCAGGCTGACGTCTTCGGTGAAGTCTCCGTCAACAGTTACTTCCGCTCCGAATATAGCAATGGCGACATTGGTAGTGGGGGCGTTGTAGGTAATGTTATTACCGATATACATGGTCGGCTCATCGGGAGCTTCTGAAATGGTGATTTCAGGTTCTTCGAATGTTACCGGTATGTAGCCTTCCTTGGCAATGTAGCGCCCCGGTCCGACGAAATAGAGCGCCGCGCTCAGAGATACTAACAAAATCACAACTAATACGCCTGCGCCAGCGAGGCAGCCGCAACAGCCTCCGCATCCTTTTTTCTTTTTCAACGGTTCGTAGGGGTCTGTGGGGTGCCGTCTTCCCTTTTTTTTCTTTTTATCGGCCGATTTAGATCCACCATAGGTAGGTTGATCGGCGCTCGGATCGATGACGTTCGGCTTAGGTGGGGGAGGCGCAGGGATTCCATCAGGCATTCCACCGGCACTCTCCTTTGGTTCTTCGTCACTCATCCTTGTTTATCTATTGACTTTACTGATCGAAATTGAAGATCTAATCAACTCCAAACTTCGTTTTTTCACAGAGTAAATCTATGCCTGATGTCGTTATTGTAATTCCTGTGTTTAATCGAGCGGATTGTATTGTCCGTGCTGTTAACTCGGTTTTGGCGCAGACTTATGACTCATACAGTCTCGTTGTCGTGGATGATGGATCCGAATGTGACTTGAGCGAGGCGCAGCAGCTCGTCGAGGAATCGGGGCATCAGTGGTTGCGACTCCCCGTGAACCGGGGTGTCGCCGCGGCGCGCAATGAAGGTGTGAAGCGGTCGAGTGCGAGGTGGGTCAGTTTTCTTGACTCCGATGATGAATGGGAGCCGGATAAGCTTGAGGCGCAATGGATCTGGCATCAGGAGAATCCCGCGACTTTGATTTCGCAGGTCAGCGAAGACTGGTATCGGAACGGGACATTGTTTTCAAAACCGGGGTATTTGCGTCAGGCCAGTGGCGATCTCTTTGAGGCTTCCTGTCAGCGCTGTGCGATCGGGCCGTCCTGCGTCATGATGAGCCGTGAGATCTGGGATCAAAGCGGCGGTTTCGATGAGCGCTTTCGCGTTTGTGAGGATTATGCGCTGTGGCTGTGGATTGCATCGAGGTATCATGTCGGCCTCATTCCGGGAGAATCGTTGGTGAAGAAGCACGGAGGACATGAGGATCAGCTTTCGGTGAAGACGCCTTTGATGGAGCGGTATCGGTTCCTCGCTCTTCTTGAGTGGATACGGGACCACCCCGAAGACCGAAAGCGGATCGAAACGGCGCGGAAATCCCTCCTCCATTTTGGTCAGCAGCTACGGCAATACGGGGAGAAGCACGAGCTGAGCGCGTGGTCTCAGTTTTTCGCGGGTGTCGATCTTTCGGGTACGGTTGCACCCGCTGCGATCGAGGAAGCCTGGTCCGTTTTGCACGGGGAATGGCGCAATCCATCGGAAAGGGGAATCTAAAGGACGGACGAGATACGTAAAACGTTTGGACTTCGTTTCATGGCTCATTACAAAACAGTTATTCATTGGTTTCGTCGCGACCTCAGGCTCACCGACAATGTAGCGCTCTACGACGCTTCGGAGCGGGCGGAAGCCATCGTGCCTCTCTACGTTGCGAGCGAGTGGGAAGGGGAGCATGCCTGGACCGGTCCGGGACGACAGGCCTTTCTTTGCGGAAGTCTTACCTCGCTGAGTAAGGATGTTGAGCAGATCGGTGGAAAGCTCGTTATCCGCCGGGGAAATGCGCTTGAGGAACTGGAACGGCTCATTGATGAAGTGGAGGCCGGCGCGGTTTTCTTTAACCGGGACCCCGATCCTTTTGGAAAGGAGGAGGAGAAAAAGGTCCGCGAACTCTGCCGTTCCCGCGGGATCGATTGCTGTGATTTCCAGGATGTCGTTCTCCATGAACCCGGAGAGATTTTCACAGGGAGCGGGACTCCCTACAAAGTCTACACGCCCTATTCCAAAAAGTGGTTCGACGAGGAGAAGCCCGAGTCGGTCGAAAGGGTGAGGGCGATGCAGTCGCCCGGGGAGCTTGAGTCTTTGCCGCTGCCGAAGATCGAGGACTGGGGGCTTTCCTTTGAGGGTGACCTTCTGCGCACGCCCGGGGAGAAGGCGGCGGGGAAGCGACTTGATCGGGCCGTTGAGGAAGTCATCGGCGAGTATGCGGAGACAAGGAACGATCCCTTCGCCGATGCGACTTCTCATCTCGGGGCCGACCTTCGCTACGGAACCCTTTCGGTTCGGGAGGTGTATCACCGTGCCGAGAAAGCCCGCAAGGCAGCGCGTTCGGAATCGGTGCGGAATTCGATCAACACCTTTCAAAAGCAACTCGGCTGGCGTGAGTTTTTCATGGCCGTTCTCCATCACTTCCCCGAAGTGCTCGAAACGGATTTCAACGCCGATTGGCGGGGGCTTCAATGGGATGATCCCGGAGATGACGAGAAGTTCACGAAATGGAAAGAAGGCCGGACCGGTTTTCCGATTATCGATGCGGGGATGCGTCAGCTCGCCATGACTGGATACATGCACAACCGGGTCCGCATGATCACAGCGATGTTTCTGACGAAGGATCTCCATGTCCACTGGAAGCACGGGGAATCGCATTTCATGCAGCACCTCCTCGACGGGGAGATCGCGAACAACAACGGCGGGTGGCAATGGTCAGCCGGAACAGGAGCCGACGCGGCACCGTATTTTCGGATTCAAAATCCGTGGACGCAGACCGGGCGCTACGACAAGGAAGGCCGCTACATTAAGCGCTGGATACCGGAACTGGAGAAGGTCGACCCGAAGCGGTTTACGAAGCCGCCCGGGGACGGAAAACCAATCGCTGACGACTATGTGCTGCCGATCGTGGATCACGGGGACGAGCGGGAGGAGACCCTCGCGAGGTTCAAGGCGCACAAGGAAGCGAGCTGATTACTTTTAAGGAAGAAGCACAAAAGGGAAGACGCGAATTGTCACAGGTGGGGCGAGACGTCCCCGTCGAGCCGCGTGGTCCTGTGCAAGGTCCGAATTACGACACTGCTCCATTCAGCAGCAAAGTGATTGGGGCTGCTTCTTGAATTGTAGCGGACCACGGCGGCTCATCGGGACGATTCGCCCCACCCGTTAAGCCCTTCTCTCGTTCACTTCTTTTCAGGTTTCTGCGCACTGGCACCATTTCCTCCCTGGTTGGTTCCGCAGTTCGGGCAATCCTCGAATCGCTCCAACTGGTTGAGGACCTTGTGGTAATCCAATCGGGGCTCACCGTCCGACTTTCTTCGGGTCGGATTGAATCCACATTCCGCGCAGAAGATCCGGTTCACGAGGACCCGTTTCCCAAGGCGATTGGAGAGGGGGAAAATGATGATGAAGACGAGCGGAATCCAGTAGGGCTGCTTCAGAAAGAGGAGCAGGGCTGAGACAGCGAGGCAGAGCAGAAGGGGAATCGAGCATCCAAGGCGGCGGTGGAGGATATATGGTTTCTCCAAACCGCTGCTTTTGAGCCAGTTTTGCTTCTCTTCCGAGGTCCCCATGAGGACAGTATGCCTCAGAAATGGACGTCTTCACCCCGGAGGCCTCATTTTTTTCGATTCTTCGTTTTCCTTCTCTGAATCTTCACTACAGTGGTACCGTGAGTTCGACCTACCAGGTGTTTGCCAGAAAATATCGGCCTAAATCGTTTAATGACGTTTTAGGGCAGGATCATGTTATCCAGACGTTGCGAAATGCGATTGAGAAGGAGCGGCTTGCGCATGCTTATCTCTTCGTGGGACCGAGGGGAACGGGGAAGACTTCCACCGCCCGGATTCTCGCGAAAGCGCTGAATTGCCCGAACGGCCCGAACGCCGATTTTGACCCCGATGATCCCATTTGCGTGGAGATTGCAGAGGGAAACAGCCTCGACGTGCTCGAGATCGATGGTGCTTCCAATAACGGGGTCGAGCAGGTCCGCGAATTGCGCGACACCGTCAAATTCGCTCCCAGCTCGGGGCAGTTTAAAATTTACTACATCGATGAGGTTCACATGCTCACGACGGCGGCGTTCAACGCTCTCCTGAAGACGCTGGAAGAACCGCCCGAGCACGTGAAATTCATTTTCGCAACGACGGAGCCCCAGAAGATCCTGCCTACGATCATCAGTCGTTGTCAGCGCTTTGATCTGCGGAGAATCCCGACGGATATCATCGCGACCCACCTGCAGTTTATTGCCAAAGAGGAGGGCATCACCCTCAGTGAAGAGGCCGCTTTTGCGATCGCAAAGGGCGCCGAGGGCGGAATGCGGGACGCTCAGTCGATGCTGGATCAGCTCGTGGCCTTTTGCGGCGAGAGCATTGAAGAATCGAACGTCCTTGAGATTTTCGGATTCAACTCGGCTGAGTCGATTGCCGAGCTGGGTGGACTCATTCTGAGAAAAGACAACGCCGGTGCCCTCGCTCGTGTCCAGGAATATGCCGAAGGCGGCAAAGATCTCTCGAAGCTTCTCGGTGATCTCATCGGGCACTTCCGTCATGTTCTCGTGCTCAAAGTCGACCCGAATTCGACGGGAACGGAAGTCTCTTCGGAGGTGTTGAAGGAGGTGAAGGCCCAGGCTGGATTGATCGATACCTCGCGGCTTCTCACCTTGATTGATCTCCTCGCTGAGACCGACGGGCGCATGAAATGGGCGCCAAACAAGAAACTGCATTTTGAAATTGGAGCGATTAAAGCGATTCAGGCCGTCTCCGAATCGACGATTGACGATGTCATCGCGATGGTGAATTCAGCAGCCTCCGCCGCAGGGAGTTTGCCTGCTGTCGCCGCCGGAGCAGCTGCTCCCGCCCCGGCCTCGACTCCGGCCGCCGCCGCAGCGACATCAGCATCCGCAGCTGCTCCCGAGCCGGTGGCTGAGGCCGCCGCGCCGGCCCCTGTTTCGAGTCCGCCTCCAGAGGCTCCGGAGGATTCCGGTCCGGGCGTGCGATCAAATTTAGCAGGACAGCTTGCCGCTGCCGTTAGCGGAAAACCCGAGCCGGCTCCAGTGCCAGCTCCGGTCGAGCCGACACCCCAACTCTCCGTGGTTACACCCGCGACAGAACCAGCTCCGGCAGCGCAAGCGGCCCCGGTCACTCCTGACGCGGCCTCACCACCAGCTGAAGCCGGCGGAGAAGCTGCAGAGCCGGCCAGTGCACCTGCTGCCGCTCCGGGAAGTCTTTCCGGTGCTCCGCTATGGGACGAGGCGCGGCGCCTTCTCATCGAGCAGCGCCCCCTCTTCGATACCTGGCTCAATGCCGCGGTTTTCCTGAACGAAGACGCCGAGGTTTTCACAATCGCCTATTCGACCGAGCAGCGCTTCTTCCGCGAATCACTCAGCCGCTATGAGAATGACATTGAAGCCCAAATTCAGGCGCTGACCGGCACGAAGGTGAAACTTAGAATCGAAGTCCGCGACGATGTCACCCCGATGGAAATGCCGTCTCTCGACGATGAGGAGGACGAGCCTCCCGCTGAAAGTGAGGTTGCCAATCAAAGTGCAGCACCTCCCGCTGCTCCGGTAGAGGTCGTGCCCGAAGAGGAGCCGGAAAAAGAGGATTTCGCCAATGATCCACTGATCAAAGAAGCATTGACCGCTTTTGAAGGAAGAATTATTAAATCTTAACAGTTACTCAAGATCCAAAACGAATTGATATGAACATCGCAAAGATGATGAAGCAGGCCCAGCAGATGCAAAAGAAAATGGGCGAAATGCAGGAGGAATTGGCTAAGCAGGAAGTTGAGGCCAGCGTCGGCGGCGGCAAAGTGGTCGTTCAGGCAAACGGGGCCGGTGAAGTTCTTTCCATCAAAATTGATCCCGCAGTGGTCGATCCTGAAGACACCGAAATGCTTGAGGACCTTGTTCTCAGTGGCGTGAAGCAGGCGATCGAAAAGGGCAAGGCATTGAGTCAGGACGAAATGGGCAAACTCACCGCCGGTATGGGACTGCCTCCCGGACTCGGATTTTAATCCTCCGCAGCTTCCGGAACGGGGATGAAGCCGGTCGATCTGATCTATCCCCGCATTCCGCTTTCAACGGTCGGGCGCATTGCGGCCCTGACCGTCGCCGGAGCACTCGCAGGAGGTTTCTACGGGATCCTTCACGATCAGATCACTTACACGATAGGACCGGAGTACTTCACCCGGTTCAAATTCGATCAGTTTTCCTACGCACGTCCTGCCACCAACAGCCCGCGTCTCTTCGCGGGAATCATTGGGTTTCTTGCCAGTTGGTGGGTGGGAGCGCTCACCGGATGGGTTCTCGCGAGAATCTCTGTGAGAAGAAAAGGGGCCCTGCCTCCGAACGGCGTCTTTGCGAAGTCCTTCGCCCTCGTATTTGCCACCACCATGGTCGCCGGCGTGGTGGGTTATACATGGGGGCTTTACCGCCGCACGACCGGTTATTCAGATAGCTGGCGCGATTGGATGGGGGACCTAGGCGTTATCGACGAGGAGGCATTCATGTCCGTGGGGTATATACACAATGCCAGTTACATAGGTGGGTGTGTCGGGATGTTATTCGGGATTCTGTATTTGATGCGGTGGTGGCGGAACAAAGGGGCGGAGCAGGCCGGATCTGATTGATATCAGTCGAAGCAGACACCTTGAACCCGTCTCCTTTGATCAAGCCTGATAGACCTCGGTATCACAGAAAAACCTTGCTGAAACAAGGGGCGCAGGACATTCTGGTAGGTGAATGCCTCACGTGATATCGTTTCGTGAGGTGATACTAATAAATACTGTTAGACTAATCAAGTATCCCAATGCGAATATTGCTTCTAGCCCTGGCTCTTATTCCGCCACTCATCTGCGGGGCAGTTCTCCATGGAAGAGCTCTCGACCGTATCGGGGATAACGAGATAGCCAGATATCTTGCAGGATCCGATTTGATCGCGCCCATTACGGTCATTGTTTTCATAGTGCTGACCTGGCACCTCACATTTAAGATCTCCAATACGGGAATGCGCACATATCTGGCTACGATCGCACCTGCTCTATCTCTGGGAATCTATGTTGCTATTGAACGAAAGATTGGAGATGTGATACCATTCCTTTTCTCACCGATCGGGAGCTACTATGCATACTCATTTCTTATTGGGGCAACCTTTGTCTCCGTGCCTCTAGTCCTCTACATGCAGACGAAACGCAAAGTCTAACAAGGCGTCGATCCAAACGCCGGACCCGCCACGTGTTCAATCCGCTATGGCCATTCAATCACAAATCCAGAAGTCGGAACGCGCCCCCGGTCAGGCGTAGGATGACTAACTTTCGTTAGTCAAAGAATAGAATAAGATGACATTAATAGACTTCGCAATGACCTATGTAGTCCCAACTATTGGAATAGCTTTGGCGGCTTATCTATTTACCATGCTAGGTCTTCCAATATGGGCATGTTTCCTCTTGGGGATTCCCATTGGAACTATTGCAGGGTGGATTACTATGATTGCCATATTAAATTCTCTAGGAGCGAAAAAAAAGGACTAACCAGACGATAGCGGACAACTCCGTTCGCTCCTTCGTCGCTCACTACGTGCCACATCTTGACGTTAAGTGGAGAAATGAAACTAAACCCATTCACCAGATTCTGGACGAGCTTTCGCCGGGAACCATTCTCGTATTTCATCTGTTATACGATTTTGCCCCTGTTACTTGTCATTCTCAATAAGTCAGGATCGAACTCACAGGTGTCCTTGAATGTTCTGGCCATATCCGGAGCTGTATTTTCGTCGATTTATGTGTCATTTGCGCTCCAGCGACACGATCTCGACGGAGCGTCACTTTCACTCCGAGGCCGTCTGTCTTACTTGGTATCGGCTATTGGTTATTTTGCACTGTTTTGCAGGTTCGGTTTCCCGGAAGTTTTTCCCGGCGCCAGCTGGATTTATGTCGGAGTTTCGCTTTTTCTCCTCTTGATCGCGAGTCCGTTCATCAACACGAAATCCCGCAGCAAACAAGCCGAGGATGGCAAGGCTTCGGCTGCCATCTCTTGAACGTTTGCTGAAATAAATGAAGAAGGCATTTGGATTCATATTCGTGTTCTTGGCACTCGGCGAAGTCATTGCAATCTACCCCCTCGCAATAGGCATTTTCGAATCCGCGAGTGTAAGCGGGGAAGCGCCGATTTCAGAGATGACATTGGTTGGGCTGGGAGTTGCAACTGTCTTCCTCATAGGTTTTGCTCTCGCATCGGTATGGTGCTTTCGAGCCAGCCGGCAGATCAAGGATGGGCCCGATACCGCTAAGTAGCGTTTGAAGCATACATGGCCTGGTGCAGCAGGCAAAAAGCCGGCGATGGCACCCCTGATACCCGCTGCGTAATCCGCAGGGACAGGATATCTCATCTACCTCCGGGAGAGGCCCCGGAGACTCCGTTGCCTCACCGTGTGTGGAGCGAAATGTCGTCCCTGCCTGATTCGGTTCTGCGGATCGCGTGAACCTCGCCGATTCTACCCTGTTTGGTCCACGACCTTAGAGGGTAAGGTCACTGACCCAACCCTCTTGAGTCAGCGATTTAAGCGCTCTTTTCGACGAGGGAAGGGGCTTGCCTTTTTCTCAGTCCCGCCTTAATTCGGGGCATGCTTGCTGTTGTTGTTACCATTGAGGCTCATCCGGATAAGGTGGATGAGATGATCGCTGCTCTTAAGGGAAATGCGTCGCATTCACGTCATGAGCCGGAGTGCCTGAAATGGGAGTGGTCTCAGCACGTCGATGACGAAACCAAATTCGCGATTTACGAGCTCTACACGAGCCGTGAGGCGTTCCTCGAGCACAAGGCGAGTGATCACTTTGCCGCCTGGGTCGAGGCGAGCACGCCTTGCATGGCGAACAAGGTGGCGGGACAATACGAGGTTTCAGATCCTGACTCGCGTTCGTAAGCTAGTGGACAATAGGAGATCCCCAGCTTTGCGGGGGAGGCCATCAGAGTTTGACTTACCGTGCGGTCCTCTTGTAGCCGAGTGTCTGTGACCTCGGGTTCGTTCGAATTCTCGATGGCGGTTCGTTTCGAAAGCTCGGGGCGTCTGAACCAGCTTCTCAGTGGAACTGCCTACAGCAAAGATCCTGAGCAAATGGAAATTGGATCTGAACTCAATCTAAAGGTACGTCAGTCCCGTGTCTCACACATTGCTCGTTGAGATTAAGAGTAGGATTATGAAAAAGAAAAAGGCTTCAGAATAAGAAAGTCGGCGAACGAGGTTGAATAACAGGGGCAACGAATCCCGCTACTAAAAGAAGCACATCGCGAGGCCGCTTTACGGCTCGCAAACTGAAGATTCCGGTTTCACCGGAGGTATTTGATCCGCCTGCCTGTTTGGGAAGCGTTACCAATCAGGCAACTTCGTCGCCTTCGAAGATATACTCGATGCCGAGGTGTTTCGAGATCACGGAGAAGAGTTCGTGAGACCTGAATGGTTTCGCGACAAAGTCGGTACAGCCGGCATCGATCGCTTTCAGCTTCGCCTGCTCCAGTGCGTAGGCGGTGAGGGAGACAATTACGGTTTCCTCTCCGGGTTTGGTGAGGGCGGTGATCTCGCGAGCGGCGTCGGAGCCTTTCATGACAGGCATGTCTTCATCCATGAGGATGAGATGCGGTTTCCAATCGTGCCATGCCTTGACGGCTTCCTCGCCGTTTTCGACTTCCTCCATTTTGAATCCGGCTTTTCCGAGGATCTTTTTGAGGAGGAGACGGTTCGTGGGTTGATCCTCGGCGATGAGGATGCGCACTTCGTCGTGGGCGGAATTGAAGCCTCTGATTTTCTGTGCGGTTGACTCGTCCAGTGCGAGGCTGGCCTGGCGGGTTCCCTCCTCGGCGGGGGCGAGTTCGTCGCATTCGATGTAGAAGCGGAAGACAGTGCCTTCACCGATGTGTGATTCCACTTCGACGTCTCCACCGAGGAGCTGGACAAAGCTGCGGGCGATCGGGAGGCCGAGTCCGGTGCCCTCGGAAGACCGGCGCCCTGATTCGGTTTGAGAATAGCGTTCGAAAAGGCGTTCGATCTCATTGTCGCTGATTCCTTTTCCGGTGTCGCGCACTTCGAACTGGATTCGGATCTTCCTGCGAAGTCTTCCTTCGAACTCAACCGGCTCAGATTTGGCGACGGCTTTGATTGAGAGGCTGACAGCTCCCTGGGCAGTGAACTTGATGGCGTTTCCGATCAGGTTGATGAGAATTTGTCTGATCTTGCTGCGATCGGAGACGATTTCCCCGGGCATTTGGGAGCCGGCGGCGAAGTTGAAGCCGATGCGTTTCCCGTCGGCTTTCATCGCGAGCATCTCGTAGACCGATTTCAGCATGGGAACGAAAGAGAATGTCTCGTCGTTCCGCTCCATCTTGCCGGCCTCAATTTTGGACAGGTCGAGGATCTCGTTGATGACGTCGAGAAGGTGCTCGCCGCTGTTGTTGATGATGTCGAGGGTTTCCCGTTGCTTCGGATTGAGGGTTTTGTCCTCTCCGAGAATCTCCGAGAAGCCGATGATGGCGTTCAGTGGGGTCCGCAGCTCGTGAGTCATTTTGGCGAGGAAGTCGCTCTTTGCGCGGTTGGCGACTTCGGCTTCGTGGCGGGCGTCCTCGAGATGTTGCTGGTATTCCGCTTCGATAGCGGCGGTATTCAACTGTGCGATGGCGATGCCGAACTGACCGGTGAGGGCTTCGAGCAGTTTCACGTCGTCGCTGGTCCAGTCTCGCTCGCCGTTGACCCGAAGGAAGGTAACGCAACCGTTGGCCTCTTCGAGGAAACTGGTTTTTGATCCGAGAATGGAAATAGATGCCCCTGCGGGAAAGGCCTGCGTGATGCTTGAAGGGATCTCGTCAATGTCGCTGGTGGATACGACGCTATTCGATGCGAGAATCCGCTGGATCAGGGTGGTTTCCCGTTCAAGGCTGGTTTGCGCGCCAATCGACTCGCCTTCAAAGGTGCTGAAATAGCCGACGGGCTTCAGTGCTTCGGTTTTGTTCCCATCATCAGTGGCCTCTGTGATTACGCGGTGAACGAGGCAGTGCGTTGCTCCGAACTGAGTGGTGATGGTTTGGAGAGCTTCGTTGAGAACAAGGTCCTCCTGAACTTCGTTGTGAAGATCTCTCGTGGTGCGCTCAATGAGAAGCCGGTTCTGAAGCTGGCGGGCGAGGGCAGCCTCCGCCTTGTCCCGATCAGCGCGCAATCCTTCCTCCCTGCGTTGCAGTTGCTTGACCCGTGAGCGGATGATGTAGCGGGTGATCCCCGTGATTCCGGCAATGATGAGGAAGGCGGCCAGTCCGCGGAACCACCAGGTTTGATACCACGGACGGGGAATCGTGATGGAGATCTTGGCAGTGGTTTGAGACCAGGTTTTCCCGTCGAGTGAACTTCGAGCCTGAAATTGGTAGGTGCCCGGTTCGAGGTTTGCATACGAAGCGCGACGGTCAATGTCGGCGGGTTGCCAGTATTTTTCGACCGGTTGAAGCATGTATTCGAATTTGCCCCGGTTGGGAAAGCGGAAATCGAGATCGCCGAAGCCGATCGTGAAACGGGTTCTCGGGTCGGCGGGGAGGGTGAGTTTTGAAGTGCTCGCGAGCGGCTTTTTGAGAATGCTGTCCTCGCCGGGAATCTGAATTTGCCCGAAGTAGCCGAACTGCGTCAAAATGGGGGTAGGGGCGCGCGGGGTGTCAGGCAGATTGGAGGGATCGATGATGTTGAATCCATCCTGACCTCCAAAGTAGAGTTGTCCGCTGAGGTCTTTTTCGACGGCATTGTAGGAGAAGCCTGATTGCTGAAGTCCGTCGTCTTCCGCGAACACACGAAACTCAGTCTGGGGTCCGTTGAGCCTCGCAATGCCGCTGTAGGTGCCGATCCAGAGTGCTCCGAACTTGTCCTGTGTAATTGAGGTGACGTTGTCGTCGGGAAGGCCGTGAACGGCTGCGTTGTAGTTCGTGATTTCACCGGTTACGAGGTTGAAGCGATCCACTCCGGCGTCTTCGGTGCCAAACCAGACCACTGAGTTGGCATCGGGATAGATCACATTGATTTGCTTTGAGTTGAAAGGCTCAGCCTGCGGAAATGCCTCAGAGAAAGAGACGAGCTTTTTCGCGCCGGGGGGAAGAATGTAGATGCCGCTTTCGGCTGCAATCCAGAGTTGGCCGTCGGCTGAGCGGCTCATGGAGATGACAAAGTCCGCTTCATTCCTGCCGGGGCCCTCGATGGGGATAAAGAGATCTTTCTCTCGGTCTATCATTGCGATCCCGCCGCCGTGTGTTCCGATGAAGACCTCTTCCGAGGCAGCCTCAATGATGGAGGAAACATTGTCGTGGGGCAGGGATGCCGGATTCCCGGAGTCGTGTCGGAATGTGGTTACGGTGCCGTCATTTTTCCGGCGGATCAGTCCTTCCCCCTGTGTTCCGATCCAGAGATTCTTGTCGAAATCGAGATGAATATCGCGAATTGAGGCTTTGATCGTCGCCAGTTCGGCGGAGGGAGCTTTGAATTGTTCTGTCTTCGGTATCCAGAGAGCCAGTCCCAGATCGGTTCCTGCGAGAAGGTTGCCGTCAGTGTCTTTCTCCAGTGTTCTTACGGCGGGGTGGGGCAGGGATAGTCCCTTTGAAGGGGTGCTTCGAATGTGGGAAAACCACTCGCGATCGAGGCTGAACCGACTCGTTCCGCCGCCTTTCGTCGCGACCCACAGAATTCGCGACAGGCGGTGTTCGTAGAGCGCTGAGATCTGGTTGCTGTTCAAGCTGGAACCGTCCCGTGAGTTGTGTTGAAGAAGGGTGAATGTTTCACTGGCCGAATCATACTGAGCGAGGCCGTTGAGGGTTCCGACCCAGAGGTCGTGATTGGAATCAACGAGGAGTGCGGTGATATTCGCGGCTTCAAGGGCTTCGACACGGATCGGGGTGGATTCTCCGGGCAGAAGTTTCTGGAGGCCGAGACCGGCAGTGGCAATCCAGAGAATGTCGTCTGCATCTTTCACGACCGACTCAATGGGAGCGGTGAGCTTTAAACGACGGGTGAATTCCCCCGTGTTCGAATCGAGCGAGTAAAGCCCGCCATCGGAGGTTCCCACCCACACATCCGAGTAGTTGGTGTTACTCGACTGAATTGCGACATTGGTATCGTTCCGGGCGGAGATCCGTGCAGGGAGGGTAGCGGGAAGGATGGAGATCGAGGCAATACGCAGATTGGCGAGATCTCCTTCAACGGTGGTGATTTCCCCGGTCTCAAGATCGAGCCGGTTCAGGCCGAGCCGGGTCCCTATCCAGAGCGTTTTGTCCTCTGCGATTTCGATATCGACGATTTCATTGCTGAGAAGCGAACCCGCATTCGGAGCTGATTTGCGTATCCAGGTGGATTTGCCTGAACGGCTTTCAAACTGAATCAGTCCTTCGGAGGAGGTTCCCACCCAAATCGAGCGGGAACGGTTCGCGCTTACCGACGGGTTCCTCGTTGTCGCGACGCAGGTGAGGAGATCACTGCTCAAGCCTGTTTCCGGCAGATCCGATTCGTTATACTTCGTCACGACCCAGCCATCAAAGCGATTGAGGCCTTTATCGGTCGCAATCCAGACATATCCGCTGAGGTCCTGAACAATTCCCTGGACGTGGTCGGAACTGATTCCGCCGCCGGGTGTGTCAGCCGCGAGGGTGGAAAATCGTATTTTTGTGCTGCTCTCCTGGGCAGGTAGCACTTCCGCGCACGCAGCTATCAGCAGGAGGACGCCAAAAGAAATGCGAAATCTAGGATTGCTAATAGCCATTAAAATTATAATAATTCTAAATTAGTTTGAAAAATTCCAATAAAGATATATTTTGATGGGACTTATTCTTTTACCAATTAAGATTGAAGGATAATGTTAAATACTTTATAATCAAGAAAACTACAGTAATTTTATTCTTCTTTAAATGTTTTTGACTTACGAGAGTTCAACATCCCATCGCAGGGCGATGAGTTTGGTTGAGATTCTGGTCACTATTGTGGTCCTGGGAGTTATTGCAGCCATTGCGGTTCCCTCGGTAAGTCGCATTCGTGAGTCGGCGAAGGAGGCCGCTGCGATTAAGAATGCGAAGACGATTGCCCAAATGTCAGGCGCTCTCGCGGCGCTGGGCGTTGCTCATGTCATTCCCGACTCGATGGGCGGTGCCGAGGCAACGGCAAGACTGCTGCGGGAAGGCGTCACGGTCCCGGAAGGAGTGATGGAGGGAGAGGTTTTTGTGATTCCCGGTATGACCGATGAACACATTGAAGAGGTCGGCGTTTTCCTCGATGTTAAATACGACAAGCGGGAGCTGCGACTGGAGTTCGTTCCGCCGGTCGACAAAAACGCGATATTCGATCTCAAACTTGACTGTTACGATGCCATCTGCAAGGCCGGGGAGCCGGAGATGAGATCTAAGATCATTCCGGGAGTTCTCTCAATGATCTGCTTATCCCTGTCGCTCTGAGACAGGGGAGCGAAGGCGACTCCGTCCCCGCAAACCGGAAACGGTGAAGCCAGTCCGAAGCGGGTCCGGTCTGAAAGTCCCGGAGAATTCTACTCCGATTCGACTTCTTTGATCTCCGACTGCTCGCGGAGTTTATCGATGACGCTCTGAATCGCGTTGTTGCGTTGCTCGGTGAGAAGCTGCTCGCCCAGAGTCGGTATTTCCTCTTTCGGAATCGGGGAGGGAGCCTTTCGTTCGGTCACTTTGAAGAGGTGAAAGCCATAGTGGGTCGCGACAACGGGGCTGATCTCGCCTATTTCCATGGAAAAGGTGATCGCTTCGATTTCGGGCATTGAATCGCCCTGTTTCATGAAGCCGAGGTCGGTGTCCCTGTCATCGGAACCGTGCTCGCGTGCCGCAAGGTCAAAATCTTTTCCTTCAAGGAGCTCGCGACGAAGTTCACGAAGGGCAATGAAAGCCTCTCTCGCCGCGTCATGGCTGGATGGCTCCACGAAAATCTGGCTGACGCGAACTTCCTCCTCGCTCATGAAGCGGGCGATGTTCTCCTGGTAGTATGCTTCGAGCGCCTCTTCGGAGGGAGCTTCGGGAAAAGGGAGCTCGTCATCCATGAGCCGGTCAACCGTCATGCTGCTCTTGAGGCGGCGCAGGATCATCGCTTTGTCACCTTCGTTGAGGCCTGTGTTGTCGAAGAACTCTCTTTCGCCGCCGTGTTCGGCTTTGATTTCCTCGAATCGCTCTGCGACAGCCTCGTCGGAAACTTCGCCGAAGCGTTTCACGGATTCCTGCTCCATGATGGTGCGGTTAATCACGTTGTCGCGGGCATACTGCTGGAACTCCTCGTCGCGGTCACAGCAAACGACTTCCCCCTGAGCCTGGTAGTGCTCCTTGATGGATTCGAATTCCTCTGCGATCTCGTCGTCTTCGATTCGAGCGTCATTGATGATGTATGCCATGGTGTGAAGGTGGAGCAGAATTCTTTTCTTCGCAAACACTGGGTTATACTCAAATCGCGTCCCGCCCGGAAGAGTGGGGAATGAGGTTGAAACCGAACTGAATCGGGGGATCATTGCGCCATTATGTTAGGTGAAACGAAGAAGGCATTTATTCTCGGCGCCGGTCTGGGGACCCGGTTGCGCCCCATGACGGAGCGCCTCCCCAAGCCGCTCGTGCCGGTGGGGAACAAGCCGCTCATCACGTATGCTTTTGATCATCTCAACGCCGATCTCGGGATTTCCGAGTTTTTGATTAACACGCACCATTGTCCCGAAGCCTACGGGAAAGCGTTTCCTCAAGATCGCTATCGCGATTCCCGGTTGAGCTTTCGGCACGAGCCGACTTTGCTCGATACTGCGGGTGGGATTGACAACATCCGGGACTGGCTCCCCGCGAACGATTCGTTTGTGGTCTACAACGGGGATATCCTCACCGATATGCCTCTGCGCGACGCCCGGGAGCAACATGAGGCTTCGGGAAATGTGGTTACTTTATTACTTCGCTCCACTGGTGATGAACTCCGCGTTGGCTTCGATCCTGAAACAGGGCAGGTCGTTGATTTGCGGGGGGCGCTCCGACCTGACTGGCCGCACCGGTTTCAGTTCACGGGGATCTATTTCGTTTCCCCGGCGTTCTTGAAATTCATTCAGCCCGGAAAAATTGAGTCCGTCGTGCTGCCTTTTCTGGAAGCGATTCAAGCGGGTGAATCGGTCGGGGGAATCGTGGTTGATGAAGGGCACTGGAGTGATCTCGGCGACCGGGAGTCTTATCTCGATGCCCAGAAGGTTCTCGCGGGCGATTTCCCCGGATATGGCAGTGCGGCCATGGCTGAGCGTATTTCCCCGAATGCAGAAGTCTCTGACAGTGCGGTGATTGACGAGGTTTCCTCGGTTGGTGCCGGGGCAAAAATCGGAGAAGGCGCGACGATCCGGGAGTCGGTGATCTGGTCGGGAGCTGCGGTGGATGCCGGTGCTGTCTTGAACCGGGTTGTCGTTCGCGACGGAGAGCTCGCATCCGGTGTTTTGGAAAAATGCGACTTGTAGCCTGAATGGGTGAGTGGCGGGAGTAGCGTTCCGGTGCGATATTTTTTTGAGAAATATCCAACGAATTCCCTGACTGATACGTCAAATAAGGAACGGATATAAACCCGTTAGCCCACAACCCCCGTAAAATTGGAAAAAATCGATCTCCCCAGAAGGACGGTTTACCGTCTTTCGCTCTATCAACGTTGCCTTCAGAAATTCCGTGAGACCGGAGTTGAGACGGTCTCTTCGGAGGATCTTGCCGGTGCGGCAGGCGTGAAGCCGACGCAGCTGCGCAAAGATCTCGGCCACGTCGGCCAGTTCGGGACGAGGGGGCTCGGCTACGGTGTGACGACTCTTTCAGAGGCCATTTCCGGAATTCTCGGGCTTTCCATTCTGCAGCCGGTGGTGATGGTCGGTGTCGGTAATCTCGGCTCCGCTCTTTTGCGTTACGGAGGCTTTCGCCGCGAGGGATTTGAAATCATTGCCGCATTCGATTCGGACACTGAGCACGTCAAATCGACGACGGAGGAGATGGGGGTTCCGGTTCTCCCTGTCGATCAGCTCGCCGCTTACGTTCAAACTCACGGGGTGCGCGTTGCCATTATCGCTGTGCCCGAGGCTGCGGGTCAATCCGTCGCCGACGATCTCGTCGAGCAGGGGGTGAAAGCGATTCTCAATTTTTCCTCCGCTGTTTTATCGGTTCCTGAAGGCGTCATGGTCAATCAGGTCGATCTCGCTGCCGAGCTCGGTAGCATCTGCTTTTTTGCCAGCTGACAGTGGATGTCTCTTCCCGGACTCGTCGAAATTCCCTACGAGGGGGCCTTTTCCCTGGAAGACACCTTGAAGTCCGGGCAGCTTTTTCATTGGGAGCGTGCCGCTCTCAACGATTGTGCGGGGTATGCCGGGTGTCTCGGCAGCCGCGGCCCCTCTTTCATTACTCAGACCGAAGAGGGGGGCGTTTACGGGCTGCCGGATGACGGGGCGGTCCTTTCCCGATACTTCGGATTGGATCATGCGATTGAATCGATCCATGGCACTTTTCCCGGTGAAGATGCCGTGCTGGCGGAAGCGATTGCCTACTGCCCGGGGATTCGGCTGGCGCGCCAGCCGATGTGGGAGTGTCTCGCGACCTTCATCACCTCATCGCTGAAACAGGTCGCGCACATCCGCGCGATCTCGATGAAGTTGCGGAGTCGCTACGGTGAGGCTCACGAGCTGGCGGGTCAGACTTTCTATTCCTATCCCGAGCCTGGAGCGCTCGCGAGAGCGGGGGAGGATGCATTGCGTGAATGTTCCCTCGGGTACCGGGCCAAGTCCCTTCATCTCGCCGCAGAGGCGATCGTCTCGGGAAAGTTTGATCTGGAGGCAATGGAAAGCGAAGAGGATCCGGAGAAGGTCATGGCGGCATTGTTAGAGCTTCACGGCGTCGGTGAAAAGATCGCCAATTGTGTGCTCCTCTTCAGTGGCGGATTTCACGGGGCCTTTCCGATTGATGTCTGGATCGAGCGGATTCTGCGCGAGAATTACCGGAAGCGGGTGCGTGGTCACAAGCTTCAGAAGTGGGCGGTGGACTACTTCGGCGAGAACGCGGGGTACGCTCAGCAATACCTCTTTCATTTCGCGCGAAAGACGCTTTAAATAAATATACCGTGATTCTCTTCACGGCGTTTTCACCCGACACATGTCCGAGCAGCAAAAGCTATTTGCCAGTGTTTCCGGAGCACTGGTTGCTCACGCCATTTTCCTGATGGCGATCTTTGTGCTTTTGACGACGCGGAGTGTGAGCCGCGATTCGAATGCGGACGATCGCGCCGCTGCCCCTCAGCCGCAGGAGGTATCGGTCATGATGAGTGATCTCATGGAGAATCTTGAGCGGGAAAAAGCAGAGCCTGTGCCGATGATCGATCCCAAAACGGGCCGGAAATTTGTGAGCACGAAGGCGAATCAGGAGGAGGCTGAAAAGCCCGGGAGTCCCCGCTTTGAGTCCGATCGTAACACGACCGCTGCTTCGAGATTGCAGCCGGATGAACTTTTGCCTCAGGAGGCCGGACCCACTCTTGTCGGTGCCGGTTCAGATTCCGATCTCACTTTGGACGACCAAAAATACAGTGAGGGTGAGATTGACCGGAACCCTTCTTCGCAAAGTGGAAAAGGTGCCGGGAGCGGCCCGTCGCAGGAAGTCGGCGCGATCTCTCGGGAGGATGAAAGAAAGGAAAAGATCTATGTGACGCAGAGTGACTCGGGGGAGGCCGCGCCCGTTCCTGATGAAGTTTCACCTGCTGCCAGGTCCGAAGCGGGCGGAGGCAATCAGGGGGATGACGGCTTTTCCGAGGAGAGGCGTGAGGATGATCGCAATGGCAAGGCGACGAAGGAAGGGGAGAACGCGGTCGATGCTGAAAAAACAGCGATGGGGGAGTATAAGCAGGCGGTGAGGGATGCGGTTGCCAAAAAGTGGCATCTTTATCGGGCTGAGAAGGAAGGAACCGCGATCTGGGGGATGATAAAATTAACCTTTCGCGTCGATCCCAACGGTGAGGTTCAAGAGTTGCAAATTACGAAGAACGAGGCGAATGCCACCTTGCTCGATATTTCGCTTCGGGCGATCCGCGAGTCGGACCTGCCGCCGATGCCGCCTGAAGTGGCGGAAGCGGTAGGGGAAGATGGCCTTGAAATTCGCTACGACATCATTACCTATTAAACGACTGTAATGCTCGATCCTTCTGTGAACGAAAAAGTGTGGGCCTTTCTCCTCTCGGGGGGCGTTTTCATGGCCTTTATCGCGGCCTGCTCTTTCGTCGCCATTGCCGTGAGTATTCACCGTTCCCTCACTTTGAGGTGGAAGTCGGTGATTCCGCCGGAATTGCGGGGCGATCTGGCTCGCTGCGATCAGGTTTTTGAAAGTGATGAACCAGCGGCGCTCTACGAGGCGCTGAAGCAGAGCGACAGTCCCATCGGGCGGATTGGACGCATCGCCCTCTCTCCTGAATTCACCTCCCGGGAAGAGGCCGGGAACGCGATTGAAGCTACCGCGCGAGAACAAATGGTGAAGCTGGAAAACGGCATGGGTGTTCTCGAAGTTGTCATCACGATTGCACCCTTGTTAGGATTGCTAGGAACCGTGAGTGGCCTTGTCGGTGTCTTTGCCACGCTTGGCGAGAGAGGGGACGTTGCCGATCCTTCGCTGATCGCATCGGGCATTGCGGTGGCGCTGAATACGACGATCGCGGGGCTGGTCGTCGCGGTCATTACCGTGATTTTTCATTCGTATTTCACCCGCCGTCTCGAAAGGATCGCGGCGCGAATCGAAGTGATCGCAGGGCATCTTCTCCATGAGTTTTATCGCGCCGGAGGCGTGGCACTTTACGATGTGGAGTCGCAATCGTCGACAGAACTGGATGGGATCCTGCGGGGCAATTCCATCGCAGTCGAAACGGGTGGCTCAGAGCCGCCCACTACGGAGACCCGGCTGTGAACTTTTACCGGAAAAGACGTCAGCGACCTGCTGTGCCGATCATTACCCTGATCGATATTCTTGCGATTCTGCTGATATTTTTCATCGTCACGACGACGTTTAAAACGCGCGAATCGCTCTTGAAGGTCAATTTGCCGTCCTCGACAAAAGTGCTCGGTGGCGAGGATTCCAGTCGTCGTGTCGTTCTATTGCTGAGCGCGGACGGGCAAATCTCTCTCGGGGAGAGGATTCTCCCCGTCGAAGAGCTCGCAGAGGCGCTGAAGCGTTTCAGAAGCGACCAACCGGAAGCCCGGCTCGAATTGAAGGCGGACGAAGGGGCGCCGCTCGGATCAATGGTGAAGGTGTGGGATGCGGCGGCAGAGGCCGGTCTCGAGATCGGCGATCTACCGTTGAGAATTGTATTGAAGGAGTAGGGCGGACGCAGACGCCTGAATTTCCCGTTGGAGGGCTGAAAGATTGGGTTAAGATAGGCGTAATACTTTTTTCCCATGATTCGTAAGATTGTCTTTTACCCCGACCCCGTTCTCCGAAAGCCGGCAGCCCCCGTCACTGAAGTGACTGATGAGGTGCGTGCGCTCGCCACGGACATGATTGAAACGATGTATGAGGCTCAGGGAGTTGGGCTTGCCGCTCCACAGATCGGGGTTTCCAGTCAGTTGGCGGTGGTGGATGTTTCGCACGATGAAGAGTGCATCAGCTACCTCCGCGTGAATGGAAAAGAGACGACGCTCGACGAGATCTGTCCGCTTGTTTTTGTGAATCCCGAGTTGGAATTCCTCGGTGAGAAAGAAGGCGACACCGAAGGCTGCCTCTCGTTCCCTGATCTGCGTGGTGAAATTGTCCGCCCGTCTGAGGTCAAGGCGACCGTGCAGAACCTCGACGGGGAAACTCTCGTCATCGAAACGGATGGTCTCTTTGCGAGAGCGATCCAGCATGAGACCGATCACCTTTTCGGGAAGCTTTTCATCGATCGCATGAGCAGTGCCCGGAAGCTGGCGATCAAGCGCCAGCTCAAGGAAATGCAGGCCGAGTTCGGTTAGGCTTTACCGCTCAAACAAATATATGAAAGAAGGGCTCTCCTATTTCCTCAAAGGTGCCGCGATGGGGGCTGCCAATGTCATTCCCGGTGTCTCCGGTGGAACGGTGGCGTTTATCACGGGCATCTACGAACGGCTCATCAATGCGATCAAAGCGGTCGACGCAACCGCTTTGAAAATGGTGCTCAAGGGCAACTTTCGCGAGTTTGCAGAGAAGATCGACTTTCAGTTTCTGTTTCTCATCGGACTCGGGGTCGTCGCCAGCATCGTGACTCTGGCGGAGGTGTTGAAATACCTGTTCGCCAATCACGCCGTGCACGTCTGGGCCTTCTTCTTCGGGCTTATTTTTGCCTCGGTCTACTTTGTCGGGAAACAGGTCAAAAAGTGGACTGCTGCCTGTGTCGTTGCCCTGATTGCAGGCACCGCGATAGCAGTGGCAGTGTCGTTGTTGAAGCCGGCCTCAGAGAACGACAGCACGCTCTACCTGCTTTTGTGCGGGGTTGTCGCGATGGCCAGCATGATCATTCCGGGGCTTTCCGGTTCGTTTGTTCTCCTTTTGTTAGGGAATTACCAGCTCGTCATGATTGAGTCGGTTTCCGGCCTGAAGTCAGGTTCGATCGAGGCGGTGAAAACGCTCATCCCCGTTGGAATCGGTGCGGTTTTAGGAGTCGTTCTTTTGAGTCGTCTTCTTTCATGGGTGTTTCGTGAATTTCACGATCTTGCGGTTGCGCTGCTCACCGGGTTTGTTGCCGGTTCACTTCTCATTATCTGGCCCTGGAAGAGTGAAATCATCACTCGTTTCGAGATTGAAGGAGGTTGGAAGGAAAAAGTGACCGGTTACGACTGGTTTATCCCCGGTCTTTCGGGAGAGCTTTTTATCGCGGTCGCCTTTATCGTCCTCGGGATGGTGCTGGTCTGGCTCATGGAGAAAAGCGGGAGCGGGGCAAGCGCTTCCGATTCGGAATATTCTCCGGCCGAAGATTGATGTTTTGCTGGAAAACGCTCCGGACTGAGGGTAGCGTTTTTACGTGCCGGGACGTTGAGCGAGACTAACTTTTTCCATCGCGGAACCTGTTCTCTGACTCAGTCACCGAACAATCTCCGGAGGCCCTTATTATGGTCTTACCAGCGTTTCGGCACGCTTTTTCTATGAAAGCCATTTGGTATTCCTGCGTTGTCGGCGTGTTGCTGTTTGCCTCAACGGGGTGTCTGAAAAAATCGGAGCCATTTCTTCTCAAAGATGTCAGCGAGGCCCCGGCTCATCTCAAAAAGCAGCGACTTGAGTTTCAAGCCGTGATCCATCCCGATCTCTCGGGGCGATACGAATGGAGAACGAAGTCCGGTTCTGTGAATAAGACCGGTGGAGGGGTATCAAAGCCGATGTGTAAATACGTAATTCCTGTGACTGAGCGAGGGTGGAAGAAGTCCGATCCGGTAACCCTTTGGATAACGTTTGCCTCGTTTAAGCGGGATGTGAGCCGAGAGATTCGCGGGATACAGGCAGCTCTCGACCGCGGGGCGGTTGTCGGTGTGCATCGTGATTTTCCCTCCCGCGATACCGGTGCCCTGCGGGGCGTTTCCGCCTGGCAGAAAGCGGTCGCGGATGCTGAAACCCGGCACGGCATTAAGAGCGATCCCCGTGCTCCGATTGTTGCCTGGGTGCCCTGAGGTAGCCGGATCAGGCCCGATTATGATCTTGTCGGCGATTCGTTGACTTGTGATAATTCGCTCCGGTTGAGGGAATTATTATGAAAGCGAGCCGTTTGTTTTGTTTGTCGGGTAACTTCATTGTCAGGGGGATCCTCGTCGCCATCTTGCTTGCTTTGGTGATTCTGAATGCGGGAGCGATTACCCTGACAGGTTCAAACGGGAGGGCCGCGGAGCTTCTCGGGATCAAGGATGCGACGCCGAAGGGACTCACCGCGCAAACCGTGGCCGATGGCCCCGTCATCGGGATTCCCTGGGCCAAGCTGGACCTTGAAGCTTTGGAGCGTGATCAGAAGCTTATTTTTGCCGCCTACGAGCGCGCCGTTGCCGGAGAGACCGTTCCGCTGGATTTGGGTAGCTTCGCAAAAGATCAACCGGTGACAGATGGCAAAATAAAGAGGTCCAAATACATGGGATGGTCCGATACGGTGGTTGGTGGAAAGACCTTTGCACTTCAGATGCCATTGGGCGAGCCGCGTGGAATTCTTCTCCTCGCGGTCGGTGACCTGGGAGGCTCTATGCAGAATCTGGGGGGAAGAGACCGGGGGGAAGGGCCATGGGCTGAATTTCAAACCAAGTATGGCCTCGCGATTCTGTCATACGATTTCAAGATGGATTCGCTCGATCCCACCGTGATGGACAGTTTCGCGTTTGCTGAAAAGGGAAGCGGAACCCAGGTCATGACCGCGATAGCAAACTTTGCTAAAGAGATGAATAAGCCCGAAATGTATGACCTCCCTATCGCTGTGTGCGGTATGGATCGGTTTGGCTCAGCCTTCGCTTATCATTTTGCTCTCTGGAAACCGGAGATCATTCTCGGAGGTGTCTTTTCGAAAGGCGGCTTCTACAACGCGGAGCCGTCCCCGGAGGCGGCAGCGCTCCCGATGGCCTTTATCTGGGGGGAGTATACTAACAATCACCAGCTCTGGCATAATGAGAACAGTGCTGAACATATTTTAAAGAAATATGCCTCGATGACGCCGAACTGGATGGGGGCCATTGAGTTTCGAGGTGATGGCGAGCTATCCCAGTTTTCCGATCATTTCACGAGAATCTGTCTCAAAGCCATTCTAGACAAACGCCTCCCCGAAAGGAAGGCCAAGCCTGAACCTGAGCCGAAGCCGGAAGCTGAAGAGGCAGGAGATTCGAAAGAAGGGAAGAAGACCGCTGAGGGCGAAGAAGATGAGGAGATGGAAGAGGAAAAGGATCCACTCGTGCTTCCGTTTGATCGCAGCGGGGGAATGGTTGGAAACTATAAAACCGGGGAGGTGCTGAAGATCACGGATCCAGAGGCTGCGCTTTCCGAGGATGAAACCTTCATTCTCACCAGTGAACTCGCCCGACCCTGGAAGCAATTTCGCTCCGGCGAGCTGGAAGTGAGCGGGCAGTAGCCCTCTCCGTGGATTGTGTTTAATTCCGCTCTTCGGAGAAGACGTTTCCGGTCGGTTTCGGTGGCAGGGTGGCTTTCCAGTCTTCGATTTTCTTAAGGAGTTGCGATACGACTTCGGGATGGTCCGCCTTGATATCGGTCTCCTCAAGCGGGTCTGCAACGAGGTCGTAAAGCTCAGTGTAAGTGGCGTCGTGATTCGAGACGAGTTTCCACTGTTGATCGACGATCGCGTAGGCAACCCAGTGGAATGAATTCTTCCCGGGAGCCGATCGCGTCTGGGCTTTCCAGAAAAGTGGCTTATCGCGAATCTTCGCTTCCGCCTCTCCGGTCAGTGCGGCAACCTGACTCACGCCGTCGGACTGGTATTCCGCCGGGAGTTCGACACCGGCGAGGTCGCAAAATGTGGGAAGAAGATCAACCGCCGAGATGAGCGCGTCTTTGTTCTCAGCGCCTGCTGCAATTTTTCCGGGCCAGCGCGCGATAAAAGGGACGTTGATGCCACCTTCGAAAAGGGAGGCTTTGTAGCCCTTGCGCCCTGCCGTAATGCCTTTAGCTGCGTTGATGCCCCAACCGGCTCCGGTGGCGGTGTCGTATCCCAATTTGAGTTCGCCGGACCTGGATGCTCTCGCGGGACCGTTGTCCGAGCTGAAGATCACGAGGGTGTTGTCAGCGATGTTGAGTCGGTCAAGCGTGTCCAACACTTCGCCAATGCGGTCATCGGCATGAGAGAGAACTGATGCAAAAATGGCATCGGGCTTGCTCTCCATATCGCGAAAGCGCCACTCATACTTGGGCACGGTGTGAAACGGGGTGTGCGGTTCGTGGACCCAGAGATTGATGAAAAACGGCTTTCCGGCTTCGACTGATTTTTCAATGAAGGCATTGGCGTGCAGCGCATCCTCGTGAACCGGCATTTGCTCGCCGGCGCAGTTGAAGGCTCCATATTCATCGTAGCCGTAGGCGTCGGGGAGCGGTGAATCCGGGATCATGTTGTTGGCGAGATGCCACTTTCCAAAATGCGCGGTTGCATAGCCTGCTGTTTGCAGAAATCGGGGAAGGGTAGGGGCTTCTGTGTCGAGCCAGTCAGGCATGCCCCGCTTCTTATTGTTTGAGGGCCAGGCAAAGTGGCCGTCGATGTTGTAACGGGCCGGGAAATGCCCGGTCATCACCGCTGTCCGGCTCGGTGAACAAACCCCGCTCGCCACAGTGAAGCGATGGAAGTCGGTGCCCTCAGCGGCGAGACGATCGATGTTCGGCGTCTTCACATAAGGATGACCGTGGCAGGAAAGGTCACCCCATCCCCAGTCATCCGAGAAGATGAATAGAATATTCGGTTTCTCCGCTTCGGCTGCGGATGTTCTTTGCACTGCCACGAGGGTCAGTGCGGCGGAGAGAATAAAGAAAATCGTTTTCATAGGGGGGCAACATAGGGGGGGGGGAAAACTCAATGGCTACGGGGTAATGTTCCGGAGTCATCGAGTCTCACGAAGTTTTTTTATTTCTCTCCCTTTTGTCTCCAGCTGGCTGGCGAGCCGTGGCAGGCACAACCAACTGAAGCGCAGGGTTCGAGATGTTCTCGAAAATATCCGCGCCAGTTTAACTCAGTGCAGGAGGAGCAAAGCCCTCGCCGTAGGTGCGGGAGAGGATTTCTTTGTTCGCCTGCTCGTGATTGGTGAAGCGATAGTTCGCTGCGTCCCAGTGCAGTTCCTCGCCGGGGAAGCGGGTTGCTTTGGTAGCGAGGAGAGCGGGCTCGGTGATGCGTGAGCCGATATCGAAACGCGTCCAGAGCGGCTTGTCGTTCCCGAGGCAGCAATCGGCCCAGTCCTTCCAGTGATCACGTGGCGCGACCTCAGGCATTTTTTCGTTTTCGACGAGTTTGCCTTTGCGGTAGATTTCCATCTTGCCTCCCGGTTCGACGAGAAGAGCGCCTTCCTCACAAAGAACCAATGTGCAGGTCGATGTGATTTTTGAAACCGGCAGTCCGAGCGAGGCAAATGAAGGGCGAATGTTGCTGTCGTTGTAGTGAAGCACAAACTTGTCTCCTGCGAATTTGTCGCCACCGGGGTAGGTGATCATGGACTGATTGTATCCGGTGTGACAATCGTTCGATGGTTTCATCGTGTTGGTCTGAACCGCTTCGGGGGCCTCGAGATCGTAGGCGAAGTAGAGCACATCGATGAGGTGGCAACCCCAGTCGGCAAGCATACCGCCGCCTGTCTCCCAGTAAGAGCGCCAGCGTCTCGGGTGAAGGTCCTCGCTGTAAGGCATTTTTTCGGTGAGGACACCGTTCCAGAGATCCCAGTCCATCGTCTCGGGGATCGCTGTGCCTTCAGTGATGGGGCTCCATGGATCGACGAAGTAGGTGCCGCGGCTCATTCCGCCGGTCCAGATGTGTGCCTCGAGAGGACGTCCGAGAGTGTTGGATTTCAAGATCTCGACCGCTTGCATCCGGCCGGTGGTGCAAGCGCGCTGATTACCCATCTGTGTGTGGAGGTCAGGACGTGCCGCGAGTGCTTCGCGAATCGTGCGGAGCTCATCGAGCTGGTGAACGAGCGGCTTCTGACCGTAGACATGCTTTCCGTGCTTGAGCGCGGTCACCATCATGGGGCAGTGGTTGAAGTCAGGTGTGTCGACGATGACGGCGTCAAAGTCGCCCGCTTTGTTCGCAAAGGCTTCGCGGTAATCGGTCACTTTCCAGGGGGTGCCGTGGTAATCTTCGATCCGGGAAAACATTGTTTCATCGACGTCGCAGAAACCGGCAAATTCGACCATGGGGTGGCCCTTGAGACCTTTCCGCTGCATCCCGCCGATGCCACCGGTTCCAATTTGGAAAATGCGGAGCTTGCTGTTCTTGTTAGTGGCGGCGCGGACCGTGGCGGCGTTGGATGCGATAACGCCGGAACCGAGCGCGGCGGCGGACCGGAGAAAATGGCGACGATTCATCGGATTGGAGGGCTTTTCAGACTTCATGCCCGGAATGTAGAGGTTCAAGCGCCCGCTGGCGAGCCTGCTTGTATCCCGTTTTCGTGGGGATAATACCACTGACTGCTGAATCCTATTTCCCGTCCAGTTGTGCCTGCGCAAGGCGGGCGAGGATTCCTATGGCCCGTTGAGAACGTTCATCGAGGGGGGAGCCGCAACTGATGCGGAACAAATTCCGGAGCCCACAGGTCGCGGAAAAAAGGGTTCCGGGGACGATGCTGATTTTCCGGTTGAGGGCTGCGACGGAGAATTTTTCGGAATCGAAACCGTCCGGCATTTCGCACCAGAGAACAAAGCCCCCTTTCGGATTTGAAATTCGGGTTCCTTCGGGAAATTCCCTGAGTATCGCTTCGCGAATTTGCAGGGTTTGCTGTGCCAGTATTTTCCGGATTTTCCGGAGGTGACGATCCACTCCTCCGGTTTTGAGGAAAGCGGCGACGACCATTTCGGAAACGGTTGCGTTGGCGATGGAGGTGGCGTATTTCAGATTTTTGACGCGATGGTACCGCGAGTCGGGAAGAATCCATCCGACGCGCAATCCCGGTGCGAGCGCTTTCGAATAAGAGCCGCAATGGATCACGACTTCTCCGGGATCGAAGGCTTTGAGAGCCGGGGGGCGTTTCGCTCCGAAAAAGAGATCTCCGTAGAGATCGTCTTCGATGATGGTGACGCGGTGTTTCTCCGCGAGTTCCACGATGCGGCGTTTTGAGTCGGTGGGAATGACCGATCCCATCGGGTTGTGAAAATTCGGTTGGAGGATGCAGGCTTTCACGGGATGGCTTTTGAAAGCCTCCTCAAGGGCATCCACACAGACGCCGTCGTCAGCGAGCACGGGGACTTCAATCGCTTTGAGCCCGAGTTCTTTGACGAGGCTCAGAATACCGAAATAGGTGGGGGACTCGACCGCGACGACATCTCCGGGTTCGCAAAAGGATTTGATGGCGAGAAGGATCGCGTCCATCGCTCCTGAGGTGACAATGATTTCCTCCGGCGAAACAGCGATACCGCATTCAATGAGTCGCTTCGCGATTTCAATTCTCAGATCCTCCCGTCCCGGTGGCATTGCATACTGAAAAGAGGTCGCGCCTTCCGACCGGATCACCGAGTGATAAAGCGTCATCAGTTTCGAGGTCGGAAGAATGTCGTCGCAGGGGACCGCCGCCCCGAAAGGGACGACACCGGGAGCACAGGTCGAGTCCATCACGTCTTCGGTGATATCTGCGGAACTGATACTGACGGGTGCCCCTTTGGCGCCTTCCGCCCTCGTCCGGCGGGGTAGCCGGTCGGCTGCAATTACTTTGGGGCGGACAAAATAGCCGGAGCGATCCCGGGCTTCGACGACTCCTTTGTCTTCGAGAAGGCTGTAGGCGCCGATCGCGGTGGTGACGCTGACGCTCCAGTCCCGGCTCAGGGAGCGCACTGAGGGCAGTCGGTCTCCGGCGCGGAAGGTTCCGGCGGAGATAAGATCCTCCACCTTTGCGGCGATCTGTTGATACTTGGGGTCAGCGTTGCGGGTCGATTGTTTCATGGCACGGGGAAAGAATCCATACCTTGATGGAGCATTCCAGATACAGATGCCCCCGCTTCATACCAGTACAGATTGATACAAATTAACTGTACTGCATCACAAACGTTTTGTCTGTATCTGTTATAGTCTGCGAATCATGGGATGATGGTTTCGTAATGAATACGAGAACTCTATCGAAAATAAAATCATCGCCCCGGACTCTTTCGCGGCATTCCAGCCCTCAGCGATCCCGCGACGCGGGATTGATTGCTAAATTGAGAGTTGCCCGGGAGTTTCTCCGTCACAATGCAATCGGGTGCGACGTGTTTGTCGGGATGATGCATCACTATTCGAAAACGGGTGGAAAGTGATAGTCGGAAATGGCAGCTCCTCATTTTGGGGGGGGAGCTGCGCTTTGACACTATGCTAGTGGGCCGTTTGCTCCTTCCCGTTTTTGCTTGCCTTTGTTCGCCGTAAATAGAATTTTCCTATGTATGGATGACGATGAACGGAGGTCGGCTGAGCTTTCCGCTTTTCTAAAGAAAGCGTTGGAGATTGAGCTGGAGGAGGGTGGTAAGCAGTTGGATGAAGAGGCGCTTCGAAAAATTGCTCTGAAAAGCGGGCTGACTGAGGCTGATTGGGAGAAGCTTGGCGAGAGGTTGAATGAACATTCCGTGCGGGGACGTAATTTCCTCGAGCAGGGGAATTTCGAGGAAGCGGTCGTCGATCTGGAGGAAGCGGTCATCCTTGCTCCTTACTCGGCGGATATTCTCTACGCTTGCGGGCTGGCTCACCTCGGCCTCTGGCAGAAGTCGGGAAAGGAAAGCGATCGGGTCAGGGCTGATGAATTGTTTCGAAAGTGCCTTGAGTTGGAGCCTTCACACGCCGGCGCTGCTGAAGGCATCACTGAGCTGGCTCGAGCGAAGAACCCGAAACGGAAGAAAAAATGGGCAGCGGTAGGCGCCGCTTTGCTGCTGGTCTCGATCGGATTGGGGGCAAGCCAGCTGAGCTCATCACCCATTTTTGAAAGACAGGGGACACGGGATATGCCGGTGGCAGTCGGCGAATTGGGACCCACGATGAGCCCGCACAGTGAGGGAAAGTATCACGTCAACAGCATCGGATTAAAATTTGCGCCGGTTCCCATCGTTGGCGGTCCCGGCGACGGAACAGAAGTTCTCTTCAGTATCTGGGAAACGCGGAACGAGGACTACACGCGGTTCTTGATCGACAATCCGAAACACGGTTGGGCCAAACCCGACTTTGGACAAACAGGAGACCATCCCGTTGTTTTTGTGAGTTGGAACGATGCCGTTGCTTTCTGTGATTGGTTAACCAAAGTGGAGCGGAAAAAGGGTTTTATCGGAGAGAATCAGCGTTACAGGCTGCCGACTGATCACGAGTGGAGCTGTGCGATGGGGATTGGAGGAGAGGAGGATGCCGGGATGCTTCCTGTCGAGAAGGATACGAATGGTCCTCTGTTTCCGTGGGGGCGTCAGTATCCACCGCCAGTCGGAGCTGGAAATTTCTTTGGCGAAGAATGTCGGGATGCACCTTTGCCAAATGCTCCCAATCGCAAAGTGGTGACAAACTACAACGATGGTTATACTCGAACCGCCCCTGTGGGAAGCTTTTCACCGAACCAATTCGGTCTGTATGACCTGAGCGGAAATGTTTGGGAATGGTGCGACGACTGGTACTCCGGGGAAAAGATAAATCGAGTGAGGCGGGGAAGTTCCTGGATCGATTTTGCTCCGGGGTCGATCAAGTTATCGGAGCGCTTGCGTGGCTTGCCGGGCTCCGGCACGAGAGCGGATGGTTTTCGATGCGTGTTAGTTACTGATGATATCGAGGACGGTGAGTGATTTCAGTCTCGTCACTGAAATACCTTCCATTCCGAATTTCTGCCCGGCAACCGCGGCAGAGAGAACTGGCGGAGCGAGAAGCGACAGGAGAATCAGCGGGTGAGGCTCATACTCATGTGAGGACACCGTTGTCTATGCCTGCGATCGAAGTCCCGGTTCTTTGCGGTGATCGCTTCGATTGATCAGTGCCCATGCGGTTAAGATCGCGGCGAGAATGACGAGCAGCCAGATTTGCCAGCGGGGATCGTTCACGGTCCGGTTCTCAGTGATCATCGCGGGAAGGGCTTTGAGTTCGGAGTAGGGGGCCGCTTCGGAAAAGTCGGCTTCTCTCGTGTCGGCGAAGTTGCCGGCTCCGAGAAAACGCAGTTCGCCGCCCTGACGGATCTCGAAAAATCCGGGCGTGTTCGGTGCCTTGAGCGATCCCGCCCCGGCGGGAGAAATCCCGGTGACGTTCCCGGCGGTTTTGATGCTCAGATCTGCGGCGTCTTCGCCGGTCGTGATCGCAATTTTCAAATCCTGTCGCAATTCGACGTTGGCTGATTCACTGCCGACTTTTTCGGTTCGGAGCTGGTTCACGAAACGATGAATGAGAACGATGAATGAGGGGAGCCGTGCCGCGTTGGAGTTGAGGACATCGAAATTGAAAATGAGTTGCCTTACTCCCTCGCTGCGGCGCAGAATGATGAGTGGTCGCTCGCCCTGCCAAAGCAACACGGTTTGACCCTCGATCGAGGGAAGTGCCGCTGTCTTTTTCGCGATGAGCCCCTGCCAGTCGAGATCCTTCATGAGACGATGATTCGACCTGACGATGGGACCGGAAAAATAGGCCTGCGGAACCTGCTGTTGGTTGAGGAAGGTGATCGAGCGCGGCGGCAGCGGTGCCGGGGAAAGGGGATTGTAGGTCGCGAAAACGAGATCCGGTGTTTCGCCCGGAGCGCTTTGAGGTGTGTTTGGCAGGCTCTCGATGATCCCGGCGACGGAGGCTTCGATGTTGGCATCGCCGGTTCGGGAAACGGTGAGTTCCTTCGCTTCGGGAATGAGAAGGAAGCGCTCGTCGTCGAGAGGGAACGCGTCCGGTTTAATGATCAGCTGAATCTGTTTGGCACCGGCAGGGAATTTCCCTTTGAGGATTCGCGTTTCGCCGGGGCCGAGATCGATCGTTCGGAAGGCGGTGCGTTGTTCTCCAGCCGCGAGAAGCCATTCGCGTGACTGGGGATTTTTGGAGTAATTCCGGACAGTAACCTGCCAGGAGGTTTCCGCTCCGTCGCTCTCAATGCGGTGGCCGGCAAAGCCGACGTTGTCGATCGCATCGCCGATACTGAGTTGGGCTGTCCCGAAGGGCAGAGTTTCGCGGGGATAATCGGTCACGAAGATGAGGGTGCCCTCCGATCCCGCGAGGCTCCGTCCAACGCGCAGGGCCGTTTCCGGTGAGTGCGCGCTGTCGGAGGGATTCCACGACTCCAGCGCGGTGAGGAGTTCGTAAAACTCAGTGCCGCTGTAGAGGTTGTCGCCACGGAGTTGAGATTCGACGAGTCGGTACTCGGTCGTCGCCACGGCGCTCGTGAGCGGGGGAATTGCCGCGGTGAGTTCATCGGCGATCCGGTCTTTGAATGCCGCCATCGAGGCCGAGCTGTCGATGATGAGAACGACTCGCTGCACGGAGCGCTCGCTCGTCCAGCGCGGCTGCACGAGGAGCCAGGTCAGAATGAGAACCGAGAGCAACTGGAGCCAGAGCGGTATCGAGCTGCGGAGCCGATCGAATTTCCGTCCTTTGATGCTTTGCCGGTCGATGTGTTCGAGAAGGAACAGGGTGCTGACAGGCAGCCGCCGGGATTCTCTTTGAAGAAAGTGAATCAGAAGAATCGCAGGAATCCCGAGAAGGGCAAGGAATCCGAGAGGGTTGGCGAAAATGACGGGCATAGCGCTTCGCGCTGTAAAAGGTGAGAGGTGAAAGGTAAAAAGTGGCTTGGCTTTCGGGTGCCTGGCGTAGCGGAACGAAACTCGTTCCGTTGTCTTGTCCTCGATCTTCGAGCTCTATTTACACTAGATTTAAGGCGCCGGAGGGGACGGCTTCGAGGTTGATGGCGGCTTCAAATGCGGTTTCGGAGGGGATGCGGGCGAGAGGCGATTGCGCGCGGATTGCTGCGGCTTTCCAGCGGGCGAAATGACGACGGTAGGCCTCAAGGTAATGTCTCAGAACGGTGCGGTCGATGCGACGGTCGTGGCTGGTGCGGCTTTCGGTGTCGATGAACTCGTAGTTGCCTTCCCAGTCGGGATTCGACTCTTCGCGGACAAAGGGAGAGAGGATCATGCCGCGACCGCTGTGGTGAAGGAGCGCCTGCATCGTCGGCCCGGGATCGGAGAGAAAAAGAAGATCGCTGATGAAAACCCGCAACGATCGTGCCCGCAGTGGAATCGCCATGAGGTTCGGTGAGGCCGACGCTTCGGTTTGAGGCATTTCCCCGGCGACCTGTTCCCAGCGATGGGAAAAGATGGTGCCGGGTTCGAGTGGCTTCCATCGTGGCCCCTTTGAAAGATAGGCGTGAGTCGAGGCTCCCGATTTTTCGGCGGAGGCACTCGCGAAGTAAAAGAGTTCGAGCGCTCGCGTCGCTTTGTCAGGATCGGAAAACATCGAGTCGGACACATCGAAAATGATCTCGACGACAGGCCTCACTTCCTCCCGATAGAGTTTGAGCGAGTAGTTGCCGGTCCGGGCGTAGGCCTGCCAGTTGATGTGCCGGGGATCGTCTCCGGGGAGGTAGTTGCGGTGGTCCTGAAAGTCGAGCGAGCTGCCGACGCCGGAACCTGAGAATTCGCCGGCGCTGCCCCGCCAGTTGCGGTCTTTAAGCGGCAGGGTGAACAGTTCCGCATAACGCCTTGCCCGTGCGGCAATCGCATTGAGATCGAACTCTGTGGAAACGTCGGCCATGGATCACTTGAGATGCTTGAAAAAATCGCGGTATTGCGCGTGGCTACGAATCCGGGGGACGAGAAGGCATAACGCCGTCGTGATCAGTGCGATGTAAAGGAAGATCGGCTTATTGGCTTCTCCATCGGCTGAGGCAAAGAGGAGCACTGAGGGAAGCGGGAGGACGCTGTAGATGAGATCTTCGTAGTGGCGGATCGCGTTGGCCATGACGAGGACGAGCATGGAAATGACGAGGAGGCAGGCCTGGGTGAAGGCGTAGATGCCGAAGGTGAACTGACTTGAGGTCTGGCGGTGAAAGAAGAGCTGGATGATGACGAGGGGGAAGATGAGGAGGTTGGGTCCTGATAGAATCGCGACCCATTCATCGATCCCGGAGGGGCCGTCACCAGTGTGTAGATTGAGGAGTCCGAATCCGGCCCACCAGGCTGCGACGGCGAGGCAGAAGAAGCCGAGTCCGCTGATCCAGCCGGGAGCGAAGAAGAGCGCGAATCCCCGGGTGAGAAAGTTCTTCCGGAAGGGGATGAGGACGCGCGCGTAGTTGGGCAGCGCCTCTGTCACTGCATCTATCACGGCAAAACTGAGGACGACGGCGCTGGCCGCCATGATAATCGCTCCGATATCGACTGGGAGAAGAAAAAAGCAGTAGGCAATTCCACACATCGTGAGCGCTGCAAGTCGCTTCGTGGTGGCCAGATTCTCGGATTGATAGGCGATGCGACTTGCTCCGAAGGCGAGGAAAAAGAAACACCCGTAGAGGCTGCAAACTGCGAGGAGGGCGAGAGTGGCCGCTTCGTCTGAGCTGATTCCACTTCGGAAGACTTCCTCCTTCACGAGGAAAAAAAGCGTGATCACTCCGATCGCTGAACCGACGACGAGGACTCCACGCAGGAGGAAATTTTTGAAGACGGAAAAACCTATCGTGATCGCGCTGGCGAGTGCGGAGCCGAGACCGAGAAGGAGTATCGTGACGAGATCGAGAATGAGATCAACGTTTCCGAAAAAATAGCGCATCACGAGATAGGGCAGCACTCCGGTGACGAAAAGCAGCGTTTGCGCGTTGAGCGCGGTCCACTTGCCGAGGGTGATGCGCCAGCCGCTCAGCTTGGTGAGCTGAATCAGGTCCATCGTGTTGAGCTGATACTCGGAGCTGAGAGCGTTGAATCCCCGCAACGGTTGAACCACGAGCAGGGTCGTGATGATAAAAAACCAGAAGAAGCCATTCGCGTCGCTGGAGCCGGGATCAGCGATGTTCGCGACGAAGCAAAGAACCATGAAGGTCTGGAGGAGAATGAATGCGACAGCAAACAGACTCGTTCTCATGCCCTGACGCAGTTCCTTCACCAGCATCGGGCTGAGACGCGCCGGGAAATCGGTCATCGACTCGCCGATCGGATCAGGGGGACTGGAGGAAGGTTTGCTCATGGAGCCATTGCGTGGCGTAAACGGTGAGAAGGGTGGACTTGATAGGGGCAGGTCGGTGATTTGACCCTGTTGGGTGGTGGGCTTGATAGGGTTAGCTGACGATGGGGGTGCCGGATGCTTCGATTTCTCCTAGGATTTCAATGAAGGCGTCCTCGAGTCGTCGTTCGCGGAGGTGAAAATCGGTCACGGGAAGGTCGTCTTTGATCATGCGGCGCAGCACTGTGGCGATGACTTCGTCGTCGACGGAATCAACTTCGATGCGACCACCGTTTTTAGTGGCGTCCTTAAAGGTAACGTTAGGGGCGAGGGCGGCCCACTCCTGCAGGCGTTCGGGGGAGCTCGCGAGCTGCACTTCGATGAGCGAGGTTTCCGCCGAGCCTTTCCTGAGGCTTTCGGAGGTGCCGTGGTGGATGATTTTCCCCTGATTGATGAAGAGGAGCGAGTCACACATTTCATCGAGCTCGGAGAGAATATGCGAGCTGATGAAGACGGTTTTTCCTTCCTCCGCAAGGATGCGGATGAGGTGTTTCAGTTCGACACGTGCCTTGGGATCGAGGCCGGCAGCGGGTTCGTCGAGAATGAGCACCTCCGGGTCGTGAATGAGGGCGCGTCCGAGGCAGAGGCGCTGGCCCATGCCTTTACTGAGCTTGTCGATGAGCCGGTCAGAGAGGCTCCCCAGATCGGTGAAATCCATCACGTCGGCGATCCGCTCGATGCGCTCCTGTCCTTTGTAGCCGAGTGCTCTCGCGAAAAAGTCGAGATACTCGAGCACGGTCATGTTGTTGTAGGTGCCGTAGTGGTCGGGCATCCAGCCGATGCGTTTGCGGACTTCGCCGGGGTATTTGATGACGTCGTAGCCGGCGATCTTCGCGGTCCCACCGCTCGGGTAGTCGAGGGTCGCGAGGATGCGCATCGTCGTCGTTTTGCCGGCTCCGTTTGCTCCGACAAAGCCGATGACCTGTCCGCGCTCGACGGTGAAAGAGATGTCGTTGACGGCGTGCACGCCGGTGAACCAGCGGGAGAGGTTGGTCACCTCGATTGCAGGCGTCGTTGGCGGGCCTGCCGGAAGCACTGCCGTTTCCGCGGTTTCGGATGGGGTCTCGCTCAAGTCACTCATTGGTCGATGTTGGTGATCCGGCTTCCGGGTCGGTGAGGTTTCCTTTTTCCAGCGGCGTCCCCGTAAGCAGCATTTGGGTGTCTTCCCATTCGATACCGGGATGGGTCGGGAGGGCAAAGGCTTCGGGAGTGAGCACTTTGGCGAAGAAGCGATTGGGTTCTCTGCCCAGGGTTTTGATTTGCTCTTTAAGCGTGGCGTCAAAAACGTCATTCGCTGCAAAAAGCCATTCTTCGAACTCGTCGTCGGTGATTTCCTGCAGCGGGATCTGGCTTCCCGAGGCGACGGTCGTGTTTGGCGGCAATGACCAGGCCTTGCCGTTTTCATCGCGATAGAAGAGTTCTTTGAGGCCCGTGTCGAGGGCGGAGGTAAGCACAGGGATGCCGTCGTTGAACCCTGCACTCTCGATTCGTGAGCGGGTTGCCGCTGCGGCGCGAATCGCAAAGCCCTGTTCTGACCGGCTCCGGAAGAAGCCTCCCTGATAAACCGTATTTACGATCTCGTAGAGAGTGGACTGGCTGCCGCTGCGGGAAAAGGGGTTGTAGGTGCTGGAAGGCAGGTCGACGGGATTGATGTCGTAGGGGATTTCGGTTTCGAAGCCCTGATTGATCATCACACCGGTGCGGCTGATTTGCTCCTGGGTGGTGTAGAGGCGCATTTCGTTTCGTCCCGGCTGGAGGTCGGCGAAAATGGCCCGGAGACCGGTTCCGCCGAGGCCGTCCATGAGGAAGATCGCGGCGATGAGAATGACGCAGGCGGCGAGCGAGATGATGGGCGTGGTGATGAAAAGGCGATGACGTCTGCCCTTTTTCGCAAAGACGAAGAGATTCACCGGTGCGACGAGGATGGCGAAAAGGAGGAGGAGAACGAAAACGAAAACGGGGTTGAAGGTTTTGATACCGAAGCGCTTCTGGAGCTGCCAGTTGTTGGAGAAGTCGTCGGAGAGGGATTTGTCACGGGGTTTGTAGCTTCTCAAGAGAGGGCCGCTTTTTGATATCAGTCTCGAATCGAGGACCGAGCCATTCCACTTGCGAACACTGATGCGACCGAGACTCACGTCGGTGGATTTTCTGAGATTCGGTTCCTCCAGAAGCGTTTTCGGGATTTTTCCGAGTTCGTCCTCATCGGTGAAAAAGATCTCAAGGTTGCCGCCGAACCTTACCCAGGTTCGCAGCGCCTGAAGCTGGGCGGTGGAGATTTCGGCGAGACTGTCGACATCGATGAGAAGGCCGTCGAGCGCGGAGTAGCCGATCCAGTTCGTCGGCAGGTAGCCCGCTTCGAACGAGTGGCCGAAATAGTGGTTCTGAGAGTCGTCCTTTTTTACGAGGTCGTTCAGCTTCGTGATATTTCGCTGCGCGATCGGCTTACTGAGGGCGAGTTTGGGATATCGTTTGTTGGTTTGGTCACCGTTGCTACGGCTGAAGCGGTCGAGGCCGTTTGCGGTGATCGTGACTTCCAGATTGCGGTAATCGTAGGCGAGAAAGGCAGGAGCGAAGTGGAAGATGACGTCTTCCTGAATCTCGGTGCCGTTTTTTACGGCAAACTGGAACCGGGATTCGGTGCTCAGTTTCCGCGAGCTGTTGCCTTCTTTGAGGGTGACTACCCATAGGCGATCGGCACCGGAATTGTTGCGAATCGTGATTCGGAAGGGCAGAGCACCCTGGCGGGCCGCTTTTCCAAAGACGCTTTCCACCATTGCGGAAGTGTCGCGTACCTTCGGGTAGGTGATCTTAGCGATCTCCTCCTGTGCCGTCACGAAACTCCCCGCGAGGAGACACGCGAGACTGAGGGTGAGGCATTTCAATGGGGACGGCATGAAAATCGGATGGTGAAGAAGGAACGCGCTTTTGGGAAGGAATCTTGCAAACTTAAGACCGTTTTCTGATCAGCTGTCTTTCAGGGTCGAGGGAAGATCCAGTTCCTGTCGCGGGATCTCTTGGAGGAGCTCGTCGACGACATCGCGACTGGTGCGACCTTCAATGCGTGCTTCGTATTCGAGAATGATGCGATGCTGGAGGACTGGAGCGGCAACGGCGGCGACATCCTCGAAGCTGGTGTTGATGCGCCCTTCAATGAGCGCTTTGGCCTTCGCTGCGGAGGCTAGACCAAGTGCGGCTCGTGGACTCGCTCCGAATTTGATGGCATCGGCGCATTTCGACTGTCCGCGATGGGTGCCGTCGACGATGCGGGCGATGTAATTGGCGACGACGTCGGGAAGATAAATTTCACGCACGGCTTCGGTGATGGTGGCGAGTTCCTCACCGGTCATCACTTTCTCCACGGTGGGTTCGACTCCGATTTCGCGGTTCAAAACGATTTTTTCCAAGGTCTCGACGGGATTGCGATAGACTTCGAGTTTAAAGAGGAAGCGGTCCAGCTGCGCCTCGGGGAGCGGGTAGGTGCCTTCCTGCTCGATCGGGTTCTGCGTTGCGATAACGAAGAACGGGTTGGGAAGCTCGTGCGTGGTACCTAATACCGTAACACGGCGTTCCTGCATCGCTTCAAGGAGGGCGGACTGAGTTTTGGGGGAGGCGCGGTTGATTTCGTCGGCAAGGACGAGGTTGGCAAAGAGGGGCCCTTTCTGAAAAACAAACTCGCGTCCTTTCTCCGTTTCCTGGAGGACAGGGTTCCCCGTGATATCGCCGGGGAGCAGGTCGGGGGTGAACTGAATGCGCTTGTTGTCGAGATCGAGGCATTTGGAGAGACCTTTGACGAGCTCCGTTTTTCCCAGTCCCGGGAGGCCTTCAAGGAGAATGTGGCCTCTTGCGAGCAGACCGGTGACGACTTGATTGACTAAATCCTCCTGTCCAAAGAGCACTTGATTGAGGGCGTCGGTCAATTGTTTAACTTTCGCGGCGTATTCTGCGATTTCTGATTCCTCAAGGGCCATGAGGGGAATTGAAATGGTGTTAGGAGCAAATTGCGAGGAGAATTCCGGGCTTTGAGGGAAAATTGTTCGTAAAAACGCTGAAACTACCGGTTGATTTTTCTTTAGAAGACCGTATCAAGTCTCTCGCTCCGCCATCTGCGGGGCATTTTTGCTTTCCCCGGGCAGCGGGGCTTTCTACAAAGATTAGGAAAATGGTTAAGATTAGACTCAGACGTGAAGGATCAAAAGATAAGCCTTTTTATCGAATCGTTGTAGCTGATGCTCGTGCTCGTCGTCAGGGCGCTTTTATCGAGCTCCTCGGCACATACGACCCTCTCAAGGACACGGACGACTACAAAATCGACCTCGAAAAGGCCGACGAGTGGATCGCAAAAGGTGCTCAGCCTTCTGAAACAGTTCGCAGCCTCATCAAAAAGGCTCGTCAGGCTGCTTCTGCGTAAGCAGGCAGCTGTTGCAGCGCAATTTCCCTGACGTCACCGGCGTCGGGGGATTTTATTCGGGAAAATGGAAGCAGGTCTCGCCGTTCATGAGTTTCTCGAATACGTGGTCGTTCAATTGATCAACCACCCCGACGAGGCGAGCGTTCTCCACGAGATTTCGGGAGATCGCCACCTATATAAGATTCGTCTTCACCCCGATGATGCCGGTCGTGTCATTGGAAAAGGTGGCAAGACGATTGGTGCAATTCGCAGCCTCGCAATTGCATCCGCTCAGCTCAATGGTATCCGTGTGGATGTCGAGTTGGAGGAAGACGACGATCGCTGAGTCGGCGGATCGTTCAGAAGGAGGAGAGAGTGAGTCGGCCTCTCCTCAGAATGGCATCATTCCGGAGTTGCCAGGGAGGGCTCAATTCGGCCAATATTGCGGCATGTCCTTCAGATTGTTTTCAGCATCGATTTTCAGTCTTTGGGTATTCTGTCAGGCTTCGATAGTTATCGCTGCCCCCACGGAAACGGCAGAGCGTCTCGCGCAGGCTGAGGCGGATCTGGATAAGGCGAGAGAGAGTCTTCATGTCGCCCATCAGGAATTGGGTGAGAAGACTGAAAAAATCAACCGGCTGGAGAGGTTGCTTGAGAAGTCTCCCGGTGCGCGCCGGAAGAAGGAGGGATCCGGTAAAGAGGTGGGTCAATTGAAGCGTGATTTGCAAGCCGCCAATGCGAGGATTCGGGAGTTGGAAACAAAAATCAAGCGCGATGCGGATGCGGCGAAAAAGAGAGAGGTCGCGAAGAAAGCTGAAGCGAGGAAGGCTGAGTTGAAGAAGGTGGAGGCGCAGATGGCTGAGGCAAAGAGGATTGGTGAAGCTGATCTATCTGATGCAGCTGAGGCGCCTGAAATTTTCCGCGTGAATTACGAAGTGAATTCTGCGGCAAATCTCGAGGGGCGGGAGCTGGCGCTTAAGTGGATTCAGGGGAAGCTGAAAAAGAATTCAGGCGCGAGATTCGAGATAAGAGGGCAGGCGAATGACACTGCATTCAAGGAGGCGAACCGTGCGATTGCGGAAAACAGGGCGAATTTTCTCGCCAGTTTTCTAAGGGTGGGTGGAGTTCCCGCCGATTCACTTGTCGAGGTATCAGGGGAGGGTGTTGCCAGCGCGGGTGCAGCCGGGCGGATTGTGGAGGTGTTTCTCCTTCCCTGAGTTTGCGGGCCGCGCAGCATTGCGGTAGAAGGTGCGCCGGTGGGACATTTTGTGGTAATGCTATGATGTTTTCCCGTAGCAAATGAGGGCGCTGACGCCGGTCGCTTCCCGGTTCAAACGGTAGTGGCGATTGCGTTAAGGTGAGGGCGTTGAAGAGGCCTCTGAAAAAATGCCGAAATTTTCCCGATTTTATTGACAGGGTGACGAGGAATCACTATCAACCGGCGCAGAAACTCGAAGAGAGAGGGAACTTTCTTTAAAGTGATTTTTTATGTGGCGGAAAGCCTGATATTACGCTTTAGAAGATATTCGCGAATCCTTTGGGCTTTTTTGAGAAAAATCTTCGAAATGATATGATTTGGGTCTTTACCTCTTTGAAATATCTATCGTAGAGTCACGATGTTAGGATGAGGCAGGTTGACCTCATTCGTAAATTTTTATCTGAAATTATGAAATCACTGCTTACCTTGCTTACACTGATCGGAGTCCTCGGATTTTCGACCACTGGAATGTCTCAGATCCAACTTGCGGTAGGGGATATTAAAGTCGACGAGCCTGAAGTTGAGGCTCAGCCTACGCCTCAGTTCCAAGCGGGAGGGGTTAAGAACAAGAATGTTCCCAATCCAAGAGAGTGGCTTGAACTGGAAGTGAAGTTTGAGGTTAAGGGTGATGAAGATGATATCGTCCCTGAGTTGTTGTTTCGTTATTACGTTGGATTCCGCGATCAGAGCGGTTCACCACGCATTTTGACCGGTGATGTGAAGCACATCAATGTCGTTCCCGGTGACGAGTATTATTCAAGTGCTTATGTCTCTCCCAGCACGCTCGGAGAAATTACGGGGGACTTTAAGAAATTTCAGCCGTCTTCTGTCATCGCGCAGGGGGTTGAAGTTTACTACAACGGTGTCATCATCGGTGGTGCCTCTTCAATGAGTGGTTCCAAGGCAAAATTCTGGCAGGCTGGAACTGTGGCGGGGGTTCTCTCTAAAGATGAGACACCGTTCGCGCTGCTTTGGATCGATCGATACGCACAGAGTGCCAAAAAGTAAGCGCCGGCCAGGCTCGTTCTCTTTATTTAATATTTTCACGCTCCGTATTCCTATTGGAAAAGTAAATCATGGCAGATGATCGAATTATATCTTTGACGCTGGGTTCTCAGCAGATCACCGGCGCTATTTTCAGCAGAGGCGCCAACGGCAGCGTCAAGTTGGAGAAGCTCGAACATCGTGATTTTATCGGCGATCCTGCAGAGGACAGTTCGCGAAATGCTCAGGGGGCTCAGGCTCTCAATGAGATCGTTGCTGCCCTGAAGATCAAAGGTAAAAAAGTGTCCTATGTGGTTACTTCTTTCCCGGTTCTGTTGAAGTTCGCGAGCCTTCCGGCGCTCGACGGTGCTCAGGTCGATCAGATTGTTGAGTTTGAGGCACAGCAACAGGTTCCTTATCCGATCAACGAGGTCGTCTGGGGATACCAGCTAATGGGGGATCCTGATGATATCGAGGTGGAGGTGCTTCTTGCCGCGGTGAAGTCAGACGAGCTCAATGAAATTGACGAGATGGTCACAGCGTCCGGAGTGAAGTCTGCCGGCGCAGAGGTTTCTCCCGTCGCGATGTATAATGCTCTCGCTTACAACTACTCGGACTACGAAGGCGCTGTTCTACTCGTTGATATCGGTGCGAGGACAACGGACATGATTTTCCGGGAGGGTGGCAAATCTTTCATCCGGACGGTTAAAATCGGCGGGGCTGATATCAGTCGTGCCATCGCGAAGGAGTTCGGCACGGAGTTCGGTGCTGCTGATCAACGAAAGATTAACGATGGTTTCGTTGCATTGGGTGGTGCCTACGCTGATCACGAGGATCCTGAAATTGCAGGTATCTCAAAAGTGGTTCGCAATTCACTGACCCGACTGCACTCGGAGATCATGCGGACGATCACTTTCTACCGCAGCCAGCAGGGCGGCGGGGCACCTGAGATGCTGCTTTTGAGCGGCGCTACCTCGGGTCTGCCATTCATTCGGGAGTTCTTCGCTGAGAAGTTAAACCTCCCTGTGGATCATTTTAATCCTTTTAGAAACGTGTCAGTTGCCAAGGGTGTTGACTCCGGGTTTGTTTCGACAAATGCGCATCGTCTCGGCGATCTTGTCGGAAGCGCTCTTCAGCAGGCGGGTGATGTGCCGATGGCGATCGATTTGATCCCGGAATCAGTTCAAAATGAGAGGATTTTGGCGAAGCGTAAGCCTGCATTGATAGTTTCTGTGCTCGCTTTGAGCGCGTTTCTCGCGGCAATGGGTGTTTTCTTCAATAAGGGGGCCGAGGTGACTTCCGCGAAAGCTGCGGAGATTGAGAGTAAGGCCGGAGACTTGAAGGCGCACAATGATGCGATTCTCGATGCAAAGGATGAAATAGACCGCATCGACGGGCAGATGAATCCTTATAAGGATGCGGTGATTCACCGGATCTACTGGGTAAGGGTCTTCAATTATCTGGCTTCCAAAATGGAGAATGATTTATTGTATCTCACTACGATTGAGCCTCTCTCCGCCGGCGTTCCTTTGATCGCAGATCAGGACAGCCAGCTGAGTGTTGCCGGCACAGAAGAGACGGCGACGGTGGACTCCTTTTTGATCAAGGGGCTCTGGCGTGAAAATGCGAACGGCAACAACGTCGTTTACGATTATTTTAAGAGACTGAAAGATGACGCCTCTGACGAGACCACCGATACCTTCTTTGATCTGGAGGACGCGGACGTCAGTGAGGTTCTCAAGGCTGATGCTGGCACAAGTGATGATCGCTATGCTTATCCTTTTGAGATGAAGCTTCCTCTTCCTGAGGGCAATCAGGTGAAATTCAGTAAGTAATATTCTCCGGCAATCAGTATGAATTCTAAGGTTTGGTTAATTGTTTTTGGTGTCTTTTCTGCCGTTTTGATTGGTGGTTCAGGTTTTTTCGCCTTCTCAAAATATAAAGAGTATTCCGAGGCTGATTCCAGCTGGAATACCAAGGTGGGGACGATTGAGAGTCTCGAGGCCCGTGTGCCTTATCCCAACGAGGAGAACGAGGCTGCTGTAAAGAAGCAGGCGGTTGAGTATGATGCTGCCGTCAAGGGGTTGTATGAGAGTCTTAATACCTTTCAGAAACCCTTGAGGGAGTTGGAGAATACCGCTTTTCAGCAGCTCGTGAAAAAGCGGGTCGAAGAATTTCGTGAGTTTGCCCAGGCTGGAGGGATGGCGGTTGACACTGTTGAAGAGTTTCAGCTCGGCTTTGAGCGCTACAGTGCCACATTGCCCCCTCCCGAGTTGGTTTCGATTCTCGATTACGAGTTGGACGCGATTGATAACATGCTGAGAGAGCTTGTTACAGCCGGTGTCACCTCGATGGGGACTTTCGAGCGCGATTTGATTCCCGGAGAAGTCTCAGGAACTGAGGCAAATGAAGAGGGAGTTGTCGTCCACAAATATCCCGTCCGGTTGCGATTCGTTGCGCCTCACGATTCTTTTCAGTCGTTTGTGAATCGGATTGCCAACGATGAGAACTACTTCTACATCGTTCGCGTTTTAAAGGTTAAGAACCAGGTAACGGAAGGGGCTCCGAAGTTGACCGCTGAGGACGGAAGTGCGTTTCCGGTTTATGAGGATCAAAGCACCAAGCAGGTGGCAGGATACGAAATGCTCCTGGAGTGGGGCTACGGCACCGAGAGTGAAGAAGCTGTTCAGGAAAAAGCCAAGGCCGCGGGATTCACCCCGGCGAGCAAGGATGCCCGGGTCATCATGGGGCAGGAGCAACTCGAGGTATTTATGATTGTTGATATTGCCCGTTTTGTGAATCCGGACGATGTGGTCGCTAAAGAGAAAGTGGCTGAGGACGATAAAAAGAAGACTAGAAAACGATGAACGCAAAACCCTGGGATAAATATTTGCTCGTTGCGGTGGCTTTGGTAGTGATTGGCCTTTCGGGGCTTTTCGCGATGAAGGTGACTGGTTTCTCCGATCGCTTTCAGCTTAAGTCGGCAATTCCGAATAATGAGATAGAAGCTACAGATGCGCCTATCGCTGAGATCGCGACCGGTTATGTGAAGCGTAAGCTGGTTTGGAAAACAGTGGGGAAAGGCTCGGGAGAGGCGCAGAAGCCTGTGCCGCTGTTTGTCTCCATCCCCATTGTTGAGGCAAAGGGGGAGTTGTATGACATGCTGGATCTCAAAACGAAGCCACTTCGTCCTCCGGTATCCAATGCCTGGCTGATTCAGAATAATTTGGACTTCCTCTCAGCGGGAGTGTTGCAGCAGGATCCCGACGGGGATGGATACACCAGTCTTGAGGAATGGGAGGCGAAGACGGCTCCTAATGATCCCGACTCGCATCCTCCCTACGCGGACAAACTTATGTTTATCTCCCGCGAGCAGCAGGAGTACATGCTGAAGTTCGCGGCCCGTCCGGATAAGGAGCGCTTCCAGATTATGCGCATGCCTACCCGGAAATGGCCCAGACGCGAAAATTTCTATCTGCGGGTAGGTGAAACGTCTGATGATGGCCAGTTCAGGCTCGACTCCTTTGAGGAAAAGCAAGCTAAGAACAAGTTCGGAATCGAGGTCGATGCCACTGTGCTTACTATTACATACCTTCCTAAAGGGGATCAGCATGAGCTGGTTAAGGATATTGAGACAGTTATACCGACGTATTTTGCCCAAATGCAGTTTAAGTTGGATCCTTCTTTCAAGGAGTACATCAAAGAAGGTGATGCATTTAATTTAACGATCGATCCGGAGACGAAATATCGGGTCATCACAGTGAACGAAGACTCAGTTGCGATTTCCTATCAAACGGGCGACGCACCTCTGCAAGAAGTCGAAATTAAGAAGAACTAAGAGTTGACATAAGAGGGATATTCTGGTTTTGATTGCCGCTGCATCGGCATATCAGGAGTTGAAACCCCCTTTGCTGTAAAGAATTATGAACATGAGAGCTACAGACCGAACAATCACGTATTCCCTGATGGGATGTTTATGCGCGATTACCTCATTTGCCTGTATTTCGGGAGTCACCGCAGGCTCTGCTGGATACGGGGGCGGAGGAAGTGGTGTTCCATCGATCGCGTCACACTACGTGATCCGACTTCAGGAGCGCGTAAAGAAGGCTGATGAAGCAGCGCTGCGCGGTTCACAACTGATGGCTGATGGTGATTACCAGGGAGCGATTGATCAATATCGTAACGCTCTTGACCTGCTTCCTGATGCTCCGATGACAGAGCCGCGTCGCCGTGCCTACATCAAGCAGTTTGCCCGTGCCAGTGTCCTTCTCGCCCGTGACCGTGCTAACGAAGGTCGTTATCCTGAGTCGATTGCGCTAGTCGAGGAAGTGCTTCAGCCAAGTGTTGATCCTGATAACATTGAAGCGAAGAAATTGCTCGAGCAGCTCAATGATCCTGATTACTATTCTCCCGCTTTAACTCCTTCCCACCTTGAGCGCGTGCGCCGGGTCAAGTTGGCGTTGAAAACAGGGCAGGGCTACGTGGACCTTGGTGATTACGATCGTGCGGACCGTGAGTATCACAAAGCGCTGAGCGAAGATCCTTACAATACCGCAGCGAGACGCGGTCAGGAGAACAATGAGCGTCATCGCATGAATTATTACGATGCGGCTTATGATCACACTCGTTCAAAGATGCTGCGTCAGGTAGCTGCAGGGTGGGAATCGCCTGTTCCAAGTGGTCTTGATGTAGCCCCTGATATTGGTCTTCCCACTGATACGAGCACGACTGATATCCGTCGGACTGAAGAGAAGCTTAAGACGATCATTATCCCGAGCATCGAATTTGCGGACACTCCTCTCAAAGATGCCCTCGATTTCATCCAGCAGCGAAGCGTAGAGCTCGATATTTCCGAGCAGAACCCTGCGAAGAAGGGGATCAACATCATTCTTGATGCCGGCACACTCGGAGCGGCTGCAGCAGCTCCAGCGGCACCTGCCGGTGGTGACGACGGTGGCTTTGGTTTCGCTGGCGGTGGCGGAGGCGGTGGTGCGCTCGATACCGGTGGCGGTATCGGTGATACACGGATTACGCTCCGACTCGGAAATGTTCCAATCGCTGAAGCGCTTCGTTACACCACGTCGCTGGCTCAGCTCAAATACAAGGTTGAGCCACACGCTGTTGTTGTGATTCCCCTTTCCCAGCCTGATGCTGATCTCTTCACCAATACTTACGTTGTTCCTCCTACATTCCTTTCCATGGCCGACGGCGGTGGCGGCGGCGGCGGTGGTGGAGCTGCAGCTGATCCGTTTGCTGATCCGGGTGACGCAGCTGGTGGCGGTATCCCCAATCGTCGTAAGACAGCTAAGGAAATTCTTGAAAGCGCAGGTATCTCTTTCAGCACCGGTGCCAGTGCGATTTACAATCCTGCGACCTCGCAGCTGATTGTTCGCAATACTCAGGATCAGATGGAGCTCGTTGAGGCTTACATCGAATCGATCATCACGGGTGTTGAAAAGCAGATTTACATCACCTCAAGTTTTGTTGAGATCGCTGAGACAGACACGGAAGAGCTCGGGTTTGACTGGTTGGTTGGTCCATTCAACCTCGGTTCACAACCACGTGTCTTCGGCAGTGGCGGAACGTTTGGAAACCAAATCGGCGGAGGCGCAGCGAGTGATTACTCTTTCGTGAATCCGGCAAACGGACTTCCCGTGGGAACCAATCCATTGACCTCAGGTTTGCGCTCAGGTTCTCAGGCCATCAGCGGTAACTCGATTGATGCGCTTATTGCTGCGGCAGCGGGAACGGGGGCTCCCGGTTCACAGTTGGCTCCAGCAGTGTTTGGTATCTCAGGTGTCTTCACAGATCCTCAGTTCCAGCTCATGATTCGTGCGCTCAATCAGCGCAAGGGGACTGACCTTCTCTCCGCTCCTTCGGTGATGGCTCGCAGTGGCCAGCGTGCCAAGGTTGAGGTGATTCGCGAGTTCATCTACCCAACTGAGTATGATCCACCGGAGATTCCAAATACCTTCGGCGGAACTCAGACCGTCTCCTTGACTCCCGGTGCTACGGGTGGTTCATCCGGTGGTGGATTTCCAGTGACTCCTGCGACTCCGACAGCGTTTGAAACGCGCAACACCGGGGTGACTCTTGAGGTTGACCCAGTTCTCGGTGCTGATGAATACACCGTTGATTTGAGTCTCGCTCCTGAAGTGGTTGAGTTCAGCGGATTTATTAACTATGGCAGCCCGATTCAGACCACTTCGGTGAATGCTCTCGGTATCGCGACTCCAGTGGTTATTACAGAGAACCGGATTGAGATGCCTGTGTTCGATACTCGTAAGGTTTCCACTCAGGTGACTATCTGGGACGGTCAGACTGTCGCTCTCGGTGGCTTGATTCGCGAGGATATCCAGGACGTTGAGGACAAAGTCCCAATCATTGGTGATCTCCCGGTTGTCGGTCGCCTCTTCCGTTCGAGTGTCGAGCTTCACCTCAAGAAGAATCTTACGATCTTCGTGAAGGCGCAGCTGATGGACCCATCCGGAATGCCGATCCACGGGCGAATTCAGGACGAGCCGCTCCCTGAGCCTGTCCCGCGTCCACCTATCACGACGCCGACGACATTTGCTCCCGGTCCGATTCCTTACCAGAAGTAAGCGTGGCGTTCGTTTAGTTTGATTTTCAGAAAAGCGTGGCTCGTTGAGCTGCGCTTTTTTGGTATCATTAGATTGCTATGTTGAGAATCGCTGTAACCGGGGGAGTGGCTTGCGGAAAGAGTTTGCTGGTTGAGCGACTGGAGCATTTTTTCCCGAAAGGGCAGATGGCACGGTTTGATTGTGATGCCGCGGTCAGGGGGCTTCTTGAAGAAACTGAGGTTCAGAATGTATTGATAAATCTTTCCCGCGAGAGTGGGGTTTCGATCACTTCCGAGACAGGTTTTGAGAAGGGGCTCCTGCGTAAAGTCTTATTTGAAAATTCGGCGTTTCGTGAGAAGGTTGAAGGCGAGCTCCATCCTCGTGTTCTCTCTCATGCTGAAAAATTTGCTCAGGAGTTGGATGAAAGGATTCGAGTTCTGATTATTGAGGTTCCTCTACTTTATGAGGTCGAATTTCCGATTCAAAGAGATATGGTTCTTGTGGTTGCGGCTTCCGCTGGATCTCAAATGAGGCGACTTCTTGAGGATCGTCAATTACCTGAGGACCTCGCTGCCAATATTCTCAAATCACAGATGTCAGTGGACGCCAAAATGAAGCGCGCCGACGTCGTGGTTTGGAACGAGGGGAGCCTTGATTCGTTTGATGCTCAGATCGAGCACCTTGCTAATCGCTGTATTTCATTATTTAACTGAATGACTGAAGATAAAACAACTGTCGACACTGAGATGACGCCTGAAAAGAAAGAGGACGAAATTGAAGTTCCGAAAAGTCTCAATATTAATGAGTTTCAGGAACTCTCTTTGAACGCTCTGCATAAGGCTGCTCAGGAGGCGAAGCTGCGTGTCGCGGGGCTCCGTTCAAAGCACCAGATTGTTTTTGAGATTTTGAAGTTTTACGGGAGCCGTGGCACTGAGATGATCGCGGAGGGCTACCTCGACTTTTCCGGCGATAACTTCGGCTTTCTGAGGTGGCCGGGGTTCAGTTTCGCCTCGAATGCGGATGACGTCTATGTGGCTGCACAGCTCATTAAAAAGTTTGATTTGCAGCCCGGGCACAAAATTAAGTGTCAGGTTAGGGCTCCCAAAGACAGGGAGAAGTTTCTATCAGCCGGTGAGATTCTCGAGATCGAAGGAGTTCCCGCTGAAGAGTGGAAGGCACCGGATGAGTTTGATCATCTCGTAGCGATGTTTCCGTCGGAGCGGTTGATTCTCGAATCAAATGAGAGCTCTTCTCCTTCGTCGCGGGTGATCGATTTGATTGCTCCGCTGGGCAAGGGGCAGCGGGGGCTGATTGTTGCTCCTCCGCGCGGTGGTAAGACAATTCTCCTGAAGAATATCGCTGTTTCCGTTTATAAGAATAATCCAGAGGTGAAACTGATCGTGATGCTTTTGGATGAGAGGCCTGAAGAGGTCACCGACTTCAAAGAAACGGTGGAGGCCGATGTTTTCAGTTCCACTTTTGATGAGTCATCGAGCCGTCATATTGAAGTGGCTGATATGGTCTTGAACCGGGCGAAGCGCCTTGTGGAAGAGGGAAAGGATGTGGTTGTTCTTCTCGACAGCTTGACCCGTTTGGCACGTGCACACAACTCAACCGGCCAATCAGGCGGTGGGGGTGGAGGCGGACGTCGCGGCGGTAAGCAACGTCGAGGCGGAGGTGGCGGTGCTGTTGGAAGTGGCGGTATTTCGCCCAAGGCATTGGAGCGGTCGAGACGGTTTTTTGGTGCAGCCCGTAATGTGGAAAATGGCGGAAGTCTGACGATTCTTGCCACTTGTTTGATCGAGACTGACAGCCGCATGGATGACGTCATTTTCGAGGAATTCAAAGGGACCGGGAACATGGAGATCACGCTGGATCGTGAGATGGCGGAGTCGCGGATTTTCCCTGCGATCCATTTACTCAAAAGTGGAACGAGAAAGGACGAATTGCTTTACCATCCTGAGGAGTATCAGCGTATTTCAAGTCTTCGAAAGCAAATGGCGCAAAGGCCGGCTGCAGAGTCGATGCAGGTTCTTTTGAAGTTGATCGGCTCGACGGGGTCCAACGCGGAATTGCTTCTCAGAGGAATTCAATAAGTTCGTCCTATGACGCCCGAACAGGTTGAATCGCAGTTTGGCTCCATACCGGAGTGTTACATTGATTGTTTGGAGGACCTGGAGGCATTTATTGCCTCTGTCCCTGCAGACGAGACGTACGCGGCCTGTTCGATCGATACAGAGGCTGACAGCATGCACTCGTATGAGACGAAGCTGTGTCTCATACAGTTTTCGATGCCGGGGCAGCTCGCGATTGTCGACCCTCTCGCTCTCAGTAGGGATGAGCTTGAGGTTTTGATTCAATTTGTAGACCGGTTTGAGATCGTGTGGATGCACGGAGCTGACTACGACATTTCCCTGTTCAATGAGACGTTTGGCTGGGTGCCCCGGAAAATTTGGGATACTCAGTTTGCGGCGCGATTTATCGGGAAGGAGAAATTCGGTCTCGCGAATCTCCTCGACGACGAATACGGGGTTGTTGTTTCAAAGCAATCTCAGAAAGCTGACTGGAGTCGCAGGCCTCTCAGTGAAAAGATGTTGGATTATGCCTACAACGACGTGAGGTATCTTCTTGATCTTGGCGCGAAATATGTGGCCGAGCTGAAGGCGATTGGGCGATTTGAATGGTTTTGTGAGACTTGTGATTTTGCCCGCAGTTCAGTGCTGAGTCGAACCGGCAAAGGTAAAGACGATGTTTGGCGTATCTCGGGCTGGGGGAAACTTTCCTCGAAAGGTTTGCACTTTCTTCGTGCTCTTTGGCATTGGAGAGACAGCGAGTGCAAAATTCTGGACCGCCCCGCATTCAAATTTCTCGGGAATGCTGAGCTGCTGAAGATGGCTGAGGCTCTCGAAAACGGCAGGGAAGCGAAGCCTCCTCATTATATCAGATCGCAGCCGGCCGCCCGTCTCAGGGAGGCTATGGAGCTGGCCGCTCAAGTTGATCCGTCCGAGTACCCCGTGAAGCGGAAAAGAGGGAACGGGCTTCGTTTGGATATCGATGAAAAGCGGTTCGACGCGCTTCGCTCCCACCGCAATAAGGTGGCAGCCGAACTGAATGTTGAGCCGACAATGATCGCAACAAGGACCGTTCTTGAAAAGCTGGCTTCGAACAATCTCGATGAGGCAACTCAGCTGGAGGGGATCATGTCCTGGCAGAAGGGATTGCTCGGATTAGACTGATTTTCGTCGCAGTCGGCCATAGCATTCCCCATAGCATTCCGATACGGTTGCGGTCGGAGCTTGTGTCCCGGATAGCACGAAAAAAGGCACCGTCCTGTTGAACAGGAATCGATGCCTCTTTTAAGCTTAGCAATTTTACGCGGGAAACTAGGCTTTCAT
>JARGPH010000012.1:82261-97661 GCA_029213065.1 Verrucomicrobiales bacterium | reverse complement strand
TGCTGGCGGTCTTTTCACGTGAACCGCCGTTGTAGTTCAGCGTCTCGCGAATGAAGAGCTTCTCCTGCTTGCGGATGTAATCTTGAAGGGCGGTTCCGATGGGAAGGTGATGAGTGGTCTTTTCGTCATCATCGGTGATCTCAACTTTCTGCGTGACTTTCGGTGGAAGATCAACGGGACGGATCCGTCCGTTCTCAGCAAACGCGCAGGCGCGCTCCATCGCATTTTGAAGTTCACCCACGTTGCCGGGCCAGTTGTAGCCATCGAGGATGGTCTGCGCGTATTTGTCGATTTCCGGAGCTTTGATTCCGGTTCTCTCTGAATACTGGGAGAGAAAGTGCTCTGCGAGCACGCTGATATCTTCGACACGGCTGCGCAAAGGGGAAACGTCGATTGGAATTACCGAGATTTTGTAGAACAGGTCCTCACGAAAGTCTCCGCTCTCAATGCAATCCTGAAGTGGTTTCGCGGAAGAAGCGATGAAGCGAACATTCATGCTCTCGGGGAGATCGTTGACGATTCGGCGTGTGTTGATTTCTTCAAGGTAGCTTTCAAGCTTCGACTGAAGTCTTACCGGCAACACGTGAATTTCCTCGAGGAGGACGGTTCCTCCCGCGGCTCGGGAAAAGATTGTCTCGCTTCGGCTCGTGCTCGAGCCGAACAGCTCAATTTCCAAAAGCTCTTCCGGAAGAGCGGAACACTGAAGTACTTTGAAAGGAGCGCTCTTGCGTTTGCTGGCGTTGTGGATCGAACGGGCAACCATCTGCTTGCCTGATCCAAACTCGCCTTCAAGGAGAACGGGGGAGTCGTTGTCCGCGATTTTTTCAATCACTTCCTTAATTTTAGTGATCTTGCTGCTTTCACCGATCATGCCGCCGGATTCCAAAGCGATCGCAGATGACTTGAAGTCACCGCTGTCGCTCCGGGCGGGGGTGTCACGTTTTGTGAGTCCCAAATCAACGGTGCGTTGCAGGTCGGACAGCTCGAATGGCTTCGTGAGGTAGTCGAAAGCGCCCAATCGCATCGCCTCGACAGCAGACTCGATGCTGCCATTACCGGTCACCATGACGATCTGAACATCCGGATGATGCTCACTGCTCTGCTTAATGATATCCAACCCGTTCATGTCTCCGATGAAGAGATCCACAATCATAAGGTCAGGCGTGTTTGCCTCGAGGGAGGCAAGACCCTCGCGGCCTGTCTGGACCGCAGTGACCTGGTGGCCCTGCTGTTCGCAGGATTTGGCCATGAGATTGAGGATCGCTGCCTCATCGTCGATAATTAGAATTTTTGCCATGGAGTGTTGGAGTTGCTGAGTGGTATTTGAGCGGGCGCGTAATTGCTTAAGACTATCAAATACTACGGATATCTTAACTAAAGCAACTAAAAACTTCTCATATTTGCAAAAAACGATTCTCATTCCTGTTGGCGAGAAGCATAACCTGATTTTTTTTAAGGCTTTAGAAGCCTGTCATTGTGCTGAGTGCGAAAAAGAATTATCCTGTAATCTAATCTTTTTCTAATAAGAGGAGCAGCGACTCGTTTTAAGCGGTGAACCTATTTTGTTCAATGTCTGCTGTTCCCTGTCATATCATGGAAGTTTCGCCCCGCGAACTTGTAGAATCCGCCCAGGCGGATTTCGAAGGCCCTTTGACGGGGTACGCTGCCGGATTGTTGGGTGGTGACTGGGATCGTGCACGCGATGTCGTGCAGGATACGTTTATTAAACTGCACAAGCAGGATCCCGATGCGATTAAGGGCAAATTGAAGAGCTGGTTGTACACCGTCTGCCGCAATCGCTCGATTGATGTTCTCCGGAAAGAGAACCCGATGATCACTTCCGCGGGGGAGGCTTTTTCGAAACTCGATGATTCGACGCCTGATCCTTCGGCGTCGATGCAGCAGAAAGAGCGACACGAGGAAGTGATTAAATTTCTCGACCGTTTGCCCGATAATCAACGTGAGGTGATCCGCCTCAAATTTCAGGGTGACCTGAGTTATAAAGAAATTTCTGACGTGACCGGATTGAGTGTCAGCAACGTCGGCTTTTTGATCCATACCGGAATTAAGCGCCTCCGATCGATGATGGGCGTAGACCTCGACTAATTTTTTACCTGCCTGAATACTGCCATGAACCGTGAACCTGTAAATACTGACGATCCTCAGATGACCGCTTATGCGCTCGGCGAACTCTCCATTGCCGAGAGCGTTGAGTTTGAAGCAAAGTTGAAAGACTCTCCTCTAGCTGCCCGGGAGCTCGCTGAAATGAATGCGGTGATGGGGCTTCTCACCAAGGGGCTTGCTGATGAGTGGGAGAACGAGACAGAAAAATCCGAGTTTGAAGTGGTTTCCAGCGCCGACACCAATGTGGTCGTTCAAGGAAGTTTCGGTCCGGCAAAGAAGACTTTGTTCGCCGCCGCCGCGGCAGTGGCGATGATGGCAGTGGTAGGTAGTAGCTTCGTCAATTCGGGATCGAGTCCTGCTGACTCGTCCGGAACGGCTACCGGGAAATTTGCGATGTCGGCAGCGTCGCAGGATTCGGTTGAGCCTGCTAACACGGTGGATCGGGGCACTGTCGCCAACGTGCCACAGCTCTTCCTTGCTGAGGAAATGGACGACATTGGCGGGCTCCAACTGGCGACGAAAGAGGACCCTTCAATTGATGCCACCTATATCGAGGCTTTCACTGCAGTCCCGGCCTCTTATCAGGGCGGGGCCGACAGAGAGGTTCAGAATGCTTTGCTGAGCCGGGTTGATTCCTATCTTCCTCCCGTCGCTGATCATTCCCTCGATGCTGTAAAAATTGAGAACCGTCTTGGTGAGCGTGTCATTTCAAATGATGGCGACCAAAGTGTTGGTTCTCCTGTTTTCGTGCGGGGATTTGTATCCATGGACGGCAGTGATTCACATTTCGACAGCGGAGGTAAAACTCTCGTCGGCTTCAAGCCCGTTTCTATCAGCGGCAATCCGGTTCAGTCCGGAGAGAGAGATCTCAGAATTCTTTCGGAGCTCAGTGGGGTTCAGCGTGAGCTGGAGCGTGTTGTTTCGGAGATGCCGGAAACTGAGGCCCGTCGTTCGGAGTTGATTCAAATTTTGAACCGAAATCGCGAGGCGATGTCGGACTTAAAGCGGGAATTCTCGCAGTAGAGATTTTATATTGTTTCCGACCGAGCTAGGATTGGTCGTGGAAGTAGACCTGAGAGCCGGGTGGTGAAAGCCACCCGGCTTCTTTTTTTTTCCTGATTGGCGATTTTTGAAGCGGCGAAACTTTTCTTTCGTAAAGGTTGAAATTTTGGATTGTTTCGTGAAAATAGGCCTTCCTGTCGTTCCGCCTCTTTGAAAACTTCCAAAGCAACATCGCGCTCCTCTGTGGAGGGCAAGTCCCGAACTGATTTCGGTCTGCTCGAAGAGATTGTGCTCTCTGAGGCTCCTTTCTGCGGCGAGATTTTTGCCCGGGATGTCCTTATTTCGGGGCGGTGTCTCGTCGAGATCGGCGCGGTTCGGGTCGTCACTGCCAATGTTCAGGGGCGCTTTGCGGGGATCTTCGGTCAGGTCACTTTGGCTGATGAAGGCAGTGTAGCGGAAGTCAGCGTTGTGGTTCACCGGACCGATGAGGGATGGAAGGTGGACGGACGCAGTGACTGTGATTCCACGCAGAATAATTCACACGTCGCGGCTCTGCTGATGGCGGCTATGTTAGAGGAGGGCGGATGCGAAGATCGACTTTTCGGGCTCGGCAATCAGGTGAGTTCGATGCGCCTGTTTTCCACTGATGTCCGCGCGGGGATTCTTAACTGGGATGATTCCGATGCCATGGCCGTTCTTGAAGCCATGCCACTGGCGAGGCTGAGCGGGGTGAATCCCAAGGTGGAGACCCGACTCCGTGAGATGGGGTTGAAGCGTCTCGTCGAGCTGTATCCCTGGGATGAGATCGAAGCTGATTGCCGACAGTGCTATGCTTATTCCGCAATTCGAAAAGGAATGCAGGAGGTTTTCTGGGCCGACTTCCTGACGAATCGGCGAAAGGAGTTGGAGAATCTCGGCTGCCACATCGAAGTTGACGACAGTTTCGGGCTTCAGGTGATCGAGCCGATGAACTTCTACGGAGAGATTGATTCGGAGGACGATGATGTCGATTGGTTCAGCTTCGAATACGGTTTCGAGAGTAAAGGGGATCGGGTTAATCTACTTCCCTACATTGTCCGCTATCTGGAAGGTAAGCCCTCGAGCGATTCGATGGCGAAGCTGGCCGAGAGTGGGGGGAACAGGAAAATTCCCATTCAATTGGGCGAAAAGGGGACCTATGCCGCTCTTTCTGCCAAGAAGCTGAAGACCATCCTCGAGATTATCTCGGAGTTGTTCGACAACCACGCTGTTTCGGAGGAGGGAAAGGTGAAGCTTCACCACGTCCGCGCGGCGCAGTTGACTCGTTTGTCGGGGGAGGATGCACTCGTTGATCTTGCTCCCGAGGCTCTCAAGGCACGGGCTGAGGAGTTGGAGTTGTTGAAACCGCAGACTCCGACTGATGCGCCTGAGGGGTTTTTGGCTTCTCTGCGCCCGTATCAGCAGGATGGATTTGAATGGCTGCAGTTTCTGCGGGAGCAGAAGCTCGGTGGCATCCTTGCCGATGACATGGGGTTGGGAAAAACGATCCAGACGCTGTGTCATCTTCACTGCGAGAAGGCAAGCGGCCGGGCAGACTTACCGAGTTTGATTTTGGCACCGAAGAGTGTTGTCCCGAATTGGGAGAAAGAGGTTAAAAAGTTTGCCCCGTCCCTCAAGGTGATTGCGCTCCAGGGGCCGAATCGGAAAAAGTATTACGACGTGCTCAAATACTGTGATCTGGTGGTGACCTCCTATCCGGTTCTCTCGCGGGATGCTGAGGAAATACTCGCTCAGCCGTTTCACTACGTGGTTCTCGATGAAGCGCATACGATTAAGAACACGGCTTCGCAGGTGACCAAAGTCGCCTACCAGATTGACGCACGTCATCGGCTTTGCCTTTCGGGAACACCGATCGAGAACAATCTAGGTGAGCTCTGGTCTCAGTTTCATTTTCTTATGCCCGGATTTCTGGGAACGGAGGAGAGTTTCAACCGGTGCTTCCGGATACCGATCGAAAATCAGCGGGATGAAGGCCTGCGGAAGCGGCTCTCTGAGCGCGTTGCCCCTTTGATGTTGCGACGGACGAAGACGCTCGTGGCCACTGATCTGCCAAAGAAAACGGAGATTGTGCGCACCGTGGAACTGCTGCCCAAGCAGGTGGAACTCTATGAGGCGGTGCGCGCGGCGGTGAGCCGCGAAGTGCATGAAGAGATCACCCGGTTTGGTGTCGAGAAGAGTAAACTTCGTGTTCTCGATGCATTGTTGAAGTTGCGCCAGGTTTGCAACCACCCGCAGCTCTTGAACCTGCCCACAGCGCAGAAGGCAACGAACTCCGCCAAGATGGACCTTCTCATGGAGTGGCTTCCATCGATGGTGAGGGAAGGGCGCAGAATTCTCGTTTTTTCTCAGTTCACCGGAATGTTATCCCTGATTGAGAAAGCGTTGAATAAGGAGAAAATTCGTTATCAGACCCTGACAGGTCAATCAAAAGACCGTGGACAACTATGTGATGATTTCCAGGCGGGAAAGGTGCCTGTCTTTCTCATCAGTCTGCGAGCCGGGGGGACGGGATTGAATCTAACCCTTGCTGATACAGTGATTCATTTTGATCCCTGGTGGAATCCCGCGCTTGAAGCACAGGCGACCGACCGTGCTTATCGCATCGGCCAGAAGAACCCTGTTTTCGTCTACAAGATGATCACTTCGGGAACGATTGAGGAGAAGATTCTCATGCTTCAACAGAAGAAGCGGGCGCTCTTCGAGGGGATTCTCGACGGGACGCCGCAGAAACTTTCCTTCTCCGAAGATGAGCTGGAGGATCTCCTCGCCCCAATGAAGTAGATCAGTACTTCAGGCCCGGAATTTTCCCGTGAGCAATCAGTCTGCCGCGATCCGGCTCGAGTTCAAAGAGATCGACCCCGTTTCCGAATTCGCCTTTTGAGCTCTTGCCCCGTGCTCCGAAGACCCAGTGTTTGTCTTCATTGGGATCGTAACCCATGTAAAGCATCACGTGAGAAACGCGGTGCCCCGACTTCCAGGTGCCGCCCCAGAATATCAGATCGCCCGGTGATAGCTTTTTAAATATTTTCTTAATCGCACCCTTTCAGTAGACATCATCGAGAGTTTTATTCTTTTTCAGCCAGGCGTATTGATCATAGGAAGTGCGCGGGACTCCTTCGACGCCGATTTTTTTCAGCAAATACTGCATCGCACCTGAGCAGTCGAGACCGCCGGTTTCGGGATTGTCCGCACCGAATGAGTAAGTAAGGCCGCGCCTTGAGAGTTTATGCGCTTCTTCGCGCAGAGCGCTAAGGGTAGGGCCGGACTCGTCTTCGCCAGCCGAAGGGATTTCTGTGGTCTCGTTGAATTCACTGCTCTCCAGATCGACCTCTTTCAGTGATTCAGGGGGGAGGTCAATCTCCGGAACACTGTCATCGGGAAAAAGAGAAATAGTTGTGTCAGGGATAGGCGGTGGGGGAATGGTGACTTTGACCGACTGGGTCTTCATCTGCGCCATGCCGTCATTCACATTCTGCTTGATCGGTATGTGTCTTACCGGCGCAATGGGGCGAAAAGAGCGCTTCCCGGTCGTCTTCGGACCTCCCTGAGCGGGAGATGGGAGCGCGAGGATTAGCAGAAAGCTAAAATAAACTCCTAAATATGTGCGAAAAATAAGCATAATTTAAAAATTAATACGTATTAACTAAAATTAAAGCAGAATTTTTAAAATAACCACAAAAAGACCGACCCCTTATGAAAGGTGGTCGGTCTTTTGCGGGACGGAAGTCCGACTTCCAGGCCGGAAATCTAAAATGGGTGTTTTAACCTCTGAGATCCTGCCATTTTCTAAGCATCACGATGTGAGCTTTGATCAGGGTGACAGCCTGAGATCGCATGTTGTCGTCGGGATGATGGCGTTTCGACCATTGCTGACGAATGATTTGTTTTGCTAGCTCTGCCATTTGGATTCCCGGTTTGAATTCTTTACGCCGATCGGCTGTCTTCTATTGTCTCCAACCTCGAAAGGGTGACGGCAACGTTGTTTGTGGTTACCTGAGTAGACGACTGTGCCCGGGAATTGAGTCACTTTTATATGGAATAAGTAGCGGTCAGGCGGCGCGTTGACCGCCGAATTCATCAACTCCATCCCAGTTCGGGCTCAATTGCTCACTTAAAGACTGTTTAGCCCGGTGAATGAGGACCCAGAGGTTTGACTTCGAGATTTTGAGCTCGTTGGTAATTTCATCGGTCGAAAAACCTTCGATTTCTCTCATTCTGAATGCCTGACCCATCTTATCCGGGAGCGCGGTTACGGCTGACTCGAGCTCCTCGAGGAATTCGTGTCTTTCGGTTTCAGCTTCAGGCTGATGCGTGGTACGATGGTCGGGCTGTTGATCCAGCCATGAAAACGTGCCGTCGTCATCGCGAGCGGATGCATCCATGTCAGTCGTGAGAACGGAAGGGCGTCTCCCGTTGCGGCGATAGAGGTCGATGATCTTGTTCCGCAGTATTCCTGTGAGCCAGGTGCGTTCGGCGCAGTCACCCCTGAAGCGCTTGCGGGCATTCCAGGCGGAGAGGAATACATCCTGAACAAGATCCTCTGCCGTTCCGTAATCGGAAACGCGGGGGAGAGCGAACTGAATCAAATAGGTGCGATGCGCCATATTCCAATTCTCAGGATCGAGGGTGTGTTGTTTCATTTTAACTTGGGGATAAGAATGTTAATACAGAAAGGTCTGTCTGTTGATTGGGCAAAAAAATTAGAATTGGATGAGGTCGATTGCGGCTGCCTTGGCGATATCGACCGGCCAGAGGTCTTTGACGGTTTGCGCTTCGGTGGAGGCACCTGAGTAGAGTAAAAGGAGACGATCTCCGGTGAACTCCGCCTTCTCCCGATCGCCGCTTTGCTGGAATGCGAGCTCTCGAAAGAAAGACCGCATGCACGCTTTGTGATCCAGGATCTGTTTGCGAATACCGGTGCACTCCTCTCCGGAAACGACTCCCGTATTGTTGTAAGGGCATCCGCGGAATTCGCTGTTGATGAGATAGGATTTCAATCGATCAAAATAGTCGGCAAGTTTGTCAACGGCGTCACCTTCCGCTTCAATGATCGCTTTCAAGCGCGCATCTGACTTTTCGTGGGTGTCTTCAAGCCATGCTTCACAGAGCGATTCTTTGGAGGAGTAATGCTGGTAGAAACTCGCTTTGGCCGTTTGCGCCTCGCTGATAATCTCATTGATTCCAACTTCGGAATACCCACGCTGATGAAACAACCGGCTGGCTGTTTCCAGAATTCTTTCTTTGGCGTTTGGTTTTCGCATCGTGAGAACAGTATAAACAGACAGACTGGTCTGTAAAATGATTTTTGAAAGAATTTTTCGCGAAACGGGGGAAAGCCCCTGTCTCGTCAGTCAAATCGCAGGCTCACGACCGACTTCCCGGTGCGGAAGTAGAGGTCTTTCCCGACCAGCGCGGGAGAAGCGCAGTAGAGTGCTCCGACCTTAATGCGCGCGAGTTGCTTGTATTCGTCCTTCCGCGCCGCGATGACAGAGACAAAGCCGCCCCGGTTTTCGTAGACCAGCAGCTTGCCGTTGGCGAGCAGGGGAGAGGAGATGGAGGACTGTGCCTTTCGCTCCCACAGATTTTCGCCGGTCTCCAGATCGAGGCAGAGGTGGTGTTCACTGCCGAGGTGGTAGACTGCATTCTGAAAAATGACAGGGCTTGAGCCATAGCGTCGCGCGAGGAAAGATTCGGACCACAGCTCCTCGGGACCCGTCTCGGAAAGCCTGTAGGCGACGAGGTTCTTTCCATCGGTTTTGCTGGTGACGATGACATGGTCGCCGGAAACGACAGGGGTGGCATCTCCGCCACCGGGCAGCTTCCAGCGCGTTTCACCGGTGACTGCGTCCACTCCAATGAACTCGTTCTGCGAGTTGCAGAGAATGGTTCCCTTCCAGATCGCCGGTGAAGCATTGGCTCCTTTGATCGCGGTGTTCGACCAGCGCTCCCCGCCGGTTTCAACGTCAAAAGCAGAGAGCCGGTTTTGTTGCAGAAAAACCGTTCCGCCCGACGCCAGAGGCGATGAGGCAGGGCCGTTTTTCCCGGTAAGAGGCGCGCGCCAGATTTCTTTGCCCGATTTCGCGTCGAGACAGTAAAGGTTCTCACTGAGTGCGGCAAAGACCTTGCCGTCGGCGAAGCACGGGGTGCTTGATGAGCTGCGTCCGGTCGGCTTTCCTTTTGTTTCAAAGCGCCAGATGACTTTTCCGTCGTCGGCGTTCAGACAGAGAACGACATCGTCTGCCACTTTTTTCGTTGCCGGAATCGCCTTTACTATCTGCTCACGAATCACCGGATCAAAGCCCTGCGCATCGACCCAGGCTTCCACTTCGCTTTGATTCGCGAATTCCTTTTTAGAGACCGTTTTAAGGGTGTCGTAGACACTGAAAGGAATCGCTGCTTTTCCTTTTTTGAAACGTGATACGACCCAACTTCCGAGACTCAGTTGAGACTTCTCGTCCAGATTGGTCTCGACCCAGTTCTTCGCCCATTCGTCAAGCGCTTCGCCACGGAGGCGCCGGCTCAAATTCATCCTTTCGTGCTCCATTGCTTTCACGGTCTCATCAGGAACTCCTCCAAGCCCGCGGTAGCCGAGAGTGGAAAGCACGTTCGAATCGATCTTCCTTGTTTCAGTCGGTTCGTCGTGATGCCAAACCAGAGACAGGAAAACCATGCCTTCTGTGGCAATGACACTGCCATGACCGCCGTAGTGATCGCTGGGGATTTCCTCGCTTGTTTCCCAGCGCTTTGTGAGTTCGTAATCCTCTGCGAACGTTTCAGGAAGTTCCGAATCCGATCCGGCGTCACCGTTTCGATCCGGTCCCCGCCACTGGGGCCAATCTGCGAAGACGGAACTGGAGGCCAGGCCAAAAGCGAGAGCGGCTAAGGGGATGAAATTCGGCTTCATGAACGGGAACAATATGCGTGACCTCAAATCTATCACTGGCGTAATGATGCGCTTCCGTTTTAGGTAATAGCGAGGAAATTTTTGAATCGTGAACTCTCCCCCCAAAATCGTTTACATCACAGCCGGAGCCGGCGGCATGTACTGCGGCAGTTGCATTCGCGACAACGCTCTCGTTGCCGGATTGGAAAAGCTGGGTTGGGATGTCATGCTGCTTCCGCTCTATACGCCGATCCGCGTTGACGAGGAGGATCGCTCAGTCGACCAGGTATTCTTCGGCGGGGTGAATGTCTATCTGCAACAGAAGATTCCGTTTTTCCGCTGGATCCCGAAGTTCCTCGATCGCTGGCTCGACAATCCAAAATTGATTCGCCGGGTCGCCTCGGGGGCCGTTTCGGTAAGTGCGAAAGAGCTCGGGTCGATGACCTATTCGATGGTGCAAGGTGAGGACGGCTTCCAGAAAAAGGAAGTAAAGCGGCTCGTGCATTGGCTCAAAGAGGTTGTGAAGCCCGATCTGATTTGCCTGACCAATCTCCTCGTTGGAGGAAGTATCCCAGCCTTGAAACGCGAGCTGGATATTCCCGTTCTTGTCATGCTGCAGGGCGACGATGTTTTTCTGGATGAACTGGAAGAGCCGTGGCGCGGACAGGTCCTCGAGGCGATGTCTCAGCTTGCGGCGCGGGCCGACGGGTTCATCACATTCTCTGGGTTTTATCGTGACCACATTGCGAAGGTGTTCGGAATCCCCCCGGAGAAGTTTTTTATCACTCCGCTGGGGCTTCAGACCGACGGCTCTGAAGCCGTGGTGGCGTCGCACGAAACCGGGGGTGAGGGGAAGACGCTCGGATACTTTGCCCGGCTTGCTCCTGAGAAGGGGTTCGATCTTGCCGTCGATGCCTTTCTCAGGCTCGCCGCTGCGGATAGCTCAATTCGGTTCGAGGCCGGTGGTTGGTTATCGGAAAAGGACGAGGCTTTTGTCGACGCCCAGCGTGAGAAAATTCAGCGGGCGGGTCTTGGCGATCGGTCGGCGATACACGTGTCGCCGGATGGAAATGCGAAGATGGAGATGCTGAACCGGGTCGATGTGTTCACCGTCCCGGCCCGCTTTATTGAGCCGAAGGGACTCAGTGTTCTCGAAGCGATGGCGTGCGGGCTGCCGGTCGTCGTTCCGGATCGTGGTGCCTACCCTGAAATGATTGCCGGCAGCGGAGGGGGATTACTTTTCGAACCGGAGAGTGCCGAAGATCTTGCCGCTAAAATCAGTTCACTTTTCGCCGATGAACCGCGTTGTCGTGAGCTTGGCGATCAGGCACGCGAATGGGTTCTCCGGGCTAACAGCCGCGAGGCAATGGCCCGGGCAACGGGAGATGTTTTTGCGAAAGTGCTCGAATGCAGCCTCCCGGAGAGAGATAATCAAGAGGGTTGAGTCTCTGACCTGACCCTGTTGAGACCGGGCGATGGCAGACGAAGGGATCAACCTTCGAACCGCTTTTGGTAGAGGATTCGATATTGGTAAAAGCGGTCAAGATTCTCCTTGTTCAATACGTTGCCCGATTGGGCGTAGTCGGGAATCGCGCTGGTGTTGGGATCAATGTAGCGTTCGAGAAGCGTTTCGCCGCGCCACTCGCTCGCAACTGTGTCTTTTTCAGGATCAAAGGTTTCGTGATCGCTGCCTCTTGCCTTTTTGATCACCTGGACTCTCGCGTGGACCCTGAAGGTATTCGATTTCGTCGTGATACGTGGATAAATGTTAGAGTAAGGGCGTTCTCTCGAATTGTCTCCGGTGGGGCTGTGATCCGCCCAGAAGTTTTCCATGATCTTGTCGATGCGGGGTTGAATTGTTTTGCCTTCCTCCGGTTCCGGAATGTTCAATGAACTCAACCCGGGGCGCTCACGCATCGGAATCAAATGCATTTCACATATCTCGGTGGCCGAACGGAAAATCTCACCGTTTAGAAATCGATCTTCGAATTGTTTCAGCGTTTCATCGATGTCGATGAGGTGTCTCAAGTGCACCTTGGAGGGGAGCGGGGGAACGTAGTAGTCGGCGAGGGCGTGATCCCAGTTTTTGTAATGGGCCGCGTCCTGATCGGATATGATCAACATCTCCTCTGCTTTCATTATGCCGTGCAGTCCCGTCGCCCGCTTTACATTTGTGAAGGGAAGAATCTGGTAGTTGAGGTTGATCTTTCCGGCTGTGGAAAAGGGTTCACTGATGGCATAGGGCTCCACCACCGGCATCCAGAAGAGATCGAGAAGGTAATGATCTTTAAGTCCTTCGGAGCCGGGATGGGGGCGACCCGGATCGGCAGGGTTGCCCCAGGGCTGGGGACGAAAGAGGAGGGTTTGCCAGGGCTGTTGCCGTTTCACACCGGTTGGAAGCGAACCAAACATAACGGGAGAACTGATTTGGCGATTGGGTGAGAAATAGCCCGGGCCCTGAATGGCCTGTCCCCAGTTGTTGTCGAAATAAGGAGTGGGGACGTCGGAAAACGAGTCCCCCCGACTGACACCCCAACGATTCGAGCGATTCCCGCCATCGGGTTTGTTTATGTAAGGGCCATCGACAGTGAGGGCGACACCGTTATCAAAATCTCCAGTTGAGATCGGTCTCGAAGGCGTCATTCCACCCGGAGTTGAAAATCCTCGCGGGAAATCGGGGAACTTGGAGAAGTGATAACTGGCGTCGGTGAGCTGGGTTTCGACCGGGTAATTAAATTTTGGGTAGAATCCATCGGCCGTTTTGTGCAGGTCGGCGTTTCCAAACCGCCAGTAGTAGTGGGCGCCAGCGGGCAGAAAGAGGGTGTGGTCAATCGGTTCCCCCGCATTGAAGTAACCGGCATGGGGACGGAAGACATTCACATCCACGTTTTGGGTCGCGGCAATCAGTCTATAGTCGCCTCCTGCTATCCGGCTTCCCTGTCCGTGAAAGGGGACCAGGCTTCTGAGGACATCGCCTTCTTTCCAGTAGCCGCCTTTGTGAACTCCCGCGCTCCAGCGGGGATTCAGTGTCTTTGTGTCATCGCTATGATTGTTTGCCGCAGTCCAGGGAGACCCGGGGTTGGAACCCTTTCCGGTAAGTCGGCCGCCCCAGTAGTAGGCACCGATAAGGTGATTACTCTGGAGAATTCTACCGGTTCTGGATTTCTTCTTCCCGTTCACGAGAGCCTGCCCGTTCAAGTGCCATGGAACATCGGGGCGGGGGTCGTCCTCGGGGTACTTTCGTGCATTGTTGATCTTTGAGTTGTTGAACGTCCACCAATATCGCGCTGAGGTTTCCGGCCTTCCCGCTCTGTTGCGAGATCCTTCTTTTTGAATGAGTGGAACGGGAAACTCAGCATCGGGGAAACGCAGGTGAATTCGTTGAATGAACTGGCTCTGATAGCCATTGTGCTCGCAGAAGACGTCCAGGGTGATGGGGTCCTTTTGGCTGAACTCGATCTTGCCGGAAGAGATGTCAATTTTGATCGGCTCACTGACAAAGCCAAAATCGGTGTTCCCCCGGAAGCCGGCATTGCCTCCCCAGGCGCGGCCGTGGAATCCGGAGCTGAGACTACCGGAGCGGTTTCTCTTGATGATCGGTTCAAGTCCCAGATCCTCTTTGTTGATTCGAAGCGAATTCAAACCGGTCCATTGCGTTCGCATTCGTGAGTTGATCGATGACCAGCCCTGTCCGGGAATGAACGCTTCGGAAATAACACAGAGCTGCACAACAATTTCGTTCTCTTTACAACTCGTCGGCCTTGTATTTCCCGTGTGCCAACCCTTCCAGACTGGCAGCGCGTGATTCCAGTTGAGAGGGTCGTAGCCGGGGTGGGCCGGATCATTTGCATGCCTGAGCTTGTCGTTTCGATCGCGGACGGCAAAATAGGGCCACTTCTCAGGGGCGAGAGTTCTTACATTCACTTTCGAGGGGAGTGGATCCAGTGGTGGAAAGTTAGTGAAATGTATTCTTGTAGTTCCTCCCTTATAACCGGGAGGAAGCTTCATCGGGACGGTATCGATAATTCGCTCTCCACCGTCCCGTTGCGGTCGCGGAGAGTCTCCGGGCGTCGCACAGCAGATCAGGGCGAGGGAGAACTCCGAGAAGGTGGGGAAGCGGCCGAAGCCCATCGTGTCTCCGATCTGAATAGGGGCAACCTGGCCATGTCCCTGATGGGTGCCGTTGAAATTTTCTTTGAGTTCACCATTGCTCCAGTAGAGCGTGCGACCGTTCGTGAACTGTGTCTGTTTGTTCGAGCCGCTTTCCTTTCCCGTGTAGAAGAGTTTGGGATGATTGTCATCAAAGAGATTCGTGGTCCTGACATAGTCAAAAATCTCGGTGAGAATCTGCTCGTGATCCTCGCCAAATTTCGAGGCGAAGTCCTCTCCCACTCCCGGAACCGGTTTTGAAGTCAGCTGCTTCAGGTAGCCATAGACCTCCTGATTCCGGTCGATCTTTCTCCAGTCGTCTGTAGGGCTGTCGGAATTCATCCGCGTGAAGTAATAAGGGTGGCCAGACGACGTCGTGGAACAAAATCGAATCAGGTTATCAAAGCCGGTCAGGAACTGATTGTTTTTCTCATCTGCGGTCGTCGGCCAGATACTGACCCGCGGCAGACCGTAAAGATTCAGCTCGGGAGCGCGACTGTGAGCAGTGAGGAAGAAGCGTGATTTCTCGAGGAGGTCGCGATTCACAATTCCTGAAGTCTCTCTCAATCCCGCTTGTTTCTGAAGTCTGGGGGCTTTGAAAATGAACTCATCAACACTCGCATAAAGTCTGTCTTTGTCCGGCTCGACCCCTGAGTCTCCCCGTCGGTTAACCCGGGTTGCACTCTGCGATCCGCCTTTGTTCACGCGGGGAATGAGGTCGTAGATGACCTCCTTGATCTCGCTGTTTTTCTGCATCTCGCGAGAGAGCCTTCGCGACGTTCGCATCGAGTCGCCGTCCAGTTCTGCAATTGTTTTCCGGATGACTTCATTTCCAAAAAGAACCGGGGAAAGGGCCGTCGTAGCGGGATGGCCCGGAAATCGCTGATACTCTTTTTGGGTCGGCTGCGCCCGCCCATACCACAAGTCTTCCCGCGAGACTGATTTCGGAGTGTCCCAAAAAGTGGGTTCGGATGCGGTATTGATATTCAGCTTCGAAGATTCGTCATCAGTCCAGAAAGCGATTCTTCCCACGATGGGATTGTCTTTGTCAGGTGTGACTTGCTGACCGTTCGGGCGAGTCGCGGTGAACTTCCCGCTTTCGGGATCGAGGTGGCCTGTTGTTCCGTCTTCGAGAAGGTATAGCCATCTCACCGGCATCGGGAGTCGTGCCGTGGTATCATCTGAAAGAACGGTTCCCTCAAT
>JARGPH010000012.1:47070-82251 GCA_029213065.1 Verrucomicrobiales bacterium | reverse complement strand
GTTTCGGCAACGCTAAATCCCTCGACGGTTCCCAGCGCCCTCGGGTCAATGATGGGAAAAATGAGATCGTGATCCATCATCGAGGGGGCGTTCAGGTCAGCGAAGTGTTGCGTTTCCTTCTGCCAGTTTCCCGGTGGTAAATCCTTGAGAAACTCCTCCTCCCCGGAGATGATCATGTCGTCATCCGAAAACAATTTGTAGCCTGCGAGGAAGTTCCCTTTTTCATCATATTTTCTGACGGCACCGGGCTGGCTTGCCCATGTTTCCGATTTACCCACAGTGCCGGAACGCAGTTGGCTCACGACTAAATTGGTTGCCACGTCTGAGAGATCTCTCGATGAAATTTGGTTCTCATAGACGGCCGATGAACGTGATTCTGACTGTGCCAGAAGAACAATTGCCATGACGAGCACGACCATCAAAGCCATGATCAGAAGAATGGATATGAGCGCCGCTCCCGCGGAATCTTCGCGGGTCCTTTGATGCATGGCTGGCCGGGGCGGTTTCATGGTCAGGGGCGAAATGAGCGAACCGCGCCGGTGAAGGGATCGACGCGGATCGTGTAGAAATTGTCCGGCAATGTGCCTTTGTTCCTCTCGATATCTCTGCGTGAAGCTGCCGTGAGGTGCCAGGTATCTCCGTTGGGATTTACGGGTAGGTTAGTCGATCCGTCAGGGTGGAATCTGAAGCCGTGGTATTTCTGTTCAGTTCCCGAAGCGGAGTGCATCAGCCCTTCATCTTTTTGCGGCTCTCGTGCAGCGATAAGGGTGGAGAAATCCCCGTCTTCGCTGATGGCGATGCTCTCGCTGAGAATGAGCGGTTGCTGCAGGGGTGCCGGTGTCTCACTAAGCCCCTGCCTCGCCAGAACCAGCGTCCATTCTTTGATCCGGTTGCCTTCCGGTGGAGGGTAAATACGAACCTCGACATGGGCGTTGTCGGAGATCGCTCTCTGGCGGGCCTGAACGAGTTGATTCACGATTTGATCCCCGTTGTTGGTCAAATCCGTGGCATCGGTAATGCGATTGATTCCAATGACGCTCATTGAGAGCAGCAACGAAATGATCGTGAGGACAGCGAGAATCTCAATCAGTGAAAAACCACCTGCCTCTACAGCGCTGCATGGACCTTTTGATTTCAGGTACTCCATTTGGCAGAGCGAATCGCTACGGTTGTTGAAAAAATACGGTGGTTCAACCCGCGCTCAGTGAGTGACTGCTCGAGGGCTTTGAGATCCTTCTCGTAGTTCTTTGCCTCCTTGAACCACTGCGGTGAAACGAGGCGCGGGGGGCTTCCCTGATTTGTCGAAGCTTCGAGGCGTATCGCCGCGGCTTCATCAATCGCCACCAGGGTTATTTTGACGAGGGGAGGGAGGACATTCAGCGTGTCCGGATTGGAGGCGTTTCGTGAATCATAGCGATAGAGGGGCGCAATTCTCAATGCACTCGACGATGGGGTTCCGGGAACTCTACTCAGCTGAGGGGAGATTATCAGGGCAATGACATTGTTAACCAGAGGGCGCTTGTAGGCAGCGATTTGCTCAGCGGAAAACCATTCCCTGATCTTCGCTGCAGAATCACCTCCCGCTTCGTCCGCTTCGTAGACGGTGTTGAATTCGGTCGGGGATTGAAACTCCATCAAACGAAATCGCCATCGTGATTTTTTGCCTTTCTCGCGCGCGATGAGGAATTTCGGTTTTCCATATTCGTTGTCAGCATACTCGACAAAATACCCGAGTCCGTTGAGCAGGCCGTCGAGCCGTTCATACGATTCGTCTCTTGTGTAACCGAGCGTGGCCTGGAAGAAGACCGCATGAGTGACAGCCTTTCTATTCTCCATGAAGCGCGATGCAGCATCCGTGAAGAAATGCAGTTCGGAGTCGCGGCGATATCCGCCCGGAACGCCTGCCTTCGATTGACTCCCCGAGTAGTCGTAGTCCCAGTAGGTGTTCAGGGTGGATTGGCTTAGATTTCGGCTGATCTGTTCGAACGCGAGCCTCGCGTCCCTGAATTGTGACGTTCTCTCCCACGAGGTTGTCCAAACCTCCTGAGTTGTTTTGAGGATCGTCGCGGCTGCGACCATGATGATGGAAAGAATCACCATCGAGACTAACATCTCTACCAACGAAAAAGCTCGACGAAAGCTGACTCTGCGGTGGGTGATCCTGTTTTTCCGCATCACTGGAACTGTTTGTTTAACGAGTCAGTGTCCTTCATGTTTGCGACCACTGTTGAGAAGCTCCGAAAGCGCTTAGCGTTCTCCGGGTCATCGAAGTCAAACGTCTCAAGCGGCACGTCGGTAATCTCAACGGTGATGCGCCTGGAGTGCTGGCTTGTTGACTTTCCCAGGTAGGTGTCATCCGGCAACGAATAGTCCCCGGAATCTGAGATATCGATTTCTTCCAGTGTTCTGTCAGGATCAATATTTACATCGCGAGAGTGAATTTTGATTCTCGCTGTGAAGATGGCATTCATCCCGTACTCAGAAAGTTCGATGCCCTGTGAATCGAAGTGTCGACTACCCAGTTGTCTGCTGTCGAATTGATGAAGCCGTTCCCATTCATTGAGCATCAAATCGTTGACGAGGTTTCTTGCAATACGTCTTTCGATGGACCTTGAGGAGGCCTCCTTCATCGTGAAAAGACTTCCCGGCAGCATTGAGAACAGCAGGAGAATGCCTGACGAAAAGATGGCCAGCGCAATTGCCACCTCAATCAATGAGAATGCATACGTACTACGAGGTGCTTCTTCAGCGGGGGTCATCAGCTAAGCATCGAAAAGTCGGGGAACTTTTCAGGGGGGGCAGGGGGTTGCGTGCCGATTGTGAGGATATTATTCTTCCCCGTAAAGGCAAAAGGAGTGGAACTACCCGATGCAAGAGCGAGTTAGACAGGGTTAAGTCTCTGACCTGACCCTGTTGAGGCCATGCATTCGGCGTTGCTTCGGGTGGGCTAATTTGAGACAACCATTCTCATGATGAGGTGGATTTTAGCAACGCTGGTGGTTGGTTTTCTTACGAGCGGGAAAGGGGCTGATCTTGAGTCGTCGCTGACGGTCACCGTTCCGGAAATCGTTTACGCCGTGGAGGGGGTGCCGACTTCGTTGCACTGCCGCAGTTTTGTTGACGTATTGCCGACCGCGCCACTGGAGATCGAAGTCGATTCCCCGGTCGGTCAACTCGAGGGCGAGGTGTGGCACTTGAGCGCTTCTGAACGAGAGATCGGAGATCATCGTATCACGGTTCGAATCGCCCGTGATGCGGCGGGGCCTGCGACTGCCGCGTCACTCACCGTGAGAGTGGTCCCGGCCAATGCGGGTGAGAGAAGGGAACTCTCACTTCTTATCGTCGGAGACAGTCTCACCCATGCGTCCCGTTATCCAAACGCCATTGCGGAGCTCCTCGATGAACCGGGTAATCCAAAATGGAGATTCATGGGGACCCATCATCCGAAGTCGGCGACGCCGAATGTTTTTCACGAAGGCTATGGCGGCTGGACATGGAGCCGGTTCAATACCCGCTATGAACCGAAGGAAGATCAGACCGGGAAAACGCGCACGAGTCCTTTTGTCTTCCTCTCCGAAAAAGGTCAGCCCGAACTCAACGTTTCCCGTTATTTCTCAGCGTTCCACCAAGGGGATGTGCCGGATTTTGTTTTTGTCCTTCTCGGCGTTAACGATTGTTTCCATGCCAATCCTGAAGACCCTGCGGCGATCGAGGCGAAGATCGATGCGATGATGAAACAGGCTGAGACTTTTCTCGCATCGCTGAGAGAGGCCGCGCCGAATGCGATCATCGGGATTGGGCTCACCCCGGCACCGAATGACAGGGAAGGGGCCTTTGTCGCGAACTACGGGAAAAGTTACACACGGGACGGCTGGCGGCGTATTCAATACCGGCTCGTGCAGCGGCAGCTTGAGGCCTTTTCAGGGCGGGAGAGAGAGAACATCTTCGTCGTTCCCACCGCTCACAGTGTCGATCCGCATCTCGGATACCCGCAGGATAACGCGGTGCATCCCAATGACGCGGGATACGAAGCGATAGGGAAAAATGTGTATGCGTGGATCAAAGCGATGCTCGCGGAGCGCTAAGCAAATTGACAAATACTATAAAAACGAGTATTTTTGTAATTCAGTTGATCCGCTGATCGAAATGATTCGAAAGGCTTAACGATTCTGGACTCACTTTGACGCCTCATGTTTTTTGCGAAACTGCTCATCAAATTCATGTACTGTTGGCCTTTTGCGACAGGGCGTTACCGCTTGTTCACCCTGCTTTCTGACGAGGCAAAGGATCAGCTCGACACCCTGCCGCAACCGGTTCAAATGAGAACCGGAGTGAAGCTTTTCGTCCGTCCCCGGGATCATCTCTCCCGGATTTTCCGTTATTTCGGAACCTATGAGCCCAGGACCTGCCGCTTGCTGCGTGAGCATGCTGATCCGGGCAAAATCTTCCTCGATGTGGGGGCCAATCTCGGGCTTCACAGTCTCGGCGTCGCAAAAGATGTGGGATGTCCCGTTGCCGCTTTCGAGCCGGGAACAAAAACCGCTGACTGTCTAGAGCGTTCCGTCGAGGTGAATGGCCTCGGTTCGCTCGTACGAGTCTTCCGTGTTGCCCTCGCTTCAGAGGCGGGAATGGCGACCTTCGTCGAGCCCCCCGAGCATGTCGGGCAGTCTTCTCTTGAGTCACCTACCGATCCCGCTCACCGCGATGGCGAGCGATTTGAAGTTCAGGTGGAGGCACTGGATCAATTCGCAGCCTTCAACGACTACCTTGAGGAAACCGGCATGGAAGTTGGGCTCGTGAAGATGGATATCGAGGGAGCCGAAGAAGAGGCTCTCAAAGGGATGATGGAGATGCTGAAGACGCACCGCCCTGCGATCATCATGGAGATCTACGATGGCAATCTCAACGGATTCGATTCATCGAGGAAATCGATTTTTGCGATGCTCTCCAGCCTCGGGTATGAGCTCACTGATGAGTTTGATTTCAACGGGCTTTTTCTTCCGACGAACGCGGTGGCGCCGTCGTCGGATGACGTTGCGGAAGTGACTCCCGTTGCCGTTTCCGCATAGACTTCACCGGGTGGCGTCACGGCTTGAACGTGTCCCTTCAATAGCGGGTTGAGAAGCGCTTCTTTCGTTTCGATTCTATTTGTCGTATGAATTCCCGTTGACGTCGTCATGGCCAAAGCGTATCCCTTTTCCCTTTTCTAAACGGGATATAGATATGGCTGAAAACGCGAAATACTTTGCAGGACTTGATATTGGCGGTTCCACGGTGAAAACCGCTTTGGTGGATGAAAAAGGCGATCTCGCCGGCGAAATGGTTGAGGTTCGCAGTCATGTTAAAGACGGCTACGAGGCGACCTTCGGTCAGCTCGAAGGAGCGCTCGATCAGTTGACTTCGAACATTGGCGTTTCACGGGATCAGGTCTGTGGTATCGGAATGGATGTGCCGGCGCCTTCGAGTGACGGCGTGATCTGGGGACGGGCCAATCTGGCGCAAGACTGGGTCGGAACGAATATCCGCGATGCCTTTTCCGCCCGCCTCGGTGGCACGCCGGTTTACATGACGAATGACGGCAACGCCGCTGCTCTCGGTGAGTATTCGGTGCGTCGCAAGCACCACGGTGCGTTGCTTTTGATTGCTCCCGGCACAGGGCTTGGTGGCGGACTCGTCCTTCCCGGTGGAACTGCTTATGAGGGCGCGAATGGAATGGCCCTCGAAGTGGGGCACATTTCCGTTCCGCATCGTGAAGATGATGGCGAGCTGCCTCAGTGTTCCTGCGGAAAAGTGGGCTGTCTCGAGGCCTGGGTTTCACTCGTCGCGCTGCGTCGTCGTGTAGGACTCGAGTTGGCGAAAGAGGAGAATAAAGATCACCCTATTCAGGCGATCGAGACGGTCGAGGAGAAAGCGTTCGCGCTTCGTGACTATGCGACGGACGGTGACGAAATGGCGATTGGGATTTTTCGTCAGCAGGGGCAGATTCTCGGTTACGGGATTGCTGACCTCGTGCGTGTTTTTGATCCTGGGCTTGTCGTCATTGGTGGCGGCCTCGCTGAAACGAGTTTCCGTGATCAGTATATGGACTGGGTTCGCGAGGGCTTCGCGGAGCGTGCCTGGGAAGTCTACCAGCGCAGCCCGATCAACCCCGATCAGGTAACGACTCGATTCGAGTGGGCCTCAGGAGGCGACTGGTCTGCAGCGTTGGGTGTCGCCTACTCCGCCCGCGAAATGTTCCGCTAGAGGGACGCTGCGCGTCGTAAAAGGTAAAAAGTCGGTTAGGCTTTGAAGCAACTATCGTGCGGTAGCGTTTCGCTTCGAGTGGTCGTCCGGCGACGGCTGGTTCGCTAAGACTCTTTTTCTTTTTCCTAATCTTACTCTTAATCCCTGTTACTCAAGTTTGGGGCTGTTCAACGGTGTGAGCAGCTCACTCAGATTCGGGAGCAGGGATGAAGCTCAAGATAAAGAGGTTCTGAATTCGCGGATCAGAGAGTTGATTTGCGATTTTTTCCGCGTGTTTCCGAGCCTTAGGCTTTTGAGATTAAGATTAGGAGTCAGAAAAAGAAAAAGGCTCCTAGTAAACGTGGAGATTGGAAACGCGGAAGCTTCCGTTGGCGTCTTCCTGAAAGTAGACTTTGGCGAGTCCTCCTCTGTAGTAGAGGATCATCTTGTCGTCGTAGTAGGGAATGTTACCGCCGTGCGGCATGTTCCAGTTCAGCTTACTGACCGCTTCGGGCGTGGCGTATTGCAGGGCCATCCCCCGATCCAATCGGATGAAGGCGGTGAGAAATCTCAATGCGGCGTCGTGCTTGGTGAGTTTCTCCTGCGGGGCGGTTGCCGTGGTAGTGGCTGAGCCGGAGTTCAACGAAGATGCTGTGCTGCTCGTCTCAACGCAGGCGGTCATCGGGAGCGCCATCACCATTGCGAGAAGAAGAGGACTCGTGATGATTTGGATTCTCATAAGACGATTCTAGAGAAATGAAGGCGTCGGCGAAAGTGAAATCACCTCGAAGCTTCGTCCTTTTTGCCGCCTGCTTCAAGCTGAGGGATGATGACACCTCGCTTCAAGAGCCAACAGACGCCGATAAGATCGTATACACCGCGGATGGCACGGTCGAGATTGGTGTATTTCGAAGTGCCGGCTTTCCTCTCGCGATGATTCACATCGATTTCGGCGATGTGAAGACCGGCATGAGTAAAGATTCCGGCGAGGTAACGGTGCAGTCCGTTGAAGGGGACAAGTAGATCGACGTAGTCGCGGTGGATCACTTTCAGAGAGCAACCGGTGTCGCTGATGCCGTCGTGAATGAACCAGCGACGAATCCGGTTGGCGATTTTGGAGGCGGTTCGTTTGCTCCAGGTGTCTTTTCGCTTGGCCCGTCTTCCGACGGCGACATCGCAGCCTTCTCCACGAACGAGTTCGACGAGTTTTCCGATATCGGCCGGGTCATTTTGACCGTCACCGTCGAGCATCACGAGAATGTCGCCGGAAGCAAATTTGAGGCCCGCGTAGAGGGCTCCGCTTTGGCCGCGGTTCTCGGTGAGGCGAACCGGGGTGACACCTTCGACGCTGCAGAGAATGTCCCAGGTCCCATCGGTGCTTCCGTCATCCACCGCCACGATCTCGGCGTCGGGCTGGCATTCCACGATTTCTTTAAGAACGAACTCAGCGCACTCTTCTTCGTTGTAGAAGGGAACGACGACGCTCACGGTGTCGAAAGTCGGAGCGGAGGTTCTGAGGCCTTTCGTTTGCTCGAAAGGAGAAGTGTAGCCGGGAGATTTCATAGCAATCGGAAATGGTTATTTACTGCCGTTCTCGGGCCAGAATTTTAAGTTTTCGCCCCGGAATACGGTGTAGGTCCTTTCGACATCATAGCCGAAGGGCACGGTGAATTCCTCAAGCTTTTTCACTGAGGTGAAAGCATTCGCGACTTTGGCCGGGAGTGCTGCGGTGGCTCCCCAATGCACAATCAGCCCGTTTTTGCCGGCGAAGCCGTCGTCTTCGGGATTGGGCCAGAGATCATATTGTGACAAAATTTTGTCCTGTCCGTGCCAGCCGTAGACCCGTGGTTGATCGGGGAGGCCGAAGGCAAGGTGACTGATGAGATCGCGGTGGCCGATCACAGCGAGAAACAGAGTGTCGGCATCGGGTTGCTCGCGGCGAATCATCTCGACCTCATCGGCGACGAGATCATGGCTCATAAGGCGGCGCTCAGGATCGGCCGTGTGGCCCGGCTTTCCGATGGCCTCGAAAAACATCGGCCCTGCATAGAAGTAGAGAACGAGAAATAAGCCGATTGAAATGGTAACGGGGAGAAGCTTACGCCAGGAGATGAGGGGAAACTTGAAGAGGGTAACACGGCCCGTATACCAGCCTGCGGTCAGAGAAATCGCGGTCATATAGAAGACGGCGGGCCAGTTGGGCTGTAACTCCTGACGCATCGCGAGAACCAGCAGCCCGGCGAGCGGAATCGCGCTGAAGGTGAGGCAGAAACGGATCGGGGCTGCCGCTTTACGGATGATGAACAAGCCGGGAATGCAGAGGCTGTAGGCGAGAAAGGCGGTAACAGGTGAAAGCACTCCGAATTGGCTTCCGAAGAAGGAAAGAAAACCACCGATTCGCTCAATGAGAACAGAGCCGTCGGCTTCTTCCACTTCAAAATGATGACCGGTGTGCTGGAAGGTGATCCAATCATTCTGGGCGTTCCAGATCAGAGGTGGTGCGAGGAAGAGATACGAACCGAGGAGGGTAAGGAGCAAGGCGGGGCGCTTCAGGTGGTGTCGTGTATCCTCATTCAGTGCCAGGTAGACAACGGTAAGAACCGGGAAGATCATCATCATCTGTTTACTGAGATGACCTATACCGAGAGCGAAAAGGAGAACGATTAGTGTACCCGCGCCGCCTTTTCCGGAAAGGTAACGCCACAGCATCCAGAGAGCGGTGGTCCAGGTGAAGACGAGGGGGGCATCGATCGTGAGAAAGAAACTGAGAACGGAATTGGCAGGAGCTATGAGACCGAGGACGACAGCGATCCATCCGGTTTTCGGATCAAAAAGAGATGCCGTCAGAAAATAGAGCAGGAGCACCGAGGCCGTTCCGAGAACTGCGGCGGTTGCGCGAATACCGAAGAGAGAGCCCTGGCCAATCCAGTCGACAAAGGCATAGAGCCAGGCGATGAAAGGCGGCTTCGAATAGTAGCCGTAATCAAGCTGGCGGCCCCAGTCCCAGTAGTAGGCCTCGTCTCCGGCTGGATTGACCGGAACAATCCATGCGTAGATCAGTCTCGCAACGAGAACGGCGGAAACAAGCCAGATCGAGCGACTGAGGAAAGGGGACTGAGAAAGTGAGGGAGACATTGACACCGAGCGTCCAATGCTGCCTCAAGATGAAGCATTTTCCAGTAAAAACAGGCAGGAAGAGCCGGATCGATTAGCGGATCTGCTTAATGATCTTATCGGCCGCTGAAACACTGCTGCCTTCGACGTCTTCCCAGGAGGAGTAGGTCTTCACTCCGTTTACGATTTTAGGAGGATCTTTCTTACCGTCTCCCTGTGTCGTAACGATGCGGCTGTTAAGGCTCTGTCCGTCATCGTTGACGATTTCACCGTCGGCAATGATGGTTTCCGCCCCGGTGAAATCCAGTTCCTTTTTGGGAGGGCGAATCTTCGATACGGGAGACAAAATAGTTCCGGCAATGGTTTTCTTCTCCTTTTCTTTCTCCGGTTCTGTCTCGGCGCGGGGCATGGAAGGCACTTCGAAAATATTTTCGTCCGAACCGGCAGAGGTCCCGGCCGCCTCTGTCGGAGTATTTGCCACTACCTCAGTTGCAGTGGCCGGAGCTGTCTGTGAGACTGTTGCTGTCGGTTCGACGACCGGCATATCGGCTTCCGGTTCAGCTTTTTTCCGGCTGAAAAAGGAGAAAAATCCACCGCCTTTTGACTCCTTTTCGTCAGTCTGGAATTCCGGGGTATCCTCCGTTCTTTCGGCGACAAAATCTTCCTCCTTCTCCTCCATTGCCACAGGAGCGGGAGCTGCTTGAGGCACGGGCGCCGGTGCGGGTTTCGCGACCGTCGGATCGTCAGTGGTTGAAAAGTAAGGTGTGGTTGGAGGCACCGGCGTCACGATGGGGGCATCGGATTCTTCCGTTTTATCTCTTTTCCCGAATCCGAAGAAGGATGATTTCTTTTCCGAGGTATCGACCTTTTGACCTTCTTCGATGACGTAGGACACCGGAGCGACCGGTGCGGGGGAGCCTCCGCGGAAGATGCCGTCGTGATCTGCTGAGGACTGTGAAGGAGGTGCGGGGGCGCTCGTCGCTGGCGCCGTGCTCGTTTGAGAGACGGGCTGAGTGGTTGTTTCGGTTGGGAAAAGGCCCGATGAAAGCTGCTCCTCGTCGCGGTTGAAGCCAAAGAAACCACTGCTCTTCTTCACTTGAGCGTCAGAGACGCAAGTGGAGGTCAGGGCAATGATTAACGCAGTTGGGAGTATTTTCCTCATCACAATTAACAGTATAGGGCAGAACGGGGCCTCTTTCAAGAAACGCCCGTCTAATACCTAAACGGATGAGCCGGGACTTTAATGACCTTTTTTTCCTCCTTTTTCCTGCAGTGAAGCCAGATAAGCGATGAGATCACGAACTTCTGACTTCTTCATGATCAGTCCCATAGGGGGCATGGCCGATACAGGAGGCTGTCTCGTTGCGATGTCGGCGAGCTCGATTTTCTTCTCGACCTGTTGAGCGGGATTTTCCGGGTCAGGCACTTTGAGTGTCAGGTTCGTATCGTCTTCGGAAAGATAGGTTCCTCCGATAGTTTCACCGTTTTTGAGCGTCATCATGGTTAGTCCGTAGCCGGGAACGACCACGGAACTGGGTGCAACAAGTGACTCGAGGAGGTATTCGCGTTTTTGACGGGTTCCGATCCCGGTGAGCTCAGGGCCGGCGACGCCACCGTCGCCATTCACCTTGTGGCATTTGGCGCACTGGCCGGCGGCATGAGTCATGAAGATTTCTCTGCCGCGGTTGACATCGCCCCCGTGGAGGGTCGGCTCGAAGGCGGCGAGGGGATCGGCGGGATCCAGTATGGCGTTGTAGGCCGCGAGTGCTTCTCTGACGGTTTCATCGTTCTGGAGTGCCGCATTTTCAATGAGGTCGAGTTGAGCGCCTTTTCTCTCATCGGAAATTTTGGTGAGACGCTCTGCGAAGAGCGCGGCGACTTCAGCGTTTTCGACGGGGCCGAGAAGGCGATAGCCCTGCTGTCTGGTTTTAACGTCTCCGGATCTTGCCATTTCGAGAGCCTCGGAAAGTCCGAGTTCCGGTTTCGCGGTGAGCAGTTCAGATACGACGGCTCCTTTGAACTCGGCATTGTTTGACTTGAGAAGGTTGGACCAGAGCGGATCGAGCGAAGCGAGGTCCTGTCGTGCGAGGCCGTTGAGCGATGCGACACGGGAATTGAGTTCCGCCTTTTCGTCCGTGACCTGAGCAATAAGCAATTCGACGGGCGCAGCAACGCTATACTCGAGAGCGAGTTTGGTGGCAAGTCCTACGAGATTGCCTTCGGCGGTGTCAAAGACGGAGGGAAGCGCCTTTTTGACCGCTTCGCTGATGTCGGGTCGTGAGGTTGGATCGAGAGGGCGGTAGCTTCCGTCGGTCGAGTCAACCGGTTTGGGAGTTTTCCATTCCGAAAGTGCGAGCAGTGCCTGTTCACGAAGTGTGGCGGGGAGCTTGGGCTGCGCCGCGTAGTTGATGAGCCGCGTCGCTGACTCGGGGCTTCCGTCGCGAAAATTCGCATTGATGAGGCGGGTCTGAATGATGATGTCGCGATGATCCTCAGGCCAGCGGGCTGACTCCTCCCCGGCAGCGAAAGGTGCGATTTCTCTGGCGAGATCCGGAATCGCCGTAATCAGGTTCAGGTCGTTGATCGCGCGGATCGCCTCGTAGGCGATGCTCTTGTCCTCGTCTTTGAGAAAATACTTCACGCGAGGATCTCTCAGTTTTCTCAGGAAAAGGAGTGTTCCCATACGGACGCCGGCGGACTCGTTTTGAAACTCTTTGAGGATTTTCTCCCGTTCGTTGAGATACCACATTCCCTGGACGACGGAGTGACGGAGGAACCGGTCCTTGTTGTCGTTCGCAGCGAGGATCTCAAACAGCTTGGGAAGGGCGGGGACGTTCCCGCATTTTCCAACGCCGATGGCGGCAAAGGATTTCACCCGGTCGGAGGCATCGGCGAGGAGCGGTTCGAGGAGGACTCCCATTTCCGTATTCCGCGAGTCTGAAAGGACCTTGACGGTCTGGGCGCGAACCTCAGCGTCTTCGTCGGTGAGGTGTTTTGCGATCGCGTTGAGAAGTGTCTCATCCTTTCTCGCGAGCTGCCCCAATCCCCAAATCGAGTGGAGGCGCTTGAGTTGGCCTTCTCCCGGTTGTGCAGAGGCCAGAAGCGCCTCTTTGGTGCCGCGTTTGACGAGTTCGAACTGTGCCTTTTGGCGCACTCTCATGTCGGGATGGCCGAGTGCTTCGACGAGTTCGGTTTCGAGAAACGAAGTGAAGTCCTTGAGAAGGATTTCATGCGTGTGCTTAACTGCCGGAGAGTTGAGTTTCCCGGGGGACGCGAGGGTGTAGATGTTGCCGAGATCCTGTTTAACCCAGCCGTTGTTGTTGAAGCAACTGAGATACATGCGGCCGTCGGGGCCAAACTCCACGTCGGTGTTTCCGAGGCCCTCCATGAAGACTTCCTTGTGATCCAATTTGAAACCGGCTCCGCTTTCCTTAACGCTGAAGGCTTCAAGATCACCCTTGGCTCCGCCGAAGTTGCAAATCCAGAAATGTTCCGCGTAGCGATCCGGCATAGCGGTGACCCCGTAGTTGTAGACGAGCCCGCTCGGGCCCCATGAGACGATATCGACAGGGGGAAGAGCGTAGGCGGGGCGGCCCTCCTGCTGTGTTTCCCAGATCGTTTCGGTCATCCACGGGTTCATCGGAATCGACTTGTGACCGGGGTGCTCGTAAGTGGGAGTGCGCAGTTCGAGCTGGTTGCGGAAATTGAGAAGGACCTGGTGGCCGTGGTTCCAGCCTGAGTCACCGCCTTCAAGAATATAGACGAGACGACCTTTGTCCCATTGGTCGGCGTCGTTGTCGCAGGTGAATAGGTTTCCATACTGATCAAAAGCCAGTTCCTGCGGGTTGCGGAGCCCGGTGTAGATCTCTTCAAGGTTTGACCCGTCAGGGTCGCAGCGAAAGACGCCGCCGCGATAAGGTTCGTGATAGTGCCTTCCTTCTTTCGTTGTGAAAGAGTAGCCGCGGTCTCCGATGGACCAGTAGAGCTTGCCATCCGGTCCCCAGACGAGACCGTGCATGTCGTGCCCGGAAATGCTCATCCGCACGCCGAAGCCATCCTGAATCGAGACACGCTTTTCAGCTTTGCCGTCATTGTCGGTATCGGTTAGTCTCCAGAGGTGGGGAATATTGGTGTAGTAAATGTCGTTTTCGAATCCGGCGATGAGCCCGATTCCGGGACCGTCGAGGACATCATTGAATCCGGTTGCCCAGACAGATGAAGTGTCGGCTCTACCGTTGTTGTCCGAGTCCTTGAGAAGAACGATTTGATCGGTATACTCGGTGTAGAAAGAAAGGGGACGAGTCACCTGATCGCGCTCATACATCTCGTAGCGGTCGCGGCTCGTTTCGTTGTTGATGTCGTCGAGGAGGATTTGCTGCTCGTTCCGAATGTCCTGGACGCCGGCTCTCCAGCGGTGAATTTCCGCGACGAAAAGATCGCCGTTGGCATCAAAGCAAATTGCACTCGGGTTTTGAATCTGGCTGGAGTCGGCGAAGAGGGATGCCTCGATGTCATCGGGTAGTGTGAAGCTGTTGATCCGGACTGCTGCCTCTTTGTCATACTCGGCAGAGCTGAGAAATTCAGATGGTTTCTCAAGGGTCTTTCCGGTGTCTTCTTTTTCCTGCGCGTATCCACACGAAAGCGGCAACATTAAGAACTGAATGAGGAGTAATGATCGGAGTTTCATAGTGAGAAATGCAGCAACCCGGTTATACACCGGGGCAGCGGTTGCAATGGTCGCAGGAATCGAATCAAGTTCCACGGAAAAAGTGGACGAGGACACGCCATTCGGCGACCCGGTGCGGTGAACGGATTAATTTGGTTCAGCGCTTCCCATTCGAAGAAGCTCGCGAGGGATTACGATCAAGGGCGGAAAAGGATTTCGACCCGCCGGGGTTTCTCGGCGACAACGCCTTCTTTAAAAACCTGACTCTCACCAAACGAGACGATGGAGATACGATGGTTTTCGATTCCCTGTTCGATCAGGAAATCCCGCGCCATTTCGCATCGGGCGAGAGCGAGGGCTGCGTTGTATTCGGGTTCTCCAATTGTATCGGTGTGGCCACGCAGTTGCACGTCGAGTTCACTGCGTTCTTTCAGAATTCTGATCGTTTTGGAGAGCGTCTCCCGGTTGGCATCGTTCAGATAGGTTGAGCCGAAGGCGAAGTCGATGAGGTCTTTTTCGGGTAGCGGGATATCCTTTTCGGGTGGGCTTTCAACCGGCTCCTCAGCTTTCGCTGCGGTGATTTCTTCGAGAGCTTTCTCCTCCAGTTGTCTGGTGAGTTTCTTTGACTCAGCGGTCGCATCTTCCGCCCGCCGCGTCGCAATTGCGAGGGTTCGCAGCGATTCTTCGAGCGCTTCCTTGCTGTTTTTTTCGACGGCAGCGAGCTCTTTCCGGGACTCGGCCAGTTGAGCCGTCAGCGATTCCAATTGTTCCGCTCTCGCCTTTTCCTCAGTGACAATGGTTTGCAGGGTGATCGCATCCTCAGCGCTGAGTGATTCAAGTGCGTCGCTGATGAGGTCTGTGGCTTTTTCCGATTCCCCGCGTTGCAGCGTTGATAGGATTTCCAGGATCCCGGACGGAGGTGTTTTCTCAGGCTTTCGCCCGGGTAGCTGCGTCAGTTCCTCATCGGGGCCCGCCTGAACCGGCTCGACCGGGGCGGCATCGGGTTCCTCGTTCAGCACGAAGGTCGCTTTCTCATGCTTTGCTGCATCCTCCTCTCCGCTGCCTGCCCATTGGCGTGGCACCGTTACCGCCAACCCAAGCAGGGCCAGCAGGATCAGGAGCAGGACAATATTTACAAAGATCTTCATGATGATTAGTTAATCAAGCTTGATGAAAATTCTCAAATTTATGTTTGTTACGTCAGGGGCAATCTTGTAACTCTTAAATTTCATTAGAGCGTTTTGATGATGCTAAGGCAAGTTCCATGGCGGCAAAAATATTATCACTATTGGAGATCAGCAATGAGCGGGTCCATTGCGTCGACGGGGATGACTCCGAGGAGATCAGGAACCAGTTCGCCCGTGAAGCGGAAGGCCTCCAATTGATTTGCAAAGAGCTCGGGAGGTCCCTTGGAACACCCCGGCTGAACGGGTGTGCCGTGAGCAGTGATGATGGCGGTCTTTCTTTTCGATTTCTGAAATCCTCATCCCGTGAAATCGATGCACGCGGAATTTTCGTCTCTGGTGAGTCTTATTCGGCTTCCAGTTTGATGCAGGCAAGTCGTGCCGGCGAACCCACTGAAATTGAGGGCAATGGAGAAGACGACCAGTGAGACGAGTTCCTACGATGCCATGTTGCAGGCTTTGCAGAGGCTCAAACGAATTCGGAAACTTGAAGGGACCGTGGTAATCAGGGACGGGGTTTGTCTCAGTTCTGAAACCTTACTGGGAGAGCATCAATTGAATGATTTTGTTCTTCAGATCAAGGCTTTGCTCGCGCAGTATCGAAATACGGGTAAGCCGTTGAATCGTGCGTTGTTCGACTTCAGCGGCGGGAGTTTCCTTGTTTTTAATCTCTCTCCTTATGTTTTCTGTTTCTTTTTCGGGGATGATGACGATGCCGCTGTCGTTGAGAAGGCGGGCGAGGAATTTCTCCTAGAATGGAAAGATTCGCTCAAGCTCGACAGTGATGGTGTGGTGGCGCTGCCGGAATTGAAGATTGAAGTGGAAACTCCGGTAGAGAATGCGGATCGGCGTGATTCTGACTCGCCGGGTGATGCAAAATCCGGTATCAATGGGTCGATGCCGACGCCGATTGCAGCTCCTGATCCACTGTCACGCGAAGCGCGTTTCAAGGCGGAGGTGGAGGCACTTTTTCTGAATATCTTAAGTTCGAAGCAGGTCAGTCGTATCCTTGAACCGGAATGGAACGCGATAAAAGCGATTCCCTATGATTCCCGCAAGGAGCCACCGGAGAAAGGATTCGGAAAATCTCTGATTTCACAGGTTCGTGATCGCCGGATTCGAAAGCGCCTCGAAACGGCTCATGAGGAACTTTGTCTGGCTTGCTTTGGTCAAAAGAGAGGCTCTTACCGATTATGAATATACAAGTATCTCCCGGCATTTTTTCCTCTGGTGGAGAACTTCTTTCCAACGCCGCATTTCCGGAGGGGAATGCTCTCTTTCCGCTCTTGATCCTTCTCGGGCTGTCCCTCATTGCTGTCGGGGCTGCCCGGGCAAAGAATGCCGCGAGCACTTCCCTGAACCACTTCGTGATTCTGGCAATCTGCATAATCACCTTCACCGGTTTCGGAATCCTGGTTTTTGAGGGCCTCTTTTCGGTTCCTGACTGGAAAGCTGCATTCGCTACGGGAAAATCCCTCGAGAGTGATCCCGGTTGGACCCTGGCGGTGTTTCAGGCAGGGCTTGTTGCCGTCGCTCTATCTGTTGCCTGTCGATCGATGATTGATCGCATTCGACTTCGGGGATTGATCGTTTTTTCAATCCTGTTCTCGGGTATTGTTTTTCCCGTTCTCGCTCAATGGGCGTGGGGAGGCTATTTTTCCAAGGCAGCTTCTCCCGGTTGGCTCGAAGTTTCCCGGATTGGATTTTACGATTTTGCCGGAGCGGGCGTGATTCATATAGTGGGGGGCGCATTTGCTCTGGCTGGCGCGATGGTCGTCGGGGTACGGAGGGGCCGTCTTCTCGGTGATGGGCGACTTCGGCATCTCACAGGTCACCAGCCGGTTCTTATTTCGCCCGGCGTCTCTCTCGCTTTGATCGGGTGGTGCGGGCTTCACCTCGCCTTTGCCGGCCTTGCGGCTGTGTCAGGAGGGAAGGTTATCATGATGACCCTGATTTCCGCGGCCGCTTCCGGGCTCAGTGCGATGACTCTTTACCGTATGTTCTACGGCGCTACCGGTTTTTACACCACGCTCTACGCCGTTATCGGCGGGCTTGTTTCCGCTTCAGGGTGTGCTCCGACGCTGGTTCCCGCGACCGCTTTCATGGTAGGTCTCGGTGCCGGTATTCTTGTGGTCCTCGGCACTTCACTGCTCGAGAAGCTGAGGATAGATGATGCGGGAGGCGCTGTTCCCGCGCATCTCATTTGCGGTTTCTGGGGACTGGCAGCGGTTTCCCTTTTCGGTCCCGACGAAATGAAAGGATTCGAGGGGTTCAAGACTCAGCTATTGGGAGGGATTGCCCTCGGCCTGAGTGCTTTCGTGATCGCTCTGGTTCTCTTCAAGCTGATCGATAACAGCATCGGGCTGAAGGTTTCCGACGAGGAGCAGCAGTTGGGTAGCGATTTTAATGAACTCTCATTAAACGCGTATCCCGATTTTGAAAATCCGGAAGATGCCCGCTGATTTTTCCCCGCGGCAAACCTACTCGAAATTTTTTGGAGTGATCTGGAACTTTCGAATCGCGACAGGGCCGTGATCTCCCTGAATGATGAAGTGGCCTTCAGCGACTTCGGCACCACCTTTGCCGCCTCTGGTGGGGCCGGTCACTTCCACGTCTTCGTGAATGACAACGCCGTTGTGGGCGATTTTGACGAAGCGGGCATTTTCAGATTTCTTACCGGATGCATCGAAGCGTGGAGCCCTGAAGGCGATCATGAGTTGCTGCCATGCGCCCGGAGCCTTTGAGGCATTGGTCGTCGGAGCGGTCCCTTCATAGCCCCGCTTTTTCGGATCCTCGATACTGTCATCCCATCGCTCGTAGATGCCTCCGCAATCGCCGTGGGAAAGGGCATCATCTGCTTTGCCGTAGCTGTCGAGAATTTGAACCTCATAGCGATCCAGAAAGTAAATCCCGGAGTTCGATGATTTGGGGATCATGAATTCGACGAGGACTTCGACATCCGAATGCGTCGTTTTGCTGACAATGTTAGTGCTCTTCCCTGACTTTCCGTTGAAGAGAATTGCCTTACCCTCTTTAATCGATTTCCACTTCATCTCAGTGGTGCTGCCGGAGATGGACTCGGCCATGGCCCATTCGCCGGTACGGTTCCAGTGAGACAGGCTGCCCAGTTGCGTCACGGTGGCGGCAGCGGGTTTAGCTGACGGAGTCTCGGCGTTCAGGGGACTCAGTGTCAGGAAAAGGAAGGATAGGAGTAGGTAACTTTTCACAGGAGTGATTGCACCAGTTTGGAGGAGACATGTCAATTCACCGGGGGGACGTTCACCCGCCATGGAAAAGAGTGTGAGAAACACCCTTTTCTGACACGCGAGATGGATTGACCGCTCGATTGGCAATCGATACAATGCTCCCATGAAGAAACTTTTTACGGTTGCGATTGCTGTTCTGTTTTGCGCTTCATCCATGCTTCGTGCTGAGTTGAGAGACTGGACGAGAGCCTCAGATGGGAAGAAGATCAGTGCCGAGTATGTGGGGATGAAAGATGAGTCGACTGTGCAGATAAAAATGGCAAATGGAAATCAGTTTGATGTGCCTCTTTCAGGGCTTTCAGAAGCGGATCGCGATTACATTAACGGGCTCAAAACCGCGGATAAAAAAGAGATGGCCACATCCGGGGGCACGGGTGAGCCGGCTGCCATTCCGGAAGGGGAGACCACGGTCACGCTCAGCGGGGTTCATCTCAGTTGCGGTGAATGCGAAGATGCCATCACCGGCATTCCCGCGAATGAGGAGGTGAAGGTCGATCCTGCCGTGAAATATGTGGTCGATTCCAAAGCCGGCACGGTGACGATTACCGCACCGACAGGGAAGGCGGCGAAGACTGCGGTCGACGCCGTCAGTAGAATTGGTTTCTACGGCGTTTCAGATCATCCCTCTATTAAAATCGCAGAGCTGAAAGATGAGGCGTTTCTTTCCGACACGATGCGCGTTCGCGGCGTTCAACTGTTCTGCCGCAAGTGCATCAAGGAATTTGAGAAAGCGGTCGAGTCCGTCAAAGGCGTTGAAGAGGTCGAGGCTAAGATTGGCGCTACCGCGATACAGGTCACCGGAGAGGGGTTCGACTGCAACGCCGTCATTAAAGCCCTGCGTGAGGCCGGCTTTTCAGCCACATTCAGCTAGGCCCCGGCTGGATCGATCAAGTTGGTGGTGGCGACGTGTTGGACAATCCCTTTCTCAGTGATGATTCGATCCATGGGCACATCGTGCTCTTCCGGATTGAGGCTGGTAAGCTGATTGGCAAAGCAGACCCCCATGATATGGGCCGGCTCAGGTGTCGAAGCAACCTTCGCGAGATAGCGGTCGTAGTGCCCGCGGCCTCTTCCGAGGCGGGCGCCGTTCGACGCATCAAAGGCAACGCCCGGGACGAGTATGAGGTTTACCTCCTCCGGAGTGAGTTTCTTGCACTGTTTCGGATCGGGTTCGAAAATCCCATACTCTCCGACGGCGACCTGACTGATGCCGGTGACGTGGTGAAACTCAAGGAGACCTTCATCGTTGATCCGGGAAAATCCCCATCTCTTCTGCGGGTAAGTGCTGAAGAGCGATTCCAGAGTCGGTTCGCTCGTCATTGAGAGATAGGCAAATATCACTTCCGCCTTGCGGAAGACACGAGTGTCAGCGAGTTGACGACAGATCGCGACGGAGGCGCTTGCTTTTTCTTCTGGTTTGATGGCTTCGATGGTTGCGAAGCCTTCGCGGCGTAGGAGCTGTTTATCCATTATGGCTTTTTATAGTCTTCGAGTGCCTCGGGCATATAGCGCTGCAGTTCGGAAATACGGGTTTCGTCGAGTGGGTGACTTGCTAGAAAAACGGGAGTGCTTTGTTGTCCGCTTTGAGCCCGCCAGGCCGCAAAACGTTTCCACAGTTCCACGGATTCCTGAGGGTCGTAGCCGGCACGGGCCATGAAAATGGCACCCATGCGGTCAGCTTCAAGTTCCTGTTTTCGGGAAAATGCTTTTGTCGCGAGCAGGGCTGCACCTCCGAGGGCGGCGGTGGGGATGACACCGTTGGAGCCTGTCTTCTTGTTGAGCACGTATCCCGCTCCGAGGACTGCGGCACCGGAGAGAACGCCCTGGGACATTCTCTCACCTGAATGACGGGCGACGACATGGGCGACCTCATGGCCGATCACCGCGGCAAGACCCGCTTCGTTTTGGGAGATTTGAAAGAGTCCCGTATGGACCCCGACCTTCCCGCCGGGAAGTGCAAAAGCATTGGGTGACGGATCTTCGAAGACGACGAATTCCCATTCGGCGTTTGGTACCGGCATGACTTTGGAAAGACGGTCGCCAACGCGTTGCACGAGGGCATTGTAGCCCTGGTCTTTTGAAATCGGCTTCTCCTGTTTGAGCTTGTTGAACTCAGTAAGGCCGAGTGCGGCTTCGTCGGCCGGATTCATGAAATTGACCTGCTTCCGGCCCGTCTCAGGAACGGTGCGACATGCAACTGCGATGAGGCAGACTGACAGGGTCGCCAGAGCAATCAACGGAGCACATTGTCTTTTCATACAGAATCGGGGAACGCCGGAGATTCAGAGACTAGGGGGACTTTGAATCAACCGCCGGGACAATATAAACGCTTGAATGGACTCAGCCTTAGAAAAAATGCCCGATCTGGAAGAATTTCTTCCTTCATTTTGAGAGCCGGCCCGGCCGCGAGAGTGGCATTGTCAGCTTCGAGCACCTGACATTCAGCTACTTGATGTCAAAATCCGGCGCCGAATGGCGATTCCCGGTAAGCCGACAAGCTAACAAAACGCTAGAAGAAGAGATTGGCAATCGAGGCGTCGTCGAGCATTGCGGGGTCGGCAACTGCCATGAGTTGGCCGAAATACTCCACCTCAGCCATTTCGGTGGCTGGATCAAATTCCTCTGTTTCACCGGTCGTTGAAGCTATGGCAGGCTCTGACGATCCCGCAGAATCCGGATTGGAAGTGAGGACGACAGCGAGTGTGACAATGGCGCAGGTGACAGCGCCGAGCATGACGGGGCGTAGAGCGGAAACTGAAAAGAACGCCTTCACCTGTGAAAGCCAGCCCGTCCGGGCTTCATCCTCGATGCGACGCACTTCCCTGAGCACGTTTCGGGAGAAATACGGGCTGGGTTCTACGGTTTTCGCCGAGTTAAGAAGTTCCCATACTTTTTCAAGCTCGGGATCGTTTGGCTCCTGATGTTCCATGGCTCTTTAAACTCCGCGTTTTCGCGCAAGTTTCACGGGATTTATTCTTTTTTCAGAACCTTCATCTTTTTCCAACTCACTTCCGGGCATTGCGGCACTGGCCGTTGCTCCGATGCTGTGGGGGAGATTAAGAGGAGGATCAGGAAAAAAGGGGAGATCGACGGCGTCGCTCTACAGGTGCGGGGCGTCAATGAACCCTTCCAGCTGCCTGATTCGGGTCGGGTGACGCATCTTCCGGAGTGCTTTTGCCTCGATCTGGCGAATTCGCTCGCGAGTCACCTGAAACTGTTTACCGACCTCTTCAAGGGTGCGGCTGTATCCGTCAACGAGTCCGAAACGCTGTTCGAGAACTTCGCGCTCCCGCTCTGTGAGGGTATCGAGAACGTCTTTGATGCGATCCTTCAGCATTGACATGGAAGTCATGTCGCTGGGATCTTCAGCACCTTTGTCCTCGATAAAATCGCCGAGACTGGTTTCGTCACTGTCGCCAACAGGTGCCTGAAGGGAGATAGGCTGCTGCGCCATTTTCAGCACCGCGCTGACGCGTTCGACAGGAAGGTGAATTTCCTCAGCAATTTCGTCGGAGGTGGGCTCGCGTCCGTATTCCTGAACAAGCTGCTTCTGCACGCGCATGAGCTTGTTGATCGTTTCGATCATGTGAACAGGGATACGAATCGTCCGCGCCTGATCCGCGATCGAGCGGGTGATTGCCTGACGAATCCACCAGGTTGCGTAGGTGGAGAATTTGTAACCGCGACGGTATTCGAATTTTTCGACCGCTTTCATCAGGCCCATGTTGCCTTCCTGAATCAAATCGAGGAAAGAGAGCCCGCGGTTCGTGTATTTCTTCGCAATCGAGATGACGAGACGAAGGTTGGCTTCAACCATCTCATCCTTGGCTTTCCTTGCCTCGGCGACGTGAATCTCAAGGTCTCCGGCAAGGATATCGAAAGCTTCCTGATCCATCCAGACTTCCTTCTCGAAAGCGGTTTTGGAGCGGGTTGCCTGGCTCTTCGCGGCGCGGTCTTTTGCTTTCTTCGCTTCTCTTTTGAGTTTCGTCGATCGCTCGGTAAACTCAGCGGTGAAATTGACAAGATCTTCGGTGACCTTTTGTTTGAAGTAGAAACGATTGTAAGTCCGCGAGAGACTTGCGAGTCCTTTCTTCCACTTTTCGGCCAGTTTGGGTGTCGGATCGCCTTTTCCGGAGCGAATCTTCGCGTAGATGTCGTTCATCTCGTCGCGAAGGGACTCGACCTGTTCACAAAGCTTGGTGAGATTTTTCAGGTAGCGGGCCCGGCTTTCGATCTTCTTGTCGATGATGAGCCGGTCAAATCGCTCTTCTCCATCTTCAAGCCGTTTTGAAAGATCGAGATAGGAATCGGGAATGAATCCGAATTGCGCAAGGATCTTGCGAATCTCAAGTTCGGACTTCTCGATACGCTTGGAAATCTCGACTTCCTCTTCCCGGGTGAGCAGGGGAACCTGGCCCATCTGCTTGAGATACATCCGGACAGGGTCGTCGAGAATATCGAGACGTCCGGCTCTTTCCGGGGTGACTTTTTTGACCGGAGGAGTCGCTGCGCTGTCCTCGTCCTCCTCTTCATCGTCGGAATCAGCCTTGAGGTTGTCCACCTCCGCTGAATCGATGATGCGAAACTTCATCGTGCGGAGTCGCTCGATGAGCTCTTCCATCAACTCCAGATCCGTTTCCGTGTCGGGAAGGGCTTCGTTGATGTCGTCAAAAGTGAGGTAATCCTGCTCCTTCGCGAGACGAATGAGATCTCTGACGATGGGCTGAAATTCGGGGGAATCGAGCAATGACTTGCAGGCGGGTGCGGTGTCAGCAGCTTTCGTCTTCGCTGCAGAAGCTCTTTTCTTTTTCGCCGGCGCCTTTTTGGAAGTCGATTTCGCCCTGGAAGCGGCTGGCGGAGCTGGCTTCTTTTTTGTCGACTTTTTAGTTGAACGCGGGGTAGCGGCTTTGCTAACCTGCTTGGTGTTCGTTCGTTTCGCTTTTTTATCGACAGCCATTTTGAAAGTGCTCGGAAAAGTGCAAGAGGGACTACGCACCTGCGCGCTGTGGAGCCGCTAACGGTCGTGTAGTTGTATCCTAAGGTCAAGCAGTAGTTTGCTAAGCCGTTCTATCTCTTGAGGCGGAAGATTAGGTGCTCCCAATTGCGCTTTTGTAACTGATATCTGGTTTTGTATACTTTGCTTTACCAGTTTGGCGAGACAGTCATGCGCGAGTGCGAGGGTGAGGTTGGCGCTCTCTTCAGTGAGAAGTCTAGTGAGGCACTGTTGATCGGCATTCCCGAGTTGGCTGATGAACGCGTTCACGCTGGAGGGGACTCCGGGATCGAACGGTGCCATCCAAATTGCGGTGAGCAATTCCGTCTCGGTGAGATTCCGGAAATACTCCGGGATGGGTTGCGAAGAGATCGTCTCCTTGGTTTCTTTGTCGGTGAGGAGAGCCCGGCAAAGGAGGCGGACGGATCGGCTTTTAATTTCCGTGGGAGCGGCGCTCTTTACGGGAAGGTCAGGATTCTCCTGTGGTTGATAGTGTCCCCGGTTCTGAGGCGGGCGATGATGGCCCTCCTCCTCGCGGCGCTTGGCAATGGCATCCCGTTTGCGCTTCGTTTTTTCAAACCGCTCCGTCGCGGAAATGGCATCATGGACGAGCTTTCTGACGTCGTCTTCGCCGACTCCGAGGCGGATGGTGACCCGGCTGATGAGAGAATCGAGGAGCATGCGGTCGTCGATCAGGGCGATGTCGGTGGCGAGGTCTTTGGCGAAGTTGAGGCGGTCGCGCAGGGTTCCCTGATTCAGTTTTGTACCGCGACTGTCGATTTGAAAGTCAAAGAACTCGGGCGCCTTTCCCACGATCTCGCGGAGCGCGTCCGCTCCCTGAGAGCGAATCAGTGAGTCAGGATCTTCACCCTCGGGGAGTTGGGCCAGTCGTACCAGCATTCCCGTGGGCGCGAGGAGCTTGAAGGCCTTGCTCGCGGCTTTGACCCCGGCGTTGTCCGAGTCATAGCAGAGCACCACTTCGTCGGTGTGACGTTTCAGAATTCTCGCGTGATCTTCGGTCAGGGCGGTTCCGAGAGGGGCGACGACATTTTCGATTTCGTTCTCAAAGGCGGCGATGAGATCGAGCTGCCCTTCAAAAATAATGACCTTCTTGTCCCGGATGATGGCTCGCTTTGAACGATCGAGTCCGAAGAGGGTTTTGCTTTTGTTGAAAAGAGAGGTTTCGGGGGAGTTAACGTATTTCCCGCCTCCCTGTTCGGCGGAAAGAACGCGTCCGCTGAAGGCGAGCGGTTCACCGAAATCGTTGTTCAGCGGGAACATGAGCCGGTGACGGAAAAAGCTGTAGGCACCCCGGTTCGGGTTGTGTTCGTCCCGCCATTTCGCGAGACCGCCGTCGACGAGCTGCTGGACAGAGAATCCTTCGCCGTGGGCCCAGTCAAAGAAGGAGCGCTGGTCCTCTGGCGCGTAGCCGAATTTCCAATTGCGGGAGACTTCCATCCCGAGACCGCGCGATTTCAGGTAATCACGGGCGGGCTGGGCGAAGGGCTTCTTGAAAAGGAGAAGGTGGAACCATTCTGTCGCGGCCCGCTGGAGGCGCATCAGTTCGGATTTGCCTTTGCGCCGGGCTTCCGCTTTGGGATCGTAGACTTCTTCCTGAAGCATGATTCCGGCGCGGTCGGCGAGTTTCCGGGCCGCTTCGGGGAAGGGGAGATTGTCGTACATCTGTACGAACTTGATTGCGTCTCCGCCGGCCTGACATCCGAAACAGTGGAAGATCTGGCGACCGGGGACGACGTTGAAACTCGGTGTCTTTTCGTTGTGAAAAGGACAGTTTGCGACCCAGTTTGTTCCGGCTCTTTTCAGCGGAAAATAGCCCTGGATCAGCTCGACGATGTCGTTGTCGTCGAGGATCTTCTGGATCGTTTCCTGGGAGATGATAGCCATGTGCCGAATGCCCCCGATTTCCAATTTTACCCGTCTGCGCTGAGGCTGCAGAGGGTTAGGTCATGGACCTGACAGGGTTAGGTCAGACATCTAACCCTGTTTGATGGTTGAGGCAATGGAAGGCGTGCCGTTTCCGGGGTGAAAACGCTCCTTTTTTATGTGCCTGATCGTAGCGGAGTCAAAAAAAAGCCCGTCGGCAATTCGACGGGCTTTTCTATTAAAAATGGAACCAGGTATATCCTGCTCAGTACTCCGTTTCTTTCTTGATGCCGGGTTCGGGTTTCGCGTAGCGTCCGTCCGCATCGGGCATGAGAGGTGAGTCTCCGTCCATCGTCAGTTCTTTAACATTAGGAGCAAAAACGTGCTCGCTGTTCAGCATCTGATCGTAGGTGATGACCTGTCCGGTGTGTGCCGCCATCCGTCCCATTGAGGTAGTGACACTGGCTGCGACGCCGCGGTCGACCTCGTTGTATTCATCGTCGTTTCGGATCGCTTCGAGAAGGTGCTCCCATTCGATGTCGTAGGGATTTCCTTCGAGACTGGCGCCACGCTCTCCGGTAGGAAATGACCAGAGGAGGTTCTCCGGCTTGGCGCGATAATTGGTATTAATGTTCTGATCCTTGTAGAGTCGTGAGCGGGCGGGAACGTGGCCGGCGGATGAGATCACTGCGGAACCTTTCGTGCCATGGGCGTAGGCGGCAAATTCCTGGTTGCAGCCGGGCATGTTGCGGCCTTCGTAAATGGCTTTCGCGCCATCGGCAAAGGTGTATTCCACGCCGTAGCTGTCGAAGTTCTGATCGACCGCTTCGAGTTGCTCGCCGTTGCGCTCGATTGTTTTGTAATGACGGCCGCCCACTGCTTTAGCGTTCACAGGAAAGGCTCCTTTGATCATGCACATCTCGTCGATGCCGTGGATAAAGAAGTCACTGAAGGCGCCGCCGCTGAGCCAGAGGAAGCTGTGGAAATTTTTGATCTGATATTGAAGCTCGGTCAGGTCGGTCGTGTTCTTCGGGGTGAAGCACGATCCGATCGCTCCCTGCATTCGGTAGGAGCGCAGGAAGGTGATATCGCCGATGGCTCCGTCGTCGATGCGCTTTTTCAGTTCGTTTCGTGAAACGCAGTGACGGCACATGAGTCCGACTCCCACTTTGAGGTTCTTCTCTTTGGCTTTCTCGTTGATTTCGAGAAGTTTGCGTGAGGAATGACCGTCAGCTGAGAGCGGTTTTTCCATGAAAACGTTGAGTCCCTTTTCAACGGCATACTCAAACATGGGCCAGCGAAAGGCAAGGGGCGTCGTGAAGATGACGATGTCTCCTTTGTTGAGGCTGTCCATCGCCTTTTTGTAGCCATCAAAGCCGATGAACTTGCGCTCCTGAGCGACGTCGATTTTGTCGGCGATGCTCTCCTGTTTCTTGAGGGTTTCGTAGCTCCGGTTGAGGTTCTCCTCAAAAACGTCAGCCATGGCATGCAGTTTGAGCGGTCCGAGTGCTCCCGAAACGCTGAGGGCATTCTTAACTGCTCCGGTTCCGCGTCCTCCGCAGCCAACGAGGGCAAGCTTTAATTCCTGATTGTCCTGCGCATGAACGTGGGGAAGGGCGATTCCGGCGAGAACAGATGCTCCTGCGGTGGTTTTGATCGCGGAACGACGAGAGGGAAGTGACGGTTTATCCTGTTGCATGCAAGGAGCGTGGCAGGAATCCCGAAACTCGTCAATTCCATGAAAGCGGTAGATTTTCTACATGGAGCCGGTTCGCAGTCTGATCCTCTTGTCTATATAATGGTATTTGAAGTTTTTCCTGTATGATGCGAGGTGAAGACTGACGTGTAAAACCCTGCAATGGCGCTCTGTTTGAAACCAGTTAACCCGGCAAGTTTTCCTCCGGGATTGATTGCGATTCCCGAGGGGGGCAGTCGTGTGTTTTTGGGTCGCGATTCGGGTAACGATGCGCAGGTCAACGTTCAGGCGGTTTCGAGTCGTCACGCCCGACTTCAGCTGAGCGGCGAAGGGGGGCTTGAGCTTCACGATTGCGATTCGAGTAACGGGACCTTCGTCAATGGTGAACGGATTCTCTCTCGGAAATTGTCCGAAGGAGACGTCGTTCGATTGGCAACGGAGGAATTTTCGGTGGTGGAATCGAATGGAAGCGTCATCTCCGGGGCTGCGCTCACAGCCAGTGTTTCTCCTCCGGTAAAACCGGCGGTTTCCCCCATGGGACAGACCGCTCCACATCCTACGATTGCGGTGCCGAAGGGCCCCACTGAGGGAGAGCTCGCGGCAAGAGCTGAACTGGCGGCTTTGAAGGAAACGATCGCGGGGTTGGAAGCTTCGGAAGCGGGGCTGAAGGCCTCGGCGGAAGCACTCAATCTAGAGTTGCGTTCCACGAAGCGTGATCTTGCTGAATCGGTCGAGCGTGAAGCCCGGACCCGTGATCAGCTGAGCACGACCCGTGACGAACTCATGCAGAAAGAGCGGGATATTGCCGCTTTGACCTATGAAGTGAACCAGCGGGACGGTAGTCTCGCGAGATTGCAGAAGAGTGCTGGACAGACAGGGGACGAGTTGGCGCAGCTCAAGGCCGCTCACAGTGCTGCCAGTGATGAGCTGGAGCAGAAGTCCAGTGCTCTTATGGTTGCTTTGCAACGGGCTGATTCAGCGGAATCGAGCCGCGCTGCCTTGTTCGCTCGAACCGGTGCCTTTCTTGAGCGATTGCAGAGTGATTGGAAAGAGTGGACCGGGGGAGTTCATCCCGGTGGTGATGAATCCGGCGATGAGGTCGATGCCGTTTTTGCGAAAAGCGAGAAATTGGCGGATGCGATCCGGTCGCAGCTCGATTTGATTGAACCGATCTGGCACGAGTTCGGAGACGGGGTTCAAGAAGAGCTCCGGCGGCGATGCGAGAACCTCGAAGACGAGCGTTCGGATTTGGAACGCCGCAAGAATGAGCAGCTCAGTCTTCACGAGCAGTCCACTGAGGATTTAAAAGAGATCCGCGCCAAGGTCGACAACGAAGTGAGACGGGCGCAGAGCCTGAGTCGCAAAGGCACTGAGATCGCGATTCCGGAGCGCTTCGAATCGATGGTGATTGCGAATGATCGTGAGCAGGAGATTTTCAGGCTCTTGATCGAGCGGGTCGATCAGCTTGATGAACTCGTCGAGAGCTACGCGAAATCGAAAAAGTATCGGGATATCTATCGGGAACTCTCCGCCTTTCAGGACAGCCTCGCGATGGTTCTGAGCGAAAACGGTGTCACTCCGTTTCTCGTCGAGAAAGGCACCATGTTAACGCCGAAGCTTCGGAAAGAAGTGCAGATTCTGGTTAAGAAAGGGTGGGGAACCAAAGAGTTCATGGAGCAACCTTTCCGTCCCGGTGAGGTTACGAAAGTGATTCGTCACGGTTATAGAATCGCGGAGGGGGATCATTTTGAAATTCTCAGAAAGGTCGAAGTGTTGATACGCGAGGTGGGAGCGTGACCCTTGAAAATGGGTGATCCAGGAAAAGTCGGTGGTGATGGTCGGGGCTGCAAGTGGCCGTGGTCTCTTGTAATCTTTCTGGTGATGGGGATTGCGTTTGCAGAGGAGAAAGAGGATCCAGGATCGCAGTGGGTAAGCGCTTACGGCTGGATTCAAACGGGCGACCGGCTCGCATCGGCAGAGCTCTGGCCCCTGGCGATTGGAAGCTACATCGAAGCCGACCGTCAGATCAAAATTTTAGCGCAAGAGCACCCGACGTATGAACCTGATGTCGTCGCTTACCGCCTGGAAAAATTGAAAGAGGATATCGAGGTTGCTCAGGAGGCTCTGACGAGTGGTGAGCACGACATCATGATGAAATATCTCGACTTTATTGAGTCTTATGAGCTGGGAAAGAAGCAGCGGTTCGAGAACAAATTTGAGGACTCACTTTCGACCCTGAGCGAGGCCCGAAGCATCCTTGACGAACTCATCGAGGAAAAGCCGAACGAGTTTGAGGCCGCCGTGGAAACGCAGCATGAGCTGCTTGATGACAGTATCGACTGGCTCTATTCGCAGGTGAACTTCAAGCGTGAGGAATCACGTGTTGTCTCGGTAGGCGATGGCTACGACTGGGGTACCACGCAGTATGTGAAAGAGTCCGATTTACCCTCCAGCGAATTTCCGGTAGAACCCTTTGGGGGGCTGTTCCCGAATGTGCCGGTGGTGGAAACTCCCGATCGGGAAGACGACGTCAAAGTTGCGACGGACAAGGAGATCGGTTCCGGGGAAAAGAAGAGCGGGGAGGCAGAGGGCGGAGGCCTGCGGTTCCGGATGAACAGCCGGGCGAAGGCGGGCGGCGGGGGAGATGCTGACGACGCCGAATAGTTCTGGTTTATTCAATTCATGTGGTGTTAGACTTCAGCCATGAAAGCATTCATAACGTGGTTCTCGGTAGTTTCATTTTTCAGTGTTCTCACCGCGGTGGCGGCTGAACTGGATGAGTTTTGCGTCGTTCAGGACAGTGACGGATATACCAATGTCAGGGAGAAAGGGGACATAAACAGCAAGGTCATCGCGCGGGTCGATCACGGGCAGCTTGTGTGGGTTTCCCAGGGAGGGATGATGAAGTGGCCGAATGTCATTTTTATGGACAAGGAGGGAAAGGAACGCACCGGATTCATTCATTCCAGCCGGCTCAAAGCCCTGACTGATCTGGAGACATTCACTGGCGAGGTGTCCGAACCGGAGCAAACCGAAACGATAACAAAAGGTGACATTAAGGTGAAAATTCAGCTCGAACCATTTCAAATCGAAAACCGGGAGCTCACCTACAAGGAGTTCGACGAGGGGCAGCGTTACCTGATTGAAATCGATGGAAAAGAATACTGGGGAACGGACGGCGCAGAGCCTCGGGATCAGTATCGGGCGATCACGGTTCAGGAGGGGGAGAGGAAAATAACACTGCCTGACGAGGCCCTTCAGAATTTATTTAATCCCGGTCTTTACCCGGGGAACACGAAGGTGACCCTCAATCCCGAAGATGATGCGGTCTACATCACCAGTTTCAACAGCGACGGGGCGGGGGGCTATGTGGTTGCCTTTGTCATCGAAGGTGGAAAATACAAAAGCAGAGCGGCACTTTCCCCATTTTAAGTGCCTCACTAGAAATCGCGGAATGGTCCACGGGGTTCGGCTTCGTCCATCGTTTTGAGCCAGTTGTCGAACGCAGCTTTGAGCTCGGCCAGTTTTTCCGGGTGCTTTTCGGAGAGGTCATTTCTTTCGCCGATGTCTTTAGCGAGATTGAAGAGTCCCCCCTGCTTCTCACCCATCACGGTCCATTTCCAGTCTCCGACACGGGCACCGAGCTGATTCCGGCGCTTCCAGAACATTTCGGTGCGGGGGGATCCGGTTTCACCCCGCAGAGTCGGCCACCAGTTGTAGCCATCGAGAATGAGGTCTTCGGGCAGTTCATGATTCGTCGCTGCGGCGAAGCTGGGGACGAGTTCGAGGCTGGAGAGAAACGCATCGTTTTCCGTTCCCGCGGGAATCTTTCCCCCGGTCCAGCGAACGATGCAGGGAACGCGAATGCCACCTTCCCAGGTCTGGGCTTTACGTCCTCGAAGCGGGGCATTGTCAGCGCCGCCTGAGCCGCCGTTGTCGCTGAAGAAAACCACGATGGTGTCATCGGCGATTCCTTTTTCATCGAGGAGCGCGAGCATTTTGCCGATGGAGTCATCCATGCAGGTCACGGAGGCGCGGTAGTCGCGCTGACGGGCCTCTTTCGTAACCACTTTCGCGGGGCCACCGTATTTGTATTGCGCGACATCTTTAAACTCCGGATCAACCGGTGAATACATCTTTTTGTATTTGTCAGGAGCTTGGACGCTTGTGCGGATCTCGGGTTCGAGTGCGGATGAGTTGTGCGGTGCGTTGAAAGGAACGTAGAGAAAGAAGGGATCTTTACCGGAGTGACTTTCGAGAAAGCGGAGTGCTTCGCGTTCGAAGAGGTAGGTGCAGTAGGTGCCGGTGTCCCCGGTCGTCAGTTCGAGATTGCGATACATCGAGTGAACGCCGTAGCGCTCGTGAGTGAAGTAATCGACGCCGGTATTTACGAAGCCATAGAAGTCATCGAAGCCGCGCGAGGTCGGTAGAAATCGCTTCAGGGTTCCGAGATCCCATTTTCCGTAGATTGCGGATTGGTATTCGGAGGGCAGGAGGTCGGGGATGAATTTTTCGCGGAGATCCATTCCGCCGATGCGCTCAAAGGTGACGTCGTATTCGCCCGGTTTGTACTTGTAACCATAGTCGGGAGCCTCGTTCCGGATCATGTCGTAGATCCCGTTTCGCTGCGGGTAGCGGCCCGTGAGAAGGCTGGCGCGGCTCGGGGTGCAGGCGGGCCAGGAGACGTAGAAATTGGTGAGGCGGGTGCCTTCGGCGGCGAGACGGTCGAGTGCCGGGGTGATGATGCCGTTGCCGAGAACGCCGAGGTCGTTGTAGCCCTGATCGTCGGAAACGATCAGGAGAATGTTGGGGCGTTTCGTGTCTGCTTGCACGAACGGGGTGAGGAGAGTGATAAGAAATAGGGAAAAGAGAACGCGCCGAATCATGGGGCAGGTTCTGTGATCGCAAGGATTCCGGCAAACCAATTCGTCTCACGTATCGACGGCGTTTCATACTCTCGTCTTTTCAGAGCATAAACTCATTGACCTTTTTTAAATGTTGCGTAATCGTTGACTTATCAAGTATAATGCAAGTAAATGAGTGGGCCAAATATTCAGCAACATAGCCAGCTTTTGATCAATCTTCTGGGGCTTCAAACCAAACTCCATAAATGTCTCGATAGTTCGTTATCGTATCTCGGCATCAGTGTGACCGAGTTTTTGGTCATGCTTCATCTGAGTAATTCTCCGAATAAAAAAATGCGACGAATTGACCTGGCTGAAAAGATTGGACTCACCGCATCCGGTGTTACGAGACTCCTGAATCCGATGCAAAAAATTGGATTGGTGGAGAAGGAGGAGAGTGTGCGTGATGCTCGCGTGAGTCTGGTTAAGCTGACGTCTGCCGGTGAAAAAATGTTCGAGGATGCAGAGAGGTCAGTCAATGTTGTCAGCGAATCATTTTTGGAACCGCTCAGCAAATCTCAGCGGGATTCACTTTGGGGGGCTATTGAGAATCTGAGGTGAAGTTTCAAGATGGGCTCTTCTTTAAACGGGCTCGAACGAGTTCCCCGCGATGGCGGCCAGTAAGTCATATTCCCGGCCTCCTCGCTGCCGGATCACGGGGCGGGTTCTGTGATCGCGAGAATTCCGGCAAACCAGTTTCGTTCACGCAGTTGGGTTTCGCCTTTGATGTAGATATCGGAAATGACGCCGTCTAGATAGAGCGCGTCGGGGCACTTTAACTTGTCGCGGAAGAGTTCGGCAAAAGTTTGGAAATTGGTCAGGCCCAACTCCGGATCGAGAACTGAGCAAACGAGAATTACCATCCCGTTCCCGGTGACTCCGACACCGTTACGATATTTTTTGCTCGTCGAATCTTTGCCGAAGACGGGATGAATCACTCCGTGATTGACGAGAAGAGGGCCGGACTGTGTCGCTAGAATGGGGTCGAGCTTGAGATTCGAATAGACACCTGTTTCAGAGACTCCGGCGGTTCCGTCTGAGAAAAGATAGAAGACCCCGTTCGGCTTGAGGAAAAAATTGGGAGTGAATTGCCCTTCGTGCTCTTTGACGAAGTCCTTTGTATTCAGCTTCGTGATTGTCTTGCCTTCCGCAATGTGGAGGCCGGAAGGGCGGTGGGTCTTCTCGAAGATTCCGGAGTTCATCGCGAACTTCAGTTCGCGATTTTGACCTTTCACTTTCTCCGCCAGTTTCAGGAAGGTGTTGGGCTCGCCTTTTTTATCGCTGAGGTGCAGTTCTAGCCTTTCCTTCGCCGGATCGAGACGGTAAACGTGAAAGGCGACTCCGCGGTGTTCGACCACCTCGGCCTGCGCTGAAGTGGCGGCGAAGGCGAGGCAAAGGATAGTGCAACGGAAGAGAGTCATATCTCACACATTACACCCGAGCTTCGGGAATTCTGTCAACGAATCACTACTCCAATTCCTTCACCGCTGCGAGGTAGCGGGCGACGGCGTCGGAGGGCTCGAGGGCGAGGGAGCGCTCGAGCAGTTCGATTGCTTTGGCATACTCGCGCGCATCGACGAGCAGTTCACCGTGCTCGCGATAGGCGTTCGCGGCAACGGCATCGATCCGTGCGGCTTCTTCGTAGCGCATCTCGGCTTCCTCACGGTTTCCGGAGTCGCGGTGGAGGCGCGCGCGGAGGAGAAGGGCTTCGCCATCGGTTGGCTGTTGGGCGAGATAGGCGTCGAGACCCGCGATGCCCTCTTTGAAGTCTTTGTTCCCTGCGTGGATCAAGGCAACGGAACGGGCGTAGCGGGAAAGGTCTTCTTCGGGGAAGTTATTCCCGGCGGACGCGCGAGCCGCTTCGCCGATTTTCGGGTGCTCCTGACATTGTTTTAAAAGTAGGGTTGCGAGGTCCCATTTCTCGCGGTTTGCGAGCATTCCGAGGGCATCGGCTCCCTGCCTTAGCGGGACTTCGGTCCCAGCATTCAATGCGTCTTGATAGCATTTGAATCCCTCCTCAACGAGATCATTCTGAAGGTAGAGATGTCCCAGCGAAAAGGTTTGCGAGGCACCCAGTTCACCGGCACGATGGGCGAGTTCCAGATTGGCGATCGCAGCGACCGGTTTTTCTAAAGCGATGAGACTTTCCGCCTGTGCCAACCAGTTCTGGATGCTCTCGGGATTTTTCGCGATCATTTCCTGAAAGATCGAAGCGGCCTCTTTGTGATTCCCCAGCATCTGGAGGGCCTGTGCCTGACCGGATTTCCATTGGTCCTCCTGAGGTTGCACCATCGCGGCCTGACGGTAGGCGTCGAGAGAAGCTGAGGCGCGGTCTTTGCGGGCGTGACAATAGCCGAGGAGCCCCAAAGTGAGTCCGTCCCGCGCACCGAGCTCGATCGCGCGGATGAGATGGGACTCGGCGTCGTCCCATTTTTCCTCCTGCACGTAGACAACGGAGAGGTTGCGGTGGGCGTCGCGGAAATTGGGAAAGAGTTCGAGCGCTTCTTTGAACCGTTTGATCGATTTTTCACTTTCACCTTCTTCAAATTGCAGGGTCGCGAGTGAGAAGAGAATCGCGGGGCTTTTTTCGGCGATGCCGGAATCGTTGAGTGATTTGATTGCCTCGGTGCGTTTCTTTTCCGCGAGCAGTTTGCCCGAGATCTCCAGTTCTTCCGCTTCGTCCTCGGTGAGGCGTGGCTCGATGCGTGAGTCGATGCCGTAGCTGCCGGTGATCGTTTTGCGGAACGCTTCGCTTTTCCAGAGCGGATCAATCGGGAGCGGCTCGGCGGCGAAGGCGGTCGATGAGGCAAGAGCAAGGATCAGAAGAAGTGTGCGCATCGGAAACATCAGGGGCGTAGGATCAGGGGCCATTTGAAAAGTGCGTTCACGGCCCGGCCGTTTTTGCGGGGCGGAGTGAAGCGGGAGTTCGAGGCGAAAGTGCGGGCCATCGCGGTGAAGTCATTGTGGCTCGAGTCGAGGACGCGGCGAACGTTGACCTTGCCGGTGGTGTTGATGAGCACTTCGAGAGTGACGCGACCTTCGGTAACGCCCTTTTTTCTTTGTGCTTCGGGAAAAGAGACACGCGGACGGCTTACGAGGCGCGGGCTGCTGTCGAGTTCGCTCGAGGAAAACGTCATGCGCTCCTGAGGCTGATCCTGCTGTGGTGCAAAGTCGGTCGTTTCCAATCTCAGTTCGACATCGCGATCGAGGCTTGCCTTGACCGGAGGAGCAACGGAGTCGAGCTCGATGTTC
>JARGPH010000012.1:0-47060 GCA_029213065.1 Verrucomicrobiales bacterium | reverse complement strand
TTTTGGCAGCTCCTTCATTTCGGGAGGCGGCGGCGGCTGCTCGACCGGTGGGGGCGGAGGCGCGGGGAGACTCGCCGGCGGCATTGTGTTCAGCGTCCTCAGAGAAAGCGTCTCGGTGGGCTCATTTTTGTAGAGGCGGATCACGGAAAGGAAGATGAGCAATCCGACCGTCGCGATGAGCGCGAGGAGAATTCTCAAAACGGGGTGTCCCGCGATATGGAGTGCTTTATTCATCGACGGTGGATACGAAAACCTGTTTGGCTCCTGCGAGTTTTGCCTCGTCGAGAACCGCTACGGTGGACTCGGTAGGGGTCGCTCGATCGGCTTGAATGATGACGGGGGAAGAATCTTCTTTGAGCAAGCGGCCGACGACACCACGCACGCCGCTGACTCCGATTTCACGTCCACCGTAGAAGACCTGCCCGGCAGGGGTGATACCGATGAGAATGCTTTCCTTTTCCAGATCCTGTTGAGTGGCGGCACGCGGTTTCGAAATCTCCACGCCGGTTTCTTCGACAAACACCGTCGTGACAATGAAAAAGATGAGGAGAATGAAAACCACATCGATGAGGGGGGAGATATTGATTTCCCCGGTCGAATCTGCGGAGGGTTCCCCGAAGCGCTGAAATCGTCGTGCCATTGGTTAGCTGGAGTGATCCTGTAAAAGTTGAGATTCGAGCTGGCTGAAATGCAGGACCAGTTCGTCGTAGCGACTCTTGAGCCAGGCGCAGACGATGTAGGTCGGAACTCCGATAACGAGGCCCGTTTGCGTGGTGATGAGCGCTTCCGAAATGCCGCGAGAGATCACGTCGATAGGAGCTCCGGCGGAGCTGCTCGACATTCCGTGAAAGGTCGTGAACATCCCGGAGACGGTTCCGAGGAGGCCGATCAACGGGGCCGAACTGATGAGGATAAAGGCGAAGCGGCGCTCCTGTTTGGAAAAGAGGCGTTGAGCAATTTCCTGAAGCTGGCGCGAACGGTCTGCATTGGCAGGAAGGCGATCGTTGAGTTTCTTTTTGAGCGCTTCGCTTTCTGAGGTTTGCTTAAGGAGGGAAAGCCAGTCTCGTGATGAGATGAAAGGGGCGTCGGGGAGACGCATCGCGGTCCAGAGTGAGACCAGAGCAAAGGCGATCGCGAACGCGAGTATTACGAGGGAGACAAAGACCCATCCTCCCTCATGAATGAGGGCTCTGATGTCATTAAGGATGGCTTGCAGGTCCGGCATGATTACTTTGTTTCGCTGGAATCAATTCCGTTGAGAAAGGCGAGGCTTGTCATTTCCATATTCGCTTTGACCGCGGAAACCTTGCGGGAAAGCAGCGCGTGGAGAATCAGAGCGGGAATCGCGACGACGAGACCGAACTCAGTGGTCACGAGTGCCTCCGAAATACCCGAGGCGAGCGATTTGGCATCACCGGTTCCGAAGATGTTGATCATGCGGAATGTTTCGATCATTCCGGTAACGGTCCCTAACAAACCGAGAAGCGGGGCGGTCGCGGAGGCAATCGCAATGAGTGGAAGCCAGCTTTGCAGCGGGGGCTGGGATTCGAGGAAACGTTCGAAGAGTTGCTCCTCAAGATCTTCACGGGAAACCGACTTGTCCTCGCTGTAGGCATCAATGCCCCGGGTGAGGATTTTTCGGGAGGGGTGCTTCATGGCACTGACCTGTTCGCGGGCCTCTTCAACTTTATCCCTGTTCAGCGCGTCGATTACCGATTGTACAGCCGCAGGGCGAACCTCGCGAATTCGCGAAAGTTGGAGCCACTTCCCAATTGCAACGAGGAGCGCGATAAGGCCGAGGAACAAAATCGGGTAAATCCAGAAGCCGCCCTTTCCAATGTGCTCGATGAGCGATGGTTTTGTCTCAACCATGGCCAGCGCAGAGCCGAGAGTGGGGTCAAAAGTGAGACCGGCCTCTTCGCCGTTCAAGAGGGCCTCGATCGATTCGGCTGAGTTTCCGGCGGTGACAACTTCCGGCTGAAGTTGATCCCCGGTTGTGACGAGTCCGGCGAGCTTTTTGTCAGCGGAAACGAACCAGCTGATCGGACCGACCTCGGCAAAGGTTCCTTCGACGAGGACGCCTTCTTCGGAAAGGGCCGAACCGGGAATCGGTGAAACCGCTTCAGCGGCGTTGAGCCGGTTGAGTGTTTCGGTAATGAGCTTGGAGCGTCCTTCAAAATCGGCCTGGTTCAGTGTCTCGCGGCTCGCTTCGACGCGGGGAAGGCTGTTGACCGCTTCGTAGCTTTTGCGGAAGTCGAGAAAGAGGCTTTCGAGGTAGTTTTTCTCATCGCGCCAGGCTTTGAGTTCGCCCTCGTGTTTGGCGACTTCCTCAGCAGCGGCTTCGCGACTGACCTTTGCGAGATCGGCGAGACGACGTGTTTCCCGGAGGTCTGCGGAGAGCTGGTTGGTGGTCTTGGCGAGAGGAATTTTCTCCTTCGCGATCGCAGCCCGCTGATCGGCGAGTTCCTTTAAAGCGGCATTCAGATCGGCGTTGATCCCGACGAGGACTTTGTCCAGGTCAGGGGCCGCCTTGGCAGGCTCCTGAGCGATCAAGACATCACACGAAGTGAGAATGATCAAAAGAGTGGTGAGAATCAATTTCATTTCGCCTGCTGGGAAAGGGGAAGTGTTACAAGAACGGGAGGAGTGCGGCGGGCCTGAACCTCAATGGCTTCGCGAATGGTGGCGGCGAGTTTGTTGTTTTCGGTCCACTGCCAGCCTTCAGGAGTGGGGGCACCACTTCCTCCGTAGCGACCGGAGGCGTCGACGAACCAGGCCTTGCTCATTCCCAGGTAAAGCACGTCGACGGAGCGAGCTTCACCATTGATTTGGCGCACTTCAGAATCGATCGTGAAAACGTTCTGGAAGTCGAGGTAGGCCTGCGAGATGAGAAGGACGTCGCGGGTGCGTTGTTGGAGGGGGCGCTCAGGATCCGCTTCCTCGATGCGAAGGAGTGATTCCTCAACTTTGTTGCGAAGGGGGGCGGGAAAGAGATGGCTGCTTGTCTGAATTTGCTCTTCCCATCCATTGACGAGGCTCTGCAGTTTGCGACGCCACTCCTTCAGCGATTCGCGCTCTTCGGTGAATCCCGAGAGTTGCTTGTCGAGCTCAGCAGCACGGGTGCGGGCGGCTTCGGTGAATTCTTTGAGCTGCTCGAGTTCGCGATTACGAATCTCGTTCAATTGGGAAAGGGTTGCGTTCTCCTCTTCCCACGCTGCTTTTTCCTCTCCGAGGATCTGCTTCGTTTTAACCCATTCCTGCAGTTTGGTTTGGATCACCTCAGGGGCTGCTTTTTTGCGATCCTGAGCGGACGCGCTCAGACTGCCGGCAATGAGAAATGCCACCAGGCAAATCCCTGAAACGGTGAGGTGAATGGAAGGTAGAAAGGTTGGGTGCATGAAACTGCCGATGGCGGTGCTTTGGCGTGAGCTGATTGTGTTAAGAATGGCCGGGGTGCTGTTCCTCTCTTCGGGAGCCTTGCCACTGGAAATGACGGAACTGCTCCCGTAATCTCGACCTCCTAATCACTAATGAGACATAGTCTCATTATCAAGCGAAAATTAAGAAAGAATCAGGTCAGTTAGCGCTAAAATGCAGCGACCTCAGTTCGGCGGATGAGGCCTTACTGAGGTCGCGTGTAGAATGCAATGACAGGGTTTTTAAGCCCCGCTTTGAATCAGCACTGTGGGCAGCGTGCCCTGGTGACGCACCGTACTTCCATCGCGAAGGAGAAAATACGGTCAAATGTCATTGGTGAACGGCGCTTTTGAAGTGCTGTTAGGGGTTTATTTGTAAACGGGTGACTTCGCGGAAGTGAATCCACGTGGCTCCCAGAGCATTTCAAATCCGATGTAGAATTCGCGTGGTGCGTTGCCACGGGCGCCTTCAGGAATGCGGCTCGTGACCATGACTTCTTCGAAGACGTTGTGAACGCCACCGATGAGGCGGGTGCGGTCGTTGATTTGATAGTAACCGGAGAGGTCCACGAGAACCCCGCCATCGATGAGACCCTGACGTGAGGATGTCACCGGAACAGGTGAATTCAGTGCGGTTCCGAAGGTGTCACTGACGTAGGTCGCGGTGAGGTCCATTCCCCATACATCGGTTTCGAGTCCGACGCCGGCAGTGAGTTTCCACTCGGGGATGTAGGGGAGATTGGCACCGGCGATTCCCGCGCCACCTGCTCCGTCACCGTAGATGTCTTCTCCACCACCTGAGTTGAGTGCCTGGTCGAGCTCAGTGTTGGTCCAGGTCATGCTCACGAAAAGAGGCATGCGAACGGCACGATCCTGAAAAGGATCATAGCTAGCGAGAGCCTCGATTCCCTGAACGGAACCGGTCCCGGCATTGCTTGTCGCAAGTCCACCGAGGCCAAGACCTGCGGAGGTGCTGATGATGTTTTCAAACTCGGAGGCAAACCCGACGAGCTCTGCATTGAAGTTTTCGCTGCGATGTCTGAGGCCGAGTTCGTAGGAAGTGCTGCGCTCGAGATCGACGTTGCTCTTGAGGATGGAGCGGGGGCTGGGAATCGCGACGCCTTCGTGAACGCCACCAAAGATGGAATGGGTATCACTGAGCTCGTAGTTCACTCCGACTCCGGCGACCCACCATTCGGTCTCTCCGTTGAAGGTATCGGTTACCGTGTTGGTGGCATCACTTGCGTAGTCAGTGGCGTGAAGGCGAACCTTCTCGTAGCGAACTCCGGGTGTCACGGAGAGACGACCCACTTCCATGGTGTCCTGAAACCAGACCGAGGTGGCGTTGGATTCCTGGTAGCGGTTGCCTCCTGTGCCGGGGCCCTGATCAGCGATGATCGGGGTCGGGCCTCCAATCGTTACATTGGTGTTCTCCTGGAAGCGGCGAATGCTGTCGGTGTGCTCGCGCACTCCGACGCTGAAGGTGTGGTCGATCACATCGGTATCGACGCGGTAGTCAGCTGAAAACTGCACTCCGTATGACTCGTAGCTCCGTGCGTTGTGGCGGTAGCCGAGCATACCGGGTGCGAGTCCCTTGAGAGTGGCGAGGTCGCCTGCATTTCCTGTTGGCCCGAGCGTGGTGTGGAGTGCGCTGCCGTTGACCTGGCGGAGTTTGAACCAGTCCCGTTCGAACTGATTGTAATAACCGGCCACCTGAATATCGAGATCGTCGGTCACGGCCGCGTTGTATTTGAGGTAGGTGCGGTGCTGCTCCGTGGCGATGTTGTCGAGAAATGAACCGGCATAGCGGCGGTAGGGATCGGCACGAAAATCGGCATCGGTGAGACCGAGGTAGGTTTCATCGGCATCGCTCTCAGAGTAACCGTATTTGAACTCAAACTTCTGTTCGAGGACGGTGTCAGGCTCCCATGAGAATTTGATCATAGGCTCGATCACGGTGTAACCGGTGTTGTTGGAGCGGGGGATTCCGAGACCCGGATCGATGGTGCGGAATCCGTCGGAGCGCTTGTAGTAGATTTCCGCGAGGTAGCCGATTTTACCGATGTCAGTTTGAATGGTGTTTCCGTAGTGCGAATGCGCCTGGAACATGTTGTTCGATCCGTAGATGGAGCGGAGGTAGAATTGCTCGTGCTCAGGGATCGGAGTGGAGAGGTAGTTGATGACGCCGCCGGTGGTGTTCGGGCCGTGTTTGATCTGGCTGGAACCTTTGAGGATTTCCAATCCGGCCATGCGACCAACGTTAGGGGAGTAGTAAGCGCTCGGGGCGGCGTATGGAGCGGGAGCCTGAAGGATTCCGTCTTCCATGATCGTGATCTTCTCGGAACGGGTTCCGTCGACCCCGCGAATGGAGATGTTAGGGAAAAGTCCTGCGCCATCCTCTTCGCGAGTGTAGACACCGGGAACTTTCGCGAGAACGCGGTTCACGTTGACGTAGCTCTGATCGCGAATATCGCCTTCCGTGACAAAGAAGCCGGAGCCCGGCAGTTCGAATGTCTCTTCGGCTCCGCCGGTGAGCACTTCAGGTTCGATTGTGTCATAGACAGTAACCTCGACGGGGCGGGACGCAGTAGCGCGGCGGACCGTCTGAGTGGGAGCCGGTGCGCGGGCCGGTTCAGGACTGGAGCTGACGACGGTCGCGTCGAGCTGTCCGGTTTGATCATCAATGACCGGACCGAGATTCGATTCTGAAGCAGTGGCTTCCGTAGCAGAGGCGGCAGACTCAACAGCGGTCTCCGTTTCCTGAGCGGTTGCAGCCCCACTGAGAAAAGTCAGGGTCACGACGGTCACACCAGCCGAAGCGAGTTTGATCTGTTCAATTAGCGAGTTGATGGTCAAGCGGTTCATAATTTGAACCCCATCACTAATGAGACAAGGTCTCAGTATCAAGGTGAAATTTAGAATTTTTACGTAATTCTCTCGATGTTGAGATCGTAGCGCCTTCGGAGCCCTTTAACAGCGGGCTTTTCGGGGTATTGGCGAGGTCACAAAAAACCTGATTTTACCGCCGTGGCAAAATCAGGTCGGAGCACTGTAGAGCTGACCGCTCACAGATTTTCGGGTCTATTTAGCCGCGGGCACGACGTGCCGCGATGAATGAGCGCACTGCCATGACCGTGAAGAAGATGCAGACCACTGTCATCACGAGAATGAGTTTTGGCGCTGCTGCAGACCAGTCGAGGCTTCCTTTGATGAGGCCGGGAATGATGCGACCGAGGCCGGCGAGACCGCCAAGAAGGGAAAATGTCACCGCGATATGCATTCCGAGCATGTTCTTTTTGAGGGCGATGAGCCCACCGATGAGCATAAGCCCGCCAACGATGGCGGGGATGAGAGCGGTGAAGGATTGCTTGGTCGCTCCAAGCGCTTCCCAGGCAAAGTAGCCAACGAGACCGAGGGCGATGAGAATGATCGAGCAGATAAAAGTGAGGTTTTTCATGTGAGGATACGATGGCGAGTTCCGAACTGGCGTCAACGTCGTGTTGAAGGCACTACGCGTTCTCTTAATTGTCGTTTCCCTCAACGCGCTTCCACCGAAAACAGGTTGCCCTCGGGATCTCTCGCATCAAAAACCTGAACTCCGGGGGCGGGGGAATCGATCTCGCTCACTGGAACTTTCTGCTTTTGGAGGTGTTTTCGAGCGGCCTCAATCTGATCGGAGTGAAAGACAAATTTCGGAGCATCTTTGCCCATTTCCTTTTCTCCTCCGCCATGAAGTGCGAGAACACATGCGCCTGTTTCAAAAGTGACCCAGAATTGGTCGGAATAGTCATCGAGACCGGCAGGATAGGAAACCGACAAGCCGAGCGTGTCGCGATAGAACGCAACCTGGGCGTTCATATCGGAGGCGTAGAGAATAATCTCACTGAGAGACCCGATCAAAGATGATGCCGTGCTCATTCACGGAGATTAGGCCAGCGGCAGAAATGCGGCTAGAAAATTCGAATCAGCTCGATGAAATGCGAAAGCCGCGATTGGTTCCGTAGACGATGACGAGGAGCAGAAACGAGATCACGAGGAGGACGGCCGAGAGTCGGTGGGCCCCCGCGTAGTTGAGCGACTCGACTTGATCGTAGATCGCAATGGAAACGACACGGGTGGAGTCGGGGATGTTGCCACCTATCATGAGCACAACTCCGAATTCCCCGAGGGTGTGAGCAAATCCGAGAACCGCGCCGGTGATAATTCCGGGACGGGCCATTGGCAGCACCACTGAGAAAAAGCGTGAGACGGGGGAGGACCCGAGGGTCGCCGCGACTTCAAGTTGTTCCTGTTTTATGGAAAGAAAGGCCGTCTGGATCGGCTGCACCACGAACGGCAGTGAGTAGAGAACCGAGCCGATCACAAGTCCCTGAAAGGTGAAGGCGAGCGGCTCGATACCGAGGGCGCTGGTAATCTTTCCAAGCGGACCGTCGGGTGCGAAAGCGAGGAGGAGATAGAATCCCAACACCGTTGGAGGAAGCACGAGGGGCAGGGCGATGATCGCATCGATTACGAACTGAAACCGCCATTTCGTCCGCGCGAGCCACCAGGCGAGGGGCGCGCCGAGCAGCACCAGAATCGTCGTCGTGACGAGGGCGAGGCGAAAGGTGAGCCAGAGGGCGTTGATTTCAGGCTGAGTCAGCATGGGCGAACCCAGATCTAACAGGGTTAGGTCGATGATTCAACAGGGTTAGGTGCGCAGGGACGTAAAATGGCAGGGTGCCGGCTAGGGCAGATCGTAGCCGAAATTGTGAATGATCGCTTTCGCTTCGGCACTTTCCAGGTAGCTGACGAACTCGCGGGCCGCGGGAGTGTCGTTTAAGAGAATCGCGGCCTGTTCAATGGGGGGATGCCTTTCCGCGGGGACGATCCACTGCGATCCTTTTTCGGTTTCATTCAATGAGCGAACCTGTGAAAGCGCGACGAAACCGGCATCTGCGGCTTCGCTTTTGACAAAGTGGAAGGTTTGAGAAATGTTCTCGCCCCGGACCCATTTTGATTCTGACGAAACACCAAGTGAATTGAGAACTTCGACAGCGGCGGAGCCGTAGGGGGCCAGTTCGGGATTGGCGAGGGCGATATACCGGAAGCTGTTTTCCCTCAGGAATTGAATGCCATCGGTGAAGGCGGTCGAATCGGGACTCCACAAAACGAGGCGTCCCATCGCGTAGACGATAAGGGTATTTTCGATCCCGAAGCCTTCCTGCTCCAGCAACTCGGGACGTTTCGTATCAGCGGCGAGGAATATATCAAACGGCGCGCCTCGTTTGATCTGGGCGTAATGCTTTCCGGTCGAACCCGTTGAGAGGCTCACGGTGAATCCCGTCTCTTTTTCAAAGGCTGCGGCGATCGCTTTGGCGGGAGCGTCAAAGTTGCTTGCCACGGCGATGGCGACGTCGGCGCCTTGTCCGGGTTTCCGGAGAAACAGGAGAATGGCGGCGATGGCGAGGAGTGCTGCCGCGGCGATGATCGGAAGACGACTCATAAGATGCTTTCCCTTTCAGCGCTTGTCAGGGCGCGGTAAGCTCCGGCGGCGAGCTCATCGGGCAGTCGAATTTCCCCGATGCTCTCGCGGTGAAGGCTCACGAGCCGGATTTCATTGATGCGGTGGAACATGCGTTTGATCTGGTGGTAGCGGCCTTCATGTATGACGACACGGGCGAGGCAGGGGCCAAGCAGGCTGAGCTGAGCGGGACGGGTGGTGATTCCTTCGGTGGGGAACTCGAATCCGGATTCAAAAAGCGCGACGGCTTCTTCGGGGATGGGGCGATCCGTTTCGACAAGGTAGGATTTTGCGACTTTGGAATCCGGCTGCGTGAGCCGATCCGACCAGCTCCCGTCGTTGGTGAGAATCATGAGTCCCGTGGAGCTTCGATCAAGTCGACCCGCAAGATGAAGTGACGTTTTGTCAGGGTGGTCGAGAAGGTCAATCACGGTGGTATGTTGATTGTCTTTCGTCGCGCTGAGGATGCCCTTCGGTTTGTTGAGCATGAAGTAAAGTCGCTCCGTTCCCGGCTGGAGAACCCTTCCATCAAATGTGATTCTATCAAAGCGGCTGACTTCTTCACCGTGTTGGCGTGTTGGCGTTCCGTTGATAGCAACCCGCTTCGCAATAATCCACTCGCGAGCACTGCGCTCGCTCACGGTGCGTTGTTTGGCGATAAAACGGTCAAGGCGCATGGGGTGCTTTCAGCACCGTAAAAGGGGAAAAGTAAAAAGTAAAAGGTTGCTTGTCTTCTGTTGGCGACGGGCAGACGGGGAGTGATGGTCTGACCAATTCAAGCGCGAGCGTAAAAACGGCTTGGGGCAGGGCGAATCGTCCCGATGAGCCGTCGTGGTCCGATAAGATAGAATTCAACCCTGTCACTCCTCTGGCGTCGCCTAAGAAGACCTCACGCAGAGTCGCAATGACTAAGAAAAATCTCCGCAGCTTCGCGCCTCTGCGTGAGACTTTTTCAAAAGCCACGCAACGCGTAGACACGAAAAAAGGCAGCCCGTTTCCGGACTGCCTTTTCGAAAAGCGTGAATCACGCGTTAAGAGTCAGATTACTTCTTCGAAGCAGTCTTTTTCTTAGCGGCTTTCTTTTTCGCTGCCTTCCTCTTGGGAGCTGCCTTGAGAGGCTTCTCTTCGAGCGCTGCCTGTGCTGCTGCAAGGCGTGCGATTGGGATGCGGAAAGGTGAGCAGGAAACATAGTTGAGTCCGGTGCGGTGGAAGAACTTCACAGAATCAGGATCTCCGCCGTGCTCGCCGCAGATACCGATTTTGAGGCTTCTCTTCGTCTCGCGACCTTTCTTAACACCCATCTCAACGAGCTGGCCAACACCTTCCTGGTCGAGACCGGCGAATGGGTTGTTGTTAAGCACTTCAGCGTCCTGGTAGGTAGGAAGGAATGAAGAGGAGTCATCACGTGAAAGACCGAGGCCGGTCTGCGTGAGGTCGTTGGTTCCGAATGAGAAGAACTCAGCGTGCTTCGCCACTTCATCAGCGGTGAGGGCAGCGCGTGGAATCTCGATCATGGTTCCGACGGTGTATTTCAACTCGGACTTCTTAAGACCGTATTTCTTACGAACACCGGCAGCGGCTTCGTCGATGACTTCCTTCTGGAGCTCAAGCTCACGTGCGTAGGCAACGAGAGGAACCATGATCTCAGGGAGAACTTTGGTGCCTTTGGCCTGCACTTCAGCAGCGGCTTCGAGGATCGCTTCAACCTGTGCTGCAGTCACTGCAGGGTAGCTGATACCGAGACGGCAACCACGGTGACCAAGCATCGGGTTCTCTTCGTGAAGAGAATTGATTCGCTTGGTGATCGCTGCAGCGCTCATGCCGATCTTCTTGGAGAGATCTTTCTTCTGAGCGGCGTCCATGGTGCCGATGAACTCGTGAAGTGGTGGATCGAGAAGACGGATCGTAGCAGGGCGGCCTTCGAGAGCTTCGAAGATACCGATGAAGTCTTTCTTCTGGAACGCTTTGATCTTTTTGAGAGCCTTGGCGCGACCTTCGTCGTCGTTAGCGAGAATCATCTCACGAACGGCGTCGATGCGGTTGCCTTCGAAGAACATGTGCTCTGAACGAGTCAGGCCGATGCCTTCACCGCCGAAGAGGATCGCCTGGCGAACCTGCTCGGGTGTGTCCGAGTTGGTGCGAACACCAAGCTTGCGGTGAGTGTCGGTCCACTCCATGAGCTCGACGAACTTCTTGTAAGTGTCAGACTTCTTCGCAGCTGCTTTGCCTTCGATAAGACCCTGGATAACCTGTGATGGTGACGACTTGATCGCACCGGCATAGACGTTTCCAACGAATCCGTTGAGGGAGAGCTCATCGCCTTCTTTCAAAGTGATTCCGTTGCCGGAGAGCGTCTTCTTCTTGTAATCGATTGTCATGCCGTGAGCACCACAAACGCAGATTTTACCCATCTGACGGGCAACGAGTGCCGCGTGTGATGAAGCACCACCTTCGGTTGTGAGGATACCCTCAGCAGCGATCATTCCGCGAAGATCTTCAGGAGAAGTCGCCATGCGAACGAGCATGACTTTCTCACCACGAGCTTCAGCCGCTACTGACTCTTCAGCAGAGAAGTAGATCTTACCTGAAGCTGCACCTGGTCCAGCAGGAAGGCCGGATCCCATTTTCTTAGCCTGCTTCTCGTCAGCGGCGTCGAAGATTGGAGCGAGGAGGTGGCTGAGGTCATCAGCAGGAATGCGCATAATTGCCTCTTCCTTGCTGATGAGTTTCTCGCGAACCATGTCGATTGCGATGTTAACCGCAGCGAAACCGGTGCGCTTACCGTTACGGGTCTGGAGCATCCAGAGTTTCCCGTCTTCGATCGTGAACTCAACGTCCTGAACGTCACGGAAGTGCTTTTCAAGAATGTTGCGAACTTTGAGCAGCTCTTTGTGTGACTTGGGAAGGTCCTTCGCCATTTCCGCAACCTGCTTAGGTGTGCGAACACCGGCAACAACGTCTTCGCCCTGGGCGTCGATGAGATACTCACCGTAGAAAACGTTTTCACCGGTAGCAGGGTCACGTGTGAAGGCCACACCTGTTCCTGATTTTTTACCGGTGTTACCGAATACCATCGCCTGAACGTTTACAGCGGTTCCCCATGCAGCAGGGATCCCGTATTTCTGGCGGTAAACTTTAGCGCGGTCGTTCTGCCATGAATTGAAAACGGCGTTCACGGAACCAATCAACTGCTCCATTGGATCAGTTGGGAAGTCATTACCGGTACGCTCTTTGATGAGCTTTTTGAATTCGGCAACAACCCACTTGAGTTCGTCTTCGCTCAGGTCGGAATCATTAGCCACGCCACGCTTGGCTTTAGCTGCGTCGAGGATCACTTCGAATGGATCGTGGTGCTCACCTTCGTGCTCTTCCACGCCCATGACGACTTCTCCATACATCTGGAGAAAGCGACGGTAGCTGTCCCATGCGAAAGTCGGGTTGCCTGTTTTCTTGGCGAGAGCCTCAGCAACTTCATCGTTGATACCGAGGTTCAAAATCGTGTCCATCATACCGGGCATCGACTCACGAGCACCGGAACGAACCGAGAGGAGAAGCGGGTTGTCGAGGTTGTTGAACTTCTTACCCATCGCCTTTTCGATCTTGGCGATGTTGGCTTCAACTTGTCTCTTCAGATCAGCAGGCCATTTACAACCATTGTCGTAGTAGTGGTTGCAAACCTCTGTGGTGATCGTCATTCCAGCAGGCACGGGGAGCCCGATGCTTGCCATCTCAGCAAGGTTTGCACCTTTACCGCCGAGGAGGGCTTTCTGTGTGCCGTTACCATCGGACTTTCCAGCCCCGAAGTAGTAAACGAGTTTTTTAGCACGGGCAGGTGCTTTCTTGGTTGCCTTTTTTGAGGCAGCTTTCTTTGCAGTTTTTTTGGTCGCCATATCTCTTTGGATGCTTCCTTGGGTTTTGTATTTAAGAAAGGGAATAGGGGGACTCCCTGTGAAGGAGTCGGGGTGACAGGATTGGAGAGCCGTTGTATTGACGCAGCGCGGAGGGGGAGATGCGGCCGAAACATCCTCAAAATCGAATCGGCGCAACTTTAAGCGCGACTGCGATCCTGTCAAATTTTAGGTTTGCTAAGCGAATCGGGAGCGAAGTGCCCCGATTCGGTTAACTCTTTTTCTTTTTCTTAATCTCTTCAGAGTCTGCCTGCCGGGAGTCTTCGAGGGAGATTAAAATTATGAAAAAGAAAAAGGGTATGGGCCGCAGTGCGACCCATAAGGATCAATGCGCTTCGATTCGCTTGCCCTTGGGCTGGCCGATTTCCACGAGGAGGTTGGTGAACCAGCTCTCGTCGATGTCGAACGGCTTGCCGCCTTTGATGCGGGGGAAGGCGATTGTGCTCATCTCGTCGTTGTTGTCTTCGTCGAGACCGGCGACACCGCTGACACCTTCAAGTGCCGACTTGGCGGCCTGTGCGCAACTCGCTTTGATGAGTTCGAGATCATCGGCGTTCGGTGCAGCACTTCGTGCGAAATAACCGCTCTTCTGAATAAGCACTTTCTCAGCTCCCAGTCTCTCTTTCAACTGGTTGGAGAACCAGTTGCCGACGTTGACATCGTCAAGACGGTAGTGACCGAAGGCGTCCTTTTCAGGCTCTTTGCCCTGTGCTTTGAGTTCAGCGACGACGTTGTCGAGGCCGGCTCCTTCACTGAGGAAAATGTTAACGCTGTCGTGCTCATCCATTTTGTCGTTGAGACGTTCAATCTCGGACTCGAGATCGATTTCCATTTCCGGAACCCAGACGGCATCGACATCCCAGCGCAACTGGTGGAGGAGTGCTTCAGGCATCCAGTCATACTGGTGAAGGCTCTCGTGATACTCGTAGGCAGCGCGACCGGTGAGCCATCCGCAGTGACGACCCATCACTTCGTGAATAATGAGCTGGCGGGCACTGGTAGTGTTTTCGTTCGCGACGTTGCGGAAGAAACGGGCGCTCTGATGAGCTGCGGTCCAGGCACCGAGGGTTTGTTTGATCGGAAAAACGTCGTTGTCGATCGTTTTGGGAAGGCCCACCACGGTGAGGTCGTAGTTGTTTTCCTTCAAATAGGCAGCGAGGTCGGCTGCGGTTGTGTTGGTGTCATCGCCACCGATGGTGTGGAGGATGTTGACGCCGTCTGCGATGAGCCGGTCAGCGGCCACTTTGAGAGGTTCTTCACCGGGCTTAACGAGTCCGCGCTTGGTGCAATCGGCTACGTTTGTGAGCTTAACGCGGCTGTTGCCGATCGGGCTTCCTCCGAAGTTGTAAAAGACTTCAGCGTTTTTACGCACTTCAGGTGGAAAGTGGTAGGATTTCCCGAGGAGAAGGCCCTGGTAGCCATTCAGATATCCCATCAAATCAGCCTCGGGTGCCAACTTATTGTATTGTTCAATCAAGCCACCGATGGAGGCAGAAAGACAGGGAGCAATGCCCCCGGCGGTCAAAAAAGCAATTCTCATGAGATTTCCTGGGTCGTGTTTACTAACAAATTCCGGCGAATAATCTTACGAAAGAGAGAGAAGTCAACCAACTCGTGAGAGCTCTCAATTTACTTAAGATGTTTTAACTATTGATAATTATGAAATTTTTGATAAAATGTTCTAAATCGACTTAACCTGATGATTCGCATTCCGTTCACTTCACCCGGTGAGGCCCAACCTGGAGCTTCAAATCAATTTGTCCATGCGCCGTCAAAAAGCAGACCACTGTTGGGGAAGGATAGATCGAAGAATCTCGAGGAGAAGCTTTCGGCGTTGGAAGTGAAGCTGGTGGTTCATGCTGAGGAGCTTACTGCTCAGGTCACGGAGCGGGTCGATCGGATACGTTCCCGCGTCGAGCGCGCCATGGAGCCTTTCATCGAAGAGGAAAGCAATTCAGTTGCCAAGTCGAATGGCAAAGTGATCGAGTTTGGCGCTCCTTCCGGTGACAAGGCGCTGCATCATCTCCACGCGAAGAATGCGCGCGACGCGATGAACGAGCTCAACAGCACGCTCGCAGCGACGAAGGATCATCTCATTGCTCTCGACGAGAGTGTTGCGCGGATGCGCAGAGCAGTCCGGGAGCAGGCTTAGCTCTTTTGGAGCTTTCGGCGAGCCGTCTCGCCTAGAGTCGGACTTTGCGGATCGGGCTGAGTGAAATCAGTCAGCGATTTTCCTGCCGGCTCTGATGCCGACAGGATATACCATTTAAGGTAAGCTGGAGCCGCAGAATCACTTACTGGCCTCGATCGCTTTTTCAAGCTGGGTCAGGGCCGCTTTCGTTTCAGCGGCGACTTTGGCGGCCTTTTCTGACGAGGCCTTCAGCGCTTCTGCTTTCTTCGTTGCCGCGGCGACTTCTTTGATTGCCGCATCGAACTCAGCTTTTGAGGCCGCAGCCTTCTTCGCTGATTCCGCGGCAGCTCCCTGAAGTTCTGCGAGCGCTTTGTTGAACATGTCTCTTCCTGCTGGGGCTGGCTTTGGCGCCGGCTTTGGAGCGGGTGTGGTCGGCTTAGGTGCTGGTTTTGGCGCCGGCTTCGGAGCCGGAGTGGTTGGCTTCGGAGCGGGTTTTGCAGCGGGCTTGGCTGGAGCGGTTGGGGCCGGTGTCGTTGGTTTTGCCGGAGCGGCTGCTGCGAGTTTCACAGGTTCCGCCTTGGGTTCTTTCCAGCCGGTGTTCACATCGACCCCCGGAATCGCCGCGGCAAATTTGGCTGCGCCGGCGTCGGTGACTTTGCTCTGCCAGACGAAAACTTTCTTCAGCTTTTTCAATCCGCCCAGTTTGGCGAGACCTGCATCGGTGATGCCGGTGTTGTAGAGATTGAGGTATTCGAGATTGGTGAGTCCCTTCAGAGAATCGAGGCCGGCATCGGTGATCGCGGTATTCTCGAGGTGAAGGCGCGCGAGGTTTTTCATTCCCGTAAGATGCGCGAGTCCTTTGTCCGTTACTTTGGTGCGCGCGAGGTCGATCCATTTGATGTCTTCGGCGACCGGCTTCAAAAGCGCGATCTGATCATCGGAGTATTCCTTGCTCACGTTGAGGGCACTGAAGCGGAGCTCCGGTGTGTCCTGCGCGATCGCCATGAGCGAGGCGCCGGATTTTTCCACGCTCGCGATGGTATCGGCGATGAGCTTCAACTTTTCGGGGTCGGCTTTCGGCCGGTCCGCCTTGGCGACTTTGACCTCCATTTCAGGAAGATTGTCAGCGACGTGGGCGATTGCTTTTGCGGCTTCTGCGTCGGGTTTAAGTTCTGCGACGGTTCCTTTTTCTTTGGCTCCGGATTTGATCCAGAAGGCAATCATCGCGGTCTCCTGATCGGAAAGCTGGTCTTTGCCTTCCGGTGGCATGTGCTCATCGTCATCGAGGGGAAGGTAGACACGCTGGATTAATGAACTCTCATCGACCTTACCTGCAATAACAGATTCGCCTTCGCTTCCTCCTTTGAGAATGGCTTCGAAACTATCGATGCGGAGTTTTCCTTTCTGTTTCTCCTCGCCGTGGCAGCCTGCGCATTTTGCCATCAAAACCGGAGCGACGAGATCGGAGTAGAGCTGCTTTGTGTTGGCGTCAGCCTTCAGTGACACGGAAAAACCGGTGACCAGTGACAGAGCGATTGATAGGGGAATGCGTTTCATAAAAGATGGAATTTCTTATAATTCGACCAAAGTATCTGGATCAGAGCGAAAGAAATCAAGCCCCAAACAGGTACGCGATCTGGTCTGTTCAGACGCGTAACTTTTTCAGTTCCCTGCGAATATGGCGTGCCCGGGATTTGAAGCCGGGGGAGCCGTCGCGAAAGTGTTGGGTGATAAGCAGTTCCACTTCGCCCGCCAGTTCGGGCTCCGAGCGGCAGATTCCGGCGAGGATCGTCATCGCGTAGACCCGGGTGGCGATGGTTTGTTCGCAGGCATCGATGCATTCGTAGCAGAGATTGAAAATCCTACCCTGTAGCGCTGCGGGAATATCCACGGTTTGGAGGACCAAAAATGCGTTTCGAACGATTGCCGGATGAATCCCGGGCTCGGCGAGGAACTCGATCAGCCTGTCGAGATGCGGGACGATCAATTCGGGGTGCTCTCTGCAGCAATGTCCCATCGTCCAGGCGGCGCGCCGGGCAAGGGGGTCCTCATTGGTGTATACCAGCGAGATCAGCTCGGCAAATCGATGACGGTGATTGCCGATGTAGGCGGAAATGAGATCCGACTGACTTCTCGAATGTTCCTCGAGGAGCGCTTCTCTGATGTTCATGGTTTCGCGAAGGAGTGGATTTCCGGCTTCGGCGCGGCTTTCAAAATCGAAGTGGAACCGGTCCGTCGGTGCCGGGTTCGGCGGGGTTTCACTCGTCGACGGATTTCATGCTGTGAAATGAATACCTTTACGGCAACGAAAAATTTCAGCATTCTCTTCGCATGGAAATCGCTGTCACCGTTGTTCAAATCCTTATTGCTCTCGCTATTTTCAATATTTGGATTTTGCGGTTTAATAAAAGCACCCCGTTTCGTGGAGGAGGCGCGAAGAACATGAAGGAGGAGTTCGAAGCCTACGGTTTGCCGGTCTGGTTTATGCTGACCATCGGAGGTTTGAAACTGATTCTCGCAACCGCTCTGATCGCCGGACTGTGGTTTCCGGAAGTTACCCGCCCGGCCGCAGCGGGGATGGCATTTCTCATGATGGGGGCCGTTGTGATGCACCTGAAGGTAAAGGATCCACTGAAGCGCTCCCTGCCGGCATTGGCCATGCTCGGCCTGTCCTTGTTTGTGGCTCTCTTTGCTACACAATAAAAAGGCGGACCGTTGCCGGTCCGCCTTTCGTTCTGCTCTCCGCTAGAGCAGTGTTGGGGGGAAGTCCAACTGGAGGAGGAAGTCCAGTATTCGTTGAAGAGAGGGGGGAGCTCTTACTCAGGAAGGATCACCGAATCGATCACGTGGATGACACCGTTGGAAGCACCGAGGTCGGTTTTGACCACATTGGCCTTGTCTACCATGACCTTACCGCCGTCGGTTTTGATCGTGATTTCAGAACCGTTTACTGTTTTAGCATTTCCGGCTTTCACATCGGCGGCCATTACTTTGGCCGGCACAACGTGGTAGGTTAGAATTGCGGTGAGTTGATCCTTGTTTTCAGGTTTCAGAAGCATTTCGACCGTTCCTTCGGGAAGCTTTGCAAACGCCTCGTTGGTGGGGGCAAAGATGGTGAAAGGGCCATCGCCCTGGAGGGTCTCAACAAGTCCTGCCGCTTTCACTGCAGCAACGAGGGTTGAGAAATCTTCAGACCCGGCGGCAACGGCGACGATGTCGTTTTCCGCTTTGGGGGACGCATTCAAAGCTGTGAGGGAGATGGCAATAGTTGCGGTGGTTGCAAGAAGGAGTTTTTTCATTTGGTATGTTTGGTTGTTTGCTTTGACCTCAACTCGTGAGAGCCGCTGTCATGGGAAGTTACGAGACCTCTTCATCTTTGGATTCATTTTGTTTATGTTTTGTTCATGTACTTTTACATCGTGACTAGTTTTTGTATAAGGTTAAGGGTGCGGTGAAGCCGCCGGACCGCAGTCGGGGCGATGCGGAGTTGCGGGAGATCGCTTTCCAGAGAATTGTGGCGCTGATGAGTATGGAAACAGTGATAGTCGACGCGTTGGGCGAGAAAGGGATTCGCGAGATGGTTGCCGCTTTTTACCGCAGGGTGCCGAATGACGACTTGATCGGGCCGATGTATCCCTCTGACGATTGGGAAGGTTCCGAGGAGCGCCTCGCTGATTTTCTTCTCTTTCGATTCGGCGTTTCAGATGAATACACTCATAAGCGCGGTCATCCACGGCTCCGGATGCGCCACATGCCTTTTTCGATCGGGGAAGCGGAGCGCGATCGCTGGCTTCAATTGATGGGGGAGGCGATGACCGAGGTCGGCCTCGAGGGGGAAGCACACGAAACGCTCAAGGCCTTCTTTGCTCAGGTCGCCGATTTCATGCGCAATCGTGCCGATTGAAGAGGGTGCAAAAGGTTGGATTGTCAGATAATGAGAAAGACAAACCTTGCCATTCAACTCACTGCGGCGGCACTTCTTACCGGTTGGCTTTCAGTCCCCGCGCCAGTTCAGGGAGCGGAAAAGGTGAAAGTCGTCTCGGTCAATTATCCGCTTCACTATTTCGCTGAACGCATCGGAACGGATTCTTTCTCGATCGACTATCTCGTAGCACTTGATTTGGATCCCGCTTTCTGGGAGCCGGGCGACGAAGCGCTCATGGCTTTTCAAAAGGCGGACATCGTGATTCGCAACGGGGCCGACTACGCCAAGTGGATGAACGTGGTGACTCTGCCCTCGACGACAAAAGTGGATACCTCGCGCGCCTTTTCGGACAGGCTCATCAAAGTGGAAGGGGGCGCGCACAGTCATGGAGACGGGGCGGTTCATTCTCATGCCGGGACCGCCTTCACGACGTGGATCGATTTCTCGCAGGCGGCGATGCAAGCCGAAGCGATTGCGAAACGGATGACGCGTAATGCCCCGTCTGAAGCGAAACAGATCGGAGAGAACCTGGCGGGGCTGAAAGCGGATTTGGGTGAACTGGACGAGGAGATGAAATCACTCGGGAAGAAGCTCAAAGGTCAATCTTTCGTCGTTTCCCATCCTATCTATCAGTATTGGTCGCGAGCTTACGGGATCAAGATTGATTCTCTCGAGTGGGAGCCGGAAATGAAACTGGGAGAAAAAGAAATCGCTGATCTCAAGGCTGTGATCAGCAAATCAAAGCCTCAGTGGATGATCTGGGAAGGCGAGCCAACCAAGGAAAATGTCGAAGCACTTGCTCAGCTCGGTCTCTCATCCCTGGTCTTTTCACCGGCCGCAAATCGTCCCGAAGAAGGTGACTGGCTGGAGGTGATGAGGCAAAATATTAAAAATTTGGAAGAAGTCTTGCTACGGTAATTAACGGGGGCTTGAGAGCCGTCGCGCCGCGCGTTGAGTCGTGGTGGGAATCGGAGCGTATTACTGCGCGAAGAGGAACGATTAAGAAGTTTTAAATTAAAGCTTTCATTAAGCGACCTTTTGAAATAATTTGTTGTGGTTCTATGAGGGTAGTCTTATAATTACCATAACAGAACAATCTCCGGGAGTCACGACCCGGAGATCATTTGCTGGAGAGTCACGACTTCAGTGAATAAAACACAACACAAACAGAAACGAATGATTCGAGGCATACTATGCTTCGGCGGGTTTATGCTCGTCGCTGGAGTTGCGCTATTGATCGGCTTGCAGAAGACAGGTCGAATCGACGTGGCTTCTGTTTTTAATCCGATCCCGCCGATCGACGATGCCTTTCAGCGCGGGTTTCGCTCTGATGTCATGGCCAGGATCAATGCGGTGCGGGGACCGATTGGGGCGGAGACACTGCGGGGTGACGAGCCACTTCAGGCCTTTGTGAACGAGATTGTTTCTCAGCACAGTGATCCTGAGAATCTGTCTCTCGAAATGATTTTCAACACGGTGCAGGAACGCTTTCCCGGTGCCCAGTATCTCGCTGCGAATCTCGTGACTGCATCCGGACGTGACGATCTCGTGAGCCGGATTTCCGGATGGACTGCGATTGGTAATCCCGATTTTAATGTCGTCAACACCGCCGTATTCAAGTCGAAGCGGGGCATCGGTGCTCTCAGTGTGCTTTCGCGCAGGATTCCCCGTTTTTCACTGAAGGCGGCGAATCGGGATGGAGGGCGTTTTTACAATGAGTGCCCTCATTGCAATGAGATTCATGCGCTGGAGCTGGACCGTGATTCCCGGACGATTATTCTTTCCTGTCCCTACTGCGATTTGCCGTTTGATGTCCTCGCCTCCGATACGGGAAATACGATTTACCGTGCCACTGACTTTTTTGAGGGCTTCGACCTTGAGCGCGGCAATCCTGCCCTGACTTCATTGTCCGACGAAGAGCGTATTTTAAGCATCTGGAGGAAAGTGGCTGATCAGTGCGAATACCAGCTCGACCAGGAACTTGGTGATGTTCGAGAAGTCTGGAAGCGCCCCAGCGAGACGTGGACGGAACAGGCCGGTGATTGTGAAGACACCGCTATTCTACTGACGGATGCGCTCATCACTGCTGGATTTGCGGCACGGGTTGCGATCGGTTGGAATGGTAATATCGGGCAGCACGCCTGGGTCGCCGTGAAGACCAAAAACGGCGAGTATATTCTCGAGTCAACCTTGCAGAAGGAGCTTGGGATGGAGGACCTTGTCGATGTGAAGGTTGCATCGGCCTTTTATCAGCCTGAGCAGCTCTTCGATCAGGAGCATCTTTATTATACGACGGCGAAGCCCGATAACTTTACGAAAGACTATTTCTCCGATTCGCTCTGGAAGTTGATTCCCAAGGGGATGGTAGAGAGTTCGGTGACCTCATCTTCCGAAAACGGGAAGGCTGCCGAAAAGCGGGCGGTGAGCGGAACCTTCGAAAATCGTCAATACGGCGTTTCGGCTAATTGACGAGCGGCAGTCGCTTCGCTACTGTCGCGGCACTATGAAATTGCTCCGTTTTGGCCCTGTTGGTGAAGAAAAGCCCGGCCTACAACTCGATGATGAAACCCGAATTGATGCATCCGGCTTCGGGATGGATTGGAATCATGACTTTTTCGCTGATCCGGCGAACCTCGATAAGCTGAAAAGTTGGATCGATGTGAATGCGGGAACGGCTCCCCGAATCAACCTCGATGATCGCCTCGGTCCCGCCGTGGCTCGCCCCGGGAAATTGATCTGTATCGGACTGAACTTTTCCGACCATGCCGCTGAAGCGGGAATGGATATCCCGGCCGAGCCCATCGTTTTCATGAAGGCGACCAGTGCGATCGTGGGACCGAATGACAAGGTCACGATCCCGCGCAACAGTCAAAAGACCGACTGGGAGGTGGAGTTGGCTTTCGTTGTGGGTAAAAAAGCAAGTTACGTCACTGAAGAAGAGGCACTTGATCACGTTGCGGGGTACGTTCTTCACAACGACTACAGCGAGCGCGAATTTCAGATCGAGCGCGGTGGTCAGTGGGTCAAAGGAAAGAGCTGCGACAGCTTTGCTCCGATCGGACCCTTCATGGCAACGAGTGATGAAATCGCTGATCCGGAGAACCTCGGCATGTGGCTCAAGGTCAATGGTGAAACAAAGCAGAATGGAAATTCCAACAAGCTCATTTTCGGGATCGCTCACCTCGTGAGCTACCTCAGTCAGTTCATGACTCTTGAGCCCGGTGATATTGTTTCGACAGGGACGCCTCCGGGTGTGGGAATGGGATTCAAGCCGCCACAATTCATGAAGCCCGGCGATGTCGTCGAACTCGGAATCGATGGCCTCGGTTCGTCGAGCCAGGTGGCGGTTGCCTGGTCGTAGGTAAGTGTTTTCCGGTGAGAGATCGGGGAGCGTGCGCTCTCCGGTTTCCGATGTCGGGCATCTCCCGTCTGCTATGAAACCTGATAACGCGATCGACTACCTGGAGTTCCCTTCGAAGGATCTTGAGGCAACGAAGACATTTTTCACCGCGCTCGCCGGTTGGCGCTTTCAGGATTACGGACCGGAATACACCGCTTTTGATGATGGCAAAGCCACCGGTGGCTTTTACCTTTCGAAGGCGGTTTCCTCTGCCGATCAGGGGGCTCCTGTCGTCGTTTTATATCACACCCAGCGGGAAGTGACGCACGCGAGAGGCAGTGAGCTCGGTGGCAGAATAACCCAAGAGATCTTCTCCTTTCCCGGGGGACGTCGTTTTCAATTTGCTGAACCCGGCGGAAGTGAATTCGCCTTCTGGTCGGAGTAAATTCAGACGTCGGCGTTTCGTTCTGTCCCGGGCGTTTCAGTTCGAAACCGGACTCTTCGTTTTCTCCACCAGGGTAATCTCAGAAACGACCATCGCCTTGTCGATCGCTTTGCACATGTCGTAGATCGTCATCGCGGCGATACTGACGGCGGTGAGTGCTTCCATTTCGACGCCGGTTTTGGCGTCGGTTCGGACGCTTGCTAAAATCTTCACGCCCTTGGGCTCAATCTCAAAATCGACCGCCACTTTCGTGAGGGGGAGTTGATGGCAAAGCGGAATTAACTCGGCCGTTTTTTTCGCAGCCTGGATTCCGGCGATGCGGGCTACCGCGAGAACGTCGCCTTTGGGGAGCTCCCCGTCACTGATCGCTGCCACCGTCCCGGGAGCGAGAGAGATGAAGCCCGTCGCAGTTGCTTCGCGTCGCACCACAGGCTTATCACCGACATCGACCATGGCGGCGCTGCCGTCTTCGCGCAGATGAGTGAGTGATGAGGAAAGATCTGACATTCCCCAAGGTGGAATCGGAGAACGTTCTCCGCAAGGACTTCCGGCAATGGAGTCTTCAGGAAAGCTCAGTAGGCAGAAGCCATTAAATACGGCTGCGGCATCGTGTAGGGAAGCACGAGCTCGGATTCGTCCCAGGAGTCGACGACTTCCACGGGAACGCCGCGCCGGGTGTGCTCATACATGATGGGGGCGACGCTTTGCGGCAGGCGAATACAGCCGGCGGACGCAGGGTATCCGGGGAGGTCTCCGGTGTGCATCCCGACGGCGGAATTGCTGAGTCGCATCCAGTTGGGCATGTAGACATGATAGAGTGTCGAAACCTTGCCCGATTTGATCTTCTCGGTAATGGCGAAGGTTCCGCGCGGTGTGTATTTGCCGCGTCTTGCCGTGGATACGGCAGAGTCGATTGCAACGAGTCCTTTCACCACCAGATAAGCCCGCTGGCGCCCGATATCGATAATCACTTTGCGCTCGGCATCCTTTTCCCCGTCGAGCAGTTCCTGATTGATGTAGGCGTCCTTGTGTTCGTCGCGATACCATGATCGATGGCGCGGGACGGGCGTTCTTTTGACGGGTTCCGCTGCCTTCTTAGCCGCGGCGCGTTTGGCGGCCTGCCTGGCGCGGATTTTATCAAAAAGTCCGGCTTCGGATTCGGGAACCGTTGCGAAAAAACTGAGAAGTAAAACCAGCGCTGTTCCGAGGCGGAGGCGGTTCGATTGGCGGGGCGTTCGAGTGGTGGAAAATGCGGTCATGGGTCAATCTCTACGTGTATCTGGAGCCGGCTGTCTCATGAAAACCGGTGCTCCTGTTTTTGACGAATGGATAAGGTCTCTCAGGAGCAATATTTCTGCCGTTTTCAGGCTGTTTTTTCTCCCGTGGAAAGGCCGTTCCCCGAGGATGAGGGCTGGACAGCCGCGTGTATAGTTTTTTCGGGGCGCAAAGAGAGGAGCCGGTCAGGGCCTTTGTTTCCCCGGGGAAGGACTCAACAGGGTCGAGTCAGGTATTCAACCTGGTCAGGTCCGTGAGGTGAGAGGGTCGGGTCTCTCACTGGACCCTGTTTGAATGGCAGCCTATTTGGCTTTTTGGGACGCCTCTTCGATCTGCTTGTGATTCAGAATCTGATATTCGCCGGTGGAAAGGGCGGGGGCGCGGAAATTGCCGATGCGGATGCGCTCGAGGCGCTTCACGTTGCAGCCGACTTTGGGGAACATTCGGCGAATCTGCCGGTTGATTCCCTGAGTGAGAACGACGCGGAGGCGGCGGCGTGACTCAAAGTGGATTGAATCTATCTTCGCGAGACCTTCCGAGAGGTGGATTCCGTCGAGAAGCTTTTGGGTGTGCTCGGGCTCGAGGGCGCGGTCGAGGTGGACTTCGTATTCCTTCTCAACGTGATAGCGCGGGTGGGTGAGTTTTTCGGTGAGCTCACCGGAACTTGTCATCAACAGGAGGCCTGAGCTCTCCATGTCAAGACGCCCGACGTAGTGCAATTTGCTGAAACGTCTTGGGATCAGTTCGTAGATCGTCTTGCGACCCTGAGGGTCGTTCTTGGTGCAGAGATAGCCTTTCGGCTTGTTCAGGATCAGGGTGAGAGGTGGATCCTGACGGAGCATCTTGCCGTCGAGCTTGACGTGATCCCCTTCGCGAACGCGGGAGCTGAGATCGATGACGATCTTCCCGTTAATTTCGACGCGGCCCTGCCTGATGAATTCTTCGCAGCCGCGACGAGACCCGACTCCGCTCGAAGCGAGAAATTTATTGAGGCGAACGCCTTTGTCCGCCGGAGATGCCATGAGAGCAGGGTGTGGAAAGCGGCCCGCTGAAGGGACCGCATTCAGTAGTTTTCCTGAGGGAAAAGTAAGACTTAAGCTTCAGGCTCAGTCTTGGGGAGGCCGAGTGGGCTCATTCCCTTTTCCCATTCACCGCGCTTCTGAAGCAATTTAACACGCTCAAAACGTTTGAGAACGCTGCGCTTGGCTCCGATGCTGCTGGACTTTTTGAGGCTGGCGTGTTGTGACATGACTGAAAAAAAAGGTGTATTGTTGGTGGAGCGCCGACTTTAGAGCATGACTATTTACTTTGCAAGTGAGGAAAAACGGGAAGTCCTGCATTTTTTTTCCCGGAAAGGCGTCATTGCGAGGGTGATCCGGGTTGACGTGCTCCCTCTAGCAAGGGAAATTCCCCGCCTATGAAGAAAACGACATCCATTTCTCCCTCGCGCCGGCACTTTCTCGGCACGGCTGCAGGGGCCGCCTCGCTCAACATTCTCTCGGGCTTTGTCCAGGGGCAGGGAACTGAGGCGAACGGGAAGCTCAATATCGCGGCGATCGGAGCGGGAGGACGTGCTTCCGCCAATATCGACGGATGTCACAAGGCGGGGCAGAATATCTACGCGCTCTGTGATGTCGATGCGGCACGCGCCGGAGGTACTTTCAAGAAGTTCCCCGATGCCAAAGTTTTCACGGACTGGCGTGAGATGCTGGAGAAGGAAGGGGACAAGATCGATGCCGTGGTTATTTCCACTCCGGATCACCTTCACGCGGTGGCTGCGATGGCGGCCATCAAGATGGGCAAACACGTCTATGTAGAGAAGCCTCTCACCCTTACGATTTCCGAAGCGCGTGCGCTTCATGAGGCGGCGAAAGAGGCCGGCGTTTGCACACAGATGGGTAACACGGGACACGCTGCAGAGGGTGCCCGTCTCACCAATGAGTTTGTTCAGTCCGGATCACTCGGCGAGATCGAGCAGATCTATTGCCGCACAAACCGTCCGGTCTGGCCTCAGGATTTGATTCGTCCGGAAGCTGAGCCGGTCCCCGATACGATGGACTGGGATCTCTGGCTCGGGCCTGCGGCGAACAAGCCATACAGCAGCAAGATCGCTCCTTTCAAATGGCGTGGTTTCATCGACTACGGAACCGGCGCCCTCGGTGACATGGGTGCGCACATCATTGATCACCCGATGTGGGCTCTCGGCCTCGGTCTTCCGACAAAAGTGTCGATTGAAAAGGCTGATCGCAACACTCCGGGCGCGGAGAAGGATTCCCATCCATCTTCCTGCATCATTAATTTCGAGTTCGCTGCCGCTAACGGTCGCGGACCGGTGAAGCTTCAGTGGCGCGACGGCCAGTACAAGATCCCGCGCACCAAGGGAATGCGTGCCGATAAAGAGACACCTGATAACGGCTGTGTTTACCTCGGTAGCGAGCACGACATGATGCACGGAAGTCACGGTGGAAAGCCGGAGATCATCGATGCCAATTTCGCGTCCTTCAAGAAGCCTGCTGAAACCGAAGAGCGTTCACCCGGCCATTACGTCGAGTGGATCAATGCGATTCAGAAAAACGACCCGTCTCTCGCGAAGTCGAATTTCGATGTTGCGGTTCCACTGACTGAGACCTTGTTGCTCGGCGCGATCGGCACCCTGATCGGCGAAGGCACTGAGTTGACCTGGGATCCGAAGACGATGAAGACCGGCAACGCTGAGGCTGATAAGCTCGTGCATCACAATTACCGTGACGGCTGGGCTCTCTAGTCTGAGTTTTCTCTAAAGACTTATAAAAAGCGGCTCCAAATTTCGGAGCCGTTTTGCGTTGTGGCTCCGGCGGATCGGGGATGTGGCGGCGAGTGCCAACGAGTGGCGGCGGAGTCAGTCAGTGCAATGCGCTCGCCGGGCGAGATTGGGTGATAAAAAATAGATCAGTGTAAATCAGCTGAAATCTGTGGTCCATCTGTGCGAAATCCAGGAGCACTGCCATTTTAATGCACAGATTCGCTTCGCTCTCACAGATGAAATCAGATTTACACGGATCTGCCGGGCTTCGACTGATTATCACACCGTCTCGAGGCGTTCGCAGCCACTTGGCTTGCCGGCAATTTACGAGCTTGGGATATCGTAATTCTCCTCACTCATCACCCGCGCTGTCGGCGAGGACGTCGAGGGTGAAGCCTCCGATGTGGTCGCCGTCTTTACCGGGATAGAGCCAGTCGTTGAGGAGGTTCATGGGGATGCGGACGTCGACGCCGCGATGGACTTCCATGAGCTCGTGCGGGTCGTTCATGAGGACACCGCAGATCTCGTCGTCGGTGATTTCGGTCACCGTGATCCACATGAATTCAGAGCGGCGGCCTTCGATGAACTCGGCTTTGACGATGTACTGGCTCGCCTCGTCGGGACTGCAGTTTTCGTAGGCTTCGCGAAATTCCGGCCAGCGGTTCACTGCGGTCTCGACGGCGGCAGCCATTCTCGGATCGTTGTCGGCGATCTCGATGACCGGTTCGAAGGTGGGCTCTTCAAAGAGAGCGAGGGGATTGGTGCTCGAGAGCACTTCGATGAGACCGAGGTCGAATTCGTTGCAGCGCTGTAATTCGGGGCAATAGATCGCGAGGCAGTCCGGTCCGGCCATCGAGGCGAGGATTTTGCCGATGACGGAGTAGGCGGTGTTTACTTTGTCCGGATCAGTGGTGTCGTCCATGAGGTCCACTGAGAGCCAGGCCTGATGTTCCTGAACGGCGTTGCGGAGTCGCTTGTCTTTGATCGATTCTTTCGCAAAGGCGACCGGGTCATCGATGTAGGGTTTCGTTGCGACGAGAACGGCGTAGAGCCCCTGGGGAACCTTCACCATGAAGTGCTGGATGGCGTCCTCGTCGTTGCCGGAGTCCGGTGCACGGAACGGCATCACGAAATGTTCGGCCTCGGGATTGTCTGATTCGAATTTGAATCCGAGTGCGCTCTCGACGCATGATCGCACCGTATCTTCGTCGGCCTTTTTCGGGTCGGAGAGGAAGTAAACGAGCGAGACGAGATTGTCGTTTGGCTTTGGGCTTGGCTTTCCTGACTTGTCTGAAGGCTTCTTTCCGGATTTTTCCTCGGGTATGAGCCAGCGGATCAATTCAAAACCGAACCAGAAAAGGGCGATGACGAGTGCGACGATCCCGACCCAGCTCAATCCGGACGTGGTGAGACGGATAACCAGCGCCAGAAGGATAACGGCGGAAAAGAAGGGAAAGTTTCTCAGTTGGCGGCGCATGCGAGTTCATAGCGGCTATTTCCCTCCGGTGTTTTGGCAACCGACGGTAATGGCCTGGTGAAAAGGAACGGTGAACATTTCCCCGTTGAGGTCAAGCACTGTATCATCGGGACGGGGACAAATATAGCCCATCCAGAGGCTTCCGGGCCGAAGATCGAGGCTGTTTTCCGGCAAAAAGAGCAATCCTGCTCCAAATGGTCTCAGAATCCTGCCGGAGGGAGCGTTGCAGGCAATTTCGAGGGGCGCTACATAGATCCCCCTGTTTGTGCTGCGTATCACGGTGGCTTCAACGGGAATCCAGGTCGATTTAATGGTTTCCGAGAGCACTTCCATTTTTCGCATCGCCCGCACCGTCTCCTCTTCGCGGAACTTCCATTTTCGCAATTGCTGCTCTTTTTCGTAGTTGGCATAGGCTGACTTGTAGGCTTCGTCAGGATTGTAGTTGAACGCCTCTTGAAGGGAGCTGTTGAGTATCGTGAAGGAGAGGCGGGCGATGCCCTTGCTGTGTCGGATCAGCAGCGCGTCCGGTTCGGCCCTGACGAGTTCGCAGTCGTCGAAACGGCGTTGATCGAGTGTTTCGATTCGGGTGGGAAGGGAGGCGGGTTCTGCGGCACCTGCCTCCGTGTCGATCGCGAGAATGGTAAGCAGTGCGGCGAGGAAAGGGGGGAACGCGGCTTGAGGACAAAACTTGAGGAATAGTTTGGAAATGATCGAAACTTCTCCTATGGATGGTTGTTTACTCATGGGTTGAACAAAATGTTTGAGATGAAAGATTTTCCCCGATTCCTCTATCTTTTGCCTTTGATGGGCTCTCTTCTGGTGGCTTCGGTCTCCGAGGTGGCTGCTCAGGGGCCACCGAAGGGACCCCCTGAAGCTTTAGACGGAGAGAAGGCCAGATTATGGGAGTCGCTTTCTGATGAAGAGAGGGATAAGCTGAAGCAGGCCCTGCGTGAAGTGTGGTCTGACCCTGCTGTGATCAGTGCACGTGCAGAGGTGCAGCAGGCCAGTGACGCTTATCACAAGGCGGTCAAGGCGGCGATCAATCGCGCTGATCCGTCCGCGGCGAAGGTGTTGGGTAAACTGCACTCACTGGGCAGTGGGCTTCCGGATCGCAAGGGGGAGCGCCGTGGACCCGGCCATCGTTTCTCCAATCGCGGCGAGCGCTCGATCGGGGAAAGTATGGGGTTTCCCGCAGGGCTTGCCGATTTCAGCGAGGAGGAGCGATCCCGTTTCCGCGAAGTCGAAAGTGAGGCGAAGAAGTCTTCTGCGGTCAAAGAGGTGATTGCGGAATTGGAAGCCAGTCGTGAAAGAGACGAAGCGGCGCGGATGGGTAAGCTCGATCTCTATCGGAAGCTCCGCAAAACGGTGCTGGCCGAAATGGTGAAGATTGACCCGAAAGTGGAGGAGTTGGTTGCGAAGTTGCGCCCTGAAGGTGGTCCCCGTGAAGGTGGTCCCCGTGAAGGTGGTCCTCGTGAGGGTGGTCCTCGTGAGGGTGGTAAGGGGCCCGGTCGCCCCGGAGGGAAGGACGGAAGGGAGCGCCCCGACAGCGAGTGAACTTATTCGCGATGAAGCGGAGTTCTCACTCTGCTTCATTTTCTTTCTCAATGGCTGCCCGGCGACGCGGGGCAGCTTTTTTTGTGTCCGCTGATAAATCGCGGCGGATTCGGTATTCGAGTCTCTACTCAACGGGGGGCGGAGTGCATTCGAGTCCTCAGGCTCATTGCTGAAGTCCCGGAAAGGTCTCTCGGGCTCGCTTTTTTTCCCTTCAGAAACGTTCCGCGGCGTTTCCCGGAGACCTCTCCAGAAAGCGCTGTTTTATTTAGAAAACTTAATATTTAGGCTTGATTAACAGTAGTTTGAGACAATATAGTGACTTATGCCTAGTTTGATTTTTTATGAAAATTACAAGGCATCAATTCTGAGCCCTCCCACAAACTGTTTTTGTTCCGTTCTCCCTGATTTTCATAATTATGATTATATCGATCAAGCCCTGGTTAGAACTCGAGCAGAAGCCGGATTTGACGCAGTCGTTGATGCGGGTAGGGGAGTCGTTCGCAGGGTTGGAGCTTTCATCCGACGCGGAGTTAGACGAATTTCGCATGAGCTATCGCAGTTATGGGCCGTCCGCCTCAAATAACGGACTTGAACAAGGTAAACGCATGGAATTCTATCATCAACCTATCATGTCGGCCGAGATTCTCATGGCCATGGCTCCGGTTCGCGGAAAGCAGATTTTTGACGGAACCCTCGGTGGCGGCGGGCACTCGGAGTTGTTACTCAGTGAGGGAGCGCATGTCATCGGGTGTGATCAGGACGGCGATGCTCTCAAGCACGCCAAGGCGCGTCTCGAATCGTACGGTGATCAGTTTCTGACGGTGCGCGGCAATTTTGAATCAATGGACTCACTACTCGCCCGGGTCGGAGTCGAGGAGGTGGATGGGATTCTTCTTGATCTCGGTGTTTCCTCCAAGCAACTCGACAATCCGGAGCGCGGTTTCTCTTTCCGTTTCGACGGTCCTCTCGATATGAGAATGGACGACAGGGCTGAGTTTTCGGCCCGCGATCTCGTGAATGACTGGTCGGTGGATGAGATGACCCGAATTTTTCGTGAGTATGGGGAAGAGCGCCACGCTTTCCGCGCGGCCAAGGCAATTGAGAAGGCTCGCGAGAAGGGGGCAATCAACCGGACTTCCGAGTTGGTTGATATTGTTTCCGCTGTCATTCCCAAGGTTTCGAAGAAGAATCCTGCGACACGGGTTTTTCAGGCGATTCGCATCGCGGTGAACCGTGAGCTTGAGGTGCTCGAGAACACACTTGAGAAATCGATCAATCACCTCGCTCCGGGCGGCGTGCTTTCAATTATCACCTTCCACTCGCTGGAGGATCGCATTGTTAAACACTTCATGCGTCGGCGCAGCACCCCGTTTCTGGATCGTCCGGAATGGCCTGAGCCGCGTGAGAACCCTGAGTATTGCCTCCAGCTGCCTCACCGGAGAGCGATTGTTCCATCAAAAGAGGAGGTCGAAAGTAACCCAAGGGCCCGGAGTGCAAAGCTTCGTGTCGCTGTAAAGCTGTAACGTCATGGAAAAGAAGAACCGATATAGAAACCGCATTCACTGGCTCACGATCTCGCGCCTCGTTCTCGGCGCTGTTCTGTTGCTGGCGACCGGCGTTGGCTTTGTGCTCGTTCGCAATCAGCATGTTATTCAGGGGGACGGGATCCGTGCGGCCGAGGAGGAGATTGAAGCACTTGATCAGGAGATTGAGCTTTGGGAGTTGCGTATCGCGGCGGTTCGTGATCGTCAGGAATTGTCGAGGAGGCTTCGCTGGGTTCAAAGTGATTTGAAAGAAGTCGATACGAGGAAGGTAATAGAGATGGCGCCCGGTGTGGTTGATGACAGCAGTGTCCCCGTTGCCAGTGCTTACTAATTTTGCGTTTTGGACAAAGGTATCAAAAGACGACTGACGATCGGATGCGCCCTTCTGGTGTGTCTTCTTTCGTTATTGAGTGTTCGGCTCTTTCAGCTCGAGGCGTTTCATGGCGAAACGCTCAGTGCTGAGGCCCGGTCTCACTACGAGTATAAAGAAACACTTCATGCGCAGCGTGGACGTATTTTTGACCGCTCCGGTGAGTTGCTTGCCCGCAGTCAGACGGTGTTTTCGCTGGTGGCGGACCCTTATCACCTTCAGGATCCCGGTCAGGCCTGCATCGGTCTGGCGACCCGTGATGGTGACAGCCCTCAGGCGGTCAGGAAGCGCTACCTGCCTGCGGAAGTTCTGAGCGAATATCGCGGTTACGTTGCTGAGTCGATCGGCAAGGTATTGCGTATGCCTGCTCATGAGATTTCACGATCGATAAAAGAGAGCGACGGTGGTCCTGTCGTGCTGGCACGGAACATTGAAGATGATTTCGCGCGTCAGATTGAAAAGGTGCTCGATCGCAGGAATCTTCGCGGGCTTTACCTCAAGCGGGGGGAACGCCGCTACTACCCGAGCCCGCTTTCGCTGACTCAGGTGATCGGGTATGTCGATCAGGATGGTAATGGCGTCTCCGGAGTCGAAAAGACCTTCAATGATGAGATGCTGGGAACTCCCGGTTACCGATACTGTGAGCGGGATCGCAAGCGCCGTGAGATTATGGCGTATCGCGGCCTTCAGGTGGAGCCTATCCCGGGGAAGGACGTTTACCTCACTATCGATATGGCGCTGCAGGCCACGGTGGAGCGTGAATTGGACGCTGTTATTGATAAGTATCGTCCTGCCAAAGTCAGCACTGTCTGGATGGATCCGAAAACCGGCGAAATCCTTGCGATGGCGAGTCGGCCTCACTTTGATCTTTCAACGCGTGAGGGGATTCGGGGGATGGACCCGATTCGAAGAAACCCGGCGGTGACGGATCTTTACCAGCCCGGCTCCACCTTCAAGGTGGTGGGTTACGGAGGTGCTTTTGATCGTGGGATTGCGACTCCCTCCAGTCTCGTTGATTGTCACCAGGGAAATTACACTCTCGATGGCTTTCCGTTGAAGGATCACCACCCCTACGGGAATCTCACCGCGCGTCAGGCGTTTGCAAAGTCCTCGAACATCGGGGCTTATCTCATTGCAAGGCCGCTGAACAAGCACATTTTCCATTACTACATGGGGCAGTTCGGCTTTGGCAGTAAGACGGGGATCGAACTGACCGCAGAGGCGAGCGGCCGGGTCTTTCCGGTCAGCAAGTGGTCGCGGACTTCCTTTTCGAGTCAGGTCATGGGCTATGAGGTGGCGGTTACACCGATTCAAATGGCAATGGCCTGCAGCGTCATTGCGAATAAGGGCGTCTACCTGCCTCCCACCGTGATCTCCGGGACGAAGGGGCACGACAGGGACGCTACTCTGGTAAAGAGCGATCTGCGGGCTCGCCGCCGGGTTATCAGTGAAAAGGCGGCTGATCAGGTCCGTTCCTGCATGATGGATGCGATGCTGGATTCCGGAACGGGAGCGAACGGTCGCGTCGCCGGTTACACTGTCGCCGGCAAAACGGGAACAGCGAGAAAGCACATTGAGAACGTCGGTTATGTGAAAGGTCGCTACATTGTTTCTTTTATGGGATTTCTTCCTGCTGAAAATCCTGAGCTGGTTGGATTAATTGTGATTGATGATCCCCGTGTTGACGGTAAGGAAGTCTACGGGGGTTCAGTCGCGGCCCCCGTCTTCAAGGCTATCTCCGAAGACGCCGTGAAGATCCTGAATATTGATCCCGATAAACCGGAGGAGCTTCAGGGTGAGGATGAAGCGACGCTTGCAGCGATTACAGGGGAATGAAATTAGAAGAAGTTATTGAGTCAGTTCATGTGAAGTCGGTTTCCGGACCGATCGATATTGAAGTGTCGGGAGTTCACTATGACTCACGAAAAGTTAGCGCAGGAGGCATCTTCTGTGCGTTGAAAGGTGTTGGCAGTGATGGACATGATTTCATTGATGCTGCCATCGAAAGCGGTGCTGTCGCAGTGGTGAGCGATCAGCCTTATCCAGCCGAGTTCTCCGGAACCTGGCTGCATGTCTCTGACGCGCGGGGTGCGATGGGTCGTATCGCTGCCAATCTCGAAGGGAATCCGTCTCTGGAATTCCCCGTTGTGGGGATCACGGGGACAAACGGCAAGACGACGACAGCTTTTCTCGTTCACTATCTGCTTCAGGCGATCCTGCATCGCGCGGGTATGATCGGGACGGTTCACTATGCGACCGGCGCTGAATTTTACGATGCCCCTCATACCACTCCGGAGGCACCGGATCTGCACAAGCTTCTGCGCGAGATGCGTGATGCTGACTGCCGCGGTGTTGCCATGGAGGTTTCTTCACACGGGCTTGCTCAGAAGCGTGTCGAAGGCGTCGCATTCAATGTCGGTGTGTTCACGAACCTGTCTCAGGATCACCTCGATTATCATTCCAACATGGATGAGTATTTTACGGCGAAGGGACTCCTCTTTGCCCAAATGGAAAGAGAACAGGCCAAAGACGGGGTCGCATTGATCAATGCTGATGACACATATGGCGATCGGCTTTTAAAGATGCCGTTCGAGCGTATCAAAAAGCTCAGTTACGGACGTTCCGCCGGTTCTGATTTCCTCATTGGTGATATCCGGTCTGATTTCAACGGGACTCAGTTTACCTTGAAATACAAAGAGCGTTCCTTCCTCGTGCGGACGCCGCTGATTGGTGATTTCAATGTCTACAACACGGTCGCGGCGATTGCTTCCGCCAATGCGGTCGGTCTGAATTTACGTGAGGTCATCAGCAAAATGGCTGATGCGCCGCAGGTTCCGGGGCGCCTTGAAGCGGTCAGTGGAAGGCAGATTAATTACCGTGTCTTCGTCGACTATGCCCACACTCCGGACGCGCTCGTGAATGTGCTTGGATCCCTCCGTGGTTTGTCGCCGAATCGTATTATCACCGTGTTCGGTTGTGGTGGTGACAGGGACGTTTTGAAGCGGCCTCAAATGTCGCTTGCGGCAGAGGAGGGAAGTGATTTCTGTATTCTGACTTCGGACAATCCGAGAACGGAGGATCCCAAGCAGATTTTGGCCGACGCTGAAAAAGGTTTTCTCGATTCTGAGTATGAAGTCATTGCTGACCGCCGCATGGCGATTAAGCACGCGATCGAGATTGCGGGTGAGCGGGACATTGTTCTCATCGCCGGAAAAGGGCATGAGACCTACCAGGAGATCAATGGTGTCCGTCACGAATTTGATGATCGCAAAGAGGCTAAGCGCCAGATCAACCTGAGAGCTGAAAGGGGGGAAGGATGATTCCCGCTTCTCAGTTACAAATCGCTGAATGGGTCGACGGCGCTCTCATCCAGGGGCGTCCGGCTTCGATGATTGAATCGGTTTCAACCGATTCGCGAAAAGTGAGTCAAAGTCAGATTTTTGTGGCGTTGAAAGGGGAGAAGTTCGATGCGCATCATTTTCTCAATGACGTCGCCGCACAGGGGGCTTCGGCGATCCTTGTCAGTGAGCTTCCCGAGTCAACCGAGTCCTTTGGTGGCGGGATTATCCGCGTAAAGGACACTCTTGCGGGCCTTCAGGCAATGGCGACGAATCACAGGCGGTCAAACCGCGATCAGTTTGTGGTCGGGGTGACAGGGAGTAACGGAAAGACCTCCTCTAAAGATTTTATCAGTGCTGTTCTCGAGGCTGACGGCGCAGTCAATAAAACGAGCGGGAACCTGAATAATCACATCGGGCTCCCTTTGACTATTTTGTCAGGATCAGACACGGATCGCTACGGGGTTTGGGAAATGGGGATGAATCATCCCGGAGAGATCGAAGTGCTCGCCGAGATCGCGCAACCCGATGCCGCGGTGATTACTCATATTGGAACGGCTCACATCGAGTTCATGAAAACGCGTGAGGCGATTGCCGCTGAAAAGGCGTCATTGGCGGCTGCGGTTCCGGCAGATGGGTTCTGTGCGATGCCTCAGGCGGATGCGTTTTTCGGGTTTGTCAGGGATATGGTTCGCTGTGAGATGGTCGGGGTGGGCTTTGAGGAAGGTACCGTTCAGGCCCGCGAGGTCGTTTCCGTGCCCGGAGGGCGAACCGAGTTTCTTCTCCATTCCGATTTTGGTGACGATGTTAAGGTGAGTCTTCCGGTTCGGGGCCGCCACATGGTCATGAATGGACTTCTCGCAGCGGCAGTTGGTTTCAAACGGGGAATCAGCGCCGCCGATATCAGTGAGCGCCTTTCCAATGTCGAGATGACTGGTGGGCGTCTCCAGGAACGGGTTATCAACGGGATGACTTTTCTGGATGACAGTTACAATGCCAACCCTGACTCCATGCTCGCTGCGCTTCGGGCCGTAAGCGAAGAGACTGTTAGCGGCCGAAAGATTGCCGTGCTCGGCTTCATGGGGGAGCTCGGTAAGCACGAGGAAAGTGAACACCGCCTTCTCGGAGAGCGTGTCGTCGAAATGGGGATTGATACCCTCGTCACTGTCGGTGAAAGGGCTGCTCTGATCAATGAGGGGGCCGCGACTCTGACGGGTGAGAATTTGAATTTTAAAGATCACGGCGCGGCTGCCGAGTATCTGCGAGGCCATGCTGAGGCAGGAGATCTTCTTCTTGTGAAGGGGAGCCGGGCTGCGGCAATGGAGCAGGTCATCACGCTTTTTAACTGATTTTTGTTATGTTGTATTATTTGCACCAACTTAAAGATGCCTATGAGCATCTCGAAGTGCTGAATGTTTTTCAGTATCAGACTTTCCGCGCCGCCGGTGCGGCACTGACCGCTTTCCTGTTATGCCTCTTACTGGGCAACCGGGTTATTCTCAAACTCACTGCGCTCAAGATCGGTCAGCCGGTGAGGACGAAGGAGGAAGTGAACAAGCTTGCCGAACTCCATGGCGGGAAGACGGGAACCCCGACGATGGGTGGAATTCTGATTGTCGGAGCTGTCTTGATTTCGGCGCTGCTCTGGGCCCGTATCACCAATCCATTTATTCAGGTTCTTGTGTTTGTGACGATCGGAACGGGACTTCTCGGTTTCTTCGATGACTATCTGAAGGTCACGAAAAAGAATTCCGTCGGGGTGCGGGGAAAGGTAAAGCTGGTCGTCCAACTCGCGATTTCTCTGGTTGCTGTCGGATTCCTCTATCTCCATCCGGACACAGGGGAGTATATCCGGAAACTGTATCTGCCATCGGTGAAGTATCCGGTGATTGAGGACATGGGCATCTTTACCTTCGTCTTTCTTCCGCTCGTGATTATCGGCTGTTCAAATGCGGTCAACCTGACCGATGGTCTCGATGGTTTGGCAGCGGGGTGCACGGTGACGACTGCGGCGACCTTTGCGATTTTTACGTATGTGGCAGGCCATCAGGTCATCGCTGAGGATTACCTCCTTGTGCCTTATAACAAGCACGCTGGCGAAGTATCGATTTTCTGTGCGGCTCTGGCCGGCGCGGGGCTGGGCTTTCTCTGGTTTAACTGCCATCCTGCCCGTGTTTTCATGGGTGATACGGGGTCACTTTCGATCGGGGGAATGCTGGGGATGGTCGCCATCTGTTGCAAGCAGGAGCTGCTTCTCGTCATCGTCGGATTCGTTTTCGTGATGGAGGCGATGTCCGTTATTCTCCTGGTAGCCAGTTTTAAAACGACGGGTAAGCGCATTTTCAAGATGTCCCCGATTCACCACCACTTCGAGCTGTCGGGTTGGGAGGAGAGTAAGGTGATCAACCGCTTTTGGATTATTTCGATCATTGCGGCAATGATCGGACTGATGACCTTGAAGCTTCGTTAGTATGGATTTGAAAGGACAACGTGTCGCCATTCTTGGCGCTGGAGGAAGCGGGCTCGCTGCGGCGGCTCTCGCTCTGGCGTGTGGTGCCCGCGTTGAGGCCTTTGACAGCGGAGACAGCGACAAGCTCAGTCCTGCGGTTGCCCGTTTTGAGGAAGCCGGTGTTACACTGACGACCGGGGACGCGGCGCTTGCTCCCGAAGGAACATTTGATCTTACGGTAATGAGCCCGGGGATCGCTCTCTCATGGCCGATTGCGAGGGTGTTTGCCCACATTTCGACGGAATTGGTCGGAGAGATCGAGTTCGCGTTTCGTGCCAACACGGCGCCGGTGATTGCGATCACAGGGACTAACGGGAAGACAACGACGACTTCACTCATCACTGAAATGTTGAAGGGTTCCGGACTTCAGGCGGTAGCGGCGGGGAACATCGGCTTGCCCTTCAGTGAGGTGGTGCTTTCCGGCAAGCGTTACGATTGGATCGTGTTGGAGCTCAGCTCGTTTCAGCTCGAGACGATTTCGAGCTTTTCGTCTCCGATAGCGATCTGGTTGAATTTTGCTCCCGACCACATGGATCGCTACGACGCGGTCGAAGACTACCGTGCCGCCAAAGAGCGCATTTTCATGAACCGATCCGACGGTGCGGTTGCGATTGTCCGCAAGGGCGAAGCGGTGGCTGACGGGTGGCCGCGTATCGAGTTTTCGGCGTTTCAGGACGGGACTGACTATTTCTATACTGAAGGGGCGATTGGTCATTCGGGATCGAGTGAGACCTTTGATTTCTCTTCCTGCGAACTACAGGGAAGACACAACGCTGAGAACATGATGGTTGCTCTTGCCGTTGCCGATCATCTTTCCCTCGACCGGAAAGCGGTTTTGCCTGCCTTGAAATCTTTTTTACCACCGGCGCATCGATGCGAGAAGGTGGGGAAGAGAGACGGGGTCATCTTTGTGAACGATTCGAAGTCCACTAATCTCCACTCACTTGAAAGTGCTCTCTCGGGGCAGGACGAGCCTGTCGTTTTGATCGTCGGGGGAAAGGACAAAGGTCTCGATTTCTCCAGTTTAACCGGACTCGTTTCAGCGAAGGTAAAGCACGCCGTTTGCATGGGGGAGATTGCCTCCTCTATTTCGGAACTCTGGGGCGGGACCGTTCCCTGTGAGTGCGCTGAGAGCCTTCCCGCAGCGACCGGCAAGGCATTTGCCGCAGCCGCTGAAGGGGATGTGGTCCTCTTTTCGCCGGGAACGTCGAGCTTCGACATGTTTTGCGGATACGAGGCGCGTGGTGAGGCCTTTCGCGATGCCGTAGCCAATTTGTAACTTTCTTCAACAACAACCAACAACAACAACCATGAGCAACAAGAGAAGAAATCGTAGAACCGCGAAAACATCCCGACACGGGGTAATGGGAAGAGCCCGGGCGAAGACCCGTCTTTCCGCCAATGTTACCGAGGAGCAGGGCTGGTACCTGGATTCTCCTGACATTCGTCTAACAAGAATTTTTACAGTCGTCCTGCTGCTTCACGCGGTGGCGATTGGCGGGATCATTGCTTTCAAAATGATCGACAAGGCTTCCGATGTCAGTGGTATCACGATTTCCTCGAAGACTGAGGTGAAGGATGTCGTTCAAAAGAATGCAGAAGTGGCGAGTCGCGTCACCGATGCACCCGCTGTAGCAAAGCCCAAGCCGGTTGCCGCGCCACTTCGTAACGACCCGACACGTGACGATCAGTATCGTGTCCAGGCCGGTGACAATCTTCCTGAGATTGCCAAACAACTCGGTGTGCCGGCGCAGGCGCTTCGCGAGAAGAATGCGATCATTTCTGACAACGAACTCTATCCCGGGCGCTGGCTTGATATCCCTTCAGGAGACGAGTTGAAAGCCGCGCCTCCGGTTGTCGCTCAGCCTGCACCGGCTAAGAGCGCTCCTGCCAGTGCCGCAAGCACCTATTCGGTAAAGAAGGGTGACACCGCGTGGGGGATTGCGAGGCAGTTCAACGTTTCTTTCGGTTCTCTCATGAAGGCGAATGGCATCAACAAGCCTGAGTCATTGCAGATCGGACAGACTTTGAAGATTCCCGCTTCGAACTAGGTTTCCATTTTACGTCGCCTTAGAAAGATGCACCGGAAAAGCCTAACATTCCTGCTTTCAGCTGTCTCATTCCTGATCATTATTGGGTGTGTCATGTTGATCAGCACCTGCGTATTCAGTGCTCATGCTGATGCGGGTGACGGTTATCGTGAAGCAAAGCGTCAGGGTGTCTGGCTTGTTCTCGGTATCGCGACCTGTTGGGGTGCCGCGATGTTGGACTACCGTTTTTGGAAGCGAAATGTCTGGCTTCTTTTCGGCGGCGTCTGCTTTCTGCTCTTGTTATGCTTTGTCCCGGGTATCGGGCAGGAAATTAACGGCGAGCGTCGTTGGATCGGGGTGGGCTCGTTTCAAATTCAGCCCTCTGAGCTGGGAAAGATTTCTGTTGTTGTTTTTCTGGCCTATTGGTTTTCGCGTTATCCTGACTGCGGCTCCCGCTTTCTGCGCGGGTTCGTTTACCCTCTCGCGATTGCAGGTGTTCCCATCGCCTTGATTCTCTTTGAGGTCGATATCGGCACCACTGCGGTTCTTTCCGCTACGACGCTCCTCGTTCTCTTCGTTGTGGGAGTGAACTGGAAGTTTCTTACCGGTCTCGGCATGACAGGTGTTGCCGGATTCCTCGCGATGCTGAGCTACGCGCCGGACCGGATGGAGCGTGTCATGGCTTTCCTTGATCCTGAAAAATACCGTCTCGGAGCGGGGTTTCAGCAATGGATCTCATTGATGGCGATCGGATCGGGTGGTATGACCGGCCGTGGTGTCGGGGAAGGGCGTCTCAAGATGCTCTACATGCCTTTCGCTCACACTGACTTTATTTTCCCCATGATCGGCGAGGAAATGGGATTGGCGGTGACCGTGGCGATTGTGATCGCCTTCATCACTATCGCCGTTTGTGGCTTTGTGATTGCATTTCATTCACCGGACCGCTTCGGAACGATTCTCTCAATCGGGCTCGTCGGATTCCTTTCTTTTCAGGCGTTTTTGAATATCGGCGTGACCACGTCGATTATTCCGAACACGGGTCTGACGCTTCCGTTTGTGAGCTACGGGGGATCCTCTCTTTTGATCGGTTTCCTCGCTATCGGAATACTCGTGAATGTTTACCGGCAGGGTAAGATCAGTGATGACCAGAAGTCGGAATGGGTGCACCGCAGACGGATCACCCCGCGTGTCTAGCGGCAGTCGGCGAGGTTTCGCCTCTCTCCCTGCTAAAGGAGCCCAACGCGCATGAAGATTGGCTTGAGGGCCACCTTGAGCTTCCGCGCGTTGCGATAGGCCATCAGTCTCAGCGAGTTCATAAACCCGCGGGTGTAGACTTTGACTGACATAATTTTGTAAGTGTTCTCAGCGTAGTCAAACTTGTAGGCTTCGCTCCCGCAAAGGAAGTCATACTCCCTGATTCCCATTAAGGGGAGACGGTCCATCTGCCAGTGTAGAAGGCAGACTCCGGGGGATCCTCCTGAAAAGGGCGCGTCGTAGGAACCGATGTAGGCGTAGAAGCGGGAGTCCGAGTGGAAGCCCAGATCAAATGCGATCAGTTCTCCTGTTTTTGCGCGGACTTCAACGATATGGATGCCAGTGTCCGGTTCCTGTGCGGCGTTGAGAATGAAGTTCCGATAGGTCTCATTCGCAAAGATGGAGTTGCCTTCCTTTCGATGCTGATTTCTCTCGTGCAGTGCAGCGATATCATCAATTGTCGACGCGGTGATCTGTGAGTGCCCGAGGAGCCTGTATTCGTGTCCGGGGGCAAGATCCTCGAGGCGGCGCAGGGCTCGGCGGATTCGCTTGCGGAGCTTTGCTTTGGCGGCGACAAGGAACGACTCGCCGTCCTCTGAGAGTTCAAACCAGGGACAGGGCCCCAACACCTTTTCGTAGTAATCGAAGCCGGTATTGGCGGCATAGCGTTTGATCAACGGCCAGAGATTGCCGCGGTCGGAGAGCTGATGAAAGTGAAAGTGAAAGTTCTTCTCCCGGGCGTGTGAGAATAACTCAACGATGAATTGCTCGGCATCTTCAGGAGTCAGGGCGATGAGGTCCTGAAAGTCACAGAGGGAATCCCCGGCGAGACGAATTCGATTGCCTTTCCGGTAGCAGGGGAGCAAGGCAACGATCTGCCCGTTCCTTTTCAGGACGAAAATTTGGACTTCGTCGAATGTGTCGGAGTAGGCCTCATACCAGGTTCGGTTCCATCCGAAGGACTGGAAGATCGCGGGCTTTCCCCCGGTGAGAATCAGCCAGTCCGTGCGGATCTCTTCGAGCTCACCCAGTGCGGTGATGCATGAGAATTCAAATCGATCCGGTTGACGTGAAGACAACGGTGAGGAGCGAGTTTCATGCGCAATGGGAGGGTCTGACGCTGGATGTGATGATGCCATTCTCAGAAAATAGTTTTAAAACCGACTTTCAATAAATATTAAATTGTAATATAATTATCATAATGAGTCAATTAAATCATAGATCTTTGCATCGCCTGAATGCCTTCCGATTGATCGGGAGGATGAACGGATTCATCAACCGTTCGATGGAAAGTATCCACTCCGCTGTTTTCATGGGAGTGATCGATGACGAGGTCCTGCAGGAATATGATACCTACCCCTATGGCGACTGGAAGGACGCGGCTCCGGTTTCCGGTGATGTGAAAGGCGTTGCGGATTGGCTGGATGCTTTTATTGCCTCGCATGTAACCCGCTCTTCCCGGGTCCTGGTCGTTGGAGCCGGCGGGGGAAAGGAACTTATTAAGCTCCGCGAAACGGGATGTTCGGTGGTGGGGATCGAGTTCGATCAGTCGTTGTTCGCGGAGACGTCTACCATGCTGCTGAGATCCGCAGACGGTGGCGGCATTACTTTGCGTCACGCTGAGAGGTTTAATCTTGAGAGCGAAAGGACCGACTTTGACGTGGTGATCGTTCCCCGGTTCTACACGTCTTTCGTTCAGGGGCGCCCTGAACGAGTCCGGTTTCTCAAGGCGTGCTCAGAGCGCTTGAAGGAGGGCGGGGTGATTGCATTTGATTACTTCACGAGGCCTGAAAGTGAGACGGTCCCCGCTTCGCTCCTGTTTACGCTGCAGCCCCCGGTCGCCAACCTGTTGCGCATTCTCAGGGGAGGGCGGAAACGACGCATTGAGACCGGGGATCACCTCGATCCCAAGGTCCCGCTTTTGCATCATCATTACAGCCGGGCCAATTTAGACATTGAGCTATCGGAAGCCGGGCTCACCGCTGCCGAACGGGGTCAAACCTGGTTCGGTTGGTCGGTCGCGAAACGTCCGCTTGGCAAAGTTCCCGCGGAAGCGCCGGTGCCTTCGGTCTCTTCAACGCCCGCTGCGCCCGTCCCTGAGGTTTCCCACTCCTAATTCACTAACGGTATGATCAATTACGAAGTCATCACCCGCATCGAAGACCTTGAGCGGTATCGGGTCGAGTGGGGGCGTCTCCTCTCGGTCACTCCCCACGCCTCCTGGTTTCAATCCTTCTCCTGGTTTGAAATGAGATGGAAACACCGCCTTGAGACGGATGAGTCTTTGAAAGTGTTCGTGGTCAAAGCGGATGATCGACTCATCGGTATCGTGCCACTGATGGTTCAGCGAAAGCCCACCGCTCTCGGCAGTATCAGAAAGCTCCGATTCCCCGTCGAGAACTGGTGCAGTTTTTACGGCGCTCTTGGTTTGGATCCCGAGATGATTATGTCCGAGGCGGCGAACTATTTCCGCAACGCACAGAACAAAGGGGCGGATGGATTTGACCTGATTGAGTTTACGAATCTTCCCGACTACCGGGCTCAGGGTGGTGTCCCGTCCTCTTCGCCGGAGCCGATTCTGTCCGGTATGCCAACGGGGCGAAGTGAAGTGTCGAAGTGTTCCGAGGTGGCGATGCTGTATATGGAAGGCACCTGGGACAGTTACTGGGAATCGCGCAAAGCGCAGAAAAACCGGCGTCGCAATGTTGAACGCTGCGCGCGAAGGCTGTCTGAGTTGGGGGAGGTCACCTACCTTCGCTCACGTCCCGAGGCTGGTTCGACTCCGGACTGGTCGCATTACGAAGCGTGCGAGAAGCTCGCCTCGATGAGTTGGCAGGATGGCCTTGTCGATGGGAACACGCTGCACCACGAGGAAGTGAAACCTTTCCTGCGCGATGTGCACGAAGCGGCGGTCAAAGAAGGGTGTAGTGATCTGACATTGCTGATGCTCGATGGTCGGCCCGTAGCCTTTACCTACGGCTATTATTTTCAAGGCTATCTTGATTTGATGCGCGTCGGTTTTGATCCCTCTCTCGCTAAGTTTGCTCCGGGGAATGTTCTCTGGACGCGGTTGATCGAAGACAGTTATGCACTGGGAGACAAGATTCTCGACTACGGTCCGAGCTGTCTCGACTACAAGAAATTCTGGATGACGTGTTTGGAGCAGACTTATCAGGTCATCGAATACGGCACCAGCCCTGCGGCGAAGGCAATGCGGCTCGCGAGGAAGTTGAAGTCAAAGATCGCGATCGGAGAAAACGCCGATCACACTAACGAGGAAGCCAAAGAGCGCGCTGCGAAAAACAGGCAGCAACAAGTCAGTGAGCCGACCGGGCACGCGGTTTCCTGAGCGTTTGTTAGGGGCACCTGAGTTTCCCCGAAGGGGGGAGTGATGAAGAAAGAGTGGACAGACTGGGATTCGAACCCAGGACCAATTGGTTAAAAGCCAACTGCTCTACCAACTGAGCTACCTGTCCATTGGTAAAACCCCAATCAGGTGGGATTGGGGAGCGCGAATGTATTCACGAATTAGGGTCATGCAAGTGAAAAACATCTAATATTTTACCTAATTCATTTCGGCCCTTCTCCACACGGAAATGAGCGAAGCCTGCAGCCCTTGCTCCTTCCCCGTCGCAGAGCGGATCATCACCGACATGAAGGATCTGGTGGGGAGCGAGTTGAAGCCATTTTGCAGCAGCACGGAAGACAGCCGGATCCGGCTTTGAGGCGCCGAGCTCGCAGGAGAGAAGACAGGTTTCGAAAAAGTTCAGCAGTCCGAGGTCGTCGAGGATTCTTCTAAGCCGTCCGTCAAAGTTGGAAAGAACGATGCACCGGTAGCGGGAACTCAACTGTTCAAGTGTCGAGACTGCCCCGGGATCGGCAAGCCAGGTCCCCGGTGATTCAAAATGGAGGTAGAGCGCTTCGAAGAAGGTATCGAAGCGTTCTTCATCAGGCAACGTAGCTCCTGCTTCCTCGAACACTTCTCGAACGAGCCGGCGCCACCAGGACTTTTCGTCGGTGTCGGTGGCGCGGTTGGGGTGAGCAAAAGGGAGCGGGGTGCGTTTCCAGACCGACCCGAACGCTTTTCCGAGATCGTCGGGAGTTGATTCTATTCCATGCTCAGCGGCGACGCGTGCGTAGGAGACCCCGACCGGTTCTGCGAGATGGATGAGCGTTCCTGCGGCGTCAAAGGTGATCGCGAGGATGGGGGAATGAGACTTGGATTGCGACATGAAAGGGTGCGGTAGATGAGGTCGATCGGGGCTACGCGTATTTGAGCCATTTACACCTTGCCTTCGTGATGTGAAGCGGATATGTTCGGCTTCCGACAATCGTGAGAAGGAATTTTGTGTTCCGGATTGTTCAAAGTGGGCATAGCCCGCTTTTTTTTGTCTCATAGACCGAGGACCAGCTGAAGAAAATGACAAACGAACTGTTAGCACTTTTCGAATATTACGAGAAAGAAAAAGGTATCAAGCGCCATACAATGGTTGAAGCGCTTGAGACTGCCTTGCTTTCTGCATCTCGAAAAAGCATTGGCCCGGCCAGGGAAATGCGGATTCATATCGATCCGGAAAAGGGTGACATTCGTGCGCTTGCCACACTGGTTGTTAAGGACCGTGTTGAGGATCCTTACGATGAGATTGATATTTTTACGGCTCGCCGTCTCAAGCCCGGTATCGATGTCGACGAGGAGCTGGAAGTGGACATCACTCCGGCCAACTTCGGTCGTATTGCTGCTCAGACAGCTAAGCAGACCATGATGCAGCGTCTCCGTCAGGCGGAGAAGGAAATGATCTACGACGAGTTCAAGGATCGTGCCGGTGACATCGTGAGTGGAACGGTTCGCCGTTTCGAGCGTGGTGATGTCTTTGTCGACCTCGGGAAGTTTGAAGGCGTCATGCACCAGCGTGAGCGCGTTTCCACTGAGGAATACAATGTTGGTGATCGTGTCAGGGCTTATGTCGTTGCTGTCGAAAACGGCGCTCGCGGTCCTGAGATCGTTCTTTCACGCAGTCATCCCAATTTTGTTCGCCGTCTCTTTGAATCGGAAGTCAGCGAAATTGCTGATCGCACCGTTGAGATTCGTTCATTGGCCCGTGAAGCGGGGTATCGCACCAAGATCGCGGTCTACAGTGCTGATGAGAAAGTGGATCCTGTCGGTGCCTGTGTCGGCCTCCGCGGCGCACGGGTGAAAAACATTGTTCGTGAACTGAACAACGAGAAAGTCGATATCATTCGCTGGAGTGACGACATCAAAGCATTTGTTCAGGAGGCTCTCAAACCTGCTGAAATCAAATCAATCGCAATCGATGAAGAGAATCAGTCTCTTACGGTGCGGGTTGATGAGGAGGAGCTTTCCAAAGCAATCGGTCGTCGTGGCCAGAATGCACGACTCACTGCGCGCCTCGTTGGTTGGGACGTTCAGGTGAAGAAAGATGAGTCTGCTCACGAAGCCTTTGAGGCTCAGGTGGCCGGCGCTGCTTCTGCGATTGCAGAGGGTGCGGGAATTGAGGCCGAAGTAGCCGAAGGGCTGGTTCGTGGTGGCCTCAACAGCATTGAGATGATCGCCAGCGGTGTCGACGAGGTCGATATTGCCGATGTTCTCGAGATCGATGTGGAAGACGCACGGGCGATTTTGAAAAAGGTTACCGATGCTGCCGGGGATGACGCTGAAGAGGCGGCTCCTGTCGCTGAGGCTGCTCCTGCGACCGAAGCTGTTTCTGAAGAGGCAACTCCGGAAACCGAAGAGGCGTCGTAAGATACTTTCGCCGAACGAAGCGGTGAGCCGCTCGTTTCTCAATTTGACAAAGCTTTTAATAATTACAGAATACAAACTCCATCAGAACGTGTCTGATGCGTAAGGGAACTGCCGCCCACCTTCTAAATATGCCTCGAAAGAACAGCAACGAATCCGGGAAATCTGACTCTGAAGAGTCAGCACCGAAATCCTTGGATACAAAAAAAGCGGAAGCTCTCAATCTCTTTGAGCAAGATGAGAAAAAGAGCGGCCGCAAAGCTAAGACCTCAGTTCCTGCAAAGGATCAGGGATCTGTGTTCGGTCATCTCGGCAAAGAGGACCCTTCCAAGAAGATTGCTGAAATTAAGTCTTCGCGGAAATCGGCCCCGCCCGAGCCTGAGAAGAAGGTCAAAAAGGCGAAGCCGGCTCCTAAGAAAGCTCTCGATATTGGAGGCTTTGACGTCGAAGACAAACCTGAGAAAGTTGAGGAAGCGCCTGCTGTCGACGAGGTTGAAGAGG